>NC_016109.1:4389375-5852500 GCF_000269985.1 Kitasatospora setae KM-6054 | reverse complement strand
CTCTCCTTCGCACCGCTCTTCCCCTCCTCTCTTCCTCTGCTCGTCCCGAACCGGTTGGAGCCCCCATGACCGTCATCTCGATCGATCCCGACCCGCGCCCGGTCCCCGTCGCCGGCTCCCCCGGTGGGTCGATCTTCCGGGCGGCGCTCGGCGCGGAGTTCGAGCGCTTGCATCCGGAGTTGCGGCGGCGGTTCGGGTTTTCGAGTGCGGACGGGATCGCCTGTCTGGGGACGGGGCGGATGGAGCAGGTCGAGCGGGGGGCGCGGTTGGCGGCGCCGTTCCTGCGGGTGGCGGCGCGGCGGAACATCCTGTTTCCGGAGCACGGGCGGGACGTGCCGTTCACGATCGCGAACTACGCGTACCGGGACGGGTACGGCCGGGAGACGGTGACGTTCGTGCGGACGTTCCAGTTCGTCCGGCCGCGGCGGTTCGACGCGACGATGGTGGCGTCACCGCGGGCGGGGACGGTGGTCGACTACCTGGGGACGCACCAGCACCTGGCGGTGGACCTCCGTCTGGGGGTGTCGAAGCGGGGCGGGTTGGTGGTCTCGTCGGCGGCGCAGCGGGTGTCGGGGTGGGTGGGGGCGCCGGTGCTGCCGGAGTTGTTGGCGGGGCGGGCGGAGTTGCACGAGTGGTTCGACGAGGCGGAGGGGCGGTTCCGGATCCGGGTGCGCGTGGTCAATCCGGTGCTGGGCTTGGTGGCGGGGTACCGGGGGTGGTTCCGGGCGGAGTATCCGCGGGTCGGGGCGGAGGGGGTGCCGGGGCACGTGCGTCCGGTGCGCGAGTCGTTCCGCCGTTGAGCACGGCGGGCGGCGGCCCGGACGGCGGAGGGGCGGGAGAGCGGGGCGGACTACGCTGCGGCGCATGAGCGACACACGTGAGCGGTTGATGGACGCGGCGGTCAGCGCCCTGAAGCGGCAGGGGATCGCGGGGGTGTCGGCGCGGAGCATCGCGGCGGAGGCGGAGGCCAACCAGGCGCTGGTGTTCTACCACTTCAAGACGGTGGAGGGGCTGCTGGCGGCGGCGGCGCTGCGCGAGACGGAGCTGCGGCTGGCCCGGTACCGGGAGCGGTTCGCGGGGGTGGGTTCGCTGCGCGAGTTGCTGGCGGTGGGCCAGGAGCTGCACGCGCGGGAGCGGGCGAACGGGAACGTGCTGCTGCTGGGGCAGTTCCTGGCGGGGGCGACGGCGTACCCGCGGCTGGCGGAGGTGTCGGCGCAGGCGCTGCGGCAGTGGACGGTGGAGCTGGAGGCGGTGCTGGAGCGGCTGTTCGCCGGTCACGCGCTGGCGGAGTTCCTGGACCTGCCGGGTCTGGCGCGGGCGATGACGGCGGGGTTCGTCGGCCTGGAGCTGTACGAGGGGGTGGACCCGGAGGGCGCGACGGGGGCGTTCGCGGCGCTGGACGGGCTGGGCGCGCTGGTCGAGGTGGTGGACGGCCTCGGCCCGGTGGTGTCGCGGGCGGTACGGGCGACGGTCCGCCGCCAGGTGCACGGCGGCGCGCAGGACGCCGGGCCCCGGACCGGAACCTGAGCCGGAGCCCGAGAGGCCCGAAGCCGGAGGAACCCGAAGACGGAGCCCGAACGGCCGGAAGGCCGGCCCCCGCCAGGGGACCGGCCTTCCGTCGCGCCGGGGCGCGGTGGGCTTGTTCAGTTGTTGGTGGGGAAGCCCAGGTTGATGCCGCCGTGCGAGGGGTCGAGCCAGCGCTGGGTGACGGCCTTGCCGCGGGTGAAGAACTGGACGCCGTCGGCGCCGTAGGCGTGGGCGTCGCCGAACAGCGAGGCCTTCCAGCCGCCGAAGGAGTAGTAGGCGACGGGGACGGGGATCGGCACGTTGATGCCGACCATGCCGACCTCGACCTCGTTCTGGAAGCGCCGGGCCGCGCCGCCGTCGTTGGTGAAGATCGCGGTGCCGTTGCCGTACGGGTTGGCGTTGATGAGTTCCAGGCCCTCGTCGTAGGAGGGGACCCGGACGACCGACAGGATCGGGCCGAAGATCTCGTCGTTGTAGACGGACATGCCCGGCTTGACGTGGTCGAAGAGGGTGGGGCCGAGCCAGAAGCCGTCGGCGGTGGGGGCGCCGTTGGCGTCCTCGGCCGTGATGGCGTGCTTGCGGCCGTCGACGGCGAGCTCGGCGCCGTCGGCGACGCCGGACTCGACGTAGGAGGTGACCTTGTCGCGGTGCTGGCCGGTGACCAGCGGGCCCATCTCGGAGTCGCCGTTGCAGCCGGGGCCGACCTTGAGGGTGGCCATCCGCTCCTTGATCTTGGCGACCAGCTCGTCGCCGATCGGGTCGACGGCGACCAGGACGGAGATGGCCATGCAGCGCTCGCCGGCCGCGCCGAAGCCGGCGTTGATGGCGGCGTCGGCGGCCAGGTCGAGGTCGGCGTCGGGGAGCACCAGCATGTGGTTCTTGGCGCCGCCGAGGGCCTGCACGCGCTTGCCGTAGCGGGTGCCGTTCTCGTACACGTAGCGGGCGATCGGGGTGGAGCCGACGAAGGAGACCGACTTGATGTCGGGGTGCTCCAGCAGACGGTCGACGGAGACCTTGTCGCCGTGGACGACGTTGAAGACGCCGTCGGGGAGGCCGGCCTCCTTCCACAGCTCGGCGATGAAGTTGGCGGCGGACGGGTCCTTCTCGGAGGGCTTGAGGACGACCGTGTTGCCGGCCGCGATCGCGATCGGGAAGAACCACATCGGCACCATGGCCGGGAAGTTGAACGGCGAGATGATGGCGACCGGGCCGAGCGGCTGGCGGATCGAGTAGACGTCGACGCCGGTGGAGGCCTGCTCGGTGAAGCCGCCCTTGATCAGCTGCGGGATGCCGCAGGCGTACTCGACGACCTCCTGGCCGCGGGCGAGCTCGCCGAGGGCGTCGGAGTGCACCTTGCCGTGCTCGGCGACGATGATCGCGGCGAGTTCGTCCTTGCGGGCGTTGAACAGCTCGCGGAAGTTGAACAGCACCTGGGTGCGCTTGGCGATCGAGGCCTTGCGCCAGCTGGTGAAGGCCTGGGCGGCGGCGGCGACGGCCTGGTCCACCTCGGCGATCTCGGCGAAGTCGACCTGGCCGGTGACCTGGCCGGTGGCCGGGTCGTGGATGTCGCCCCGGCGGGGCGCGGTTCCGGCGGTGGCGACGTACTGGCCGCCGATCCAGTGGGTGATGTGCTTGCTGCTCAAGGGTCTCTGCCTCCGGGCTGTCCACGGATGTCCCGCGCTGGTCTTCCGGTTCCAGTCTGCGCGGGCGGACGGGCCCGCTCAACGAGCACCCTGACGGGGAACCGCGATTCACCCTTACAGGTCGTCGGGAGCTCCCGCCGCGGCGTCCGGGCCCGGCCGGTGCGGTGCGCGCCGGTGGGCGGCGGCGTCGTGCAGGGCGAGTTCGAGGGCGCGCGGGTCGACGAGTCGTCCGTCGGGGTGCGGGGGGCTCAGCCAGTGCGGGCCGCGGCCGGCCGGACGGGCGGGGTGCGGGACGACGATCCAGGTGCCGCGGCCGGAGGCGCGGACGCCGGTGGCGGTCCAGCGTTCGGCGGTGCCGGCGGGGACGAGGAAGCCGACGGTGTCGCCGTCGGGGTCGGCCAGGACGGGTCCGCCGCCGAGCCGTTCGAGCAGCGCGGCGGCGGGGCGGCCGAGCGGGCCGGGGGCGTGCAGGACGTCCCACTGGCGGCCGGCGGGGAGCAGGGCGAGGCCGGAGGGGGTGCGTTCCCAGCTGCGGCGGCAGGCGTCGGGGTCGGGGGCGGCGGCGGCGAGCCAGTGCAGGGCGCTGGGGTGGCGGGTGGTGCTCACGGCGGGTTCCTCGTCTCTCCCGGGGGACGGGCGGCGGGCGGGGTGCCTGCTGCCGTCACCCGGGAGAGCGGGGTACCGGGGTTCTCTTACACGCAATCGCGGGCGGGCCGCAGCCGGCGGCCCCGGTCCCGGGCGGCCGCCGGGGTCAGCGGTCGCCGAAGATCGTCCGGTGCCAGTCCTTGCGGGCGGTCGCGGTGGTGTCGAACATGACGTGCTTGACCTGGGTGTACTCGTCGAGCGAGTACTGCGACATGTCCTTGCCGTAGCCGGAGGCCTTGTAGCCGCCGTGCGGCATCTCGCTGATGATCGGGATGTGGTCGTTCACCCAGACGCAGCCGGCCGCGATCTCGCGGGTGGCGCGCAGCGAGCGGTGGATGTCGCGGGTCCAGGCGGAGGCGGCCAGGCCGTAGGGGGTGTCGTTGGCGAGTCGCAGGCCCTCCTCGTCGCTGTCGAAGGGCAGGACGACGAGCACCGGGCCGAAGATCTCGCCCTGGACGACCTCGCTGTCCTGGGCGGCGCCGGTGATCAGGGTGGGGCGGTGGTAGGCGCCGAGCGCGAGGTCGGTGCCGTCGTGGCCCTTGCCGGTGGCGGCGCCGCCGGTGACGACGGTGGCGTAGGAGCGGGCGCGCTCGACGAAGCCGGCGACCCGGTCGCGGTGGGTGAAGGAGACCAGCGGGCCCATGTCGGTGCGCGGGTCCAGCGGGTCGCCGAGCCGGATGCCCTCGTACAGGTCGGCGACGCCGGCCACGAAGGCGTCGTACAGCGGGCGCTGGACGTAGGCGCGGGTGGCGGCGGTGCAGTCCTGGCCGCTGTTGATCAGGGACGCGGCGACCGCGCCGTGCACGGCGGCTTCCAGGTCGGCGTCGTCGAAGACCACGAAGGGGGCCTTGCCGCCGAGTTCGAGGTGGGTGCGCTTGACGGTGGCGGTGGCGATCTCGGCGACCCGCTTGCCGACGGCGGTGGAGCCGGTGAAGGACACCATGGCGACGTCGGGGTGGCCGATCAGGTGCTCGCCGGCGGTGCGGCCGGCGCCGGTGACGACGTTGACGACGCCGTCGGGGATGCCGGCGGCGGTGCAGGCGCGGGCGAACATCAGCGAGGTCAGCGGGGTGATCTCGGCGGGCTTGAGGACGATGGTGTTGCCGGCCGCGATGGCCGGGAGGATCTTCCAGGCGGCCATCTGCAGCGGGTAGTTCCAGGGCGCGATGCTGCCGATCACGCCGATCGCCTCGCGGCGGACGTACGAGGTGTGGTCGCCGCTGTACTCGCCGGCGGCCTTGCCCTCCAGGTTGCGGGCGGCGCCGGCGAAGAACGCGGTGTTGTCGACGGTGCCGGGGACGTCGAACTCGGTGGAGAGCTTGATCGGCTTGCCGGTCTGCGCGGTCTCGACCCGGGCGAAGTCCTCGGCGTGCTCGGCGAGGAGGCCGGCCAGCCGGTTCAGCGTGTCGGAGCGGGCGCCGGGGGTGGCGCCGGACCACTCGGGGAGGGCGGCGCGGGCGGCGGCGACGGCGGTGTCGACGTCGGCGGCGGTGGCCAGTTCGACCTGCTGGACGGTGGCGCCGTTCGCGGGGTTGACCACGGCGAAGGGTTCGCCGCCTGGGCTCCGGGTCGGGCGGCCCGCGATGTACTGCGCGCCGTCGTTGAAGCTGGTCAGGTCCATGAGTTGCCTCCATTGCCTACTCGACCCGGCCGACGATGCCTCGGTTCGGGTGCCCGGGGCAAGCGTCACTCAGCAACGGCCCGGGCGCAGGGCCTTACAGGCTGCAAGGCTACGTCGGGGCGACAGGGCGTCGCGGCGGAGCATGATTGACTTGACACCTTGAGAAGCCCCCAGGAGGTATCAGCGATGCTCCCCACCGTCGCCCGCGTGCTCGACCTCGACGTGATGCGGCGCGGCCTGCCCCAGGTGGTGGCCGGCTCCGGCGCGCTGGAGCGCCCGGTGCGCTGGGTGCACGTCAGCGAGCTGCCGGACGTGGCGGGGGTGCTGCGCGGCGGCGAGCTGGTGCTGTCGACCGGCATCGCGCTCCCGGAGGACCGGGACGGGCTGGCCCGGTACGTGCGGGAGCTGGCCGAGGTCGGGGTGGCCGGGCTGGTGATCGAGTTCGGCCGGCGGTACTTCGACTCGCTGCCGCGGGCGCTGGTCGCGGCGGCGGAGCGGCACGACCTGCCGCTGGTGGTGCTGCGCCGGGAGCTGAAGTTCGTCGCGGTGACCGAGGCGGTGCACGCGCTGGTGGTGAACGCGCAGCTGGAGCAGCTGCGGGTGTCCGAGGCGGTGCACCAGGTGTTCAACGAGCTGGCGACGGAGGGCGCGGAGCCCGCCGAGGTGGTCCGGCAGGTGGCCCGGATGGCGGGCGCGCCGGTGGTGCTGGAGAACCTGGCGCACCAGGTGCTGGCGCACGACACGGCGGGGCGCGGCGAGCAGGAGCTGCTGGAGAACTGGGAGCACCGCTCGCGCGGCGTCCACCCGCCGGGCCGGACCGGCTACGACCCGCGGTCGGGCTGGCTGGTGACCACGGTCGGGGCGCGCGGCCAGGACTGGGGGCGGCTGGTGCTGGTGGACGAGCCGGTGCCGCTCCCCCGGGACGTGCCGCACCCGCACGCGATGCTGCTGGAGCGCGGCGCGGCGACGCTGGCGCTGAACCGGCTGGTGGTGCGCGACCGGGAGTCGCTGGAGCGGCAGACCCACCGCACCCTGCTGTCGGGCATCCTGACGCACGCGCTGACGGTCTCCGAGGTGGCGCTGCGCGCGCAGGCGCTGGGCGTGCCGCTGGAGGGCCGCCGGCTGGTGGGCGTGGTGCTGCGCCAGCGGCAGGGTCCGCTGCCGGCGGCGCTGGAGGCGCAGGCCCGGCTGCGGGACTTCACCGAGCTGGCGGCCACCGCGATCCGCACCGCCCGGCTGTCGGCGCTGGTCGGCGCGCTGGACGACGAGGGTGTGGGCCTGCTGGTGGCGCTGGGCTCGCAGCAGGACGAGCACTCCTCGCTGGAGGCGTTCGCGGCGGCACTGCGCCGGCTGTCGGCGGAGGCGGGCCGGGACGGCGTGGCGGCCGAGCCGGTGATAGCGGTCGGCTCCTCGGTGGGCTCGGTCCGCGACGCCCGCCGCACCCTGCTGGAGGCCACCCAGGTCGCGGACGCGGCGCTGCACGACGCGCCGGGCGGCCGGGCCGCGTACTACCGGCTGCCGGACGTCCGGCTGCGCGGCCTGCTGCACCTGCTGCGCGACGACGAGCGCCTGCAGACGTACGTGGAGCGCGAGTTGGGCCCGCTGCTGGCCTACGACGCGGAGCACGGCGGCCAGTTGGTGCAGATGCTGCGGATCTACCTGGAGCAGGGCCGCAACAAGTCGGCGGCGGCGGACGCCGCGCACCTGTCCCGCCCGTCGTTCTACGACCGGCTGCACAAGGTCGAGCGGATCCTCGGCGTCGACCTGGACCAGGTGGAGTCCTGCCTGTCCCTGCACGTGGCGCTGCTGGCGCTGGACGCGGTGCGCCGCTGACGGCGCGGTCGGCGGGCGCACCGCGTCCGGGCTCAGGGCGCACCGCGTCCGGGCTCAGCGCGGGCCGAGGGCGACCAGCGCGGGGAGTTCCTTCCCGTCGACCTCCAGCGCGAGCCGCGAGCCGTCCGCGAAGTGCAGGTCGACCCGGGAGGAGATCCAGGTGTGCCGGGGCTCGACCCGGACCAGGTCCGGGTAGGGCAGCTCGCCGAGGACGCGCACGGCCCGCCGGTCGGCGGCGGTCCGGCCGGGGGTGTTGCTGCCGCTGCCGGCCAGCAGGATCCGCCGGTCGGTGAAGAGCAGCAGCACGTCGTCGTTGTCGTGGTCGTTGTCGGCGCCGCGCACCGCGCGGGCGAACCGTCCGGCCCGGCTCTCCCAGCCGCGGGTGAGGCCGCGGCCGCGGCAGAGCCGGCGCAGGCTGCGGATCAGCCCCCAGGTGCAGTCCTCCAGCAGGTCGGCGACGTAGTCCCCGAAGTAGAAGACCACGGACAGGCAGCCGAGGCCGGCCTCGGCGACCCGGCCGAAGCGCTCCTTGCGGTAGCGCCGCGGCGGCCTGCGGACCAGGTCGCACAGGTCGGCGTCGACGACGCCGCGCGGCTGCTCGCCGTACGGCACCAGGTGCCCGACCTCGGGCAGGTGGTGGGCACCGGGCAGCGGCGGGGCGCCGTACGGGGGGTGCTGGGGGTGGCTCATCCGAAGGCTTCCTCGATGCGGTTGTTCGGCACCCGGTAGGGGGCGCCCTGCGGCGGGCCGTCGAGCGCGCCGGCGACGGTGCCCAGACCCTGGTCGCTGAGCAGGTTGTCGGTGAGCACGCCGGCGAAGTCCCCGGCGCCGGTGACGGCACCCAGGCCGCCCTTCACGGCGCCCTTGACCGGGCTGTAGACCGCCCCGACGGCCCGCGCGGTGGCGAACTCGCCGAGGTTCTCCATCGACGGGTCGGTGATCGCCTTCCACAGCGTCTTGCGCTGGCTGCCCCGGCCGCCGATCTTGCGGACGGCCTTGGCGGCCTTGCGGGCCTTGTTGAAGGTGCCCAGGCTGCGGGCCGCCTTCATCGCCTTGACCGCCTCGTGCAGTTCCTTGAGCGCCTTCTCCAGCTTGAGCGAGACCTGGCCGACCCGGGCGATGTAGATGGCGATCTCGCCCTCGACGATGAGCGCCTCGGCGGCGGTGGCCAGGCCCAGGGTGAGGATGTCGACGACCAGGCCGGCGGCCAGCGTGATGATCAGGGTCTCGATGGCCTCGCGGATGATCCCGATGATCAGGGTCTCGGCGAGCTGGCACTCGGCGGCGGCCTGGCTGATGATCTGCGCGACCTGCGCCATGTCCTCGGCGGTGGCGTCGATCGCCTCGACCACGACGGCCATGTGGGCGCCGAACGCGGCGGAGGCCGCGCCGTCCCAGGCTTCGTCGACCCGGGTGCCGGCCGACCGCAGTTCGGCGGCGACCTCCCGCATGGCCTGGGCCTGGGTCTGCCACTCGTGCGCGGCGGCGGTCAGCGCCTGGAGGTCGCCGGTGACCTTCTCCAGCACGTCCATCAGCCCGGTGGCGTCGAGGGCCGCCTTGACCACGGAGTCGAGGCCGGCGTCGAGGCCCTCGCTGACCGGGTTCTCGAAGCTGGGCAGCGGCGGCAGTTGGTCGGTGACCCGGTCGCGGGTCCACTGGTACGCGTCGCCGAACGAGCCGGGGGCCAGGGTGCTCATCGGCCGCCCCCGTAGACCTCGGCGGTGTCCTGCTCGTTGGTCCGGTAGTTGTCGACGGTGGCCCGGACGCCCTCGCCGGTCGCGTCGAGCAGGTCGATCAGGTCGGCGAAGTTCTCCTGCTCGGCCTCGGCGTGCTCCTGGTAGGAGTCGTACAGCTCGCCGGAGCCCGGCAGTTTGCCGAAGGCCTCGGACGAGAGTCGGACGCCGGTCAGGGCCGAGCGGATCCGGGCGATCCGTTCGGCCTGGGCGTCGAGCACGGCGGCGTACGCCGTGAGTGCTTCGGGTTCGACCCGAAATCCCGTGTCCCCCATGGTCATTCCTTTGCTCTCCCAGTCAGGCGGATCATCGTACTGATGGGATTGGCAAAGACATCACGGGGCCCCGGAAGGATCATCCGGAGCCCCGTGAGGAAAATGTGAAGAATCGTCAGACAGTGTGTGCGTCGGTGAGGGTCAGCACCTCGTCCAGCACGGCCAGGCCGGTCTTGGCCTCCTCCGCGCTGACGTTGCACGGGGGCACCACGTGGAAGCGGTTCATGTTGGTGAACGGCCACAGGCCGCGCTGCTTGCAGGCCGCCGCGAGCTGCGCCATCGGCGCGTTGTCGGCACCGGCCGCGTTGTACGGCACCAGCGGCTCGCGGGTCTCCCGGTTCTTCACCAGGTCCAGCGCCCAGAACACGCCCAGGCCGCGCACCTCGCCGATCGAGGGGTGGCGCTCGGCCAGCTCGCGCAGGCCGGGGCCGATCACGGTCTCGCCGATGTGCTTGGCGTTCTCCACGATGCCCTCCTCGGCCATCGTGTTGATCGTCGCCACCGCGGAGGCGCAGGCCAGCGGGTGGCCCGAGTAGGTCAGGCCGCCCGGGAACGCCTTCTGCGCGAAGGTCTCCGCGATCGCCCCGGAGATCGCCACGCCGCCCAGCGGCAGGTAGCCGGAGTTGACGCCCTTGGCGAAGGTCAGCAGGTCGGGGGTGATCCCCCAGTGGTCGGCGGCGAACCACTCGCCGGTGCGGCCGAACCCGGCCATCACCTCGTCCAGGATGAACACGATCCCGTACCGGTCGCAGATCTCCCGCACGCCCGCCAGGTAGCCGGCCGGCGGCACCAGGATGCCCGCGGTGCCGACCACGGTCTCCAGGATGATCGCCGCGACGGTGCCCGGACCCTCGAACGCGAGGGTCTGCTCCAGGTGCGCCAGCGCGCGCTCGCACTCCTGCGCCTCGTTCTCGGCGTGGAAGTTCGAGCGGTACGGGTACGGGCCCCAGAAGTGCACGATGCCCGACACGCCGGTCTCGTTCGCCCAGCGGCGCGGGTCGCCGGTCAGCGTGATCGCGTTGGCGGTGGCGCCGTGGTACGAGCGGTAGGTGGAGAGCACCTTGTGCCGGCCGGTGTGCAGCCGGGCCATCCGGATCGCGTTCTCGTTCGCCTCGGCGCCGCCGTTGGTGAAGAAGATCTTGTCCAGGTCGCCCGGCGTGCGCTCGGCGATCAGCCGCGCGGCCTCGCTGCGCGACTCCTCGGCGAAGCCCGGGGCGATGGTGCACAGCTGGGCGGCCTTCGCCTGGATCGCCGCGACCACCTTCGGGTGCTGGTGCCCGATGTTGGTGTTCACCAGCTGCGAGGAGAAGTCCAGGTAGCGGTTGCCGTCGTAGTCCCAGAAGTAGGAGCCCTCGGCACCGGCCACCGCGAGGGGGTCGATCAGTGCCTGGGCGGACCACGAGTGGAAGACGTGCGCGCGGTCGGCGGCCTTGACGGCCCGCCCGGCGGCCGGATCAGCGGTGGGAGTGCTCATGCGACCAGCGTAGGGAGCCCTCCCGACCGGGGGCAGCTCCATCCTGTCACGCGCGTCGCGCTCCTCCCTGACAAGGTGCAAAGCCGGGGGCGCGAGGAGGGTCTCCCCGCGCCCCCGGCGAGCGTCCTACCGGCCTCAGATGGCCGTCATGCTGCGCCCCACGATCACGACCCGCTAGATCGCGGTCATGACGTGCTTGATCCGGGTGTAGTCCTCGAACCCGTACGACGACAGGTCCTTGCCGTAGCCGGACTTCTTGAACCCGCCGTGCGGCATCTCGGCGACCAGCGGGATGTGGGTGTTGATCCACACGCAGCCGAAGTCCAGCCGGCGGGACATCCGCATCGCGCGGGCGTGGTCCTTGGTCCACACCGAGGAGGCGAGGGCGTACTCGACGCCGTTCGCGTACGCGACGGCCTGCTCCTCGTCGGTGAACTTCTGCACGGTGATGACCGGGCCGAAGACCTCGTTCTGGATGATCTCGTCGTCCTGTCGGAGGCCGGAGACCACGGTGGGCGCCCAGAAGTAGCCGATCTCGCCGACCCGGTGGCCGCCGGCCTCGACCTTGGCGTGCGCGGGCAGCCGCTCGATGAAGCCGGCCACCTGCTTGAGCTGGTTGGCGTTGTTGAGCGGGCCGTAGAGGACGTCCTCGTCGTCGACGCCGCCGGTCTTGGTGTCGGCGGCGGCCTTGGCGAGGGCCTCGACGAAGGCGTCGTGGATCGACTCGTGCACCAGCACCCGGGTGGCGGCGGTGCAGTCCTGGCCGGCGTTGAAGAAGCCGGCCACCGAGATGCCCTCGACGGCCTCGGCGATGTCGGCGTCCTCGAAGACCACGACCGGGGCCTTGCCGCCGAGCTCCAGGTGGACCCGCTTGACGTCCTTCGCGGCGGACTCGGCGACCTGCATGCCGGCCCGGACCGAGCCGGTGATGGAGGCCATCGCCGGGGTGCGGTGCTCGACCATCAGCCGGCCGGTCTCGCGGTCGCCGCAGATCACGTTGAAGACGCCGGCCGGGAGGTCGAGGTCCTTCAGCACGCCGCCGATGATCTCGGCGAGCAGCACGGTGGAGGCGGGGGTGGTGTCGGACGGCTTGAGCACCACGGCGTTGCCGGCCGCGATCGCCGGGGCGAACTTCCAGACCGCCATCATCATCGGGTAGTTCCACGGCGCGACCTGCGCGCAGACGCCGACCGGCTCGCGGCGGACGATCGAGGTCATCCCGTCCATGTACTCGCCCGCGGCCTTGCCCTCCAGCAGGCGGGCGGCGCCGGCGAAGAAGCGCAGCTGGTCGACCATCGGGCCGATCTCCTCGGAGAGGGTCAGCGCGCGCGGCTTGCCGGTGTTGCGCACCTCGGCGTCGACGATCTCGTCGGCCCGGGCCTCGACCGCGTCGGCGACCTTGAGCAGCAGCTTCTGCCGGGTGGACGGGGTGGAGTCCCGCCAGAGGGGGAACGCGGCGGCCGCGGCGGCCATCGCGGCGTCCACGTCGGCCGCGCCGGAGAGCGGGGAGGTCGCGTAGACCTCGCCCGTGGTCGGGTCGACGACGTCGAGCGTGCGGCCGTCCGCAGCGTCGACGAACTCGCCGTTGATGTAGTTGCGCAGCGTACGAAGCTCGCTCACGGTCTCTCCTCGGTCTGGGCCTGCGTCGTTGCAGCCCCGGGCGTCAGGTTACTCCGGGGTCCGGGTCGTCACGGCATGTCTTTGACAAGCCACGATCGGCGGCGTGCAGGCTCGCGCGTGTACGTGGCCAGCGTACCCATGCCACTGCCGTTATCGACAGATCGCCGCATCGGCAGCCACGCTTTCCGTTCCCGATCTTCTGATCGGCGACGAAATCAGCAGCAGCGCAGCTTGCGATTCGGCGGCCGGTCAGGCACAGTGGCGGCGTGGCCAACCGCGACCGGAACGCCAGCGTTCCCCTCGACGCCGCCTCCAAGGCGATCATCGAGCAGCTCCAGGAGGACGGGCGCCGTCCGTACGCCGCCATCGGCAAGGCCGTGGGCCTGTCCGAGGCGGCCGTAAGGCAGCGCGTCCAGAAGCTGCTCGACCAGGGCGTGATGCAGATCGTCGCCGTGACCGACCCGCTCACCGTCGGGTTCACCCGCCAGGCGATGGTGGGGATCCGGGTGGAGGGCGACATCGAGCCGGTCGCCGACGCACTGGCCGCCTTCGACGAGGTCGACTACGTGGTGTGCACCGCGGGTTCGTTCGACCTCCTCGCCGAGCTGGTGTGCGAGGACGACGAGCACCTTCTCGAACTGATCAACAAGCGCATCCGCTCGCTTCCCGGCGTGCGGAGCACCGAGAGCTTCGTTTACCTGAAGCTCCGGAAACAGACCTACACCTGGGGCACCCGATGACAGCCGACCCGGCCCAGAAGGACCTTTCCAAGACCGCCTACGACCACCTGTGGATGCACTTCACCCGCATGTCGTCGTACGAGAACTCCCCCGTGCCGACGATCGTCAAGGGCGAGGGCACCTACGTCTGGGACGACAAGGGCCGCAAGTACCTCGACGGCCTGGCCGGCCTGTTCGTGGTCCAGGCGGGCCACGGCCGCGAGGAGCTCGCCGAGGCCGCCGCCAAGCAGGCCAAGGAGCTCGCCTTCTTCCCGGTGTGGAGCTACGCCCACCCGAAGGCCGTCGAGCTGGCCGAGCGCCTGGCGAACTACGCTCCGGGCGACCTGAACAAGGTCTTCTTCTCCACCGGTGGCGGCGAGGCCGTCGAGACCGCCTGGAAGCTGGCCAAGCAGTACTTCAAGCTGACCGGCAAGCCGACCAAGTACAAGGTCATCTCGCGCGCCGTCGCCTACCACGGCACCCCGCAGGGCGCGCTGTCGATCACCGGCCTGCCGGGCCTGAAGGCCCCGTTCGAGCCGCTGGTGCCGGGCACCCACAAGGCCCCGAACACCAACATCTACCGCGCCCCGGCCTTCCTGGCCGGCCCCGACGGCACGGTCGACCCGGAGGCCTACGGCCGCTGGGCCGCCGACGAGATCGAGCAGGCCATCCTCTTCGAGGGCCCCGAGACCGTCGCCGCCGTCTTCGTCGAGCCGGTGCAGAACGCCGGCGGCTGCTTCCCGCCGCCGCCCGGGTACTTCCAGCGCCTGCGCGAGATCTGCGACCGCCACGACGTGCTGCTGGTCTCGGACGAGGTCATCTGCGCCTTCGGCCGCCTCGGCACCATGTTCGGCGCCGACAAGTTCGGCTACGTGCCGGACATGATCACCTGCGCCAAGGGCATGACCTCGGGCTACTCCCCGATCGGCGCCACGATCATCTCCGACCGCATCGCCGAGCCGTTCTACAAGGGCGACAACACCTTCCTGCACGGCTACACCTTCGGCGGCCACCCGGTGTCCTCCGCGGTGGCGCTGGCCAACCTCGACATCTTCGAGCGCGAGGGCCTGAACCAGCACGTCCTCGACAACGAGTCGAAGTTCCTGGCCACCCTGAACAAGCTGCGCGACCTGCCGATCGTCGGCGACGTCCGCGGCAACGGGTACTTCTACGGCATCGAGCTCGTCAAGGACAAGGTCACCAAGGAGTCGTTCAACGACGACGAGGTCGAGCGCGTCCTGTACGGCTTCCTGTCCAAGGCCCTGTTCGACAACGGCCTGTACTGCCGCGCCGACGACCGCGGCGACCCGGTCGTCCAGCTGGCCCCGCCGCTGATCTCCGACCAGTCGACCTTCGACGAGATCGAGCAGATCCTGCGGACCAGCCTCTCCGACGCGTGGCAGAAGATCTGATCCTCCTTCCCCACCCTCCACCGAAGGGCGGCCCCGGCACCTCACCGCCGGGACCGCCCTTCGGCGCGTCCGCCACCGGTCCGAACCTCCAGCAGGGTGAATCCGCGCCCCGACACGCCGCTTTCGCAACGGTTCGTCCCTGTTCGGAGCAGTGCGGCGCACCCGCGCCACCGCCCGATCGTTCTAATCTGACGACTGTCATATCCCCGTCGGCACCTGGATGGATCTCATGTCAGCGGCCCCGCCCGACAGCGACGTGCTCTGGGCCCGAGGGATCGTCAAGTCCCACCACGGCACCCCCGCCCTGCGCGGCGTCTCGCTGGGCGTCCGCGAGGGCGAGATGCTCGCCGTCACCGGCCCGCGCGGCTCCGGCAAGTCCACCCTGCTGGGCTGCCTCTCCGCGCAGCTCCCGGTCGACGAGGGCGAGGTCTGGTTCCACGGCGCCCCCGTGCACACCCTCGGCCGCTCCGGACGCGAGAAGCTCCGCCGCGAGCGCTTCGGCTACGTCGGCCCCGAGCCACAGCTCGTCCCGGAACTGACCGCCCGCGAGAACGTCGCCCTCCCGCTGCTGCTGGCCGGCGCCGGCCACCGCGCCGCCCACCGCGCCGCCGGCGACTGGCTGGAGCGCCTCGACGTCGCCGCCCTCGCCAAGCTCCGCCCGGCCGAACTGCGGCAGGACCTGCGCCAGCGGATCGCCGTCGCCCGCGCGCTCGCCGCCGAACCGCCGGTGGTCTTCGCCGACGACCCCACCGCGCCGCTGCACCGCGACGACCGCGAACAGGTCCTGCGGATACTGGCCAGCGCCGCCCGCTCGCACCGGCTCACCCTCGTCCTGGCCACCCACGACCCGGCGCTCGCCCGGTTCGCCGACCGCACCGTCCGGCTGGTCGACGGCCGGCTCGCGGCCGACGAGGCCGACGAGGCCGACGAGTCCGCCGAGTCCGCCGAGCCCGCTGAGCCCGCCGAGCCAGCCGCCGACGTCGCCGTCGCCGGGAACTGAGGGGCCGCCGTGTACTACCTCAGACTCGCCCGCGGCTACCGCTCGCTCGACCTGGCCCGCTGGCTGCTCACCGCGACCGCCGCCGCCGTGGTCGCCGCCTTCCTGCTGCGCGCCCTCGGCCGCGCCCTGCACGGCACCGGCGGCAACCTCGAACGGCTGCTGTGGTGCCTGCCGCCGCTCGCCGCCGTCGGCTGGTTCGCCGCCGTCGCCGCCCGCGCCGTCCCCGCCCAGCACCCCGAGCGGGTCGCCGGCCTGACCGCGGCCGGCGCCGGACCGGCCCGGATCCGCGCGCTGGTGGCCGGCGAGACCGCGGTCGCCTGCGCGCTCGGCTCGGCGCTGACCCTGCTGCTGTTCCTGATCCTGCGCAACGACATCGCCGGCCCCGGCCTCGCCGCCGACATCGGCATGGGCGTCCCGCTGCCCGCCGCCGCGCCGGTCGCCCTGCTCGCGGTCCTCCCGCTGGTCGCCGGCGTCTCCGCGGCCGCCGCGATCCGCTTCCCCGAGAGCCTCCCGGGCCGCCCCGCCGAACCCGGCCGCCACCGCTACGGCGCCCTACGGCTGCTGCTGCCCGCCCCCGTCCTGCTGGCCGGCGCCGGCCTCGAACTGTACGGGCTGCGCCCCGACGCCACCGACGCCGAACGCACCCTCGCCCTCCCCGGCGGGCTCCCCGCCACCAGCCCGGCGCTGCTCGTCGGCTGGGCGCTCGCCGCCCTCGCGCTCGCCCTGTGGACCGGCCCGCTGCTCGCCCTGGCCGGCCTGCTGCTCGCACTGCGCCGCCCCGCGCCGCTGCGCCTGCTGGCCGGCCGGACGCTCGCCGCCCAGGCCCGCCGGCTCGGCGCCCCGCTGGCCGTGCTCACGGCGGTCGTCGCGCTGCTGCTGGTCGCCTGGCGCGACGGGGCCCGCACCGGCGCCGACGTGCCCGCGCTCAACCTGGTCGAGAGCCTCCTCGTCCTGGCCTGCGCCATCGCCGCCCTCGCCGCCCGCCTGCACGAGCTGCGCGCCGACCGCCGCCCCGCCCTGGACGCTCTCGACCGGCTCGGCACCCCGCCCGCCCTGCTCACCGGCGCCGCCGCGCTGCGCGTCCTCGCGGCGGGCAGCGTCCTGCTGCTGACCGGCGGACTGACCGTGCTGCTCTGCCCGCTGCGGTAGCGGCCGCCCGCTCCGACCGGCTCGACCGGGACGCCGAGGGGCCCGGGAGGAACGCTTCCTCCCGGGCCCCTTCGCCGCTGTTCCTCAGCCCGCCGCGGCCAGCTGGCCGCAGGCGCCGTCGATCTCCTGGCCGCGGGTGTCGCGGACGGTGGTCGGCACGCCGTGGGCCTGCAGGCGGCGGACGAACTCGCGCTCGTCCTCGGGCCGGGAGGCCGTCCACTTCGAGCCCGGGGTCGGGTTGAGCGGGATCAGGTTCACGTGCACCCGGCGGTTCCGGATCAGCCGGCCGAGCAGGTCGGCGCGCCACGCCTGGTCGTTGATGTCCTTGATCAGCGCGTACTCGATGGACACCCGGCGGCCGGACTTCTCCGCGTAGTTCCACGCGGCGTCCAGCACCTCGTCGACCTTCCAGCGGGTGTTGACCGGCACCAGCTCGTCGCGCAGCTCGTCGTCCGGGGCGTGCAGCGACAGCGCGAGGCGGCAGCTCAGGCCCTCGTCGGCGAAGCGGTGCATGGCCGGGACCAGGCCGACGGTGGAGACGGTGATGCCGCGCTGCGAGAGGCCGAAGCCGTCCGGCGACGGGTCGGTCAGCCGGCGGATCGCCGACAGCACCCGGTTGTAGTTGGCGAGCGGCTCGCCCATGCCCATGAACACCACGTTGGACAGCCGGGCCTCGCCGCCGGGGACCGCCCCGGTCCGGAGGTCGCGCATCCCGGACGCGATCTGCTCGACGATCTCCGCGGTCGACAGGTTCCGGGTCAGCCCGGCCTGGCCGGTCGCGCAGAACGGGCAGTTCATGCCGCAGCCGGCCTGCGAGCTGATGCACATCGTGACCCGGTCCGGGTAGCGCATCAGCACCGACTCGACCAGCGTGCCGTCGAACAGCTTCCACAGCGTCTTGCGGGTGGCGTCGTCGTCGCAGGAGACGTGCCGCACCACGGACATCAGCTCGGGCAGCAGCGCCTCGGTCAGCTTCGTCCGGCTGGCCGCCGGGATGTCCGTCCAGCTCTCCGGGTCGGCCGACATCCGCCCGAAGTAGTGGTTCGACAGCTGCTTCGCGCGGAACGGCTGTTCGCCCAGCTCGGCGACGGCCTCCTTGCGCTCGGCAGGGCTGAGGTCGGCGAGGTGTCGCGGGGGCTTGGCGCCGCGCGGCGCGACAAAGGTCAGTTCTCCGGGCTTAGGCATGGTTGTTCCAGTGTCGCAGATGCCGGACGGCCCCCGGACGGGGTGGCGTCCGGGGGCCGTTCGGGGGCCGGGCGGGGCCGTTCGGGGGCCGGGCGGCTCAGCTGCCGACGAAGGCGGCGAGCAGCAGCCAGACCACGGGGGCGGTGGGCAGCAGCGAGTCCAGCCGGTCCATGATGCCGCCGTGGCCGGGGAGCAGGGTGCCCATGTCCTTGATGCCGAGGTCGCGCTTGATCATCGACTCGGCGAGGTCGCCGAGAGTGGCGGTGACCGCCGCGCAGCCGCCCAGGATCAGGCCCTGCCACCAGGTGCCGCCGTCGATCAGGAAGTGCATCAGCAGCGCGCCGGCGATCATCGACAGGCCGATGCCGCCGGCCAGGCCCTCGCGGGTCTTGCCGGGGCTGATCGTCGGCGCGAGCTTGGTGCGGCCGAACTTGTAGCCGACGGCGTACGCGCCGGTGTCCGAGCAGATCGTGACGACCAGGAAGAGCAGGATCCGCCAGGCGCCGTCGTCCGCGGCCAGGATCAGCGCGACGAAGGTGGCCAGGAACGGCACGTAGAAGGCGGTGAAGACGCCGGCCGTTATGTCGCGCAGGTAGTTCTCCGGCGGGGTGGCCATCCGGGCCACCATCATCGCCAGGCCGGTCACGGCGAGGATCGCGGCGGCCCACTGGCCGCCCGCGAAGTAGCCGGTGACGACCATGCCGACGCCGCCGACCAGCAGCGGGACCTGCGGGACGTGGACGTCCTTGCGCTCGGCGAGCCGGCTGGTGAGCTCCCGGATGCCGACGGCCACGGCGGCCGCGACGACCACCATGAAGACCGCCTTGACCACGAACAGCGAGGCCGCGACCACCGCCCCGAGGCCGACGCCCACGCCTATCGCGGCGGGCAGGTTGCGGCCGCCGCGCGGCTTGCGGGGCTGCTGGTCGGTCTGGGCCACGGAGGTCTCCTGGACGGGGGGCATGAACTGAGTCTGTGCCGCGCCGCCCCCTCGCCATGCCGGGGGCCGCCGCGCGTGACCCGTTTGGGGTCGGCCGGGTCGGGCCGCCGGGCGCCGATCCGGCCGCAGCGGCGGGTTCGGTCCCGGGTGGAGCCGCGCCCCGGGCCGGGCGGTCGGGCCGCCGGTCCGGGGCGCTGCGGGCGGGGTCCGGGTCAGACCTCCAGCAGCTCGGCTTCCTTGTGCTTGAGCAGCTCGTCGATCTGCGCCACGAACTTGGCGGTCAGGTCGTCGAGCTCCTTCTCGCCGCGGCGGCCGTCGTCCTCGCCGATCTCCTTGTCCTTGACCAGCTTGTCGATCGCGTCCTTGGCCTTGCGGCGGATCGAGCGGACCGAGACCTTGGCGTCCTCGCCCTTGCCGCGGGCCTGCTTGATGTACTCGCGGCGGCGCTCCTCGGTGAGCTGGGGCAGCACCACCCGGATGACGGAGCCGTCGTTCGACGGGTTGACGCCCAGGTCCGAGTCGCGGATCGCGGTCTCGATGGCCTTCAGCGCGGTCTTGTCGAACGGGGTGACCATGGCCATCCGCGGCTCCGGCACCGAGAACGAGGCCAGCTGGTTGATCGGCGTCAGGGCGCCGTAGTACTCCGCGACGATCTTGGCGAACATCGCCGGGTGCGCGCGCCCGGTGCGGATGGCGGCGAGGTCGTCCTTCGCGACGCCGACGGCCTTCTCCATCTTCTCCTCGGCTTCGAGGAGGGTCTCATCGATCACTGTGTGCTCCCTGTCCGGTTCATCTGCTGTTGTCCCGTCCCGGTGCTCCGGACGGCTGGTGCTGCTCAGGGCCGCCGGCGGCTAGGCCCGGGCGGAGTCCTCGCTGATGAGTGTGCCGATCTTCTCACCCTTGACCGCGCGGGCGATATTGCCCTCGGCCAGCAGCTCGAAGACCAGGATCGGCAGCCCGTTGTCCTTGCACAGGGTGATCGCGGTGAGGTCGGCGACCTTGAGGTCGCGGGAGATCACCTCGGTGTAGTCCAGCGCGTCGAACCGGACCGCGGCGGGGTTGGTGCGCGGGTCGGCGTCGTACACGCCGTCGACGCCGTTCTTGCCCATCAGCAGGACGTCGGCGTGGATCTCCAGGGCGCGCTGCACGGCGGTGGTGTCGGTGGAGAAGTAGGGCATGCCCATGCCCGCGCCGAAGATCACCACGCGGCCCTTCTCCAGGTGCCGGATGGCGCGCAGCGGCAGGTACGGCTCGGCGACCTGGCCCATCGTGATGGCGGTCTGCACCCGGGTCTCCATGCCCTCCTTGATCAGGAAGTCCTGGAGCGCCAGGCAGTTCATCACGGTGCCGAGCATGCCCATGTAGTCGGAGCGGGCCCGGTCCATGCCGCGCTGCTGCAACTCGGCGCCGCGGAAGAAGTTGCCGCCGCCGATGACGACCGCGACCTCGGTGCCGGAACGGACCACCGTGGCGATCTCACGGGCGATGGCGTGCACCACGTCCGGGTCGACGCCGAGGCCGCCTCCGCCGGCGAACGCCTCGCCGGACAGCTTGAGCAGTACCCGGCGGCGTGCACCGCCCGGCGCGGTCTCCTGCGTCTCCTGCATGGACTTTCTCCTTCTCCGCCTGCTGGTCAGCAGATCTGCAAAGTGCTGTTCACGGGGCCGGGTGTGCGGACCCGGCGCCGCTTACACGAGAGGAGGCCACTGCCGCGGGAACCGGTACGGTCTCCTGCACGGCAATGGCCTCCTCGTCGTTCATGGTGCCGACGCCGCCCCCGCGGGGTGCTGGAGGGCTGGGTCGGCGCGCTCCGCCGTCCTCGCGGACGGGGCGGTCCCTCCTACTTTATGTCCGGCACGGGGCCGGGAGGGGCGGGACGGACCGCGGGAACGGGTCTCAGGCGCCGACGCGGAAGCGGACGAAGCGCTTGAGGGTGACGCCGGCCTCGTCGAGGACCTTGGCGACGGTCTTCTTGTTGTCCTTGGCGAACGCCTGCTCCAGGACGGCGTTCTCCTTGACGAAGCCGGTGACCCGACCCTCGACGATCTTCGGCAGGGCGGCCTCGGGCTTGCCCTCCTCGCGAGCGGTGGCCTCGGCGACGCGGCGCTCGTTCTCCAGGTCCTCGGCCGGGATCTCCTCGCGGGAGAGGTACTTCGGCGCGAAGGCGGCGATGTGCTGCGCGACGTCCTTGGCGGTCTCGGCGTTCTCCTGGTCGAGCTCGACCAGGACACCGATGGTCGGCGGCAGGTCCGGGTCCGACTTGTGCAGGTAGAGGCCGACGAAGCCGGCGTCGTCGAACTGCGCGAAGCGGCGGAACACGATCTTCTCGCCGAGGGTCGCGTTGGCCTCGTCCACGAACTGCTGGACGGTCTGGCCCGGGTTGATCTCGGAGGCCAGGGCGGTCTCCAGGTCGGCCGGGGAGGTGGCGGCCACGTGCGCGGCGATCGCGTCGGCGACCTCGACGAACTTGCCTCCCTTGGCGACGAAGTCGGTCTCGCAGTTCAGCTCGACCAGGACGCCGGACTTCTTGTCCTCGGCGATCAGCGCGGCGACGGCGCCGTTGGAGGCGTCGCGGCCCTCGCGCTTGGCAACGCCCTTCTGGCCCTTGATGCGCAGGAGCTCGACGGCCTTCTGGACGTCGCCCTCGGCCTCGTCCAGGGCCTTCTTGCAGTCCATCATGCCGGCGCCGGTGAGCTCACGGAGCTTCTTGACGTCCGCGGCGGTGAAGTTCGCCATGGTTGTGATCTCTTCTCACGTCTCGCGTGTCTGCGTGGGACAGTGCCGGGGCCCGGGGTGCGGGCCCCCGGCACGGGAGAGAGGGGCACCCACCGGCTCAGCCCGGCCGGTGCCCCTCACCCTGGTGCTGCGTCAGGCCTGCTCGGCCTCGGCGGCCGGAGCCTCGACGACCTCGGCGGCGGCCTCGGCCGGAGCCTCGGCAGCGGCCTCGGCGGGGGCCTCGGTGACGGCCTCGGCGGCGGGGGCCTCGGCGGCCTTCTCGCCCTCGAGGATCTCCTTCTCCCAGGCGGCCAGCGGCTGGTCGGCACCCGGCTCGGCCTTCGCGTCGCCCTTGGCGACACCGGCGCGGGACTTCAGGCCCTCGGCGACGGCGTCGGCGATCACGCGGGTCAGCAGGGTGACCGAGCGGATGGCGTCGTCGTTGCCCGGGATCTTGTAGTCGACCTCGTCGGGGTCACAGTTGGTGTCGAGGATCGCGACGACCGGGATGTTGAGCTTCCGGGCCTCGCCGACCGCGATGTGCTCCTTCTTGGTGTCCACGATCCAGACGGCGCTGGGCACGCGCTGCATGTCGCGGATACCGCCGAGGGTCTTCTCCAGCTTGTCGTACTCGCGCTGGAGGACCAGGAGCTCCTTCTTGGTGAGGCCGGAGCCGGCCACGTCCGTGAAGTCGATCTCGCCGAGCTCCTTGAGGCGCTGCAGGCGCTTGTAGACGGTCGAGAAGTTGGTCAGCATGCCGCCCAGCCAGCGCTGGTTGACGTACGGCATGCCCACGCGGGTCGCCTGCTCGGCGATGGCCTCCTGGGCCTGCTTCTTGGTGCCGACGAAGAGGACGCTGCCGCCGTGGGCAACGGTCTCCTTGACGAACTCGAAGGCGCGGTCGATGTAGTTCAGCGACTGCAGGAGGTCGATGATGTAGATGCCGTTGCGCTCCGTGAAGATGAAGCGCTTCATCTTCGGGTTCCAACGACGGGTCTGGTGACCGAAGTGGACGCCGCTCTCCAGCAGCTCCCGCATCGTGACGACGGCCATGTGCCGTGCTCCTCTGTGTTGCCCGGCGCGCCGTTTGACGGGCTTGCGGCCCTATCGGGGTGCCGGGGTACTCGGTTTTGTCCGTGCCGGTCGGGCGACCGTCACGCCTGACGCCCCGACGTGCCAAGCCGCCCGGCCTGCGTGAGGCTTGCGGCCTCGGCAGGCTCGGCGGACCGAGCGGCACTCGCACCGTCGCGGCCGCTCCCCGAGGGGTCGGACCGCCGGTGGCGGGGCGTGCGAAGTCGACCCGGCAGACCGGGTCGCGTGTGAAGTGTACGGGAAGGCCCGAGCGACGGGCGACTCCCCGCGTGCCCGCCACCCCAGCCGACGGCGCTCCGGCCGCCCGTCGGCATCGCCCCGGCAACCTCGCCGATCACCGTTCACCCCTGCGGGGGACGGCGGTTGTCCACACCCCCCGGTCTGTCCACAGCCCCCGCGCCCCTCCCGCACGACGCACCCCGCCGGGCCCACCCTGGGGGCGGCGCGCACGGGACGCGTGCGCCGGACGCGTAGGTGGAGGTGCGGGAGGTGCGGGAGGTGCGGGAGGTGCGGACGTCGGTGCGCGCGCTGGTGCTGGCACTGGTGCAGGGGGTGGCGCTGCTGCCGGCGGGCGGGGGCGCGGCGGCTGGGGCGACGGCTGGGGTGATGGCTGCTGAGGCGGCGGCGGGCCCGGGGGTCTCCGCCTCCGCGCCTTCCCCCTCTCCCCCTCCTTCCTCCCTCCCCTCCCGCGCGGGCGCGGCGCGCGGGCGGGAGCGGGCCTGGCCGGTGGGTGGGCGTTCCGGCGTGCTGCGGCGGTTCGAACCCCCGCCGGCGCGCTGGGCCGCGGGGCACCGGGGGGTGGACCTGGCGGCGGCGCCGGGCACCGTGGTGCGGGCGGCGGCGCCCGGCGTGGTGGCCTTCGCGGGGCGGGTGGCCGGACGGCCGGTGGTCGTGGTGACCCATCCCGGATCGGGCACTCCCCCGCTGCGGACCACGTACCTGCCGGTGGCGGGCTCCGCGCCGGTCGGCGCGGCCGTCGCGGCGGGCGAACCGATCGGCACGGTGACCGCGGACCCCGGCCACTGCCCGACCGCCTGCCTGCACTGGGGACTGCTGCGCGGCGACCGCTACCTCGACCCGCTCGCCCTGTTCGGTTCCGGCCGGGCCCGACTGCTGCCGCTCACCCCCGGCTGACCGGCCCGGTCAGCTCCCGGCGGCCGCTTCCGGCCCGCACGCCGCCCCGGGGGCGGGCGGGCCGACCGGGCGCAGGCCGTCGAGGGCGAAGCGCACCGCGGCGTCGGCGATCTCCCGGACGGCTTCGGCCGCCGCGGCGTCCTCGCCGCGGACGCGCTCGGTCTGGCGGACCGCCGCCTCCACCACGCCCTGGAGCAGTGCGGCCGCGACCCCGGGCCGGTCGTGGCCGAGGTCCTCCAGGGTGCTCACCACCATCGCGGTCAGCCCGACGTGCGCCGCCCGGATCCTGCCCCGCGCGGCGTCGTCGAGTTCGTACTCGGCGACGGCCACCACGGCCCGGTGGACCGGGTCGGTGGCCAGCGCCACCTGGCCGCGGACGTACGCCTCGACCCGCTCGACCGCGCTGTCGCGGACCGCCATGCCGGCCTCGACCTCGGCGGCCCAGAGCGGCAGGTCGACCGTGCAGAGCGCTTCCACCAGTTCGGACTTGGAGCGGAAGTACTCGTACACCGAGGACCTGGCCAGGCCGGCGCGCGCCGCGAGCGCGCCGAAGCCCAGCGCCTCCCGGCCGCCTTCCGCCAACAGGGCGCGCGCGGCGTCCAGTAGCGCTGCCCGCTGCAACTGTCGATGCTCGGCCACCGTGGCCGCCCGGATTTTCGGCACTCCCCAACTGTACGGACGCCGACGACCGGTGGACACGACATCCCGCACCCACCAGCCACCACGCGCCGCCCGGCACCGACCCTGCGTACGCCCCCGGTCCGCGGCCGCAGGCCCCTGGCCCCGCCCGCAGGCCGCAGGGCCTCGGGCCTCGGGCCTCGCTCAGCGGGCGTCGGACATCTTCGCCCGCAGTTGCAGCACCGACTTGGTGTGGATCTGGCTGACCCGGCTCTCCGTCACACCGAGCACCTGGCCGATCTCCGCCAGGGTGAGGCCCTCGTAGTAGTAGAGCGTGACCACGGTCTTCTCCCGTTCGGGCAGGGTGTTGACCGCGGAGGCGAGCAGTCGCCGCAGCTCCCGGTCCTCGGCGATCTCGACCGGGTTGTCCGCGCCGCTGTCGGGCAGCGTCTCCATCAGGGTGAGCCGGTCGCCGCCCTCGCCCGCGGAGTGCAGCAGCTCGTCCAGCGCCACCACGTTGGCCAGCGACAACTGGCTGAAAATGGTGTGCAGGTCGTCGAGCGAGATGCCCATCTCCGCCGCGACCTCGGGGTCGTACGGGGTGCGCCGCAGCCGGGCCTCCAGCGTGGCGTAGGCCCGCTCGACCGCCTTGGCCTTCTGCCGGACCGACCTGGGGATCCAGTCCAGCGCCCGCAGTTCGTCGATGATCGCACCGCGGATCCGGCTGATCGCATAGGTCTCGAACTTGATCGCCCGGTCGATGTCGAACTTCTCGATCGCGTCGATCAGCCCGAAGACGCCGGAGGACACGAAGTCCGCCTGCTCCACGTTCGCGGGCAGCCCGACCCCGACCCGGCCCGCCACGTACTTCACCAACGGCGAGTAGTGCAGGATCAGCTGGTCCCGCAGCCGGTGGTCACCGCTCTCCTTGTACGAGCGCCACAGCGCCTGCAGCGCCGACTGGTCGGCTCCCTTCGCCCGGTCCTCGCCCTTCCCCTCCTCGCCCGCCCCGGGCGCGGCCGCCGGCGCGGGCACCGTCGCCCCGGTCGGAACGGCCGGCCCGGCCTTGCGCCCACCGCCTTGCGCCGCAGCCTCCGGCTTGGGCGACGGCACGGCCGTCCCCGCCTCGGGTGCGGACGGAGCGACCGCGCCAGTCGCATCGGCCGCCGCCGCCGGCCCGGGGCGCGGCACCGCCGACCCGGCCGGAGAGGGGGGCACCGGCACCCCGGGGCCGGGCCCGGGCCGGGGCACCGGCGGGAGCGGCGGAGTGCCCCGGGTACCGCTCGGACTCTCCGCCGGACCCCGCCCCGGCAACTCGGGTGAGCGCGCGGGTGGCGGCCCGCCCGCCTGGCGGCGGACCTGGGCGCTCCGGGTGGACGACTCCTTCGTCTTCACCCGCGTTCCCCGCTTCTCCTGGCCGCGCCCCGGCCGCCCGGCCGGGGACGCCGCCGGGGCCGCCGACTCGGACCGCCGCCCGTCGGCGCCCTGCTCACCGGTGCTCCGGTCGCCGACCGTTCGGCCCGCGCCGCCCGTACCGGCCCGACCGCCCGCCCCTGGTTGCGCCCCCACTCCCGGCCCGGCGGTGGCGCCGGTGTCCTCGTCTCCGCCTCCGCGCGGGCGCGGCTTCGCTACCGCGCCGGGGGGTGCGGCCTGCGGGCAGGGCAGCACCTGTCCGGCCCGGTCGACCGGTGGAGGCGCCGGGTTCGGTCGGGGCGCGAGCCCCGGCAGGGCCGGTGGGCGCGGGAGGGGAGCGGGCGGGGCGGGACGGACCTGGGGCTGCGGGGTCGCGGCCGGGCCGGTGCCCGGCCTCGTCATTCCCACGACTCCCGCGGACCTGGCCCGCAGTTCCGCGGTGTTGTGGGTCTCGGCCCCCGTCCCGTCCGGGGACCGACCGTCACCGGTCACCCTGTGTCCGGGAATGTGAGTGGGCATGCGTTGGTCTGCGCCGTTCTGCCGAGTCATGTGCTGATAGGGACGCCATGAGCGAGCGTAGCGTGACCGAGTCGCTGCGGAGCGCTACCGCCACTCGGGCGTCGCCCGATCCGGTGGCAGCAAAGGGCGGTACCGGCGCGTCGCGATCGGGCGACCGACCCGCCGGGGCCGTCCCTCCCCGGCCCGGCGGCGGACCCGTGCGGACGTCGCCAACACTGCCGCGCAGCCCGGGCCCGGGCACTCCGCGCGACCTCCCGGCCGAGTCGACCGGTGCGCCATCATCCCTCAACTCGCCTCCTGACAAATCCTGTTGACCGTTTGACCCGATCGGATCCCCGTATCCTGTCCGGCTCCGCCCGGAGGCGATCACTTGCGACGCACCAGCCTCCAATGCGCTCCGTGTCGCTCGACGAAGCCGAGCGAGCTCAGTTCGTGGAGGTGTTGGACGGTCGCCGCTTCGGAGAGCGCGGCGTAGTGGGCGAGTCGTTGCACCGGCGCGCCGTCCGCGCTCGCCGGCACCGCTTCCAGGACTCGGGCCACCGGCGGTTCCAACGCGTCCCTCGGCAGCATCGGGCCGACCCGTTCCGGGGCCAGGTCGGCACCGATCGAGCCGATCAGCTCGCCGACCTCGGCACCGCTGGTGACCATGGTGGCCGCCCCGTTCCGGATCAACGCATGGACTCCGACCGAGAGTTCGGAGGTGATCGGGCCCGGGACGCCCATGGTGTGCCGGTTGAGGTCCAGCGCCCGCCGCGCGGTGCTGAGCGCGCCACTACGCGGTGCGGCCTCGACCACCACGGTGCCGCGGGTGAGCGCCGCTATCACCCGGTTCCGCAGCACGAACCTGAACCTGGTCGGGTTCATCCCGAGCGCCAATTCGCTCACCAGCAGCCCGTCCTGTCCGATCCGCTCGATCAGCCTCTCGTTTCCGCGCGGATAGCAGATGTCGACCCCGTTGGCGAGCACGGCGATCGTCATCCCGTTGACCGCCAGCGCCCCGAGGTGCGCGGCGGTGTCCACTCCGTAGGCCGCGCCGGACACCACCACCCAGCCGCGCTCGGCCAGTTCGGAGCCGAGCTGCCCGGCGACGTGCCGCCCGTACGCGGTACAGGCCCGCGAGCCCACGATGGCCACCGACCGCAGGGCGAGCAGCCGCAGCGAGGGCAGTCGGCCCGCGGGCAGGCCGCGGACCCACAGCCCGATCGGGCGACTGTCGCCGAGGTCGTCGAGTTGGGAGGGCCACTCGCTGTCGCCCGGAATGATGAACTTCCCTCCGAGCTTGGCGATGCGTTCCAGGTCGGCGGCCGGGTTGAACTTCCGCAGTCTCTGCTGGTAGGCGGCGATCCGGTCGGCGCCCAGCCCCAGCCGCTCCGCGGGAGCCCCTTCGTGGAACCCCTGCAACAGCCTCACCACGCCGAGTCGTTGGACGGCCCGGCCGATCGCGGCGTCGCCCGGCTCGATCAGCCTGGTGAGCGCCGCCCGCGAGACCCGCTCAGGCTCGGGCGGGTCGGGCGGCGGCAGCGGCGCGGCCCAACCCGTGGGCCGGATGACGCGCGGCTCTCCCCGCGCCGTCCCTGCGCGGACGGCCCGGCCGGTGACCGCGGCCCCGACCGCTCGGCGTGCCGGCCCCGGTCGTTCCGCGTCCGCCCAGCCCATGGGCGCCGGATCCGCCGCACCGTGGCCGTCCGCCCCCGTCGCCGTCGGCTCCGACTCCGACGGCCCGTGGCGCGAGCGGTGTGCCGAGGACGGCCCGGCACCGCACGGCAGACATCGGGGCCGCTCTCCTGTCCCCTCGCACGCCGTACGGACGCCGGGCGGGTCAGCGCCCGCCGACGGGCGCGGCAGACCGGAGCCGTCAGGTGCACCGGTCGCCCCCGGACCGTCCGGGGGACGGCAGCCCTCGGCCCCGCCCCCGGCCGAGCGCATCGCGCCGAACGCGCGGACGGTGGCTCCGCACGGCCCCGACAGGGGGACGGGCGCGGGTGCGGAGGCGGCTGCGGATCGCCCTGCGGTCGGGGCGACCGAAGGGGCGACTGGACGGCCGGCCGGCCCCCGGGACGCTTCGCGCGGGACGGGGTGTGCGGTCATGGGTGTTCCTCCTGCAGTGCGATGCGATGCGATGCGGTGTGGTCGGTGGCGGATGGTGCGGCGCGCCCGCCGAACGAGGGTGGTCCACTTGAGCGTTGACCTTCCGACAAGTGAGCTGCGGTCAGAACTCACTGGACGAATCGGTGTCGGCGTAGGGATGGGCGTGATCACTCCGGCGGTCCGTCGGGCGGGTGACCCGCTGAACGCCGGTACGGAGGGTGAGGGCGGTCTGGACGTCGGTCCGGTTCGGCCGGTCCCGGCCCGCGAGGTCGGAGACCGTCCAAGCCACCCGCAGGACGCGGTCGAGACCGCGTGCGGTGAGCAGGCCCCGGTCGAGGTCGCGTTCGGCGTCGGTCAACGAGCCGGGTTCGAGCTGCCAGCGCGTGCGCAGTTCGTGCCCGGGCACTTCGGCGTTGGTCCGCCACGGGGTGTCGACGAGGCGAGCGGCGGCCCGGGCCCGGGCCTCCCGCACACGTGCGGCGACCGTCGCCGTGCTCTCGGCCTTTGCGCCTCGCTGCATCAGCTCGGCCCTGGTGACTCCGGCGACCTGCACCTGGAGGTCGACCCGGTCCAGCAACGGACCGGACAGCCGCGCTTGGTAGCGGTTGACCATGACGGGTGTGCATTCGCACCCTTCTCCTCTCAGTGAATAGCGGCCGCAGGGACAGGGGTTGGCGGCCAGGCAGAGCAGGAAGCGGGCGGGCAGCCGCATCGAGCCGGCGGCCCTGGCGATCATCACCTCCCCCGATTCCAGGGGTTGGCGCAGCGCGTCGAGGACCCGGACCGGGAACTCGGGCGCCTCCTCCACGGAAGGAACGTGCACCCCCGAGAAGCCGACCTGTTACCGCAGGTCAGCGCACCAATGAGGTCTTCCCAAAGGGCGTCCCAGATGTTCCACTGGGAGAGACCCCATGTCCCTACTATCCGTTTCGTCCCCGACCCTCGTTCCGCACCAGCGGCTCTGCGACACCGCTATCTACGCCCGGCTGTCCCGGGACCGGCAGCGGCTCAGCGAGAACGTCAACATCCAGATCGCCGAGTGCCAGGCCTTCGCCGATGAGCAGGGCTGGCCGGTTGTCGGTGTGTTCCCCGACGACGACGTGTCGGCAAGCAAGTTCAGCAAGAAGCCCCGCGACCAGTACGAGCTGATGCTCGCTGCCGTCCGGCGCGGCGAGATCAACATCATCCTCATCACCGAGATGCCCCGGCTCTACCGGCGCATGGAGGAACTGCTCGACGTCATCCGGCTCGCCGAGACGACCAAGCTCCGCCTGCTGATCACCACCGACGGCATCTCGTACGACCTCAGCACCGCTGAGGGCATCCACGCGGCCATCAACGCGGTGAACAACGCGATGCTGGAGTCCGCCCGCACCTCCAAGCGGATCAAGCGGAAGCAGGCCGTCCGGGCCAAGCAGGGCAAGGTTCACGGCGGCGGCCGACCGTACGGCTACGAGGCGGACGGCCTCACCATCCGGGAATCGGAAGCCGAGGTCATCCGCGAAGCGGCGGAACGTTTCATCATCGGCGAGAGCTGCCGTGATCTGGTCTGTGACTTCAACGCCCGCGGCATCCGCACGGCCACCGGCAAGCTCTGGCGGATCGAGAACCTCCAGCGCACCCTGCTGAAGAAGCGCTACATCGGCGTCCGTGAGTACGACGGCCAGGAGTACCCAGCCGAGTGGCCGGCCATCCTCACCCGCGAGCAGTGGGAGCAGATGGAGGCCCGGCGGCTCAGCCGCTCGCACGGCTGGCCGAAGGGCAAGACCGGCACGCGCAAGTACCTGCTCAGCGGCGGCCTGATCTACTGCGGTCGGTGCGGCGGCGAGATGGTCGGCAACGGCCGGACCGCCGAGAGCGGCCGATCCGCGGTACTCCGGTACCGCTGCCGGCGGACGGACAACCACGGCAACACCATCGGGTGCGGCAAGACCTTCCGGATCGCGGCGCCGGTCGAGTTGCTGGTGAAGGAAGCCGTCCTCACCGCCTTCGATGACCCGAAGATCGCCGTACTGCTGGCCCCGAAGGGCGACGAAGACCAGATCCGCGAACTGGTGAAGACCTACGAGGCCCGCAAGGCCAAGGTCGACCAGCTGGTCACCGACTACGCCACTGGCGTGCTCACCAGGGAGCAGTTCATCCTGGCCAAGCAGGTCGCCGAGGCGGCCATCCAGGAGATCCGCGAACTGCTCGCCCAGGCCCAGCAGCAGACCGCCCTCGCACAGGTGCCGGCGAACCAGAGCATCCGGGAGGCCTGGGACACCGCTGGCCTCGCCTGGCGCCAGAAGATCGTGGGCCTGGTGGTCGAGAAGGTCGTCATAGTGCCCGGCGGGCGGCCCGGCTCGAAGACCTGGCGCGGCTTCCGGTTCGACCCCGAGTTCGTGCGGATCGAGTGGAAGGCGTAGATCAGCAACACCTGCTCAAGCAGGAACCACCGACCTCACGCAGACCTGACCCTGAGCAGCTCGCCCTCGATGAGCTGGTTGAGCTTCCTCTCCAGTTCGCTGAAACTCACCCGAATGCCGTCCTGGGCGAGCAGCATGATCACGCGGTCGATGGCGTCGGTGCGCGACCGCCCGTGCGCTATGCCGTACAGCAGGAGGGAGGCATGGTCGACCAGCATGGCGCCCCGGCCGTGGCGGTGGTGAATGCGGGTACTCGTCTTCGCTGGCGCGACGGCGGAGTACGGGTCACGCGCAAACTCCCCGGGTGAAACGAACCGTTGGAGCGGGTAGTCGTAGCCTGTCAAAGCCTGCACAAGTAGATCCTGATGGATCGCAAGACTGTCGACGAAGGCCCGGGGGTGAGCGGTCATCTCCCTGGACGGAACCTGAGGGAACGGGCTGCTGAACGTCCGGTCCCAGCGCGCCCTGAGCCACGCAGTGCCGGGATAGAGATCTCCTCGGGAAGTGACCAGCGCATCCGCCGCCGCAAGGACCGCGCTTTCGGCCGCCCACTGCGCCGAGGCCTCGTCGCCACAAGCGAGCAGGTCGAAGGCCTCGGATGCTCGCATCCTGGTTCGAGCCGCCAGCGGTGCGACATAGGCCCCAACCACCGCATCCGCGTTCCGGTGCAGGTTGTCGATCAGCACTCGCAACGCCCCATCGTCCAGAACCAGCCGCCCAAGCAGCAGATGGGCGAGAAGCCGCGCCTCATCGGCCTGGAGGCTGGGCGCCAGGTTCGGTGTGCATGCGCGCTCCACCGAACCCCTGAGTTCGTTGAACTCCAGGTACGAGGCCGTGACCGTCCGGCCAGCGACCTGCCAGGACTGCCACGCCTGCATGTGCACCCGCTCATGAACCACCAGGTTGACATGCAGGTCCGATGCGGCGGGCCCCAGCCCGGCAGCGGACGGCCCGCTGAGGTACGCCATCGGCAAACCCTCCGCCGCTGCCCGTGGTGCCAGGTAGGCCTGTAGCCGGTCGAGGTCGGTGTCGGCAACGGGTGGGTACCACGCGATCTTGACCATGTCTCTCCCCAAGACTGAGGCGGAACACTCACGGTTGCCATCATAGTACCGGCCTCTTGGCAACCAATTGCCAAGGATCTGGCACTGAGATACCTTCGGTCTCGCCGAGGCGGAGTGATCACCTCCGTCGCGCCCGACAGCCCCGCTTCGGGCCGGACGCGCCCACCTGTCTCTCCAGCGCTGGCGCGCCCTTTTACGTGTCCCAAGGAGACTCAATGAAGCTCGCGCACCGCATCATGATTGGACTGGTGGTGGTCCTGGGTGTAGCCGCTGGGCTGTCCCACACGGACGGTCTCGGACCGCAGCCGCGCTCGGTACTGGCGAACACCGAGATCACCTGGCCGTAGCGGCATCCGCCGACCACGGGAATTCGGAAGACGTCCGCGCACGGGCTCGGGTCGACCTGTTCAAGTCGTTATGCTTCCGCGCATGGAGGCAACGATCAGCCAACCCGAGTTCGGCCGGCGGTTGCGCCTGCTCAGAGAGGCTCGCGGCCTGACGCAGGCTCAGCTGGCGGGCGATGGGATGTCCAAGCCCTATGTCTCCCGACTGGAGTCAGGAACCCGGCCGCCCACGGATCGTGCAATCGCGTACCTGGCAGAACGTCTTGGCGTCGATGTCTCTGAACTGAAGCCCGGTGGCACCCCTACATTGGCTGAGGCACTGGCGATGGCCGCTTCCACTGCCGACCCAGCCCGTGCAGTCGAGCAAGTCAAGGATGCCCTCGACCGCGAACCTGGAGCAGACCCCACCCTGCGCTGGCAGGCACTGTGGATGCTGGCCGACCTGAACACCCCCGACCACGGAGACTTGCTCAACTGCCTCGTCGCACTCGCCGAAGAGGTGGGGCAGCCCGTCCTGCGCGCACAGGCCCTGGCCCGCCTCGCCCGATATCTACGCACGACGGGCGATGCAGAGCGCGCCTATGACATCGCACAGAGTGCATTGCCGCTCATGCCAGATGTCTCGCCAGCCGACCAGGCTTCCATCCTGTTGGCACTCGTCTCCATCGAGACGGAGACAGGTCGCTTCTCTGCCGCTGCTCAGCACTCTGGCGAACTTCAAGATCTCCTGCCGCACCTCCCGGTCAAGCTTCGCGTCGAAACGCTCTGGACGACGGCGGTCGAACGGAGCTACCAGGGGCACTTCACCGAGAGCGCACAGGCACTCAGCCAGGCAATAAAGCTACTCAACAGCGGCGACGACCTCCACACCTGGATGCGCCTACGACTGGCAGCGTCCCGCCTGTACCTGATGAACCCCCCGGAAGGCCTGGACAGCGCCGGCCTTCTCCTTGGCGAAGCCGAGGCCGCGGTAGCACTCATCGGCCTGCCTCGGCACCGCAGCGAACTCGGCTCTCTGAAGGCCCGACACGCTTTCCTCCAAGGCGACTACGAGACCGCCGCCGCGCTGTGCCGGGAAGTCCAGCCCCACATCGACGATCTAGCGTTCCGCGACCGCATGCGTCACTGCTCGTTGGAACTCCAACTGCGGCTCCTCAACGGCGACGCAACAGCCGCAACCGAGCTTGAGCAGCTCGCCACCCAGGCGCGCCAGTCCGGCAACTTCGAGCTGTCCAGCGAGATCTGGAAGGACCTGGCCACGGCCCGGGCCTCCGCTGCGAAGATCGAGCACGCCGAGTAACCGTCTCGGCATGAAGTTCATCTGTCCAATGACGACGCTGTCGGGTGCCGGCTCGCCGGCCAAGGGTTGATCGACCTATCGCGTCGAACGGCCGCTCCGGGCTCGTCAGCCCGCCAAGAGGCTGCTCCTGCATGGCCTCAGCCCGGCTGCTGCTGGTGCCAGAAGCTCATGGGCCGACGGCTGAGAAGGTCGTCATCGTGCCCCGGGTCGAAGAGCTGGCGTGGCTTCCGCATCGCCCCCCGAGTTCGTCCAGATCGAGTAGAAGCACTGACCCAGTTGGCCCAGGTGGTAGCAGTTTGGATCACGGCGTAGCGTCGGAAGATGGAGCAGTTGGCCGCCCAAGGAGGCTCGCTGATGTCGCCATTCCATGGTGTTGTGAAGTGGTTTGAACCTGCCCACGAACGGGGCTTCATTAGGTCAAATCTTCCAGATGGCGAAGAGTTCGATGCAATCGTTTATCGATCCTCCATCGCGGACCCGAGATATGAGACTCTTGTCCCAACAGAGAGAGTCGAATTTGAAATACAGGAAACCCCCAGCGGCCTCCGAAAAGCCATACAAGTCCAGTCGCTCATTCCCAGCAATGGACGCGAACGCGGCGAAGTAGTAGATTTCAGTCACCTTGAGGGAAATGGCTATATTCTGGCGGATGGAAGCACTGATCCTGTTATGGTCGAGCGGGACAGCATAATGGGCGCAAAGATGCACGAGAAAACCCTAGAGGCAGGGGAGCGCGTCGAGTTCAAGCGTAAATCAAACTTCGCCACAGCGGTAAAACGCCTGCACGCGACAAGTCGACTTTACCGATGGGCCGTGATGGGAAAAGAATCCGATTGGCTCGCAGCACTTAGAAGGATAGCCGCGCAAGAGGAGGGCGACTGGAATTACTCAGTCCACCCGAGCCATCAAAAATACCCGGTCCTGAAGAGCTATCTCAAGTACACTTTCAAACAGCTAGAAGAAGAAGCGGCCTACGGTGCGCATACATTCGCAATTTCCGGTCAGGGCGAGAATCAACTAGCCGCCTTCAATACCGGCCTTGAGACGGAGTACTACACACCCATCTATGCAATGTTCAGGCTGAACGATTCGCCTGCAGCTCCCAGCTTGGATGTACACAGGCCAGACTGGAAACTAGAGGGATTCTTTCAAGAGTCCGATGGGCCTTTCCGTCGCGCGTTCGGCGGCTCTCCTCCCATACAGGCCACCTACTACACCGACCTAACCGATCTTCTCTTTTATCCAGATCGCCGACGATCGCTAGACAAAGAACACATAGTAAAGGACAACCTGAAGCGATTCCCGGAGTACATCTGGAGAGATAAGCCTCTCCAGCAGGCGCGCGAAGAGGCCGTCTCCTACTTGGAAGCCATGTGGGTCAAGACGATGAGGAGGGTGGAGCGGAACTACAAGGTTGCCGTACCGCAATACTATTGCGGACAACTTCAACTACTACTCCCCCTATATCTACTGGACGGAAAGAGTGCCGACCTAGCAGCGGTCGCTAGCCACTGCTTCGATGATTCCGGAAATCCGTACTATGACGTAGCCACCGCACTCACTCTCGATCAGGCATATAATAATGCGCGCCTATTGACAAAGCCGGACAAGGATTGGCTTAGGCCCTAACCCGGAAAAGTAGGAAGCCCACACCCCGGAGGGTGTGGGCTTGGTGCTCTTGCGAGCATAAGTAAACGCCACAGACCACTTCAACTGCCCGCCTCGACACGGTATTGCAGCTAGCCATGGAGGTGACGGACAGCCAATGCCGTCTTCAATTTTCCGCCAGGACTGACCGCCTAGGCCAGCCCCAATGTAGTTTGTCGAGATATCCGAAAGGGATAGGGCTTTTATATCAAAAAATTCCTACGTCGTCAAGGGTTTTATTCCCGCGCCATGGGCTACGACTTTACAAATCTCGCGCGGCCAAAGTTTAGCCATACAGTCATCGATTGACCCGCGGGCCCGCAGGGCGGCCAGACCCGAAAAGATCTTGAGGCCACCCCTTGCCCCAGCCGTGTCATTCGTCTACGGTTTCAGTCCGCCCTGATGGGCGCCTCTTAACAAGATCGCTTTCCCCTCCTATCTCACTTGAAGTTCACCAGGTGCCCTCGTGGGCTGCCTGCTTCCTGGTGGGAGAAGGAGGGCATTTTCATGTCCGCAGACCGTCTGCCTCAGCTTCGAGGCAATACCCCTTCGCCGTTCAGCCGAGCGGGCTGGGGTCTGGCCCGCCACCTGAAGGAGCTGCGGGCCGAAACTGCTGCCTCTATGGCTGAGGCACGCGCGCAAGCCACCGCATCAGCTGCCTGGGTCGAAGAGGCGAGCTTTGTGGCCCAGACCGCCATGCGGCACGTCGGCATGGCGGCTGACACCGAGGAGCATCTGCTCCGAAGGCACCCTCACCCCGCGCAGGCCGCTCGGCTCGGTCGGATCGTGGATGCCTTGGCTGACCTGGCAGCAGACGAAGTCGCCCTCATGGCACTGCGGACCCGCCGCAGCTCGGGTCGGTGAGCGGTATGGGGATGTTCTTCCTCGGACTGTCGATCGGCCTCATGCTGGGAGTGGCCGGCTGTTGCGTGGTCCTCGCATGGTTGCGGGCATTGTTGAGCGACGCAACCGCCTCCGAACGTCTCCGCGTTCGGGAGGAAGGCCTTGATGCCGCCAGCCGAATCACGGCTGCGAGTCACCAAGCCCAGCTCGCCATGCTGCGTGTCCTCATGCACGGGAGCGAGAAGTGAGTTCCCCCATGAGCAACCACGACGCATCGAGTGAGACTCCTTGGGATCACTGGTTCCGCAGCGCTGCCCAGCAGTTCATGACGCAGCTTCAGGAGAGCCTGCGGTTCTGCGAAGTCATCGGGGAGAACGACCCGGACTTCGTACGCGCGCTGCGGCAGGTGGGAGCAGACATCGCTTGGGCCTTCCATGAACGAGCCCAGCAAGCCCGACCGGCCAAGGGGGCCGCGTGATCAGCCCCAGCAAGTGGACGCGCAACCTGGTCCTGGCCCTGCTGGTGCTGGTCGCCGCTCAGGGCCTCGTGAACGCGATCCGACCGGTGATCGGCTGGCTGATCGGCTTGACCGCCGGGGCCGTGGTGCTCGCGGTGGTCGTCTTCCTGGTCCTTCAGAAGGGCCGGCGCTGGTGAGCGCTCCGGACGACTTGGCTGAGTGGGTGGCCCGATCTCGTGCCACCCAAGGCTTGCCGCAGCGCGTCGAAGACCCGGACGCCGTCAGCAGCCTTGTGGATTTGGTCCAGACCGCCCGCGCCACCGAGAAGCGCCGGCGAACTGAGCGGACCGAGCAGAGCAGCGAGCCGGAAGCCGACACCGCTGCGTAACCCGAGCCGGGGCCATCTGCCCCGGCTCTTTTTCAACCCCCCATCTTCCAGGAGCAGTTATGTCGTTTCGAGCCCCCTGGGCTACGCCGGACCAGCCTCGCCAGTCCTTCGAGGTGGCCTTCCCGCGCGAGCTGAGCACCGAGCTGGCCTTGAACTTCCTCCGGTCGCTCAGCGGCCCGTTGCGCCGAGGCGTGAGTCCGCCGTGCTCCGTCGCCTTCGAGCTGTCCTCAACCGGGTTGTCCGGCCTGACGTACGTGGTCAACATGCCGAAGTCCACGGTGGCCGAGGTGCAGCAGCTGCTGCTCGCACACCTGCCGGGCGCGGTGGTGACGCCGGTGGCGCCCACCGCGGACCCGGTGCTCACCACCCGGTGGGCGAAGGTCATCGAGATTGGCGTCAACCAGACCACCGAGCCGTTGAACGCGACGGGGCCGGCGGCAACCATGGCCACGCTGCTGAGTGCCCTGGGCGGGCTCAAGCCCAAGGAAGCGATCTTGACCCAGTGGGTGATCTACGACGCGCGCCCGCTGAGCACGGACACCAGCAGCAGGAAGACCGTCGAACCGCGATGGCGGGCGGTCGGCCGGATCGCGGTCGCCGGCACGACGCCGGATCTGCTGCTCAGCCGTCTCAAGAGCGCGTACAGCACGCTCGCCACCGAGGACGGCTCGCCGGTTGGAGGCGTACGGGTCTACCGGCGACTGGTCTCGCCTGGCCTGGCTGAGCGCCGACTGCGCCGCCGAGCCGGTGCGCTGCTCTGGCCATCGGTGGTCAACGCCGCCGAGCTGCTGGTCCTCACCGCCTTGCCGGTTGGCACCCCGCAGGTTGCCGGTCTGAAATCCGGCAGCTCGCGCCGTCTGGCCGCCCATCACCTCATCCCGCGCACCGGCGGCGTACTGCTCGGACGGTCGAACTTCCCCGGCGACAACCGCCTGCTGGCCATCCCCGAACAGGACCGCGCCGCTCACTGCCTGGTCGTCGGACCGACTGGCACCGGCAAGACCACCCTGCTCGAAAACATGATCAACTGCGACCTGGTGGCCGGCCGCGGTCTGCTGTACGTCGATCCCAAGGGTGACTCGGTGCAGCGGGTGCTCGACCTGGTGCCGCCGGAGCGCCTGGGCGACGTGTTGCTGTGGGACGTGACGGACAACGAGCAGGTCGTGTCGTTCAACCCGCTGGCCGGTCCGAGGCCCGACCGGATCGCCGGCCACCTGATGCCCATGTTCGACCAGCTCTTCGGCTTCAGCACCAGCACGCCCCGGGCGTACGACGTGCTGCGCAACGTCCTGATGGCCTTGGCCACCTGCGGCTACACCCTCGTAGAAGTGCCCTTGGCCTTGCTCCCTGGTCCCCGCGGTGAGTTCTTCCGCCGCCATGTGCTCGGCCGTCTCGACAACCCCGAGCTGCTGGACTTCTGGCGTTGGCTCCAGGGCTTGAGTCCCCGCGAGCTGGCCGAGACGGCAGCGCCCATCGTGCGTCGGCTCCGACCGTTCCTGGTCTACCCCGAGCTGCGGGTCACCTTCGGCCAGACCACCTCGGCGCTGGATCTGCGCGAGGTGCTGGCCAACCGCCGGATCGTGCTGGTGCCGCTCTACAGCGACGACCTAGGCGAGGAGGCCACCGTCGTCGGCTCCCTCGTCTTCCATTCTCTCTGGCGCGCCATCCAGAACATCTCGCTGCTGGAGAACTACAACGTGTACGCGGACGAGTTCGGAGACCTCGCCAGCATCGGGGCGCCGTTCGGCGACATGCTCGCCAAAGCGCGGAGCCGGCGATTGCCGCTCACCTTGGCGACCCAGGACGTCGGCCGCCTCACCGAGGCGATCCGCAAGGACGTCATGAACGGCACCAGGACGAAGGTGCTGTTCCAACCTGCCGACTCGGACTTGAAGTACCTGCGCTCCGGCTTGGGTGACTGGGCCACCGAGCACGACCTCGCCAGCCTCGGCCCCCGCGAGTTCATCGCCCGCATCAACGTCGGCGGCTCGACCACGCCGCCGGCCTCCGGCGTCACCTTGCCGCCTCCGCCGCCTGTCGGGCTGGGACAGGCTGCTCACGCAGCCTCGCGCACCCGGTATGGCAAGCCGTGGGCCGAGGCCGCCGCGGCCATCCAACACCGACTCGACCGGCTGTCCGGCTGCGCGTCGAACACCGACTTCGCCAACAGCCAGACCGCCCCCGAACCGTCTGATCCGGCGGACTGGCAAGAGTGGGGCCAGTGGGAGGACTGGGCATGAACGTCACCCGCCGCTACCTCGACCAGCTCGCCCCGCAGCTGTCGCCCCGCGATCTGGAGATCGTCCGGCAGCTGAGCCGCTTCAAGCTGATGACCGGCCCGCAGCTGGAGCGCCTGTTCTTCGCCGACTGCTCGGACACCAGCCGGGCCCGCAACCGGCAGGCCGTGCTGAAGCGGCTCACCCAGCACCAAGTGCTCGCCCACGTTGGCCAGCGGCGCGTCGGCGGCTTCGCCTACGGGTCGGGCTCATACGTCTACACGCTCGACATCGCCGGCCAGCTGCTGGCCGCCACGACCAGCGCCCGCCCGCGCCGGGCGTTCTCCTGGTACGAGCCCACGATCAACCACTTCCTCGCCACCGCGGAGGTCTACGTCCTGCTGATCGAGGCGGAGCGATCCGGCGCCCTGACGCTGCTCGATTTCCAGGCCGAGCCGGTGTGCTGGCGGAAGTTCGACCAGCACACCCTGAAGCCGGACGCCTTCGCCGAGATCGGGCTCGTCCTGCCGGACGGCCGCCGGGTGAAGGGCAGCTTCTTCATCGAGGTCGACCGGGCCAACCAGTTCGGTGCCAAGATCTCAGGCAAGATCCCGCAGTACCTCGCGTACTACCAGCACCAGCTGCTGGCCGGCACCAATGCAGGCCTGCCCCGGAAGGTGGTCTTCCTGGCGCCCGATACGTCTCGCGCGACCTACCTGCACCGCCTGATCGCCCGGCATCAGGACGGCCGTCAGCTGTTCACCGTCGGGCTGCTGGACCACGCGGTAAGCGTCCTTGTCAACACGTAGCTCACGGCCATGCGCTCCGCGAGTAGCATCAGGCGGAACACCAGCCGTGGGGAGGGCGCAATGGGCGCGAGGGAAATTGCGGGTCGCGTGGCTTATGAGGCGAGGGACATCGCAAGGGGAGCGATCGAGCAGACTCGCCAAAACATCTATGTGGAGGGCTACCAGAAGGCTGCCGACATCAGCATCGGCGTACTGGACGAGCAGATCGCTGTCCTGATGGACCGAATGACCTCAGACAACCCTTTGACTGGGCAGGAGCAGTTTCTCCTGGGCAGCCTGAATAAGCTGAGGGAAGAAATGGCACAGGCGCTGGACGGCTTCTGGGAGCAGGACGATCCGACCAGTGCTCTCGCCGACGAGCGCCCGCAGCTGCCCCGGTAGAAGCAGGCCCCGATTCTCAGGCCAGTACAATCGGGGCAGCGGCGAGACTCATGCACGCTCCCACCGCCATCCGTTGTTCTCCTGGCAGGTAATGGGGTCGCCAGCACCATCGATCCCGTTCGTCCCGTGGTCGGAAGCGCGGCAGTACTCGCCGGGGGAATAGCACTTTCCGCCATTGGTGTGTGGGTAGCAGCTGCCTCCCTCGCTGGAACTGGTGGCCGTGGTGCTGCTGGAACCGCCTCCATTCGCCTTGATCAGCTCAGCCTTGACAGTATCCAGGTGCGTATCGCACTGCACGAGACTCCCAGTCGCTGGAAGGTCGGCATCGAGCTGGTGCATGACGGCATAGATGTCCTGGTCAGCACCCGTTGCCCCAACAACGTCGAGGCCGGTGTTCGTGGCCGTGAACGCCAGGACCAGCATGTTGTCGTTGCACTTGTGGAGCAGGGCATCGACAACGGCCTGGTCGTCCGTGCGCGGGTGCTTGCCGTTGTCGACCTCGTTGAGGTACTGAACGGCCTTGGCCGTGTCATCGGCAGATGTCCCGTTAACCGGAGCCGGACTGGCCGAGGAGGGTGCCGGCTGTGGGCTCGCCGAAGAAATGGTCGGTTGCGGGGCGCTGCGAGATGCCGCCACCGCAGGCTTCGGGTGTGAGGTCGACGTACCATTCGTGCTTCCCTGCGGGTGCGGGTCGACAATCGCGCCGATGATTCCAATGACCAGGAAAAGACCGAACAGCCCTCCACAACCCATGCCTGCGATCTGCCATGGCTTGAACCGCGTCGGCCGCCGCGCAGGAGGCCAACCCAGAGGAGGCATGGCACCAGGTGGCACCGACGCCGGAGTGGGTGTCTGGGGCTGAGCCCAGCTCGGACGGGGTGGCTGCTCTGGGCCGCTCATTGAAGCCTCTGCTGTTGTCCGGTTGAGATCAGCAGCCTTGCAGCAGCCCTCGGCGTACTCCCAGGTTGTGTTGCACCCGTTACGCTCTCGCGTTGCTCTCGTGAGCACTGAGCCGAGTTGGGTGTGCAGAAGATGGTGCTCGCCATCCACGGCCAGGTGTCGACGCTTCAGCAGCCCAAAGCCGACTGCGCATCGCAGCGTACGTATCGGGCTACGGGTCGGCCTACGCCGATCGACAGCGCGCTACGACTGCGACCTGCGGAAAGGCCCGATTCTGCCGCGGATACCTCCTGCTACCTCCGCAGGGATCGTCAGCCAGTCGTCGCCTAGTGCCGTCAAGGTCGTACGTCCTCCCTCGCTGCTCTTCGGTGTGGGCGCTCCACCCTGACGACGGCTCCTCCCGGCCTGTCTCGCCTGCGTAGGTAGCAGGAGGCAGCAGCCAGTGAGACAAGTCGCAGACAAGCAGACCGGAGAGATCCTGAACGCCGTTGTGATCACCGATCTGGACCGGTTCCGCAGGGCCCAGCAGCGACTGGTGGTCCAGAGCCGGCCAGCACGACGAACCACCCGGACTCGGTACCGGAGTCAGTCCTCAGCTCGGTGGTGGCTGAAGCTGATCAGTCATCTCACCCCGATCATCGCCTTCGGCGCCATTGCGATTGCCCTGCTGCTGAACAACTAAGCCGACCTGAAAGGAGGTCCAGCATGACGAACATCAACGAACAACCGATGTATTGCTTACATCCCAAAATGGAGAAGGGATCGGAACCGTCCCGCTTATGCCCGAACTGTCACCAGAAGTTCCAGTGCTCCATCCGGGAAGCCCTGATCCGTATTGACGCCGCACTACCGACGGATAACTTTGGTGAAGCAGACCTGAGCCGCGTCACCGAGGTGTATTCGGTTCCGGATGATCCCTACTACTGCAAGTCCTGCGAGGAGGAGTTTCGGGACTGGAGCGCCGTGGTCTCACACGTCCTTCGGGGAACGGTCCAATAAGGCCGCCCCGCAGGACACAGCTGGAGCAGATCAACGAGCGCCAAGGCCAGCTCTACGCCGAGCTGGAAGACCTGCCGAACGTGACCCTCGCCCGGCGTCGACGGATCAACATCGAGCTGGACCGATTGGCCGGCGAGGAGCGCCAGCTGCTGTCCGCCGTGGCGAAGCGCAACGATCATGTGTGAGGCCATCGACATCAAGGGCAACCAGGACGAGAACCTGTACGTCTCCGTCGCCGGGTCGAACGAGGTGGCAATCATCGCGGTGTGGGACGTCCTGGACCTGCCTGCGCTGTGGTGCAGCGAGTGCAGCACCACCTTTGAGTACGCCGCCGAAGCAGCTGCCCACGTCGGGCTGACGCCAGCAGAGATCGAGGTGTAGGTCTGGCCGCCTACACCTCATCTCCCAACTCGTCAGGAGTCGAGGTTCCAGCAGGACATCGCCACCAGACCGTACTGCTGAACGAGGCACGCGACATGCAGAACCGATCCGGCAGTCGGACTCTGGAACCACGTCCCACCCTACGGAGCCCGCCATGCACCGGTTCACCATCGCCGTCCTCGGCAGCGCCCTTCTCCTCACCGCGGCATGCTCCAGCAGCCCTGAGAGTAACCAGGCCGGTACGTCCTCGGGCTCCCCCTCACCAAGGTCATCGCTGAACCTTCACGCTGCGCTGCTCACTCCAGCAGACCTGCCCGGCTGGTACATGGCCGCCACCCAACCGACCCCGGGCGGAGAGAACAGCGATTGTCCGTCGCTGGCCGGCCTGACTCACGACCTCGGCCAGCCCGTCCTCGCCGAACTCGACCAGGGCACCAAACCGTTCCCGCCCTCGGTGACGGAGTACCTGTCCTCCGGCTCCATCGACACGGCGAAAGCCACGTTTGCCCGTGCCAAGCAGCAAGCGACGAGTTGCCAAGCAGGGCTACCGGGTGCCAGCAGTTCCATGACGGCCGTACCGATCACGACCAAGGGCGACGACAGCTTCGCGGTCGGTGCGGACATGGGCGTCGTCCAGTCGACACAGGTTGCCGTTCGTGTCGGCGGCACCATCATGCTGATCATCTACGGTGTGCCGTCTTCCAACGGGACGACGGACATGGGGACGCTGCAAGGCGTGGTCGACAAGGCCGCACAGAAGCTCCAGCAATAGGCCGGGAAGCCGAGCCCTTCTCCGCCGACCACACCTCCTCGCTCAACTCGTCACGAGTCGAGGTTCCAGCAGGACACCGCCGCCTACGGTGAACACTCCCGATCCGCACTCGCCCCAGCAGGGCAGGCGGCGGATCAGCGAGCTTGCCGAGGTTCACCGTGTGGCGCCCACCCGCAGATGATCTGTACGCCCGACTCGGCGTCCAGCCGGATGCCGACGTGGCGGCCATCCGCCAGGCCTGGAAGACGAAGATCCGCCAGCTGCACCCGGACGGCCGCCCGGACCACGAGCAGCAGGACGCCCACCACCAGGCCGTGCTGCTCAACGAGGCGCGCGACGTGCTGACCGACCCGTCGAAGCGGCTGGAGTACGACCTCGGCCGGCGAACAGCCAGCCGTGCACAACCACGGCCCGAACCGCCAGCTGCACCAGAGCCGCCGACACCGCCGCCGGAAGTCGTGGTCAAGCCCGAGACGATCAGGATCAGCGTGGTGCTCGGCGGCCAGACACCGCGCTCCCAGCTCGTACGCCTCAGCTACAGCGACGGCTCCACCGTTGGCCGGGTCGAGCTGGTGACGGTCGCCGGCACCTTCTGGCAGGCCGAGCTGGTCGAGGTCGAGAACGACCACGCCACGCTACGGGTGGAGTGGCAGCCCGAAGGCGGAGCGCTATCCACAGGGCTGTGGATGGACCGGCTCGAAGTCACCGTGAACGGCATCGTGGTCCAGGTACCGATGCTCGTCCTGGTCGAACAGCCAGCGAGGCCGCCAAGGCCAGCAGCTCCGAGCCCACCACCGCGAGCAGCAGCTGCTCCTCCGCAGCCGGAAGTCCGGCGACCGGACAACCCTCGCTCCAGCAGGAGGCCGCGGCGGGCCGTCTTCGCCGTCGTGCTGCTGGTCCTGCTGGTGATCGGCGCGCTGTACTTGCTCGGGAAGAAGTACCAGAACGGCCCGGCCGCCCCGCCGGCGACGCCCAGCCCGTACTGCTCGGTGACCAGCAAGGACGGGGTGATGAGCTTCTACCAGGCCGATCCGAGCACCGGCCGGGCTGCTGGCGACATGCTCTGGGCCTCAATGAAGGCACGCGCCTCGGACGAGTGGATCAGCTGGTGGACGCCGGGGTTCCCGTATTGGGAGCGGGCGAACCAGGCGGGCGGGTTCAAGGAGGACGGCCGCACCTACGCCCAGCACCAGGACGTGCAGGTGTCGGTGGTCTGGGCGCAGGGGTTCGAGTCGCTGGACTTCGCGTTCAAGTACAACCCCGGCTTGGACCAGGCCGCCGAGGAGCAGGCGCGGCAACGGTTCCTCGGCGAGTGGATCGGGTACCTGGACTCACCAACCTGCCCTTAGGGCATGCACCTGCCAAAAGGGCAGAATGAACCTTGATAGTCCTCTGTCGGACTATCAAGGTTCATTCGCTTATGGCGATTGCATTACATCATCGAACGAAGCTATCGAGCGGTCAGCATCAAACGCTCGAACCTTCATCGTGGCAGCCCTACCTGGCGTGGCATCGAGAATCCCTCGAACCACAACAGGACGCCGTTCACCGTGATAGATCGCAGCCTTGCGATACGTCTCAAGGTCTAGATCGAAGTTGACGATGCGCGACTTGCCGTCAATGACGGTTTCCATCGCAACTCGCCCACTCGTCTCATGTTTCTTCAGCGAGAGACGTCGAATGATTCCGTAGAGAATGCGCTCCGCTGGTGTTCTTGCTTCCTTGAGCTCAAACTCAACGTGCTCGATTAGCTCTGCTGCCTCATGGTGGAACACAACTCGATCGGTTACCCAGGATGGCGCTGGAGAGGTCAACGCCCAGTTGAACTGGACGTCAAAGACCGAAACGCCTCCACCACCCTTGCCAACCACATCAAGTACAGCAGCGCATAGCTCGCTTGAAACACCCTCGTCTACAGCACTTCGCATCTCGTCACGAGTAGGCGCGCGGCCACTGACCACTGTCATCTCAGCGAGTGTTTCTAGTGCATGAGAAAGCGTTGTCAGCATCCGTCGTTCGAAGTAGGACTCATCAGCCCCAACCTCCAACTGTGGTTCCTCGATGCCCTCGCTTACCAGCCGACCAAATCGAGCATTGCTGATAACCGGAACGATGTAAGAACCAGGTCGGGTCTGACCAAGGCGTAGCCTTCGAGCATGCTTGTGAGCAGCACGTGGAATCGAGTTACCGTAATACCCTTGCCGGTGAATCGTTGCAGCAGCGGCAGAGACCATTAGCCGCTGAGCCGAGGTGAATAGGCCGATACCAGCAGCAAGGGGAATGGTTCCCTCGGTGATATCGTCGTCTTCAGCCCTAAGATCAGTCACGTCGATGAACTGTCGTGAAATCTCTAGAGTGATTTGATCAACCGGCCTGTTCTCATGCCGCGAGATCTCTGCGGTCAACATCTCGACGGCCTTGCTAAAGTCTGGAGCCGTCGAGATTCGCGGAACGAGAACAGAACTTTCTGGGTCATAATCGGGGTGCCAGACTTCAGCAAGCGCCCCGCTCATCATCCTGCGCCAACCAGAGCGGCTCAGGTAGCTTGTCAGCTCATCGAATCCGATATCAGAGGCAGGCATCACTCAACCTCCTCCGGCATCGGGCCAAACAGGCGCTCGTGAGCATACTTGAAGATCGCGTTCAGACCTGGGAGGTCGATCCGCTGGCTCTTGGGCAGATGGATCGTCCTGGTGCTCTGCCCCTTGGCCGGCGGGAGGTCCTGGATCTGGGCGTAGTACCCCGAGCAGTTCATCAGCAGCGACTCGTCGTCATGGACAAGCCACGAGTCGACGTCGCGGGTCACCACGACCAACCCAAGGAAGCCCGCGCTGCTCCGGTGCTGGGCGCGCAGGGCATCGTAGGTAGGAATGTCCAAGTCGTACGTGTATGTCTCGCCATCGGCGAGCATGGTGGGCGCGAAGGTGCACTTCATCTGGAACTCGACAGAGATGTGCCGCCGCTTCAAAGTGGCGTCCACTCCGTCCTTGTCCACGTTCCAGACGGCGGAGGTCGCGCCAGCTCGGGTCGCCACGGCAGACAGGTAAGCGAGGCTGATCTGCTCCTGCTGCCAGCTGGCAGGGTCCCCCACTCGACCTCCTCGAAATGCCCCCAGAGAACGGTAGCGTAGCGGGCGCTTCGTGGTCGAGCGTCTGGGGAGCCTGGGCGGCCGGCGACGGTGGCGTGCCGAGGCAACGCGACGCGCCATCAGCGACATCACGCCCGCCCCCTCCCCATACCACCCCACCCAGTGGTTGCCAGGCCGCGACACTCGCACATGCGTACGACAGCCGTCGAGGCCCGCGGGCCTCTCGGCTCGGGCAGCCCTGCTTGAGTAACTACCCGCGGCGCCCGGGTTGTACCGCCCGCCGTTGCACGCGACTCCACCGATAGGGAGGCTCCTTGCACGGGTGCTTGGTCTACTTGAGATGATCCCACTTCAGGGTGACAGGCGCGAGGAATTTCCAATAGCGATACCCTGGCGTTTGACATAATCCATATGTCCCAGCAGGAATTTGGAAGGCAGACGCACAGTGGTTCAGAAAGTGACTGTCCAGCTCTTCGATGATCTGGACGGCGGCGAGGCGGCGGAGACCGTCGGCTTCGGGCTCGACGGCATCGCGTACGAGATCGACCTGAGCGAGGCCAACGCGGCCAACCTCCGCGACGCCCTTGCCAAGTTCGTGAAGGCCGGGCGGCGCCAGGACTCCCGTCGCCGCGGCAAGTCCAAGCCGACCGCCGCTCGGCCCAGCAACAACGGCCCTGCTATCCGGGAGTGGGCAGCGTCGCAGGGCATCGAGGTGGCGACCCGCGGTCGGGTGCCGGCGGAGATCGTGGAGAAGTACGAGAAGGCCCATAGCTAAGGCTTATCCGACAAAGATCACTTGGCAGGCTCGTGTAGCCAGAGGATCAGGAAGGCCGGGACAACTCCGGCATGGTGGCAGTGGGGAGGCATCGCTCGACCACGTTGCGGTCTCGGTAGATGGCCCGGTCGAACGCAGGCGGCCGACCGCCGAGGATTCCGCGTCGTCGGCGGTTGGCTATGGCCCAGACCACTCCGGCAGGTCACGCCACAGAGGGGCACGCCTGGCCGCCTGCGGTAACAAGGGCTCTATCCACTCCCACGCCATGTCCGTCGACTCACCTTGCCCTGCCACAAGATCGATTATCTGACAGGCCTTAGGCTGGTCCGCGCGCCAATCCGGCGCCGAGCAGAGGGGGCATCAGGGCATGCGCAAACGACCTGGAGGTGAGGCCACCGCCGGGTGGCTTCTGACCTGCAACCCCAAGACCTTCGACCTGGAGTCGTTTCGCCGTTCCGGGCGCAAGTTGGACTCGTGGAGGGTCTCGCAGTTGTGGGGGGAGTTGGCCACAGGCGATCCGTTCGTCCTCTGGCTCTCCGGGCCGCGCGGCGGTGTGGTGGCCTGCGGCAGCCTCACCGGCCCCGCTCGCTGGGAGGGAACCCCGAACCCCGCGTTCTGGGCCGAGCCGCCCGCGCCCGCCCACTTCGTCCCGCTGACCGTCGACCGCTGGCTGCCCACCCCTCTTCCGGCCCGCACCATACGGGCCGTGCCGGCGTTCGCCACCGCGACCATCGTCACGATGCCCGGCGGACGCAATCCGCACCGGCTGTCCGTCACGCAGTGGGACCACCTCACGAGCATGATCGACGCCATCGACTGAAACGGCCCACCTGGGCTCCGGCGTCGGCTGACCGTTGCCATACCCGTTGGCCAAGTCATTGCAAGATCACGTAGGCAGACCGGGGTGCTTAGGCTCTCTACTGGCACGGCACAAGAGCGAGGGGGAGCCCGCATGTACGAGCAGAAGCCTGTGTTCCACCCGGTGTTCGGCACCGACACTGGAATCGCCGGCCTGGCGGACGTCGTCGAGCACTACCGGCGGATCTTCCTGCCCTGCGAGAAGGAGGACTGCAAGCACTACCGGGAGCTCTCCCGGGAGGACGCCGCCCGCTCGGCCGGGCTGCTGCTGCGGCACGACGGGCGGCGACACTCCCACGGCGAGAGCTGGGTGGAGGGACCTAAGACGGAGGGCGACAAGCCGGAGCGCAAGGGGCGGCGCGAAGCCTCGCTCACCGCGTTCGCGGACGAGCTGGTGAGCCTCACCGGACAGCTGTACGAGGGCATGCCCTTCGCCCGGGTCCACGCGATTGTCGAAGAGGCCGCAGAAGCCGTCGACAAGAGCCGTCCGGGCGGGGTCCGTCTGTTCAAGCCGCCTGTACTGCTGCGATACGACGCCGCCCTGATGCTGGCCTGGCATCTCGGGGTCGAGCCCGCGGAGGTGTGGCTGCACTCAGGCGCTGAGCGCGGGTTCCGCTCTCTCGGCTTCAGTGGGCGCAGGAAGACCGCCACCCCCAACGAACTGCCGCTCCCCTTCAGAGAACTGTGCGCATGGCAGGTCGAGGACATCCTGTGCGTCTACCGATCGCTGTTCGAAGCCGTGGTCAGTGGGAAGCCTGTGGACGAGGCGATGTTCGCCAGGATCGAGACCAAGCGGCAGAAGATGGGCTGCGGACACCGCCACTGTGCAGTGACCTGTTGATCCCAGCGATCATGTCCCCGCGCAGGCTGTTGACCTGTTCAGAGTGGCACAGACGCCACCAGGCCACAGCTCGCGGGCACTTCTCCTTCAACTGATCAGACACCCGATAATTCCCGCCGCTAATCGGGAAGGGTGATTCCGTAGCGCTGCTCCAGCATCCGGTTGACCACAGCCCGGCTGGTGATCAGCTGGTACACCCGGGACCAGGTGCCAGCCTGGTAGGCCCCGGCGACTCGCTCTCGGGCCCAGGTGTACTCGCCGAACTGGATGGCCACGATGCCGGCCTCCAGGCACTCGCGCAGGTACCTCGGGTCGTCATCGACATGGGCGGAGATCTGGTTCGCGCGGAAGATCGCCGTCTTCGGGGTGAACTCCGGGTCGGTGCGGAAGTTGCCGACGACGTGGATCTGGTCGTCCGAGAACAGGCCGTCGAGGTGGCGCTGAACGACTCGCCGGGTCAGCTCGGCGTGGGCGGTCGGGCGGGCGGACGTGATGCAGTGCTGGAAGCCGTCCTGCCGCAGTCGGCCGATGTACTCGCGGGCGCCGCGCAGCAGCTGCCCGCCGTCGCCGTGATGCACCGCGATGAAGTGCTCGACCTCGCTGCGGGTGCAGCCCCACAGGTCTTGCAGTTCCCGGCCGGCGAGGTCGTCCGGCTTCAGCTCGGTGCCGAACCGCTGGTTGCCCAGCTCCAGCACCGGAGCCAGCCACGGCGACACCGTCTCGTCCCAGTCGTACGAGATGGTGAGCGGGTACTCCCGCAGGACGGCGCGGTGGTCGAAGGCGGACGGCCGTCTCCTCTGCGGCTGCCGGCTCACGGTTCCCTCAGCGCGTCGAGCAGTTCCAGTGCCACGCCCCGGCGGATCAAGGCGTCCGACACGGCCTCGGCGGTGACCGGCACGACAGACTCCAGCAGTTCCCGCAGCGCTTGCTCCACCGCCACAGCGCAGGCCAACCGGTTGGTGGTGTGCTGGCTCGTGTCGCTGCGGACGGCGCGTCGGGCGCTGGCCAACTCGGCGGCGGCCTTGGCCCACCTGGTGACGACCTGCTCGGCGAACGGCTGGTCCAGCAGCGCCGCGACGGCTTCGCTGGCGAGCAGCTGCTGCTCGGAGCTGCTGGCCGTCAGGGGCTCAGTAGCCACGGAGGCCCACCAGCACCCGGCCCATGAGTTGGGGGTCTTGGGCCGGCAACTGCTCGTCGGTCATCGGCTTGAACGGCCTGGGACGGCCAGCCCGGTTGGCCGGCGGCGACTCCGCGGTTGCCGGGCGCAGCTTCGGCGCGGTGCTCGGGCGCACTTCGGCCCAGACGATCTTGCCGCCGGTCGGCGGGTGGTAGTAGCCCCACTGGCTGCTCATGTGTTCGGCCAGGAACAGGCCGCGTCCGCCCTCGGCGTCGGTGTCGACGTTCTGCGGCACCGGCGGTCGCTTGTCGTGGTCGGCGACCTGCACCAGCACGGCCTGGCCGCGCAGCTGGAGGTCGAGGCCGATCAGCTTCACCTTGGCCAGCTCGGCGGAGGTCAGCCGCTCGGGCTGCTTGGCGTCGTTCGGGTGCTGGACGGCGTTGCCGATCAGCTCCGAGACGATCAGCAGCGCGGTGTCGATCAGGTCGGGAGGCGCCTGCCAGCGGCCCAGCACGTCACGGGTGTGACGCCTTGCCCAGCCGGCCGCGTTGGGGGTGTCGGCCAGCAGCAGGTGGTTGTGCGCGGTGGGGACTTGCGACATTGCGGACGCCTCCCGGCGAGGCGGTGGCCCGGTTGGAGCTGGGCCGCCGCTCTGGTTGGGGCCGAGCGCCTACGTGGTGCGAGAGAGCGCAGGCGCAGCGCTTCAGCGCGTGCTGGTAGTTGCCCTGGACCGCCCAGCAACAGACGAGTTCGGTTGCGTTGGCGCAGGGTGAAGGTGCGCTCCGTTCCCAATTGCGGCCGGGAGCAGGCGGTGGCGTAGAAGGATGAGGTCAGACCGTGGTGCCGAGCAGGAACGAGGCCCGCTCGCGCAGCGGCTTCTCCAGGTCGAGGTTGTCGCCGCGCTGGACGGTCTGGAGCAGCATGGTGATGACGGCCAGCTCGGAGAAGCGGCCAGCCGGGGTGTCGAGCACGCGGCTGAGGTGGTGCCGTACCTGGGCAGCAACCTCGGGCACCAGCAGCGAGTAGGTGTGCAGCATGGCGGCGTCGAAGCCGACCGGCGCCACACCCCAGCCTTCCCAGTCGAGGAGCGCCAAGGAGGGGGCCGTCAGGTTGGCCCAGTGCAGGTCACCGTGGGCGGTGCTCCAGGCCGGCACCGTTGTGTCGACCGGTACGCCGAGGAACTGCGGCATGGCCCGGTCCAGATACTCCTGCCGGACGGCCACCCGGCTGGTCCAGACGCTGGCCACGCTGTCGAGCGCACTGGCCAACGCCTGCCACCAGGCCTCATCGAGGGCGGGCTCGGCACGAAGCACCGGTCCGTCCACCGTGACCGTCCGGTTCAGCACCGGGTCGTACAGCTCGGCGAGGTAGCCGTGATCACCGTCGGTCCAGGTCAGCCTGCGACGCAGACGGGGCCGCGGCAGGCCGGGCGGCATCGACAGCTCGGCGGCCATCGGTCCTTCCCAGAGCTTGCCGGTGGCCTTGTCGGCCGGCGCGCAGACCAACCGGAGCCAGCCGTCACCGACCGGGGTGACCACCAGACGACTCAACGTCCGCCCGCGCCAGCCCCAGGACTCGCTGCCGCCGACGGCCTGGCCCTGGAGCTGGGTCGCCACTGCGGCGTGCGCCTGGCGCATCCGGTCGGCGACTTCCGGTTCAGGTACCGAGTACATCGACAACCCTCCGCATCACGGCTTCGGACAGCGGCTGCTCGGCCATGGTGGCAGCAGCGTCGGTCCAGTGTCCCGCGCGATCGGTCGACAGAAGTACACGCCGCACTCCCGGAGCCGATGCCACGACCGCCAGGCCGGCCTGAGCCGGTGAACTGCCGGGGCGGATCAACTCGGCCAGCTCCGGGGTGACCAGCTTCGGCACCTCACCACCGTGCAGTGGCGCCGAGGCGAACACGTCCAGCCCGGCGGCCTGGGCCTCGGCCAGCACGCCGCCACCGTCGAGCGCTTCCGCGACGGCACCCAGCTTCACCAACGACAGCGGGAGCTGGACAGCCCGGAGGTGGTGGTGCGGACCGCCGGCCTTGGTCGCCAGGTCGAGCAGCAGCGGCACGTTGAACGCGCCGTTGGAAAACCCGTTCCAGGTGGCCACGCCGTACCCGTGGATGTGCTGGTGGGCACAGGCCTCCTCCAGCGCGGCGAACGCGGTGTACAAGCGCTCCCGGATCTGGTGGGGCTCACAGTGATGCTCCGGGTTGTGCAGGAACACCAGGTCGGGCGTGCGGCCCAGCGCGCGCCGACTTCGCTCGACCTGCCAAGCGACATACTCCGGGGCCAGGCTGTAGCCGCTCTGGGCCTCGGCCTCGGTGAGCACGCCGTCCTTCACCGACGCGCCACGCAGCAGGCGCGGCACGAACCCGACCTTGGTCGACACCTTGATCTGCGGGTTGTGGCCCAACACCCAGAACAGGGCTGCCTCGGCCAGGCCACGGTCGTAGTTGGGCGCCGTGTCGATCCAGTCGGCCGCGTGGGCCGCCGCCATGGCGGCGGCCCGTTCAACATCGGTGCAGCGGTAGGTACCCAGGCCGAGCTGCGCCGTCACGATGTGGCTCCCACCGCAGCGACCTGGCCGCTGACGAGTTCGTTCACCACGCCAGCCGCCTGCTCGACGGAGAGGCCTGCCACGGCCGCTAGCTCGCCCAGGCTGTGCGACGAACCGTCCAGCAGGAGCTGGAGCAGCGGCAGCGCCTTGGCGCTGAACGTCCACTCCTCGCCACCGGCGATCAGCTGGGCCGTGCCGTCCGGCATGGTCACCAAGTGGGGCCGCGCGACGACCAGGCGGGCCCGCAGCTGTTGCTGCGGCGGGATGCCGTTGACGTACGGCAGCGACGGCGCGAGCCGGGCCGGCTCCGTGGCATCGCGGGTCAGCCCGAACCGGGTGATCAGGTCGGAGCTGGCCAATTCGTCAACGAGCAGCTTGGCGATCTGGTCCAGGAACTCGCGTTGCTCGGACTCGGTGCCGAACCGCGGCACGTCGGTCCGAACGATCTCGTGGCCGCGCAGCGTCTCGGACAGCCAGGTGATCAGGTCGGCCCCGGTGGTCGTCTGGAGCCCACAGGTCAGGTGTAGCGAGTACTGGCCTTCCGACGCAGCGACGGCGTGCCACCAGCCACGGGGCAGGTAGAGCACGTCGCCGGCGCTCAGCACCAGGTCGGCAATCGGCTGCTCTGGCGGTTGCTCGGGCGCAGCCACATCGCGGTTCATCGGGGCGGTACGGGTCGGCCCGTACAGCTTCCAGCGCTTCGTGCCGTCGAGCTGGACCACGATCACGTCGTGGTCGTCCCAGTGGGTGCCGAAGCCCTCGGTACCGGTCCAGGAGCCGTACAGGTTGACCTGCACGGCGGTGCGGAGCCAGTTCTCCAGGTGCTTGGCCAGCAGGCCGACGCCGGGGTGCAGCTCGTCCACGGCGTCGATCACCAGCGTGGCGCCGTCGGCCAGCTGTTCGTGCAGCGAGGAGGTCTGGAGCCGCTGCCAGGTGGTGCTGCGGCGGGTCACCACCGGCCGGGAGTAGCGGAAGGCCGGCACCGGCTCGCCGTCCAAGGCCAGCCGGAACCGAGGAGCTTCGAGCCGGTGGTGCGTGAGGATGGCGTTGAGGTCATCCCAACTCACCAGACCGGCAACCGACGCGGCATCGCCGCGCGCAACGTAGTAGCTGCGGCCGAACGCCTGGGCGAGGAACTTGTCCCCGCCCAGGCGCTGGGCCACCGAAAGGGTCTCGGTGGTCACGGTGCTCTCAGCCGTCAGTCGTTGCTGTCGGAGACGCCGGTCGAGCCGCCGTCGGACGGCACCTCGAAGCGGGACCGCGCCGCGGTGACCTGGCGACGGGCGACGAGCAGGCCGTCCTCGTCCAGCTCGGTGGAGGTCGTGAGGTTCTCGGGCATGAGCTGTACCCCTCTCGTTGGTGGAACCACTCCCGAACCGGCTGATGCCGGTCGAGTTGGAGCTTCCGGTTCTGGACTGCCCCAGCAGCCCAGAACCGGAAGCCAGTGCCGGATCAGCAGCGCGTTGTCCGGCATGGCTCTACGAAACCGCCGTCAGAAAGCCTGGAACAGTGGAGAATTGGCGCATCAACGTGGCATCCATGTGGCATAGGTGGGCATGACCTGGGCGGATGCCGAGCGGGTGAACCGGCTCGTGATGAACAGGGGGACCTGAGTGGCGGCGAAACGGGATAGGTTCGTCCAGCGTCGCCGCGCCATGGGCTTCACCCAGGAAGGGCTGGCCGAGGCACTTGGCGTTGACCGGTCCACCGTGATCCGTTGGGAGCGCGGCCGGGGTGATCCTCAGCCGTTCCAGATGCCGCGTCTAGCCGCGTTGCTCCAAGTCAACCCGATAGAGCTCGGCGGTCTTCTGGCTCCAACACCAGTCAGCGCACCGGTCCTCCCCCAGCAGGCTCAGGGCAGCTCGAACGCCGTCGGCGCTCGACGGCTGAAGACGGCCCCCGATCCAGCTGAGATCGGCTCGGCGATGACGCTCGCTGACGGTGAGGTCCGGGTCGGTTGCCGGACCTCGGACGGAAGGATCATCTTCGTGACGATGCCGCGCCGCGCCTTGCTCCGCTCAGCTGCCGGCCTCGCTGGAGCGGCAGTTCTCCCCGGAGTAACAGCTGCACCTGCGCCCCGGCCTCAGCTGGTGCTGTCGCCCGACCTGCACCCGGTCGAGAACCTTCGGCAGCTGCGCAAGTCGCTGGTCGAGTGCGACAACGTACTCGGCCCGCGCCAGGTCGTGGTGAGCGCCCAGGAGCACGTCCGACTGATCCAACAGCTCAGGCGTGAGGCCTCCGGCCGTGACCGTCTCGACCTCATGCAGGTCCAGGCCGAGTACGCCGAGTTCTGTAGCTGGCTGTTCCAGGACAGTGGTGATCACCGCGCCGCGCAGTACTGGGCCAACCGGGCCGTCGACTGGTCGAACGCGGCTGGCGACCATGACCTCACCATCTACATCACCGCCCGCAAGGCGCAGCTGGCTGGCGACATGAGGGAATCGCTCGACGCCGTTGACCTGGCCGAATCCGCCCAGCGGATCGCTCCTCCGAGAAGCCGACTGACGGCGCTCGGAGCGGTCTACGGGGCGCACGGCCACGCCCTGCTCGGCGACGAGCTGGCCTGCCAGCAGGCGTACGACCAAGCTCTGGAACTGGTCAGCGTGCCGACCGAGACCGGAGCCAACCGCGGACACTGGCTCGATGCGGCCTACGTCGAAGCCCAGCGTGCCCGGTCATTGGCCGCGCTGGGCCAGTACGACGCCGCTGTAGTCGGCTTCGACCAGGCGATTCGAGCGCTGCCGGCCTCGTTCCGCCGCGACCGTGGCGTCTACCTGGCTCGGTCCGCTGGCGCCCAGCTCCATGCCATCGGACCGGAGCGAGCAGCAACTACTGCATCTGAAGCCCTATCAATTGCGACCAGCACCGGATCGGCTCGGATCTTCGCCGAACTGGCCTCCCTGGATGGCAAGTTGTCACCCTGGTCCACGGTGGCCGAGGTGGCAGAGTTCCGCGAAGCCCTCGACAGCGTGATGCTCCATGAAGTGTGATCATCCTGGCGGTGCCCAGACCGCCCCTTGCGAGATCGGAGCCACGATGGCCGAGCGCCCCTTCGTCCTGCTGAGCGTCGCCACGTCGGTGGACGGGTACATCGACGACACCTCGTCGCAGCGGCTCCTGCTGTCGAATGCGGACGACTTCGACCGGGTTGACCAGGTCAGGGCCGAGTCGGACGCCATCCTCATCGGCGGCAACACCCTGCGCAGCGACAACCCGCGGCTCCTGGTCAACAGCGACGACCGTCGGGCCGCGCGAGTCGCGGCCGGCAAGCCGGAGTACCCGCTCAAGGTCACCATCACGGCCAGCGGCGACCTGGACCGCGACCTCAAGTTCTGGCACTTCGGTGACAAGAAGGTCGTCTACACCCAATACCGGTGATTTAGGTTGATTTCCGGCGGGTTGGGCTGGTCTTGGTCGGCCCGACAAGCCGGACGGTGGGGGCCGCGGGTGGGGGTGGGCTGTAGTGCTCGGCTCGTTTGAGTGCCCAGTTCGACATCTTGCGTTTGACGACGCGGGGATTGGAACGTGACCGCCTTGCGGGCAGCAGCCGTTCGGTGATCTCACGCAGGCTCTGAGTGAGTGCCCGGGCCAGTCGGGAGGGGGGAAAGGGCCGCCTGCCCGGTGACGTGGCGGCGGACGACTCGAAGGGTGCGGGCGAAGGAGATCCGGTCGGGATCGTGCCCGCCTCGCATGGCGGCCTGGTGCATCAGGTCGCGCAGGGCGTGGTGGACGAGCAGGAACGCGAAGATCTCCTGCTCGACTCCGCGCGGGTGCTGGGAACGCAGCACGAGCCCGGGTGCGCCCTGGTGGTTCTTGAGCTCGTCGAGGGTGTTCTCGATCTCCCACCTCTGGGCGTAGAGGGCGGCGAGCTCGCCCGCCGGGGCGTCGGCCGGGTCAAGGATGCTGGTGATCAGCCGGTAGACGGTGCCGTCGCCACCGCGCGAGCCGATCGTGTACTCGATGACCCGCACCCGCTCCGGGTCCTCCCGCCGGTTCCTGTCGCGGGCGGCGACGATCTCGGACAGGTAGGAGCCGTCGTGGAGCGGGGCAATGACCGGCAGCACGGCGACGCTCCTGACCCGCCACAGCAGGTCGGCCCCGCCGGCCCGGGCGGACCGCCACAGGTCCAGGCCGCAAAAGCCCCGGTCGGCGAGCACGAGCATGTCCTCGGCCAGGGCGGGGAACAGCCGCTCGGCCAGGGCGGTCTCGTGGACGGACAGCGAGGCGACTTCCGCTGCGAAGATCGCGTGGGTGCCGCATTCGGCCAGCGCCGCGACTCTCGCTTGCGGATAGGCGCTTCGGCCCTGCCCTCGGCTGGTGCCGGGCCGTCCGAAGAACTCGGCGTTCGCCGCCGTGTCCGGCAGATCGAACGTCGTGCCGTCCACCGCGACCAGCCGCCACCGCCGGTACCAGGCGCCCTGCGTATGCTCGGCCGCCACCGGCCGGCAGACCCGGGCGAACAGGGCCCGTAGCGGCTCCGGGCCCAGCCGCAGGCGGGCCCGTCCGATCGCCGCCGTCGTCGGCACCCGCCAACCGTTCGCCCAGCGGCTCTCCCGCTCCAGCCCCTGGACGAGAAGCCGGGCCACCTCCTCGTATCCCTGGCCGAAGAAGAGGCACATCGCCAGGACGAAGTAGACCACCACCCGAGCGGGCAGCAGTCGACTCCGCTGCTCGGTCCGACCGCACGCGGCAACGACCTCGTCGATCAACTCCGGCGGATAGGCGCGCGTCAGCACCCCCAACGCGATCCGATCCGAGAACCGGTCACCCACCGACGACTTCAGCTGTCCAGGCCTTGGCATACCCAGCCCAACGACCCAACTGGACCAAAGTCACCGGTATTGCGTCTACACCACCGACTCTGGCGCGCTGAAGCTGCGCGACACCCTGGATGGCCTGGCCGACGTGGTCAGCACCGGCGACACGGTCGACTTCGGCCTGATGCTCGAAGACCTGGCTGCTCGCGGCGTGCAGCGGCTCATGGTCGAGGGCGGCGGCCAGATCCACACTCAGTTCCTGAGCCTCGGCCTGGCCGACGAGATCCACTTGGCCGTGGCACCCCTGTTGGTGGGTGACGCTGGCGCACCGCGCTTCGTCTACCCGGCTGAGTTCCCCGGCGGCAGCACGCACCGGATGAAGCTGCTGGGCACCGAGACGGTGGGCGACGTGGTGCTGCTGCGCTACGCCCCGAAGGAACCCACAGCGTGAGTACGAAACCGGGCATCGCCGCCGCCATCGTGGTCCAGGACGACCGCGTTCTGATGGTCCAGCGGCGGGTCAAAGAAGGTGAGCTGTCGTGGCAGTTCCCGGCCGGTGAGGTCGAGGCCGGCGAATCGCCGGAAGCAGCTGCTGTCCGCGAGACCGCCGAGGAGGTCGGCCTGACGGTGAAGGCCGTCCGCCCGCTCGGCGAGCGCGTTCACCCGAAGACCGGTCGGCAGATGTCGTACACCGCCTGCGAGGTGGTCAGCGGCACGGCCACGGTGGTCGACACCGAGGAGCTGGCCGAGCTGGCATGGATCACGCACGAGCAGATCTCCGAGTTCGTGCCGTACGGGCTGTTCGAGCCGGTGCAGGCGTACCTGGACGAACAGCTGCTGCACGAGTAGTACCTCCCAGCTGCGGGACACCGGCCAGCTGCTCACGATGAATTTATGACCCCTGTGAGCCTTCCGTGTCCAAGATGCCGCCGAGTGGCCAGCTGGGAGCCAGGTCGTCCAGGGGGTTCACCGCGAAACCTCCGCCATCACCCGCCCAACTGGGACTGCGAGCTGGAGACCGAGCCGACTCCTGATGCACCTCCCCCTGATGAATCGCCGCAGCAGACCTGAATTGAGCCGTTATTGGTGGATTCGCCGACTTCCAAGATCCCGCTACCAGCCTTAAGCTCTGAAACTGCTCAAGTTGAGCATACAAAGCCAGCCCCCGCGGTACGCATTAGGTTGAATGCCTCTCTTACCGAAGGAGCAGCATGGCTAGCGACCTCACGCCCGGCTTGGTAGCGAGTATCACCATGATCGGAACTCTTGGCGCAACACTAGCGGCACATTTCTTCACTCTGCGATCTCGCCGCCTGGAGCTAGAATCCCAGCGAACAGAGAAGTCAGAGGAAGCAAAAAGAATTTCCTACGCTGGACTGAACGCCACCGCGCGTCAATTCCGATCCACCGCCTATGACCAGCTGATATCTGTAATCCACGCAGAGGGCGGAGTATCTCTGAGCGAAGTGGAAGAAGCTCGAAAGCAGTACAAAGATCAGTATGCTCGGACCCAAATGCTAATGCCCGAGCGGACCATGAAAGTCGCAGCCGAGCTAAATAGAGGAATCAGCAGCGCATACCGTGCACTCGTCATGCTCAATCAGAAATACGATCCCACCACAGCGAGCATACTTCAACGGTGGTTCTCCGATGGGCTTTCAGATGGAGTTTGGCTACTGCGACTTGCGCTTCGTGAAGACCTCGGCGTAGTGGAGCGAATCTCCCACTTGGACGATAGCCTAAAGCACCTAGAGAACGAACGGCGCTACGGTGTCGACACTCTCCCCGGGGCGCGCAGTCGGCCACGAGAAAGCAACGGCTCCACGCCTACTCTTCAAATTCCTGGCCAGCCCACCACTCCGTAATACACACCAAACCTGGACGGCAACCTTCGAGCCGATTTCCCATTTACGCGCACCCTCACCCCAAATTCCCTCCACCAAAGCAAGCATGATAATAACCTTCGCAAATATCATGGCGAGACCAGGCCCCATCCGCCACTGAACTGCATATCAGGCACCCCTGTACCACAAGAGTACAATCCGAAGATTCATCCGACGCGGCCCGCCGTCTCTTTCTGTAATTTTATTGATCACGGCATGTCGATAAAACGTAGACTTTTTCACGAAAGGTCGGCCCGCCTCTAATCAGACCCACCAGATAGGAGCCTTGAGAAGCAGGCCAGAAATGGCTTACCGAAGCCATAGAAGTGTTGACTTTTTCACACATAAATGATATACTGGATGCACAAGGTTGATAGCAATCAGCTTTCGCCTTGAGAAAACAAGAGCCGCCAAACTAGCGGCTCTTTCAAAATTCTGGGGAGTGGGCCCGCGCCAATCCGGCGCCCGTCCGCCCGAATCGTGTTCGATTGACGTATGCGGCTCATCCGCGGACCTCAAGCTACTTGAAGGATTCCGCGATCATGAGAGACATACCTCAGATCGTCGGCTCAATCGCTCTGCTAGGTGCCGCAATTGCAATTTTTATTCTCCTACGCAACCGAGACCAGCTGACACGAGACAACACTCGCCTTATCTACCGACTCGAATTTCCACGCGACTTGACCATCGAGCAAGTCACGGCTTTCATGCGTTCCCTTGGACGGTTACGCCTCAGCCGTGGCTGGCTGTACGGCCGGGACAGCGTGGTGTTCGAGGGCATCGGGCAACGCGGTCGGATTGAACACCGGCTGCGGTTGCCCCGCTACGAGGCCGACGTGCTGCTGAGGCAGCTGCGCGGCGTCGTTCCGGGACTTCGGACAACCCTCATCCCTGAGCCGGCCTTACCCAAGGCCAACTGGCTCCGTCGGATTCACCTGACCACCACCGCTCGCCCTGTGCGGACGGACGTGGCCGGCGACTTCGCCGTGAGCCTGCTCAACACACTCCAGCCCTTGCTACAGGGCGAGACGCTGGCCTACCAGCTGGTCGTCTTCCCCGTCGCCACACCCTCGTGGCGACCGCCCGACGGCCCAGCTCCTCAGCTGCTGCCGCCGTGGCTTCAGCACCTGGTGCAGCTGCTCTTGGCAGCACCGCCACCACCCAGCGGACCGCGTGCCCTGGCCGGCCTCCAAGCGAAGACGGCCGAGCCCTGGTTCGGCGTGGTGGGCACCGTTGGTGCTGCTGCTGTTCCTCGCTCCCGCGCGCACCTGCTCGCCGGGCGGGTGATGGCAGCCCTCCACCTTCTCGACCAAGACGGCGCCGCGCTGGTACCGCGCTGGCTGCCCGCCCGAGCACATCGGTGGTTGGCCCGCGCAGCGACTTCGCCGCCGCTCGGTCGACCGGCCTACGTCAACGCGAAGGAAGCCGCGACGTTGGTGGCCTGGCCCGTCTCGGCTCCAACCGTTCCTGGCTTGGAACTGACGGGCAGCCGACTGTTCCCGCCGGTTCGGTCGCTCCCGACCACCGGCCGGGTCATCGGCAACGCCCTCTACGACGGCCAACCCGGGCGCCCGGTAGCGATCTCCGCCACCGACAGCCTGATGCACCACCTCATCACCGGGTCTACCGGGACCGGCAAGAGCACCCTGCTGCTCAACCTGCTCACGCAAGACATGCGGGCGGGAAGGGCGGTCGTGCTCATCGACCCCGGCGGAGACCTGGCGCGCGACGTGGTGGACCAAGTGCCGGCCGAGCGCCTGGACGACCTGATCGTCCTCGACGCCGCCGACGCTCGTCCGGTGGGACTCAACCCGCTGGACTGCGAACCGGCCGACGCCGAGCTGGTCGCCGACCAGGTACTGGAGATCCTGCGCGCCCATGCCGAGAGCTGGGGCCCCAGGCTCGAAGAGATCCTGAAGTCCTCGCTCGTCCTGCTGGCTGCCACCCCGGGCATGACTCTGGTCGAGCTGCCGCTGCTGCTGACCGACGGACGTTTCCGCCGCCAGCTGCTGGCCGGTCTCGACCCGGTGTTCCAGCCGACCGTCGGGCGGTTCTTCGCCCGCTTCGAGTCCTGGACCGACGGCGAGCGCGACCAGGCCGTCTCGGCCGTCCTCAACAAGGTGTCGCCGCTGACCGATCGCCGGCAGCTGCGCGCCATCCTGGGGCAGTCGAAGCCGTGGTGGTCCATCCAAGAGGTGATCGACAACCACAAGATCCTCGTGGTGTCGCTGCCCTCGGGCCAGATCGGATCGCTGGCCGCCGACCTGCTCGGCAGTCTGGTGGTCCAGATGCTCTGGAACGCGGCCCAGCGGCGCAGCGCCGTTGCCCGTGAGCAGCGGCAGCTGGCCCTGCTGTATGTGGACGAGGCGGCCCGGTTCCTGCGCAACGGCGTGAATCTGGCCGACATGCTGGCCCGCGCTCGCGGTAGCTACCTCGGCATCGTGGCAGTGCTCCAGCACCTGGGCCAAGTGCCCGCCTGGCTGCGCGCCGCGCTCTTGAGCGAGGCCAGAACGAAGACGGCCTTCCAGCCCGGTCCCGACGACGCTGCGACGTTGGCCAAGACGTTCGGTCCGCCGGTGAAGCCGGAAGACCTGCTGAACCTCGACGCCCGCACCGCGCTCGCCGCGGTGGTCGTGGGCGGCCACGCCAGCCCGGTCGTCACCATCTCAACCAGTCCACCGCCGCACGCTATGGGGAGGGGGCCTGCTGTCCTCGAAGCCTCCCGCCAGCAGTACGGCCGCACCGTGGCCGACGTGGAGCAGGAGATCGCCAGCCGCCAGTCAGCCGGCGACCCCGGCCCGCGTGGCCATGCGCTGGTTCCCTGATGGGGACCGTAAGTGGAACCGAAGTCGTCCGCCCGTCGGCTCCAGTGCTATCTGGAAATCCACCGATGGCCTGTACGACATATCTGCTTCCGCAGCCTTTTCATTAACCTGCGAGAACCGTGCCATCGAAACTCTAGGCTTCCGCTCAATTCTGCCGACCCACCCGATGTACCACTCTGACAACCTGCTGCCGCCGGAACGAGCCCTTGTCTCGACGCTGGCCAGAGTCCGGGTTGCCACCGTGAACCAGCTGTCCCAGGTGGTGAGTGGCGGTGCCGACTGGAGGACCGGCGTTCGCCGTACTCGCATCCGCCTTGACCGGCTCGTCCGGTTCGGCGTGATCCGCCGGTTCCCGAACACCTCCGAGGAGCGCAGCGCTGGCCCTGCTGGCTACGTCTACGCCCTCACCGCGGCTGGCCTGCGTCTCGCTGGCGCCCAGACTCCTACCGCCCAGCGCCGAGCCTGGCAGCCGAAGCCGCTAACGCTGAGCCACTGGCTGGCGATCTCCGAGCTGTACGTCCAGCTCACCGCGGCCGTGCGGTCGACCAGCACCGAGCTGACCGACTTCGAGGTCGAGGCGGACGCCCGTCGCACCTTCCACGACTTCGCCGGCCGCCACGTTCTCCGCCCGGACGCCTTGGTTCGGCTGGCCAACCCGACGCTTCGCTGGTCGTACTTCATCGAGGTCGACCGCAGCACCGAGAGCCCCCGCCGGCTCGCCGAGAAGTGCCAGGCCTACCGGGCCTACGAGCTGGTCGGCGACGAGCAGCTGCTGCACGGCGTCTTCCCCCTGGTCGTCTTCGTCGTGCCCGACGAGCACCGCGCCCAGGCCGTCCGCCGCGTCACCCAAGCTCAGCCGGCCGACGCCCGCGACCTCTTCCTGGTCGTCACCCAGACCGAGGCCATCCGCCTGTTGGCCAGCCCCACAACCGAATAGATCCTCGAAAGACAACCCTAAAAGGACCTACCGTGTGAAGACCCTCACGCCATCCCCCGAAGAAAAAGGAATTAACGGAGCTGACGTCCGCGCCACCGACATTGGCGCCTACGTGTACAACGAGAAGACGTTATGCGCCCGATGCGTCAGGGACATCGTAGTTCCGCTCTACCGCATTGCTGACACCCGCATCTCGACCGAGCAGATCCTCAACGAGGCTGCCGCCAAGGCCGGCATCGACCGCCTGAAGGAGCAGACGTTCACCAGTGCGGAGTTCCCGCACGTCATCTACTCGACCGACCTGATCCCCGGGTACGACTACTGCTACGTCAACCCCAAGCACCGCCTCGGCTGACCGCCGACGGGTGCCTCCTCGGCAGGCTCGCGCCACTCCCCCGAGCCTGCCGGGCGGACACCTGAACTTCCCGCGTGGAGGCCTCCACCTGACCAGCTGTGGCAACGACGGCTGGTCGGGCGGGCGCCTGCCCGGGGCTTCACCAAGAGCGCTTGAGCCCGATCCTGAATCAGCGCTTGCACCTTGTTAGTTGGGAGGGTCAGCCATGTCCGAGCTGACCGTGAACAGCCTGCGTACCTGCCCGCCCGAGAGCCTGGCCGACGCGCTGCCGGCCGCCGTCCAGATCGGCAACCGGGCCTGCGTCATCCTGCGGTTCGTGGAACCCAGCGTGGTGGAGGTCTACACCCGCGCTCACATCGACCGCGTGCCCGTCTCCGACCTGGAGTTCGAGCCCATCACCGACGAGACCGCCCGCGCCAACGCGCTGGCGGAAGCCGTCGAAGTCCTGACCATCTGCCGCGGCATCGGCTTCGACGTCCACGCCGAGCAGCGCCAGGCCCACGCCGAGCAGCTGGAGGAGATCCGGCTCTACGCCATCCTGGCGATGGAGCAGGGCATCATCACCCAGACCGACCTGGATGACTTCCTCGCCGCCTTCGACCTGGAGCCGTACACCAACCGGTCCAGGGTCACCTTCACCATCACCGGCAGCTACGAGGTCAGCACCAGCGCCGCCGCCAGCAAGCGGGACGCCGAAGCCAACCTCGGCCCCGACCTGATGTTCCTCCGCGAGGTGCCCGACCAGACGACCAGCTACCGCGTCGCCGTGGCCACCGAAGCCGTCTAACCGCCCCTCCCACCAGCGCCAGCCCCCACCACACCGGGGGGCTGGCGCCCGACTTCCCGTCGAACGCCTACCTGGCCGGCCCAGTCGCCTAAAGCGATCTTGAGCTGGCCGGGCGGGCGTTTGCCCGGGGCCACCCAAAGTGCTTGAGCCTCACCCCGAAATCAGCACTTGCACCTTCACTCGAAGGAGGGTCAGCCATGTCTGACCTGACCGTTGAGATGCTGCGCGACATCGCGCCCCAAGACCTGTTCGCCCTGCTGCCGGCGGTCGTCCGCACGAGCGGCGGCCAGATCGGCGTGGTCCTGCGCCTGGTCGACGCCGCCACCGGCGAAGTCGAGCTGTACCGCGACCACGAGGTCACCCGCACCACCACCCAGGCAATGCAGGCCGAGTTCGTTCTCGACCACGCCGTGCAGGCCGAGTACCTGCGCGACGCGCTGAAGGAAGTGCAGTCCACCGCGGCCCGCGACCGTGCCCAGCAGACGCTGCTGCACGACCGGAAGCTGGAGGACATCCGGGAGTACGCCATCGAGCGCCACGAGGCCGGCGACATCTGCCGCGAAGGCCTCAACAACTTCCTGGAGCACTTCGACTTCGACCCGTACGTCACCCGCGTCAAGGTCAAGTTCACCATGACCGGCAGCTTCGTGGTCGACAGCGACAGCGCCGGCGCCACCGAGGACGACGTCAACGACTACCTCAAGCCGGACCTCAGCTCGGTGGACAACGTGGACGACCAGACCGTCGACTACGAGGTCACCGTCGACGAAGCCTACGAGCTGTAGGCGGTCGTCGTGGACATCCTGCTGCGCATCACCTTCGCCTCGGGCTGCCGGAGCGTCGACCTGGAACTGGCCCGCTGCTGGCTGGTCGAACAGCTCCACTTCCTCGCCGCCTTGGCGGTGATAGGCCACGCGGACGCGATCCAGCCCACCAGCACCTTCCGGGTCGCTGCGCTGGACTACGCGAATGCCGAGTAGGCGGCCGATCATGATCAAGATCGAGGCGGCCCGAGCTGCCGTCGAGGCCTACGTCTCCCGCTTCCCGCTTGGGGACTGGGAGTACACCGAGCCGATCGAGACGCAGATCAGCGATCTGCTGGCCGACCTGTTCCACCTGGCGTCCGCGGAAGGCCTCAGCCACGAGCTGCTGACCGACCGCGCGTTGATGAACTACCTGGCCGAGCAGGCCGGCGAACCGTGATGGGCACGTACACCGTGACCGTCGCCGGCACCGAGCGCTACGACGGCGAGAAGCCGTACACGTACGTCATCGACTACTGCTGCGCGCTCGACGCCGTGCTGCACGTACTGGCTCACCATCGCTGGGAGAACGAGACCGCCGACGTGATCCCCGTCGAAGTCCTGCTCGGCGAGCCCAGCTCCAACTGCGGCTACGTCTGGAACGACCTCCGTGGTCGCCAGCGGTAGCCCTTCCTTCAACCGGCAGTCCGTCGCGTCGCGCGGCGGGCTGCCCTTCTCACAGACCCTTGATGTCTACTGAAGTCACGCCAATTGAACCGTCTGCCTGTTTTTCGAGTTTAATGGTGATGGCGAATTCCCGAGAATTGCCTCGCTCATCGAATACCTCGACCGACTGTTCCTCCCCCCGAGACGAAGGAGTGACCAACGGCCAATCAGTTGCACCGCCACGGTAACGCTCCCGTACGGCCGCCGTATACTCTGCCGAGATTTCCTCGTCAGCTTGCGCCAGAACCCTGATCGAATCAGCAGGAGTAATCCGCCGAAGCCACTGGCCAACCGACTCGAATAGTTTAACCGACCCATCCAACGGCAGAAGTTCGTCCGCATGGCCAGTCAAACCTATGGCGCGGACCATGAGAGCTTTGTCGCGGCGCCTAAAAAGCCGGTCCGTCATTCGGGTGCGCTTCAGTATATCTGCACTAGCTGCCCCAAGCATTGCATCGGTCCACGTTGACTCCTCGGTCACATCGCGTGCCCAGGCGCTTCCCAACACCTTCGTTCTACGCGAGCGAACTGGCACGTCATCTTCCGCAGCTACCGCCAACCGCGCCTGTTCAAGAGCACGCTCCAACTCCTGCGGGGCCATCGCATCGACCAAACGCTCCGCCAGCCTCTGACGCCTGGCAACCAACGGGGTAGTTCTCGCCAGTTCCTCATGGCCCGACAACTGTGCAGCCCGCTCAAGCATGAGCACGCTACCAACTGTCGGCGAAGTAACTAAATAAGAAACCGCGAGTTTTTTGCCTTCAGGCGTCCAGACCGAAGGGTCTGCTAGCGCCGTTTTCCATTGCGGCTGTTTACCCCGCCTTCTTGATTCCATTCTTTAATTTTGGACCCTTTGCGAATTTCAGTCAATGGAATCCTGAAGATTCGATCGCCTCCAATTCACGTACCTACAATGCTCAAGGGAGGCAGCCATGCCTGCCAACGTTGACTCGATGTTCTCCGTCCGCGAGATGCCCTGGCACCGCGAGGGAACCGTTTTGGACCAGCACCCCACCACCTGGGAGGAGGCCCGGCCCTTGGCCGGCCTCGACTGGGACGTCATCACCGAGACCGTCTACGAGCTGGTCACGGTGGACGCCCACGGCCAGCCGCACTACGCGCCGGTCGAGGGCTGGCAGCGCTTCGCCCACTCCAAGACGGGCAAGACGCTGTGGATCTCCCGCGACAGCTACGAGCTGATCGGCATGGCCGAGATGGGCGAGATCATGCACGTCGTGCTGAAGCAGCCCAACCTGCTCTGGGAGACCGGCGGCTCCATTGACGGCGGTCGCCAGGTCTGGTGCCTGGTCCTGCTGGACGAGCCGATCCAGCTGCCCGGTGACAGCTCGTTCACTCTGCCGTACATGGCCCTGACCAACCGGTTCGGCCAGGCCGGCGGCTGCACCCTGCGAGCCACTGCGGTTCGCATCGTCTGTGGCAACACCTTCCGCGCCGCCGAGCTGGAGGGCGAGCGCACCGGCGCCACCTACTCCTTCATTCACAAGCGCAACTGGCGCGAGCACCTGGAAGACGCCCGCCTGGCCGTCACCGGCGCGCGCCAGGAGTTCAAGGACTACCAGGAGTGGGCCACCGAACTGCTCGGTATCCGGGTCACCCCGCCGCAGCGCGAGCTGTTCGTCCGGGAGTTCATCCCGATGCCGCCCGAGGGCCTGGTGACCGACCGCGTCGCCCGCAACGTCGAGGAGGCCCGCAAGGCCGTCCGCGGCATTCTCGCGTCGCCGACCACCGAGCCCGTCGCGCACACCGCCTACGGCCTCGTGCAGGCCGCCGGCGAGTACCTCGACCACGTCCGGAGGTCCAGGAGCTGGGAGACCAAACTCAACCGGACACTCATCAAGCCCGAGCCGCTGAAGGCTCAGGCGCTGAAGCTGGTGCGAGAAGTCGTACTGGCGTAACCAACCACACCGACCAGGGTGCGAGGCGTTATCGCCTCGCACCCTTTTCTACGTTAACCATAGGAGAAATGATGCATGACTTTCGACAGCGAAGACATCCAGAAATATCAGCAACTCAACAAGGACTACTTCAACGAGGAGATTGATTCGGCAACAGCCATCGAAGAGATGAACAGTCTAATGTTCCTCGTGAGTCTGATTTATCACCCTCAACTCAAGCAACGACTCAAGGAGGAAAGCGAAATCGACACTGGACAGAAGGGGAAATTAGAGCAATCATCAAAATAAATGGAGGACCCAATGGATGCCACATGACTATATCGCCGCCCGAGCTGCCGCTGAGGCCAAAGCAGCTCTACCGCTTAAGGCGGATATTTGGGTCAAGTACGCGCGCAAGTCGAGTGAGGGAACAGAGCGCCAATCTCTCTCAATCCCTTCTCAGCTCCAACAGATAGACTCCCTGTTTCCCGCCCTCGACTACCTTGATGAACCGGTTACCGAGAGCAAGAGCGCCTTCCATCCCGGACGCAAGAAGTTCGGCTGGATCATTGAGCAGGTAGAGGCCGGCGAGATCACTGGCATTGTGTCCTGGCATCCGAACCGGCTGTCAAGGAACCCGCATGATGCCGCCACTATCGTCCGACTCATCGCAGAAGACAAGCTGGATCTAAAGTTCGTCACTTTCTCGTTTGAGAAAACCCCTGAGGGACTTCTGCTGCTTGAGCAGATCTTGTCTCAAGGCCGGTACGAGTCCCTGCGGCTTGCTCGGGACGTCGCACGCGGAACCACTACCAAGGTTGAACAAGGCTGGTACCCAGGGCCAGTGCCACTGGGATACAAGACGGACGGCGACCGCAAGCGCAAAGGCGAGCGCACCATCGTAGTTGATGAATTTCGGATGCCGATCATCGAGCGCGGCCTGAAACATGCCCTGACCGGAAACTACACCGTTGCCGAGCTTCATGGCCTCATGGCCAGCGACTGGGGTCTCACAACTCGTAAGACAGAGAAACGTGGTAGCCAGCCAATCGGCTACCTGGGAGTTTGGGGCATGCTCCGTAACGTCTTCTACACAGGTCACTTTTTATGGAAAGGAGAGTTACGCAGAGGAAAGCACAAGGCAGTCATCACGCTTCAGCAGTACGAGCGGTTACAAGAAATCTTCCGCCATACCTCGTATGGCGACTCCAGACGCAAGCCGTCTAAACGTGGATACATCAAGTACTCCGGCCTTCTGACTTGCCTGCCATGCGGACGAGCTATTACCGCGACAGAGAAACGCAAGTACTACCCGAACACGCAGCGCGAGGCTTCCTATATCTACTACCACTGCTCGCGCGGCACTCGCAGGACCTGCACCGAGCACCCGATTAGTGAGCCGAAGCTCACGGACAAGATCCTGTCAGACATCACCGGCTATCGCTTCATGGCCGAATACCGCGATCTGGCATTCGATCTTCTCATCAAAGACTTCCAGGCCAAGAATCAGGATCGCCTCAAAGAGGTTGAGGGGCACAAGCGCGAGGTATCGAAACTGGAGGACGAGGCGCGCACCCTTACTAAAATGCGCACGGCCGGCGAACTAGATGCCGAAGGATTCAAGATCTACTACACCGAGTGCCAGCAGCGGATCTTGGCCTTGAAGAAAATCATCAGTCGAGAGCCAGAGTTGGACTGGGATAAGCTCGTCGGGTCGATCAAAGCTATCCACTTCGCGCTAGGCCTCGAAGAGGCGTACACCGCCGCAGATCCTGCGGCGCAACGGCGCCTGCTGATCGAACTAGCTAGCACGGCATCCCTCGATCGCGGAAAAGTGCATATTGAAGCCAAAAAATGGCTGCGCCCACTTCACGCCGCATACATTCCCGCCGAAGCATCCTACGAGCTTGATCGAACCAGTGATTTCGGCTCCCCCAAAGCAAAAAGCGACAGCTTTCGCCATCGCTCCTTGCTCTGGTGCGCGAGAGCAAAGACTGTCGCATACCTCGTCGAAGAGGAGCTGCGAGCAGGAAGATCAGTGCACCCGGATCTCGAACTGCCAGATGATCTGATATGCAGAATCTCTAAAATTAGACCTGAGCAGACAGCGCGAGGCTCCGCATGATTCAGTCTTCCCGAATATGAGGCTGCCTGATGTTTAATTCTCGAACCTTCCATCCTACGGCTTCCAGGGGCCAAAACTACCCGTATCCTCATAACTCTCCATCACCCATGGCAGACGGTCGAAATCTGCGTATGCAACACCTCCAAGATGCCTTATGGTGTATCTCTCGACCTTGGGAGGGACGCGCAGTGGACGCAAGCCTGACGGCATTGATGGTCTCAGTCGTTGGCGTGGTTGGCACTCTTGGTGGCACCGTTCTGACTCAGACTCGGGCCGACCGACTCAAGCGCCTGGAGTTGGAGCATGCGGGCAACCAGCGAGCGGAAGACCTTCGCCGTGCTGACCTCCTGCGCGAGATCGAGAAAGTTGAGACCCGCGAGCGCGAGGCCAGTGCCCTGCGCCGCCAGTGCTACATAACCCTGAACACAGCCGGCCGCCAGTACATGACGGCTCTGGTCAATCACCTGCACGCGCTACGCCGCGGCGACGTGTCCGCGACCAGTGAAGCCTTGGAAATCCATCGGGCCGCGTTCCGCGACAACTACGCTGAGGCGCAGATGATCGTTCCTACCACCGTACTGGAATCATCAAGCCGGGCAAGCCGACGTCTCAATACCCTCTTTGGTCAGCTGAAGGGGATCGAGGCCTCCCCAGCTGGCAAGAGTCAGGAGCTCGAAGTCATCGAGCACGGACTGGATGAAGTGTGGGTGTGCCTTCGGCAGCTTCGGGCAGAAATGCGTAAGGACCTCGGTATCGATCAAGATGAGCTCGGCACGGCTTGAAGGCGTTGACCTCACCACCGACTCTATCTGGAGCGGGGCTATGCGGGAGCCCGGAAAGCGGGTAGGTTGCCGCCATGGGGATGGCCAAGAATCAGCAGATTGCAGAGTGGGAGCAGGGGTGGAGCTTCTCCGATGGGTACGTGTGTGCGAATTGCGTCAATGACGATGCCCTGAAGGCTACCATCAAGGCTAAAGAGCAGCCGGACGAGCAATGCAACTTCTGCGAAAGCTCGCCAGCCGCCGAGCTGGACGTCCTCGTAGCCGCGTTCGTTGCCGGCATCAATACCGAATACGGCGACGCCGATAACGAGGGTGTCTGGTACGACGGCCGGGAAGGTGGATATCAGGCGCCAACCATTGACACCTGGGATCTTGTCGGCAACTTCAGCGATGTATTCTGCGACAACGAAGACCTCATTGAGGCTATGCGCGGCGCTGTCGAAGACCGCACGTGGGTTGATCTCTACTACGCCCACGACAGCCCTGACGAGGCACTAAGTGCCGCCTGGGAAAGCTTCTGTCACGAGGTCCAGTACAAGACACGCTACGTCTTCTGGCTTCGGGACGATATCAACGAGGAGAAGCTGTGGGCCGGCGAGGTTCCTGCAGGCGTCATCCTCGACCACATCGGTGCCCTGATTCAGAAGCTAGATCTACTTAGAGAGCTGCCTGCCGGACGCGAATTCTGGCGCGCTTTGCCCCATGAGGATCGCGAGGTCACCTGGGGAGCAGGCAGGCTCGGCACCGTGCCGCAGAAGCTTGCCAATCAGGCCAACCGTATGAGTCCTGCGGGAATTCCGATGTTCTACGGGTCCGATGATGCTGAGACTGCAGTTCAAGAGGCCATAGTCCGTACGACTTCACGGTGGGCGACCTCGGGCAGCTTTGCCCTCTCACAGCCATGCACCGTTGTGGATTTCACTAAGCTCCCAGACATTCCCTCCATGTTCGACATGGAGCGCAGTGATATCCGCCGCCCGCTCATGTTCCTCTATGACTTCGTGGAAATACTGCGAAAGCCGGTTCGACAGGCTTACGAGCAAGTCGACTACGTGCCGACTCAGGTTGTGACGGAGTACCTGCTGAGGATCTTTGGCGGAGGTACGCTGGTGTCGGGCCTGATGTACAACTCGGCACTCACCAAGCGCCCCTGCGTGGTTCTTGATGTCCCGAACGAGAACTGTGTCGAGCAGTCTGACGGGTGGAACCTGAAGCCGCTGACTCTCGGCCTAGTCGCCAACTCGATGCAAACCTGGCAGATCGGCAAGGTAGCCAGCCCCGCCGCAGAGGAATAGTGCTAGTGCAGCCAGCTGGCTGGGAGACTCTCCCGGCCAGCTGGCGTGACGGATCTGGTGGGGGACGCACGGCGCGTGTCGCCGATGGCTCAGGAAGCTCTGCGGATGCGGGCAGTGGCGGCGCTTCGGCCGGGCCGCGAGCGGTGTGAGGTGGCCGAACTCCTGGGCGTGAGCGTGGAGTCGGTGACCGACTGGTGGGCCGCGTGGCAGGTTGGCGGCCAGGAGGCGCTGGTGTCCAGGACCCGCGGCCGGAGAGTGATCGAGCACCAGGCGCTCGATCCCGACCGGCAGCAGTGCGTCCGGCAGACCCTGATCGACCACCGTCCCGAAGATCTCCGCCTGGGCCGGCAGTTGTGGACCCGCGCGATCGTCGGCAACCTGATCGCCCTGCTCTACCGGGTGCGGCTGACCGACCAGGGGGTCGGCAAATACTCCACAGGCGCTGGTGACTGATCAAGCCCCGGTTCGGCCTCGGCGACTACCTGCGGAACCAGACTGAGCACCTGCTGTCGGCATCCGCGGCCGAGCGCCGGTCCAGTTCAAGGGCCAAGGATCCTGGCTCTACGCCCCGATCCAGGAGCACAGCCACAAGCCGGAGGAGCAGTGCGCCGTCATCGAGCGGTGCTCCCCCAGCCCGTTCCTGGAGCTGTTCGCCCGGCGGGAACGACCGGGGTGGGATGTCTGGGGCAAGGAGATCACCTGTGACGTAGCCCTTTAGGTGCGGCTCGGATCTAGCTTCTTGTCGGCAGCCGCCGTCTCGTACCCAGGCCAAGGCGGCCAGCGTCGCTACACTCGCTGCAGTCCTCTTCCTTTCGAGGGATCTGGGAGCGGACTCGATCCAAAGGCGCTGGCGCGGCCGGGTGAAACTCTCGCCATCGCGGCTCGTACGTGACCGGCAGGAGACCCGTGACCCTCAGCAGGTAGTCATCTACTGCATGAGCTACCGCAACCGCGTTAAGGCTGATGACGCTGGGCGCGTGCACGTTCTCGTCCTGGACATAGCGCTGCCGCCGGAGCTGCTCGGCCGTCAGGGCCTCCTCCTGCAGCTTGGCTGGGTTAACCAGCTGGTTGCACCAAAGGCATCCAAACCCTGGGGCAACTGGGCGCACGACGCTGAAGATGTCCGTGACACTGCCATCGCGGCTGACCTGAACCTTCGCACCGACCTGAACGCCCGGGATCAAGTACTGGTGCACCAGCGCGTTGAACACCAACCGTGCCTGCATCGAATCGGCGGCGAGGAACAAGTAGTCGCAGTCGATCAGACGCAGTGCCACATCGTCCCGGGTCACATCGTCCTGGAGCGTTTCGATCTTGATCTTCGGATTAGCTTGCCGCGCAACCCGCCGAGACACCCGAACCTTCGGGGTGGCCAACCGTGTGCCGAGCGCACGCAGAAGCTCAGGTCGCGCGGGATCGGTCAACCACGGGCGGGCGTCCGAGAGTCGGCTACCTACTACCCGCGGCAGGTTGGTGCGGTCGATCCGGTCGGGGTCGATGATGACCAAGTGCCCCACGCCAAGGCGGGCCAGGTACTCGACAATCAGCGACCCGGCTCCGCCGACGCCGATCACGCCGACCTTCTGGCCGGCCAAGATCGCCTGCCCTCGATCTCCGAAGAGCCGGCTCTGCCGGTCGTAGGTCAAGTCGGTGGTGGGTGCCGGCAGCGGCGCCGCCCGCATGGCATGAAGAGGCCAACTGGCTACCAGGGCGTGGTCGAGTTCTACCCGTCCTTCGCCCGGAAGCCAGAGATCACCCGCAACGGCCTGCGGGGTGAAGACCAGACCGCCAACGACACCATCTCCCAGGATGTCCCGCAGGGCCGGGTACCCGCGTTCGTGAGACGCGAGGTCAGCTGGCGAGAACCCGACCGACGTCGTTCCACCGTGGCAATGCACCGCCAGGTAAGCCAGCCCTTCATTGCGGCACTGGAGGACCCGGTCCCGAACGAACGTGGGGGTCAGCATGCGGTACCCGCGCTGGCCCGCAACGTAGTCGATACCGTCGCGTGCCAGGTACAACCGCCGCGCCAGCAGCCGGCTCCCACGGTCCGTCTGCACCACGGTCGCCCCGATGACGGCGCCATGCTCGTCACCATCGCCTGGGAAGAGGTGTGTCATCAGCTGTCTGGCTAGATCGGCCGGCAGCCGCAGTGTCCAGGTACTCATCGGGCTCGAAGCCATGCCAGCACCTTGTGGAGCTTGATCACCGCAGTGTCGTGAGCGGGATTGAGCTTGTTCGAGCGGCGGGAGATCTGAACGGCCTGTCGGTCCTCGAACGTCGTGACCGTCATGCCTTCGCCGAGCCCTGCGCCGTCGACACGGGCCAGGTCGTCCCGCACGAAGTGCGGATACACATCCGAGTATGGGTACTGGAAGGTGATCCGGAAGCCGATCCAGGTGGACCGCTGCTGGTACTGCTCACCTGGGTCGACGGACTCTACGAAGACCACGGCGCCACCATCGGGCTCTTCCCGAACGTTGATCACAACGCCCGGGAAGGCCGCGCGCACCTCCTCCACTGCCTGGGCCACCTCTGGGGTCACCGTCATCACTCCTAGGAGTTGTCGTCGCCGGCGACTGCGGTGAACTTCGAGTGCTTGTTGACCGTGACCTCGTCGGCGTCCCCGACGATGCGCGTCTCGCCGGACGGCAGTTCCTCCGAGAGCAGGAAGTCCAACTCGATCTGCACCCCCTGGGCGATGGCGGCTTCCTTGATCTGAAGGCCGGTGAGCCGAGGTCCCGTCACCGTGACCGCCTTGGTGTTGACGGTGATGGTGACCTGGTGGCCTGCCCCTACCTGCGTGGCTTGCTCTACTGTGCTGGTCATGTCCGTTACCCCTTGATCGTCATTGCGCGGCAGGGCCGCGATTGCTAGAGTCGAATCATAACAAGGTAGATGCTCGATTGCAAGTTCGCAATCGGCGGGAGATGAAATGTCCAAAAAGGGATGGTTCGATACTGAGGGCTTCTATGCAGCCCTAGACGGCGCACGGCAGGCCCGTGGGCTCAACTGGAAGCAGGTTGCCGCTGGCTCAGGTGTTAGCGCCTCCACACTCACCCGCATGTCGCAGGGCAAGCGGCCGGACGTCGATGGGCTTGCCGCCCTGTGCGCCTGGTCGGGCCTGGATGCCGACGATTTCGTTCGGTCGGACGACGACGCCCGTCCGGAGGCGGAGCCTCTGGCGATGATCTCTACCTACCTTCGCAGCGACCGCAACCTCTCACCGGAAGCGGCCGGCGCCCTTGAAGAACTGATCAAGATCACCTATGAACGGCTGCGCACGAAGGACTAGTACGGATGGCGTTTCGGCGGGGCTTCAAGACTGAGGCCAGCACCCTGGCTCTCGATGTACGTGCAGAACTCGGTCTGCACGTACTCGACCGCTTGGATCCGTTGGCACTGGCGGAACACCTCGCGATCCCAGTCATCAACCTGTCGGAGTTCGCCGGCTCGTCCGCTGCTCGCTATCTACTGACGGCCGAGCCCGAGGCCTTCTCGGCCGTAACCGTGTTCCGGGGAAGCAAGCGGACAGTTGTCCACAACGACGGCCACAGCCCAGGACGCATCAGCAGCAACATCACCCATGAAGCAGCCCACGGGCTGCTGATGCACCCTGCTACTCCTGCCCTCGATGACCGCGGGTGTCGGCTCTGGGATCAAGATGTCGAAGATGAGGCCCAATATCTGGCTGGTGCCCTCCTGGTCACAGAGGACGCCGCCCTGGCAGTCGCGCGCGGCCGTTTCTCCATCCCCGAAGCCGCAGTCCGCCTCGGCGTGAGCGAAAGAATGGTCCAGTACCGCGTCAACATCACCGGGGCAGTTGCGCGTGTTGCCCGGGCCCGCAGGTCTCGCGGCTGAGTGTCGGTTCGCAGGAGATCCAGCGGGCCCCCCTGGTTTCCCTGGAGGGCCCCCGCCCGGCCCTGGGGCTACGCTGGCCCCAGAAAGCCCCGTAGACGCCTGTCTGGGAGCCTTCTGGCCCCGAGGGTGCATAGCCCTTCCGTCGCCTCGTCGAGGAACAGCACGCCGCGGTGGGCGAGGGAGACGGCCCCCGGCCTGGGTAGGCCCGTTCCGCCGCCGACGATGGCGGGCATGGTCGTCGAGTGGTGCGGGGCGCAGTAGGGCGGGGTGTCGATCAGGGGGCGGTCGGGTGGGAGCAGGCCGGCCACGGAGTGGATCGCGGTCACTTCGAGGGCTTCGGCCTGGGTGAGCGGTGGGAGCAGGGCGGGGAGCCGTTCGGCCAGCATCGTCTTGCCGGCTCCGGGCGGGCCCTTCAGGTACAGGTGGTGGCCGCCCGCCGCGGCGATCTCCAGGGCTTGGCGTGCCTCGTGCTGCCCGGCCACGTCGGCGAGGTCGGGGCGGCCGGCCTGTTCGGCGGCCAGGTCGCGGACGCCGAGGCCGGGCAGCAGCAGTCCGGCGAACGAAGAGTCGGGGCGGCCGGTGGCGGGGTCGGGCGGTTCGTCGGGAACGGGGGCGTTGGTGAGGATCGCGATGAGCTGGCGCAGGCTGCGCACGCCCAGGACGGAGACGCCGGGCACCAGCCTCGCCTCGGCGGCGGTCTGCTCGGCGACCACGATCTGCCGGTAGCCGGCGTCGACCGCCGCCAGCACCGCGGGAAGGACTCCGCGGACCGGGCGCACGCGGCCGTCCAGCCCGAGCTCTCCGATGATCAGCAGGCCGTCGATCGATGCGGGGTCGAGCCGTTCGGCGGCGGCGAGGACGGCGCAGGCCACCGCCAGGTCGTATCCGCTGCCGCTCTTGGGGACGGAGGCCGGGGTGAGGCCCACGGTGAGTTTTCGCAGCGGCCACTTCTCTCCGCTGTTGGAGACGGCGGCGCGCACCCGGTCGCGGGCTTCCAGGAGGGCCTTGTCGGCGAGGCCCACCAGGCTGAACGCCGCGAGTCCGGGTTCGAGGTCGGCTTGGACCTCGACCACGACGCCGTCCACTCCGACCAGGGCGACCGAGCAGGTGCGGGCGAAGGCCATCTCAGACCGCCCCGCGCAGGTGCTCGACCGCGGCGGCGCCCCGGCGGGGGTTGACCACGGCGACCAGGTCGATGCGGACTCCGCCGGGCGGCGGCGGGGCCGGCCCGCCGCTCTCCGCGTCGGGTCGCGGTTCGACTCCCCACGCCTGTTCGGCGGCGAGCACGAGCCGGGAGAAGTGGATCGGCCAGCGTTCGACGAGCCACCGTTCGGCGAGGTGGCGCAGCCGGTCGGCCTTGGTCCGGTCGATGGCTTCGGCGGGCTGCTGGAAGCCCCGCTCGGAGCGGGTCTTCACCTCGCAGATCGCGAGGGTGTCCCCGTCGAGCGCGACGATGTCGAGCTCTCCCTCGGCGCAGCGCCAGTTGCGCTCCAGGATGCACAGCCCGCCCTCCGCGAGCCGGCGGGCGGCGACCTCCTCGCCGTAGCGTCCGAGGCCGTTGGTGGAAATCTTGTTGGGATTCTGCACGGCAATCACCTCCGGCCCGAAGGTTGCCGTCACGCGCCGGGGGCGGGCCAGCGAAATCGCTCAGCCTGTGGATAACCCGGGCCTGTGGATAACTCGACTCACCCGTTCGAGGGACAAATCGAAAAAGGCGCTGGACACCGTTCGACCCGCGCGGTCAATCTCGGTTCCCCGGGCACGGCGCAACTCGCGAACATGCGGCGGCCCCGGCGGGAGGGCACGGTCGGCCGTGCCGTTCCCGCCGGGGCACCCAGCACCGGATCTTCCCGGGGACGACCGCACGTCGGCGGTGCGATCGGCTCCCGGGCTCCGTCAGCCCTCGAACGCGGTCAGTTCCCGAACCCTGAATCGTCCGAGGGCAGCTCAAGGTCGCTCTTGGCCAGTTCCTCGATGTTCACGTCCTTGAACGTCAGCACACGGACCTTCCGGACGAACCGGGCCGGTCGGTACATGTCCCAGACCCACGCATCCGCCATCGACACCTCGAAGAACACTTCGCCCTGCACCGAGTGCACCTGGAGGTCGTAGTCATTCGTCAGGTAGAAACGCCGTTCGGTCTCGATCACGTACTTGAACAGGCCGACGACATCCCGGTACTCCCGGTAGAGCTTGAGCTCCATCTCGGTCTCGTACTTCTCGAGGTCTTCGGCACTCATTCCAAGCGTCCCCTCACTCGTCACGTCCACCCCATTGTGGACCACCGGACCCGTGCTCAGAGCCTTACTGGCGGTTCTGGCGGCCCTTCGGTCAGAACCCGCTCCACCAGTGCGGCCAGCCCGCGGGGGTGGACGGTCTCCTCCGTGCCCCTCAACTCCCCCGCCGTCCACCAGCGGACGGCCAGTAGCAGCGCGTGCTCGTCCGCTCCGCTCCCCGCCAGTGACACCGAGGTCCGCGTGGTGCGGGCCAGTCGGAACCACTGCTCCTGTCGGTACTCCCTGCCCCGGAAGGAGAACTCCACCGTGCCGTACGCGACCAGCGGTCCCCAGTCCACGTCCGTCAGCCCGACCTCCTCGGCCAGCTCCCGACGGGCCGCCTCGGCCGGGCTCTCGCCCGGCTCGATGCCGCCGCCGGGCGTGATCCACCAGGTGGTCCCGGGCTCGGCCGGATCCGTCCCGCGCAGCAGCAGCACGCGAACGGCCCTGCGGTGCTCCACTGCCACCTGGTTCGGCTCCGTCCTGAGGCGCTGGGCGCGCCTCCTCGCCGGTACGGGTGTCCTCCGGTCCGGCGTGTCGCCGGCCGAGGGGTCAGGAGGTCAGGCGCCGTCCGCGCAGCCGTCGGGCCAGCGAGACCGTCCAGCCCGCCGCGGAGGCGGCCACGATCAGCACCGCCCCGCCGGCCGACGTCCAGGCCGCAGGCAGCAGCGGGCCGGGCTGGTGGGCGCCGGGCGTACCCAGCCCGTCGAAGGCCGGAGTGCGCCGCTCCAGCCCGGCCCGGGACAGCGGCTGGATCACCGCCTCGACCCGTGCCTTCACCCCGGAGACCGGCACCGAGCCGGACGCCACGTCGAGGTGGCTGCGCGAGTCCAGGGAGTTCTCCCGGAAGTCGCCGAGCAGGAACAGCCGCCCCTCGGGCACGGTGACCGAGAAGGCGGTCGCGCCCAGCTCGACCGGGGCGAGGTAGGGCTCGGGCACCCGCTGCCCGTTGACGGTGATCCGCCCGCCGCTGTCGCCGGAGACGGTGTCGCCGCCGACCGCGACCACCCGCTTGACCAGGGTCGAGTTGCCCCAGTCCCGGTCCTGGAAGACCACGATGTCGCCGCGCCCGACCGTCCCGCCGGTGCGGGCCAGGACGGTGTCACCGGACGCCAGGGTCGGGCTCATCGAACCGGTCGGGATCTTGTACGGCCGGTACTGGAGGGCCAGCACCGCGAAGCCGCCGATCAGCATCACCAGGCCGAGTCCGATCACCGCGCCCTGCACGACCGACGCGGTGCTCCGGCGGCGGGCCTGGCCGGCCTCGGCGCGCGGGGTCCGTTCCGCGAGGCTGCTCATCGGCTCCGCCCTCTCCTGGCGCTCAGGCGCTCGTGCCGAGCGCTCGCTGTCGATCCGCGGGCCGCCGCCGCCCTGGTCCGGACAGCAGTGCGGGCCGTGGCACGTGCGAGCAGATTACTCGCGAGTACCACGGCCCGCGCAAGAGGCGTTCCCGGTCCGCCGGCGCCCGGTCAGCGGCGGCGCTTGCGCAGCCACCAGACGGCGGGCAGGGCGAGCGCCGTACCGGCCAGCGTCGGGGCGAGCGGGCCGGCCGCGAGCCCCTTCTGGTCGAAGGTGTCCGGGACGGGCAGCGTCGCCCAGTCGCCGATCGGCCAGGCCACCACGAACGCGCGGCCGACCACGTTGTCGACCGGCACGGTTCCGCCGCCGGGCTGGTCCATGTGGTACCGCGAGTCCAGCGAGTTGCCGCGGTGGTCGCCCATCACCCAGATGGTGCCCTTGGGCACGTTCACCGGGCCGAACGGCTTCTCCCCGCACGGGGTGTTGCCGGGGAAGATGTACGGCTCGTCGAGCGCGACGCCGTTCACCTTGACCGGGCCGGAGCCCTGGCACTCGACGGTGTCGCCGCCGACCGCGATGACGCGCTTGATCAGGTCCTTCTCGTCGCTGGACGGCATCAGCCCGATGAAGCTGAACACGTCCTGCACGCCGCGCACGAAGGAGTTGTCGCTGCGCTGGGTCGGCTCGTCGTTCAGCCAGCCGCCCGGGTCCTTGAAGACCACGACCTCGCCGCGCTCCGGCTCGGAGCCGAACCACGGGGTGAGCTTGTCCACCAGGACCCGGTCACCGACCTGGAGCGTGTTCTCCATCGACCCCGAGGGGATCGAGAACGCCTGGACGAAGAAGGTCTTGATCACCAGGGCCAGTACCAGCGCGATGCCGACCAGAATCGGCAGTTCCTTCCAGAAGGAACGCTGCTTGGGCGCCCGCCTCGGCGGGTTCTCCTCGTCCCCGTCGGCCTCCGCGCCGGCCTCGCCGTCCCGTAGTTCCTCGCCGTCACCGGCCCGCAGCCCCTCCTGGTTGCCGACGGGCTCACCGTCGGGCTCCGGAGCACCTGAACGGGCACCGATCACCAGATCCCCCACGACATCTCCTCCCTGCTGTGCGGACGCCTGCGCGTCCGCGCTCACCAGTGCCGCACAGCGGGCACCACACTCTGCGATCGGTCGGGAACCCGCCTCTGGCTTGCCCTGCCGGGGCAGGCTCGACACCGGGCCGGAACCGAGCACTTCACACTTCTCTATCACTCCTGGTCGACGTGCCCGTGCTCCCACGCGCCGACCGGGGCGTCAGTCGGCCACCGGCCCGCCCCTCCGGTGCGTCGCGCGGTACCGGGTCAGGAGCGGAAGGACGCCCAACACACCCATAACGAGTGGGGGTTCCGCAGGAACCGGCCCGATGGGCTCTGATCCTGTCACCCGCCCCGGTAGTGAGGAGAGTGAATCGGGGACATCCAGTTGACCGAAGTGGGAGAGCGGCCAGGCGACCACGAAGGCGCGCCCGACCACGTTCTCCACCGGGATGCTCCCGGACCCCGGATTGCCCATGTGGTAGCGGGAGTCGGCGGACAGGTCGCGGTGGTCGCCCATCACCCAGAGCCGGCCCTGGGGCACCGTCACCTTGAAGGTGATCCGGGAGGGCGCGTTGCCGGGCGAGACGTACGGCTCGTTCAGCGGGGTGCCGTTCACGCTCACCCGGCCCTGCTGGTCGCAGCACTCGACGGTGTCGCCGCCGACGCCGATCACCCGCTTGATCAGGTCCCGTTCGTCGTCGGAGGGGAGCAGGCCCACCGCGGAGAAGAGCGCCTTCACGTTCCGCAGCACGGGTCCGTCCGCGGACGGCTTGTGGTCGTTCTCCAGCCAGCCGCCCGGGTCCTTGAAGACCACCACCTGGCCGCGCTGCGGCTCGGAGCCGAACCACGGGGTGAGCTTGTCCACCACGACCCGGTCACCGACCTGCAGGGTCTGTTCCATCGAACCGGAGGGGATCACGAACACCTGGATCAGGAAGGTCTTCATCACCAGTGCGATGACCAGGGCCACGACCATGATCACCGGCAGCTCGCGCAGGAGGGAGCGCCTGCGGCGGCGCGCGGCGCGCTTGGCGGCCCGGCGCCGCTCGGCACGGCCCCTGAGCGGACGCTCGCCCGGAGCGTCCCCGTCGCCGTCACCACCCTCCGCGCCGTCACCGCCGAAGTCGTCCGCACCGGCCTCCGCCAGGTACACGGACTCGACCTCCGCCTCGGGGCCGGAGTCGGTGCCGGGCGCGGCACCGGTGCGGCTGCCCCGGCCGGGGTCGGTGGAGCCGGACGGGCCGTCAGCGGCGGTCCTGGGTCTACCTCTGCTCCCCATGGCCACCGGTCCCCTCAATCGCGGCGAACGCCGCCGGTCGGTCGAGGGAGGTCGCGCGGCCGAGGGGGAACATCACCCAGTCGGCGCGGCCGATCACCTTGTCCTCGGGCACGGCGCCGCCACCGGGCTCGCCGAGGTGGTCACGGGAGTCGCGGGAGGCGCTGCGGTGGTCGCCCATCATCCACAACTTGCCGTCGGGGACCACGATGTCGAACGGCACCGCCGACGGCGCGTCACCGGGGAGCAGGTACGCGCTCTCGTCCAGCGGCACCCCGTTGATCCGGAGCCTGCCGTCGGTGCCGCAACAGGTGATCCGGTCACCCCCGACGCCGATCACCCGCTTCACGTACACCGTGTCGCCGGCCGGAGCCAGGCCCGCGCCGACCAACAGCCGCTTCACGCCGGACGGTTCGTCCTGGTACGGCAGGAAGGAGCCGATGCCGTCGAAGACCACCACGTCGCCCCGCTGGGGGTGCCCGCCGAAGGCGTACGCGAGCTGGTTGACCAGCACCCGGTCACCCGGCTGCAGCGTCCCCTCCATCGAGCCGGACGGCACCGCGAACGGCCGCGCCACGAAGGCGTTCACCAGCAGCAGCGCGGTCACGCAGATCGCGGCGATCCACAGCAGGTCCCGCGACCACCGCCGCCCGCCTCCGTCGGCATCGCCGTCGGCGTCGGCATCGCCCTCGGAACCGCTGTCGTCGGTGCCGGAGGCGCTGCTGGAGTCGGCGCCGGAGCCCGCGCCGCCTCGGGGCTCCGGGTCAGGGCCGGGTCCGGGCCCGGGGGCCGTGGTGGTGCCGGTACCGACGCCGGAAGGCGTTCCGGGGGCGGAAACGGCGGCGGACCGCGACGGCCTGTCCGCACCCGTGGATGCGGGACTGCCGTCGCGGTCCGTCGGTGGCTCGTGCGTGCTCATCGGGGGTGAGCTTATCCCCCCGGTCTACCCCGGTTGGAGGGCCGACCCCCGTTGAGCGTGCGCGATCACGCGTCGCGCTTCTCCTTGATCTTCGCGGCCTTGCCGCGCAGGTCACGCAGGTAGTACAGCTTGGCGCGGCGAACGGCACCGCGGGTCACGACCTCGATCTTCTCGACGACCGGGGTGTGCACCGGGAAGGTGCGCTCGACGCCGACGTTGAAGCTGACCTTGCGGACGGTGAAGGTCTCACCGATGCCGGCGCCGTGGCGACGGATGACGACGCCCTGGAAGACCTGGACGCGCGAGCGGCTGCCTTCGATGACTCGGACGTGCACCTTGAGGGTGTCGCCGGGGCGGAAGGCGGGGATGTCGGTACGCAGCGAGGCCGCGTCGACAGCAGCGAGCTTGTTGCTCATCGTTGCTCTCCATCGCGGGCGCCACGGGCCGCCCACGGATATTCGTGTCAACTGATGGGGTGCTGCGGGCCGCTTCGGCTGGCGGTGATCCCCCCGTGGCGGGGGCACCGGTCCACTGACCCCCGCGAAGGGAGCCCGGCGACAGACAACAGTCGCCTATTGTTCCACAGGCTCGGCCACGGACCGAAATCGGCCGGCGGTCTCGTCCCAGGCCAGGCCGAGGACGCTGAGCGCCTCCCGCTCCTTCTTGGTGAACGCCTCACGCTGCCAGCGGGCCACCAGGTCGGGCCGGTTGGCGAGGGTGCGGGCGAAGGCCTGCTCGCGGCGCCACTGGGCGATCTTCCCGTGGTGGCCGCTGAGCAGGATCTCCGGCACCTCCCGACCGCGCCACTCGGCGGGCTTGGTGTACACCGGGCCCTCCAGCAGGTCGGCCATCGCGCCGGGCGCGAAGGAGTCGTCGCGGTGCGACTCCGCGTTGCCCAACACGCCGGGCAGCAGCCGGGCGATCGCTTCGACCATCACCAGTACGGCGACCTCGCCGCCGGCCAGCACGTAGTCGCCGATCGATGCCTCGACCACCGGCATCCGGGTCGCGGCCTCCTCGATGACCCGCCGGTCGATGCCCTCGTAGCGCGCGGGCGCGAAGGCCAGCCAGGGGCGGGCGGCGAGGTCCTGGGCGAGGTCCTGGGTGAAGGGCCGACCGCTGGGAGTGGGCATCACCAGTGTCGGCACCTCGCCCTCGGGCCCGGCGGCCAGGACGGCGTCCAGCGCGGCGCCCCACGGCTCGGGCTTCATCACCATGCCGGGGCCGCCGCCGTAGGGCGTGTCGTCCACGGTCCGGTGGATGTCGGTGGTCCACGACCGCAGGTCGTGCAGGTGCACGTCCAGCTGCCCGCGGGCCCGCGCCTTGCCGACCAGCGAGACGTTCAGCGGCTCCAGGTACTCGGGGAAGATCGTGACGACGTCGATCCGCATGTCGCTCACGCGTCGCCGCCCTTCACGTCCCCGTCCAGGTCCGGTTCCGCGCTCGCGCCGGCATCCGCACCAGCACCAGCCCCCGCGTCGGCCCCCGCGTCCTCGCGGGCGGAGGCGACGACCGCGTCGACGGGGTCGATCAGGCCGGGCGGCGGGGTGAGGACGACGCGCTGCTCGTCCAGGTCGATGACGGGGACGATCTGCTCGACGAACGGGACGAGCACCTCGGTGCCGTCCGGGCGCTGGACGGTGAGCAGGTCCTGGTACGGGAGGTGGATCACCTCGGTGAGCTCGCCGACCGGCGTGCCGTCGGCCAGCACCACGTCCAGGCCGATGAGTTGGTGGTCGTAGTACTCGTCCGGGTCGTCCGGAGTCTCTTCCGGGTCGATCTCGGCGATCAGCATGGTGCCGCGCAGGGCCTCGGCGGCGGTGCGGTCCTTGACGCCGGCGAAGCGCAGCAGCAGGCGGCCGCTGTGCACCCGGCCGGACTCGATGGTCAGCGGTCCGATGGCGGCGGGGTCGGTGAGGAGGACCGCGCCGGGCCCGAGCCGCAGCTCCGGCTCGTCGGTGCGGACCTCGACGCTGACGTCCCCCCGGATGCCGTGGGCGCGGCCGATCTTGCCGACGACGAGCTGCACGGTGATCGTTCTCCTGAGAGGTGATGGCGCTGGAAGGTGCGTACGTGCGAGGCACGCGCGGAGGCGGGTGCTCGCGGGAACAGCGGGGAACAGCGAGGGACAGCGAAGACTGCGGGAACAGCAGGGGACCGCGGGGAACCCACGGCCGCGAAAAACGGCCGGCGGCGCCCGGAAACGGGAAGGACCGGCCGGGACGGATGCGTCCCGGCCGGTCCTGAAGCCCGGTGGCCGACCTGGCGGTCGGCGCCCTCGGCGGTCGAGCGTGGGGTCAGCGGAGGCTGTCCACGTCGACCAGGTCGACCCGGACGTTGCGGCCGCCCAGGGCGCCGACCACGGTGCGCAGCGCGCGAGCCGTGCGGCCGCCCCGGCCGATCACCTTGCCGAGGTCGTCAGGGTGCACTCGCACCTCGATGGTGTGGCCGCGACGCAGGTTGCGCGAGCGGACCTGCACCTCGTCGGGGTGCTCGACGATGCCCTTCACCAGGTGGTCGAGGGCTTCCTCGATCACGCTCAGGCCTCGGTGGAAGCGGCCTCGGCCTCGTCAGCCTTGTCCGACTTCTTGGCCTTCGGGGTGATGGCGACACCGGTGGTGGCGTCCTCGAAGCCGGCGACGGCCTTGGCGAACAGGTGCGAGAAGTCCTCGACCTTGGGCTCGGCCACCTTCAGCGGCTCCGGAGCCGGCAGGCCCTTGAACTTCTGCCAGTCGCCGGTGAGCTTCAGGATGGCGAGGACCGGCTCGGTCGGCTGGGCGCCGACGGACAGCCAGTACTGGGCGCGCTCGCCGTCGACCTCGATCTTCGAGGGGTTGTAGGTCGGCTGGTAGATGCCGATCTCCTCGATCGCGCGGCCGTCACGCTTGGTGCGCGAGTCGGCGACGACGATGCGGTAGTGCGGGGAGCGGATCTTGCCCAGACGCTTCAGCTTGATCTTGACAGCCACGGGTGTGGATTCTCCTGTGTTGACGTGGGTGAGCAGCGCTCCGCCGCGTGGGGCTGCGGCGCGAGGTGCCGTTCAAGGGACACGCCAGCCTTTGGGAGAGAGGGTCCTGATGGGCAAGCGAGTACTCAGCCATCCATTCTGCCACAACGCGAAGGTCCCCCCGCACCGCGCCCCCGCGCGGTCCGTGGGGACCTCGGACGTCATCGAAGGACGTCATCGAACCGATCGGCCGGTCGGTCGGCGGCGCTTCCGAGCCCCACGGCCGACCGGGAGGCGGGCACCCCGCCCGCACCCCGCTCGGACATCACTCGGAACCGCGTCCGCCCGACCCCCGTCCGTCCGGGAGCCGCGTCCCTCCCACCCGGACCCCTCCGGACGGTTCGGACGGCCCCGGCGGATCAGGCGATCTTGAACGGCTGCTGGCAGGCGCCGCAGACGATCGCGGCCTGGGCCAGCACGGACGGGACCACGCGGACGTTGCGGCCGCAGCCGCAGACCGCCTTGACCCGGACGCCGCCGCCCGAGGAGCCGTGCCGCGCGGCCGGGCCGCGGAAGGCGCGGTGGTTGCCCTCGCCGGCGACGGCCAGCTGGTGCGCCCCGAGCGCGCGGTCGAGCCGCTCGATGGTCTCGGCGTAGCGGTCGCGGGTCTCGTGCCCCATCGTGACCTGGGAGAAGCCGCTGCTGGCGTGCGGCTCGACCGGGTGGGCCAGGCCCAGCTCGGAGGCGAGCAGCAGGAAGCGGCGGTTGTGGTAGCGGCCGGCCCGCGAGGTGTCGCGGATCTCCCGGGCGGCGGCCAGGCCGTGGGCGGCCTCGTGCAGCAGCCGCTCGAAGTTGAGCTGGGTGCCGCAGGCCGAGGAGGACTCGCCGATCAGCGCCTCGGGCGACGCCAGGTCGGGCAGGTCCCGGTGGTGGGCCTGGATGTCGCTCCAGGCGGCGGCCAGTTCGGCCGCGAGGACGAGGGGCTGTGTCGTGCTCACGCTGTACCAACGATGAGGAGAGAGCCGATGTTCCGCCGGGCACCCGTGTTCGGGAATTCCCAGCGGACTCTCAGGAACGCACTTCCGCGCGCGAATTGCGCGGCTCCGGACTGACGCAAGACCAACCCCCTGCACGTATGGAGCCGGCGGGTTTCGCCGGGCTCTCGGCACCCGCCGCGGAGCCCAACATCCCCGCGACGGACGGCCCGCGACCTGCCTGAAAAATTGACAGGGCCACGGGCCGTATACCGTACCGCTTGCGGGGTACCTCGGGGAGTTGACTGGTCAGTAGTCTCAACTGCCAGCATCCGCCCCGGGTTTCCGGAATACTCCGGCCGCTCTCCCGACCTCGGCCCGGGGCTGCCGCCGCACCGAACCGAGACGCCGAGGCGCCGAGCCGTACCGAGGCGCCGGGCCGATGACGCCGGAGCGCGGTGCGGGATCACGACCCCGCACCGCGCCGCGCCGGGCTCAGTACGCGCGGGCGACCAGCGCGAGGTTGCCGGGCTGGTCGTCGGCGGCCGGCACCGAGCCGTCCTCGGCGATCAGGCAGCGCACCGACACGCCCTGCTCGGCCAGCTTGGCCTCGCCCTCGGGGCCGAGGTCGGCCCAGGAGATCCGGCCCCAGCCGGTGGTCGCGGCCTCGGCGGCCTCGTCGAGGGTCTTGACGTCCACGGTGCGGGCCTCGCGGCGCTCGCGGGACTCGCGCAGCAGCTGCGCCTGGTCCTCCTCCAGGATGCCGGGGACGATCGCGGCCAGGGAGTCGACCGAGACCGGCTCCTTGCCGCCGGCGATCCGGCGGACCAGCATCGCGGTACCGGCCTCCAGGTCGCGCGGGCCGACCTCGATGCGCAGCGGGACGCCCTTGAGCTCCCAGTCGACGGCGCGGCGGCCGAACGGGGTGTCGGTGCGGTCGTCGACGACCACCCGCACGCCCGCCGCCTCCAGCTGGGCGCCGATCTCGCGGACCTTCGCCAGCACCGCGTCCTCGCCCTTGATCGCGAGCACCACGGCCTGCACGGCGGCCAGCCGCGGCGGCACCCGCAGGCCGTTGTCGTCGCCGTGCGACATGATCAGGCCGCCGACCATGCGGGTGGAGACGCCCCAGGAGGTCTGCCAGACGTGCTCGCGCTCGGCGCCCTGCAGCTGGTAGGTGGTGTTGAAGGCCTTGGCGAAGTTCTGGCCCAGCTCGTGGCTGGTGCCCATCTGCAGCGCCTTGCCGTCGCCCATCATCCCTTCCAGGGTGAGGGTGTTGATCGCGCCGGCGAAGCGCTCCTTGGCGGTCTTCCGGCCGAGCACCACGTCGATGCCCAGCACGTTGGTCATGAAGTCGCCGTAGACGTCGGTGTGGATCCGCGAGGCGTACGCGCGGGCGTCCTCGTAGGTGGCGTGGGCGGTGTGGCCCTCCTGCCAGAGGAACTCGGTGGTGCGCAGGAAGACGCGCGGGCGCAGCTCCCAGCGGACCACGTTGGCCCACTGGTTGATCAGCAGCGGCAGGTCGCGGTGGCTCTGCACCCACTTGGAGAAGTACTCGTTGATGATCGTCTCGGAGGTGGGCCGGACGACGACCGGCTCCTCCAGCTCCTTGCCGCCGCCGTGGGTGACCACCGCGAGCTCGGGGGCGAAGCCCTCGACGTGCTCGGCCTCCTTGGTCAGGTAGGACTGCGGGATGAACATCGGGAAGTAGGCGTTCTGGGCGCCCGCCTTCTTGATCCGCGCGTCCATCTCCTGCTGCATCCGCTCCCACAGGCCGTAGCCGTACGGTCGGATGACCATGGTGCCGCGCACCGGACCGTTGTCGGCCAGCTCGGCCTTGTTGATGAGGTCCTGGTACCAGCGGGGGAAGTCTTCCGCCTGGGGGGTGAGAACGGGTGCCTTAGCCATGGGCCGAATGGTACGGAAAACCGGGCCCGGACCGTGAATCCGGCTCACCCCGCCCGCTCACCACCGCCGCCCGCTCCCCCGCCCCGCCCGCTGACCGCCGCCCCCGCCGCCGCCGCCCGCTCCCCCGCCCCGCGGACCCGGAGCCGCCGCCCGCAAACCCGGAACGGCCGACCGGTCGGACCGCACCGCGCCCGCGCACACCCCGGGGCGCACACCCGCGGCGCACGGATACCTGCTCGCACCCCTCTGGACGGCCGGGGCGGCCCGCTGTTCGCTGGGAGAGGGGCCGGGGGGCCGGGCTGCGGGTGCCGCAGCCGATTCCGAGGACCGATTGGGAGGCCGCGATGGCTTCAGCGCAGGTGACCGGCAGCACCGTGGACCGGGTCCGGACGGGCCCGCCGGCGGGGCGGAGCGGTCGGGCGCGGGACTGGGCGGAGATCCAGGAGCGCATGCTCGTCCCCCTCTACCAGGACGTTTACCGCCGGCTCGACGTCGGCGCGGCGACCAGCCTGCTGGGCGTGGGCTGCCGGTCGGGGCTGGCGCTGCTGCTCGCCGAGGGGCGCGGCGCGCAGGTCGCGGGGGTGGAGCCGGACGGCGGGCTGCGGGAGCTCGCGGCGGCCCGCGGACTGCAGGTGGCGCCCGGCGGGGGCGCGGGGGCCCTCGCCCGTTCGGCGCACCCCGTCCCCCGCCCGGCGCACTCCCTGGTGACGGTTTTCGAGCGGCCGCCGACGCCCGCGCTGATCGCCTGGTCGGCGGAGCGCACCCTGCCGGGCGGGCAGTTGGTGGTGGCCTCCTGGGGTCCGGCGGAGCGCTGCGAGAGCGCCGCCGTGCTGGAGGTCGCCCGCCGGCACGCCCCGCTCGCCGCGCCGGACCCGTTCGCGGCGGCCGGCCCGGGCGTGCTGGGCGCGCTGCTGGCCTCGGCGGGGGTGCGCCCGTCCGAGAGCGGCCGGGTGAGCTGCCCGTTCGCCTACGCGGGCCTGGACTCGGCGGTCCGCGGCCTGCTGTCCACCGGCCTGTTCGACCCGGCCGAGGAGGCCGCGGGCGACGCGCCGGTGGCCGCCGAGCTGGCGGAGGCGCTGCGCCCGTACCTGCGGCCGGACGGTTCGGTGCGGATGGTCAACGAGTTCCGCTGGGCGGCGGGCACCCGCCCCCGCACCTGACGACCGGCCCCGCCCGGCCCCGGCCCCCACCCGCCCCCACTCGCCCCCACCCCGGCCCCGCCCCGATCGGCCCCGGAACCGGAACCGGCCTCGGAACCGACCCCGGGCGGAAGCTCAGGACCGGCTGAGCCCGGCCGCGGCGTACGCCGCCTCCTCGTCCAGGGTCTCGGCCTCCAGCAGCGCGGCGGCCAGCGCGTCGAGCCGGTCGCGGTGCCGGTGCAGCAGGGCGACGGCCTCCTCCCAGCATTCGGCGACGATCCGCCGGGCCTCCTCGTCGACCGCGTCCAGCGTGGTGGGGGCGGCGGCCAGGCCGTACGGGGACTGGCTGTCGTTGGGGATGGCGGTGACCCGGCCGACCCGGTCGCTCATGCCCCAGCGGCCGGCCATCGAGCGGGCGATGGTGGTGAGCTGTTCGAGGTCGCTCTCGGCGCCGGTGGTGACGACCCCGTAGACGACCTGTTCGGCGGCCATGCCGCCGAGCGCGCCGATGATCCGGCCGCGCAGGTAGGGCTCGGTGTAGGAGTAGCGGTCGGTGTCGGGGGTGGAGAGGGTGACGCCGAGGGCGCGGCCGCGCGGCACGATGGTGATCTTGCGGACCGGGTCGGCGCCGGGCTGCAGCATGCCGAGCAGGGCGTGTCCGGACTCGTGGAAGGCGGTCCGTTCGCGTTCCTGCTGGGGCATCACCAGCGGGCGGACGGCGCCGAGCTGGACCTTCTCCAGCGCCTCGGAGAGGTTCTCCTGGTCGACGGCGTCCTGCTTGCGCTTGACCGCGATCAGCGCGGCCTCGTTGACCAGGTTGGCCAGGTCGGCGCCGGTCATGCCGGGCGTGGTGCGGGCGACGGTGTCCAGGTCGGTGCCCTCGGCGAGCGGCACCTCGCGGGTGTGGATCCGCAGGATCTGCTCGCGGCCGGTCCGGTCGGGCGGGCTGACGGTGATCCGGCGGTCGAAGCGGCCGGGGCGGAGCAGCGCCGGGTCGAGGATCTCGGCCCGGTTGGTCGCGGCGATCACGATGACGCCCTCGGAGCCGGAGAACCCGTCCATCTCGGTGAGGATCTGGTTGAGGGTCTGCTCGCGCTCGTCGTGGCCGCCCATGCCGCCCCCGCCGCCGCGCTGCCGGCCGATGGTGTCGATCTCGTCGATGAACACGATGGCGGGGGCGACCTTGCGGGCCTCGGAGAACAGTTCGCGGACCCGGCTGGCGCCGACGCCGACGATCATCTCGATGAACTCGGAGGCGGAGGCGGAGAAGAACGGCACGTCGGCCTCGCCGGCGACGGCGCGGGCCAGCAGGGTCTTGCCGGTGCCGGGCGGGCCGGAGAGCAGGACGCCGCGCGGCATCTTGGCGCCGAGCTTCCGGTAGGCCTGCGGGTTCTTCAGGAAGTCGACCACCTCGCTGAGCTCGTCGCGCACCTCGTCGATGCCGGCCACGTCCTTGAAGGTGGTGCGCTTGCCCTGGCTGGTGTCCACCGGCTTCGGCGGGGCCTTGCGGCCGAGCGCGCCGCCGCCGATCCCGCCGGACATCCGGCGGGCGATCAGCACCCAGACGCCGATCAGCAGCAGCATCGGGGCCAGCGAGATCAGCAGGTTCGCCAGGAAGCTGCGCTGCTGCACCACCGGGCGGGCGGTCACCTCGACGTTCTGCGACTGCAGGATGCCCCAGAGGTTGTCGGTGGCGAACGCCGGGCGCTGGGTGGTGAAGTCGGTGTAGTCGCCCTTGCCGTCGTCCGGCTTGGGCTGCTTGTTCTTGAGCGTGCCCTCGATGGCGTCGCCCTTGGCGTAGATCTTGGTGATGTTCCCGCTGTTCAGCTGCTTGTTGAACTCGGTGTACGAGATCGTGGTCGAGCCGCCGTTGCCGAAGAAGCTCAGCAGGATGTCGGACAGCAGGAACACCACCAGGGCGGTGAGGATCAGGCCCGTCCAGCCGCCCGGCATCTTCTTCTTCGGCGGCGGCGGGGGCGGGGCCCCCTCGGACCGCCAGGGCTGGTCGGGGGTCTGGCGCGGCGGCACGGGGTTGCTCACCCATCGGACGATACGGACATCCCGGACGCCGGGCGGTGCGCAACGCCGCGCGGCCGCGCGGCCCCGCCGGGTCAGCGCACCGGGGTCGGCCACTCCTCCGCGGTCAGCGCGAACCGCTCGTGGTCGCGCCAGGCGTCCTGCAGGAACAGCATCCGCGGCGTGAAGCCCTCGTGCCGGAAGCCCAGCCGGCGGGCCAGCGCGATCGACCGCTCGTTGTCCGGCTGCACGTTGATCTCCAGCCGGTGCAGTCCCAGGCCGCCCCGGTCGGCGGGGGTGAAGCAGCGTTCGACGACCAGCCGCATGCCCTCGGTCATCCGTCCGGTCCCGGCGAACGGCTGGTACGAGTCGTAGCCGATCACGCCGTTGCAGAAGCGGGCCATCACGATGTTCGCCACGTTGCACTTGCCGACCAGGCCGCCGGTCTCGGTGTCGACGATCAGGAAGGTGCGCAGCCCGGTGCCCTGTCGGCTGAGCAGGTCCGGCATGCCGTCCGGCTCGACCGGGTTCCACCTCCCGATGTGCGCGGCGGAGCGCCGCACCGCCTCGGCGTAGGGGACGACGTCATCGGGGCGGGGGGATCGGATCGTCACGCGCATACGGGACATCATGGCGCAACGGGACGGCGGAACAGGGGCATGCGAACCGTCCGCACGCGCCTGTCCCGCCGTCGCTGTTCCGCCGTCCCGGGCCCGGCACCCCCGTCGGGGTTGCCGGGGCGGAGGACCTACAGCAGGTCCTTGAACTCCTTGGGGAGGTCGAAGTCGGCCGGGCCCTTGCCGGGCTGGAGGCCGAACGCGCCGCCCGGCGCGGTGCCCTGGCCGGGGCCGAGGGCCTTGCGCTCGGCGGCGGCGGCCTCCTCCTGGGCGCGCTTGAGCGGGTTGCCGCTCTTGCGCTTGCCCTTGGCGACCGGGGCCTTCTTGCCGGAGCGCTTGGCGCCGCCGCCCATCCCGGGGATGCCGGGCATGCCGGGGATGCCCTTGCCGGAGGCCATCGCGGACATCATCTTGCGGGCCTCGAAGAACCGCTCGACCAGGCCGGAGACCTCGCCGACCTGGACGCCGGAGCCCTTGGCGATGCGCAGCCGGCGCGAGCCGTTGATCAGCTTCGGGTCGGAGCGCTCGGCCGGGGTCATCGACTTGATGATCGCGCCGACCCGGTTGACGTCCTTGTCGTCCAGGTTGTTGATCTGGTCGCGGATCTGGCCCATGCCGGGGAGCATGCCGAGCAGCTTGGAGATCGAGCCCATCTTCTGGACCTGCTCCAGCTGCGACAGGAAGTCGTCGAGCGTGAAGTCCTTGCCGCCGCCCTGGAGCTTGGCGGCCATCTTCTCGGCCTCGGCCTGCGAGAAGGTCTGCTCGGCCTTCTCGATCAGCGAGAGGACGTCGCCCATGCCGAGGATGCGCGAGGCCATCCGGTCGGGGTGGAAGGCGTCGAAGTCGTCGACCTTCTCGCCGTTGGAGGCGAACATGATCTGGCGGCCGGTGACGTGCGCGACCGAGAGCGCGGCACCGCCGCGCGCGTCGCCGTCGAGCTTGGAGAGCACGACGCCGGTGAAGTCGACGCCCTCCAGGAAGGCCTGGGCGGTGGTGACCGCGTCCTGGCCGACCATGGCGTCGACCACGAACAGGACCTCGTCCGGGTCGATCGCGGCCCGGATGTCGGCGGCCTGCCGCATCAGTTCGGCGTCGATGCCGAGGCGGCCGGCGGTGTCGACGATGACGACGTCGTACTGCTTCTGCTTGGCGTACTCGATCGAGTCGCGGGCGACCTGCACCGGGTCGCCGACGCCGTTGCCGGGCTGCGGGCCGTAGAAGGCGACGCCGGCCCGCTCGGCGACCACGCCGAGCTGGGTGACGGCGTTGGGGCGCTGGAGGTCGCAGGCGACCAGCAGCGGGGTGTGCTTCTGGCTCTTCAGCCAGTGGCCGAGCTTTCCGGCCAGCGTGGTCTTGCCGGCGCCCTGGAGGCCGGCCAGCATGATCACGGTCGGGCCGGTCTTGGCGAACCGCAGGCGGCGGGTCTCGCCGCCGAGGATGCTGATCAGCTCCTCGTTGACGATCTTGATGATCTGCTGGGCCGGGTTCAGCGCGCCGGAGACCTCGGAGCCCAGGGCCCGGTCCTTGACCTGCTTGATGAAGGCGCGGACCACGGGGAGCGCGACGTCCGCCTCCAGCAGGGCGATCCGGATCTCGCGCGCGGTGGCGTCGATGTCCGCCTCGCTGAGACGGCCCTTGCCCCGGAGGTTCTTGAACGTCGCTGCGAGGCGGTCGGAGAGAGTGTCGAACACGTCGGTCGCGGGTCCCTTGCGGCATCGAGTACGGGTACTGTCGTCGCCCCCAAGGGTAGCCGTACCCCCGGCGGGCGGTCCGCGCCCCTGCGCGAACAGCGGGTCAGCGCTCCTCCAGGGCCTCCCGGACGGCCCGCGCGACCTGCTCGGCGCGGTCCGCCGCCAGCGGCCGGCCGTCCGGCGAGGTGAGGTAGAACGCGTCGACGGCCTCCGCCCCGAGGGTGGAGACGTGCGCGGTGCGGACCCGGACGCCGGCGGCGTCCAGGGCCCGGCCGATCCGGTGCAGCAGGCCGGGCGCGTCGTGCGCCCGGACCTCCAGCACGGTGGCGGAGCGCGAGGCGTCGTGCGGGGCGACGGTGACCACCGGCGGCGGGGTGCTGATGCCGCGCCGGCGGGGCGCGGCGGCGTCGCGCTCGGCGAGCCTGCGGGTGACGTCGAGCGAGCCGTCCAGGGCGCGGCGCAGGTCGGCGCGGAGCCGGGCCGCCTCGGGCAGGTCGCCGTACTCGGCGGCGACCGTCCAGGACAGCAGCAGGACCGGCCCGGCGCCGACCGGGTCGAGCTCGCGCAGCCCGGCCTTGCGGACGGCGAGCCGGTGCACGGCGAGCACGCCGGCCACGGTGCCGAGCAGGCCGGGGCGGTCCGGGATGGCCAGGGTCAGTTCGACGCCCATCGGCTCGCCGCCGTCCGCCGCCGGTTCGGCGTGGGCGGTCAGGGCGAGCGCGGGCCCGCCGGTGCGGGCGGCCTCGACGGCGAGCCGCTCCTGGTCGGCGGTGACCTCGGGGTCGGCGGCGGGCGGCCGGGTGTCGCCGGCCAGCCGGGCGGCGGTGCGCTCGACCAGGGTGGCGACCAGCGAGGCCCGCCAGCTCGACCAGGCGGCCGGGCCGGTGGCGGTGGCGTCGGCCTCGGTGAGGGCGTGCAGCAGTTCCAGGTGGGCCTGGGTGCCGACGGTCTTGGCGATCAGGTCGGCGGTGGCGGGGTCGTCGGGGTCGCGCCGGGTGGCGGTGTCGACCAGCGTCAGGTGGTGGCGCACCAGCAGCGCGAGGGTGTCGGTGTCGCGCTTGCCGAAGCCCATCCGGACGGCCACGTCGCGGACGATCACCTCGCCGGCCTCGGAGTGGTCGCCGGGCCAGCCCTTGCCGAGGTCGTGCAGCAGGGCGGCGACCAGCAGCAGGTCGGGGCGGGCGGTGCGGCGGGTCATCGCGGCGGCCCGGACGGCGGTCTCGATCAGGTGCCGGTCGACGGTCCAGCGGTGCACGGCGTTGCGCTGCGGCCGACAGCGGACCCGCTCCCAGTCCGGCAGCATCCGGCTGATCAGGCCCTCGGCCTCCAGCGCCTCCCAGACCGGCAGGCACGCCTCGCCCGCGCCGAGCAGGGTGACCAGCTGCTCGCGGGCCTCGTCCGGCCAGGGCACCGGCAGCGGGGCGGCCTCGGCGGCCAGCCGGCGGACGGTGGCGTAGCCGACGGCCAGCCCGGCCTGGGCGGCCGCGGCGGCGGCCCGCAGCGGCAGCACCGGGTCGGCGGCCGGCCGGGCGGCCTGGGCGAGCACCGCCTCGCCGTCCTGCTCGACCACGCCCTCGGCGAGCGGGCGGCGCTCCGGCGCGGCCGGGCCCGCCGGGGCGCGCCGGGCGCCGTTGAACGGGAAGCCGAACCGGACGGCGCGGCGGGGCGCGGCCCGGCGCCGCTCGGCCAGCACCCGGTCGACGGTGCGCCAGGTGACGTCGGAGGCGTACGCGACGGTGCGGGCGGCCTGGTAGACCTGCCGCAGCAGGGTGTCGGCGTCGAGCACGCCGAGCCGTTCGGCGACCTGGTCCTGGTCCTGCAGCGAGAGCCGCTCGGTGGCCCGGCCGGTGGCCAGGTGCAGCGCGTCGCGGACGTCGGCGAGGGTGCGGGCGGCGGCGTCCAGGCCGTCCCGGGGGGCGTCGGCGAGCCAGGTGGCGGCGACGGCGTTCAGCGCGACCAGGTCGCGCAGGCCGCCGCGGGCCTCCTTGAGGTCGGGTTCGAGCAGGAAGGACAGCTCGCCGTGCCGCTCGGCCCGGGCCCGGCCGAGTTCGCGCAGCTCGGGCAGCCGCTCGGGGGCGGCGGCCCGCCAGTCGGCCAGCACGGCGGAGCGCAGCTCGGCGGTGAGCTGCGGGTCGCCGGCCAGGTGGCGGGCGTCGAGCAGGCCGAGCTGGGCCTTGAGGTCCTCGGCGGCGACCTTGCGGGCCTCGGCGGGGGTGCGGACGGCGTGGTCGAGGGCGACGCCGCTGTCCCAGACCGGGTACCAGACGCGTTCGGCCAGGTCGGCGGCGAGCGGCCCCTCGTGCAGCAGCAGCACGTCCAGGTCGCTGCGCGGGGAGAGCTCGCCGCGGCCGTAGCCGCCGACGGCGACCAGGGCGGTGCGGGCGGGGGCGCCGGCCGTCCGGTAGAGGCCGGCCAGCCAGTCGTCGGTGAGCCGGGCCAGCGCGGCGCGCCGCCGCGGGCCGGCCGCGGCGGGGTCGGCCAGCAGGCGGGCGCGTTCGGCCGGGTAGCCGTACTCGGCGGGGTCGGTGCTGCTCACGTCTGCTCCCGTGCGTGCTGGTGCCGGATACGCCTTCGGCGGACCTGCCGCGTGGGCAGGTCCGCCAGGAGGGTTTTCAGCGGTGGTTCTCAGCGCTGGTGATCAGAGGGCGTCGGGTCCGCGCTCGCCGGTGCGGACCCGGACGGCGGTCTCGACCGGGACGGACCAGACCTTGCCGTCGCCGATCTTGCCGGTGCGGGCCGCCTTGACGACCACGTCGATCAGCTGCTCGGCGTCCTCGTCGTCGACCAGTATCTCGATCCGGACCTTGGGGACCAGGTCGACGGTGTACTCGGCGCCCCGGTAGACCTCGGTGTGGCCGCGCTGCCGGCCGTACCCGCTGGCCTCGGTGACGGTCAGGCCGTGCACCCCGAAGGCCTGCAGGGCGTCCTTGACCTCGTCCAGCCGGTGCGGCTTGATGACGGCGGTGATCAGCTTCATCGGGCGTCGACCTCGGTCTTCTCGGCGGGGACGGCCACCGGAGCGGCCTGGGTGCGGGCCAGGCTGGCGCCGACGGCGGTGAAGTCGTAGGCGGACTCGGCGTGCTCGGCCTGGTCGATGCCGGAGACCTCGACGTCCTCGGCGACCCGGAACCCGATGGTCTTCTGGATCGCCTGGCCCAGCAGCCAGGAGAGCACGAACGAGTAGACCAGGACGACGACCACGCCGAGCGCCTGCTTGCCGAGCTGCTCCAGGCCGCCGCCGTAGAACAGGCCGGACGCGGTCTGGCCGACGTGGCCGGTGGCGAAGAGGCCGATCAGCAGCGAGCCGACGACGCCGCCGACCAGGTGGACGCCGACCACGTCGAGCGAGTCGTCGAAGCCGAACCGGTACTTCAGGCTGATCGCCGCGGCGCACAGCGCGCCGGCGATCAGGCCGATCGCGATCGAGCCGAGCGGGGAGACCGAGCCGCAGGCCGGGGTGATCGCGACCAGGCCGGCCACCGCGCCGGAGGCGGCGCCGAGGGTGGTGAACGCGCCGTGCCGGATCTTCTCGTACGCCAGCCAGCCGAGGACGGCGGCGGCGGTGGCGACCTGGGTGTTGACGAAGGCCATGCCCGCGACGCCGTTGGCGGCCAGCGCCGAGCCCGCGTTGAAGCCGAACCAGCCGAACCACAGCAGGCCGGAGCCGAGCATCACCAGCGGCAGGCTGTGCGGGCGCATCGGGTCCTTCTTGAAGCCGATCCGCTTGCCCAGCACCAGCGCCAGGGCCAGGCCCGCCGCGCCGGCGTTGATGTGCACCGCGGTGCCGCCGGCGAAGTCGATCACGCCGTTGCGGTCGCCGAGCCAGCCGCCGTTGCCGCCGTCGAAGAAGAACACCCAGTGCGCGACCGGGAAGTACACGATGGTCACCCAGAGCGCCACGAACAGGCTCCAGGCGGCGAACTTCGCCCGGTCCGCGATGGCGCCGCTGATCAGCGCCGGGGTGATGATCGCGAACATCAGCTGGAAGGCCGCGAAGCCGGTCACCGGGATCGTCCCGGTCAGCGCGTTCAGGTCGATGCCGCGCATGCCCAGGTAGTCGAGGTTGCCGATCAGGCCCGCCCCGGCGTCCGGCCCGAAGGCCAGCGTGTAGCCGTACAGGACCCAGAGCACCGTGACGATGGCCAGTGAGATGAAGCTCATCACCAGCATGTTGAGGGTGCTCTTGACCCTGACCATGCCTCCGTAGAAGAAGGCCAGGCCCGGGGTCATCAACATGACCAGGGCCGCACAGATGAACACAAAGGCGGTATCGCCCGCGCTGAAGCCGTCCGGCATCGGCGTCTCCTCCGAAATGAGAGCCGCACCACGCCGGGATACCTGTCCCGTGCCGTCCCGGCGTGTCGGCGATGAGAGGAGAGTGCCGAAGGCGGGTTTCCGCCGATGCGGCCAGGTGTTTCGCCGCAGTGACGCGGGCGACGGGCCCGTTACGGGCGCGTGAACCACGGCTGGTGACGCGTACTGGACAGCCCGTGCCATACTGCCGCGGCCGTCCGTACGGGGGGGAGCGGACGGCCGCGGCGACGGGCGGCGGAGGGGGCGCGCTGGGGTCAGACCACCGAGACGAACTCCGGGATGTCCTGCACCACGCGGTCGGCCAGCCGGTCCACCCCGGGCGCGCCGCGGAAGTCCCGACTGGCGGCCTCGGAGGTCTTCCGGACCCGGGTGTTCAGCCGCTCGGAACGCACCTTCTTGGCGATGTCGACCGCCTCCTCGCAGTACTTCGCCGCGTCCTCCGGCTCGTTCTGCAGCAGCCGCACCGAGCCCATCCCGACCAGGTTGAACGCGTAGGTGCGGACGTGGTCGCCGTCCTCCCGGAACAGGTCGACCGCCTCGGTGATCAGCGGCTCGGCGGCCTTGGCCATCGCCACGCCGCGGTCCGAGGTGTAGGCGAGGTCCCGGTAGGAGTGCCCGTTCTCCGCGCACAGCTCGGCGTACGAGAAGAACCGGAGCCAGTTCGGCGTCTCCTCGTTGGTCTCCCGGATGTCGCTGAAGGTGTCCTCGGAGAGCCGCACCGCGCGGGCGCAGCGGTTGACCTCGCCGATGGTGGAGTACGCCCGCGCCTCCATCGCGTACAGCAGCGACTGCTGGCGGGCGGTGGCGGTGTCCCGGCTGCCGTACTGGGCGAGGTGGATCAGCTCCAGCGCGTCCTCGCCGCGGTTGAGGTGGATCATCTGGCGGCTCATGTCGGTCAGCACGTGCGCGCCGAACGGGCGGTCGCCGGCCTCCTTGGCCGCGTGCAGCGCCAGCACGTAGTACTTCTGGGCGCTCGGGTGCATGCCCACGTCGTACGACATGAAGCCCGCCAGGTGGGCGAGTTCGGCGGTGATCCGGAACAGCCGCTTGGTGGTCGCCTCGGGGTAGCTCTCCTGCAACAGGTCGGTGACCTCGTGGAGTTGGCCGACCACCGCCTTGCGGCGCAGGCCGCCGCCGTTCTGCGCGTCCCACTTCCGGAACATCTCGGTGGTCTGCTCCAGCAGCTGCATCTCCGGCTCGGAGAGCCGACCGGAGAAGTGGTCGCCGCCGCTGGCCGCGGCCAGGATCGGGGTGGGCGCGCCGTTCGGGCCGGGCGTCAGCCAGCGCTGCATCGGCTCGATCAGCGCCGCGCCGGCCGTCAGCGCCAGCGAAGTGCCGAGGAAGCCCCGGCGGTTGAGCATCAGGTCGCTGCGCGAGTACTCGCTGATCGCCTGGACGGTCTGCTGCGGGCTCCAGGGCAGGTCCACCCCGCTGCCGGCGGTGGTCACCTGGACCACCGCGCGCAGGCCGAGGTCCTCGACCGAGACGACCGAGCCGAAGCGCTCGGAGAACAGCTCCGACATGATCTTCGGGATCGGCTCGCGCGGCTGCTCGCCGTCCAGCCAGCGACGCACCCGCGAGGTGTCCGTGGAGACGTGGTGCGCGCCGATCTGCCGCGCCCTGCGGTTCACTTGGCGTGCCAGCTCGCCCTTCGACCAGCCGCTGCGCGCGAACCACGAGCCCAGCTTCTCGTTCGGCTGCTTCTCACCCATGGGACCGTCCCCATCCCGCCCCGAACCCGGGGCCCCGCTTCGCCCTGACCCGTTTCCATCGCCGCCCGCGTGACCGGTCGGCTGCGTTCCGTATTGCGCATGCCGAACGTAGCGCCCCTCCGCCATCCGGGGGAGCAACGTCGGAGAAACGCCACCTTTCGCCACCCCCAAGAGTGAACTACCGGACGCCCGGCCGCGCTTCACTGGAAGTCAGCTCGGCATGACCGCGGCACATGCCCGGACCAGACGGCACCCGACGGAGGCACGCGTGCGGCAACGACGATCCGGCATCCGAAGCGCCGGTGCAAGGCGCCTGCTGGCCCGCGCGACCCGGATCGGCGCGCGCCGGTCCGCGCGCGCCTCCAGCGCGCCACGCACCACGCGTCCGCGGGGCGACGCACCGTCACCTTCCCGTAACCAGCGGCGACCGGAACCGGTTGGGGGTGGCATGGACAAGCTCTTCGGCACCCTGCGGCTCACCCCCCTCGGCGCCCGCCGCCGCACCCGGCCCACCGCGCTGCAGACCGCCGCCGAGTACTCCGGCCGCTGGGGCTGGACGCTGGCCGTCGGCAGCCCGACCGCGCGCCCGGGCACCGCCTGCGACTGCGGCGCCGCGCGGTGCGCCGCGCCCAACCTGCACCTGCGGGTCGGCCCGGTGATCGCCCCCGGCGCCACCGCCGCCGAGCTGGCCGCCCGATGTCCGGAGGGCGCCCCGCTGCTGCTGCCCACCGGCCACCAGTTCGACGTGCTGGACGTGCCGGCCCAGCCCGGCCTGCAGGCGCTGGTCCGGCTGGAGCGGATGGGCACCCAGGTCGGCCCGGTGCTGGCCTCCCCGGCCGGCCGGCTGCTGCTCTTCGTCGCCCCCGGCACCGCCGAGCGGCTGCCCGACCTGCTCTACCGGATGGGCTGGGACGACGCCTCGCTCGACCTCGCCTGCCACGGCCTCGGCTCCTACCTGGCCGCCCCGCCGACCCCGCTCGGCCCGCTCGGCCCGATGCGCTGGCTGCGCCGCCCGGCCGCCGACACCGCCCCGCCGGAGGCCCGCCTGCTGCTCGGCACGCTGGCGTACGCCTGCCACCGCACCCGGGACCGCGAGACCGAGTTCGCCAGCTGAGGCCCCGCGGGCGTCCCGGGAACGGCGCGAGGTCCGTCCCAGGAGGGCGACTCCCTCCTCGAACGGACCTCGTCGGCGGGCGACGACCGCCGGGGCTCAGCCCAGCAGGGCGTCCACGAACGCGCCCGGCTCGAACGGCGCGAGGTCGTCCGCGCCCTCGCCGAGGCCGATCAGCTTGACCGGGACGCCCAGTTCGCGCTGCACCGAGATGACGATGCCGCCCTTCGCGGTGCCGTCGAGCTTGGTGAGCACGATGCCGGTGATGTCGACCACCTCGGCGAACACCCGGGCCTGCACCAGGCCGTTCTGGCCGGTGGTGGCGTCCAGCACGAGCAGCACCTCGTCGACCGGGCCGTGCTTCTCGACGACCCGCTTGACCTTGCCCAGCTCGTCCATCAGGCCGGTCTTGGTGTGCAGCCGGCCCGCGGTGTCGACCAGGACGGTGTCGACGCCGTCCGCGATGCCCTGCTTGACGGCGTCGAAGGCGACGGACGCGGGGTCGCCGCCCTCGGGGCCGCGCACGGTGTGCGCGCCGACCCGCTCGCCCCAGGTCTGCAGCTGGTCGGCGGCGGCGGCGCGGAAGGTGTCGGCGGCGCCGAGCACGACCTTCCGGCCGTCGGCGACCAGGACCCGGGCGAGCTTGCCGGTGGTGGTGGTCTTGCCGACGCCGTTGACGCCGACCACCAGCACCACGGCCGGGCCGTCCCCGTGCTTGACCGAGCGGACGGTGCGGTCGGCCTCGGTGCCGATCAGCTTGACCAGCTCCTCCCGGAGCAGGCCGCGCAGCTCGTCGGGGGTGCGGGTGCCGAGGACCTTGACCCGGGTGCGCAGGTTGTCGACCAGCTCCTGGGTGGCGCCGACGCCGACGTCCGCGGTGAGCAGGGTCTCCTCGATCTCCTCCCAGGTGTCCTCGTCGAGGCGGTCCCGGGAGAGCAGCGTGAGCAGGCCCTTGCCGAGGGTCGACTGCGAGCGGGAGAGCCGGGAGCGCAGCCGCACCAGGCGGCCGGCGGTGGGCTCCGGCACCTCGATCGCGGGCGCGGCCTCGGCCTCCTCGGCGCGCACCTCCTCGGCGGTCCCGGGCTCGGCGGCCTCGGGCTGGGCGGTCCCGGGCTCGGCGGTCTCGGGCTGGGCGGTCTCGGGGGCCTCGGGGGCCTCGGGTGCCTGTGCCTCGGCGGGCGGGGCCTTCACCTGCTCCGGCTTCGCCGCTTCCGGCTCGGCGGGCGCGGTGACGGTCGGCCGCGGGCTCGGCTGGTCCAGTTCTCTGCGTCGTTTGCCGGAGACGACGAGTCCGGTGATCGCGCCGATGGCGACCACCGCAATGACAACGGCAAGGATCACGTATTCCATAACCCGTCCAGTATCACGTAGCGCCTAGGCCGGTCCCGGTTGCGCGGGCTCCGGCGCCGTCCTGTGCCCGTCCGGGGCCCCGCCGTGCGGCCCGTCCGCGCGCTCCTGTCCGGGCACCCGCAGCCGCTGGCTGATCACCTGCGAGATGCCGTCGCCCTTCATGGTGACGCCGTAGAGGGCGTCGGCGGACTCCATGGTGAGCTTCTGGTGGGTGATGACGATCAGCTGGGAGCTCTCCCGCAGCTCCTCCATGATCCCGACCAGCCGCCGCAGGTTGGTCTCGTCGAGCGCGGCCTCGACCTCGTCCATGACGTAGAACGGGCTGGGCCTGGCCTTGAAGATCGACACCAGCAGGGCGACGGCGGTGAGCGAGCGCTCGCCGCCGGAGAGCAGCGAGAGCCGCTTGACCTTCTTGCCGGGCGGCCGGGCCTCGACCTCCACGCCGGTGGTGAGCATGTTCTCCGGGTCGGTGAGCAGCAGCCGGCCCTCGCCGCCGGGGAACAGCCGGGCGAAGACGCCCTCGAACTGGGCGGCGGTGTCGTGGTAGGCGGCGGTGAACAGCTGCTCGACCCGGGTGTCGACGTCGCGGACGATGTCCATCAGGTCGCGGCGGCTCTTGCGCAGGTCGTCGAGCTGTTCGCCGAGGAACCGGTGCCTGGCCTCCAGCGCGGCGAACTCCTCCAGCGCGAGCGGGTTGACCTTGCCGAGCTGCTGGTGGGCGCGCTCGGCGGCCTTGAGCCGCCGCTCGACCTCGGCCCGGACGTACGGGCGGGCGCCGTCCCCGGCGTCCCCGCCGTCCCCGCCGTCCCCGGCGTCCTCGGCGGCGGGCTCGGCGCCGTCCGCGGGCGGCGGGGGCGGGACGGGCTGGTCGGGGCCGTAGCCGGCCAGGAGTTCGGCGGCGGCGATGCCGAACTCCTCCAGCGCCCGGGACTCCAGCTGTTCGATCCGCATCCGCTTCTCGGCGCGCAGCACCTCGTCGCGGTGGCCGGCGTCGACCAGCCGGTCGAGTTCGGCCTTGAGCGCGCGGCCGTGCTCGCGGAACTGCCGCAGTTCGGCCTCCCGGACGGCCCGGTCGGCCTCGACGGCGGCGCGTTCGGTCTCGGCGGCGGCGAGGGTCTCCTCGATCCGGCCGAGCAGGTGGCGGGCGCCGGTGGCGACGGCGCCGGCGGTGGCGCCCTCGCGGCGGGCGCGGTCGCGGCGTTCGGCGGCGCGGGCGCGGGCCTCGCGTTCGGCGCGGGCGGCGCGGTCGAGCTGGTCGGCCCGGCCGGCCAGGTTGCGGACCCGCTCCTCGTGGGTGCGGACGGCGAGCCTGGCCTCCGTCTCGGCCTGCCGGGCGGCGGAGGCGGCGAGGGCGAGCCGGTCGCGTTCGGCGGGGTCGGGTTCGTCCTCGCCGCCGTCGGCGATCTCCTCGGCGGCGGCCAGCCGGGCGGCGGACTCCTCGGCGGCGGCGCGGGCCCCGGCGAGGGCGTCGGCGGCGGCGGCCGCGGCGGCCGCGGTGCGTTCGGCCTCGTCGGCGGCGGCCCGGGCGGCGCCGCCGGAGCGGCCGAGGGCGCCGGCGAGTTCGGCCCGGCGCCGTTCGCCCTGGCGCCGCAGGGCGGCCAGCCGCTCGGTCTCGGCGGCGAGTTCGGCGCGCAGCTCGCGGGCGGCGGCGAGTTCGGCGGCCAGCCGTTCGCAGCGGGCGGCGAGTTCCTCGATGCCGCGGGCGGCCTCGGCGACGGCGGCCCGGGTCTCCAGCGGGCTGGGCGCGCCGGGCGAGCCGCCCTGGGCGAGGGCGGCGGAGAACAGGTCGCCGGCCCGGGTGACGGCCTGCCAGTCGGGGTCGGCGGCGATCAACTCCCGTGCGGTGTCGAGGTCTTCGACGACGGCGGTACGGGCCAGCAGTCGGCGGGCGGCGGCCGCCGGGCCGGGCGGGCCGTCGACCAGTTCGCCGGCCCACCGCGCGCCCGCGCTCGTGGCCGGGGTCGGCGGGACGGGCCGGGCCGGCGCGTCGGCGATCAGCAGCGCGGCGCGGCCGGCGTCCTCGGCGCGCAGCCGGTCGAGCGCGTCGGCGGCGGCGGCCGGATCGGTGACGGCGACGGCTTCGGCGGCGGCGCCGAGCGCGGCGGCCACCGCGAGTTCGAACCCGGTTGCGACGGTGAGGAGTTCGGCGACGGGGCCGAGGACGCCGGGGCGGCCGAGCAGGGCGCCGCTGCCGTCCTTGCGGCGCAGGCCGAGGGCGAGGGCGTCGTGCCGGGCGGTGAGCGCGGCGCGTTCCTGTTCGGCGGCGGCGAGCGCGTCGCGGGCGGTCGAGGCGGCGCGTTCGGCGTCCCGGTGGGCCGCGCGGGCGCGGTCGTGCCGTTCCTCGGCCTCCTGCTCGTCCGCGGTGAACTCGGCGCCCCGCTCGCTGAGGTGCTGGTGTTCGGCGCGGGCGGCTTCGGCGCGCAGCAGCGCCTCGTCGCGGGCGGTGGCGAGCCGGTCGGTCTCGGCCTCGGCGGCGGCGGCCCGGGTGCGGGCGGCGGCGGCGGTGCCCTGGAGCCGGGCGAGGCCCTCGCGGCGGTCGGCGATGGCGCGGGCGGCGGCCTTGAGCCGGGTCTCCTCGTCGGCGAGGGCGCGTTCGAGGTCGGCGCGTTCCTCGGTGGCCTCGGCCAGCGCGTACCGGGCCTGTTCGAGGGCCTCCTCGAGGGCGGCCTCGTCCTCGCGGACCCGGGCGGCCTCGCGTTCGAGGTCCTCGGGGTCGCGGCCGCGGCGTTCCTCCAGCTGGCCCGCGGTGGCGGCGGCGCGGATCCGGGCCTCGGCGAGGCCGATGGTGCCGCGGGTGCGCTCGGCGAGCGAGGAGAGCCGGTACCAGGTCTGCCGGGCGGCCTCCAGGGCGGGCCCGAGCTGCTCGACCTGGGCCTCCAGGACGGCTTCGCGCTGGATGGCGGCGGCGAGTTCCTGTTCGACGGTGGTGCGGCGGAGCTTCAGCGCGAGTTCGTCGGCGACCTCGGCCTCGACGGCGCGGCGCAGCGTGAGCAGGTCGTCGGCGAGCAGCCGCAGCCGGGCGTCGCGCAGTTCGGCCTGGATCCCGGCGGCCCGGCGGGCGATCCTCGCCTGGCGGCCGAGCGGGCCGAGCTGGCGGCGCAGTTCGGCGACCAGGTCCTGGACCCGGTTGAGGTTGGTCTGCATCGCGTCGAGTTTCCGCAGCGCCTTCTCCTTGCGCTTGCGGTGCTTGAGGACGCCGGCCGCCTCCTCGATGAAGGCGCGCCGTCCCATCGGGTCGGCGTGCAGCACGGAGTCGAGCTGGCCCTGGCCGACGATGACGTGCATCTCCCGGCCGATGCCGGAGTCGGAGAGCAGTTCCTGGATGTCGAGCAGTCGGCAGACGGTGCCGTTGAGCGCGTACTCGCTGCCGCCGTTGCGGAACATCGTCCGGGTGATGGTGACTTCGGAGTAGTCGATGGGCAGCGCGCCGTCGGTGTTGTCGATGGTGAGGCTGACCTCGGCGCGGCCGAGCGGGGGGCGGCCGCTGGTGCCGGCGAAGATGACGTCCTCCATCTTGCCGCCGCGCAGCGACTTGGCGCCCTGTTCGCCCATCACCCAGGAGAGCGCGTCGACGACGTTGGACTTGCCGGAGCCGTTGGGGCCGACCACGCAGGTGATGCCGGGTTCGAAGCGCAGGGTGGTCGCCGAGGCGAAGGACTTGAACCCGCGCAGGGTCAGGCTCTTGAGGTGCACCCGACCGTCCTCCTCGCCGTAGCCCGTGCCCCGGGCCGCCGGCCCGCCGCTCGGGGCCGCCCGCCGCCTGCGACTGTATCCGGCCGGGCCGTCGGCGGATGGTTTGGCAGCGCGGCGGGTCGGGGAAGTGGGACGGCAAAGGGTCGTCGCGGACACGACGAAGGGACGTCCGCTTCGGACGTCCCTTGCAGGCTGCCACCCTCTCGCGAGGGAGGCTCAGCGCACGACTGCGTCGATCGCGAGGACCACGAACGATCAGGTCAGGGCCGGCTCGCGCTGGTCCAGGTCGATGCTGCTGAGCAGCGAGTGCTCATCGGCGACGGCGGACAGCGCGTCGTTCTCGGCCTGGAGCTTGACCAGCTCGTTCTCCAGGTCCTGGACGCGCTGCTGCAGCCGTCGCATCTCGGTGAGCATTCGCGGGTCGGGGCCGCCGACGTACCCGAGAAGCGCCTTTGCCATGATGTGTGGTCCTCCACGCTGAGTGACCGAACCGTGTACGGTGGGTCTTGGGGGAAGGGATACGCACGCGCCTGCGCGCCGGACGTGCTGGCTGGGCACTACGAGGGCATCCGCTGGTGAGTGGCACACTCACAGGCGTGGCCCCGCCGGTTAAACGCAAACCTGTGCGCGGGTTTCCAGCGTCTCACCAAAGACCGTACGGGTCAACACGATCACCGCACGCTACCGCGCCCCTGTCACCTGCATGGCGGGAACGACACGCCATCGGCCGGGCTAGTGGATCACTACGTCTGCGGAGTCAACCACGTGTGGGGCCCGATGGCAACCCTGTGACACCGGCAGTTGCCAGGTGCTCTCCCCGCCCCGGCGAGCGCGGTGTGCTCATCGGATCGCGAAGCCGTCGTACCCGTCGCCTACGGCGGTCCAGATCTCGGTGACCCCGCTGACCCGACCAGGCGTTCCGGGCCCGCGGAGCGCGGCGAGCAGCCGCTCGCAGTCGGCGCGCGACCCCTCGGCGACCACCTGGACGCGGCCGTCGCCGAGGTTGCTCGTGTAGCCCGTCAGCCCGATCTCCAGGGCCCTGGCCCTGGTCCACCAGCGGAACCCGACCTGCTGGACGCGGCCGCGCACCCAGATGGTGGCGCGGACGGACCGGTGGCTGTCGTGACCCTGCATGCGTCCGACCATAGTCGGGCACTCCGGGGGCGCTCGGAAGGGGCTGCACGCCCCCCTGCCACCGACCCCCCGCCCTCGCTGGTCTCGCTGGTCTCACTGGTCTCAGTGCCGCGGCTCGGCCAGCGCGTGCAGCGTCCAGCCCCGGCCGGCCGGGTCGAGCGGGGCGGTGGCGGCGGTGAACAGCTCGGCCGCCCGCCGGTAGGAGAGCCGGCCGCGGCCGGTGAGCGGGCAGCGGTCGCGCTCCGGGGTGCCGGCCGGGGCGCGGCGGCCGGTGAGGAACAGCGGCCCGGCGGTGCGGCCGGCCACCAGCAGCGGCAGCAGCCGGGCGGTGCCGCCGCGCCAGCGCAGCGGGCGCTCGTCCGGGGCGGTGCGGGCCTGCCGACCCGCCGGGTCGAGCCGGTCCACGTCCAGCGCGAGCAGCCGCTCGATCGGCGCGCCGCTCTCCCGGACGAGGTGCCAGAGCACCTTCTCGCGCAGCGGCACCCGCAGGGCCAGGACGGCCCGCAGCCGGTCCGCGTCGAGTGCCCCGGCCGGGTCGGCGGGGGCGGTCGGCAGCGGGTGCAGCCCGGCGGCGGGGTCGGCGGCCAGCCAGCCGCGGGCGTGCCACCAGCGCAGGGCGGCCCGCAGCGCGGAGAGTTCGCGGTTGGCGGTGCGGGGGCCGACCGCCCCGGCCCGGGCGGCGAACGCGGCGGCCACCCGCTCCGGCGCGCCGGGCCCGTCCAGCAGGGCGAGCGGCAGCACCGGCGGGACGGCCCGCCGCCGCTCGGGGCCGGTCGGCGGGGTGCGGCCGACCAGCAGCCAGGCCCAGGTGCGCAGGGCGATCCGGTAGACCCGCCGGGAGCCGTCCGCGAGCGGGGCCCCGGCCAGGTAGTGCTCGGTCGCGACGGCGAACTCCACGGGTGTCATTCCCGCAGTAAATCCTCCGCGCGAGGAACCGTCAACACCCGCTCCGACGGCGGTAAATCGCCCGTTTACTGCGCTGGTTTCCGGCCTGGAAGAAATTGATGCTGATCCGCTCAGGTTTTCCGCCGGAACCCCTTGTCCGGCAGCCCCTCGGCGGGGCAGCCTGCCGGTCATGAAGTCGACTCCACGGCGGCTCGCCGTCCTGCGCGGGCGGCCGTTCCGCCTGTTCTTCACCGGCTACGCGGTCTCGCTGTTCGGCTCCTCGACGGCCTCCGTCGCGGTGGCCTTCGCGGTGCTGGACGGCGGGGGCGGCGGCTCCGGGCTGGGCGTGGTGATGGCGGCCCGGATCGTGCCGATCGTGCTGCTGCTGGTGCTCGGCGGGGCGGCCGCCGACCGGCTCGGACCGCGCCGGACCATGCTCGGCTCGGACGCGCTGCGCTGCGCGACCCAGGCCGCCACGGCGGCGCTGCTGTTCACCGGGCACGGCACGGTGGGGGCGCTGGCCGCGCTGATGGTGCTGTGGGGGCTGGGCGAGGCGGTGTTCCTGCCCGCACTGGACGCGCTGCTGCCGCGGCTCGTCCCGCCCGCCGAACTGGCCGATGCCAACGCGCTGCTGGGCATCGCCCGGAACGGCTCGGCGGTGGCCGGTCCGGCCCTGGCGGGGCTGCTGACCGCCACCGCGGGCCCGGGCTGGGTGCTGCTGCTGGACGCCGCCTCGTACGCGGCGGGCCTGGCGGCGCTGGCCCTGCTGCGCGTCCCGCCCGCGCCCGCCGCCGACGGCCCCGCGCCCGGGCTGCTGGCCGAACTCCGGGACGGCTGGGACGAGTTCCGCTCCCGGCGGTGGCTGTGGGTGAGCGTGCTGCAGGGCTGCCTGTTCAACCTGCTGGTGTGGGCGCCGTTCCTGGTGCTCGGCCCGGTGCTGGCCCGCGAGCGGCTCGGCGGGGCGGGCGGCTGGGGCGCGGTGCTGGGCGCCTACGGGGCGGGGGCGGTGCTGGGCGGGCTGGTGCTGCTGGGGCGGCGGCCGCGCCGTCCGCTGCGCGCGGTGCTGCTGGTGACCGCGGGCTGGGCGCTGCCCTCGGGGGCGCTGGCGCTGGGGTGGCCGCTGCCGCTGGTGATGGCGGCGGCGGCCGGGGCCGGGGTGACATCGATCGTCTCCGGCAGCCTGTTCGCCGCCCTGACCCAGCGCCACGTCCCGCCGCGGGCGCTGGGCCGGGTCAGCGCGTACGTGACGCTCGGGGCGTTCGCGTTCGGGCCGGTGGGGCTGGCGCTGGCCGGCCCGCTGGCCGCCGCGGCCGGCCCGGGGACGGTGCTGGGCTGGGGCGCGGCCTGGCAACTGGTCTCCTGCGCGGTGGTGCTGGCGCTGCTGGGCCGCCGGGAGCCGGCCGGGGCGGGCGACCCGGCGGGCGGCCTCCCCGGGGACGGGCGGCGGACGGCCCCCGTCCCGTCCGGGCGGGACGGGGGCCGGGGGCCGTCGGGCCGCTGAGGGGGCGTCAGTCGCCGAAGCCGCCGAAGTCACCGCCGCCGAAACCGCCCCCGTCGAAACCGCCGCCGTCGAAGGAGTCGCCGAAGTCCGCGGGGTTGAAGTCGCCGCCCGAGTAGTCGCCGGCGTCCGCGCCGCCGGTGTAGTCGTGCCCGCCGCCGTCGGAGCCGCCGTCGCCGCCGTACGCGTAGGCCGGGGTGGCGATCACCGAGCCGAGCACGGTGCCGACCAGCAGGCCGGGCAGCAGGCCGCCGCCGAAGTAGCCGCCGGCCCAGGGGCTGTAGGCGGGCCCGGCGTTCCAGTACGGCTGGTCGCCGTGCTCGGTCCGCACGGTGCGGACGTCCGGGTCCCGGCCGTCGGCGATCCGGGCCGCGTCGGCGGCGCAGGCCGGGACGGAGCGGGTGGCGCCGCCCTGCGGGGCCCAGTCCACGTCGGTGCTGGAGGGGCCGTGCCGCGGGTCGAAGAAGCACGGGACGCGGCGCTCGGGCAGCGGGCGGCCCTCCCGGCGGGCGGCCAGCACGGCCAGCGCGAACCGGCCCTGCTCCAGCGCCTCGGTGACCGGGCGGACGTCCTCGGGCCGCTCCGCCGCGTCCATCATGCGCTTGGCCCGGTCGTAGGCGTCCAGCGCGCCGGTGTAGTCGGCGCGCTGGGCGTCGTCCGCGTCGGGGGCGCCGGGGTCGAAGTCGAGCCGGTCGAGCTCCTCGCCGAACGCGGTGATGTCCTCGTCCACCACCGTGCGCAGCTGGGCGAGTTCGGCCCTGGCCTGCGCCTCCTTGCGCTTCTTCGCCCGGCGGAACAGCAGGAGGGCGCCGCCGCCGGCCAGCACCAGCAGCAGCACCGGGACGAGCACCCAGGCGATCGAGTCGCTGTGCTGCGGGCCCTCGCCCTTGGCCTGCCGGGCCGCGCCGTCGACGAACTCGGTCAGCGTGGCGCCGATGTCCTGGCCGTTGGAGCGGTACGCGGCGCCGGCCAGGTTGTCGGTCGCGGCCCGGCCCAGCGCCTCGGAGTCCGAGTCGGCGGCGAACCGGTCGCCACGCCAGACCGCGTAGACGCCGACGATGCCGACCTTGGTGCGCAGGTCCTTGATGACGGTCCTGGCCGGGTACGCCTCGCTGTCGGGCAGCACCGCGACGAAGATCGGCTTGTCGGCGTCCTTCAGCTTCTCCGCCAGCCGGTCCGCCTGGTCCTTGGAGAACCGGCCGCTCATCGCCGGGTCGACGTAGAGCTGGACCTTCTTCATCGCGTCGGCCGCGTCGTTCAGGCCGGACGCCGAGGCGGGCGCGGCCAGGCCGAACACCACCAGCAGCAGGCCGAGCAGCGCCGCAAGGACGGCGGCGGGCCCGGTGCGGGTGGTCCGGGAGCGGCGGAGCACAGTTCTCATGCCCCCGACCGTACCGGCCCGGCGCCGGGGGCCACGCCCTCCTCCGGTAGCGTCCGACCCCTGGTCCTCCCCTACCCGAGGGCGAGTCCGGCGCCCCGGACCCCCGCCGACCGGCCGGAGTCGGGGCCGGGCGTGCCACCGGGGTCGTCCGAACGGGCATAGTGGTGACGATCTTCCGCGCCCGTTCCCCCTCCCGTTTTCCCTCCCCCTTCCCCTCCCCCGACAGGAGACCCCAGGTGATCCTCGGCCTCGTCACCGCCGTCGCGGCGTCCGTCTGCTACGGCACCGGCTCGGTGCTGCAGGCCCTCGGCGCCCGCCGCTCGGCCCGGCAGGAGGCAGCGGCGGGCAACGTCACCGAGCACGGCGGGCCGAGCCTGTCCTCGACCGCGAAGGCCGCCGTCACCTGGGAGTTCATCCTCGGCACGGTGCTGGACTTCATCGGTTTCGGCCTCGGCGCGCTGGCCGCCCGGCTGCTGCCGCTGTTCCTGTCGCAGACCATCATCAGCGCCAACCTGGTGATCACCGCGGTGCTCTCGGTGAAGCTGCTGGGCCTGCGGCTGCGGCAGTTGGAGTGGCTGTCGATCGGCGTCCTGTGCGGCGCGCTGGTGCTGCTCGCGGTGGCGGCCGGCCCGGAGGGCGGGCACGAGGCGGCCCGCGCCTTCCACTGGGCGCTGCTGATCGGCTCGGCGGTGCTGATCGCGGGCGGCTCACTGCTGGTGCGCCGGCTCGGGTCGGGCGGGGCGATCGTGGCCGGCCTGCTCTCCGGCCTGGGCTTCGGCGCGCTGGGCATCGGGGTGCGGATCCTGGACGGCGTGCAGCCCTTCGACCTGGGCGCACTGCTCGCCGACCCGGCGCTGTACGCCGTGCTGGTCGGCGGCATCGGCGGCATGTACCTGCACACCGTCGCCCTGCAGGTCGGCTCGGTGAACGGCGCGACCGCCGCCCTGGTGGTCGGCGAGACGGTCGTCCCCGGCGCGGTGGGCGTGCTCTGGCTGGGCGACTCCTCCCGGGACGGCCTGGGCTGGCTGGCCGTCTCCGGCTTCGTCCTGGCGGTGGCGAGCGCCGTCGGCGTCGCCTACTTCGGCGAGGAGGGCGGCGCGCTGCAGGCCGCCGCCGAGGAGGAGCAGACCCCCGCCGGGCAGTCGGGCTGACGGCCCGGCGCCGGGGCTGCTAGCGTCGTCCCCTCCCCGGTCGCCGGGTGAGGTCTCCCCGGCGGGCCGCCATGACCGAACTGCTCGACGCGCTCGACCACCTGGACGCCGTCTTCGCCCCGCACGCCGAACGGCCGGTCGCCGTCGAGGGCTGCGCGTACTGCCACCCCGGCGGCGGCCTCGCGCTGCTGGCCGGCCCGGTCGGCGGGGTGCCCGACCTGCTGGTGGACGCGGTGGCCGGTGAGGTGCCCGACCACTGGGGCGACTTCCCCGGCCTCTACCGCCGGTTGACCCCGCGGATCCTGCGCCGGGTCGCGCTGGACGCTGCCGGGCCCGACCCGGCGGTGGTCGCGTCCCGGCTGCTGGCGGCCGGCTGGGGCGGGTGGCCCGAGCGCCCGGCCGTGGAGCGCTTCCTGCGGGCCTGGTGGGAGGCGATCCTGCGGGAGCCCTCCGGGCGGCACCCGGGGGAGGCGCTGGAGCTGCTCGTCCCGCTGACCGGCTCCCCCTTCCGGTGGCTGGAGCGGTGGGCGGCCCACCCGGACGAGCGGCTCTCGCTGCTCGTCGACCGCTGGCTGCAGCGCCGCCTGGAGGTGCGCTTCGGCCTCCACGACGAGGCCGGTGCCGCCCCGGCGGAGCTGGCGCAGTGGCTGCTCACCCTCGACCCGGAGTTCCTGGGCGCCTACCGGCTGCGGGAGGTGGAGCGGATCGCCTGGAGCTGAGCGCGCGGACGGCTCAGGCCCGGGGCGGGCGCTGGCACTTCGGGCAGGAGTAGCTGGAGCGGTTCATCCAGGCGTCCCGCCGCATCGGCGTCCCGCAGCGGCGGCAGGGCTCGCCCTCCCGGCCGTAGGCGTCGAGGTCGCGGGAGAAGTAGCCGCTCTCGCCGTTGACGTTGACGTACATCGAGTCGAAGCTGGTGCCGCCGACGGCCAGCGCCGCCGTCATGACGTCCCGGGCGTGGCCGAGCAGTTCGAGTGCGGCGGGGCGGGTCAGGGTGGCGGTGGGGCGGTCGAAGTGCAGGCGGCTGCGCCAGAGCGCCTCGTCGGCGTAGATGTTGCCGACGCCGCTGACCAGGGTCTGGTCGAGCAGGGCGCGTTTGACGGTGGTGCGCTTGGCGCGCAGGGCGCGGGCGAAGGCGTCGTCGTCGAAGCGGGCGTCGAGCGGGTCGCGGGCGATGTGGGCGAGCGAGCGCGGGGTGGCTTCGGGGTCGCCGTCCTCGGCTTCCTCGACGGCGAGGCCGCCGAAGGTGCGCTGGTCGACGAAGCGCAGTTCGGTGCCGCCGTCGGTGAACCGGAGCCGGGCCCGCAGGTGCGGGGAGTCGGCCATCTCGGGTTCCTGGACGAGGAGTTGGCCGCTCATCCCGAGGTGCCCGATCATCGACAGGCCGTCGCCGAGCGGCACCCACAGGTACTTGCCGCGGCGCTGCGGTTCGCCGAGCGTGCGGCCGCGCAGCAGCGCGCTGAACTCGTCGGCGCCGCCGGCCTGGCGGCGGACGGCGCGCGGGTGCAGCACCCGCGCCTCGGCGACGGTGCGTCCGGCGGCCCAGCGGGCCAGACCGCGGCGGACGACCTCGACCTCGGGCAGCTCGGGCACGGCGGGCCGGTCAGACCGTCGTGGCGGGCTGGTCGGCGGCGGGCGCCGCGGCCTCGTTCCGGGCTTCGTGCTGGGCCTTGATCGCGCGCCAGGCGGACTCGGCGGCCTTCTGCTCGGCTTCCTTCTTCGAGCGTCCGCTGCCGGAGCCGTGGTCCTGTCCGGCGACCCGGGCGGCGGCGGTGAAGGTCTTCTCGTGGTCCGGGCCGGATTCGGTGACCACGTACTCGGGCACGCCGAGGCCCACGGCGGCGGTGAGCTCCTGGAGGCTGGTCTTCCAGTCGAGGCCGGCGCCGAGCTGGGCGGATTCCGCGATCAGCGGGTCGAACAGGCGGTGGACGAACTCGGTGGCCGCGTCCAGGCCCTGGTCGAGGTAGGTCGCGCCGATCACGGCCTCGACGGTGTCGGCGAGGATCGACGACTTGTCGCGGCCGCCGGTGCCCTCCTCGCCCTTGCCCAGGCGGATGAAGGCCCCGAGGTCCAGGCCGCGGCCGACCTCGGCGAGCGCGCGGGAGTTGACCACCGCGGCGCGGAGCTTGGCGAGCGTGCCCTCGGCGACCTCCGGGTGGAGGCGGTAGAGGGTGTCGGTCACCACGAGGCCCAGCACCGAGTCGCCGAGGAACTCCAGGCGCTCGTTGGTGGGCAGGCCACCGTTCTCGTACGCGTACGAGCGGTGGGTCAGGGCACGTACCAGAAGGGCGCGCTCAAGTGAGTACCCGAGGCGCCCTTCCAGGACGTCGTATTCGGTCGAAGCCGGCCCACCGCCCTTGCCCCCGTTGGTCGCGGGGTTCGGCTTGCGGGTGGAACTGCCACTGTCCGACATCGATCCGTGCACCCCGCCGATCAGACCGAGAGGACCTGGCGACGGTTGTACGTGCCGCAGCTCGGGCACGCGATGTGCGAGAGCTTCGGCTCGTGGCAGCGGTCGCACGCGACGAGCGCGGGCACGACGGCCTTCCAGTTGGAACGGCGGTGACGCGTGTTGCTGCGCGACATCTTCCGCTTCGGAACAGCCACGGTAAATCTCCTGGTTCTACGGCGAGGCCCTCACGGGCAGCGCTGTGTCTTATTCCTCGTCACCCTCGTCGCCGGGGGCGGCGGAGAGTCCCTGCAGAGCCGCCCACCGGGGGTCGGCGGCGTCGTGGTGGTGCGCCGGGTCGTCGCTCAGGCGCGCTCCGCACGCGGAGCACAGGCCCAGGCAGTCGTCCTGGCACACCGGCTGCAGCGGCAGTGCGAGCACCACCGCGTCACGCAGCACCGGCTGGAGGTCGAACAGGTCGCCCTCCAGGCGGTAAGTCTCGTCCTCGGACTCCTCGTCGAAGTCGTCCCCCGCGATCGCGCGGTGCCGCTCCTCGGACTCCGGGTAGTAGTAGAGCTCCTGGAAGTCGACCTCCAGGTCGTCCTCCACCGGCTCCAGGCAGCGCGAGCACTCGCCGGTGACGCGGGCCTCGGCGGTGCCGGTGACCAGCACGCCCTCGACCACGGACTCCAGGCGGAGCTCCAGCGCGATCTCGCTCTTCTCGGGGACGCCGATGACGTCCGCGATGCCGAGCTCCGCCGGGGCCTCCAGGGTGCGGGACACCTTGCGCAGCGATCCGGGGCGACGGCCGAGCTCGTGCGTGTCGAACACGAGCGGGTCGCGGTGGTCGAGGCGGTTCAAGGTTTCCTGACTTCCTGGCGGCGGCACGCGTTCCTGCGTGGCGCGGGTTTCTCGGTCTCCGTTCCGCACGTCCCGGCTGCGGGCGTGCGGCGGACCCGGCGCGAACAGGCCGGAGTGGTCAGACTACCGGAGACTGCGCGCCGAACCCAACTCGCGCCCTCAGCGGCCGCCGAGCTCCCGCAGCCTGGTCATGTCGATCATGCTGGTGTCGAAGAAGCTGGTCTCGTCCAGTCCGGGCTGCTGCCCGGCCTGCTGCTGGGGCAGCTGGGCCTGCGGCTGCTGCTGGTAGCCGTACGGGTCGGCGGGCAGCGGGTTGCCCCACTGGTCGAAGCCCTGCGGCTGCTGGTACTGCGGCTGCTGGTAGTACGGGTCGACCGGCTGCTGGTGCCCGTAGGGCTGGCCGTACGGGTCGGCCTGCGGGGCGGCCGCCGGGTCGTAGCCGCTGTTGTACGCCTCGGCGTACTGCGGGGCCTGCGGCCGGGCGTACGGGTCCTCGCCGGGCTGCTGCCAGCCGGCCGCGGCCGGGGTCTGCTCGGGCCAGGACTGCTGCTGCGGCACCTCGGCGTACCACTGCTGCGGCTCGGCGCCGTCGGCGAAGCCGGCCGCCACCGCCTCGGCGCGGTCCTTGAGCTGCTGGGCCTCGTCGGCGGCGGCCAGGTAGGCGCCCAGTTCGTCGATCGGGGCCTTGCCGAGCAGCTTGTCGCGGCCCTTGCCGACGGCCTCCAGGGTGGCGGAGAGCACCGCCTCCAGGGTGGCCAGCTTCACGTCCACGTACTCGTCGGCCTCGGGGCTGGGGCTGATCCGCGGCCGGAACTCCTCGCCGTCCTCGCCGCCGTCCGCCTCCGGCTCGTACACGCCGGAGTCGCCGCGCAGCTTCTGCCGGCCGCGGCCGACCGCGCCGAGCGTCTTGGTGAGCACGACCTCGAAGTTGGCCAGCTTGGAGTCGACGTAGTCGTCGGCCTCGGCCCGCTTGGCCTGCACCTCGGAGCGGGCCTCGGCGAGGATCCGGTCGGCCTCGGACTGGGACTGCCGGACCACCTCGGTGTCGGAGATCAGCGAGCCGCGCTCGTCGTGCGCGCCGCGGATGATCCGGTCGGCCTGGTCCCGGGCGTCGGCCACCATCTGCTGGTGGTCGGCCACCACCGACTGGGCCTGGGCGAGTTCGGCGGGCATCGCCTCGCGCAGGTCGCGGAGCATCCCGGTCAACTCGGCACGGTTGACCACGCAGGACGACGACATCGGCATCGCCTTGGCCTTCTCGACCAGGGCGATGATCTCGTCGAGTTTCTGCTGCACGTCCACGGGCGTCTTCAGTCTTTCCGTGTGCCGCCGAGGTGCGGCGGAGGCAGTGCCCGCGGGCCGCCGGCTGCGGCCCCGGGGCCGGGGGTACAGACTGTACGGCCACCTACCCCGCCGCCCGCAACGCCCTGCTCAGCCGCGGCGTTCGGCGATCCGCTCGATCAGCCGGCGGTGCACCGTGTCGGGCAGCAGGTGCGAGACGTCGCCGCCGAGCGAGGCGACCTCCTTGACCAGGCTGGAGGAGAGGAAGCTGTACGTCGGCGAGGTCGGCACGAACAGCGTCTCGACGCCGGTCAGGCCGTGGTTCATCTGGGCCATCTGCAGCTCGTAGTCGAAGTCGCCGGCCGCCCGCAGGCCCTTGATGATCGCCGGGATGCCGCGCTCGCGGCAGAAGTCCACCAGCAGGCCGCTGTGCGACTCGACCTCGATGTTGCCCAGGTGCGCGGTGGTCTCGGCGATCAGCGCGATCCGCTCGTCGATCGAGAACATGCCCTGCTTGTTGCGGTTGATCAGCACCGCCACGTGCACCACGTCGTACAGCTTCGAGGCCCGCTCGATGATGTCGAGGTGTCCGTTGGTGATGGGGTCGAAGGACCCCGGACAGACGGCGCGGCGCATGGGTGTGCTCCCTTGTGGGGCGGGATGTTCTGCTACGAGTCTTGATCAGCCCCGACGGCGGCGCGACCGTACCAGAGCGTGCCCTCGCCGTACTTGCGCGAGCGCAGCGGCTCGAAACCGTCCGGCCAGCCGAACTCGCCGCCCCGGGTGCTGCGTTCCACGGTGACGAGAACGTGCTCGGACAGCCAGCCCCCCGAGCGGAGTGTGACCAGCATCTCCCGCAGCACGGCGTCCTCCACCGCGTACGGCGGATCCAGGAACACCAGGTCGTACGGGGTGGCCGGGGGCGCGCTGGCGATCACCTTCTCGGCCTTCTCCGCGCGCACCTCGGCGCCCGGCAGGCCGAGCGTCCGGACGTTCTCCCGGACGGTCCGCACCGCGCCCGGGTCGGACTCCACCAGCAGCGCGTGCGCGGCCCCGCGGGAGAGCGCCTCCAGGCCGACCGCGCCGCTGCCCGCGAACAGGTCGAGCATCCGGGCGCCGGCGATCGGGCCGGACAGCGCCTCGACGGTGGAGAACATCGCCTCCCGCGCCTTGTCGGAGGTCGGACGGGTGTTCCGTCCCGGCGGCGCGGCGAGCGGGCGGCCTCCGGCACGGCCGGCGATCACGCGAGGCATGGCGTGGGGTCCTTTGCGGGGGGAGCGGGCGGAACGGGCTGCGCGCCCGACCCTAGCCGACGGATCGGCCCCGGGCCGGGCGCGCGGCCCGCGCTCCCCCGCCCGCTCCCCCCGCTACCGCCCGCTCACCGCGCCGCCGGGCTCACTCGTTCGAGGCGGCGCCCAGCAGCGTCGGCGACGCGTACCGCGACCAGGACAGGCAGCCGTCGGGCGGGCAGTACTCGGGGCGGCGCGGGTCGTGCCCGAGCTCGCGCAGCTTGGTCCGGACGGAGTCGGGCGTGCGCCCGTAGCGGGCGGCGATCCGGGCGATGGTCTCGCCCTCGTGGAAGCGCCGGACCAGCTCCTCCTCGTGCTGCGGCACCCAGGGGGCGCCGTGCCCGGGGTAGAGCTCGCGCAGGACGTCCCGGTCCGGGATCGGCTCGGAGACGTCGGCGACGATCGCCAGCGCGCGCAGGGCCCGGTTCAGCGCGATGCGCAGGGAAGCGACGTCCTCCACCGGGAGGCGCAGCTTGCCGGAGGCGACCGGGTTGGCGGAGTTGCCCTCGCGCCAGCCGGTCAGGGTGAGGGTGACTTCGCGGTCGTCCTCGCTGGCGACCTCGATCCGGAAGACCTTGTCGCCGAGCGGGAGCTCGTTGAGGTGACGGAATGCCATGGCAATGACCCCCAATTCTCGCGCCGGGGAAGCGACTTGGAGTGCTCCCCGAACAAGTACATCCTCTCGCGGAGCACTGACAACCGGGGTGCCCGAACGACCCGCCTCAGCCCTTCTCCAGGTACTCCGCGCGCTCCTCGTCGAGCAGGCTCGCCAGCACGGTGCGCAGCTCCGGGTGGGCGGCCAGTCCGGGGTCGGCGGCGACCAGCCGGGTGGCCTCGGCCCGGGCGGCGGCGATGACGTCCTCGTCCTCCAGCACCGAGAGCACCTTCAGCGAGGACTTCACGCCGGACTGGGCCTGGCCGAGCACGTCGCCCTCGCGGCGCTGTTCGAGGTCGATCCGGGAGAGCGCGAAGCCGTCCAGCGTGCCGGCCACCGCGTCCAGCCGGGCCCGGGCGGCGCTGGCCGCGGGCATGTCGCTGACCAGCAGGCAGAGCCCGGCGGCGGAGCCGCGGCCGACCCGGCCGCGGAGCTGGTGCAGCTGGGAGACGCCGAACCGGTCCGCGTCCATGATCACCATGGCGGTGGAGTTCGGGACGTTGACGCCGACCTCGATCACGGTGGTGGCGACCAGCACGTCCACCTCCCCGGCCGCGAACCGGCGCATCACGTCGTCCTTGGCGTCGGGCGCCAGCCGGCCGTGCAGGATCTCCACCCGCAGCCCGGCCAGCGGACCCTTGGCGAGCTTCTCGGCGGTCTCCACCACGGCCAGCGGCGGCCGGCGCTCCTCGCCGTCCGCTCCCCCGCCGACCTCCTCGGGCTCGTCCCCGCGCTTCTTCCGGCCCGCCTTCGCGGGCTGCTCGTCCTCGTCCCCGATCCGCGGGCAGACCACGTACGCCTGGTGGCCCTTGCCGACCTCCTCGCGGACCCGCTCCCAGGCCCGGACCAGGAAGTTCGGCTTCTCCAGGGCGGGCACCACGTGGGTGGAGATCGGCGAGCGGCCGGACGGCAGCTGGTCCAGGACGGAGGTCTCCAGGTCGCCGAAGACGGTCATCGCGACGGTCCGCGGGATCGGCGTGGCGGTCATCACCAGCAGGTGCGGGGGCTGCTCGCCCTTGGCCCGCAGCGCGTCGCGCTGCTCGACGCCGAAGCGGTGCTGCTCGTCGACGACGACCAGGCCGAGGTCGGCGAACCGCACCTTGTCCTCGATCAGGGCGTGCGTGCCGATCACGATGCCGGCCTTGCCGGAGGCCATGTCGAGCAGCGCGCCGCGCCGGGCGGCGGCGCCCATCGAGCCGGTCAGCAGGGCGACCCGGGTGCCGATCTCGGAGCCGCCGATCATCCCGGCCTCGGCGAGGTCGCCCATCATCTCGGTGATCGAGCGGTGGTGCTGCTGGGCGAGCACCTCGGTGGGGGCGAGCAGCACGGCCTGCCCGCCGGTGTCGACCACGGCGAGCATCGCGCGCAGCGCGACCAGCGTCTTGCCGGAGCCGACCTCGCCCTGCAGCAGCCGGTGCATCGGGTGCTCGGTGGCCAGGTCGGCGAAGATCTCGGCGCAGACCGCGCGCTGGCCGTCGGTGAGCGTGAACGGCAGCCGGGCGTCGAAGGCGTCCAGCACCCCGCCGGGGACGGGGCGGCGCGGGACGGCGGGCAGCGCGGAGTCGGCGGCCCGGCGCTGGGCGAGGGCGACCTGGAGCACGAAGGCCTCGTCCCAGCGCAGCCGGTTCTGGGCGCGCTCCTTGTCGGCCTGGCCGTGCGGGCGGTGGATCAGCTCCAGCGCCTCGGGCAGCGGGATCAGGCCGTGCTCGGCGCGCAGTTCGGCGGGCAGCGGTTCGCCGACGTCGGCGAGGTGCTTGGTGAGGGCCATCTCGACGCAGAGCGAGAGCTTCCAGCTGGGCATCTGGGCGCTCGCCGGGTAGACCGGGATGAGCCGGCCGGCGAACTGCTTCGCCGCCGAGGAGCCCTCCTCGTCGTCGATCAACTGGTAGTCGGGCGAGGCGAGTTGGCGGGTGCGGTTGAACAGGCCGACCTTGCCGGCGAACAGCCCCTGCTGGCCGGGGCGGAGGTCCTTCTGCCGCCAGCCCTGGTTGAAGAACACCAGCGAGAGCTTCGAGCGGCCGTCGGTGACCACCACCTCCAGCCGGTCGCCCTTGCGGCCGCGGAACGGGATCAGGGTGACCTTCTCGATCCGGGCCAGCACGGTGACGTGCTCGTCCACCTCCAGCTCGTCCAGGCTGGTGAGCTGGCCGCGCTCGACGTACCGGCGCGGGTAGTGGTGCAGCAGGTCGCCGACCGTGCGCAGGTGGAGGCTGTCGGCCAGCACCTTCGCGGTGCGGTCGCCGACCAGGTCCTTCAGAGGTTCATCGAGAGCGCCCATCGCCCCCATTTCACACCACCGGACCGACGCTCCGGCTCACTCCACCCCGATGAGCAGCGGGGCGGCCTCCTGGCCGCCCCGGTAGGCGACGGTGTCGACCTCGGGACGGGTGCGCCGGGCGTGCGCGATCAGCCGGTCGGCGAGCCCGGCGGGGGCCTCCTCGCCGAGCACCAGGGTGACCAGTTCGCCGCTCGCCGCGATCATCCGGTCGAGCACGGTCAGCGCGGTCTCGGTGAGGTCGGTGCCGATCACCGCGACGTCGCCGTCGATCAGGCCGAGCACGTCGCCGGCCTGGCAGACGCCCGCCATCGTCCAGGACTCGCCCTCGGCGACGGCCAGTTCGGCGTACCGGGTGGCGCCGGCCGCGGAGGTCATCGCGACCACGTCCTCGTCGAAGCGCCGGCCGGCGTCGTGCACGGCGAGCGCGGCCAGGCCCTGCACCGGGGAGCGGGTGGGCAGCACGGCGATCCGGACGCCCTCCTCGCGCAGCTGGTCGGCGGCGGCGCCGGCGGCGGGGCGCAGTTCGGGGTCGTTGAGCAGCAGCACCACCTCGCGGGCGCCGCAGCGGTGCACGGCGGCGACCAGTTCGGCGCTCACCGGCGGCCGGTCCGGGTCGGCCTCCAGCACCACCGACCCGGCCTGCCCGCACAGCTGGGCCAGGCCGCTGCCGGTGACCACGCTGAGCACCGCCCGCCCGTGCGAGACGGTCTCCTCGCGCTCCCCGGAGCGGGCGGCGGCCTCGGCGAAGTGGGTGACCCGGATCCGGTAGGGCCGGCCGGCCTCGACGCCGGCCTCGACGGCCGCGCCCGCGTCGTCCACGTGCACGTGGACGTTCCACAGGCCGTCGCCGCCGCCGATCACCAGCGAGTCGCCGAGCCGGCCGAGCCGTTCGCGCAGCCGGGGCAGCTGCCCGTCCTCGGCCTCCAGCAGGTAGATCACCTCGAACGCGGGGTGGCCGGGGCCGGGCGGGCGCTCCTGGCGCTCGCAGCCGTCCGGCACCGGCGGGTCGACCTCGCGGCGCAGCGCGACCGGGCCCATCGGCTGCTGTCCGGAGACGGCGTCGACCAGCGCGCCCAGCACCGCGACCAGGCCGCGGCCGCCCGCGTCCACCACCCCGGCCTCGGCCAGCACGGAGAGCTGGTCGGGGGTGCGCAGCAGGGCCTGCCGGGCCGCCCGGTACGCCTCCTGGGCCTGTCCGGTCAGCCCGTCGGCGCCGGTGGCGGCGGCCGCGGCGGCGGCGGCGACCGTCAGCAGGGTGCCCTCCACCGGTTCGGCGACCGCGAGGTAGGCCGAGCGGGCGCCGTGGTCGAGCGCGGCGGCCAGTTCGCCGCCGGCCGCCAGCACCTCGGCCAGGCCGCGCAGCCACTGGGCGAGGATCACGCCGGAGTTGCCGCGCGCCCCGATCAGCGCCCCGCGGGCGGCGGCGGTGGTGGCGGCGGCCAGTTCGGGCGCCTCGGCGGCGGCGAACACCGCGTCCAGCGCCTCGGCGGCGGACTCGACGGTCAGGTAGAGGTTCGTCCCGGTGTCCCCGTCCGGAACCGGGTACACGTTCAGCGCGTCGATCTCCTCGCGGGCCTGGCCGAGGGCGGCCAGCGCGAGCCGGCACCAGGTGCGGACGGCCGGGGCGTCGAGGGTGTCCAGCACCAGGTCTCCTCCGGATGAACGCCACGGGAACACGACGGGACGCGGTGGCGAGGGGCGATGCTGGCAGGTTATCGGCCCCCGCGGGGGTGCCCGCCGCAGGCTCGGGCCCGGCCCGGCCTCCGCTCGGGCCCTGGTCCGGCCCCTGGTCGGCCCCCTGCTCGGGCCCGGCTCGGGGGAACGATCACCCGCGCGATCGTGGTAGTTTCGTTGAGCGGGAGTCACCGTTGTATGCTCTCCCGGTTGCCTGGAGCACCCCGGGCTAGTGACAAGTACCTGATCTGAAGTCTTGGAGTGACTCCTGTGGCTGCCAACTGTGACGTCTGCGGCAAGGGCCCGGGCTTCGGCAACAGCATCTCCCACTCGCACCGCCGCACCCCCCGTCGTTGGAACCCCAACATTCAGACGGTGCGCGCTGTGATCGGGCGGACGCCGAAGCGGCTCAACGTCTGCACCTCGTGCATCAAGGCCGGTAAGGTCTCGCGCTGACGCGCAGGCCGGTACGCCGGTCACCGGTTTTCCCGTGAGCCGACCACGCCCCTTCCGGGGGGACCGCGGTCGGCTCACGGCTTTGCCGGTGCCGTACCGGAAGGGGCGTTCCAGGTTCTCCTGGGACGCCCCTTCCGGCTGTCCGCCGTCAGTCCCTGGCCTGCCAGAAGTGGTCCACCGGGCCGATGCCGGCGCCGAGCGCGAAGCCGTGCGCGATGGCGCCGGTGACGTACGCCTTGGCGCGGGCGACGGCCTGCGGCACCGGGTCGCCCTTGGCGAGCTGGGCGGCGACGGCGCTGGCGAGGGTGCAGCCGGTGCCGTGGGTGTGCCGGTTGTCGTGGCGGGGCGCCCGGTACCAGTGGGTCTGCCCGTCGGGGCCGAGCAGCAGGTCGGCGGCCTCGCCGTCGAGGTGGCCGCCCTTGATCAGGGCCCAGTCGGGGCCGAGGTCGCGCAGCGCCTTGGCGGCGTCGAGCATGTCGCGCTCGCCGGTGACGGTGATCCCGGTGAGCTGGGTGACCTCGTGCAGGTTGGGGGTGGCCAGGGTGGCGACCGGCAGCAGCCGGCCGCGGAGGGTGGCGACGGCGTTCGCGGCGAGCAGCGCGTCGCCGTGCTTGGAGACGCCGACCGGGTCGACGACGACCGGGGCGGGGGCGTCGGCGAGCAGGTCGGCGACGGTCTCGACGAGTTCGATCGAGGCGAGCATGCCGGTCTTGACGGCCTGCACGCCGATGTCGTCGACGACGCTGCGGTACTGGGCGCGGACGGCCTCGGCGGGCAGTTCCCAGTAGCCCTGGACGCCGAGCGAGTTCTGCGCGGTGACGGCGGTGATGACGCTCATGCCGTGCACGCCGAGGGCCAGCATCGCCTTGAGGTCGGCCTGGATGCCCGCACCGCCGCCGCTGTCGGAGCCGGCGACGGTGAGGACTCGGGGCGGGGCGGCGGTTTCGGTGCTCATGCGCCCCAACCTACCGACCCGCCCGGCCGGGTCAGAGCACGGCCTCGGACTCGCTCCAGCGGTCCTCCGGGACGGTCTTGAGCTGGACCACGGCGTCGGCGATCGGGGTGAGGTGGATCTCGGTGCCGCGCAGCGCGGTGAAGTGCCCGAACGCGCCCTTGTGGACGGCCTCGACGGCGTGCCAGCCGAAGCGGGTGGCGAGCACCCGGTCGAGCGCGGTGGGGGTGCCGCCGCGCTGGGTGTGGCCGAGGATGACCGGCCGGGCCTCCTTGCCGAGCAGGTTCTCCAGCTCGATGGCGAGCCGGGTGCCGATCCCGCCGAAGGTCTGGTGACCGAACTGGTCGACCTGGCCGTGCTCGAAGCGCAGCGTGCCGGGCAGCGGCTGGGCGCCCTCGGCGACCGCGATGATGGCGAACTTCTTGCCGCGCTGGAAGCGCTCCTCGATCATCCGGGCGACGGCCTCGATGTCGAAGGGCTTCTCCGGGATCAGGATGCCGTGGGCGCCGCCGGCCATGCCCGCGGTGAGGGTGATCCAGCCGGTGTGCCGGCCCATCAGCTCGACCACCATGACCCGCTGGTGCGACTCGGCGGTGGTCTTCAGCCGGTCGATGGCCTCGGTGGCGACGTGCACGGCGGTGTCGAAGCCGAAGGTGACGTCGGTGGCGTCGATGTCGTTGTCGATGGTCTTGGGGACGCCGACGACGGGCAGTCCGGCGTCGCTGAACAGCTTGGCGGCGGTCAGGGTGCCCTCGCCGCCGATCGCGATCAGCGCGTCGATGCCGAGGTTCGCGGCGAGCTGCCGGGAGTTCTCGACCGCCCAGCGGATCTTGTCGCGCTGCACCCGGGCGGAGCCGAGGATGGTGCCGCCGAGGGTGAGCAGGCCGGTGACGTCGTCGTGCGAGAGCGGGCGGGCGCGGCCCTCGATCAGGCCGAGGAAGCCGTCCTCGATGCCGAGGATCTCGTCGCCGTGCACGTCGGTGCCGCGGTGCACGACCGAGCGGATCACCGCGTTGAGGCCGGGGCAGTCGCCGCCGCTGGTGAGGACGCCGATTCGCATGGTGGCTGGGCTCCCTGCTCCCGGGGGGCGCGCCCCCGCGTACGTAGGTGGACCGGACCGTCGACGCTGCCGGTCCGCCCGACAGGCGCAACACTACGCGGTCGGCGGCGCCTCACCCGGGAGGGCGACTACTCGTCGGCGAAGTGGTCCCAGCCGGCGGTGCGGTCCCAGGGGGCGCCGTCGACCGTGACGGTGCCGCCGCGGCCGGGGCGGGCGGTCCGGACGACCTCGCCGATGACCCGCCAACGGGCGGGCAGCGGGGCCGACTTGGGGAAGGTCGCGACGATCGCGTGGTCCTCGCCGCCGGAGAGCACCCAGACCAGCGGGTCGACGCCGACCGCCTGCCCGATGTCGGCCATCTGCGCGGGGACGTCGAAGTCGGCGGCGCGCAGGTCGATGTCGACGTCGCTGGCCCGGGCGACGTGGCCGAGGTCGGCGACCAGGCCGTCGGAGACGTCGACCATGGCGGTGGCGCCGAGCTCGCTGGCGGCCGGGCCGGCGTGGTACGGCGGCTCGGGGCGGCGGTGCGCCTCGACGAAGGCCCGCGGGGAGCGGAAGCCGCGCTGCAGGACGGTCAGCCCGGCGGCGGACCAGCCGAGCCAGCCGGTGACCGCGACCACGTCCCCGACCTGCGCGCCGGAGCGCGTCACCGGGCGCCGGCCCTGCAGGTCGCCGAGCGCCGTGATGGCGAGCGTGATGGTGTCGCCGCGCACCACGTCGCCGCCGACCACGGTCGCGCCGGCCACCTGGCACTCGTCGCGCAGCCCGTCCATCAGCTCGGTGGCCCAGGTGGTGGGCAGGTCGGCGGGGGTGACCAGGCCGAGCAGCAGCGCGGTCGGGACGGCGCCCATCGCGGCGATGTCGGCGAGGTTCTGCGCGGCGCACTTGCGGCCGACGTCGTAGGCGGTGGACCAGTCGCGGCGGAAGTGCCGGCCCTCGATCAGCACGTCGGTGGTGGCGACCACCCGCCCGTCGGGCGTCTTGACCACGGCCGCGTCGTCGCCGGGTCCGAGCTCCACCGCCGGGGTCATCGGCAGCCGCGCGGTCAGCTCCCGGATGAGCCCGAACTCGCCGAGCTCGCCCACGGTCCCCTGCATCAGCCCGTCCTCCCGCGTTCCCCGTGTCCGTTTGGTGTGCGCCCCCGCGCGCAGCGTACGCCTTCCGGGGCCGTCCGGGGTCTCCCCGGTCGGCACCCGGGCGCGGTAGCGTGGTGATCAGACTGCCGGTCAGCACGTCCACCCCACCCAGCCGCCTGGAGGTCCCCCGTGGTGCAGGCGTACATCCTGATCCAGACCGAGGTGGGCAAGGCCACCGCGGTAGCCGAGTCCATCGCCAAGATCGCCGGAGTGGTCACCGCCGAGGACGTGACGGGCCCGTACGACGTGATCGTCCGCGCCGAGGCGGAGTCGATCGACGAACTGGGCCGCCTGGTGGTGGCCAACGTGCAGCAGGTCGAGGGGATCACCCGCACCCTGACCTGTCCGGTGGTGCGGCTGTAGGGCGGACTACCATCGTGCGGTGTCCTACCGCGACCTGCTGAACCGCCTGCCCGCCCCGGTGCGCTGGCTGGCCCCGCCCGCCGTGCTGCTGGCCTGCACGGCCGGCCTGGTCGCGTCCTGGAGCGGCGAGCCGGACGTCGCCCCGCCGGTGCCGGGCGCCGAGGCGGCCGGCTACTGCCGGGCGCTGGACGCCGCGCTGCCCGCCGAGCTGCTGGGGCACGCCCGCCGGGACCCGTCCCCGGCCTCCCCGTACACCGCCGCCTGGGCGTCCGCCCCGCGCACCGTGCTGACCTGCGGCGGCGACCGCCCGGCCTACCTGGACGCGTTCGACCGCAAGGGCCCCTGCGTGGACGGCGTCAGCTGGGGCATGGACGAGGACGGCAGCGGCGGCTACCGCTTCGCCACCGGGCTGCGCAAGGCGTACGTGGAGGTGGAGGTCCCGGCCGGCGCCTACGGCAACTACGCGGACCCGCTGTCCTCGTTCGCGGCGGCGATCCGGTCGTCCGTCCCGGTGATCGACGGGACGGACGACTCGAAGTGCCAGGACGACTAGCGCCCCGGCGGGGCCTCAGCGCAGGCCGGTGGAGCGGCGCAGCGCGGCCGCCAGCAGGCGGTCGATCAGCTCGGCGTAGGGCACGCCGGTGGCCTCCCACATCTTGGGGTAGGCCGAGATCGGGGTGAAGCCGGGCATCGTGTTGACCTCGTTGACCATCCAGCGGCCGTCGGCCAGCAGGAAGAAGTCGACCCGGGCCAGGCCCTCGCAGCCGAGGCCGTCGAAGACCTCGACGGCCTGCCGGCGGATCTCGGCCTGCTCGGCGGCGGTGAGCTCGGCGGGGATCCGGACCTCGGAGGAGTCGATGTACTTGGCCTCGAAGTCGTAGAACTCGAAGTCGCCGTCGACCAGCACCTCGGCGGGCACCGAGGCGCGCGGGCCGTCCTCGAACTCCAGCACGCCGCACTCGATCTCGCGGCCCTCGACGCCCTTCTCCACGATCACCTTGGGGTCGTGGCGGCGGGCCTCCTCGACCGCGGCGTCCAGGTCGGCGAGGTCCTTGACCTTGGTGATGCCGATCGAGGAGCCGGCCCGGCAGGGCTTGACGAACAGCGGCAGGCCGAGCGCGGCGATCCGCTCGCGGGCGGCGGCGCGGCCCGCCTCGGACTCCCACTCGCGCGGCTTGAGCACCGTGTACTCGCCCGCGTACAGGCCGAGCGACTCGATGATCCGCTTGGTGAACTCCTTGTCCATGCCGACCGCGGAGGCCAGCACGCCGGAGCCCACGTACGGGACGCCGGAGAGCTCCAGCAGGCCCTGCAGGGTGCCGTCCTCGCCCCACGGGCCGTGCAGCAGCGGGAGCACCACGTCGACCTCGCCGAGGACCTTCGGCGCGGCGCCGGGCTCGCTCCACACCACCTCGCGGTTGCCGGGGGCGGCGGGCAGCGTGACCTGGCCCTCGGTGGACTCGGCGACCTGGTCGACGTCCGGCATCCGGCCGTCGGTGATGGCCATCCGGGACGGCTCGTCGCCGACCAGGGCCCACCGGCCCTCGTGGGTGATGCCGATCGGCAGCACCTCGTACTTGGCGCGGTCGATCGAACGCAGCACGCTGGCGGCGGTGACCACGGACACGCCGTGCTCGGAGCTGCGACCGCCGAAGACGATCGCGACGCGCGGCTTGGCCGCCTGGTTCGGGGAGGTCTGTTCGATGCTCATATCGGCGTTGAGACTACCGTCCGATTCCGGTCAGCGGCGCTCAGGCTTGGCCGAACGGGCCATCAGCCCTTCGAGTACCTCCTGGGTCGGCCGGCCCTTGTGCACCACGTCGACGACGGCCTCCACGATGGGCATGTCGACCCCGTTGCGCCGGGCCAGGTCGAGCACCGACTCGCAGGACTTCACGCCCTCGGCGGTCTGGCTGGTGGCGGCGATCGTCTCGGCCAGCGTCATGCCGCGGCCCAGGTTGGTGCCGAAGGTGTTGTTCCGGGACAGCGGCGAGGAGCAGGTCGCCACCAGGTCGCCCATGCCGGCCAGCCCGGCGAAGGTGTGCGGGTCGGCGCCCAGCACCAGGCCCAGCCGGGTGGTCTCGGCCAGCCCGCGGGTGATCAGCGTCGCCTTGGTGTTGTCGCCCAGGCCCATGCCGTTGGCCATGCCGACCGCCAGGCCGATCACGTTCTTCACCGCGCCGCCCAGTTCGCAGCCGACCACGTCGGTGTTGGTGTACGGGCGGAAGTACGGGGTGTGGCAGGCCTTCTGGAAGCGCTTGGCGACCGCCTCGTCGGCGCACGCCACCACCGTCGCGGCGGGCTGCCGGTTGGCGATCTCGCCGGCCAGGTTCGGGCCGGACACCACCACGACCCGCTCCGGGCCGACCCCGGCGACCTCGGCGATCACCTCGCTCATCCGCTTCACGGTGCCCAGCTCGACGCCCTTCATCAGGCTGACCAGCGCGGTCTGCGGCTCGATCAGCGGCGCCCAGAGCGCGAGGTTGTCGCGCAGCGTCTGGGACGGCACCGAGAGCACCGCGAAGTCCGCGCCGGCCAGCGCCTCGGCGGCGTCCGCGGTGGCCCGGATGCCCGCGGGCAGCACCAGCCCGGGCAGGTAGTCCCGGTTGACGTGGTCCCGGTTGATCGCGTCGGCCAGCTCCTGGCGGCGCCCCCAGAGCGTCACCTCGCAGCCCGCGTCGGCCAGGATCATCGCGAAGACGGTGCCCCAGGAGCCCGTCCCCATCACCGCGCAGCGGGTCACCGGCCGCCCTCCTCGGCGGCGCGCTCGCGCTTGGCCTGGGCGGCCGCGGCCCGGTCCTTGGCGGCCTTGCGCATGTCGTACCGCTCCTTCGGGGCCTGCTCGCCGCGGATGTCCTCCAGCACGGCGGTGATCGCCGCCATGATGTCGTCGGTGGCCTCCCGGAGCACCTGGGCGGTGATCTCCTGCCCCTGGTACCTGCTCAGGTCGACCGGCGGGCCCGCCGCGACGACCACCCGGTGCCGCGGGAACAGGCGGTACTTGCCCTTGCCCTTGCCGTACGGCGGGATGATCTCGTGCGCGCCCCAGTGCGCCACCGGGACCACCGGCGCGCCCGTCATCAGCGCGACCCGGGCCGCGCCGCTCTTGCCGGTCATCGGCCACAGCTCCGGGTCGCGGGTCAGCGTGCCCTCCGGGTAGAACTGCACGCACTGGCCGCCGTTCACCGCGTCGATCGCGGCCCGGAACGCCTCGGCCGCGTCGGTGGACTCCCGGAACACCGGGATCTGGCCGGTCTTGCGCAGCATGAAGCCGATGAACGGCACCGAGAACAGCGAGGACTTCGCGAGGATCCGCGGCGGGCGGCCCGAGTTGTACTGCCAGTGCGCGTAGAACACCGGGTCGATCACCGAGTTGTGGTTCACCGCGGCGATGAAGCCGGACTTCTCGGGCAGGTGCTCCCAGCCGCGCCAGTCCGCCTTTGCCAGGGCATTGGTCACCGGCTTCACGAGCACCGCCGCGAAGCGGTACCAGATCCCGTAGTCGGCGTTACCGAACCTGGCGTTAGTGCGGCGGGCCACCCCAGCTCCTCCTCGTCCGTGCGGCGCCCCGTACTGCGCCGCGGTCTCTCTCCTCGCCGGGGCCGACCAGCGGCTCCGGGGCGCCGACCAGTCTCGCCCGGGAGCCGAGCCTGTGTCGAGCAGCCACCACCGCCACCAGCCGACCGGCCCGGCCCGCTGCCCGGGACACCCCCCGGGACGCACTGGCCAGGGCTCCCCGGCCGACGCCACAATGGCGCCGATGACAGAGGACACCGTACGCCCCGCCGCCGTCGGGCCCACCGCCCCGGGGCGGCCCCGCGACCCGGCGGACCCGCCGCGGACCGGCTGGTCGGTGGTCGTCCCGGTGAAACCGCTCGCCGAGGCGAAGAGCCGGCTGGCCGCGCTCGGCGCGCTGCGGCCCCGGCTCGCCCTCGCCTTCGCCCGCGACACCGTCGCCGCCGCGCTCGCCTGCCCGGCCGTCGGCCGCGTCCTGGTGGTCACCCGGGACGCGCGCGCCGCCGCGGCGCTCCGCGCGCTGGGCGCCGACGTGCTGGCCGACGAACCCGGCGGCCTCAACCCGGCGCTCGCGCACGGCGCCGCGAGCGCCCTCCGGCGCCACCCCCGCTCGCCCGTCGCCACCCTCTCCGCGGACCTGCCCGCGCTCCGGCCCGCCGAGCTCGCCCGGGTCCTCGCCGCGGTGCCGCCGCACGGCCGGGCCTTCCTGCCGGACGCCCCCGGCACCGGCACCGTGCTGCTGGCCGGCGCCGACGGCGGCCCGCTCCGCCCGGCGTTCGGCCCCGGCTCCCGCGCCGCGCACCTGGCCGGCGGCGCCACCGAGCTCCGCCTCCCGCGCGTCCCCTCCGTCCGGCGCGACGTCGACACCCCGGCCGACCTGGCCGCCGCCCGCCTGCTCGGCCTCGGACCGGCCACCGCGGCCCTGCTCCGAAGCCCTATGCTGGCTCCCATGCAGGCCACCGCGTTCACCTTCGAGCCCACGACCCGCTCCGGCTCGGTCCTGCTCGACGACGGCACCCCGGTCCCCTTCGACGGCCCCGCCTTCGACGCCGGCGGCCTCCGCTTGCTCCGCGCCGGCCAGCGCGTCCGGATCCGCACCACCGGCGAGGGCGCCGACCGCCGGGTGGTCTTCCTCACCCTGCAGACCTTCCCCGACCCGGAAGCCGACGCCGCGCGGCCGTAGCGCCCGCTGCCCGCTGCCCGCTGCCTAGGCGCTCCGCCGGTGCGGCGGCCCGTCGAGGTCCGGTCGGCCGCCCGTGCCGTTCAGGCGCAGCAGGGTGACCTCCGGGGAGTCGACCAGCCTGAGCGGGGCGGGGACGAGTTGGATCGGCCCGTCGACCGTCGGGAGCACGCTGATCAGCCGGGTGCGGCCGAGCAGTGCGAAGCTGAGCCGCAGCCGGCCGTCCCGGGCGAGGAACTCCTCGGTGCGCCCGGTCGCGCCCGGCCCGAAGAAGTAGCGGTACGCCTCGAACTGCGTCCAGCCGAGCGGCAGGGTGCGCAGGGTCTGCCAGAGCGAGGAGAGCGCGGGCGCGAGGGTGAGGAACGAGGTCGGCTCGGTGATCTCCGCGATGCCGACGGTGTAGCCGGGCGGCGTGTCCTTCACGGCGGCTCCTGGGGCGGGCCGAACTCGGCCCAGACGGTGTGGATGCGGTTGCGGTAGCGGTGCCCGTACCGGTCCGCCTGGGTGAGGACGCCGAGGACCTCGAGGTGGTCGCGCGGGTCCGGGGCGGTGAGGTAGTCGGCCTCGACCCGGTGGCCGCCGTCGGGCAGCCGGATGATCCTGGCTTCGGATCCGGTGGCTGCGGCGAGCCTGGATGCCAGGTCGAACACCCTCGTGCTTCGCACGCCGCGCCTCTCCCCGAAGTCGTCCGATCACTCATAGTGAATCTAAGTCATTAGATTCCACCTGATGCATTAGATTGTCAAGCTGAATCACCCGTACTCCGCCCGCACCCCACCCCGTACCGCCCTCCTGCCGCCGCCCCGGCAGGTGCCGCCCTCCGCCGGGAGACGCCAGATGCCCTCACAGGACCCGCCGTACCTCCGCATCGCGGACCACCTGCGCCGCCGGGTGACGGCCGGGGAGTGGGCGGTCGGCGAGCGGCTGCCGTCCCGGGCGCGGCTGGCCGGGAGCTACGGGGTCGGGCCGAACGTGCTCCAGCGGGCGCAGGAAGTGCTCATCGCGGAGGGCCTGTTGGAGGGCCGGACGGGCTCGGGCACCTACGTCCGGGAGCCGGTCGAGCGGCTGACCATGGTGCGCTCGCGGACGGCGGGGCTGTTCCCGGCCGCGCTGACGCCGGACGGCGAGTGGGAGTCGGACTCGTCGGCCCGCACGGCCGCCAGCGAGGAGGTCGCCCGGCGGCTGCGGATCGAGCCGGGCGCGCTGACGGTGCACACCCGCTACGAGTTCCGGCTGGGCGACCGGATCGTCCAACTCGCGGATTCCTGGGAGCCGATGGGGCTGACCGGGGGATCCCCGGTGCTGCTGCCCGAGTACGGCCCGCTGCACGGCCGGGGCGTGGTGGCCCGGATGGCGGCGATCGGGGTGCGGGTGGTCCGCGCGGCGGAGCGGCTGCGCCCCTCCCGGGCGAACGCGGAGCAGGCGGCGCTGCTGGGAATCACCGCGGGCGACGCGGTGACGCTGATCGAGCGGACGTACCTGGACGACTCCGGGCGGCCGGTGGAGACCGCCGATCTGGTCATTCCGGATTCCCGCTGGGACATCTGCTACGAGCTTCCGCTGGAAACCGCGGAGTAAGCCGGACGGGCGGGCCGGCCGGTCATTCGCTTTTCCCCGTCCGACCGTCCGGATGAGTCCGGATGAGTCCGGATGAGGGGGCGTCGGCGCGACGCGGCGTCAGTCGGACGGCCCGCGGGCACCGCTGACGCCGGCTGCGGAACGGGCCGGCGCGACGGAGAACGGCCGCGCCGGTCCGGGCCCGGGCGGAACCCGGACCGGACCGGCGCGGCCGGTGCCCCGGTGCCGGTCGGGCCGGCGCCGGAGGTGGGGCGACTACTTGGCGGTGGACTTGCGCGCGGTGGTCTTCCGCGTGGCGGTCTTCTTCGCCGGAGCGGTCTTCTTGGCGGTGGCGGCGGTCTTCTTGGCGGCCGCCGCGGTGGTGGTCTTCTTGGCCGCGGCCTTCGCCGGGGCCGCCTTCTTGGCCGCCGCGGTCTTGGCCACCGTGGTCTTGGCCGTGGTGGCCTTCTTGACCGCGGTCTTGGCGGGGGCCGCCTTCTTGGCCGCCGTGGCGGTGGTCTTCTTGGCGGCGGTCTTCTTGGTCGCGGCGGCGGAGCCGGCGGCCGCGGCCCGCTTGGTGGCGGCCCGCTTGGCGGCCGGGGTGGCGGCCACGCCGGACTTGCCCGGGGTGAGCGAGCCCTTGGGCGCCTTCTTGACGGACGGGCCGTCCTTCGGCAGCTTCTTGCTGCCGGAGACGAGGTCCTTGAAGCCCTGGCCGGGACGGAACCGCGGCACGGCGGTCTTCTTGACCTTGACCCGCTCGCCGGTCTGCGGGTTCCGGGCGAAGCGCGCCGAGCGCTCCACCTTCTCGAAGGTGCCGAAACCGGTGACCGAGACGCGGTCACCCGCCACGACGGCACGCACCATGGTGTCGAGCACTGCGTCGACGGCCTCTGCGGCAGCCTTGCGACCGCCCAGCTGCTCGGCCACCGCTTCGACAAGCTGAGCCTTGTTCACGTCTTCCCCTTCGGAAACGGGCGCCGGATGATTCCATCCGTTCTTTTCGCACGTTAGGTATGTATCTGCGGACTTTCAATTACCAAACGCGTGAATCACCCTAGTGTCGCAATGGATTTGCGCATGGAGGTGCTCACCGGGGAGGCATCCGCCCCTCGTCGAGGTCCTGCACAAAGCGACTCAACCGCCGTGCCGCCCCCGGGAGATCGCGCTTCGCGGTCTCGGTGACGATCAGCAGTTGTCGGGTGAGAGCGGTCTTTGCGTCCGTCGACACGTTCAGCGCGTGAACGCGGGCGTGGGCTTGCTTCAACCGCTCGGCCACCAGTGCGTAGAGCAGGGTGACTTCCGAGTCGGCAGCACCGTCCCGACCGTCCGCGGACGCGGGTTCGCCGTCCTGGTACGGGGGTTCGGGACTGTGGTGCATGCAACGATTGTGCCATCTGTACGGAGTTGCGCTACACCAGGGTCTATTCCGGGCTGACGAACTCCCCTGCGAACAACGAAGACCCGCCCCGGAGGGGGGCGGGTCTTGTTGTCGTTCCGTCAGAAAGCGGCGGCTCAGGCGACCGGCTGGGTGCGCGGCTTGTAGGCCGGGCGCTTCGCCTCGAACGCGGCGACATCGGCCTCGTTCTGCAGGGTGATGCTGATGTCGTCCAGGCCGTTCAGCAGCCGCCAGCGGACGTTGTCGTCCAGCTCGAACGGGGCCGTGACGCCCTCGGCCCGGACCTCGCGGGCCTCCAGGTCGACGGTGATCTCGGCGGTCGGGTCGGCCTCGGTCAACTCCCAGAGCTTCTCCACCGTCTCCGCCGGCAGGACCACCGTGAGCAGGCCGTTCTTCAGCGAGTTGCCGCGGAAGATGTCGGCGAAGCGGGAGGAGATGACGGCCTGGAAGCCGTAGTTCTGCAGGGCCCAGACGGCGTGCTCGCGGGACGAGCCGGTGCCGAACTCGGGGCCGGTCACCAGGACGGACGCGCCCTGGCGCTCGGGCCGGTTCAGGACGAAGGACTCGTCCTTGCGCCAGGCCTCGAACAGGCCGTCCTCGAAGCCGGAGCGGGTGACCTTCTTCAGCCAGTGCGCCGGGATGATCTGGTCGGTGTCCACGTTCGAGCGGCGCAGCGGGACGGCGCGGCCGGTGTGGGTGGTGAACTTCTCCATGGCGTCAGACCTCCGCGGCCACGTTGTCGGTCAGGTCGGACGGTGCGGCCAGACGGCCCAGCAGCGCGGTGGCGGCGGCCACCTGGGGGGAGACCAGGTGGGTGCGGCCGCCCTTGCCCTGGCGGCCCTCGAAGTTGCGGTTCGAGGTGGAGGCGCAGCGCTCGCCCGGGGCCAGCTGGTCCGGGTTCATGCCCAGGCACATCGAGCAGCCGGCGTGCCGCCACTCGGCGCCCGCGGCGGTGAAGACCTTGTCCAGGCCCTCCTCGACGGCCTGCAGGGCGACCCGGACCGAGCCGGGGACGACCAGCATCCGCAGGCCCTCGGCGATCGTCCGGCCCTCGACGATGGCCGCGGCGGCCCGCAGGTCCTCGATCCGGCCGTTGGTGCAGGAGCCGACGAAGACGGCGTCGACCTTGACCTCGCGCAGCGGGGTGCCGGCCTCCAGGCCCATGTACTTCAGGGCGTTCTCGGCGGCGATCCGCTCCTGCGGGTCCTCGAAGTCCTCCGGGCTCGGCACGTTCGCGCCGAGCGGCGCGCCCTGGCCGGGGTTGGTGCCCCAGGTGACGAACGGGGTGAGCGAGGCGGCGTCGATCAGCACCTCGGCGTCGAAGACCGCGCCCTCGTCGGTGGCCAGGGTCTCCCAGTAGGCGACCGCGGCGTCCCAGTCCTCGCCCTGCGGGGCGTGCGGGCGGCCCTGCAGGTAGTCGAAGGTGGTGCGGTCGGGGGCGATCATGCCGGCCCGGGCGCCCGCCTCGATGGACATGTTGCAGATCGTCATCCGGGCCTCCATCGAGAGGCCGCGGATCGCCGAGCCGCGGTACTCCAGGACGTAGCCCTGGCCGCCGCCGGTGCCGATCTTGGTGATCACGGCCAGGATCAGGTCCTTGGCGGTGACGCCCTCGGGCAGCTCGCCCTCGACGGTGATCGCCATGGTCTTGAACGGGGCCAGCGGCAGCGTCTGGGTGGCCAGCACGTGCTCGACCTGGCTGGTGCCGATGCCGAAGGCCAGCGCGCCGAAGGCGCCGTGGGTGGAGGTGTGCGAGTCGCCGCAGACCACGGTCATGCCCGGCTGGGTCAGGCCCAGCTGCGGGCCGACCACGTGCACCACGCCCTGCTCGACGTCGCCCAGCGAGTGGATGCGCACGCCGAACTCGGCGGCGTTCTTGCGCAGCGTCTCCAGCTGGACCCGGGAGACCGGGTCCGCGATCGGCTTGTCGATGTCGAGGGTGGGGGTGTTGTGGTCCTCGGTGGCGATCGTCAGATCGGTCCGGCGGACCGGGCGGCCTGCCAGCCGGAGGCCGTCGAAGGCCTGCGGGCTGGTCACCTCGTGCAGCAGGTGCAGGTCGATGTAGAGCAGGTCGGGCTCGCCCTCGGCGCGCCGGACGACGTGGTCGTCCCAGACCTTCTCTGCGAGTGTCCGTCCCATCGGATTCCCTCCAGCCGGCCGCTCTGCCGGCCTTCTCGTGATCGTCGAGGTCTTGTCCCGTGCCGCCCTGTGAGGCTCGCTTGGAGTCGCGACCTGCACGCCGGACCGTCCAGGATGCGGACACCGTGGTGGGGCGCCGTCCTGGGTGTCTCCCGGGCTGCTGACTCCAAGAGTGGCGCTTTTCTCGGAAGATTGAACTTGCGTCTCGCTGATTGAGACTGCAGTATCGAGACATGGACAACACTAGCGGCGTCGGCGTTCTCGACAAGGCCGCTCTGGTGCTCAGCGCACTGGAGTCGGGCCCCGCCACGTTGGCGGGGCTGGTCGCCGCCACCGGTCTGGCGCGGCCCACCGCCCACCGACTCGCCGTCGCACTCGAACACCACCGCCTGGTCACCCGGGACATGCAGGGCAGGTTCATCCTCGGCCCCCGGCTCGCCGAGCTCTCCGCCGCGGCCGGCGAGGACCGCCTGCTGGCCGCCGCCGGCCCGGTGCTGACCCACCTGCGGGACGTCACCGGCGAGAGCGCCCAGCTCTACCGCCGGCAGGGCGAGATGCGGATCTGCGTGGCCGCCGCCGAGCGCCTCTCCGGTCTGCGCGACACCGTGCCGGTCGGCTCCACGCTGCCGATGAAGGCCGGTTCGGCTGCCCAGGTGCTGCTCGCCTGGGAGGAGCCGGAGCGCCTGCACCGCGGCCTCCAGGGCGCCCGGTTCACCGCCACCGCGCTCAGCGGCGTGCGCCGCCGCGGCTGGGCCCAGTCCATCGGCGAGCGCGAGCCCGGCGTCGCCTCGGTCTCCGCGCCCGTCCGCGGCCCGTCCAACCGGGTGGTCGCCTCGGTCTCGGTCTCCGGCCCGATCGAGCGCCTCACCCGCCACCCCGGCCGGATGCACGCCCAGGCCATCATCGAGGCCGCCAACCGCCTCACCGAGGCCCTGCGCCGCAGCTGAGCCGCCCCGCACGCGCACCGCGCGGCGTCCCCCCGTCCGCCGGCCGGGGGGACGTCGCCGTACCCGCGCCCGGGCACCGCCCGGGCATGCAAAAAGAGCCCCGGTTTCCCGGAGCTCGTTCTGTGGAGCGTTTCTTGGCTGGGGTACCAGGACTCGAACCTAGACTAAATGAACCAGAATCACTCGTGCTGCCAATTACACCATACCCCATAAGTACCCCCGACCGGATTCGAACCGGCGCTACCGCCTTGAGAGGGCGGCGTGCTAGGCCACTACACAACGGGGGCCTGAATGAGCGAGTACCCCCGACCGGATTCGAACCGGCGCTACCGCCTTGAGAGGGCGGCGTGCTAGGCCACTACACAACGGGGGCGAGACTCATTCATTCATGTGCAATTGTCAAGAATTGCGTACCCCCGACCGGATTCGAACCGGCGCTACCGCCTTGAGAGGGCGGCGTGCTAGGCCACTACACAACGGGGGCTTACTGCAGTGATGTGCTGCGCTGGGGTACCAGGACTCGAACCTAGACTAACTGAACCAGAATCAGTCGTGCTGCCAATTACACCATACCCCACCAGAGTTCAACCCCTCTGCGGGGTCTTCCTCGGTGTCTTGCGCCTCCCTGCCCGGGCGGCGCAGAAAGAACATTACCCGACGCCCCGCCCCGCTCCAAAATCGATAACCGCAGGCCGTGCGCCGGACACCTGCGGGCCAGGTCAGTGACCTGGCCCGCAGGTGTCCGTGGGCCGCCCCGGCGGGGGCCGGGAGGCGGCTCAGGAGGCCGGGAGCAGCTCCAGGGCGGAGAGCAGGCGGCGGAGCGTCTCCTCGCGGCCGAGCAGTTCCATCGACTCGAACAGCGGCGGGGAGACCCGGCGGCCGGTGACCGCGACCCGCAGCGGGGTGAAGGCGAACTTGGGCTTGATGCCCAGGCCCTCGACCAGGGCCTCGCGCAGTGCGGCCTGGATCGGCTCGGGGCTGAAGTCGGGCAGCTCGGTGAGCGCCTCGACCGCGGCCTCCAGCACCGGGCGGGCGTCGGCGGTGAGGACCTTGGCGCCGTCCTCGGGGTCGACCGCGAAGTCCGCGGGGGCGACGAACAGGAAGCCGGCCATGGTGACGATCTCGGAGAGGACGACCATCCGCTCCTGGGTGAGCGGCGCGACCTTCGCCAGCAGGTCGAGCTGCTCGGCGGTGGGCTCGGCCGGGAGCAGGCCGGGGGCCTGCAGGTAGGGCACCAGGCGCCGGACGAACTCCTCGGGGGCGAGGCGGCGGACGTGCTCGGCGTTGATGTGCTCGGCCTTCTTCAGGTCGAAGCGGGCCGGGTTGCCGTTGACGTCGTCGATGTCGAAGGCGGCGACCATCTCGTCGACGTCGAAGATGTCGCGGTCCTCGGCGAGCGACCAGCCCAGCAGGGCGAGGTAGTTGAGCAGGCCCTCGGGGAGGAAGCCGCGCTCGCGGTAGAGGTTGAGCGAGGCCTGCGGGTCGCGCTTGGAGAGCTTCTTGTTGCCCTCGCCCATCACGTACGGCAGGTGGCCGAACCGCGGGGTGGTGCCGTTGCCGACGCCGATCTCCGCCAGCGCGGCGTACAGCGCGATCTGACGGGGCGTCGAGGAGAGCAGGTCCTCGCCGCGCAGGACGTGGGTGATCTCCATCAGGGCGTCGTCGACCGGGTTGACCAGGGTGTACAGCGGGGCGCCGTTGGCCCGGACGATGCCGTAGTCGGGGACGTCCTTCGGGTCGAAGGAGATCGGGCCGCGGACCAGGTCGTCGAAGGCCAGCGTGGTGTCGGGCATCCGGAAGCGGAGGATCGACGGGCGGCCCTCGGCCTCGTACCCGGCCCGCTGCTCGGCGGTCAGGTCGCGGCAGTGGCCGTCGTAGCCGGAGGGCTTGCCGGCCGCGCGGGCGGCCTCGCGGCGGGCGTCCAGCTCCTCGGTGGTGCAGTAGCAGGGGTAGGCGTGGCCGGCCGCGCGCAGCCGCTCGGCGACGTCCGCGTAGACGTCCATCCGCTGCGACTGGCGGTACGGGGCGTGCGGGCCGCCGATCTCCGGGCCCTCGTCCCAGTCGAAGCCGAGCCAGCGCATGGCGCCGAGCAGCTGCTCGTACGACTCCTCGGAGTCGCGGGCCGCGTCGGTGTCCTCGATCCGGAACACCAGGGTGCCGCCGTTGTGCCGGGCGTAGGCCCAGTTGAACAGGGCGGTGCGGACCAGGCCGACGTGCGGGTTGCCGGTCGGGGAGGGGCAGAAGCGGACCCGGACGGCGGGGTCCTTCTGGTCGGCCACGTTGTCAGCCACGCTTGATCACCTTGTTGGAGAGGGTGCCGATGCCTTCGACGGAGACGGCGACCTCGTCGCCGATGTTCAGGGGGCCGACACCCGCGGGGGTGCCGGTGAGGATGACGTCGCCCGGGAGCAGGGTCATCGCCTCGGAGACGTGCGCGATCAGCTCGGCGACCGAGCGGATCATCTGCGAGGTGCGGCCGGCCTGCCGGAGCTCGCCGTTGACGGTGCAGGTGACGGCCAGGTCGGCGGGGTCGAGGTCGGTCTCGATCCACGGGCCGAGCGGGCAGGAGGTGTCGAAGCCCTTGGCACGGGCCCACTGGCCCTCGCGCTGCTGCACGTCGCGGGCGGTGACGTCGTTGGCGCAGGTGTAGCCGAAGACCACCTCGGGGACGCGCTCCAGCGGCACCTCGCGGCACATCCGGCCGATCACCACGGCGAGCTCGGCCTCGTACTGCACGTCCGAGGAGAACGGCGGGTAGGCGATCGACTCGGTGGGGCCGATGACGGCGGTGGAGGGCTTGAAGAAGGTCAGCGGCACGGCCGGGACCTCGTTGCCCAGCTCGGCGGCGTGCGCGGCGTAGTTGCGGCCGACCGCGACGACCTTGCTGGGGAGCATCGGGGCGAGCAGCCGGACGTCCCGCAGGCGGTGGGTCTCACCGGTCGGCTGGGGGGTGCCGAAGGGGTGCCCGGCCAGCGCGTGGACCACCAGCGAGTCGGGTTGCGCGGCATCCCCCTCGATGACTCCGAAGGAGACCGAGCCCGCCGCGGGGCTCCCTTCGCGGACGGAGAACCTGGCGATACGCACAGCGCTGCAACCTCTCGGTTCGTCGGCCGCCCGGACGCTCCCGGACGGCTGCCGGGCCCGCAGTACCGGGCTCGGCTCGTGGGTACCAGGTTATCGGCGCGGCGGGGCCCCGGGGCGCGCCCGGCGGGGCTAGCGGATGGTGCGGCGCGGGTTGGCGGTGGAGGCCGGGAGGTCGGTGGAGTAGGTGCGGCGGGTGCGGCCGGCCGCGAAGCCGGGCAGCTGGGAGAAGTCCGCGACGGAGGCCAGCGTGGTGCGGCGCGGGTTGGCCGTGGAGCCGGGGGCCTTGGGGGTCGTGTCGGACATCGGTGTCTGCACCCTTGTTTCACTCGAACGCGATTCGGACTTTTGCGCGGGCCCGCCACCGGGCAGGCTCCGAGCAACCCTGCCAGGTTAGGGAGCCCATTCCACAGCGACCGTGACCAAAGCTACACATCGGGCTGTGACTTTGCTCACAATTGGCGGGGCAAAGGGCGCGGAGGTGACGATTCCGGCCAATGCCGGAATCCCGCATTGCGGATATCCCGGACATTCGGCGTACAAGCCGATCTTCCCCTTCGTTGACCTGCACGCGTCGAGTGTCCGAAAAGGACCGTATTCCGCGCCGCGGGCGCCACGGAACGTGAGTCCCCGCGCGCGGAGGGTGGCCCAGGACACCGTGTCGTAACGGCCCTTGTTGGACTTCCCCCGCTGTGCTGGAATGCCACGGAAAAACTCGACACCGCCCTATCTCCGCACGGCGGGGAAGGGCGCCCGGTCCAGAGGTTGCGACGCCAGTGCAGGGACGTTTCAAGAGGGGCAGCGGCGCCGCGGGTGACCCGGAGTCGCGCGAGCCCGCGGCCGGCCCCCACCAGGCGGCACCGGCGACTACGGGCCAAGGCGAGCGGCCGTACGGCTCCCCCGCCGAGCCCGCCGCCGACAGCGGTGCGCAGGGCGCGAACGGCGCGCCCCAGCAGGACGGCGACAAGCCGGCCGGCCAGAAGAGCCGACGCGCCAGACTGCGCGGCACGCTCAACCGCCGCCGGGCCACCGGCCTGAGCCGCTTCGCCATGCGCAACTGGCGGATCCGGACCCGCCTGATCGCCCTGCTCCTCCTGCCCGTGATGGTGGCGCTGGTCTTCGGCGGCCTGCGCGTGCAGAGCTCGATGGAGAACTCCCGCGAGCTCTCCCAGATGAGCGACCTGGCCGAGCTGGCCCGGACCGCGACCGACCTGGCCGACGCCCTGCAGACCGAGCGCGACATCGCGGCCGGCCCGGTGGCGCACGGCGGCAACGCGGACACCGACAAGGACGTGCAGAAGGCGTACTCCGACAGCAGCGCGCTGTCGAAGCGGTTCAACGCGGCCGCCGACAAGTTCGACGACCTCGACCTGGCCGGCTCCAAGACCCTGCTGCTGCAGGTCCGCAAGGACCTCAACACGCTCCCCCGGGCCCGCCGCGGCGCCTTCACCGACCCGAACAACATCCAGGCCACGATCACCAACTACAACGTGATCATCAACGACCTGATCGGCGCCGCGCAGGACATCGCGATCACCTCGAACTCCACCGAGCTGGTCAAGTCCACCCGAACCCTGTACCAGTTCTCGCTGTCCAAGGAAGCCACTTCCATGCAGCGCGCGCTGATCTCGGCCGCGCTCGCCAACCCGGTCACGCCCACCCTCTCCGCCTCCGACGAGACCTTCGGCATCCGGCTGATCAACTCCGAGGACAACGCGATGGAGAACTTCACCGCGCTGTACGGAGAGGGCGCGGCCCGCTCGCTGCGCTCGGCCATGAGCTACAACAAGGTCGTCGCCGAGGCCGACCGGTTCGCCCAGGCGGTGCTGAACCCGAACGGCATCAAGCAGGCCGACGGCGTCAGCTACCAGCAGTGGTACGAGGAGTCCACGGCCAAGATCAACGCCGAGCGGGTCATCGAGAAGAAGCTCCTCGAGGACCTCAACGGCAAGGCCCAGAAGCTGCAGTCGGACGCCGACGCCCAGTCGGTCATCAACGCCTCGCTGGTCGCCCTGGTGCTCGTCGTCGCCATCGCCGGCGCCGCCCTGGTGGCCCGCTCGATGGTGCGCTCGCTGACCCGCCTGCAGACCTCCGCCGAGGACGTCGCCGAGCGGCGGCTGCCCGAGCTGGTCAAGACGCTCTCCGAGAGCGACCCGCACGACGTCGACGTCACCGTCGAGCCGGTCGGCGTCGACTCGGCCGACGAGATCGGCCACGTGGCGCACGCCTTCGACATGGTGCACCGCGAGGCGGTCCGACTGGCCGCCGAGCAGGCGCTGCTCCGCGGCAACATCAACGCGATGTTCACCAACCTGTCGCGCCGCAGCCAGGGCCTGATCCAGCGCCAGCTGTCGCTGATCTCCGAACTGGAGAGCCGCGAGGCCGACCCGGACCAGCTGGCCTCGCTGTTCAAGCTCGACCACCTCGCGACCCGCATGCGCCGCAACGGCGAGAACCTCCTCGTCCTCGCGGGCGAGGACCCCGGCCGCCGCTGGACCCGCCCCGTCCCGCTGGTCGACGTGCTGCGCGCCGCCGCCTCCGAGGTGGAGCAGTACGAGCGCGTCGAGCTCGCCTCGGTGCCCACCGCCGAGGTCGCCGGCCGCATCGTCAACGACCTCGTCCACCTGCTCGCCGAGCTGCTGGAGAACGCCACCTCGTTCTCCTCCCCGCAGACCCGGGTCCGGGTCACCGGCCACGCCCTGCCGGACGGCCGGGTGCTGATCGAGATCCACGACACCGGCATCGGCCTCTCCCCCGACGACCTCGCCGACATCAACGAGCGCCTCGCCAACCCGCCGGTCGTGGACGTCTCGGTCTCCCGCCGGATGGGCCTGTTCGTGGTCGGCCGGCTGTCGCTGCGGCACGGCATCCGGATCCAGCTCCGCCCGTCCGACTCCGGCGGCACCACCGCGCTGGTCATGCTGCCGGTGGACGTCACCAACTCCGCCGAGCGGCGCGGCAACCGGCCCGGGGCCGGCCAGCCGGGCCAGCCCGGCCAGCCGCCGCAGGGCGGCAAGCAGCAGCGCGGCCTGGCGCCGACCCCGCGCCAGCAGGGCCGCCCGGCGGGCGACCTGCCCGGTGCGCGGACCGCGCTCGGCCAGGCCGGACCGAACGACCCCGCGGGCCGTCCGCAGCTGGGCCAGGGCCCGGCCGGCGGCAGCCCCGACCTCTTCTCCCCCGCCGGCTCCTCCGGCCCGGCCGCGCCGCAGCGCACGCCGGGCGGGCCCGGCGGCCCGGGCGGACCCGGCACGCTCGGCGGCCAGCCGGGCGACGGCGGCTTCGGCCCGAACGGCGCCTTCGGCGGCCGCTCGCCGCAGCCGCAGGGCCGCCCCGGCGCGCTGCCGACCCGCTCGGTCGGCCAGTCGCTGCGCGAGAACCCGGCCCAGGGCGGGCCGGCCGGTCCGGGCGCGGGCGCGCCCGCCGGTCCGGGTGCCGGTGCGCCGGCCGGCGGCGGGCTGCCGCCGCGGCGGGTGCCGGGCGCCTCGGGTGCCCCGGGCCTCCAGGACGGTCCGGGCCAGCAGCGCGGCGGACTGCCGCCGCGCCGTCCGCAGCAGGGCCAGCCCGGTCAGTTCGGCCAGCCGCCGCAGGGCGGTCCGCAGGGTCCGGGTCAGGGCCAGGGCCCGCGCCGTCCGCAGGGCCCGCAGGGCGCCCCGCAGCCGGGCCAGCGGCGTCCGGGCGGTGAGCCGACCCAGCACGGGCGGGCCGAGCAGCCGCCGCGCCGTCCGCTGCCGCCGCAGGGGCCGGCCGCCCCGGTCGAGCAGTCGGGCGGGTTCGACCGTCCGCGCTTCGAGGCGTCCGACATCGACCCGCGCGACCCGCTGGGCCTCGGCCTGGTGGAGCCGGTGCTGCCGGACCCGGTGGGCCAGGGCTTCCCGCCCGTCCCGCCGCAGCCGCAGGCACCGCAGTTCGCCGAGCGTCCGCAGCCGATGGCGCTGCCGACGGCCGGCGAGCGGTCGGCCGAGCAGGCCGCTCCGGCCGGGCCGGGTGCGTCGGCGCCGGGCCGCGAGCAGCTCCGCCCGCGTCCGTACCAGCCGCAGCGCCCCGGCACCTCCGCGCCGGGCTTCGACGAGCGCGCGCAGGGCCCGGCCCCCCAGGGCCAGGCCGCGCGCCCGCAGGCCGAGCCGGTCGAGCGGCCGCGCCCGCAGCAGGGCCCGGGCCCGCAGTCGCCGGGCCTGCCGCACCGCCCGGCACCGGGCGGTGCACCGCAGCAGCGTCCGGCCGCACCCCAGCAGCAGCAGCGTCCGACCGGCCCGCAGGGCCAGCCGGGCCAGGGCCAGCGCCCGGCGGCGCCGTTCGGCGGCGCCCCGGCGGGCGGTCCGCAGGATGGTCCGCAGTCCGGCGCTCCGTCCGGTCCGCAGGGCGGCCGGCCGGTCGACCCGCAGGGCGACCCGGACGCGCCGTGGCGCCTGTCCGCGAACGACGAGCGCTGGCGGCGGGCCGAGCAGATGCGCGAGCCGCAGACCAACGGCCTGACCACCTCGGGGCTGCCGCGCCGCACCCCGCAGGCCAACCTGGTCTCCGGCAGCGCCGAGGCCAGCCCGCTGACCGGTCCCCAGGTCTCGCGCAGCCCGGAGGAGGTGCGCGGCCGGCTGACCAACCTGCGCCGCGGCATCCAGCAGGGCCGCCAGGCGGGGACGCAGCAGCCGGGCTTCGGCGGTCCCGCGTCGCAGCAGCGGCCGGGCTTCGACTTCGGCGGGACGTCCGAGGGCTACCGGGGAGCCCGGGGCGGACGGTCCGACGTCGATGGCAACAACGGCTTCGGCCCCGAGCACCAGGAGCGTTGAGTTGATCCAGATGAGCCAGGCCGCACAGAACCTGAACTGGCTGATCACCAATTTCGTGGACAACACCCCCGGGGTGTCCCACACCGTGGTGGTCTCCGCCGACGGTCTGCTGCTGTGCATGTCCGAGGGCTTCCCCCGGGACCGTGCCGACCAGCTGGCCGCCGTCGCCTCCGGCCTCACCTCGCTGACCTCCGGCGCCAGCCGCATCTTCGAGGGCGGCGAGGTCAACCAGACGGTGGTCGAGATGGAGCGGGGCTTCCTGTTCCTGATGGCGATCAGCGACGGCTCCTCGCTGGCGGTGCTCGCCTCGCCGGACTCCGACATCGGCCTGATCGGCTACGAGATGGCGTTGTTGGTCGACCGGGCCGGCGCGGTGCTCACGCCGGCCCTGCGGGCGGAGCTCCAGGGCAGCCTGCTCCACTGACGGACCGGTCCCACCCGACCCCGACTCCTTCTCAGCACCACCCTCACCGTGCCGGGTCCTCACCCGACCCCCGGATTCGGCACTCCCACCCCAGGTCTTCGCCGTACGGTGGCTGACAGCCCGTCAGCCAGCGGCCCCGCGGGCTCCGGCCGCGAACGACTGCAGCACAAGGAGGACGCATGACCCCGCCCCCGACACCCGCCGGCGCGTACGGCAACGGTTACGGAAACGGCTACGGCGGCCAGCAGGCCGGCGGGTACGGCGGCCAGCAGTCGGACGGCTACGAGCAGCAGCCGCTGGTCCGCCCGTACGCGATGACCGGCGGTCGCACCCGGCCGCGCTACCAGCTGGCCATCGAGGCGCTGATCTCGACGACCAGCACCACCGCCCCCGGCGGCCTGCTGCCCGAGCACGCCCGCATCGTGTCGCTGTGCCGCGACGTGAAGTCGGTGGCGGAGATCTCCGCGCTGGCCGGCGTCCCGCTCGGGGTCGCCCGCATCCTCGTCGCAGACCTGGCGGAAGCCGGTCTGGTCGCCATCCACCAGCCCGCCGCCGCGGGCGAGTCGGGCGGTACGCCTGACGTCACGCTGCTCGAAAGGGTCCTCAGTGGACTTCGCAAGCTCTAACGCGGCCGCCGCCCCCAGCCGCGCCACCACCTCCGCCAAGATCGTCGTCGCGGGCGGCTTCGGCGTGGGCAAGACGACGCTCGTCGGCGCGGTCTCCGAGATCAACCCCCTGCGCACCGAAGCCGTCATGACCAGCGCCTCCGCCGGCATCGACGACCTCAGCCACGTCTCCGGCAAGACGACCACCACCGTCGCCATGGACTTCGGCCGCATCACCCTCGACGAGGACCTCATCCTCTACCTGTTCGGCACCCCCGGACAGGACCGCTTCTGGTTCATGTGGGACGACCTCGTCCGCGGCGCCATCGGCGCCGTCGTCCTCGTCGACACCCGCCGCCTCGCCGACTGCTTCCCCGCCCTCGACTACTTCGAGAACAGCGGCCTCCCCTTCGTCGTCGCCCTCAACGGCTTCGACGGACAACAGGCCCACACCCCCGAAGAAGTCCGCGAAGCACTCCAACTCAACACCGAGATCCCCATCATCACCCTCGACGCCCGACGCCGCGACAGCGCCAAGAGCGCCCTCATCACCCTCGTCGAACACGCCCTCCTCGCCCGACTGCGGTGAGTCACGGCCAGGCCGGGGGCCGCGTACCACGGATGGTTCGCGTCCCCCGGTAACAGTTCGGTAGGCATTTGCCGGACTGGTTTGACAGTGCGTAGCCGCCCGAACCCGCTGCGCGCGAATGACCTTGAACTTTGCGGGAGTTCACCCTTTTATGTCCGTTTTACACCCGGGACGTATGGGGCGGAGGGGGCGTTTGTCCGCCCCACCCGCTCGTGTTGGAATTCCAGCTACCCCGTAGGACCCACGCGGGCCGCGGCCCGCCAGGGGGGTAGTAGCCGCCGGATAGATCCATGGCCGCCAGTCGGTCGAGAGGTTGTTGTCGAGTGAGGCGTAAGCAGCCAGTCACCCCTCAGCGGCGCTCCGAGCCCCGCCAGCAGGACCCGGGTAGCGGCCCGAACCCCGGCCAGGGCGGTGGCCCGGAGGCCGGCCGGTTCTCCGCGTTCACCGCGACCGAGGACCGTGACCGCGCCGAGCAGCAGCAGCGCGCCGTCGCCGCCGAGCCGGCCCCCCGTCCCGTCCCCGCCAAGGACGGCGCCCCGCGCTCCGGCGGCGGCCGGTACGACTTCCTGTCCCCGCTGAACTGGCGCGTGCCGACCCGCCTGGTGGCCATCCTGGTCATCCCGGTCGTCATCGCCCTGGTCTTCGGCGGCCTGCGCGTCAACACCTCGCTGGACGACTACAACCAGGCCGACCGGGCGGTGCGCATCGCCAACCTGGCCAGCGCCGCCACCAAGCTCGCCGACGCCCTGGAGCAGGAGCGCGACGAGACCCTGGTGCCGCTGCTCACCGGGCAGGGCGACCAGGGCGAGGTGAAGAAGCTCCGGGACAAGACCGACGAGGCCCTGAAGGGCTACAACGCGGCGTTCAAGGACGTCAGGGACGACGCCACCATGAAGCGGCGGAACGACCAGTTCCAGCAGCTGGTGGCGTACCTGCCGCACCTGCGCGCCAACGCCTACAAGCCCGAGCTGTTCGCGACCGCGACCGCCAACGCCTACTCGCTGATGTTCGCGCCGCTGCTGGCGGTGGACAACTCGGTCGGCTTCGGCTCCACCAACGTCACCTCCAAGGGCCGCGCGATCTACGCGATGTCGCTGGCCAAGGCGTCCGCCTCGACCCAGCGCGCGCTGATGCTCAACCTGCTGGTCGGCCTCGGCGTCGGCGGCGTGGACAAGTACGAGGGCGACGACCTGATCCAGTCGCTGGTGGTCGCCTCCCGCCTGGAGCAGACCGCGCTCGGCGAGTTCAACACCGCCTCGGACGAGTCCGAGATCGCGGTGTACTCGCAGGCCCTGGTCGACCAGGCCACCGCCGACCAGCGGCTGCCGCTGCGGATGCCCGACGGCCACAGCCTGCCCACCATGCCGGGCCTGCTCGCGGTCGGCATGTCCTACGCCGGCCAGCTGTCCAGCACCGCGGCCGGCGGCGACGCCGCCGCCAAGATGATCGACCAGGTCGGCAAGGACGGCCTGACCCGCCCGCTGTGGGACCAGGCCACCAAGAGCCACATGAGCGCCCTGCGCGCCGCCGAGACCGACCTGCTCGGCCAGGTCGTCAGCGAGGCCCAGGGCATCAAGGACCGGGCCTTCACCGACTGGGTGCTCAACTCGCTGATCGTGGTCGCCTCGCTGGTGCTGGCCGGTCTGCTCACCGGCTACATCGCCCGCTCGATGATCCTCGGCATGCGGACCCTGAACACCGCCGCGCTCGACATCGCCAACCACCGCCTGCCGGAGCTGGTCGACAAGCTCTCCAAGACCGACCCGGAACGGGTCGACACCTCGGTCAGCCCGATCCCGCTGCACGGCAAGGACGAGATCGGCGAGGTCGCCCGCGCCTTCGACCAGGTCCACCAGCAGGCCGTCTCGCTCGCCGCCGAGCAGGCGCTGCTGCGGGGCAACGTCAACGCGATCTTCACCAACCTGTCGCGCCGCAGCCAGGGCCTGATCCAGCGCCAGCTGGCGCTGATCACCGACCTGGAGAACAACGAGGCCGACCCGGACCAGCTGGAGAACCTCTTCAAGCTGGACCACCTCGCGACCCGCATGCGCCGCAACGGCGAGAACCTCCTCGTCCTCGCGGGCGAGGAGCCCGGCCGCCGCTGGAACACCCCGGTCCCGCTGGTCGACGTGCTGCGCGCGGCCGCCTCCGAGGTGGAGCACTACGAGCGGATCGAACTGGCCGGCATCCCCGAGGCCGACGTGGTCGGCCCCGCCGTGACCGACCTCGTCCACCTGCTCGCCGAGCTGCTGGAGAACGCCACCTCGTTCTCCTCCCCGCAGACCCGGGTGCTGGTCAACGCGACCCGGCTGCCCGACGGCCGGGTGCTGGTCGAGATCCACGACAAGGGCATCGGCCTGACCGCCGAGGACTTCGCCGAGATCAACGAGAAGCTGGCCGAGCCGCCCACCGTCGACGCCACCATCTCCCGCCGGATGGGCCTGTTCGTGGTCGGCCGGCTGTCCCAGCGGCACGACATCCGGGTGCAGCTGCGCCCGTCCGGCGAGTCGGCCGGCACCACCTCGCTGGTCATGCTGCCGCAGCACCTCACCCAGCTGGGCGTGATGGCGCCGGAGCCGCAGGCCGAGGAGTTCACGGTCTCCCGGATCTTCGCCGAGCAGGAGCCCACCGCCGAGTGGGCCGCGTTCGACGGCCAGGAGCGGACCGCCGCCGAGCTCGGCTTCGACGACCACCTGCCCAGCCGCGGCGAGGTGCCCGCGGGCGGCTTCTCCCCCGCGCTGGAGTCGATGCAGCGCTCGCAGCGGATCGAGGAGCGCCGCCGGGCCGCCCTGGAGCTCGGCCCCGGCGCCTCCGCCGGGGAGCCGGTGGAGGCCGAGGTCCTGGAGTCGCCCTACGGCGAGCCCGGAGCCGGCTACCACCCCGACTACGCCCAGGACCGGCCGCAGGCCCAGGACGACCCGTACGGCCGCCCCTTCGAGCCGCAGCGGCCCGCCGGGGCCGCGGACTACGGCTACCGCCAGGACGACCCGTACGCGCCCGCCCAGTACGGCGAGGAGCCCTACCCGGCCGAGCAGTACGCCGGGGCCCCCTACGGCGACGAGCCGGGCTACGCCGAGCCGCGGCAGTCCCCGTCCCCGTACGCCGAGGCGTACCAGCAGCCGTACGGGCAGTACGGCGACGAGTACCGCCAGGACGGCTACCAGCAGGACTACCAGCAGGACGGCTACGGCCGGGACGAGTACCGCCAGGACGAGTACCAGCAGGACGAGTACCAGCAGGACGGGTACCGCCAGGACGGCTACCAGCGGGACGGCTACGGCTACGAGGAGCCCGCCGGGCACCCGTACCCGGCGGAGGAGCCGCCGGCCCTGCCGCCGGCCGGGACCGCGCCGGAGCAGCCGGGCGGCGGCGCGCTGCCGCAGCGCCGGCCGGGCCAGCAGCTGGCGGGCGGCGGTGCGGGCCGCGCCGCGGGCGGCGAGACCCCGAACTGGTTCACCGGCGCGAAGGACACCTCCGCCCCGGTCGACGAGCCGCGCGGCCACGACGTGTCGGCGCTCGGCGGCTACGGCCCGACCGGTCCGACCGCGGCGCCCAGCGAGTGGGAGTCGCCCAACGACGGCGACTGGCAGCGCGCGGAGAAGCTCCGCGAGCCGTCCTCGTCCGGCATCACCCCGTCGGGCCTGCCCCGCCGGGTGCCCCGCCAGAACCTGGTCCCGGGCAACGCCCGGACCACCCCGCAGGAAGGCCCGCAGGTCTCCCGCGACCCGAACGAGGTCCGCGGGCGCCTGACCAACCTGCGCCGCGGCGTCGAGCAGGGCCGCCAGGCCGGCGGCGACCCCGGTGCCACCGGCAGCTTCCGGATCGACCCCGACCAGGGGGCGTACGGGGATGGACCGCACAACAGCAGCACCGATCTCTTCGGCGGCTCGAACCAGCAGGAGCGTTGAGTTGACCCAGATGAGCCAGGCCGCACAGAACCTGAACTGGCTGATCACCAATTTCGTGGACAACACCCCCGGGGTGTCCCACACCGTGGTGGTCTCCGCCGACGGTCTGCTGCTGTGCATGTCCGAGGGCTTCCCCCGGGACCGTGCCGACCAGCTGGCCGCCGTCGCCTCCGGCCTCACCTCGCTGACCTCGGGTGCGAGCCGCATCTTCGAGGGCGGCGACGTGACCCAGACCGTGGTCGAGATGGAGCGCGGCTTCCTGTTCCTGATGGCGGTGAGCGACGGATCCGCGCTCGCGGTGCTCGCCTCCCCCGACTCCGACATCGGTCTGGTCGGGTACGAAATGGCACTCCTCGTGGACCGCGCCGGCGCGGTCCTGACGCCCGCCCTGCGGGCCGAACTCCAGGGCAGTCTCCTGCACTGACGGTTCGTCGGATACCGTCCTGGTATTCGAAAGACCTCATTGCCCGTCCCGAGGTCGCTTCGGCGGCCTCGGGACCGGGCGTTGTACGGCCTTCGCACCACCGGCCACGGCGCTCCCCGGCGACGCGGCCAGCAACGCACCGCCGCACCCTTTGAGGAGATGAACCGTGACACCGCCCGACCACAGTGGCCAGTTCGGCGTCCCGTACGCGGGCTCCGGCCACGACGCTTTCGGGGCTCCCGGCGTCGGCCACGGTCAGCAGCAGCAGTACGCGCCGCAGTTCAACGGTGGCCAGTCGTACCTGCCCCCGCAGTCCGACCCGCGCTGGTACCAGCGGCAGGACGGATACGGCCAGGCCCACCCCGGCCCCGCGTACCACTCCGGCGACGGCTCCTACCCCGGTCCCGAGGGCTTCCACGAACCCGCCCCGCCGCACCGGTACGAGGAGCAGCAGCCCGGCTACGTCGAGGAGTACGCCGACGAGGAGGAGGACGCCGAGCCGCTGATCCGCCCCTTCGCGATGACCGGCGGACGCACCCGGCCGCGCTACGAACTCGCGCTGGAGGCCCTGGTCTCCGCCGCGGTCGACCCGGCCCGGATGGCCACCCTGCTCCCCGAGCACCAGCGGATCTGCGCGCTGTGCGCCACCGACGTGAAGTCGGTGGCGGAGATCTCCGCGCTGCTGAACCTGCCGCTCGGCGTGGCCCGCATCCTCGTGGCGGACCTGGCCGAGGCCGGCCTGGTCGCCATCCACCAGCCCGCAGCCGGCGGCGAATCCGGCAACCAGCCCGACGTCACGCTGCTCGAAAGGGTCCTCAGTGGACTTCGCAAGCTCTAACGCGGCCGCCGCCCCCAGCCGCGCCACCACCTCCGCCAAGATCGTCGTCGCGGGCGGCTTCGGCGTGGGCAAGACGACGCTCGTCGGCGCGGTCTCCGAGATCAACCCCCTGCGCACCGAAGCCGTCATGACCAGCGCCTCCGCCGGCATCGACGACCTCAGCCACGTCTCCGGCAAGACGACCACCACCGTCGCCATGGACTTCGGCCGCATCACCCTCGACGAGGACCTCATCCTCTACCTGTTCGGCACCCCCGGACAGGACCGCTTCTGGTTCATGTGGGACGACCTCGTCCGCGGCGCCATCGGCGCCGTCGTCCTCGTCGACACCCGCCGCCTCGCCGACTGCTTCCCCGCCCTCGACTACTTCGAGAACAGCGGCCTCCCCTTCGTCGTCGCCCTCAACGGCTTCGACGGACAACAGGCCCACACCCCCGAAGAAGTCCGCGAAGCACTCCAACTCAACACCGAGATCCCCATCATCACCCTCGACGCCCGACGCCGCGACAGCGCCAAGAGCGCCCTCATCACCCTCGTCGAACACGCCCTCCTCGCCCGACTGCGGTGACGGGGCCCCCGAAGGGGTAATGGACACGCCAGAAGGGGGCGTGCGGAGCCTTCCGCACGCCCCCTGGGCACTTCCGCGCACCAGCCGCCGCTACGGCTGCTGACCGACCCTCAGCAGGCCGTAGGTGTACGCGTCCTCCAGCGCCACCCAGGACGCCGCGATCACGTTGTCCGCGACGCCGACCGTCGACCAGGTCGCGCTGCCGTCGGTGGACTCGATCAGCACCCGGGTCTTCGAACCGGTGCCGTGCTGGCCCTCCAGGATCCGGACCTTGTAGTCCACCAGCTCCAGCTTCGCCAGCGCCGGGTAGATCGGCTCCAGCGCCGTCCGCAGCGCCTTGTCCAGCGCGTCCACCGGGCCGTTGCCCTCGCCGGTGGCGACCTTCCGCTCGCCCCGCGCCCACAGCTTCACGGTCGCCTCGTTGCCCGCGAAGCCCTGCGGGCCCTGCTCGCTGATGGTCCGCCAGGACTCCAGCTCGAAGTACCGCAGCTTCTCGCCGCCGTGCACCTCGTCGCGCAGCAGCAGCTCGAACGAGGCGTCCGCCGCCTCGTAGGTGTAGCCGAGGTTCTCCTGCGCCTTCACCCGGGCCACCACCCGGCCCGCCAGGTCGCGGTCGCCGGTCAGGTCGTAGCCCAGCTCCTTGCCCTTCAGCTCGATCGACGCCCGCCCCGCCATGTCGGACACCAGCATCCGCATGGTGTTGCCGACCAGCTCCGGGTCGATGTGCTGGTACAGGTCCGGGTCGACCTTGATCGCGGAGGCGTGCAGGCCCGCCTTGTGCGCGAACGCCGAGAAGCCCACGTACGGCTGGTGGGTGGACGGCGTCAGGTTCACCACCTCGGCGATGGCGTGCGAGATCCGGGTCATCTCGGCCAGCGCGCCGGCCGGGAGCACCCGGCGGTCGTACTTGAGCTCCAGCGCCGCCGCGACCGGGAACAGGTTGGCGTTGCCGACCCGCTCGCCGTAGCCGTTGGCCGTGCACTGCACGTGGGTCGCCCCGGCGTCGACCGCGGCCAGCGTGTTGGCGACCGCGCAGCCGGTGTCGTCCTGGGCGTGGATGCCCAGCCGGGCGCCGGTCTCCGCCAGCACGGTGGCGACGGTCTCGCGCACCCCGGACGGCAGCATGCCGCCGTTGGTGTCGCACAGCACCACCACGTCCGCGCCCGCCTCGTGCGCGGTGCGCACCACGGCGAGGGCGTACTCCGGGTTGGCCCGGTAGCCGTCGAAGAAGTGCTCGCAGTCGATGAACACCCGGCGGCCCTGGGCGCGCAGGTACTCCACGCTGTCCCGGACCATCTCCAGGTTCTCCTCCAGCGTGGTGCGCAGCGCCAACTCGACGTGCCGGTCGTGCGACTTCGCCACCAGCGTCACCACCGGCGCGCCGGAGGCGACCAGCGCGGCCAGCTGCGGGTCCTCGGCGGCCTTGCCGCCGGCCCGGCGGGTCGCGCCGAACGCGACCAGCTGGGCGTTCCTGAACTCCAGTTCGGCCTGGGCGCGGGCGAAGAACTCGGTGTCCCGGGGGTTGGCGCCCGGCCAGCCGCCCTCGATGAAGCCCACCCCGAACTCGTCCAGGTGGCGCGCGATCGCCAGCTTGTCCGCCACCGTGAGGTTGATCCCCTCGCGCTGGGCGCCGTCGCGGAGCGTGGTGTCGAAGACGTGGAAGCCGTCGCTGGGACGGCCGTTGGCCTCGGTCATGGCCCTGGGTTCTCCGTTCGGTGGAGGTACTGCTACTGCTGCTGCCGGGATCGGGATCCGGCTCCACTGTCCAGCATCCCGCGCGCGTCCCCGGTGTCTCCGTCCCCTCGTGGGGTCCGGTGCCGGTCCGGGGGCAAAACAAAAGACCCCTCGCGGGTGCGAGAGGTCTGCGCGCGGGTCTGGACGCTCGTGGTCGCTCCGCGGTCAGGGTGTTGCCGTGGAACGGTCACTGCGGACCGGCGCGCCTGCTGCTAATAATCAGCGAAAGCGAGGACACCCTCGCAGTGTTGCACACGCCCCGCCCGTGGGCACCGGCGTCTCGCCATCCGGAACGGCTCAGGCGAAGAGGTCGGCGGTGTCGAGCTCGAACCCGAACGGCGCGGGCAGCGGCAGCGGCGCCCCGGCACGGGCGGTGGTGGTCAAGGTGTAGTCACCGCGCACCGGCCGGCCGTACAGCACCGCCGTCCGTTCCCCCCGGTCGAGGACCAGGTAGAGCGGGATGCCCGCCAGCGCGTAACCCGGCCGCTTGAGCTCGTGCTCCCGCACCGGCAGCCGGGACGTCACCTCCATGACCAGCACCACTCCGGACGGCTCCCACCATCCCGGCTGTCCCCGCATCGCGCCGTACTCGGTGAACGTGCCGTCCGGGATGTACCGGCCGCCCGGGACGACCAGTCCCTTGTGCGGGCCGTAGTCGAACTCGGGCTCCGCCCGGAGGACCTGCTGGAGCACCCGGCCGATCATGGCCTCGTGGTCGCCGTCCTGCGGCGGCGACAGCACGATCTCTCCCGCGACCAGTTCGGCGCGGTAGCCCTCGGGAGCCTCCAGGGCGAGGAAGTCCGCCGTCAGGCAGGGGTCCTCGGACACGGTCGCGTTCACTGGGGTCCTCCTTCCACCGGCCCAACGAGCGACGGCCGCGGGAGGTCACCCGGGCCCGCCGGAGCGGCGCGCCCGGGTTCGCGGCGGCTCAGGCGATGGTGTGCATCCAGCCGTGGGTGTCGGGGGTCTGGCCGCCCTGGATGGCGAGCAGCGACTCGCGCAGGCGCATGGTGACCGGGCCGGGCTCGCCGGTGCCGACGGTCCAGTCGGCGGAGGCGGACTTGACGTGGCCGACCGGGGTGATGACGGCGGCGGTGCCGCAGGCGAAGACCTCGGTGATGGTGCCGTCGGCGTTGCCGCGCTTCCACTCGTCGGTGGAGATCTTCCGCTCCTCGGTCGCGTAGCCGAGGTCGGCGGCGAGGGTGAGCAGGGAGGAGCGGGTGATGCCGGGGAGCAGGGCGCCGGAGAGCTCGGGGGTGACGACGGTGGCGTTCTCGCCCTCGCCGAGGACGAAGTAGAGGTTCATGCCGCCCATCTCCTCGACCCACTTGTGCTCGGCGGCGTCGAGCCAGACCACCTGGTCGCAGCCCTTGGCGGCGGCCTCGGCCTGGGCGACCAGCGAGGCGGCGTAGTTGCCCGCGCACTTGGCGGCGCCGGTGCCGCCGGGGGCGGCGCGGACGTAGTCCTCGGAGAGCCAGACCGAGACCGGCTTGACGCCGCCGGAGAAGTACGCGCCGGCCGGCGACGAGATGATCATGAAGACGTAGGAGTTGGCCGGGCGGACGCCCAGGCCGACCTCGGTGGCGAACATGAACGGCCGCAGGTAGAGGCTCTGCTCGGGCTGGCTGGGCACCCAGGCGCGGTCCTGCCGGACCAGCAGCTCGACGGCCTCGACGAAGGTCTCGATCGGCAGCTCGGGCATCGCCAGCCGACGGGCCGAGGCCTGGAAGCGGGCGGCGTTGGCCTCCGGGCGGAAGGTCGCGATCGAGCCGTCGGCCTGCCGGTAGGCCTTGAGGCCCTCGAAGATCGACTGGCCGTAGTGCAGCGTCATGTTGGCCGGGTCGATCTCCAGCGGCGCGTACGGCGTCAGCTGGGCGTCGTGCCACCCCAGGCCCTCGGTCCAGCGGATGGTCACCATGTGGTCGGTGAAGACGCGGCCGAAACCGGGGTTGGCCAGTCGGGCCTCGCGCTCCTGGTCGGACAGCGGGTGCGCGGAGGGCTTGAGGTCGAACGGGATGGTCGCCGGGGTGGGCGTGCTCATGGCTGTCTTTCCTTCACCGTGGGGTTGGGCTGGGCCGGCCACCGTCGGGCGGGGGAAAACGCATGACGGCACGGCCCACTGTCGATACTCGCATCCAGAGGGCCGTGCCGAACAGCCGGGCGGCTGTGCTCGCTGTGAACCGGCCCACCGGCCGGAGGTTGTCGTCCGGCCGGTCAGCCGGATACTCGGGCGGCGAGCGCGTCGCCGACCTCGGAGGTGGAGCGGGTGCCGGAGCGCTCGGCGAGGTCCGCGGCGACCGCGGCCTCGACCCGGGCGGCCTCCGCGGTGAAGCCGAGGTGCTCCAGCAGCATGGCGACGGACAGCACGGTGGCGGTCGGGTCGGCCTTGCCCTGGCCGGCGATGTCCGGGGCGGAGCCGTGCACCGGCTCGAACATCGACGGGAAGTCGCCGCTCGGGTTGATGTTGCCGGACGCGGCCAGGCCGATGCCGCCGGTGACGGCCGCGGCGAGGTCGGTCAGGATGTCGCCGAACAGGTTGTCGGTGACGATCACGTCGAAGCGCTCGGGCTGGGTGACGAAGAAGATCGTCGCCGCGTCGACGTGCAGGTAGTCGGTGGTGACCTCGGGGAACTCCCGGCCGACCTGCTCGAAGATCCGGGTCCACAGGTGGCCGGCGTGCACCAGCACGTTGTTCTTGTGGACGAGGGTGAGCTTCTTGCGCGGGCGGGCCTGGGCCCGGCGGTAGGCGTCCCGGACGACCCGCTCGATGCCGAACGCGGTGTTCAGCGAGACCTCGGTGGCGACCTCCTGCGGGGTGCCGGTGCGCAGCGTGCCGCCGTTGCCGACGTACGGGCCCTCGGTGCCCTCGCGGACCACCACGAAGTCGATCTGCGGGTCGCCGGCCAGCGGCGACTTCACGTTCGGGAAGAGCTTGCCCGGGCGCAGGTTGATGTGGTGGTCGAAGGCGAACCGCAGCTTGAGCAGCAGCCCGCGCTCCAGCACGCCGGACGGCACGCTCGGGTCGCCGATCGCGCCGAGCAGGATCGCGTCCTGCCCCTTGAGCTCCTCCAGCACCGCGTCCGGGAGGGTCTCCCCGGTGCGGTGGTACAGCCGTGCACCGAGGTCGTACTCGGTGGTCTCCAGCTTGGTGTCGGTGGGCAGGGCGGCGCGGAGCACCTTGAGGCCCTCGGCGACGACCTCCTGGCCGATGCCGTCACCCGGGATCACTGCGAGACGAATGGTGCGAGACATACTCGGACAGTACAACCCGTCCCACCGCCTGGGCACGGGCCGTCCACCATGCGGACCGGCCGTCAGACCAGCTCGACCTCGACCGGGAACGGGTGCTCGACCTTGAGCCGGTCGTGGAAGATCCCGGTGGGGGTGTAGCGGTCGGTCGCGGGGTCCAGCTCGTAGGTGTAGACGACGGGGCGGCCGTCGACGTTCTCCACCCGCCAGAAGTACCGGATGCCGGCGGCGGCGTACTTGCGCGGCTTGACCTCGCGGTCGCGGACCTGCGACTCGTCGGAGACCACCTCGACCGCGAGCAGGACGTCCGCCGCCAGGCTGTAGGTCTGGCGCTGGCCCGTGTTCCCCTCCTCGTTGACGACCATGAGGTCCGGTTCCGGTCGATTGCGGGTGTCGATCTTGACCGACATCTCACGCAGCACCTCCCACCCCGGGGGGACCGCGGTGATCAGCGCGTACTCGAGGGCACGCATCACCCGCATGTGGAACCTCATCTGCGGACTCACGAAAACCAGGCTCCCGTCGATCAGTTCCGTGTGCGGCGGGAGGTCCGGCAACCGGTCCAGGTCGTCAGCCGTGTAGCCGCCCACGGGCGGGCGGAGCCAGTCCGGGTACGGGTCCGGGTCGACGCTCATCAGTGCTCCCATGGTCGGGATTCTTGCCTGTCCGACCAGGCTAGCGGGCGGCTTCCCAGCCGGGGTCACCCTTCGGGGTGAGCAGCTGGATTCGGTTGCCGACCGGGTTCAGGTGGTGCACGACCAGTGCGTCGGCGAGCGGGGTGCGCAGCACCTGGCCGGGGTGGGTGGGGGTGAGGACGGGGGTGGGGCGGGCCGGGTCGAAGGTGAAGGGGCCGAGGGTGGCGAGGGCGTCGGCCGGGTCCTCGGAGGCGCCGGTCCAGAGGGTGTAGCGGGGGTGGCTGAGCGGCGGGAGGGCGGACAGCCGGACGGGGAGCAGCAGGGTGTCGGAGTCGAGCAGGGCGGTGTCGGTGTCGCCCCAGCGGCCGTTCAGCGGCTGGACGTCGAGCTGGGCGCCGGTGCGGGCGTCCAGGGTGCGGGCGATCAGGACGTCGCTGCCCTTGAGCCGGTCGGCGACCACGGTGGCGTCGGGGGTGCCGTCGCCGTCGGCGTCGATCGAGGCGCGCACGCCGAGCGGGCCGGCCGGGGTGGCGGCGGGGGCCCACAGGACGGCGGCCAGGTAGAGGGTGCCGCGGCCGTCGACGGCGGCGGCCGCGTGGCGGAGGTTCGCGGAGCGCTCGGCCGGGTCGTCGACGCACAGGTCGGTGTCGGCGGCGGGGCAGTCGGGCCAGCGCGGCCCGTCGCCGCCGGGCTGCAGGACGCTGAGCAGGCCGGGGCGCGGCTCGCCGGAGACCGCGAAGACCCGGGCGCCGCCGAGGGCGGTGGCGGCGCTGGCGGCGCGCGGGGCGGCGAACAGCGGGACGCGCAGCGGCGGCAGGCTGTCGTCGGCGGGGGTGAGGGTGAGCCGGCCGGAGAGTTCGCCGCGGTAGCTGCGGGCGTGCCCGGCCTGGGTCAGGTCGAGGGTGGGGTCGGGGGCGCGGCCGAGGTCGGGGCCGAGCCGGAGCGTGACGGTGACGGTGGCGCTGCCGTGCGGCGGCAGGTCGACCCGGGCGGGCGAGACGCCGAAGGCGGCGCCGGGCAGCGTGGTGGCGGGCGCGTAGCCGGTGGTGTAGGTGAGCGGGCGTTCGCCGAGGTTGCGGACGGTGACCTGCCGGGTGGCGGTGGTCGCGCCGGTGGCCTCGACCACGCCGAAGGAGACGCCGACCGCGCCCTCGGTCTGCGTCCCGTACGCGAGGACGGGGGTGCGGACGGCGTCGTCGACCCTGGCCCGGCCGCTGCCGGTGCGCTCGGGGCCGTAGACCGGGCCGGTGCGGCCGTCGTGGAGGTAGGTGTCGGTGGCGGTGTCCATCAGCGCGGCCTTGACCTCGGCGGCGCCGTAGTCGGGGTGCGCGGCGCGGACCAGCGCGGCCAGGCCGGCCAGGTGCGGGGTGGCCATCGAGGTGCCGTCCTCGCGCATGCCGCCGCTGCCGCTGCCGGCCTTGGCGGACCAGATGGTCTCGCCGGGGGCGGCCAGGTCGGGCTTGACCAGGCCGTCGACGCCGATGCCGCGGGAGGTGAAGGAGGCCAGGGTGTCGGTGCGCTGCGGCTGGTCCTGCGGGACGGCGCCGTGCAGCGGGTTGCCGGGGGCGGCGAGCCGGACGGTGACCGGGCCGCGGGCGGCGGCGTCGAGCAGCCGCTGCCCGTCGGCGCGGGCCAGGATCGCGGCCGGGATCCGGTCGTCGCCGGCGATCTCGCCGAGGTTGTCGCCGTCGGCGGCGTAGAGCGCGCCGACGGCTCCGGCGTCGGCGGCGTGGTCGGCGCGCGGGGCGGAGCCGCAGGCCCGGTCGGGGTCCTTGGTGGTCCAGCGCAGCACGGCGACCTTGCCGCGCAGCCGGTCGGCGTCGGCCGGGCCGAAGGGCGCGCAGCCGTCGGACTGGTCGACGGGGACGGCGAGTTCGCCGCCGACCTCGGGGCCGTCCCAGCGGGTGTACTTGCTGCTCCAGTGCGCGGGGACGTTCCCGGCCAGTTCGGCGGGGGCGAGCACGGTGACGCCGTCGGCGTCGCCGTGCGGGTCGACCGAGGCGGCGGCGGTGAGCACCCGGGCGGCGGTGCCGGGGCTGCCGCCGACGCCGTACACGTCGCCCTCGTTGCCGGAGGCGGCGACCACCACGGTGCCGAGGGCGGCGAGCCGGTCGGCGGCGAGCGCGTCGGCGTCGCCGGGGCGGCCGTAGGGGCTGCCGAGCGAGAGGTTGACCACGTCGAGGCGGTCGGAGAGGTCGCCGTCGCCGTTCGGGTCGGCGGCCAGGTCGAGGGCGGCGGCGAGCTGGTCGGTGGAGCCGTCGCAGCCGAACACCTTGATGGCGTACAGCTGGGCGCCGGGGGCCGCGCCGGGGGCGACCTCGAAGGCGGCGGGGTCGAGGCCGGGCCGGTAGGGGCCGCGGTAGGGCGTGCCGTCGGCGGTGACGCCGTACCCGGCGGCGGTGCCGGCGACGTGGGTGCCGTGGCCGTTGGCGGCGCAGTCGAGCGGGTTGTCGTCGGGGTGCGGTTCGGGCTGGTGGTGCGGCGAGGCGGGGTCGGGGTCGTAGTCGTCGCCGACCAGGTCCCGGCCGCCGATCACCTTGGCGTTGGGGAACAGTCCGGGCGGCGCGGGCCGGGCGCCGTCGACCGCGCGGTACGCCTCGGGGGTGCCGGGGCCGCCGAAGTCGGCGTGGGTGTAGTCGATGCCGGAGTCGACGATGCCGATCCGGACGCCCTCGCCGGTGTGGCCTTCGGGGCCGTCCCAGACCCGGGGGGCGCCGGTGAGCGGCACCGAGTAGCCGTTGGCGCGGCGCTTGAGCGCGACCGGGCGGACGGCGCGGACGCCGGGCAGGGCGGCCAGCCGGGGCAGTTCGGCGGCGGGCAGCCGCAGCGCGAGGCCGCTGACCAGGGTGCGGGTGCGGTAGAGCGGGCGGGCGCCGGGGGCGGCCCGCCGCAGGGCGGCGGTGAGGGTGTCCAACGAGCGGTCGGCGACGGCCCGTTGGGCGTTCCCGGCGCCGGCGGCGGCGCGCCGGGCCTGCTCGGGGGTGCGCAGTTCCCGGCGGGCGTCGTCGCGGGCCCGCTGCCAGGCGGTGGCGGCGGGCTCGGTGGCGAGCTCCAGGAACACGGTGGTGCTCGGGCCCTCCCCCGCGACGGCGGCGGCCGCCGTCGCGGGGGCGACGGCCGGGGCGAGCAGGGCGAGGGCGGCGAGGAGGCCGAGGGGGGTGCGCACGGCCCCAAACTAGGAGCAGCCGCGGGGGCGGCGGCGGAGCTTCACTCCTTGGGTGACACTCCGTCACCCGTCCGGCGCAGCTCGCGCGTCGGCTTCGGCCGCCGGTCGGGGCGCCGTCAGTCGCCGGTCGGGGCGCCGTTGTCGCGCCGGTCGAGGGCGCGCTGCAGGGCGGCGGCGGTGCGCGGGTCGGCCGGGAGGGCGCGGCGGCGGCGCGGGGCCTGGGCGGCGGCCCGGGCGGCGGCGGAGGCGGTGTTGGTGGTGGCGGTGGTGCGGTCTGCGACGAACGGCATACCGGGCTCCTTGGTGCGGGGGCGCTGCGGCGCGCTGGAGGGGAGAGCGGGGGTACGCCGGGCAGGGGTCGCCTGCCGCACCGCGCACGGGCCCTGCGGGCCACGCTCCCCGTAGTCGCGGGGGTGGCTCACCGTAGGACTACTCCACGGTACGACGGCCGGGGCCGGAGGTCAGCAGATTTACTAGGATTTCCTAGTATCTGAGACGGGTTTCACTCCCGGGTATGCGAACGGCCCTTCCGCCTCAAGGTCGGAAGGGCCGTTCGGGGGTACCGGGAGGTCAGCCCAGGTTGACCGAGCGGGCGAACCGGGCGCCGATCGCGGCCGCGATCTCGGCCAGGACCTCCTGCGAGACCTCGCTGTCCACGGTGATCGAGGCGAGCGCGCTGTCGCCGTCCCGGGCGACCTGCATGCCCGCGATGTTGATGCCGGCGTCGCCGAGGATCCGGCCGAGGGTGCCGACCACGCCGGGGCGGTCCTCGTAGTGGAAGAACGCCATGTGGTCGGTGAGCGCCACGTCGACGTCGAAGCCGTCCACGCCGACGATCTTCTGGGTCTGCTTCGGGCCGGAGAGGGTGCCGGAGATCGACACCTCGCCGCCGTCGGCCAGGGTGCCGCGGACGGTGATCACGTTGCGGTGCTCGGGCGACTCGCTGGAGGTGGTCAGCCGGACCTCGACGCCGCGCTCCTGGGCGAACAGCGGGGCGTTGACGTACGACACCGTCTCGGCCACCACGTCCTCGAACACGCCCTTCAGCGCGGAGAGTTCGAGCACCTTGACGTCGTGCTGGGTGATCTCGCCGCGGACCTCGACGTCGAGCCGGACGGCGACCTCGCCGGCCAGCGCGGTGAAGATCCGGCCGAGCTTCTCGGCGAGCGGCAGGCCCGGGCGGACGTCCTCGGCGATCACGCCGCCCTGGACGTTGACCGCGTCCGGCACCAGCTCGCCGGCCAGCGCGAGGCGCACCGACTTGGCGACCGCGATGCCGGCCTTCTCCTGCGCCTCGTCGGTGGAGGCGCCCAGGTGCGGGGTGGCGACCACGTTGTCGAAGGCGAACAGCGGGGAGTCGGTGCACGGCTCCTTGGAGTAGACGTCCAGGCCGGCGCCGGCCACCCGGCCCTCCTGGAGCGCCCGGAGCAGGGCGTCCTCGTCGACGATGCCGCCGCGGGCGGCGTTGACGATCCGCACGCTCGGCTTGACCTTGTGCAGCGCCTCGTCGCCGATCAGGCCGATGGTCTCCGGGGTCTTCGGGAGGTGGACGGTGATGAAGTCCGCGACCTCCAGCAGCTCCTCCAGGGAGAGCAGCTTGACGCCCATCTGGGCCGCGCGGGCGGCCTGGATGTAGGGGTCGTACGCGACGATCTTCATGCCGAACGCGGACATCCGCTGCGCGACCAGCACGCCGATCCGGCCGAGGCCGACCACGCCGAGGGTCTTCTCGCTCAGCTCGACGCCGGTGTACTTGTTGCGCTTCCACTCGCCGCCCTTGAGCGCGGCGTTGGCGGGGGCGATGTTGCGGGCCACCGAGATCAGCAGGCCGCAGGCCAGCTCGGCGGCGGTGACGATGTTGGAGGTCGGCGCGTTGACGACCATCACGCCGGCCTTGGTGGAGGCGGCGACGTCGACGTTGTCCAGGCCGACGCCGGCCCGGGCGACGACCTTCAGCTTCTTGGCGGCGGCCAGCGCCTCCGCGTCCACCTTGGTGGCGGAGCGGATCAGGATGGCGTCCACGTCGGCGATCGCGGTCAGCAGCTCGGCGCGGTCGGCGCCGTTGCAGTGCCGGATCTCGAAGTCGGGGCCCAGCGCGTCGACGGTGGCGGGCGACAGCTCTTCGGCGATCAGTACGACAGCGTTCTTGGGTGTCACAGTGCTCACGACAGTGTGTCCTTAACTGTCCGGTTCTCCCCGCCGCACGGAGGTGGCGTGCCCAGGGCGGGGGAAGGTGGCATGTCGCGTAGCTAGACGCACGACGCTGTGGGCCTGACGCGTGGTTCGGAGTCTATCGGCGGGGTGGTGCGGGGACTGCTCCCGTCCGGCGAAATCACCCGGACGGGAACAGCCTTGTTGTACAACCGCGATGAACCGCGACGGGGAGGCTCAGGCCTCCTGGTCGACCCAGCTCATCAGCTTGCGGAGCTTCTTGCCGGTGGTCTCCAGCAGGTGCTCGCTGTCCGCGTTCTTGTACTCGTTGTACTTCGGCAGACCGGCCTTGTACTCGGCGATCCAGGTGTTGGCGAAGGTGCCGTCCTGGATCTCGGCGAGGACCTTCTTCATCTCGGCCTTGGTGTCGGCGGTGATGATGCGGGGGCCGGTCACGTAGTCGCCCCACTCGGCGGTCTCGGAGACCGACCAGCGCATCTTCTCCAGGCCGCCCTCGTACATCAGGTCGACGATGAGCTTCAGCTCGTGCAGGCACTCGAAGTAGGCGATCTCGGGCTGGTAGCCCGCCTCGACCAGGGTCTCGAAGCCGGCCTTCACCAGGGCGGCGGTGCCGCCGCAGAGGACGGCCTGCTCGCCGAACAGGTCGGTCTCGGTCTCCTCGGTGAAGGTGGTCTTGATGACGCCGGCCTTGGTGCCGCCGATGCCCTTGGCGTAGGACAGCGCCAGGTCGAAGGCCTTGCCGGTGGCGTCCTGCTCGACGGCCACGATGCACGGGACGCCGCGGCCCTCCTGGTACTGGCGGCGGACCAGGTGGCCCGGGCCCTTCGGGGCGACCATGCAGACGTCGACGTCGGCCGGCGGCTGGATGAAGCCGAAGCGGATGTTCAGGCCGTGGCCGAAGAACAGGGCGTCGCCCGCCTTCAGGTTCGGCTCGATGGCGTCCTTGTAGACGTCGGCCTGGATCGGGTCCGGAACCAGGATCATGATGACGTCGGCCTCGGCCGCGGCCTCGGACGGGGTGACCACGCGCAGGCCGGCCTCGGCGGCGGCGGCGCGGGACTTGGAGCCCTCCAGCAGGCCGACGCGGACGTCCACGCCCGAGTCGCGCAGCGACAGCGCGTGGGCGTGGCCCTGGCTGCCGTAGCCGATGACCGCGACCTTGCGGCCCTGGATGATGGACAGGTCGGCGTCGTCTTCGTAGAACAGCTCGGCCACGGGGGCACATCTCCTTGCGTGATGGTGATGCCGGGGTTCCTACCGTAGGCGCACCCGGCGGACTTCGATGGCAGTGCTCAGGGTGTGGGACGCCGGTGTCAGCCACCGGACGCCCCACGGGTCAGGCGGAGCGGTCCAGCGCGCGCAGCGAGCGGTCGGTGATCGAGCGGGCGCCGCGGCCGATCGCGACCAGGCCGGACTGGACCAACTCCTTGATGCCGTAAGGCTCCAGCATCCGCAGCATGGCCTCCAGCTTGTCGGAGGAGCCGGTGGCCTCGATGGTCACCGCGTCGGGCGACACGTCGACGGTCTTGGCGCGGAACAGCTGGACGATCTCGGTGACCTGGGAGCGGCTCTCCGCGTCGGCCCGGACCTTGACCAGGACCAGCTCGCGCTGGACCGCCTGGGACTGGTCCAGCTCGACGATCTTGATCACGTTGACCAGCTTGTTGAGCTGCTTGGTGACCTGCTCCAGCGGCAGCTCCTCGACGTTGACCACGATGGTCATCCGGGAGATGTCGGGGTGCTCGGTCGGGCCGACCGCGAGCGAGTCGATGTTGAAGCCGCGGCGGGAGAACAGCGAGGCGATCCGGGCGAGCACGCCGGGCTTGTTCTCGACCAGGACGGACAGGGTGTGCTTGGACATGGTGGTCATCGCTTTCGGGTCCGGGAGTCCGTCAGTCCAGGTCGTCGCCGAAGTCGGGGCGCACGCCCCGGGCGAACAGGATCTCGTCGTTGCTGGTGCCGGCGGCGACCATCGGCCAGACCATCGCGTCCTGGTGGACGATGAAGTCGATGACCACCGGGCGGTCGTTGATCTCCATCGCCTGCTTGATCACGTCGTCCAGGTCCTCGGGGCGCTCGCAGCGCAGGCCGACCGCGCCCATCGCCTCGGAGAGCAGCACGAAGTCGGGGATCCGGGTGCCCTGGGCGGGCGGCGCGATGCCGTCGTGGCCGGGGCCGGAGTGCAGCACGGTGTTGGAGTAGCGCTGGTTGTAGAACAGGGTCTGCCACTGGCGGACCATGCCGAGCGAGCCGTTGTTGATGACCGCGACCTTGATCGGCAGGTTGTTCAGGGTGCAGGTGGTGAGTTCCTGGTTGGTCATCTGGAAGCAGCCGTCGCCGTCGATCGCCCAGACCGGCGTGTCCGGCTTGCCGGCCTTGGCGCCCATCGCGGCGGGGACGGCGTAGCCCATCGTCCCGGCGCCGCCGGAGTTCAGCCAGGTGGCCGGCTTCTCGAACCGGATGAACTGGCTGGCCCACATCTGGTGCTGGCCGACGCCCGCGGCGTAGATCGCGTCCGGGCCGACCAGCTGGCCGATCCGCTCGATCACCTGCTGCGGCGACAGCTGCCCCTCGGGGGCGGGCTCGTAGCCCAGCGGGTAGGTCTTCTTCCAGTCGTCCAGCCGGGCCCACCACTCGGTGTAGTCGCCGCGGTGGCCGGCGTCGAACTCGGCCTGGACGGCGACGATCAGGTCGGCCAGCACCTCGCGGGCGTCGCCGACGATCGGGACGTCCGCCGGGCGGTTCTTGCCGATCTCGGCGGGGTCGATGTCGGCGTGCACGACCTTGGCGTTCGGGGCGAAGGAGTCGAGCTTGCCGGTGACCCGGTCGTCGAAGCGGGCGCCCAGGGTGAACAGCAGGTCGGTCTTCTGCAGCGCGGTGACGGCGGGGACCGAGCCGTGCATGCCGGGCATGCCCAGGTGCTGCGGGTGGCTGTCCGGGAAGACGCCGATCGCCATCAGGGTGGTGACCACCGGCGCGCCGGTCAGCTCGGCGAGGATCCGCAGCTCGGCGCCGGCGTTGGCCTTCAGCACGCCGCCGCCGACGTACAGCACCGGGCGCTTGGCGTTCACCAGCAGCTTGGCGGCCTCGCGGATCTGCTTGGCGTGCGGCTTGGTGACCGGGCGGTAGCCGGGCAGCGCGTTCTCCACCGGCCAGCGGAAGACGGTCTGTGCCTGCAGCGCGTCCTTGGCGATGTCGACCAGGACCGGGCCGGGGCGGCCGGTGGCGGCGATGTGGAACGCCTCGGCGATCACCCGGGGGATCTCGGCCGGGTCGGTCACCAGGTAGTTGTGCTTGGTGATCGGCATCGTGATGCCGCAGATGTCCGCCTCCTGGAAGGCGTCCGTGCCGATCGCCTTGGAGGCGACCTGGCCAGTGATCGCGACGATCGGCACCGAGTCCATGTACGCGTCGGCGATCGGGGTGACCAGGTTGGTCGCGCCGGGGCCCGAGGTGGCCATGCAGACGCCGACCCGGCCGGTGGCCTGCGCGTAGCCGGTCGCGGCGTGGCCGGCGCCCTGCTCGTGCCGGACCAGGATGTGCCGGACCTTGGTGGAGTCCATCAGCGGGTCGTACGCCGGGAGGATGGCGCCGCCCGGGATGCCGAACACCGTGTCGGCCCCCACGGCTTCGAGGGAGCGGATGAGCGACTGCGCGCCGGTCATGGTCTCGGTGGTCTGGGGACCCGGAGCGTGGGCGGCCGGGTGGTCCCCGCGGCGGGGGCTTGCGGCGTGCTCAGTCATCTGCCTGTCTCTTCTCGGGTTCTGCTCGGGGGGTGTCGGTCCGGGCCGCCGGGCGGTCCCTGGCCGGTCTCCGGCTCTGCCTCGATCGTCCGGATTTCAGGTGGTTGAGGCCAGTCCTGTTGCGATGGCCAACCGGCGTTCGTGCAACAAAAAACCCCTCGTGCCAAGGGCATGCGAGGGGGAGGCGCGTCAGGCTGGTTCAGCCGACGCGCCCGCCAAGTACGAGAATTCGGGTGGTCATGGCACCGACCTTCCTCCCACGCAGTGGGGAGTGTCAAGCCGGTGGAACCGGCGTCTCACCATGCGGGCCACCGCTCGGACCGCCCACGGCGTGCCGTTGCGGCAGGTCCAGACCGGTGTGCGGCGGGCCGGGGCGGGCGCCGGCCGGCTCGGCGAGACCACCCGTTCGCGGGTCCGGGGTGAGCAGCGGGCGGCGGCCCGCGCCGGGCCCGCCCTGCGGCTGGCGCGGCACCGGGTAGCCGCGGCGCAGCAGGGCCCGGCGCAGCCGCAGTTCGTCCAGCGGGCGGTCGAAGGCCAGGCCCTGGCCGCGCCGGCAGCCGAGCTCCTGGAGGACGGCGACCTGCCGGGGGTGGTCGACCCCGTCGGCGCCGGTGACCAGGCCGAGGTCGCGGCCCAGGCGCAGCGCGTGGCCGGCCAGCGCCCGGGTGAGGGCGGACTCGGCGATGTCCTGGACCAGGGTGCGGTCGAGCTTGAGGGCGTCGAACGGGAGCCGGGCGAGGGCGCCGAGCGAGCCGCCGCCGGCCCCGAACCCGGCCAGCGCGGTGGAGACGCCGAGGCCGCGCAGCGCGGCGAGCCGGCGGCCGAGCTCGTCGGCGAGCGCGTCCGGACCGGTCCTGGCCACTTCCAGGACCAGCAGTTCGGGCGGCAGCTTGGTGTCGCGCAGCGCGCCGGCCAGCGTCTCGTACATGCCGGGGGCGCAGATCCGCTCGGCGGCGAGCCGGACGGTGACCGGGACCGGCGGGGCGGCCGGGCCGTCGGCGCGGCGGCGGGCGGCGGCGGCGACGGCCTCGGCGAGCAGCCAGCGGGTGAACCGGGTGGCGGCGTCGCCGGACTCGGCGGTGCGCAGGAACTCGGCGGGGGTGAGCAGCAGGCCGTCGGCCGAGCGCCAGCGGGCCTGCGCCTCGACGCCGGTGAGCCGGCCGCCGGCGAGTTCGACCACGGGCTGGTGCAGCAGCGTGAAGGAGCCCTCCCGGACGGCGGCCCGGAGCCGTTCCTCCAGTTCGGTGCGGCGGTCGAGTTCGGCGCGCATCGCGGGGGTGTAGAGCACCACCCGGCCCTTGCCGCTCGACTTGGCCTGGTACATCGCCAGGTCGGCGTCGCGCAGCAGTCCGTCGGCGGCGGTCTGGGCGGCGTCCTTCCCGGTCCGGTCGCGCTCGCCGCGCTCGGCCCCGGGGCAGGGGCCGGCGGCGGCCCGGCAGCCGGCCGGGCCGTCCTGCGGGGCGGCGGGTTCGGGGACCGGCAGCGGGGTGTCCGGGCCGAAGGCGATGCCGATCGAGGCGGCGACGCCGAGTTCGGCGCCGCCGATCCAGTACGGCTCGGAGAGCGCGCCGCGGATCCGCTCGGCCAGGTCGCGGACCTGCGGGTGGCCGAGCCGGCCGCGGACCAGGACGGCGAACTCGTCGCCGCCGAACCGGGCCACGGTGTCCTCGGCCCGGACGGCGGCCTGCAGCCGGCGGGCGGCCTGCACCAGCAGTTCGTCGCCGACCTGGTGCCCGGCGGTGTCGTTGACCGCCTTGAAGCCGTCCAGGTCGAGGAAGAGCACGGCGACGGCGGTGCCTACCGGCCCCTGCGCGGAGAGCGCGGCGCGGACCCGGTGGGCGAACAGCGCCCGGTTGGGCAGGTCGGTGAGCGGGTCGTGGAACGCGTTGTGCTGCAACTGGGCCTGCAGCCGGACGCGTTCGGTGATGTCCCGGCTGTTCAGGATCAGGCCGTCGCGGTACGGGTTGACGGTGGACTCGACGTGCAGCCACTCGCCGTCGCCGGAGCGGATCCGGCACTCGACCCGGGCCGAGGGCGCGCCGTTGCTGAACCGGGCGCCCTTGGTGCGGGCCAGGATCCGGCGGACCTCGGCGAGGACCCGGTCGACGTCCTCGGGGTGGACCAGGTTGAGCAGGTTGCCGCCGACCAGGCCCTCCGGGTCCCGGTTGTAGACCCGCAGCGCGGCGGGGCTGACGTAGGACAGCGCCCCGGACGGCCCGGCGATCATGATGACGTCGCTGGAGCCCTGCACCAGCGAGCGGAAGTGCGCCTCCTTGGTGGCGAGTTCCTGCGCCAGCGAGAGGTTGTCCAGCAGCATCACGCCCTGCCGGACGATCAGCGCCAGGCCGACCGTGCTGGCGGCGGCCAGCATCACCCGGTCCAGCGGGCGGCCGCCGAGCGCGTTGTAGAGGATCCCGGCGGTGCAGACGGCGGCGGCCGCGTACGGGGTGAGCGCGCTGAACGTGGAGGCGACCCGGCGGCGCGGCAGGCCCTGGGCGGAGGGGTGCTCGCGGGACGGGCGGCGGCCGTGCTGCCAGGGGGCCCAGGCCAGCAGCAGCGAGCCGGCGAACCAGCCGGCGTCGAGCAGTTCGCCGGAGTGGTAGTCGCTGTGGAACTGCGGGGTGGTGAACAGCGCGTCGCAGACCACGGTCAGCGCGAGGCCGATCATCGCGGTGTGCACGGCGGCCCGGTTGCCGTCCCGGCCGCGGAAGCGCAGCCCGACCACCAGGCTGACCAGCAGGATGTCCAGCACCGGGTAGCCGAGGCCGAGGGCCAGCTTCAGCGGGTCGTCGCCGTCGCCGGCCGCGACCCGGCCGAGCGCCAGGCTCCAGCTGAGCGTGAACAGCGAGCCGGCCACCAGCCAGCCGTCCAGCAGCAGGCAGAGCCAGCCGGCCGGGGTGCGCGGGCGCTGGGCCAGCACCAGCAGGCCGGTGATGGCCAGCGGGGCGAACAGCAGGAAGGCGTAGTCGGCGAACGAGTCCGGCGGGAGCGGCCGCCGGAGCACCACCTCGTACCAGCCCCAGGCGCCGTTGCCGAACGCCACCATCGCCGAGGAGAGGCCGAACAGCAGCCAGGCGGGCCGGGTGTGGCCGCCGACCGCGACCCCGTGCCCGAGACAGGACAGGGCGGCCGCGAGGGCCGCCCCGGCGAGACCGAAGTCCCCCATCACCAGCGCGAGTTCACTCGATCCCCAGCCGACGGCGGCGCCCGCCGCGTACCCGGCGCAGAGCACCACGAGCAGGGCGGCGGTCAGCCGGCGAAGCGGGGTGGGGGCAGGCAGCACCGACTCGGTGGAGTTCAATCGACATCTCCCCCTCCGGCCCGCGGCCGTACCGGTCTTCCCGCTCCGGACCCTACACCACTGCGGTCACGCACTGGCACGCCCGCTTGACTTAGAGTAATGAACCGCAGGTGGCGCGGAGTGGGTTGGGAGCGGGATCGCCCGTTCGGCTCAGACCGGCGGGGTCGTGCGGCCCGGACCGGCGGGGTCGTGGCGCGGGGCCGGCGGGGCGGCGACGTGGAGGGGGCGGCCCGTCAGGACCCCCCGGCGCCGGCCTCCTCCGGGAACAACCGCAGCCGGTGGGCCAGCGCGGCGGCCTCGCCGCGGCCGCCGACGGCGAGCTTGGCCAGGATGTTGGAGACGTGCACGCTGGCGGTCTTCGGCGAGATGAACAGCTGCTCGGCGATCTGCCGGTTGCTGCGGCCGCGGGCGAGCTGGCGCAGCACGTCGCGCTCGCGCGGGGTGAGGCCGAGGCCTTCCTCGGCGGGGGCCCCCTTGCGGGCGCCGAGGCCGAGCCGCTCGGCGAGCAGCGCGGCGTCCCGCCGGGTGGTCAGGTCGCCGCCGCGGTCGGCCAGTTCGGCGGCCTCGCGGAGCAGCGCGGCGGCCTCCTCCCGGTCGCCGCCGGCGGCGGCGTCCTCGGCGGTGCGGAGCAGGGCGCGGGTGAGCGGTCCGGGCAGGGCGGTGGTGCGCAGTTCGGCGAGGGCGGTCCGCCGGTGGGCGGCGGTGGGGCGGCCGGCGGCGCGGGCGAGTTCGCCGGCCAGCAGGGCGGCCCAGCCGCGGTCGAGGGCGCAGCGCGGGGTGAGCCGGTCGGCGAGGTCGGCGATCCGGGCGAGCGCGGCCTCGCCGTCGGGGGTGCGCGGGTACTGGTCGGCCTCGGCTTCGGCGGCGTGCGTGAGCAGTGGGAACAGGTGCCCGTCCTGGCCGGCCAGGACGGTGCCGTCGAGGGCTTCGGCGAGCCGTTCGCGGGCCTGCTCGGGGCGGCCGAGGCGGACGGCGAGCCGGATGCCGAGGGCGGCGGTGGGCAGCACGTGCTGGGGCTGGGCGCCGCCGCCGCCGCTGGCCTGGGCGGCCTTCCAGTGCGTCTCGGCCTCGGCGAACTCGCCGCGCAGCAGGGCGAGTTCGCCGCGCAGCCGGTCCATGAACTCGCCGTGGGTGTCGGCTTCGGGCTTGTCGTCCCAGTCGGCGAGGACGGCGGCGGCCTCCGCGGTGCGGCCGACCGCGAGCAGCGCCTCGGCGAGGTTGCCGGTGAGGATCGGGCCGGTGTTGAGCAGCAGTCCGCTGCGCCGGGCGGCGTCCAGGCCCTCGCGGGCGGCGGTGACGGCGTCGGCGGCGCGGCCGTAGGAGAGCAGCATGCTGGCGAGGTTGTTCAGGCCGCGGGTGTAGACGTCGTCGTTGCCGAGCGGCCGGGCCTGTTCGACGGCTTCGGTGAGCAGGGCGACGGCGCGCTCGGGGTCGTCGAAGTCGCCGAGCAGGCCGGCCAGGGTGACCCGGGCGTGCACCTCGACGGAGGGCGCGTCGACCTGCCGGGCGATCTCGACGGCGCGCTCGGCGGTGGCCACCGCCTCGGTGCCCGGGCTGCGGAGCAGGCCGTGCGCGGCCTCCAGGGCGAGCGCCTCGGCCTGCACGGCGGTCGGGCCGAGGTCGCGGACCAGGCGCTGGGCGTACGTGATCTCCTCCAGGCCGCCGAGCCGCTTGAGGTGGTCGAGCATCTTGGCGCGCTGGAGCCGGAACCAGGCGGCGCGCAGCGGGTTGCGCTCCTCGTCGACCAGGGCGAGGGCGCGGCGGGCCAGGCTCTGGCCGCGGTCGCGGTCGCCGGCCCGGCGGGCGGCGACCACCGCCTCGGCGAGCACGTCGACGAGTTGCAGCCGGTCGCAGCCGTCGTGCTCGCCGTCGTCGCAGGCGCACGGCGGGTAGGTGTCGGCCCAGTCGTGCGGGCGCAGGGTGGTGGCGAGGGCCGGTTCGGCGACGGTCTCCCAGAGTTCGATGGCGCGTTCGAGCATGGTGAGCTGTTCGGCGAAGGCGTTGCGCCGGCGGGCGACCCGGGCCGCGTCCAGGGCGGCGGGCAGCGCGCGGGCGGGCTGGTGGGCGCGGTACCAGTAGTCGGCGAGCCGGGCGGTGCGCTGCTCGGCCCGGACCAGTTCGGGGTCGGCCTCCAGGACGGTGGCGAACCGCCGGTTGACGGCCCGCCGTTCGCCGGGCAGCAGGTCGTCGGAGACCGCCTCGCGGACCAGCGCGTGCCGGAACCGGTAGCCCTCGCCGTCGGTGTCGGGGCGCAGGATGTTGGCGCCGACGGCGGTGCGCAGCGCGGAGATCAGCGCGTCCTCGCCGCCCGCGCCGCTCTCCGCGACGACGGCGGCGAGCAGGGCGTGCTCGATCCGGGAGCCGCCCTCGGCGGCGATCCGGACGATCCGCTGGGTCTCCTCGGGCAGCGCCTCGACCCGGACCAGCAGGATGTCGCGGAGCGACTCGGTGACGCAGGCCAGGCAGCCGTCGCGGTAGGCGGTGGCGAGTTCCTCGACGAAGAACGGGTTGCCCTCGGAGCGGCGGTGGATCCGGTCCACCACGTCCCGTCCGGGGGCCTGAGGGCCGAGGATGCCCGCGAGTTGGGCGGCCACCTCGGGCCGGTCGAGCCGTTCGAGTTCGAGCCGCTGGACGGTGCGCAGCCGCTCCAGCTCGGCCAGGAAGGGCCGCAGCGGGTGCCGGCGGTGCAGGTCGTCGGTGCGGTAGGTGGCGACGATCAGCACCCGGGAGCGGTGCAGGGTGCGGACCAGGTAGGCGAGCAGTTCCCGGGTGGAGCGGTCGGACCAGTGCAGGTCCTCGATCGCGAGGAGCAGCGTCCGCCCCTCGCTGAGCCGCTCGAACAGCCGGGCGGTGTGCTCGAACAGCCGGGCCCGGCCGTACTCGTCGTTGCCCTCGCCGTCGGCCTCGCCGAAGTCCGGCAGCAGCCGGGCCAGGTGGCCCTCCAGGCCGGCCGCCGCCGCGTCCAACTCCGGCCCCAGGCGCCGGTGCAGGCGGCGCAGCGCGGCCGAGAGCGGCCCGTAGGGCAGGCCCTCGGCGCCGACCTCCAGGCAGGCGCCGAGCGCGGTGACCGCGCCGTCCGCCTCGGCCTGGGCCAGGAACTCCTCGATCAGCCGGGTCTTCCCGACCCCCGCCTCGCCGCCGACCAGCACGGCCTGCGGCTCCCCCGCCCCCGCCCGGTCCAGCGCGGCGGCGAGCAGGCCGGTCTCCCGGCCGCGTCCGACGAACACCGGGCTGACTGTCTGCTCCATGTCCGCGAGCATGCCACAGCCGTCGAACGCGGCCGAACGGTTATCCCGACCGGTGGACGGGCCGGGCCCGGCGGTCATCCCGCGCAGCCCGCCACGGCGCCGGAGCGGCCCTGCTCCGCGACCCGCGCGGCCGGCGCCGCGGGCGCCCGGCGCACCGCCCGCACCACCCGGCGGACCAGCCCGCCGCGCTCCCCCGCGGCGGCGACCGCCTCGCGGGCCAGCCGCTCGGCGGCGGCCCGGCCGTGCAGTTCGCGTTCCCGTACCTTGAACAGCTCGTACTCGTACATCGCGTGTTTCCCCTCGTCGCGTTCCGGGGTCAAGCCTCCGCCCCCAGGGGGGTGCGCGACATCGGGAACCTGCCCGATCCCCGCGGCCCGCCGGCCGCGCAAACGCCGGTGCCCGCCCCCGTCGGGGGCGGGCACCGGGCCCGCAGGCGGCTAAGGAGCCTCCTTAGCCGCCTCCGTACCGCCTAAGGCGCTCCTTATGCCAGCTTCTCCAGGATCAGGTCCTTGACCCGCGCCGCGTCGGCCTGCCCGCGGGTGGTCTTCATGACCGCGCCGACCAGCGCGCCCACCGCCTGGACCTTGCCGTCGCGGATCTTCGCGGCGACGTCCGGGTTGTCGGCGATGGCCTGGTCGACGGCCGCGCCGAGCGCGGAGTCGTCCGAGACCACGGCGAGGCCGCGCTTGGCGACGACCTCGTCCGGCTCGCCCTCGCCGGCCAGGACGCCCTCGATGACCTGGCGGGCCAGCTTGTCGTTGAGCTTGCCCTCGGCGACCAGCGCGCACACCCGGGCCACCTGGGCCGGGGTGATCGGCTGCTCGGACAGCTCGGTGCCGGTCTCGTTGGCGCGCCGCGCCAGCTCGCCCATCCACCACTTGCGGGCCTGGTCGGCGGGGGCGCCGGCCGCGATGGTCTCCGAGATCGGCTCCACCGCGCCGGCGTTGAGCACCGACTGCATGTCCTGGTCGCTCAGGCCCCACTCGGCCTGCAGCCGGGCCCGGCGGACCCGGGGCAGCTCGGGCAGGGCGGCCCGCAGCTCCTCGACCCACTCCCGGGCCGGGGCGACCGGCACCAGGTCGGGCTCGGGGAAGTACCGGTAGTCCTCGGCGTTGTCCTTGATCCGGCCAGCCGTGGTGGAGCCGTCCTCCTCGTGGAAGTGCCGGGTCTCCTGGACGATGGTGCCGCCGTCGCCGAGGACGGTGGCGTGCCGCTGGATCTCGAACCGGGCGGCCCGCTCGACGCTGCGCAGCGAGTTGACGTTCTTGGTCTCGCTGCGGGTGCCGAAGGTCTCGGTGCCGTGGGGCCGCAGCGACAGGTTGACGTCGCAGCGCATCTGGCCCTTGTCCATCCGGGCCTCGGAGACGCCCAGCGCCTTGATCAGCTCGCGCAGTTCGGCGACGTACGCCTTGGCGACCTCGGGGGCCCGGTGGCCCGCGCCCTCGATCGGCTTGGTGACGATCTCGATCAGCGGGATGCCGGCCCGGTTGTAGTCCAGCAGCGAGTACTCCGCGCCGTGGATCCGGCCGGTGGCGCCGCCGACGTGGGTGGACTTGCCGGTGTCCTCCTCCATGTGGGCGCGCTCGATCTGCACCCGGAAGACCTCGCCGTCCTCCAGCTGCACGTCGAGGTAGCCGTTGAAGGCGATCGGCTCGTCGTACTGGCTGGTCTGGAAGTTCTTCGGCATGTCCGGGTAGAAGTAGTTCTTCCGGGCGAACCGGCACCACTCGGCGATCTCGCAGTTCAGCGCGAGCCCGATCCGGATCGCCGACTCCACGCCGACCGCGTTGACCACCGGCAGCGAGCCGGGCAGGCCGAGGCAGGTCGGGCAGGTCTGCGCGTTCGGCTCGGCCCCCAGCTCGGTGGAGCAGCCGCAGAACATCTTGGTCTTGGTACCCAGCTCGACGTGGACCTCAAGGCCCATCACCGGGTCGTACGAGGCGAGAGCCTCCTCGTAGGAGACCAGGCTCATGACGCTCACAGCGTCCCTTCTTCCATCATGGGTGTTCAGCCGAGCAGGACGTCGTCGTCGCCGAGACGCTTGAGCTCGCGGACGAGGAGCGCGGTGCCGGTGATCAGGGCGGCGGCGCCGACCACGGCGTTGATCAGCTTGAGGGTGTCGTTGTCGGCGCGGGCGCCGCGGATGTCCTTGGCGATGGAGATCGCGCCGAAGGCGCTGGTGCCGATGGACAGCCACAGTCCGGGCTTCGAGTGCTTCCAGCCCTTGGCCTTCTCGATCTTGCTCACAGTGCCGGTGCCTCCTCCAGCAGGGCGTGGCCCCACTTGTCGTTGAGCGCGGCCTCGACGGCGCCGCCCACACGGTAGAGGCGGTCGTCCGCCATCGCGGGGGCGATGATCTGCAGGCCGACCGGGAGATTGTCCTCCGGGGCGAGGCCGCAGGGCAGCGACATGGCCGCGTTGCCGGCGAGGTTCGAGGGAATGGTGCACAGGTCGGCGAGGTACATCGCCAGCGGGTCGTCGGTGCGCTCGCCGAGCGGGAAGGCGGTGGTCGGGGTGGTCGGGGAGACCAGCACGTCCACGCCCGCGAAGGCGGCGTCGAAGTCCCGCGAGATCAGGGTGCGGACCTTCTGCGCGGAGCCGTAGTAGGCGTCGTAGTAGCCGGAGGACAGCGCGTAGGTGCCGAGGATGATGCGGCGCTTGACCTCGGCGCCGAAGCCGGCCTCCCGGGTGAGCGCGGTGACCTGCTCGGCGGAGCGGGTGCCGTCGTCGCCGACCCGCAGGCCGTAGCGCATCGCGTCGAACCGGGCGAGGTTCGAGGACGCCTCGGACGGGGCGATCAGGTAGTAGGCGGGCATCGCCAGCGTGAAGGACGGGCAGGAGACCTCGACGACCTCGGCGCCCAGTTCGCGCAGCAGCTCGACGGACTCCTCGAAGCGCTGCATGACGCCGGCCTGGTAGCCCTCGCCGGCGAACTCCTTGACGACGCCGATCCGCATGCCGCGCACGTCGCGCATCCGGGCGGCGGCGACCACGTCCGGGACGGGGGCGTCGATGGAGGTGGAGTCGAGCGGGTCGTGGCCGGCGATCGCCTCGTGCAGCAGGGCGGTGTCGAGCACGGTGCGGGCGCACGGGCCGCCCTGGTCCAGCGAGGAGGAGAACGCGACCAGGCCGTAGCGGGACACCGAGCCGTAGGTCGGCTTGACGCCGACGGTGCCGGTGACGGCGCCGGGCTGGCGGATCGAGCCGCCGGTGTCGGTGCCGATCGCCAGCGGCGCCTCGAAGGCGGCCAGCGCGGCCGCCGAGCCGCCGCCGGAGCCGCCGGGGATCCGGCCGAGGTCCCAGGGGTTGCCGGTCGGGCCGTAGGCGGAGTTCTCGGTGGAGGAGCCCATCGCGAACTCGTCCATGTTGGTCTTGCCGAGGATGACGACGTCGGCGTCCTTGAGGCGCTTGGTCAGGGTGGCGTCGTACGGCGGCACCCAGCCCTCGAGGATCTTCGAGCCGCAGGTGGTCGGCATGCCCTTGGTGGTGAAGACGTCCTTGAGCGCGAGCGGCACGCCGGCCAGCGGGCCCAGCTCGGCGCCGGAGGCGCGCTTGGCGTCGACGGCGCGGGCCGCGGCCAGCGCGCCCTCGTGGTCGACGTGCAGGAAGGCGTTGACCTTCTTGTCGACGGCGTCGATCCGGTCCAGGTGGGCCTGGGCGACCTCGACGGCCGTGACCTCGCCCTTGGCGATCGCGGTGGCGGTCTCGGCCGCCGTGTACTTGATCAGCTCGGTCATCTCGGTCAGTCCTCCCCGAGGATCTGCGGCACGCGGAAACGCTGGTCCTCGCTGGCCGGGGCGCCGGACAGGGCCTGCTCCGGGGTCAGCGACGGCCGCACCTCGTCCGCCCGCATCACGTTGGTGAGCGGGAGGGGGTGCGAGGTCGGCGGGACGTCCTGCCCCGCGACCTCGGAAACGCGGGCGACCGCGCCGATGATCACGTCGAGCTGCTCGGCGAAGTGGTCCAACTCCTCCGCCTGCAACTCCAGACGCGACAGCCGGGCGAGGTGGGCGACCTCCTCGCGCGTGATGCCAGGCATGCAGCGATCCTCAAGGGTGAGTTCTGGTAGACCGGGCGGCCCTGGGCACACCCGTCCTTTCGGTCCTAAGGGGCCATCCTATGGGCAGAAGGGGGGCCGCCCGGGATCGCGTTCCCGGGCGGCCCCCCTGCGGCGGCCGCGGCTAGCGCGGCAGCGACTCCACCGGCGGCGCGTCGTTGCGGCGCACCAGCAGCCAGGCGGTGGCCTGGTCGGCGGGCAGCGCCGCGGAGACCAGCCAGCCCTGGACGGCGTCCACGCCCATGTCGTGCAGGCGCTCCCAGGTCTCGTCGTCCTCGACGCCCTCGGCGACCACGGTCAGCCCGAGCGAGTGGGCGAGCTCGACCGAGCAGCGCACCACGGCGGCGTCGTGGTCGTCGGCGACCATCCGGGAGACGAAGGAGCGGTCGATCTTGAGCTCGCCGACCGGCAGGCTGCGCAGCCGCACCAGCGAGGAGTGGCCGGTGCCGAAGTCGTCCAGCGACATCCGGACGCCGTAGCGCCGCAGTTCGGCGAGGGTGTCGGCGGCCCGCCGGCTGTCGTCGAGCAGCAGCCGTTCGGTGATCTCCAGCTGGAGCGCGGCGGCCGGCACCTGGTGCCGGGTGAGGTGTCCGGCGACCCGGGCGGCGAAGCCGGGGTTGAGGACGTCGCGCGGCGAGACGTTGACGGCGACCGGCACCATCAGGCCCTGGTGGCGCCAGCGGGCGATCTGCCCGACGGCGCTCTCCAGCACGTAGTCGGTGAGCCGGGGCATCAGCCCGGAGGACTCGGCGAGGGCGATGAACTCGTCCGGCGCGACCCTCCCCTGCCCGGCCCGGTCCCAGCGGACCAGCGCCTCCAGGCCGACGACGCTGCCGTCGAAGGCCACCTTGGGCTGGTAGTGCAGCTGCACCTCGCTCATCTCGATGGCCCGGCGCAGGTCGCCGAGCAGGCCGATCCGGTACGGGGTGTCGAGGTCGCGGGCCTCGTCGTAGCACTCGACGCCGCTGCGGCTGTGCTGGGCGTGGCCCATCGCGACGTCCGCCCGGCGCAGAAGCGATTCTGCGTCCGGGGCGTGCGTCGGGTAGGCGCACACCCCGGCGCTGGCCTCCAGGACGAGCAGTAAGCCGTCCAGCCGGATCGGCGCGGCCAGTTCGGCGATCAGGGCCTGCGCGATCCGTTCCAGCACCTCGGTGTCGCCCACCCCGGGCAGCAGCACGGCGAACTCGTCGCCGCCCATCCGGGCGACCACCGGGCGTTCGCCGCGGCCGACCGGCGGGGGCAGCACGGTGGCGTCCTCGCCGTCCCTGGGGTGGCCGGCGCCGGTGCGCAGGGCGCGGTGCAGCCGGCGCGCGATGTGCACCAGCAGCCGGTCGCCCGCGGTGTGGCCGAGGGCGTCGTTGAGCGAGCGGAAGCGGTCCAGGTCGAGCAGGATCAGCCCGACGCCGTGGCCGGGTTCGGTTTCGTGCCGGGCGAGTGCCTCCTGGGTGGCGATCAGCAGGGCCTGCCGGTTGGGCAGGTCGGTCAGCGGGTCGGTGAGCTGGTCCCGCGCCCGGTCCCGGGCGATCCGCCAGGCGGCGACCAGCACGGCGAGCGGAACCGCGAACAGCGGGAGCAGTTCGGGTTCGTAGCGGTACACCAGGACGGCCAGCGGGATGAGCGGCGCGGCCCCGGCCAGCAGCACGCCGAGCAGCAGGACCGCCCCTGCCACCCCCTGCGGCGGGCGTGTGGGCGCGCCGCCGGTCGTACGATCCATAAGCCCAGTCCTCCGTCGGGCCCGCCCCCCGGCGGGGCCGCCTCACGGTGAGGCACCCCTCTCCTCAGAGGTGCCGGTGGACGTCAGACGAGGGCGTGTCCCCGGGGCGCCGGCGGGAAAGCCGGAACCACACACTCCTGCTGACAGTTCGTAGCGCCCAGGGTATGCCGGGGTGCCCCACCCGGGCGCACTTTCGGGCCACCTCTGAGCGCTACGTCATATCCGCGCGTTGTTCAGTGACACAATGCCCGATTTCCTTCTCGAACACCCGACTGGCGCGGCATCAGGACGATAACGACCGGTCAGGAAACCTTCTTCACCGTCTCTTCACCGGCATTCTCCCCCACCGCGTCGGCCTCGTTCGTCCCCGCACCGCCGGTCGCGGCGGCCGCCCCGCCCGCCTCCCGCGCGCCGTCCGCGCCCCCGTCCGCGCCGCCGAGCGGCTCCAGGCCGAGGTGCGCCCGGGCCGCGTCCGCGCCCCGCTCCAGCAGGACGGCGAATCCGGCGTCGTCCAGCACCGGGAGGCCCAGCTGCACCGCCTTGTCGTACTTCGAGCCTGGATTGTCTCCGGCCACCACGAAATGCGTCTTCTTCGACACCGAGCCGGTGACCTTGGCGCCGCGCGAGGCGAGCGCCTCCTTGGCGCCGTCCCGGGTGTGGCCGGCCAGCGTGCCGGTGACCACCACGGTGAGGCCCTCCAGCGGGCGTTCGCCGAGCTCCTCGGCCTCCTCGGTGAAGACCACGCCGGCGGCGCGCCACTTCTCCAGGATCTCCCGGTGCCAGTCCTCGGCGTACCACTCCTTGACGGCCCGGGCGATGGTCGGCCCGATGCCCTCGACGGCGGTCAGCTCGGTCTCGTCGGCGGCGAAGACCCGGTCGAGGTCGCGGAACTCGCGGGCCAGCGCCTGGGCGGCGACCGGGCCGACGTGCCGGATCGACAGGCCGTTCAGGAAGCGCCAGAGCGGGCTGGTCCGGGCGGCGCGCAGGTTGTCGAGCAGGGCGGTGGTGTCCTTCCGGGCGGTGCCCGCGTTGTTCGCGAAGAAGAACACCTCCTTCTGCTCGCCGGTCTCGTCGTCCAGCTTGGGCATGCTGGTCCGCGGGTCGCGGACCAGCACCCGGATCGGCAGCAGCCGCTCCTCGGTGAGGCCGAAGATGTCGCCCTCGTCGCGCACCGGCGGCTCGGTCGGCTCCAGCGGCTGGGTGAGCGCGGTGGCGGCGACGTAGCCGAAGCCCTCGACGTCCAGGCAGTTGCGGCCGGCCAGGAAGGCGACCCGCTCGCGGATCTGGGCCGGGCAGTAGCGGGTGTTGGGGCAGCGCAGGTCGATGTCGCCCTCGGACATCGGGCGCAGCCCGCTGCCGCACTCCGGGCAGTCGGCGGGCATCACGAACTCCCGCTCGCCGCCGTCCCGCAGGTCGTGGACCGGGCCGACGATCTCCGGGATGACGTCGCCGGCCTTGCGCAGCACGACGGTGTCGCCGAGCAGCACGCCCTTGGCCTTGACCACCTGCTGGTTGTGCAGGGTGGCGTACTGCACCATCGAGCCGGCCACCTTCACCGGCTTCTCCAGCACCGCGTACGGGGTGGCCCGGCCGGTGCGGCCGATGCCGATCCTGATGTCGGTGAGCCGGCCGGTGACCTCCTCCGGCGGGTACTTCCAGGCGATCGCCCAGCGCGGCGACTTGGAGGTGGCGCCGAGCCGGCCCTGGAGGGCGATCTCGTCGACCTTGACCACCACGCCGTCGATCTCGTGCTCGACCGAGTGCCGCCGCTCGCCGAACCGCGCGATGAACGCCCGCACCTCGTCGAGCGTGCCGACCACCGCGTTGTGCCGGGCGGTGGGCAGGCCCCAGCCGCGCAGCAGGTCGTAGGCGTGCGACTGGTTGTCGATGTCGAAGCCGGTCCGGGCGCCGATGCCGTGCACCACCAGCCGCAGCGGGCGGGCGGCGGTGATCAGCGGGTCCTTCTGCCGGAGCGAGCCGGCCGCGGCGTTGCGCGGGTTCATGAACAGCCGGATCAGCGCCCGGGGCCGCTTGCCCTCCTTGGCGCGCTCCTCGTTCTCCTGCCGGCGGCGGGCGTTCTCGGCCTCGAAGGAGGCGTTCAGCGCCTCGAACTCGGCGGTGGGGAAGTACACCTCGCCGCGGACCTCCACCAGCTCCGGCAGGTCCTCGCCGCGCAGCCGGTGCGGGACGCCCTCGATGGTGCGGACGTTGGGGGTGATGTCCTCGCCGACCCGGCCGTCGCCGCGGGTGGCGGCCCGCACCAGCACGCCGCGCTCGTACGTCAGGTTGACGGCCAGGCCGTCGACCTTCAGCTCGCACAGGTAGTGGTAGTCGATGCCGGCCAGCTCGGCGGCGACCCGCTCGGCCCAGGCGGCGAGCTCCGCGTCGTCCATCGCGTTGTCGAGGCTGAGCAGCCGCTCGCGGTGCTCGACCGGGGCGAACAGCGCGGTGGGCGCGCCGCCGACCTTCCGGGTCGGCGAGTCGGGCGTCGCCAGCGCCGGGTGCGCGGCCTCCAGGGCCTCCAGCTCGCGCATCAGCGCGTCGAACTCGGCGTCGGTGACGACCGGCGCGTCCTGCTCGTAGTACCGGGAGCGGTGCTCCTCGATCTCGGTCGCCAGTTCGGCGTGCCGCGTCCGCACCTCCGCCGGGACGTCCTCCCAGCCCTCCACAGCCGCCACCGCGCCGTCCTCCTCGCTCGCTACTCCGGGTTGTCCACCAGGCTCCGGGCGGCGCGGACCGCGGTGGCCAGCGCCCGCCGCGCGTACGCCGGGGAGGCCCCCGCCAGCCCGCACGTGGGAGTCACCACGACCCGGCGGCCCAGCAGTTCGGGGGCCAGACCGAGCCGGCGCCACAGCGTCCTGACACCCTGGACACTACCGGCCGGGTCGGACCTTTCCGCGTCAGTGGACGGCACCACACCGGCGAGCAGCAGCGTGCCGCCCTCGACGGCCTCGCCGAGGTCGTCGTCGTCGCGCTCGGTCAGCAGGCCGAAGTCCAGGCTGATCCCGGCGGCACCGGCCCGGCGCAGCAGCGGGATCGGCACCCCGGGCGCGCAACTGTGCACCAGGACGGGCGCGTCGAGGCCGCCGATCAGCTCGCGCAGGGCGTGCTCGGCGAGTTGGCGGTCGACCGCGCGCAGCCGCTGGAAGCCGCTGGCCGTCTTCACCGAGCCGGCCAGCACGGCGGGCAGCAGCGGCTCGTCCAGTTGCAGCACGACGGTGGCGCCGGGGACCCGGCGGCGGACGTCGGCGAGGTGGCGGCGCAGGCCGTCGGTGAGCGAGCCGGCCAGGTCGCGGCAGGCGCCGGGGTCGCTGAGCGCCTTCTCGCCGTGCCGCAGTTCGATCGAGCCGGCCAGCGTCCACGGCCCGACGGCCTGCACCTTGAGCGGGCCGGTGTAGCCCTGGGTGTACTCCTCCAGGGCGTCGAGGTCCTCGCCGAGCCAGGACACCGCCCGCCTGGTGTCGCGTCCGGGGCGGTCGGTGAAGCGCCAGCCGCTCGGCTCGGTCTGCACGAACAGCTCGGTGAGCAGTCCGGCGCCCCGGCCGATCATGTCGGCGCCCGGGCCGCGGGCGGGCAGTTCGGGCAGGTGCGGGAGCTGCTCCAGCTCGGCGGCCACGCCCCGGGCCGTGTCCCGGGCGTCGCCGCCGGGCATCGAGCCGATCCCGGTCGCCGCCCCGGCCAGCTCCGCGAAAACGTCCACGTCAGTCACGGGGAGAGCCTACGAGCCCGGCGGGGGGCGCGGGAAACGGCCCGCGCCCCCGTGCTCGTGCTCGTGCTCGTGCTCGTGCTACCGGCCGGGGCGGACGGTGATCTCGGTGATCTCGGCGTCCCGGGGCAGGTCGATCGCGGTGAGGACGGCGGTGGCCACCGACTCCGGCGCGATCCAGCGCGCCGGGTCGTACTCCGCGCCCTCCTGCTGGTGCACCTTCTGCTGCATCGGGGTGGCCGTACGGCCCGGGTAGACGCTGGTCACCCGGACGCCGTTGGCGTGCTCCTCCTGCCGCAGCGCGTCGGCCAGCGCCCGCACCGCGAACTTGCTGGCCGCGTACGAGCCCCAGGTCGGGTCGGCGCGCAGCCCGGCGCCGGAGTTGACGAACACCACGTGGCCGCGGGCCAGCCGCAGCGAGGGCAGCAGCAGCCTGGTCAGCTCGGCGGGCGCGACGGCGTTGACGTTGAGCTGGTGCTGCCACGCCTTGACCGGGGTCTCGGCGATGGTGCCGAGCTCGACCACCCCGGCGACGTGCAGCAGCGAGTCGAGCTCGACCGGCAGCGTCTGGTGGCCGAAGGCCCAGGACAGCTTGGCCGGGTCGTCCAGGTCGCCGACCAGGGTCCGCGCGTCGGGGTAGCGCTCGCGCAACTGGGCGGCGCGGCGGGCGTCGCGGACGAGCAGCCAGAGCTCCTCGCCGCGGGCGGTGAGCTTGTCGGCGACGACGGCGCCGATGCCGGAGCCGGCACCGGTGATCAGGTGGACACCCAAGGCGGTCTTCCTTACTGGGGCTGGTGTGCGGACAGGTGGGCGAACACCTCGGCCGGGGTCCGCGCGAAGGCCACCAGCTCGGCGAGCGGACGGGGCAGGAAGCCCTCGGCGTCCATCCGCTCCAGCTGGAGGCGCAGGCCGGTGTAGAAGCCCTCGGTGTCGAGGACGACCACCGGCTTGTCGTGCAGGCCGTGCTTCTTCAGCTCCAGCACCTCGGTGATCTCGTCCAGCGTGCCGATCCCGCCGACCAGCACCACCAGCGCGTCCCCGTGCGCCAGCAGCTCGGCCTTCCGGGTCGGCAGGTCCGGCATGGTCACCAGCTCGTCCGCGCCCTCGTACGCCTTGTGCCGCAGGAACTCCACCGAGATCCCCACCAGCCGCCCGCCGGCGGCCTTGACCCCGTCGGCGAGCTCGCCCATCAGCCCGGCGTGCGAACCGCCCCACACCAGGGTGTGCCCGGCCTCGCCGAGCAGCCGGGCGAACTCGGCCGCCGGGGCGGTGTACGTGTCGTCGAGGGAGTTGGCGGAGCAGAAGACCGTGATGTTCATAGTGCTCCCAGTCCTATCACCGGCCGGTGCACCCGGGTCAAACCGTTTGCGGACCGCCCCGGCTGGGCGCGGCAGCTCCCGGTCCCGAACGCGGGCGGCGGCACGGCGGCGCCCCGCCCTCCCGGCAGCCCTCCGGAAAACCCCTGGCCCACCGCTCCCCGGCCTGTCACCATGCCGCGCGTGACGGCAGTGGACGAAGCGTGGCGGCGGTTGACGGTGTGGGCCCGCGAACCGGTGCTGGAGCAACTGCGGCGGGCCGCCCGGGGCGAGCCGGTCGTTCCGGCGCTGTACCACTGGAACAAGGGCATGGAACCGGCCGCGCCCGCCGCGCTGCCCTTCCTGATCGCCCTGGTCCGTGCCCCGGACCTGCCGAACCGGGAGCAGTTGCTGAGCGCCCTGGTGCTGCTGGTCGGCGTCGGCCGGCAGGAGGCCGCCGAGCGCCACGCGCACGGCTGGGCCGCCGCCTGGCGCGAGCACCGCACCGCCCTGGAGCCGCTGCTCGACGACCCGGACCCAGCGGTGCGCGACACGGCCGTGCACCTGGTGGAGCGGGCCGGGCCACTGCTGGCGCGGATCCCGCTGGAGACCGAACCCTGGCTGCGGGTAAGGCAGTTGCAACGCCTGGGTGCGGTGGCCGACCCGGCCGACGACGCGGCCCGCGCCCTGCTCACCGACACCCTGCACGGCGCGGACGGCCCGGACGCCGCCGCCCACCGGCTGGCCGCGCTGTGGGGGCTGGCCGCGCTGGACGCCGCCGAGCCGGAGCGCTGGGCCGACCAGTGGGTGGCGGCCGTCCTCGACCCGGCGGCGCCCGCGGCGGTCGAGCGGCTGTGGGACCGGCCCGACGAGGACTACCGGGCCGAGTTGGGACGGGAGGTCGCCTCGATCGCCTGGTCACTGCCGCCGCGTCTCGCCGCGCACCTCTCCGTCCGGCTGGCCCGGGACGCCCGGGACGCGGGCCGCCCGGAGCTGTGCGCGGCCGCGCTGGAGGCCGGCTGGCGCCCGCTGCTGGACGTCCCGTCCACCGGCCCGCTCTGGCCCGCCACCGCCGGCGCGCTGCTGTCCTCGCCCGCCCCGGAGGTCCGGCACCGGGCCGCGGCCGCCCTCGCCGTGCTGGGCCGCGCGGCCGCCCCGTACGCCGACGCGCTGCACGCCCGGCTGGCGGACACCGACGGCGACGAGTTCCTCGACGGCACCACCGCCGACCAGGCCCGGTGGGCGCTGGCCCGGCTCGGCGACCCGCGCGTCCTGCCCGGCCTGGTACGGCGGTGGAACGGGAGAACGGCCGGGGCTACGTACGCGGCGACCCGCGCCGTCCCGAACCGTACGACGCGCTGCTCCCGCTGCGCGAGCACGCGGCGGCGCTGCGCCCGCAGGTCGCCGAGTGGGCCCGGGAGGGCGAGTCGCACGCCTGGCCGCACTACCACCCGGGCGCCCGGCTGCTGGCGGCCTGGGGCGGCCCGGCCGACGCCCCCGAGCCGCCCTCGGACCTGGAGGCGATGGCGCGCGGACTGCTCCGGACCCCGCCGGTCCGCCTGGTCCACGAGAGCCCCGCCCCGTACCTGCGCGGCACCTGGGCCGTCTGCGCCCTGTCCCGGCGCGGCCCGCTCTCCCCCGAGGTCCGGACCGCCGCCGCCCACGTCCTCGCGCTCGACCGCCGACTGTCCTGGCTCGGCGACTACCGGACGGTCCTGGACGACGAACGGCTGCGCGACACCCTGCGCCGAGCGCTGCGCGGCGAGGTGGTCACGATGCCGCCGCTGTCACACCTGGACGAATCCGACGCCGAAGTGGGGTGCTAGACCCCGACGGCCCGCTCGGTGCTCGCGATGGTGGCCGAGCCGACCACCCGGGTGCCGTCGTAGAGCACCACGGCCTGGCCGGGGGCGATGCCGCGGGCGGGGGTGTCGAGCCGGACGTGCAGTTCGTCCTCGCCCAGCACGGCGGTGACCGGCACCTCCTCGCCGTGCGCCCGCAGCTGGGCGGTGTAGCGGCCCTCGCCGGCGGCGGGGGTGCCGCACCAGCGGGGGCGGATGGCGGTGAGGGCGTGCACGTCGAGTCCTTCGACCGGGCCGACGGTGACGGTGTTGTCGACCGGGGAGATGTCGAGGACGTAGCGGGGCTTGCCGTCGGCGGCGGGCCGGCCGAGCCGCAGGCCCTTGCGCTGGCCGATGGTGAAGCCGTAGGCGCCGTCGTGCTCGCCGAGCTTGGTGCCGTCGGCGTCGAGGATGTCGCCGGGGGCGGTGCCGAGGCGCTCGGCCAGGAAGCCCTGGGTGTCGCCGTCGGCGATGAAGCAGATGTCGTGGCTGTCGGGCTTCTTGGCGACGGCCAGGCCGCGCCGCTCGGCCTCTGCCCGGATGACGTCCTTGGTGGTGTCGCCGAGCGGGAAGAGCGAGTGGGCGAGCTGGTCGGCGTCGAGCACCCCGAGGACGTACGACTGGTCCTTGGCGGCGTCGGCGGCGCGGTGCAGTTCGCGGGTGCCGTCGGGGTGGTCGACGATCCGGGCGTAGTGGCCGGTGCAGACGGCGTCGAAGCCGAGCGCGACGGCCTTGTCGAGCAGCGCGGCGAACTTGATCTTCTCGTTGCAGCGCAGGCAGGGGTTGGGGGTGCGGCCGGCCGCGTACTCGGCGACGAAGTCGTCGATCACGTCCTCGCGGAAGCGTTCCGCCAAGTCCCAGACGTAGAACGGGATGCCGATCACGTCGGCGGCGCGGCGGGCGTCCCGGGAGTCCTCCAGGGTGCAGCAGCCGCGGGCACCGGTGCGGAAGGACTGCGGGTTGCTGGCGAGCGCCAGGTGGACGCCGGTCACCTCGTGGCCGGCCTCGACGGCCCGGGCGGCGGCGACGGCGGAGTCGACGCCGCCGGACATCGCGGCGAGCACGCGCAGGCGGCCGGTGGACGGGGTGGTCGGGGCGCCGGGGAAGTCAGTCATGGTGCCTCCAAGCGTAACGGGGTCGGGTCGCGCCCCGGCGGCCGGCCGTGGATCGGTCGCGGGTCAGCCGCGGGTCAGCCGTGGGTCAGCACGGGCGGCTCGGCGGCGGCTCCGGCTCCGGCGGCGGCGGCTCCGGCGGGAGGCGCCGCCCGGTGCCGGGGCAGCGCGAGGGCCAGCAGGAACGCGGCGGCCAGCAGCGCGGCGGCGGTGCCGAAGGCGAGGTGGAAGCCGCCGGTGCCGCGCCCGGCGGCCAGCGCGGTGAGGACGGCGACGCCGAGCGCGGCGCCGACCTGCTGGGTGGTGTTGAGCAGGCCGGAGAGCAGGCCGGCGTCCTCGGGCCGTGCGTCGGCCATGCCGAGGGCGGTGAGGGCGGTGGCGGCGAGGCCGAACCCGGCGGCGCTGAGCAGGGTGGGCAGCACGTCGGCGGCGTAGGAGAGGTGTCCGGCGGGGAGCCGGGTGAGCAGGGCGATGCCGGCGGTGAGCAGGATCAGCCCGAGCAGCAGGGTGCGGCGTTCGCCGAGCCGGGCGATGGTGCGGGCGGCGAGCAGCAGCGAGACGGCGGCGATGGTGAGGGCGGCGGGCAGCATGGCCAGGCCGGTGGCGAGGGCGCTGTAGTGCTGGACTTGCTGGAGGTACAGGGCGAGCAGGATCTGGAAGCCGAACAGGGCGGCCAGCATGAGGAGTTGGATCAGGTTGGCGAGCGCGGTGGTGCGCCGGGCGAGGATCCGCGGCGGGAGCAGCGGGGTGGCGGTGCGGGCCTGCCGGAGCAGGAAGGCGGCGAGCAGGACGAGGGCGGCGGCGCCGGTGGCGAGGGTGCGGGCGGAGGTCCAGCCGGCCGGGCCGCCCTCGACGATGGTGTAGACGCCGAGCATCAGTCCGGCGGTGACCAGGGCGGCGCCGGGGGCGTCGGCGCCGGCCTTGAGGCCGGGGCCGCGGTCGTCGGCGAGCAGTCGGCGTCCGGCGAGCAGGGCGGCGGCGCCGATCGGCAGGTTGATGAAGAAGATCCAGTGCCAGCCGAGGCCCTGGGTGAGGACGCCGCCGAGGACCTGGCCGAGCGAGGCGCCGGCGGCGCCGGTGAAGCCGACGGCGCCGAAGGCCCTGGCCCGTTCGGCGGGGTCGGGGAAGAGCGCGACGACCATGCCGAGGCCGACGGCGGAGGCCATCGCCCCGCCCGCGCCCTGGAGGAAGCGGGCGGCGATCAGCGTCCCGGAGTTCACCGCGAGGCCGCACAGCACGGAGGCGGCGGTGAAGGCGGCGATCCCGGCGAGGTAGACGCGGCGGCGGCCGAGCAGGTCGCCGAGGCGTCCGGCGAGCAGCAGCAGGCCGCCGAAGGCGACGACGTAGGCGTCGACGACCCAGGTCAGTCCGGCCGTCCCGATGTGCAGGTCGGCCTGGATGGCGGGCAGCGCGACGGTGGTGATGGACCCGTCCAGGATCACCATCAGCATCCCGGCGCACACCACCGCGAGGGCCAGCCAGCGGGCGCGTGACGAGTTCTCGGACATGGGTCTCTCCCCTCCCGTGGGGAGCGCGGACGCGCTCCCCCGACAAGAGAAACCGTAGCAGATAGTTTTGTAGTAGACGATCCAGAGCGGAACGGTGCGCGGGCTACCCCTGCCGGGCCCGCCGCAGCCTGCGCACCACGCCGCCCTCCCCGGCCAGCGGGAACTCGGTCGCCTGCTGCAGCCGGTCCAGCGCGTCCACGAACACCTGCCGCTCCCCGGCCGACAGCTCGCCCAGCGCCTCCCCGTGCACCCGGTCGACGATCACCTCGCCGCGCCGCACCAGCTCGGCGCCGGCCGGGGTGACGCGGATGACCTTCACCCGCCGGTCGGTCGCGGACGGGTGGCGCTCGGCCAGGCCGTCCCGCTCCAGCTCGTCGGCGGTGACCACCATGGTGGTCTTGTCCAGGCCGGCGATCGCGGCCAGCTGGGACTGGGTGCGCTCCGCCTCCAGGGCGTGCAGCAGCACGCAGTGCTTGCGCGGGGAGCTGTCGATCTCGGCCAGGGCCAGCGACAGCCGGGTGTTCATCGCGTGCGCGGCCTGCACCAGCATCCCGGTGAGGTCGCGGACGGTGCGCTCGGGCAAGGGGGTGTCCATCCCCCCAGAATACGTCCGGAAGCAGAAGGTTTCGTCAGGAACGAAACGTCGGCCTCAGCGGGCGCGCACCAGCCCGGCCCGCCGGGCCCGCTCCACCGCGCCGGGCAGCGCGGCGGCCAGCGCCGCCACGTCGGCGGCGGTGGAGGTGTGGCCGAGCGAGAAGCGCAGCGAGGCGCGGGCCGACTCGGGCTCGACGCCCATCGCCAGCAGCACGTGGCTGGGCTGCGGGACGCCCGCCGAGCAGGCCGAGCCGGTCGAGCACTCCACGCCGGCCGCGTCCAGCAGCATCAGCAGCGCGTCGCCCTCGCAGCCGGGGAAGGAGAAGTGCGCGTTCGCGGGCAGCCGCCCGTCCGCCGCCGGGTCGCCGTTGAGCACCGCGTCGGACGCGGCCGAGCGGACCACCGCGAGCAGTTCGTCGCGCAGCGCGGCCACCGCGGCCGCGTACCGGGGCTGGCGCTCGACGGCCAGCGCGGCGGCCACCGCGAACCCGGCCGAGCCGGGCGCGTCCAGCGTCCCGGAGCGGACGTCCCGCTCCTGGCCGCCGCCGTGCAGCAGCGGGACGGGCTTGGCGGTGCGGGCCAGCAGCAGCGCGCCGACGCCGTACGGGCCGCCGACCTTGTGGCCGGTGACGGTCAGCGCGGTCAGCCCGGACTCCGCGAAGGAGACCGGCACCTGGCCCAGCGCCTGCACCGCGTCGGAGTGCATCGGCACGTCGAACTCGGCGGCGACGGCCGCGAGTTCGCGGATCGGCTGGATGGTGCCGACCTCGTTGTTGGCCCACATCACGGTGACCAGCGCGACCGTCTCCGGGGAGCGCTCGATCGCCGCGCGCAGCGCCTCGGGGTGCACCCGGCCCAGCGCGTCCACCGGCAGGTACTCGACCTCGGCGCCCTCGTGCTCGGCCAGCCAGTGCACCGCGTCCAGCACCGCGTGGTGCTCGACCGGGCTGCTGAGCACCCGGCGGCGGGCCGGATCGGCGTCCCGCCGGGACCAGTACAGGCCCTTGACCGCCAGGTTGTCGGACTCGGTGCCGCCCGCGGTCAGCACGATCTCGCTGGGCCGGGCGCCCAGCGACTCGCCCAGCGACTCGCGGGCCTCCTCCACCACCCGGCGGGCCCGGCGGCCGGCGGTGTGCAGCGAGGAGGCGTTGCCGACGACGCCGAACCGCGCCGTCATCGCGGCGATCGCCTCGGGCAGCATCGGTGTGGTGGCGGCGTGGTCGAGGTAAGCCATAGCGGGGTCCAGTGTAGGCGGCCCAAGAGTCACGATTTGGCCATTGCACCCTCTGCAACGCGCCGTTAGCCTTCCGGCCACGCTGATGTGAGAGGGAGGGGCCGTGTCCCAGACGGTCGACCGGGCGCTGACCATCCTGGCGTCGCTCGGCGAGGGTCCGGCGTCGCTGGAACAGGCCGCCGCGCGGATCGGGGTGCACAAGTCCACCGCGCTGCGGCTGCTGCGCACCCTGCAGGAGCACGGCTTCGTCCACCGGCAGTCCGACCAGCGCTACCGGCTGGGCGGCCGGCTGTTCGCGCTCGCCCACCAGGCGCTGGAGGGCATCGACATCCGGCAGGTCGCCGCGCCCTACCTGGCGGTGCTGAACGAGCGGTACGGGCACACCGTGCACCTGTCCGTGCTGGAGGAGGACGAGGTGCTGTACCTCGACAAGGTCGAGGCGAAGTACCCGGACCACGGCCGCAGCTGGCTCGGCGAGGCCAGCCGGATCGGCCGCCGCGCGCCCGCGGTGGCCACCGCGGCGGGCAAGGTGCTGCTGGCCGACCTGCCGGCCGAGAAGCTGACGGCCTTCCTCGCCGAGGTGGAGTTCCCGGCCCGCACCCCGCAGTCGATCCGCGGCCCGGAGGAGTTCCGGGCCGAGCTGACCGAGGTGCGCCGCCGCGGCTGGGCGGTCGACCAGGCCGAGTACCAGGAGGCGGTGAACTGCATCGCCGCCCCGATCGCCGGCACCGAGGGCACCGCCATCGCGGCCTGCTCGATCTCCGCCCCGGTCCGGATCGCCTCGGTGAACGAGCTGAGCAAGCTGCTGCCGGAGCTGCTCTGCACGGTCGAGGCGATCTCGCTGGCGTACGGCGGCGCGCCTACTCCTCGCTGGTGCGAGAACCGTTGCGGTGCCAAGCACGAGGTGCGCGCCAGCCGTACTTGAGCGCCAGCATCCGCATCGCGAAGGCGACCACGGCGGCCAGCGAGGCGTACAGCGGGGTCAGCCGGCCCATCCCGATCAGGATCGCCACCACGGCCGAGCCGACCAGCGCCGGGACGGCGTATATCTCGCGGTCCCAGCGCAGCAGCGAGGGCGGCTCCATCGCCAGCAGGTCGCGGATCACGCCGCCGCCCGCGGCGGTCAGCATGCCGCAGGCCACCGAGGGGACGGCGCCCAGGCCGTAGGTGTGCGCCTTGATGGTGCCGGTGACGCAGAACAGGCCCAGGCCGGCCGCGTCCAGCACCATCACCGTCCGGGTGATCCGCTCCACCTCGGGGTGCAGGAAGAACACCACCACCCCGGCGACCAGCGGGGTCGGGAAGTACCCGAAGCTGGTGAACGCGGCCACCGGCAGCGCCCCGATCACCAGGTCCCGCAGCACGCCGCCGCCCAGCGCGGTGGCCTCGGCCAGCACGCAGATGCCGAAGATGTCCATGTTCTTGCGGACCGCCATCAGGCCGCCGGACAGCGCGAAGACGAAGATGCCGATCAGGTCGAGGGTCTGCTGGACGTTGTGCGGGAAGATCTCGGAGGTCACCTGGTCAGTCTGCACACCGGCCTCCCGCGGCCCGCCGCCGGGCGGTCAGGCGAACTGCTCGTGCGGCACGGGCCCGCCCAGCGCGTTCAGCCTGGCCGGCATCCTCAGCGTGGTCATCCGCCGCCAGCCGCCCGCCCGCTCGTACGCGTACACCCCGTGGATGCCGGCGGCCAGCGCCGCCGACTTCGCCTTCGGCCAGCGCAGCAGCTCGCCCAGGTGCGCCATCACCGCCAGGCTGACGTCCCGGTAGGTGCGGATCTCGGCCCGGGCGGTGGACTGCAGGGTGTCCAGGATCGCCCGGCCGTGCCCGTGGTAGGCGAGCCGCAGCAGCTCCTCGTGGCAGAACGCCAGGTGGTTGTCCTCGTCGTGGGAGATCATCCGCACCGCCCGGCCCAGGTCCGGGTGGTCGCCGAAGATCTTCTTCAGCATCAGCATCTGCTCGGCGGCCCGCTGCTCGGTCACCCGGCTGTGCGCCAGGTAGGTGATCACGTCCCGCTCGGTCAGCGGCTCGTCCCGGCGCAGCCGGGAGTGCGCCAGGCCGATGCCCTGCCGCTCCAGGATCATCGTGTAGTCGGTGTCGTCCGGGACGTCCCGCTCCAGCAGGCCGCGCTTGTGCATCAGCGCCTTGAAGATCCGGCCGTGCTTGTCCTCGTCGGCGCCGTGCCGGGCCACCTTGGGCGCCAGCTCGGGGTCGGGCACCAGCCGGGCGATCCGGCCGTTCTCCCAGCCGCCCTGGTCCTCGCCCTTCGCGGCGATCGAGCAGAACAACCGGAACGCCTGGTCGTCGTCGTGGATCTCCTGGAACAGACTGCGGGCCGACAGCATGGTGACCTACCCCTCGCGCGGGAGCCGGGACATTCCGCTCCAGTCAAGGCAGCGCCCCCGCCCCCGGCAACAGCTCGGGCCCGGGGCTGCGCCGTACGAAGGACAGCCTGAGCTGCGCAAGGGCCTAGCCGACCAGGCGGCGGCGCCAGTCCAGGCCGGTGACCCGGATCGCGTCGTCCGGCTCGCCGTCCCAGGCGGTCGCCAGGCCCACCCCGGCCAGCGCCGCGACGACCTCCCGGCCGACGGCGGCCGTGGTCGCCTCCGAGCCGTCGAAGCCGCCGTACTGCAGCCACAGGTCGCCGCCCGCGGCCGCGCCGTCGGTGCTCTGGGAGTGGAAGAAGACGAAGCCGCGGGCGCCGGGCGCCGCCTCCGCCCCGATCTCGGCGTAGCCGCAGCTGCCGCAGCAGGTGAAGTCCTCCCGGGCGGTGATCCCGGCCGCGTCCAGTACCGCGAAGGCCCGGGCCAGCCGCTCCGGGTCGGTCTCGCCGGTCCAGGCGCGCTGCTCGGCGACCCGCTCCCGCCACAGCCGCTCGGCCAGTTGCCTGGCCTGCTCCCGGCTGACCGGCCGGTGCTCCCCGTCCACCAGGTACTCCTCGGCGGCCTCGGCCGCCTGCGCGAGCGTCGCGTACCCGCCCACCAGCAGCCGCCGCACCTCGGCGATCAGGGCCTCCTCGTCCTCCGCCGACAGTTCCAGCGGCGCGGGCTCCGGGTCGGGGCCGAAGTCGATCCGCTCCCACTGCTCCCCCGCCGCCCAGTCGGCGTCCTGCCGGGCCCATCCGACCAGCAGCTCGGCGACCCGCTCCAGCTCGGTCACCCGCGCCGCGAAGTGCCGCGACTGCGCGCCGTCCCGGTGCTCGACCGTCCAGGCCCCGTCCTCCGGGCAGGTCTGGGCGTAGGTGTCCGGCAGGTCGGGGACGCGCTGGAGCACCAGGAAGGACCCCTTCCACTGCCCCATGTCCCGTACCAGGTCGCGGAGTTCGTCTTCCGAGACCCGGACGCCGACCCGACCGGACTTGTCCTGCACCGCGATTTCCAGCATGGCCCCACCCTGCCACCCGGCACTGTCAGCCGGGCGGACGGCGAAGGTCCGCCCGGGGGGACGGACCCCGCCGGGCGGACCTGGTGGACGGACCTGGTGGGCGGCGCGCTACTCGGCCGCGTTCTCCGGGAAGTGGCAGGCCACCTGGTGCCCGGCCCCGGTCGCCGCGAGCGGCGGCTCCTGGCTCGCGCAGACGTCCTGGGCCTTCCAGCAGCGGGTGCGGAAGCGGCAGCCGGACGGCGGGTTGAGCGGGGAGGGCACGTCGCCGGTGAGCAGGATCCGCTCGCGGCGCTCCTTGCGGCGCGGGTCGGGCACCGGGACGGCGGACATCAGCGCGTTGGTGTAGGGGTGCATCGGCCGGGAGTACAGCGCGTCCCGGTCGGCGATCTCCACCACCTTGCCGAGGTACATCACGGCGACCCGGTCGGAGACGTGCCGGACCACCGAGAGGTCGTGCGCGATGATCAGGTAGGTGAGGCCGAGCTCCTTCTGCAGGTCGTCCAGCAGGTTGACGACCTGGGCCTGGATCGAGACGTCCAGCGCGGAGACCGGCTCGTCGGCGACGATCATCTTGGGGCGCAGGGCGAGCGCCCGGGCGATGCCGATGCGCTGGCGCTGGCCGCCGGAGAACTCGTGCGGGTAGCGGTTGTAGTGCTCGGGGCTGAGGCCGCAGAGCTCCAGCAGGTCCTGCACCGCCCGCTTGACGCCGTGCTCGGTGGCGACGTTCTGCAGCCGGAAGGGCGCGCCGACGATGGTGCCGATGGTGTGCCGGGGGTTCAGCGAGGAGTACGGGTCCTGGAAGATCATCTGGATGTCGCGCCGGTACGGCCGCATCGCCGCGACGCCCAGGTGGGTGATGTCCGCGCCCTCGAACTCGATCCGCCCGCCGGTGGGTTCGTCGAGCCGGGTGACCAGTCGTCCCATGGTGGACTTGCCGCAGCCGGACTCGCCGACCACGCCCAGGGTCTCGCCGGCGTTGACCGTGAAGTCGATGCCGTCGACCGCCCGGACGGCGCCGACCTGGCGCTTCAGCAGTCCTTTGGTGACCGGGAAGTGCCGGGTCAGGCCGGTCACCTTCAGCAGGGGTCCGCGGTCGGGCCCGGGTGCCTGGGCGGGCACCTTCGCGAGCTGCGGCACCGCCGCCTGGCTGTCCGTCATGACTGCTCTCCAAGTGGGTGGTACGTGCTCACAGCCGGGGCGCGATCTCTTCGGTGAAGAGCCGGTGGCGTTCGGCGATCGGCAGGTGGCAGGCGGCGTGGTGCCGGGGCGCGGCCTCGGCGAGCACGGGCACCTCGGTGGTGGAGCGGCCGCCGGTGAGCTCGGCGTACGGGCAGCGCGGGTGGAAGGCGCAGCCGGACGGCACGTTGATCAGGCTCGGCGGGGTGCCCTTGACCGGCACCAGCCGGTCCTGGAGCTCCCGGTCGAGGCGGGGCATCGAGCCGAGCAGGCCCCAGGTGTAGGGGTGCTCGGGGGATTCGAAGATGGTGTCGGCGGGGCCGCGCTCGACGGGCTTGCCGCCGTACATCACCAGGATGTCGTCGGCGAGTTCGGCGACCACGCCCAGGTCGTGGGTGATGATGACGACCGCCGAGCCGAACTCCTTCTGCAGGTCGCGGATCAGGTCGAGGATCTGCGCCTGGACGGTGACGTCGAGGGCGGTGGTCGGCTCGTCGGCGATCAGCAGCGCCGGGTCGTTGACCAGCGCCATCGCGATCATGGCGCGCTGGCGCATGCCGCCGGAGAACTCGTGCGGGTAGTTGTCGACCCGCTTGTCGGGCTGCGGGATGCCGACCCGGTCGAGCATCTCGATCGCCCGGGTGCGGGCCTGCTTCTTGGAGGCGCCGGGGTGGTGGGCCCGGTAGCCCTCGACGATCTGGGCGCCGACCGTGTAGTAGGGGTGCATCGCGGTCAGCGGGTCCTGGAAGATCATCGCCATCTTCTGGCCGCGCAGCTTGCGCACCCGGTCGGGGCCGGCCGCGACCAGCTCCTCGCCGTCCAGCCAGATCTCGCCGCTGATCCGCGGGGCGCCGCGCTTGGAGCCGGTGCGGTGCAGGCCCATGATCGACAGCGAGGTGACGGACTTGCCGGAGCCGGACTCGCCGACGATGCCGAGGGTCCTGCCGCGCTCCAGGTCGAAGCTCAGCCCGTTGACGGACTTGACCAGTCCGTCGTCGGTGGGGAAGTGCACTTTCAGGTCGCGGACGGACAGGAAAGGCTTGTCACTGGTGCTCATGTCAGCCTCACCCGGGGGTCGACGACGGCGTACAGCAGGTCAACCGCGAGGTTGGCCATGACGATGAAGAACGCGGCGAACAGGGTCACGCCCATGATCACCGGGAGGTCGCTGGACTGGATCGAGGTGACCGCCTCGTAGCCGAGTCCGCGCAGGTTGAAGGTCTTCTCGGTGAGCACGGCGCCGCCGAGCAGGCCGCCGAGGTCCATGCCGAAGATGGTCAGGATCGGGGTCAGCGTGGAGCGCATGGCGTGCTTGCCGATGACCACCGGCTCCTTGAGGCCCTTGGCCCGCGCGGTGCGGATGTAGTCCTCGCCGAGGACGTCCAGCAGGGTGGCTCTGCTCAGGCGGGCGTACGTGGCGGCGAACAGGAACGCCAGCGTCACCCAGGGCAGCACCAGCCCCTGGAACCAGGAGACCGGATCGGAGGTGAAGTCGGTGTAGTTGTTCGGGAACCAGCCGAGCTGGTGGACGAAGAGCGCGAGCGCGACCAGGCCGGTGAAGTACATCGGCAGCGAGACGCCGGCCAGCGCGACCGTCATGGTGATGCGGTCCAGCGCGGTGCCGCGGCGCAGCGCGGAGATGACGCCGGTGGCGGTGCCGAACAGCAGCCAGAGCACGGAGGCCCCGACGGCGAGCGAGAAGTCGACGCCGACCCGGTTGAGCAGCAGCGGCCAGACCTGCTGCTCGGTCTTGAACGAGTAGCCCAGGCAGGGGGCCGCGCAGTGGGTCATGTCGACGCCGGCGTTGTAGTCGCGGCCGACGAACACCCCGCGCAGGAAGAGCCAGAACTGTTCGATGATCGACTTGTCGAGGCCCATCTTGTGACGGATGCCCTCGATCGCCGCCTTGTCCGCGATCTTGCCCACGTAGAGCATCGCGGGGTCGGTCCCGGTGAGTTTCGGCACCATGAAGAAGATGCCGAAGGTCACCGCGGCGACCACCAACAGCATGAAGACGACGTTGACCAGTCGCCTGACGAGATACACGAGCACTGCGGTCGGCCCTGCCCCGGGCCGGCCGGCTCACCCCGGTGGGGGTTCCCCGGCCGGCCCGGACAGGGCCTTCACCTGCCCTTCGGACTAGCGGTGCGAACTAAGGGGCGGGGCAGGTCACTTGCCGTCGGAGACGCCGAGCGCCTGGAAGTCCACCTCGCCGAAGGCGTCGGTGATGTAGACGTTGGTCAGGCGCGGGTTGCGCCAGTTCAGAGCCTTGTCGGCGACGATCGGCAGGTAGTAGGCGCCGTCGACGACCTTGTGGTTGATCTTCTTGTAGAAGTCGGCGGCCTTGGCCGCGTCGGTCGCCTGGGCGGCCTGGTCGAACCAGCCGTTGATCTCCGGGTCGTTGATCAGGGCGTAGTTGTTGTTGCCGTTCTGGGTGATGAAGCGGCCGTCGACCAGCGGCTGCAGGTAGCCGGAGCCGGTCGGGTAGTCGGCGCCCCAGCCCATCACGATCAGGCCGTAGTTCTTGGTCTTGACCACGTCGGGCGAGCCGATGACCGAGGAGATCAGCTTGCCGTCGTACTGGTCGACGGTGACCTCGATGCCGACCGCCTTGAGCGCGGTCTGCAGGGCCACCGCGGAGTTGATCTCCTTCGGCTTGTTGCCGCGGACCGCGATGGTGGTCTTGAAGCCGTTCGGCTGGCCGCAGGCCTTCAGCTCCTCCTTGGCCTTCTCGACGTTCGGCTTGCCCTTGGTCAGGCCGAACGGGTCGTAGTCGTCGGAGCCGAGGATGTTCGGGGGCAGCATCGAGCCGTACAGCGAGCCGGCCACCGAGCCGCCGCGGGCGGTCTGCAGCGCGGTGGTGTCGGCCGCGTACAGCACCGCGTTGCGGCAGTGCGCGTTGTCGAACGGGGCGACCGACGGGGCCAGCGCGACGTACCGGATGAAGCCGTTGTACGGGTCGTCGGTGTTGGCCTTGAGCGCCTGGTCCTGGAGCACCTTGACCTGGGCGGCCTGCGACAGGCCGGTCTGGGCCCAGTCGAGGTCGGCGGTGTTCGCCAGCAGGCGGGCGTCCATGTCGTCGGCGTTGGTGGTGACGGTCAGCTTGACGACGTCCGGCAGCGCCTTGCGGAACGGGTCGGAGGCCGGGTCCCAGTTCTCGTTGCGGACCAGCTCGTAGCCCTTGCCCGGCTCGACCGACTTGAACTTGTACGGGCCGGAGGAGACCGGCTTCTGGCCGTACTGGGCGCCGGTGTCCAGCTTCTGCGGGACCGGGGCGGCGGAGCCCATCGCCAGCAGGAACGGGAAGTCGGAGTTCGGCTTGGCCAGCGTGAAGACGATGGTGTTGTCGTCCGGGGTCTGCACCGTCTTGAGGCCGAGCTTGTTCGGGTCGCTGTCGGTGTAGGGGCCCTTGTAGCCCTGGCCCTGGTCGAGCTCGTTGACCAGGTAGGTCGGACCGCCGGAGATGACGTCCTGCGCGAAGATGCGCTCGATGCCGTACTTGACGTCCTTCGAGGTGATGACCGAGCCGTCCTCGAACTTCAGGCCCGGCTTCAGCTTGAAGGTGTAGGTCTTGCCGTCCGGGGAGATCTCCGGCTTGGCCGAGGCCAGGTCGGGGACGAGCTCCAGGCCGGCCTTGCCCGGCTTGCCGTCGAAGGCGAGCAGGGTGCGGGTGTAGAAGCGCTCGTAGTTCCAGACCGAGGCGTAGTAGGCGCGGCCGGGGTCGAGCGAGTCCACGTCGGTGGTGGTCCACAGGTTGAGGGTGCCGCCCTTGGTGGTGGACGGGTTCACCACCTTCTCCGCCGCCGCGTTGAAGCCCGCCGCCCCGGCCTTGCCGGAGGCGTTGTCGCCGCCGGTGCCGCCGCCCTTGCTGCCGCCGCAGGCGGCCGTGGTGAGCGCGAGGGTGGCCACCAGTGCGGCGGCCGCGAGCGTCCTGTTTCGCTTCATGGGTTGGGGAACCTCCAGAGTTGCGGGCTCAGTTGCCCTTGGGGTCGAGAGCGTCACGCAGGCCGTCACCGAAGAGGTTGAAGGCGAGCACGGTGATGAAGATGGCGAGACCGGGGATCACCATGTAGGTGGGATCCGCCTGGTAGATCCCGACCGCGTCCGAGAGCATCTGCCCCCAGGACGGGGTGGGCGGCCGGACGCCGGCCCCGAGGAAGCTGAGCGCCGCCTCGTTCAGGATGTTGGTGGGGATGATCAGGGTCGCGTAGACCAGGATCGGCGCCGTCAGGTTCGGCAGCAGTTCGCGGAAGAGGATGTGCGCGCGGCCGGCGCCCAGGCTGCGGGCGGCGTCCACGAACTCCCGTTCGCGCAGCGACATGGCCTGGCCGCGGACGATGCGCCCGATGTAGGGCCAGCCGAAGAAGCCGATCACCGAGACCAGGACCAGCACCCGGACGCCGGTGTCGTTCAGGCCGAGCAGCTGGTTGGGCATCACCGAGACCAGCGCGATGCTGAACAGCAGCTGCGGGAAGGCCAGCAGGACGTCCATCACCCGGCTGATCACCGAGTCGACCCAGCCGCCGAAGTAGCCGGCCATCACGCCCATCACGACGCCGATGCAGACCGACAGCGCGGCCGCCAGGAACGCCACCAGCAGCGAGATCCGCGCCCCGTAGACGATCCGGGAGAACACGTCCCGGCCGAAGACCGGGTCGACGCCGAGCAGGTAGTCGCCGCTCATGCCGCCGAACGCGCCCTTGGGCAGGCCCAGGTCCGGGTTGATCTGGTCCGGGTGCGGCTCGTCGATCGGGTGGCCGAACAGCGCGGTGAGCACCGGCGCGAAGACCGCGGCCAGGATCAGCAGCACCACGACGGCGCCGCCGGCCAGCGCGACCTTGTCGCGCTTGAGCCTGGTCCAGGCGATGCGGCCCGGCGAACGGCCCTCGATCTTCTTGACCTGTACGGAAGTTGACGTTCCGTCAGGCTGTGCCCCGGACGCCGGACCCGAGGTCTCGATGGGTGTGGTCATGAGTCAGTTCGTTCCCCTCGCCGACGGTGGCCGGCCCACGGAGTCGCATGCGGTGCGGAGGTGCAGAGCGGTTTCGGTGGTGCCGGGCGCCGGTGCGGCGGTGCAGAAGTGCGTTGAGCGAGCAGGGCGTTGCGGTGGTGCGAGTGCTTCCGGGCCGCCCTCCGGAGCTGGCCGGACGGGGCCGCGGGCGGGGGCGCCCCCGTGGCGGGAGGGCCTCCGACGTGCGCGGTGCCGCCGCACGAGAGGCGCGTCGTGCGGTTCATGCTCTGGCGGCGCCGCGTTCACCTTCGTGAGGTTCGGCTCGCGGGCCGCATTGCGCAGCACTCTCTGTCATGGGAAGCACCCGGCGGAAGACCTCCATGGCGAAGGATGCCCAACTGTGATCTGTCGGCATGCACTTCCGTTGCGCGCGTATATCGCTCTTCACATACCTGTTACGCGTCCGTCAAGAGGCACGCTGACGACACCCCGCCACTGGCGGGAAAACGCCAGTTGGCACAAGGGGTTGCGCGCGTAGAGCCCGGCTCGGCAAGAGCTGGCAAAAAACCCCCGCGGGCCGAGGAAAAGCTCGGGGCGGGGGTTTTCGGAAGGTGCGTCAGGGTAGGTTCAACGGCCCGGATAACCGGGCCAGGGGGCCTGCGGCCAGCCCTGGGCGGGCCCGGCCGGTGGTTGCGCAGCGTAACCGAAGCCGGTCGGCGCGGGCTGCCCGGCGGCCTGCCGGTCGAAGAACGGGCGGGCGTTCGCCCACATCCACATCGCCACCGGGTCGTACTCGTCGGCCATCATCACGGTGGACACCCCGGGCCCGTCCGGCGCCTGCGCGGCGGCCCGCTGCACCAGCGCCCGGGCCGCCTCCACCGACGGCGGCGAGGCGTCGTACAGGTCGAGGCCGATCGCCAGGTACGCCTCGCCGAGCACCGGCCGCACCCAGGCCCGCCGCAGCGAGCGCAACGGCCGCACCTCGCCCGCCTGCTGCTCCAGCACGGCGAAGAACGGCGAGGACTGCCCGGCCGGCTCGGAGATGTGCAGCGGGCCGGCCGGCAGCCGGTCCAGGCCGAGCGCGATCCGCCGCAGGTCGGCCCAGGGCACCCCGACGCCGCCGCCGGGGCGGTGCGGGTCCAGCCACAGGCCCCAGCGCGACTGGTAGAGCGAGGCGGCGATCTCCGGCCCGGAGACCACCTCGTGGGCGCGCGTCCAGCCGCTGGCGGCCAGTTGGGCCGGGGAGGTCGCGCAGGGCGCGTAGCCGTGCCCGCCGACGTCCATGTTCCCGTACTGGGCGTCGGGGCTGCCCGGGCTGCCGTGCCACAGCAGCATCCAGACCTGCCCGCCGGCCAGGGCGCGCAGCAGTCCCTCGTACGCCTCCCAGCGCTCCGGCGCGACCGCTGCGAGGGCGCGTTCGACCGCCCCCGGATCGCCGGCTGCTCCCGTCACGTCGCCGCCCTACTCTCTTCAGTCCGCGCGCCACCGCGCGCCGGTCCGCTGTGCCGGGGCAACCCTATGGGGCGCACCCGGCGGCCGTCATGCCGCCGGGCCCGGGGAAACCGGCCGGATCCGCGCGGTCACGGACGGACGTAGAAGGGCTGTACCCGTCCCACCATCCAGTCCGCCACCGGGTCGGCGACCAGGTCGAGCAGCACCAGGTGGACGCCCCAGCCCGGCGGGGCGGTTCCGAGGGCGCGGCCGAGCGCGGTGTTGACCTCGGCCGGGTCGGCCGGGGCCGCCGGGTCGAGCTGCACGCCGACGTACAGCAGGGTCGGCTCGCCCTCCACCCGGGCCAGCGCCCGACGGGCCGTCAGCACCCCGGGCAGCGCGACGAGTTCGCCGGTCGCGGCGGCCAGGAAGGCGAACGGCTCCTGGTGCGGCTCGGGCTCCTTGAGCGCCACCCGGGCGCCCTCGGTGACGCCCTGCGCCTCCCACTGCTCGCCGCGCGGCCCGCGCCGCAGCTCGCCGACGCCCTCCGGCGGCACCGGGATGCCCACCGGCGCCTCCGGGTTGACCGCGATGCCGATGCCCAGCGGCAGTCCGCGGGCGAACTCCCACATCGGGGCGATCGCGAACGGGATGCCCGGGCAGTGCCGCAGGTACTGCTCCTGCGAGGAGTACACCGGGACGTACGGCGCGCCGGCCAGTTCAAGCGTCGGCAGGTCCAGCGAGTCGGCGTCCGGCGCGGTCCCGGACGGCAGCGGGATCCACACCTGGCTGCGCGCCAGCACCTCGATCACCCGGGGCGTCGCCCCCGGGTCGCCCAGGGCGGCCGTCAGCACCTGCTCCAGCTCGTTGGCCGGCCAGGCCCCGCCCTCCAGCGCCCCGTCCAGCGGGAACCCCATCTCGCCCCTCCACATCCGCGGTCGCGACCAGGTTAGCGGCGCGCGGGAGGGGCCCGGGGCCGGGTCCGGTCGGTCCCCACTCCCGCGAGCGGCCCCCGGCATGCCATGATGGGCCCGCCCAAACTTCATACCGGCCGCTCGAACCCGCGCGGGAGAGCCGGAACGGCCTGCTCAGGCCGCGACCGGCGCCGAAGGAGCAAGTCCTCCCCGGAATCTCTCAGGCACCCCTACCGCCCGGGCTAGGCAGATCTGGAAAGTGGACACGGCCGCGCCGTGCGCCCACCCACGGTGCAAGCCGCCATCCTGTTCAGGGTGGCGGCGAAGCTCTCAGGTTCGACGACAGATGGGGGAGAACCGCCCCAGCCTGCCCGTTTCCAGATCCCGGGAGTCCTGTCGTGTCCCTCCGCCTGACCGCGCTCGACGCGCTGCACCGCTCGCTCGGCGCCACCATGACCGACTTCGCCGGCTGGGACATGCCGCTGCGCTACGGCAGCGAGCGCGAGGAGCACCTCGCCGTCCGCACCCGGGCCGGCCTGTTCGACCTCTCGCACATGGGCGAGATCACCGTCTCCGGCCCGCAGGCCGGCGAGCTGCTCGACCACGCGCTGGTCGGCTTCATCTCGGCGCTCGGCGTGCTGCGCGCCCGCTACACGATGATCTGTCGCGAGGACGGCGGCATCCTGGACGACCTGATCGTCTACCGCACCGCCGAGGACGAGTACCTGGTGGTCGCCAACGCCTCCAACGCCCAGGTGGTGCTGGACGCGCTGACCGAGCGCGCGGCCGGCTTCGACGCCGTGGTCCGCGACGACCGGGACGCCTACGCGCTGCTCGCCGTCCAGGGCCCGGAGGCCAACGGCATCCTGGCCAAGCTGACCGACGCCGACCTGCCCGGCCTCAAGTACTACGCCCTGCTGCCCGCCACCGTGGCCGGCCGCGAGGTCTGGCTGGCCCGCACCGGCTACACCGGCGAGGACGGCTTCGAGGTGTTCTGCGCCCCGGCCGACGCCGCGCACCTGTGGACCGCGCTGACCGAGGCCGGCACCGCCGAGGGCCTGGTCCCGTGCGGCCTGTCCTGCCGCGACACGCTGCGCCTGGAGGCCGGCATGCCGCTGTACGGGCACGAGCTGTCCACCGAGCTGACCCCGTTCGACGCGGGCCTGGGCCGGGTGGTGCGCTTCGACAAGACCACCAACGACGGCGCCTTCGTCGGCCGCAAGGCGCTGGAGGAGGCCGCGGCGCAGGCCGAGCTCAACCCGCCGCGCAAGCTGGTCGGCCTGGTCTCCGAGGGCAAGCGCGTCCCGCGCGCCGAGTACGCCGTGGTGGACGCCGAGGGCGCCGCGATCGGCCGGATCACCTCCGGCTCGCCGTCCCCGACCCTGGGCAAGCCGATCGCCATCGCCTACCTGGACGCCGCGCACGCCGAGCCCGGCAGCACCGTCGCGGTGGACGTCCGCGGCAAGGCCGAGCCGGTCCAGGTCGTCGCGCTGCCGTTCTACAAGCGCGCCCGCTGAGCGGTTCCCGCCCCCGAACAGTCCTCTTCCGGTCCGTCCGCCCAGCGGACGGCCGCGCCCTCCCCTTTCGCGATCCTGGAGAATGACGTCATGAGCAACCCCACGCACCTGCAGTACACCAAGGAGCACGAGTGGCTGACCGCCGCCGTGGACGGGGTGTCGACGGTGGGCATCACCGCGCACGCGGCCGACGCCCTCGGTGACATCGTGTACGTCCAGCTCCCCGAGGTGGGTGACACCGTCACCGCGGGTGAGACCTGTGGCGAGCTCGAGTCCACCAAGTCGGTCAGCGACCTGTACTCCCCCGCCACCGGCGAGGTGACCGAGGTCAACCAGGCCGTCATCGACGAGCCGGCCCTGGTCAACTCGGCCCCCTTCGAGGGTGGCTGGCTGTTCAAGGTCCGCGTCGAGGCGACCGACGAGCTGCTCGACGCCGACGGCTACACCGCCTTCACCGGCGCCTGACCGGGAGACCCCCCTGATGACGGTTCTCAACCAGTCCCTGCACGCGCTCGACCCGGAGATCGCCGCCGCGGTCGACGCCGAGCTGCACCGCCAGCAGACCACCCTGGAAATGATCGCCTCCGAGAACTTCGCCCCGGTGGCGGTCATGGAGGCCCAGGGCTCGGTGCTCACCAACAAGTACGCCGAGGGCTACCCCGGCCGCCGCTACTACGGCGGCTGCGAGCACGTCGACGTGGTCGAGCAGATCGCCATCGACCGGATCAAGGAGCTGTTCGGCGCCGAGCACGCCAACGTGCAGCCGCACTCCGGCGCGCAGGCGAACGCGGCGGCGATGTTCGCGCTGATCCAGCCGGGCGACACCATCCTGGGCCTGAACCTGGCCCACGGCGGCCACCTGACCCACGGCATGAAGATCAACTTCTCCGGCAAGCTCTACAACGTGGCCGCGTACCACGTGGACGAGAAGACCGGCCAGGTCGACATGGCCGAGGTCGAGCGCCTCGCCAAGGAGCACCAGCCCAAGCTGATCATCGCCGGCTGGTCCGCCTACCCGCGCCAGCTGGACTTCGCCGAGTTCCGCCGCGTCGCGGACGAGGTCGGCGCCCTGCTGATGGTCGACATGGCGCACTTCGCCGGCCTGGTCGCCGCCGGGCTGCACCCCTCCCCGGTGCCGTACGCGGACGTGGTCACCACCACCACGCACAAGACCCTGGGCGGCCCGCGCGGCGGCGTCATCCTCTCCAAGGCCGAGTGGGCCAAGAAGATCAACTCCGCGGTCTTCCCCGGCCAGCAGGGCGGCCCGCTGGAGCACGTGATCGCCGCCAAGGCCGTCGCGTTCAAGGTCGCGGCCTCCGAGGAGTTCAAGGAGCGCCAGCGCCGCACCCTGGAGGGCGCGAAGATCCTCGCCGAGCGCCTGCTCCAGGACGACGTCACCGCCTCCGGCGTCTCCGTGCTGTCCGGCGGCACCGACGTCCACCTGGTGCTGGTCGACCTGCGCAACAGCGAGCTCAACGGCCAGGACGCCGAGGACCGCCTGCACGAGGTCGGCATCACGGTCAACCGCAACGCCGTCCCGAACGACCCGCGCCCGCCGATGGTCACCTCCGGCCTGCGCGTCGGCACCCCGGCGCTGGCCACCCGCGGCTTCGACGCCGACGACTTCCGCGAGGTCGCGGACGTCATCGCCGAGACCCTGAAGCCGGGCTTCGACGAGGCCAAGGCCGAGTCGCTCAAGGCCCGGGTGACCGCGCTCGCGGCGAAGCACCCGCTCTACCCGGAGCTGTAGGACCCGCACCCCGCTCGTCCGGCCCGCCCGACCGGCAGGCCCACCCGAGCCCTCCCGGGGCACCGCGCACACTGGAGACGTGCGCGCGGTGCCCCGTTCCATGCGCGCACCCGCCCCGACCGGGCGGGTAAGCACCCCACCACGAGACCGGACAAGGACGTCACCCCGTGGCCCTCAGCGTCTTCGACCTCTTCTCCATCGGCATCGGCCCCTCCTCCTCGCACACGGTCGGCCCGATGCGGGCGGCCCGGATGTTCGCCCGCCGCCTCAACTCCGAGGGCCTGCTCGACCGGGTCGCCTCCGTCCGGGCCGAGCTGTACGGCTCGCTCGGCGCCACCGGCCACGGCCACGGCACCCCCAAGGCCGTCCTGCTCGGCCTGGAGGGCTACTCCCCCCGCACGGTCGACGTCGACCGCGCCGACCTCGACGTCGAGCGGATCCGCGCCGAGAAGCGGCTCAGCCTGCTCGGCCGCCACCCGATCCCGTTCGACCCGGACCAGCACCTCGTCCTGCACCGCCGCAAGGCCCTCCCGTACCACGCCAACGGCATGGCGCTGTGGGCCCACGACGCGGCCGGCGAGCCGCTGCTGGAGAAGACCTACTACTCGGTCGGCGGCGGCTTCGTGGTCGACGAGGACGCCATCGGCGAGGCCCGGGTCAAGCCCGACGACACCGTGCTGCGCCACCCGTTCCGCACCGGCGAGGAGCTGCTGCGGCTGACCCGGGAGACCGGCCTGTCCATCTCCGGCCTGATGCTGGAGAACGAGAAGGCCTGGCGCACCGAGGACGAGATCCGCACCGGCCTGCTGGAGATCTGGGCCGTCATGAAGGAGTGCGTCGCGGCCGGCATGGCCCGCGAGGGCATCCTGCCGGGCGGCCTCAAGGTCCGCCGCCGGGCCGCCAGCGCGGCCCGCGCGCTGCGCGCCGAGGGCATCGGGCCGGGCAACGCGATGGAGTGGGTGACCCTCTACGCGATGGCCGTCAACGAGGAGAACGCCTCCGGCCGCCGGGTGGTCACCGCGCCCACCAACGGCGCGGCGGGCATCATCCCGGCCGTCCTGCACTACTACCTGAACTTCATTCCGGGCGCGGACGAGGACGGCATCGTCCGCTTCCTGCTGGCGGCCGGCGCGATCGGCATGCTCTTCAAGGAGAACGCCTCCATCTCCGGCGCCGAGGTCGGCTGCCAGGGCGAGGTCGGCTCCGCCTGCTCGATGGCCGCCGGCGGCCTCGCCGAGGTCCTCGGCGGCAGCCCCGAGCAGGTCGAGAACGCCGCCGAGATCGGCATCGAGCACAACCTCGGCCTCACCTGCGACCCGGTCGGCGGCCTGGTCCAGATCCCCTGCATCGAGCGCAACGGCATGGCCTCCGTGAAGGCCGTCACCGCCGCCCGGATGGCCCTCCGCGGCGACGGCCGGCACCACGTCTCGCTCGACAAGGCGATCAAGACCATGAAGGAGACCGGCGCCGACATGAAGATCAAGTACAAGGAGACCAGCCGCGGCGGCCTCGCCGTCAACGTCATCGAGTGCTGATCCCCGGGCCCGCTCGGGGCGCGCGGCGCCCCCGGAAACGGTACGGGGCCCCTGTCCGCGGTTGTTCGCGGTCCGGGGCCCCCGTGCGTCCTCCGGCGGCCAAGGGGGTGCGTGCCGGCGGAGGGAAGATGCCGGGTTGTGCTGCCCGACTTGCATGACTATCGCACGCTATGCACGGGCCGACAAAATTGAAACCAAGGTCTGTGCTTCAGTTCACCTTCGGAAGCCAGGCAAGGCGGGGGCGGGCTCAGAGCCCGGCGGCGGCGATCGCGGCGGCGCGCTCGCGGATCCTCATCTCGAACCAGACGCCCTTGCCGCGCGGCAGCAGGTCCGCGCCCCAGCGGTCGGCGATCGCCTCCACCAGCCGCAGGCCGTGGCCGTTGGGGTGGAAGACCTCGGGGGAGGCGATCAGGCAGGGCAGGGCGCGCGAGGAGTCCCGGACCTCGATCCGCAGCCACCCGGGGCGGCGGGTCACCTTGAGTCCGATCATCCGGCCCCCGGCATGCCGGATCGCGTTGGCCACCAGTTCACCCGTCAGCAACTCCCCGGCCTCCAGCAGCTGGTGGAGTTTCCAGGTCCGTAAGACCGAGAGCACCAGCCGCCGGGCCACTCCGGCCGACTCCGGGCGGGAGGGCAGTCGCACCTCCTCGGCCGCGTCGGGATCGCTGAGCACGCCGAAGAAGAGGTGTTCCATCTCCTCCGGCGTCAGCCGCTCCAGGTCGGCCAGCACCACGCCGGCGCCGAACCCTGACGGTTCGTCACCTCTGGTGCCGGCCACGGGAAGTGATGACCGCTCCGCTTCGCCCCATGCCGCCATGCACCCCATCATTGCGGAACGCGAGCGGCCGCGTACGGACAATGAGCAAACGATCACTATTCGGCTGGCATATGCCGTCAGCAACCGAACGGACGTCCGAGCGTCACCACTGCGCCCACGGGGTGTTCCAACCGCTCAGCCCGTTCTCGATGGAGACCACCGGGCCCTTGGAGTTGACCACCTTGAACACGTCCCCGACCATGCTGGAGTTGTAGAGCTTGCCCGCCGGGGCGCTGTCGCTGCCCTTCGCGGTGTCGGTGACGCCGATGCAGCCGTGGCTGCCGTTGGAGCGGCCGATCACGCCCGCGCTCCACGAGTTGCCGTGCACGTAGGTGCCGGAGTCCGTCAACCTCATGGCGTGCGGAACCACCAGGTCGTACTCGTCGCCGGAACCCGTCTTGGTGACGCCGGCCGAGGTCATCCGGGTGGTGCCCTCCATCGCCTCGACCACCATGGTGCCGTTCCAGGTGTCGTACCCGGGCTTGCCGGCGGTGAACTCGACGGTGTCGACCTGCTGGCCGTCCCGGACGACCGCCATCTCGTGGGTGTCGACGTCGACGGTGGAGATCTGCGAGCGGCCGATGGTGAACGGCTCGTCCTTGTCCACGTCGCCGTAGACGCCGGGCGAGGTCTCCACGCTCTTCAGCTTGTAGTGGATGGTGACCTTGGTGCCGGCCTTCCAGAAGTTCTCCGGCCGGAAGTCGATCCGCTGGGCGTCGATCCAGTGGCCGCGCACCGCGGTGCCGTCGGAGGTCTCGAAGGTGATGCCGGCCTTGACCGCGTCCTTGTTGGTGACGGGCTTCTTGAACCGGACCGAGACGATCATGCCGACGCCGTAGGTCTCGTTGTCGGCGATGTTGTCGCTGGTGCCCACCTCCTTCTCGGGGGTGAGCGTGGTGAAGCCGGAGCGCGCGTTGGCGACCACGCCCTTGGCGTCCTCGGCGAGCGCGTCCACGGTGTAGGCGGTGGCGACCTGGAGGCCGCCGGCGGGGGCCCAGCCGGTGCCGTCGGCGGTGATCTCGCCGGGGACCGCGGTGCCGTCCGGGCCGGTGACCTTGACCGAGGTGAGCTTGCCGTTGCCGGCGGTGACCTTGAGCTCGCCGGTCGGCTTGACGCCGGTGCTGCCGTCGGCGGGTGCGATCGCGATGGTCGCGGCGGAGACCGCGGGCTTGGTGTCGCTCGGGCTGGCGGTGGCGGCCGGGCTCTTCGGGCCGTCCGCCTTGGCCTGGTCGGTGCTGCAGCCGGTCGTCGCCATCAGGGCCAGCGCCCCCGCCAGCGCCCCCGCCAGGTATCCCCCGCGCATCGCCTTCACGTTCCGCTCTCCCCACGCAGCCCGCCTGTCGGGTGACAGGTCTTTCGGTTGATAGGACGGGTCGGCGGCGGGAAACGTTGCGGGGCGAGTGTCCCGGTACGGTCACGAACGGTCGACGGCCCGGTGGTCGGAGGACCACCGGGCCGTCGGCGCGCGCGGGGCGCGGTTACCACTTGCTCCACGGGATCGTCCAGCCGCTCCAGCCGTTGTCGCCGGCGACCGTCTGGCCCTTGGAGTTCTGGATCTTCACCACGTCGCCGATGATCGAGGAGTTGAAGAACTTGCCCGCCGAGGTGCTGTCGCCGCCGCCCTTGACGTCGGCCATGCCGACGCAGCCGTGGCTGGCGTTGGACTTGCCGAAGGCGCTGCTCCAGTAGTTGCCGTGCACGTAGGTGCCGCTGGTGGTCAGGCGCATCGCGTGCGGCACGTCCGGGACGTCGTACTCGTCGCCCTTGATGTTGGAGACGGTCGCCGAGTTCATCCGGGTGACCTTCTCCTTGGCGGAGATCACCATGGTGCCGTTCCACGAGGCGTTCTGGTCGTTGCCCGCGGTGATCGGGATGGTCTCGGTCTTGCCGCTGCCCCGGTCCACCGTCATGGTGTGGGCGGCGGCGTCGACCGTGGAGACCTGGTAGCGGCCGATGGTGAACGGCTCGTCCTTGTCGATGTCGCCGTAGACGCCGGGCGACACCTCGACGTTCTTGAGGCGGTACTTGACCGTCACCTTGGTGCCGGGCGCCCAGTACTTCTCCGGGCGGAAGTCCAGTCGGCGGTCGCCGAACCAGTGGCCCTTGGCGACCGTGCCGTCGGAGCCGGTGACGGTGACGCCCGCCACCACCGCCTCCTTGTTCTTGATCGCCTTGCCGAAGTTGACCGAGACGATCATGCCGACGCCGTAGGTGCCGTTGTCGGCGATGTTGTCGTTGGTCGAGGCGGTCTTCGCCGGGGTCAGCGTGGTGAAGGTGCTGCTGGAGGCCGCCACCAGGCCGGCCGCGTCGGTCGCCTGGGCGGCGACCGTGTAGGTGGTGCCGACGGTCAGCTGGCCGGTGGGCTTCCAGCTCAGGCCGTCGTCGGAGATCTTGCCCTCGACCGCCTTGCCGTTCTTGTCGGCGACCTCGACGGTGGTCAGCTTGCCGCCGGCCACCGCGATCTTGACGCCGTCCTTCGGGTCGACGTCGGCCGCCCCGTTCGCCGGGGTGACGGTCAGCTGGGCGGTCGAGACCTTCGGCGCGGCGTCCGCGCCGGCCGAGGCGCTGCTGCCGCCGCCGCTCCCGCCCCCGGCGTCGGTCGAACCGGCGCCGCCGCCACCGCTGTTGCAGGCCGCCGTGCCGAGCAGCAGCGCGCCGCCCACCAGCAGGGCCGCCGCGGACCGTCCGGCCCGGCGTCCGCGCCGTGCCACCGCCCCGGCCTCGTGAACCGTCTCCACCGCTGTTGCTCCCCTCCCGGTATTCCCGGCGAGTTACACGTCTTGACGCCCGGGTTCGGTTGCACCGGGTCGCCGCGATCTGAACCGCCGTGCCGTCCGGCTCGTTCGCGAGCGGCCAGGATAACCGCCGGGCCTGAGTGGAACTCCGGCGGGAGCGGGGTGCGGGTTCAGTGAACCCCGGGGGCTGCGAGCGCGCTCCCGGCGGTCCACTGCCGCCAGGGCAGGTTCCAGTCGCCGAGGCCGTTGTCGGGGGCGACCGGCTCGCCGCGCGAGCCGCGCACCTCGACCACGTCGCCGACCATGGTGTGCCGGTAGAACCAGCCCGCCGGGGAGTCGTCCGAGCCGCCCTTGGCGTCGGCCAGGCCGATGCAGCCGTGGCTGGTGTTGGCGGCGCCGAAGACGGCCCGGTCGGTCCAGTAGTTGCCGTGCACGAAGGTGCCGGAGGCGGTCAGCCGGAGCGCGTGCGGGACGTCCTTGATGTCGTACTCGTCGCCGAGGCCGACCGTCCGGGAGTTCATCCTGGTCACCTCGAAGCGCTCGGAGACCACCATCGCGCCGAGGTAGCTGGCGTGCTCGGGGCTGCCGCCGCTGACCGGCAGCACCCGCAGCACCCGGCCGTCCTCGCGGACGGTCATGGTGTGGGCGTCCAGGTCGACGGCGGCGACCAACGAGCGGCCGACGGTGAAGCGGACGTCCTTGTCCTGGGTGCCGAGGTAGCCGGGCGCGCCCTCGACGTCCTTCAGCCGCAGCAGCAGGGTGACCTTCGTGCCGGCCGGCCAGTACGCCCGGGGGCGGAAGTCGAGCCGCTGGTCGCCGAACCAGTGCGGGGCGATCTCCAGCGGCGGGTCGGCGGTGACCGCGATCGCCTTCTCGACGGCGGCCCGGTCGGTGATCGGGTGCGAGAAGCGCAGCGTGACGGGCATGCCGACGCCGACGGTCGAGCCGTCCTCGGGGCTGAAGAAGCCGACGAAGGTGTGCTCGGGGGCGACGGTGGTGAAGCCGGCGTGCTGGACGGCGCGCAGGCCGGCGCCGTCCTCGGCGACCGCGTCCAGGGTGTAGGCGGTGGCGGTGGCGAGCCGGCGGTCCGGGGTCCAGCCGGTGCGGTCGGGGGTGAGCGTGCCGGGGACGTCGGCGCCCCGGCCGTCGGTGAGCCGGACGGTCAGCAGCCGGCCCTCGGCCACCTCGACCCGGACCGCGCCGTCCACCGGGACGTCCTGCGCGCCGTCGCCCGGCCCGACCGCGAGCCGGGCCCGGGAGACCGGCGGGGCCGCGTCGCCGGGCGGCCGGTCACCGCCGTCACCGCCGTCGCCGCCGGAGCAGCCGGTCAGCAGGACCAGTCCGGCCGCCGCCGCCCGCCGTGCCCAGAGCCGTACCGCGGCGCGCATGCCGTCCTCCCGTTTCACCAGCTACCACCCGATACCGGACACAACGAGCGGTTCCGCCTCCCGGACACGGCCGAATGGTTTCCGCACCCTGCTCCGCTGGGCACATGATCGATCACGGTGCGTCACGCTCCCCGACCGGGGGTGACGACGGCCGTCGGACAGGGAACAACGGGAAGAACGGGGACGGGCCCCCGGATCGCTGGGAGGGTCGCCATGACGGCGTGGCAGGAGCTGGACGCACGGGCGGCTCGGGAGCCGGGCCCGGCCGCCTTCCGGGCCGGCGCGGAGCCGTGGCCGGGCGGCTGGCAGCCGCTGGGCGCCCGGTTCCGCACCGGCCCGGAAGGCGGCCGGGGCACCAACTTCGCGCTCTGGGCGCCGGGCGCGGAGGCCGTCGACCTGTGCCTGTTCGACGAGCGCGGCGCGGAGTCCCGGCACCGGCTGTCCGAGCAGACGTACCAGACCTGGCACGGCTACCTGCCGGGCGTGCTGCCCGGCACCCGCTACGGCTTCCGGGTGCACGGCCGGTGGGACCCGTGGACCGGCGCCCGGTTCAACCCGGCCAAGCTGCTGCTCGACCCGTACGCCCGGGCGATCGACGGCGCGTACACGGCCCACGACGCGACCTGCGGCGCCGTCCGGAACTGGCCCGAGCCGGAGGTCGCCGACACCGTCCGGGACGACCGGGACTCCGCGCCGTACGTGCCCAAGGCCGTGGTGGTGCACGACGCCGACGACTGGTACGACGACCAGCGGCCGAAGACGCCGTGGGCCGAGACGGTGCTGTACGAGCTGCACGTGCGCGGCTTCACCATGCGCCACCCGGACGTCCCGCCGGAGCTGCGCGGCACCTACGCGGGGCTGGCGCACCCGGCGGCGGTCGCGCACCTGGTGCGGCTGGGGGTGACGGCGGTGGAGCTGCTGCCGGTGCACCACCACGTCAGCGAGGACCACCTGCAGGCCCGCGGCCTGGTCAACTACTGGGGCTACAACACGCTCGGCTACTTCGCCCCGCACGCGGGCTACGCGGCGAGCGGCAGCCGGGGCCAGCAGGTCGGCGAGTTCAAGCGGATGGTGCGGGCGCTGCACGCGGCCGGCATCGAGGTGATCCTCGACGTGGTCTACAACCACACCGCCGAGCAGGGCGTGATGGGCCCGACGCTGTCCCTGCGCGGCATCGACAACGCGGGCTACTACCGGCCGGACCGCTCGCGCCGCGGCTACGCGGACTACACCGGCTGCGGCAACACGCTGGACACCCGCCGCCCGCAGGTGATCCGGCTGATCACCGACTCGCTGCGGTACTGGGTCGCCGAGATGGGCGTGGACGGCTTCCGCTTCGACCTGGCGGCCGCGCTGGCCCGCGGCGGCGACGGCGTGGAGATGGAGCACCCGTTCCTGGCCGCCGTCTCGCAGGACCCGCTGCTGAGCCGGGTCAAGCTGATCGCCGAGCCGTGGGACGTCGGCCCGGGCGGCTACCAGGTGGGCGGCTTCCCGCCGCTGTGGGGCGAGTGGAACGACCACTACCGGGACACCGTCCGGGACTTCTGGCGCGGCGCCCGGCCGGACGTCCGCGAGCTGGCGACCCGGCTGTCCGGCTCCTCCGACCTGTACCAGCGCGGCGGCCGCCGCCCGTACGCCTCGGTCAACTTCGTCACCGCGCACGACGGCTTCACGCTGCGCGACCTGGTCAGCTACGACCGCAAGCACAACGGCGCCAACGGCGAGGACAACCGGGACGGCACCGACGACAACCGGTCCTGGAACCACGGCGCGGAGGGCGAGAGCGACGACCCGGCCATCCGCTCGCTGCGGGTGCGCCAGCTGCGCAACCTGCTGACCACGCTGCTGCTCTCCAGCGGGGTGCCGATGCTGACCGCGGGCGACGAGCTGGGCCGCACCCAGGGCGGCAACAACAACGCGTACTGCCAGGACGACGAGACCAGTTGGCTGGACTGGTCGCTGCTCGGCGACCCGGACTGGCGCTCGCTGACCGAGCTGACCGCCAAGCTGGTGCACCTGCGCCGGGCCCACCCGGTGCTGCGGCAGCGGGCGTTCTTCTCCGGCCGCCCGGCCGGCCCGGACGGGCGGCGCGACCTGGCCTGGCTGACCCCGGCGGGCACCGAGATGACCGACGCGGACTGGTTCTCGCCGGGGCAGGCGCTGGCGATGCGGCTGTCCGGCAGCGCGATGTCCGAGCGCGACCAGCGCGGCCGCCCGCTGCGGGACGCCGACTTCCTGCTGCTGCTGAACGCGTCCGCCGAGCCGCGGCGCTTCACCCTGCCCGGCCCGCACGTCCCGGTGCTGGACACCGCGCTGGCCGGCGACCCGGACCCGCGGCCGGTCGACGAGGTGCTGCTGACCGGCCGTTCGGCGGTGCTGCTGACGGCGGGCTGACGGCGGGACGGGACGGGCGGGACGGGACGGGCGGGACGGCCGCGGGGGTGCCCCGGCCTGGCCGGTTCTCGCCGACAGGGGCAAAAAACCGGATGAGAAATGTCAGCGCCTGCGTCTACCCTGCTCGGCGATGGCCGAGAACCAGAACCCCGCTCCGCCCACCCCCGCGGAACCGAACACCCCGTCAACCGACGGCACGACCACACCGCCCGCACCGGCACCCCGGTCCGCGGTGCGCTCGCTGCTGCGCCTGTGGCCCTACGCCCGCGAGGCCCGCTGGCGGATCTTCGGCTCGATGGCGGCCGCCGGGCTGGCCTCGCTCAGCGTGCTGGCCGTCCCGATCGTGCTGCGCCGGATCGTCGACGGCCCGGTCGCCCACCACGACCTGTCCGGCCTGTGGCCGCTGGCCGGCGCCCTGCTGCTGCTCGGCGTCGCCGAGGCGGTGCTGTTCGGCGTCCGCCGGGTGATCGTGGCCCGCCCGCTGGCCAGGGTCGAGACCCGGCTGCGCGGCGAGCTGTTCGCCAAGCTCCAGCGGCTGCCGATCTCGTTCCACGACCGCTGGCCCTCCGGCCAGCTGCTCTCCCGGGCCACCTCGGACCTGTTCGTGCTGCGGCTGTTCCTGGCCTTCCCGCTGGTCTTCCTGGTCGTCAACTCGACGGTCTTCCTGACCGGCACCGCGCTGATGTTCGTGCTGGACTGGCGGCTCGCCCTGATCACCCTGGTCCCGGCGGTCCCGCTGATGTTCTACACCCGCCGCTTCGAGGCCGGGTACTCCGCGGCCTCCCGGCTGGCCCAGGACCAGAACGGCGACCTGGCCACCGTGGTCGAGGAGTCGGTGCTCGGCATCCGGATCCTCAAGGCCTTCGGCCGGCACCGCACCATGGCCGAGGAGTTCCGGGCCCGCAGCGCCGAGCTGCGCGAGACCGAGCTGCGCAAGGCCGGCCTGCTGGGCAACCTGTGGGCGGCCATCGTCGGCCTGCCCGAGCTGGCCCTCGGCGGCGCGCTGGCCACCGGCGCCGTCCTGGTCGCGCACGACCAGCTCTCGGTCGGCACCCTGGTCGCCTTCCTGTCCACCGCGCTGGCCCTGCGCTGGCCGGTCGAGTCGATCGGCTGGCTGCTCGGCTTCGCCGCCGAGGCCGCCAGCGCCGCCAACCGCTACTTCGAGGTGATGGACGAGCCGGAGCCGGCCGACCCGCCGTCCGGCCTGGCCCCGGCCGAGGAGCGCGGCATCCGCTTCGCCGGCGTCCGCTTCCGCTACCCGGACGCCCCGGCCGGCAGCCCCGACCTGCTGGCCGGCGTCGACCTGCACGTCCGCCCCGGCGAGACGCTGGCCCTGGTCGGCGCCACCGGCAGCGGCAAGACCACGCTGACCGCGCTGCTCCCCCGGCTGTACGAGCCCACCGCCGGGTCGATCACCCTGGACGGCACCGACGTCCGCGACCTGAGCCGCGCCGAGCTGCGCCGCCGGGTCGCCGTCGCCTTCGAGGAGCCGACGCTGTTCTCCGCCACCGTCCGGGAGAACGTCCTGATGGGCGCCCCGGACGCCGAACCCGGGCAGGTCGCGGCGGCCCTCGCCACCGCGCAGGCCGGTTTCGTCGACCGGCTCCCCGAGGGGCTGGACACCGAGGTCGGCGAGCAGGGCCTGAGCCTGTCCGGCGGCCAGCGCCAGCGCCTGGCGCTGGCCCGGGCGGTGGTCGGCGAGCCGCGCTTCCTGGTGCTGGACGACCCGCTCTCCGCGCTGGATGTGCACACCGAGGCGCTGGTCGAGCGCGCCCTGCGCGAGGTGCTGGCCGACACCACCGCCCTGGTCGTGGCGCACCGCCCGTCCACCGTGCTGCTGGCCGACCGGGTCGCGCTGCTGGCCGACGGCCGGATCGCAGCCGTCGGCACCCACCAGGAGCTGCTGCGCTCCTGTCCCGCCTACCGGGCCCTGATGTCCGGAGAGTCCGAGCTGGAAGGGGCGCTGGCCCGATGACCACCGCCGTCGCCGAACCCGCCGTCGCGGAGGACGACCTCCTCCCCCCGGCCGCCGACGACCAGGACATCCCCGTCCCGCCGGGCGCCCCGCGCGCCCTGCTCGGCTCGCTGCTCGCCCCGCACCGCCGCCGGATCGTCGTCGCGGTGCTGACGGTGCTGCTCCAGCAGGCCGCGCTGCAGGCCGGCCCGCTGCTGGTGGCCTACGCCATCGACCGCGGCATCCCGGCCCTGCGCGGGCACGACTCGGGCCCGCTGGTCGCCGTCACCGCCGCCTACCTGGGCTGCGCGCTGCTCGCCACCGCGCTGCAGCGGGCGTTCATCCGGTCCGCCGCCCGGGTCAACCAGGACGTGCTGCTCGACCTGCGCGGCCGGATCTTCCGGCACGCCCAGCGGCTCAGCCTGGACTTCCACGAGCGCTACACCTCCGGCCGGATCATCTCCCGCGCCACCAGCGACGTGGACACCCTGCGCGAGCTGCTCGCCGAGGGCCTGCAGGAACTGCTGATGGTCTGCCTGTCGGTCGGCTACATCACGGTCGTGCTGGTCATCGTCGACTGGCGGCTGGGCCTGGCCTCGCTGGTCTCCTTCCTGCCGATGTACCTGATCGTGCGCTCCTTCCGGCGCCGCTCCCAGCAGGTCTACCGCCGCTCGCGCACCGTCACCGCCGCGCTGATCGTCCGCTTCACCGAGACCATGAACGGCATCCGCCCGGTGCAGGCGTTCCGCCGCGAGGCCGCCAACGACCGGGCCTTCGCGACCGTCAACAGGCAGTCCGCCACCGCGACGGCGGACGGCCTGCTGGAGATGGCCCGGTACGTCTTCCTGTCCCGGCTGACCGCCAACGTCTGGATCACCGGCGTGGTGGTGCTCGGCGCCTTCCTGGTCACCGACGGCAGCCTCGAACTCGGCGTGCTGACCGCCTTCGTGCTCTACCTGCGCCGGCTCTACGACCCGATCGACCAGCTGGCGATGTTCCTGAACAGCTACCAGTCGGCGGCGGCCGCGCTGGAGAAGATGGCCGGCCTGCTCGCCCACGAGCCGTCCGTGCCCGAGCCCGCCGAGCCGGCCGCGCTGCCGGCCGCCACCGGCAAGGGCCGCGAGGTGGCCTTCCGCGGGGTGTCCTTCGCGTACGCCAACGGCAAGCAGGTGCTGCCCGAGTTCGACCTGCTGCTCCCGGCCGGCCGCACCACGGCGGTGGTGGGCGCCACCGGTGCGGGCAAGTCGACGCTGGCCAAGCTGCTGGCCCGGTTCTACGACCCGTCGGCCGGCACGGTCGCGCTGGACGGCGTCGACCTGCGCGGGCTGTCCACCGCCGAGCTGCGGGCGAACGTCGTGATGGTCACCCAGGAGTCCTTCCTGTTCTCCGGGACGGTCGCGGAGAACATCGCGGTCGGCAAGCCGGACGCCACCCGCGCCGAGATCGAGGCGGCCGCCCGCGCGATCGGCGCCCACGCGTTCATCGCCGCCCTGCCGGACGGCTACGACACCGACGTCCGCAAGCGCGGCGGCCGGATCTCGGCCGGCCAGCGCCAACTGGTCGCCTTCGCCCGCGCCCTGCTGGCCGACCCGGCCGTGCTGATCCTCGACGAGGCGACCTCCTCGCTCGACGTCCCGGGCGAGCAGGCGGTCCAGCACGCCATGCGCACCGTGCTGGCCGGCCGGACCGCCGTGATCATCGCCCACCGGCTCTCGACCGTCGAGATCGCCGACCGCGTCCTGGTGATGGACCAGGGCCGGATCGTCGAGGACGACACCCCGGCCGGCCTGATCGCCGCCGCGGGCCGGTTCGCCACCCTCCACCAGACCTGGAAGGACAGCCTGGTCTGAACCGTCAGGGGCTCGGGAAACGGCGAGGCCCGGTCTGCTGACGGTGCACTGCCGTTGCGCGCACCTGCTTCCGGTTCCGTCGAAGACCCGCAGCAGCACGAACCTCCGATGGGCTCCGACCGCCAGCAGCATCGACCCGCCGTTCCCCGGGCCCCTTGAATGCGCTTTCCGTGAGGAGACCGCAACCACCGGGCAACTCCCGGGCAACATCCGGGAATCCGCAGGCCCCTAATTTCTGTCACCCGACAGAAAACGCCTGCGGAAGGCCGGTGCCCCATGACCACCAGCACGACGTCCGCGCCCCCGGCCGCCGTCGCGGCCGACTACCCCCAGCAACTGCACCGCACCATCGGCCGGTTCGGCTCCTTCGCGGCCGGCTTCTCCTTCATCTCGGTGCTCACCACCGTCTTCCAGCTGTTCGCGTTCGGCTACGGCGCGGCCGGCCCGGCCTTCGTCTGGACCTGGCCCGTCGTGCTGCTCGGCCAGCTGCTGGTGGCCGCCTGCTTCGCCGAACTCGCGGCCCGCCACCCGTACTCCGGCGCGATCTACCAGTGGGCGAGCCGGATGGCCGGCCCGGTGTACGGGTGGTTCACGGGCTGGCTCATGGTGCTGGGCCAGGTCGTCGTGGTGGCGGCGGCCGCCCTCGCGTTGCAGGTGGTGCTGCCCGCCCTGTGGTCCGGCTTCCAGCTGCTGGGCGGCGACCCGTCGCCGACCACCGCGAGCGGTGCGGCGAACGCCGTCCTGCTCGGGGCGGTGCTGATCGCGCTGACCACCTTCGTGAACGCCGTGGACAACCGGGTGCTGACGCTGGTCAACGGCGTCGGGGTGGGCGCGGAGATCCTGGGCATCGTGCTGATCGTGGTGGCGCTGTTCGGCCACGCCGAGCAGCCCCCGCGGGAGTTGCTGCATACCGCGCCGGGCAGCGGCGGCGGGTGGGCGCTGCTGGTGGGGGCGTTCACCGCGGCGTACGTGATGATCGGGTTCGACAGCGCGGGCGAGCTCTCCGAGGAGACCCTGGCCCCGCGCCGGACGGCGCCCCGGACGATCCTGACCGCGCTGGCCACCGCGGGCCTGGCCGGCGGGCTGCTGCTGCTCGGCGGGGTGCTGGCCGCGCCGAGCCTGACCGACGGGCGGCTGGCGGCGGAGGGGCTGCCGTACGTGCTGACCAGCCGGCTGGGCGACGGGCTGGGGCGGGTGCTGCTCGCGGACGTCGCGGTCGCGGTGTGCGTCGGGACGCTGGCGATGCAGACGGCGGGCGCCCGGATGGTGTTCTCGATGGCCCGCGACGGCGCGCTGCCGGGGTGGCGCCGCCTGTCCGCGGTCGCGCCGCGCAGCGGGATGCCGCGCTGGGCGGCGCTCGCGGTGGGCGCCCCGGCGGTCGGGTTCCTGCTGCTCGACCTGGCGGCCCCGGCGGCGTTCGTGGCGCTCTCCTCCACCTGCGTGGCCCTGGTGTACGCGGCGTACGCCCTGGTGGTGGGCGCGGTGCTGGTCCGCCGCCTGCGCGGCCTGCCGCTGGGCGAGGGCGCGCCCGCGACGGACGAGACGGGCCGTCCGCTGTTCTCGCTGGGCCGCTGGGGGCTGCCGGTGAACGCGGCGGCGCTGCTGTACGGGGTGGCGATGACGGTGAACCTGGCGTGGCCGCGCGCCGCCGTGTACGACCCGGAGGGCGGCCACTGGTACCTGCGCTGGTTCGCCCTGCTGACCTTCGCCGCCGCCCTCGCCACCGGCGCGGCCTACCGCCTGCGCCGCCGACGCCCCTGACCGCCCACGCCCCCGCCCAAGGCCGCCCGCACCCCGGGCGGCCTCCGCACGTCCGCCGCCCCGCCGCTCCTCTCTCCCCCTCCCCCTCCCCCTCCCCCTCCCCCTCCCCCTCCCCCGCCGTGAGGGGACGGTAACTCCCGCGTCACGCAAGGGCAATGACGCCGAATCCGCCCCTCCCTAATTTCTGTCGCATGACAGAAACCACCCACGCCGAGGCCGGCACCGCCACCACCACGGCCGCCCGCGCCCACGCCAGGTCCCAGGCGGGCACGGTCGTGGACTGCATGCCGCAACTGCCTCCGCCCGCAGGCACGTTGTGGTCGGAGACCGTCGCCGCCGGCGGCTACACCCACCTCGTCCTGCCGGCCGGCGCGCACGTGGCGCTGACCGACCGGGACGGCGACGCCTGCGCGCACCTGCTGCTGTTCGTGACCGACCGCCCCTGGGAGCGGCTGAACCCGGCGGACACCGTGAAGGTGCAGTGGAACGCCTACCTCCGGCTCGGCAGCCAACTGCTCTCGGACCAGGGCCGGGTGCTGGCCACCCTGGTCGCGGACACCTCCGGCCGGCACGACGCCCTCGCGGGCGCGTCCACCGCGGCCCGCAACCGCGCCCGCTACGGGGACGGCGCGGCGCACGGCCCGTCCCCGGCGGGGCGCGAGCTGCTGCTGCTGGCCGCGGCCAAGCAGGGGCTGGCCCCGCGCGACCTGCCCGCCCCGGTCTCGTTCTTCCGCGGCGTCACGGTGGCGGCGGACGGTTCGCTGCTCCCGACCGGTTCGGCCGGCTCGGGGGCCGAGGTGGTGCTGCGGCTGGAGCAGCGCACCACCCTGCTGCTGGCCAACACCGCCCACCCGCTGGACCCGCGTCCGGCCTGGCACTGCACCCCGCTGCGGGTCACCGTCACCCCGGGCGCCGTGACCGCCCCCGGCGACCCGCACTGGGACACCACGCCCGAGCGCCACCGCGCCCACCTCAACACCGCCGCCCTGGGGGCCCGATGACCACCACCGCCGTCCCGGAGACCACCATCCCCACCGCCGTCCCGGCGACCGTCGTCCTGGACGAGGCCGTCCCCGCCCGCGCCGCCTGGTCCGCCGTGGTCCGCCGCGGGCAGTTCCTGACCGTCACCGACCTGCACGGCAACCAGGCCGTCGACTGCCTGCTGTACGACGCGCACGACACCGCGGTGCGCTACAGCGCCGCCGACACCCTCCAGGCGTCCGGCAGCGTCTTCGTGTCCACCGGCACGGTGCTGATGTCGAACGAGCACACCCCGCTGATGACGGTGGTGGCGGACGACTGCGGGCGGCACGACACGATCGCGGGCGCCTGCTCGAAGGAGTCGAACACCCTGCGCTACGGCCACCACACCTGGTCGCAGCACGCCTGCGTGGAGAACTTCCTGGCCGAGGGGGCCCGGCACGGGCTGGGCAAGCGGGACCTGGTGTCGAACCTCAACTGGTACATGAACGTGCCGGTGGAGGCGGACGGCACGCTGGGCATCGTGGACGGGCTCTCCGCGCCGGGCCTGCGGGTGGTGCTGCGGGCCGAGGCGGACGTGCTGGTGCTGGTGTCGAACTGCCCGCAGGTCAACAACCCGTGCAACGGCTTCGACCCGACCCCGGTGCGCATGACGGTCACCGAGCGCACCGGAGCCACCGAACCCGCCGCAACCACCGAGGACGGCCCGCGATGAGCTTCGACACCCTGCTGGTCGCCAACCGGGGCGAGATCGCGGCCCGGATCATCCGCACCGCCCGCCGGATCGGCCTGTCCACCGTCGCGGTGTTCTCCGACCCGGACCGCTCGGCCCCGCACGTGCGGATGGCCGACCGCGCGGTGCGGCTGGGCCCGGCCGCGGCGAAGGACAGCTACCTGCGGGCGGACCTGGTGCTGGCGGCCGCCCTGGAGGGCGGGGCGGGCGCGGTCCACCCGGGGTACGGGTTCCTCTCGGAGGACGCCGCGTTCGCCCGCCGGGTGGAGGCGGCGGGCCTGGCCTTCGTCGGCCCGACCCCGGCCCAGCTGGAGGTGTTCGGCGCCAAGCACACCGCCCGGGCGGCGGCCGAGACGGCGGGGGTGCCGCTGCTGCCGGGCACCGGGCTGCTGGCCGACCTGCCGGCGGCGCTGGCCGCGGCGGAGGCGGTGGGGTACCCGGTGATGCTGAAGGCCACCGGCGGGGGCGGCGGCATCGGCATGCGGGCCTGCCGGGACGCGGCGCAGCTGGCCGACGCCTGGGAGGGCGTGCAGCGGGTGGCGGCCGCGAACTTCGCCACCGCGGGGGTGTTCCTGGAGCGGCTGGTGGAGCGGGCCCGGCACGTGGAGGTGCAGGTGTTCGGCGACGGCACCGGCCGGGTGGTGGCCCTCGGCGACCGGGACTGCTCGTTGCAGCGCCGCAACCAGAAGGTGCTGGAGGAGGCCCCGGCGCCCGGCCTGCCCGACCGCGTCCGCCGCGAACTGGCAGACTCGGCGCGGCAGTTGTGCGCCTCGGTGGGCTACCGCTCGGCGGGCACCGTGGAGTACGTGTACGACGCGGCGCGCGAGGAGGCGTACTTCCTGGAGGTCAACACCCGGCTCCAGGTGGAGCACCCGGTCACCGAGGCGGTGTACGGGGTCGACCTGGTCGAGTGGATGCTGCGCCTCGCCCGGGGCGAGCGCGGGGTGGTGCGCGAGGTCGGCCCGCCGCGCGGGCACGCGGTGGAGGCCCGGGTGTACGCCGAGGACCCCTCGCGCGACCACCGGCCGAGCGCGGGTCTGCTGACCGAGGTGGCCTTCCCGGCCGGCGTCCGGGTGGACACCTGGGTGGAGACCGGCACCGAGGTGACCACCGCGTACGACCCGATGCTGGCGAAGGTGGTCGTGCACGGCGCGGACCGCGCCGACGCGCTGGGGCGGCTGACGCGGGCCCTGGCGGAGACCCGGATCCACGGCATCGAGACCAACCTGGGCCTGCTGCGGGCCGTCCCGGCGGTGCCGGAGGTGACCGCGGCCGCCCACCACACCGGGACGCTGGCGCACGTGGCGGACCTCACACCGCGGATCGAGGTGGTCCGGGCGGGCACCCAGACCACGGTGCAGGACTGGCCGGGCCGCACCGGCTACTGGCAGGTCGGGGTGCCGCCGTGCGGGCCGATGGACGACCTGTCGTTCCGGCTCGGCAACCGGGCGCTGGGCAACCCGGAGGGCGCGCCCGGCCTGGAGTGCACGCTGCTGGGCCCGGCGCTGCGGTTCACCGCCCCGACCTGGGTGTGCGTGACGGGCGCCCCGACGGCGGTGACGCTGGACGGCGCGCCGGTGCCGCAGTGGGAGCCGGTGCTCGTCCCGGCGGGCGGGCTGCTGGACGTCCCGGCGCCGCCCGGCCCGGGCCTGCGCTGCTACCTGCTGGTGGCGGGCGGTCTGGACGCCCCGGCGTTCCTGGGCAGCGCGGCGACGTTCACGCTGGGCGGCTTCGGCGGCCACGGCGGCCGGGCGCTGCGCACGGGCGACGTGCTGCACGGCGGCACCGGCCCGCTCGGCCCGGGCGCGGGCCCGGTCGCCGACCGCCCGGAGTTCACCTCGTCCTGGCTGCTGCCGGCGGTCGAGGGGCCGCACGCCGCGCCGGAGTTCTTCACCGAGCGGGACGTCGCCGAGTTCTACGCCGCCGACTGGTCGGTGCACTTCAACAGCGCCCGCACCGGGGTGCGCCTGGTCGGCCCGAAGCCCGCCTGGGCGCGCCGGGACGGCGGCGAGGCGGGCCTGCACCCGTCGAACATCCACGACACCCCGTACGCGGTGGGCGCGGTCGACTACACCGGCGACATGCCGGTGCTGCTCGGGCCGGACGGGCCCTCGCTGGGCGGGTTCGTCTGTCCGGCGACGGTGGTCTCCGGGCAGCGCTGGAAGTTGGGGCAGCTGCGCCCGGGCGACACCGTCCGCTTCGTGCCGGTGACCGCCGACGACGCGGCGGCGCTGCGCCGCACCCCGGCCGCGCCGCCCGCGCCCTCCCGCCCGGCGGTGCTGGACGGCGGCGTGCTGGACCGGCTGCCCGAGGGCCCGGGGCGCCCGTCGGTGACGTACCGGCGCAGCGGGGACGACAACCTGCTGGTCGAGTACGGCCCGATGCAGCTGGACCTGGCGCTGCGGATGCGGGTGCACGCGCTGGCGGAGCTGGTCGCCGGGCGGCGCCCGGCGGGCGTGGTCGACCTGACGCCGGGCATCCGCTCGCTCCAGGTGCACGTCGACCCGGACGTCCTCCCGATCTCCGAACTCCTGTCGCTCGTGCGCGAGTTGGAGCATCAGCTGCCGCCCGCCGAAGAGCTGGTGGTGCCCAGCCGGACGGTGCACCTGCCGCTGTCCTGGGACGACCCGGCGACCCGGGAGGCGATCGAGCGGTACATGGCGGGGGTGCGCGACGACGCGCCGTGGTGCCCGTGGAACATCGAGTTCATCCGCCGGATCAACGGCCTGGCCTCGGTGGACGAGGTGTACCGGACGGTCTTCGACGCCGAGTACCTGGTGCTGGGCCTGGGCGACGTCTACCTGGGCGCGCCGGTGGCGACCCCGCTGGACCCGCGGCACCGGCTGGTCACCACCAAGTACAACCCGGCCCGGACGTGGACGGCGGAGAACTCGGTCGGCATCGGCGGCGCCTACCTGTGCGTGTACGGCATGGAGGGCCCGGGCGGCTACCAGTTCGTCGGGCGGACGGTGCAGATGTGGTCGGGCTGGCAGCAGCGCGGCCCGTTCACCCCGGGCGCGCCGTGGCTGCTGCGCTTCTTCGACCGGATCCGCTGGTACCCGGTGTCGGCGGAGGAGCTGCTGGAGCTGCGCGCCGACATGGCCGCGGGCCGGTTCGAACTCCGGATCGAGGAGGGCGAGTTCGCGCTCGCCGAGCACCTGCGCTTCCTGGCCGACCACGCCGGTCCGATCGAGGAGTTCCGGGCGGTGCAGGCGGCGGCGTTCGCGGCGGAGCGGCGGGCCTGGGAGGAGTCCGGCGAGTTCGACCGGGCCGACCGGGCGGCCGGCGCCGCGCCCGCCGCGCCGCGCGCGGTGGAGGTGCCGCCGGGCGGCGGCGTGGTGGAGGCCGAGTTCACCGCCTGCGTGTGGAAGGTGGACGTGGCACCGGGCGAGCGGGTGCGCAAGGGGCAGCGGTTGATGGCGTTGGAGGCGATGAAGATGGAGTCCGCGGTGTTCTCGGACCGGGACGGCGTGGTCGCCGAGCTGCTGGTCGGCTCGGGCGACCAGGTGCAGGCGGGCAGCCCGCTGGTGGTGCTGGGGGCTCCCGCGTGAGCGCGCTGGAGCGGGTGCGCCGGGCGTACGCGCGGATCGCCGCGGTCGACCGGCCGGAGGTGTGGATCGACCTGCGGCCCGAGGCGGAGGCGGCGGCCGAGGCGGCGGCCGTGGACGCCCGGGTCGCGGCGGGCGAGCGGCTGCCACTGGCGGGCACGGTGTGCGCGGTGAAGGGCAACATCGACGTGGCGGGCCTGCCGACCACGGCGGGCTGCCCCTCGTACGCCTACCGGCCGGAGCGGGACGCCCCGGCGGTGGCCCGGCTGCGGGCGGCGGGCGCGGTGGTGCTGGGCACCACCAACCTGGACCAGTTCGCCACCGGCCTGGTCGGCACCCGCAGCCCGTACGGCGCGGTCCGCGGCGCGGTCGACCCGGGCCGGATCTCGGGCGGCTCCAGCTCGGGTTCGGCGGTGGCGGTCGCGCTGGGCCTGGTCGACCTGGCGCTGGGCACCGACACGGCGGGCTCGGGCCGCGTCCCGGCCGCGCTGAACGGCGTGGTGGGCCTGAAGCCGACCCCGGGCCTGGTGCCGACCGACGGCGTGGTGCCGGCCTGCGCGAGCCTGGACTGCGTCTCGGTGTTCGCCCGGACGGTCGACGAGGCGCAGGCCGCACTGCGGCTGCTGGCCGACCCGGCCCCGGCCGCACCGGGCCGCCGCCCGGGCCCGTGGCGGGTCGCCGTCCCGGACGCCGCCCGGCTGGGCGTGCTCGCGGACGGCTGGGCGGCGGCGCACGCGGCGGCGGCCGGCCGGCTGGCGGCGGCGGGCGCCGAGCTGCGCGACCTCGACCTGGCGCCGTTCGACGCGGCGGCGGCGCTGCTGTACGGGGGCGCCTTCGTGGCCGAGCGGTACGCCGCGGTGGGCGCGTTCGTGGACGCGGCGGCCGAGCGGGGCGATCCGGGGCTGGACCGGGTGGTGGCGGGCATCGTCCGGGCGGCCGGGGAGGTGCCCGCGCACCGGCTGTTCGCCGACCGGGCCGAGCTGGCGCGGCTGCGGGCCGCCGCGCTGGCCGAACTCGGCGACGCGGACGCCCTGTTGCTGCCCACCACCACCTGGCACCCGACCTTCGCCGAGGTGGCGGCGGACCCGGTGGGCGCCAACACCCGGCTGGGCCGGTTCACCAACTCGGCGAACCTGCTGGGCCTGTGCGCGCTCGCCGTCCCGGCGGGCACGGTCGGCGGCCTGCCGTTCGGCGTGATGCTGGTCGGCCCGCCCCGGACGGAGGAGCGGCTGGCCGCGCTGGCCCGGCTGCTGACCGAGCCCTCGGTGCGGCTGGCGGTGTTCGGCGCGCACCTGACCGGGCAGCCGCTGAACGGCCAACTGACCGCGCTGGGCGGCCGGTTCGCCGCCGAGGTGCGCACCGCTCCGGAGTACCGGATGTACGCGCTGGACACCGCTCCGCCCAAGCCGGGCCTGGTCCGGGTGGCGGAGGGCGGGGCGGCCCTGGCGGGCGAGCTCTGGGAGCTGTCCGCCGCCGGGCTGGGCGCGCTGCTGGCCGCGCTGCCGCACCCGATGGCGCTGGGCCCGGTCCGGCTGGCGGACGGTGCGAGCGCGCCGGGCTTCCTGTGCGAACCGGCCGCGCTGGCGGGCGCGGTGGACGTCACGGCGTCCGGCGGCTGGATCGCCCATCTCGCCAGTCGATCTCTTTCAGTCTAGCAATCCAATTTTTGCAATGGACGTCCAACATGTTGCCGCTCGATGTCAACGCCGTTACGCTCCCGGGTCGTCGGGTCGCGGACCTGACAAGACGTCGTCAACCGGGCGGAGGCAGCGGCATGGTGGTATCGCGACGGGTGTTCCTACAGGCGGCGGCAGCGGCGGGCCTCGCGACGGGCCTGGCCCTGGGCGAGGCCCCGGCCCGCGCCGCGAGCGCGCCGGGCGACGTGGTCGGCAAGGTGACGGTCGGCTACCAGGGCTGGTTCGCCTGCCCGGGCGACGGCGCCCCGATCAACGGCTGGTGGCACTGGGCGCAGAACTGGGGCCAGGCGCCCTCGAACACCAACAAGTCCATCGTCGCCTGGCCGGACGTCCGCGAGTACCCGAAGACGTACGCCACCGCCTTCGCGAACCTGGAGAACGGCCAGCAGGCCGCCCTGTTCTCCTCCTACGACCAGTCCACCGTCGACCTGCACTTCCGCTGGATGAAGCAGTACGGCATCGACACCGCCGCCCTCCAGCGCTTCGACCCGACCGGCGGCGAGGGCCCGACCCGGGACGCGATGGCGGGCAGGGTGCGCAGCGCGGCGGAGTCCCAGGGCGTGAAGTTCTACCTCATGTACGACGTCTCGGACTGGACCACCATGCAGTCGGACATCAAAGCCGACTGGACGAACAAGATGAGCGCGCACACCGCCTCGCCCGCGTACGCCCGGCAGAACGGGAAGCCGGTGGTGTGCGTCTGGGGCTTCGGCTTCAACGACAACCAGCGCCCGTTCACCCCCGCCCAGTGCCTGGACGTCCTCAACTGGTTCAAGGCGCAGGGCTGTTACGTGATCGGCGGGGTGCCGACCTGGTGGCGCACCGGCGACCGTGACTCCCGGGCCGGCTTCTCGGACGTCTACCACGCCTTCGACATGCTCTCGCCCTGGCTGGTCGGCCGGATCGGCAGCGCGGCGGACGCCGACAACTTCTACAACGTCGCCACCGTCCCGGACTTGGCCGAGTGCGCCGCGCACGGCATCGACTACCAGCCGTGCGTGTTGCCCGGCGGGGTCGGCGACCGGCAGCGGGCGCACGGCGACTTCATGTGGCGGCAGTTCTACAACATGGCCCGGGCCGGGGCGGCCTCCGCGTACGTCTCGATGTTCGACGAGTACAACGAGGGCAACCAGATCGCCAAGACCGCCGAGTCCCGGGCCTGGCTGCCCGCCGGGTCCGGCTTCCTGGCGCTGGACGAGGACGGCACGGCCTGCTCCTCGGACTACTACCTGCGGCTGACCGGCGACGGCGGCCGGATGCTCAAGGGGCAGCTGCCGGTGACGGCCGCCCGCCCGACCCAGCCGTTCCCGACCGCGCCGGACACCACCGCCCCGACCGCGCCGGGCGGCCTGCGGGTGACCGGGCAGAGCGACACCACGGTCTCGCTGGCCTGGAACGCCGCCACCGACGACGTGGCCGTCACCGGCTACCGGGTCCTGCTCGGCGGCGCGGTCGCGGCCGCCACCGCCGCCACCTCGGCCACCGTCACCGGCCTGTCCCCGGCCACCGCGTACGCCTTCACCGTCCGGGCGCTGGACGCGGCGGGCAACCTCTCCGCCGCCTCCGCCCAGGTCACCGCGACCACCTCCGCCGCCACCGTCCCCACCGGCGACCTGGCGCTGGGCCGCCCCACCGCGGAGAGCGGCCACACCCAGGGCTACGGCTCCGGCAACGCGGTCGACGGCGACCCGAACAGCTACTGGGAGAGCGTCAACAACGCCTTCCCGCAGTGGCTGCGGACCGATCTCGGCTCCGTCCTCCCGGTGCGCCGGATCGTCCTCGCCGTTCCCCCGGCCGCCGCCTGGGCCGCCCGCACCCAGACCGTGGAGGTGCAGGGCAGCACCGACGGAACCGCCTTCACCCGCCTGCTCGCCCCCGCCGGGTACGTCTTCGACCCGGCGACCGGCAACAGCGCCACCCTCACCCTCCCGGCCGGAACCGGCACCCGCCACCTGCGCCTGGTCTTCACCGCCAACACCGGCTGGCCGGCCGGCCAGGTCGCCCGACTCCAGGTCTACGCCTCGTAGTCCACCCCCGCCCCCGGCGGGCGGAGTTGTCCGCTCCGACCGGTCGGCCGTGTGCAGTACGCTCCCCGGAGCCCGGTCCGGCAGCGCGTCGGCCCGGGCCTTCCGGAGGGGAATCCCCGACGCACACCCCGGCCCGGCTCCTGCGCGCCGGCCTGACGGCGGCCTCCCCCGCGCCACCGACCCGGCCGCCCCGGCCGTGGTGCACGACGGCCCGTACGGCGGGCCCTCGGTCTCGGGCGCCGCCAACCACACCGACCCGTCGGCGTGGCCGCTGGACGAGGAGTTCGCGCACTGGCGGACCGCCGACCCGGCGCAGGACGGCACCCTCGTCCGGCACGGCGCCACGCCGGGCCCGCTGGTCGGAGCCGATCGACACCACCCCGACGGTCACCTCCGCGGACTTCCCGGAGGAGAACTACGGCGGCGCGGCCGGCACCCCCGGCACGTTCCACTTCGCCCCGAAGATCAAGGGGGCCCAGATCGCGAGCTACACCTACCGCTTCGGCTGGTCCGACCAATGGACCACCGTCCCGGCCGGTCCGCACGGCGAGGCCGACATCAGCCGGACCCCGCCGGCCGGCGACTGGTACGTGCTGGAGTCCTACGCGACCACCAAGGACGGCATCGAACTCAGCCACCGCGCGTACTGCTTCGCCGTCAACCGACGTCCCCGCGGGCCCCGGCGCCGGCCGGGGCCCGCCCCTCCCTCCCGCCGGCCCCGAATTCGTTCGAGCCGCCCCGCAGCCCGCCGCTACGCTCGCTCCGTGAACGACCCGACGGCCGGCGAGCCCGGCGAGCCAGACATCCGCAGCCCGCTCCGCTTCCTGGTGTGGCTGGCCACCAGCCAGCTCCGCCGCTCGCTGACCGGCACCCTGGTCGGCACCGCCTGGATGCTCGGGCTGATCGTCCAGCCGTACCTGCTCTCCCGCGCCGTGGACGACGGGCTGCGCACCGGCCGGACCGGCACCGTGCTGGCCTGGTCCGCCGCGATGCTCGGCGCCGGCCTGCTCAACGTGCTGCTCGCCTGGCACCGGCACCGCGTCATGACGCTGATCCGCAACGACGCCACCTTCCGCACCGTCACCGTGGTGCTGCGGCACAGCACCCGGCTGGGCGCGGCGCTGCCCCGCCGGGTGAGCGCGGGCGAGCTGGTCACCATCGGCATCTCCGACGTGGTGCGGATGTCCCTGGCGCTGACCGTCGTCGGGCCCGGCGTCGGCGCGCTGGTCTGCTACCTGGCGGTCGCCGCCGTCCTGCTCGGCCTCTCGCCGCTGCTGGCGCTGGTGATCCTGCTCGGCCTGCCGCTGCTCGGCCTCGCGCTGCGCCCGCTGTTCGCCCGCCAGCGCCGGACCGAGGGCGACTACCGCGACCACCAGGCCCGGCTGACCTCCCGCTTCGAGGACCTGGCCGGCGGGCTGCGGGTGCTGAACGGCCTGGGCGGCAAGGAGGCGTACGCGGGCCGCTACCGGGAGGAGTCCCGGCGGCTGCGCGCCGAGGGCTACCGGGTCGGCGCCGTCACCAGCTGGATCCAGGCCCTCGGCGCCGGCCTGCCGGTGCTGCTGCTGGCCGCCGTCACCTGGCTCGGCGCCCGGCTGGCCGTCGAGGGCCAGCTGACGCCCGGCCAGCTCGCCGCGGTCTTCGGGTACACCTCGGTGCTGGTCATCCCGGTCTACTTCCTGATGGAGGGCAGCCAGGACGTCGCCCGCGCGCTGGTCTGCGCCCGCCGGGTCACCGCCTTCCTCGCCCTCACCCCGGAGCCCGACGCCGGCACCGCCGAACCCCCGTCCGGGCCGGCCGAGTTGGCCGACCCCGAGTCCGGCGTCCGGCTCGTCCCGGGCGAGCTGACCGTGCTCGCCTCCGCCCGCCCCGCCGACAGCGCCGCCGTCGCCGCGCGGCTGGCCCGGCTGGACGCCGACACCGCCGCCGAGTGGGGCGGCACCCCGCTCACCGCACTGCCGCTGACCGCCGTCCGGGACCGGATCGCGCTGGCCGAGAACGAGGCCGCGCTGTTCGCCGGCACCCTCCGCGAGACCGTCCGCGGCCGCACCCCCGCGCCGGACGCCGCCCTGCTCGCCGCGATCGACGACGCCGCCGCCCGCGACGTCCACGACGCGCTGCCCGGCGGCCTGGACGCCCCGGTGGCCGCCGACGGCCGCAACCTCTCCGGCGGACAGCGCCAACGGCTGCGGCTGGCCCGCGCGCTGACCGCCGACCCGGAGGTGCTGCTGGCCGTCGAACCCACCTCCGCGGTCGACGCCCACACCGAGGCCGCGATGGCCGCCGGCCTGCGCGCCGCCCGGACCGGCCGGACCACCCTGGTCACCAGCACCTCGCCGCTGCTCCTCGACCGGGCCGACACCGTCCACTACCTGGTCGACGGCAAGGTCGCCGCCACCGGCACCCACCGGGAGCTGCTCCACACCCACCCCGGCTACCGCGCCCTGGTCGCCCGCGACGCCGACTCCCCCACCGGGGCGCCGAGTTGAACACCCTCCGCCCCGCCCGCCCGGTCGCCCCGCTCTCCGAGGAGCCCAGTTGAGCACCCTGCCGATCGCCACCACCCGCCAGGTGCGGCGGGCCGCCACCGCGCTGGTCCGGGCCGACGGCCGGGCGTTCGCCGTCGTCCTGGGCCTGAACGCCGCGGCCGCCCTGCTCGGCCTGGCCGGGCCCTGGCTGCTCGGCCGGATCATCGACCGGGTCGCCGACGGGGCCACCGCCGCCGACATCGACCGGCTCGGCCTGCTGCTGCTCGGCTGCGCCCTCGTCCAGATCCTGACCAGCCGCCAGGCTTCCTACCTGGCGCACCGGTTCGGCGAGCGCGCGGCCGCGAAGGTCCGCGAGCAGCTCCTCGACCGGGTCTTCGCGCTGCCCGCCGGAACCGCCGAGCGGGCCGGCGCCGGCGACCTCACCTCCCGCGGCACGGCCGACGCCACCGCGGTCGGCGAGACCCTCCGGGACGCCGCGCCCCACCTGCTGATCGCCGGCGCGCAGGCGCTGTTCCTGCTGGGCGCCGTCCTCGCCGTCAGCCCGCTGCTCGGCGCCTGCGGGCTGGTCGGCATCGTCGGCATCGTCCTCGGCTCCCGCTGGTACCTGCGCCGCTCGCGCCCCGCCTACCTGGCCGACCGCGGCGCGACCGCCGGCCTCGCCGAGACGCTGTCCGCCACGGCGCACGGCGCCCGCACCGTCGACGCGCTCGGCCTGCGCGAGCAGCGGCTGGCCGCCGGCCGGGAGGCCGTCGGCGCCGCGCACCGGGCCCGGACGCGCACCCTGTACCTGCGGCTGCGGTTCTTCGCCGTGATCAACGCCTCGTACGCGGTGCCGACCGTGCTGGTCCTCCCGGTCGCCGCCGTCCTGGTCGCCGGGCACACCGTCTCCCTCGGCGCGGCCGTCTCCGCCGCGCTGTACCTGCACCGGCTCGCGGACCCGCTGGACACCATCGTCATCCTGCTGGAGGGCCTGCAGAGCAGCACCGCCGCGTACGCCCGGGTCGAGGGCCTGGCCCCGGCCGGCGCCGGCCTGCCCGCGCAGGCCCGTACCGGGGCGGACGAGCCCGCCGACGACCGGATCAGGGTCACCGGCGTCCGCTACGCCTACCCGGACGGGCCGGACGTGCTGCACGGCCTCGACCTGGACCTGACCCCGGGCGAGCGCCTCGCCGTGGTCGGCCCCTCCGGCTCCGGCAAGACCACCCTGGGCCGGCTGCTGGCCGGCGTCGACCGCCCGCGCACCGGCGGCGTCACCGTCGGCGGCGTCCCGCTCGCCGACCTCTCCCCGGAGCGGCTGCGCCGCCAGGTCGTCCTGGTCACCCAGGAGCACCACGTCTTCCTCGGCACCCTCCGCGACAACCTGCGGATGGCCGCCCCCGCGGCCGACGACACCGCCCTGACCGCCGCGCTGGACGCGGTCGGCTGGCAGCACGACGAGCTCCCGGCCGGCCTCGACACCGAGCTCGGCCCGACCGCGACCCGCCTCGACGGCGCCCGGGCCCAGCAGCTCGCGCTGGCCCGGGTGATCCTGGCCGACCCGCACACCCTGGTCCTCGACGAGGCCACCGCCCTGCTCGACCCCGCCACCGCCCGCCACACCGAACGCGCCCTCGCCGCCGCCCTCACCGGCCGCACCGTCATCGCCATCGCGCACCGGCTGCACACCGCCCACGACGCCGACCGGGTCGCCGTCCTCACCCACGGCCGGCTCACCGACCTCGGCCCGCACGAGGACCTGCTCGCCGCGGGCGGCCCGTACGCCGACCTCTGGCACACCTGGCGCACGACCTAGCGGCCCGGCCGCCCGGGTCCCCTTCCGGCCGGGCCGGAAGGGGACCGAACGGACGGCTTACCTGAGCACGCCCGCGTCCATCCCGCCGGTCTCCGCCGGGGCGGCCAGCAGGCCCAGTTCGGCGACCGAGGCGAGCCGCGGGTGGGTGGGCAGGATCCGGACGGTGTAGCCGAACGGGCCGGTGCGGGAGAGTTCGAGGTGGCCCTCGTAGCGGATCCGGCCGTCGAGGTCGGTGCCGCCGCCCGCGGGCTTGAGCGCGAGCGTGGTCGCCTCGGAGATCCGGTCGCTCTCGTCGACCCGCCCGGCGACCACCTGGACCTCGACGTCGTCCGGTCCGAGCCGGCCGAGGTTGACCTGGACCCGCAGCGCGAGCGTCGCGCCGAGCTCCTGGGCCTCGCCCGCCCCGTCCGCCTCGACGTGCTCGACCCGCACCGCGGGCCACGCCTCGCGGACGCCGGCCTTCCAGCCGGCCAGGGCCTTCGCCGCCGCGTAGTCGCCGGCCGGCCCCTCCAGCCGCCGCTTGGCCGAGGCCGCCGGGGCGTACAGCCGCTCGACGTACTCGCGGACCATCCGGCCGGCCAGCACCTTGGGGCCGAGGGTGACCAGGGTGTGCCGGACCATGGAGATCCAGCGGTGCGGGAGGCCGTCCGCGCCGCGGTCGTAGAACCGGGCGGCGACCTGGTGCTCGATCAGGTCGTAGAGCGCGGCGGCCTCGATGTCGTCGCGCCGCTCGGCCTCCTTGCTCTCCGGGTCGACGACGCCCTCGCCGGTGCCGCCGTCGGCGGTGGGGATGGCCCAGCCGTTCTGGCCGTCGTACCACTCGTCCCACCACCCGTCCAGGATGGACAGGTTGAGGCAGCCGTTCAGCGCGGCCTTCATCCCGGAGGTGCCGCAGGCCTCCAGCGGGCGCAGCGGGTTGTTCAGCCAGACGTCGCAGCCGGGGTACAGCGTCTTGGCCATCGCCATGTCGTAGTCGGGCAGGAAGACGATCCGGTGCCGGACGGCGGGGTCGTCGGCGAACGCGACCAGCTGCTGGATGAGCCGTTTCCCGCCGTCGTCGGCGGGGTGCGCCTTGCCGGCGATGACGATCTGCACGGGCCGCTCGGGGTCGAGCAGCAGCCGGCGCAGCCGGGCCGGGTCGCGCAGCATCAGGGTGAGGCGCTTGTAGGAGGGGACGCGGCGGGCGAAGCCGATGGTCAGCACGTCGGCGTCGAGGACGCCGCCGGTCCAGCCGAGTTCGGCCTCGCCGGCGCCGCGCTGCTTCCAGGAGGCGCGCAGCCGGCGGCGGGCCTCGTCGACGAGCTGGGCGCGCAGCGCGCGGCGCAGTTCCCAGACCTCGGCGTTGCCGATCCGCTCCAGGCCGGTCCACTGCGGGGCGGTGCCGACGGCCATCGCGTCCTCGGCGCGCTGCTGGCCGATCTCGGTGGCGCCGAGCCGGACGACGGCGGGGTCGATCCAGGTGGGGGCGTGCACGCCGTTGGTGATCGAGGTGATCGGGACCTCGGGCGCGTCGAACCCGGGCCACAGGCCGCGGAACATCTCCCGGCTGACGGCGCCGTGCAGGGTGGAGACGCCGTTGGCGCGCTGGGCGAGCCGCAGGCCCATCGCGGCCATGTTGAACAGCTTGGGGTCGCCGCCGCTCCAGCTCTCGGCGCCGAGCGCGAGCACCTGGTCGACGGGGACGCCGGGCAGCGCGGCGTCGCCGCCGAAGTGCCGGGCGACCAGCTCGCGGTCGAAGCGGTCGATGCCGGCCGGGACGGGCGTGTGGGTGGTGAACACGGTGCCGGCCCGGACGGCCTCCAGGGCGTCGGCGAAGCCGAGTCCGGGGTGGGCGGTGGTGAGTTCGCCGATCCGCTCCAGGCCGAGGAAGCCGGCGTGGCCCTCGTTGGTGTGGAAGACCTCGGGCTCGGGGTGGCCGGTGAGCCGGCAGTAGGTGCGGACGGCGCGGACGCCGCCGATGCCCAGCAGTATTTCCTGCAGCAGCCGGTGCTCGCTGCCGCCGCCGTAGAGCCGGTCGGTGACGTCGCGTTCGGCGGGGCTGTTGGCCTCGACGTCGGAGTCGAGCAGCAGCAGCGGGACCCGGCCGACCTGGGCGCGCCAGACCTGGGCGGCGAGGGTGCGGCCGCCGGGGAGGGCGAGGTCGATCCGGCAGGGGGTGCCGTCGGGTTCGCGCAGCAGGGTGACGGCGAGCGCGTCGGGGTCGAGCAGGGGGTAGCGCTCCTGCTGCCAGCCGTCGCGGTCCAGGGACTGCCGGAAGTAGCCGTGCCGGTAGAAGAGTCCGACGCCGATGATCGGGACGCCGAGGTCGGAGGCGGCCTTGAGGTGGTCGCCGGCCAGGATGCCGAGGCCGCCGGAGTACTGCGGCAGGGCGGCGGCGATGCCGTACTCGGGGGAGAAGTAGGCGATGCCGGCGGGCAGCGGCCCCTCGGGGTCGGCCGGGTCGGTGGCGCCCTGGTACCAGCGCGGTCCGGTGAGGTAGTCGCGCAGTTCGTCGGAGAGGTCGCCGAGGCGGCGCAGGAAGCGTCGGTCGCCGGCCAGCGCGGCGAGTCGGGCGGCGGGCACTTCGCCGAGCAGTCGGACCGGGTCCTCTCCGACGGCGGCCCACACGTCCGGGTCGACGGAGCGGAACAGCTCCCTCGTCTCGGGGTGCCAGGACCAGCGGAGGTTCAGCGCGAGCTCGTGCAGTGGCTGCAGTTGTTCGGGCAGGACGGTGCGGACGGTGAACCTGCGGATTGCCTTCACGGCACAGGAGCGTAGCCCCGGACGGACGCCTGAAGGGGCGTCAACTGGCGGGCGGCACACCCGTTCGGAGCAGTGTTCAGATCGTTTCGGGCGCGCGGTGGCAAATGGCGGCGCGCGAGGGGCGCACGCAGCGAAAAGAAGCGCCGTCAGGTGTGAAGTTCTGAGGTCCGAGGTGTTTCGGGTGTCCGTTTCACCATTCCATACCGGCCGAAACCGCGCGCCTACCCGCACGTAGCCCTTGCCGGTGGTGCGAGGATGCAACAAGGTCGTGAGTGCCGCTGGTGCGCGATCGGGTGGTCGCCCCCTGCTGCCTCGGCTCCTGCCTGCCCTGTTCGACGAACCCTCACTTCCCTTAGCCCATTCGGCCCCAGTCGCCGCGTCTCCGCGTGTCCTTGTTCCCTGCCGGGTCGTTTTCCGGTGGGTTGGGTCGCGAGGGGGGCGTGCACCGAGCAACGCGCGCCGGGATACGTGCGTCCGGCTCGGCGCGCCACCGCGCGGCCGCGACCGGTGGGCCGAGGTTGCCGGGGCCGTCGGTACGGGCAGGCTACGGCCGCACATCCTTCCTCACCCAGCAGTCCTCCCGGTACTCCCTCGGCGCCGCTGCCACGGGAGCTGCCGCCGATCTCGGGCAGGAGCATTGGCATGCACGGCGACACGCGGGACCAGTCCACGGTGCCGACGGACGACGCACCCGACACCCCCGACCCTTCCGCCGGGGAGCCCCCGGTACCGGCTCCGCGGGCCGGCGCGGCCCGCCGGAAGGCCGCCGCACCGGCGGTGGAGCCGGCCGCGAAACGGGCCGCGGGCACCCCGCGCAAGGCCGCGGCGGTGAAACGGACCACCACCGTCAGGTCAGCCGCCGCCACCGCGGCCGCCGACGCGATGGCCGAGGCGGTCGCCGCGAAACCCGCGCGCAAGACCGCCGCCCGCAAGACCGCCACGAGCAAGACCGCCACGAGCAGGAGCACCGCGAGCAGGACCGCCGCGGACCCGACCGACCCCACCCGCCCGGCTCGCCCCGCCCGCAAGACGACAGAGAGCGACACCGTGATCGGCCGCATCCCCGTGCTTGACGTGAATCCGCTCGTCGACGCCGGCCGGCGTCCGGCCAAGGCCGTGGAGGGGGAGCGCTTCCTGGTCTCCGCGACGGTGTTCCGCGAGGGCCACGACGCGGTCGGCGCCAACGTGGTGCTGCGCGACCCGCGCGGCCGCGGCGGCCCGTGGACGCCGATGCGCGAGCTGTCCGAGGGCAGCGACCGCTGGGGGGCCTACGTCACGCCGAGCGCGCCGGGCCGCTGGTCGTACCTGGTGGAGGCGTGGTCCGACCCGGTGGCGACCTGGAAGAAGCACGCGGCGGTGAAGCTCCCGGCCGGGATCGACACCGCGCTGGTGCTGGAGGAGGGCGCGCAGCTGCTGGAGCGCGCCGCCGCCGGGGTGCCGAAGAAGGACGGCCGGGCCCAGGTGCTGGCGGCGGTGGACGCGCTGCGCGACACCGGCCTGCCGCCGCTGAGCCGCTACGCGGCGGCGCTGGACCCGGAGGTGACGGCGCTGCTGGCCCGCCACCCGCTGCGCGAGCTGGTCTCGGCGACCCGCCCGCAGCCGCTGCAGGTGGACCGCAAGCGGGCGCTGTTCGGCTCCTGGTACGAGTTCTTCCCGCGCTCGGAGGGCGCGGTGGTCGACCCGTCGGGCGTCGAGCCGCCGGTCTCCGGCACCTTCCGGACGGCCGCCGAGCGGCTGCCCGCGGTCGCCGCGATGGGCTTCGACGTGCTGTACCTGCCGCCGATCCACCCGATCGGCCGGGCCCACCGCAAGGGCCCGGACAACGCGCTGACGGCCGGCCCGCGCGACGTCGGCTCGCCGTGGGCGATCGGCTCCCCGGAGGGCGGCCACGACGCGGTCCACCCGGACCTGGGCACCCTGGAGGACTTCGACCACTTCGTGGCGGAGGCCGCCGCGCTGGGCCTGGAGGTCGCCCTCGACTTCGCGCTGCAGTGCTCGCCGGACCACCCGTGGGTGCAGAAGCACCCGGAGTGGTTCAGCCACCGGGCGGACGGCACCATCGCGTACGCCGAGAACCCGCCGAAGAAGTACCAGGACATCTACCCGGTCAACTTCGACCAGGACTTCGACGGGATCGTCCGCGAGACGGTGCGGATCCTGCGCTTCTGGATGGCCCGCGGGGTGCGGATCTTCCGGGTCGACAACCCGCACACCAAACCGGTCAACTTCTGGGAGAAGGTCCTCGCGGACATCGCCCGCACCGACCCGGACGTGCTGTTCCTGGCGGAGGCGTTCACCCGCCCGGCGATGATGCACACCCTGGGCAAGATCGGCTTCCACCAGTCCTACACGTACTTCACCTGGCGCGACACCAAGGCCGAGCTGACCGCGTACCTGACCGAGCTGACCGGCGAGGCGGCCGCCTACATGCGGCCGAACTTCTTCGCCAACACCCCGGACATCCTGCCCGAGTACCTGCAGCACGGCGGCCCGGCCGCGTTCGCGGTGCGCGCGGTGCTGGCGGCGGCGCTGTCCCCCAGCTACGGGGTGTACGCGGGCTTCGAGCTGTTCGAGAACGAGCCCGCGAAGCCGGGTTCGGAGGAGTACCTGCACTCGGAGAAGTACGAGCTGCGGCCGCGCGACTGGTCCCGGCAGGACTCGCTCGCGCCGCTGCTGACCGCGCTGAACCGGCTGCGCCGCCGGCACCCCGCCCTGCAGCAGCTGCGGGACCTGCGCTTCCACCCCGTCGACAACGAGCGGATCATCGCGTTCTCCAAGACCGCCGTCACCGAGGACGGCCTGGAGGACCACGTGATCTGCGTGGTCAACCTGGACCCGCACCACGTCCAGGAGGCCACGGTGACGCTCGACGCGCCGGGGCCGCTGACGGTGCACGACGAGCTGACCGGCGCGACGTACGCCTGGGGCCGTCACAACTACGTCCGGCTCGACCCCTCTTCCGGGCCGGCCCACCTCCTCACGGTTCGGAGGAACCCGCAGTGACAGTCAACGAGCCCGTCCCCGACACCTTCGCCGACACCCCCGCCCGGGACCGCGACCCCGAGTGGTTCAAACGCGCGGTCTTCTACGAAGTGCTGGTGCGTTCGTTCCAGGACAGCAACGGCGACGGCGTGGGCGACCTCAAGGGGCTCACCTCGCGGCTCGACTACCTCCAGTGGCTGGGTGTGGACTGCCTCTGGCTCCCCCCGTTCATGAACTCCCCGCTGCGGGACGGCGGTTACGACGTCTCGGACTACCAGTCGGTGCTCCCGGAGTTCGGCAACCTGGCCGACTTCGTGGAGTTCGTCGACGCGGCGCACGCCCGCGGCATGCGGGTGATCATCGACTTCGTGGTGAACCACACCAGCGACCAGCACGCGTGGTTCCAGGCGTCCCGCAGCGACCCGGACGGGCCGTACGGCGACTTCTACATGTGGGCCGACGACGACAAGCAGTACCCGGACGCCCGGATCATCTTCGTCGACACCGAGTCGTCGAACTGGACCTTCGACCCGGTCCGCAAGCAGTACTACTGGCACCGCTTCTTCAGCCACCAGCCGGACCTGAACTACGACAACCCGCGGGTGCAGGAGGAGGTGATGGCCGCGCTGAAGTTCTGGCTGGACCTCGGCATCGACGGCTTCCGCCTCGACGCGGTGCCGTACCTCTACGCCCGCGAGGGCACCAACTGCGAGAACCTGCCGGAGACCCACGACTTCCTGCGGCGGGTCCGCAAGGAGATCGACGCCAACTACCCGGACACCGTGCTGCTGGCCGAGGCCAACCAGTGGCCGGAGGACGTGGTCGACTACTTCGGCGACTTCCCGTCCGGCGGCGACGAGTGCCACATGGCGTTCCACTTCCCGGTGATGCCGCGGATCTTCATGGCGGTCCGCCGGGAGTCCCGCTACCCGGTCTCCGAGATCCTGGCGAAGACCCCGGCGATCCCCTCCGGCTGCCAGTGGGGCATCTTCCTGCGCAACCACGACGAGCTGACCCTGGAGATGGTCACCGACGAGGAGCGCGACTACATGTACGCGGAGTACGCGAAGGACCCGCGGATGCGGGCCAACGTGGGCATCCGCCGCCGGCTCTCGCCGCTGCTGGAGAACGACCGCAACCAGGTCGAGCTGTTCACCGCGCTGCTGCTCTCGCTGCCCGGTTCGCCGGTGCTGTACTACGGCGACGAGATCGGCATGGGCGACAACATCTGGCTGGGCGACCGGGACGGCGTCCGCACCCCGATGCAGTGGACGCCGGACCGCAACGCGGGTTTCTCGTCCGCCGACCCGGGCAGGCTCAGTCTGCCGCCCATCATGGATCCGGTGTACGGCTTTCAGGTGACCAACGTCGAGGCGCAGCAGAGCAGTTCGAGTTCGCTGCTGCACTGGACGCGTCGCATGATCGAGATCCGCAAGCTCAATCCGGCGTTCGGCCTCGGCAGCTACACCGAGTTGCCCTCCAGCAATCCCGCGGTGCTGGCCTTCGTGCGCGAGCACGAGGGCGACCTGGTCATGTGCGTGAACAACTTCTCGCGGTTCGCGCAGCCGACCGAACTGGACCTGCGGGAGTACGAGGGGCGCTACCCGGTCGAGCTGATCGGCGGCGTGCGCTTCCCCGCGATCGGTGAGTGGCCCTACCTGCTGACGCTGGCGGGCCACGGGTTCTACTGGTTCCAGCTGCGCCAGGACCGGACGAAGCCGTCCGGGGCCCGGTAGCGGCCGGAGCGCCGCAGCACGTCCACGAAGTAACGATCCCTCAGGCCCCGAACGGGACGTCACCCTCCGCAGGCGCGCGAGAAGCCTCGCGCGCCCCCGGGGGTCTTCGCACCACCGCGTACGGAGAACAGCCCAACGGCCACCCACACGAAGGCGTGACACCGAGCCGCTGCTCGCGTGCCGTCGCCGCCGCGCCGCCGAAATCCGGAAGACTGCTGGGCCCGGCCACGATTCGTCGGGCAGCCGCCCGCTTCCGGGGAAAGGGAGTCATGTCCGAACCCTCCCGTTCTCAAGCCCACGTCCACCGTGAGCCCCCCACCGCCGCCACCGGGCCGGTGGGGACGCGCACGCCGGGGGTCCGGAGAACCGCCGCCGGAGTCAGCGAGCTGGTCCAGGCGGCGCTGCCGCTGATCGCCGAGTGGCTGCCGACCCAGCGCTGGTACGCCGGCAAGGGCCGGCCGATCGCCGCGCTCACCCCCGTGGTCGGCACCCCGCTGCAGGTCGGCGACCCCGCGCTGCTGCACCTGCTGCTGCGGGTCGAGCACGGCGGCGCCTCGGCCGACCAGGGCGACATCTACCAACTGCTGCTGGGCATCCGCTCGGAGCAGCCCGCCTCGGTCGGCCCGATGGCGGTGCTGGGCCGGCTCGCGGGCGGCACCTACGACGGGGCGACGCTGTACGACGCGGTGCACGACCCGGAGCTGACCGGCCGGCTGCTGGAGCACCTGGCGACCGGCGACCGGTTCGGCTCGCTGTCCTTCCGCCGCACCCCGGGCCCCGGCCTGCCGGGCAACCTGCCGGGGCGGGCGTCCACCGCGGAGCAGTCCAACTCCTCGGTGATCTACGACACCGAGTTCATCCTCAAGCTGTTCCGGCGGATCAGCCCGGGCACCAACCCGGACCTGGAGCTCTCGCTGGCGCTGTCCCGGGCCGGCTCCACCCGGATCCCCCGGGTCGCCGCCTGGTTCGAGTCCCGGCTGGAGCGCTCCGAGCCCGCCACCCTGGGCCTGCTGCAGCGCTACCTGGCGGACGCCGAGGACGGCTGGGAACTGGCCCTCGACCAGGTCGCCCGGCTCAAGGGCGACCCCTCGCCCGGCAACTTCGCGATCGAGGCGCACCGGCTCGGCCGGGCCACCGCCGAGGTGCACCGGGTGCTGGCCCGCTCGATGCCGACCGCCCGGCTGGACCGGGCCCGGATCGCCGAGCTGGCCGGCGCGATGGCCGACCGGCTGGACTCCGCGGTCACCGCGGTGCCCGGCCTGATGCGCTACCGCCCGGCGCTGCGGGCCGCGTTCCAGCAGCTCACCGCCGCCCACCTGGACGGCCTGCCGGTGCAGCGGATCCACGGCGACCTGCACCTGGGCCAGGCGATGCGCACCCCGCAGGGCTGGGTGCTGCTGGACTTCGAGGGCGAGCCGGCCAAGCCGCTGGCCGAGCGCCGGCTCCCGCAGCCCGCGCTGCGGGACGTCGCCGCGATGCTCCGCTCCTTCGACTACGCGGCCGCCCACCTGCTGGCCGGCGCCCCCGGCCAGGACCCGGAGCTGGCCCTGCTCGCCTCGGCCTGGGCGGCCCGCAACCGGGCCGCGTACTGCGCCGGCTACACGGCGGGCGGCGGGGTCGACCCGGCGGCGACGCCGGAGCTGATGCGCGCGCTGGAGATCGACAAGGCGGTGTACGAGGTGGTGTACGAGGCCCGGCACCGACCGAGCTGGCTGCCGATCCCGCTGGCCGCGATCAACCGCTTGGCCGACACCGTCTGACCCCCGCCCGGCCGCCCGTGGGGCGGCCGGGCGAGTCGCTTCCCCGGGCGGCGCCCGCACCACCAGGCCCTCGCTCACCCGCTCTCCCCGCGGCGCTCGCGCCACGCGCGCCGCCGACGCCGCTTCGGCGCGCGAACTCCCCTGCCCCACTCCACAGTTGTCCCGCGTCCCCGCGCGAGGCACTCCGATCCTGGAGGATTCCGCCGTGACCCCGCTCGGTCCGCTCGACCCGTCCGCCGACCGCCAACCGGCCGTCCCGGCCACGTTCCGCAGCGGCCCGCGCAGCGGGGCCGCCGGCGGGCGGCCCGCCGCGAAGGCGCCCGCCAAGCCGGCGGCGAAGTCCACCGGCAAGGCCGCCGCCAAGCCCGCCGCGAAGGCTGCGACGAAGGCTCCGGCGAAGGCCGCCCGGTCCGGTGCGGCGGCGGCGCGGCCGCAGGCCGGCGGGGGCGCGCTGCGGCTGCCGGAGGCGCCGCTGCCGCCCGCCGAGGTGGAGCGGCTGGTCTCCGGCGCGCACCACGACCCGCACGGGCTGCTGGGCGCGCACGAGGTGCCCGAGGGCACCGCGGTCCGGGTGCTGCGGCCGTTCGCGGAGCGGGTGGTGGTGGAGACCGAGCTGGGCCCGGCCGAGCTGACCCACCAGCAGGACGGCCTGTTCACCGGCCTGCTGACCGGGCAGCGCTTCCCGCGCTACACGCTGCGGGTGGCGTACCCGGGCGGCGAGCCGGTCGTCCAGGAGGACGGCTACCGCTTCGCGCCGACGCTGGGCGAGCTGGACCTGCACCTGATCCGGGAGGGCCGGCACGAGCAGCTGTGGACGGCGCTCGGCTCGCACCTGCGCACGGTCGACGGGGTGGCGGGCACCGCGTTCGCGGTGTGGGCGCCGAACGCGGTCGGGGTGCGGGTGATCGGCTCGTTCAACCACTGGGACGGCACCGCGCACCCGATGCGCTCGCTGGGCTCCTCGGGCGTGTGGGAGGTGTTCCTGCCGGGCGTCGGCGAGGGCGAGCGCTACAAGTACCAGATCCTCACCCGGCACGGGCAGCGGCTGGAGAAGGCCGACCCGCTGGCCCGGGCCGCCCAGTGCCCGCCGGACACCGCCTCGGTGGTGACGGTCTCCCGGCACGAGTGGCAGGACGCCGAGTGGATGGAGCGGCGGGCCCGCGCCGTCCACCACCGGGCCCCGCTGTCGGTCTACGAGCTGCACCTGGCGTCCTGGCGCCCGGAGCTGACCACGTACCGGGAGATCGCCGAGGTGCTGCCCGGCTACCTGACCGAACTCGGCTTCACGCACGTGGAGTTCATGCCGGTGATGGAGCACCCGTTCGGCGGCTCCTGGGGCTACCAGGTCTCCGGCTTCTACGCCCCGACGGCCCGGCTCGGCACCCCCGACGACTTCCGCTTCCTGGTCGACACCCTGCACCGGCACGGCATCGGCGTGCTGGTCGACTGGGTGCCCGCGCACTTTCCGAAGGACGACTTCGCGCTGGCCCGGTTCGACGGCGAGCCGCTGTACGAGCCGGCCGACCCGCTGCGCGCCGAGCACCCGGACTGGGGGACGCTGGAGTTCGACTACGGCCGCACCGAGGTGCGCAACTTCCTGGTCGCCAACGCGGTGTACTGGTGCGAGGAGTTCCACGTCGACGGCCTGCGGGTGGACGCGGTCGCCTCGATGCTCTACCTCGACTACTCCCGCGAGGGCGGCGCCTGGACGCCCAACCAGTACGGCGGCCGGGAGAACCTGGACGCGGCCTCCTTCCTGCAGGAGATGAACGCCACCGTCTACCGGCGCTGCCCCGGGGTGCTGACGGTCGCCGAGGAGTCCACCGCCTGGGACGGCGTGACCCGGCCGACCGACAGCGGCGGCCTGGGCTTCGGGCTGAAGTGGAACATGGGCTGGATGCACGACTCGCTGGTGTACATCTCCAAGGAGCCGGTGCACCGCAGGTACCACCACGACGAGATCACCTTCTCGATGGTGTACGCCTACTCGGAGAACTACATCCTGCCGATCTCGCACGACGAGGTGGTGCACGGCAAGCGGGCGCTGGTCTCCAAGATGCCCGGCGACTGGTGGCAGCAGCGCGCCAACCACCGCGCCTACCTGGGCTTCATGTGGGCCCACCCGGGCAAGCAACTCCTGTTCATGGGGCAGGAGTTCGCCCAGGGCGCGGAGTGGGACCACGAGAGCGGCCCGCAGTGGTGGGTGCTGGACGAGGGCTGGCCGGCGCACGGCGACCACCGCGGCGTGCAGCGGCTGGTCGGCGACCTGAACCACGTCTACCGGGACACCCCGGCGCTGTACGAGCAGGACACCGTCCCGGCCGGGTTCGCCTGGCTGGACGGCGGGGCGGCCGAGGACAACGTGCTGTCCTTCGTCCGGTTCGCGGCGGACGGCAGCCCGCTGGTCGCGGTCTGCAACTTCTCCCCGGTGGTCCGGCACGGCTTCCGGGTCGGCCTGCCCCGACTGGAGGGCGCCGAGCAGCTGTGGGAGGAGGCGCTGAACACCGACGCCGAGCGGTACGGCGGCGGCGGGGTGGCCAACTCCAGCCCGGTGAAGTCGGAGCCGGAGCCGTGGAACGCGCAGCCGCGCTCGGCCGAGCTGGTGCTGCCGCCGCTGGCCACCGTCTGGCTCCGGCCGGCCCGCTGAACGCCCCGCTGAACATCGGGTAAAGGATCCCGCCCGGCATCGCACTCGTCTACAACGCTGTAGTAGGTTCGCGCTCGCCCGCCGCCCGCCGCAGCCGCCGAGAAGAGTGCGATGTCGCCGTCCCCGACCTACCCGGAGTCCGTCGGCATCGGCCTGCTCCAGGGCGTCACCGAGCTGTTCCCGGTCTCCAGCCTCGGCCACTCGATCCTGATACCGGCGCTGATCGGCGGGCGGACCGGGCGCGACCTGGACGTCACCGCCGACGGCTCCCCGTACCTGGCCGTCCTGGTCGGCCTGCACCTGGCGACCGCGCTCGCCCTGGTGGTGTACTTCCGCCGCGACTGGGTCCGGATCGTCCGCGGCCTGGCCGGCTCGGTCGCCCGGCGGGAGATCGCCACCCCCGAGCAGAAGCTCGGCTGGCTGCTGGTGGTCTCCACCCTCCCGGTCGGCGCGGCCGGGCTCGCCCTCGACCACCTGCTGCGCGACGCCCTCGGCAAGCCCACCCCGGCGGCCGTCTTCCTCACCCTCAACGGCCTGGTGCTGTACGGCGCCGAGCGGCTCCGGCGCGGCGGCCCGGGCCGCCGCCGGGCCGCCGACCACCCGGCGGCCGACTCCGACCGGCGGCTGGCCCGGCTGACCTTCCGCCAGGGCGCCTGGATCGGCTCCGCGCAGATCCTCGCCCTGCTGCCCGGCGTCTCCCGCTCCGGCACCACGATGAGCGCCGGCATCCTGCGCGGCCTGCACCACGAGGACGCCGCCCGGTTCTCCTTCCTGCTCGCCACCCCGGTCATCCTGGCCGCCTCCGCCCTCAAACTCCCCGAGCTGCTCTCCCCCGCGAACACCGCCGTCCGCGGCCCGCTGCTGGCCGGCTCGCTGGCCGCCTTCGCGGCCGGCTACGTCTCGGTGCGCTTCCTGACCAGGTACTTCGAGACCCGCAGCCTCACCCCGTTCGCCGTCTACTGCGCGCTGGCCGGCCTCGGCTCGCTGGTCGCCCTGCACGCCTGAACCCCCTCGGCCCGCGGGCCCCCGGGCCCCTGACGCCCCGTCCGGGTGCCGCAGCACGGCCGCCGTGTCGTCCGAAGGTATGGTCGAGGTGACCGCAGCCTGGGACGACCGGACGGAGAGCTCCACCGTGGCGCGCAGCGTGTACGTGACCGGGATCGACCGGGGGGACGGCCGGCAGGCCGTGGAGCTCGGGGTCATGGAACTGCTCACCCGCCAGGTGGACCGGGTCGGGGTGTTCCGGCCGCTGGTGCACGTGCCGGACGGCGGCGGTCCGGGCAGCGACCACGTGGTGGAGCTGCTGCGCGGCCGCTACCGGCTGGACCTGCCGGCGTCCGAGCTGTACGGGCTGACGTACGACGAGGCGGCGGCGCTGCAGGCGGCCCGCGGGCAGGACGAGCTGGTCTCGGCGCTGGTGGACCGGTTCCACCAGCTGGAGCGGCGCTGCCAGGCGGTGCTGGTGCTGGGCACCGACTTCTCGGAGACCAACATCCCGGACGAGCTGGCGTTCAACGCCCGGCTGGCGAACGAGTTCGGGGCGGGCGTGCTGCCGGTGGTCGGCGGCCGGCACGAGGACCCGGCGGCGGTGGTCGCCGAGGTCCGCAACGCGCACCGGGCCTACCGGGACCTGGGGTGCTCGATCCTGGCGATGGTGGCCAACCGGGTCCGGCCGGGGGCCAAGCAGCAGGTGCAGCGGACGCTGGGCGAGAAGCTGCCGGTGCCGGTGTACGTGATCCCGGAGGAGCCCGCGCTGGCCGCGCCGACGGTGGCCCAGCTGGTCGAGGCGACCGGCGCGACGGTGCTGCTGGGCGACGCGGCGGGGCTCTCCCGGGACGTGCGGAACTTCGTGTTCGGCGGGGCGATGCTGCCGACCTTCCTGGACGCGCTGACCGAGGGCGCGCTGGTGGTGACCCCGGGCGACCGGGCCGACCTGGTGGTCGGGGCGCTGGCGGCGCACGCGGCGGGCTCGCCGCCGATCGCCGGCGTGCTGCTGACGCTGGGCCAGCACCCGGGCCCGAACGTGATGGCGCTGGCCTCCCGGCTGGCCCCGGGGACGCCGGTGGCGGAGGTGGCCGAGGGCTCCTGGCTGACCGCGGCGGCGCTCACCCACCTGGAGGGCCGGATCGGGCCGAACAGCCCGCGGAAGGCCGAGATCGCCCTCGGCCTGTTCGAACTGCACGTGGACACCGCCGAGTTGACCAGCCGGATCGAGCTGAGCCGGTCCGAGCGGGTGACCCCGATGATGTTCGAGCACGCGCTGCTGGAGCGGGCCCGCGCGGACCGCCGGCACATCGTCCTCCCGGAGGGCACCGAGGACCGGGTGCTGCGCGCCGCCGAGGTGCTGCTGCGCCGCAACATCTGCGACCTGACCCTGCTCGGCGAGCCGGACGCGGTGCACCGCAGGGTCGCCGCGCTCGGCATCGAGTTCCCGCAGGCGGGCGACGAGGGCGCCCAGGTGCGGATCGTCGACCCGGCGGCCAGCCCGCTGCGCCAGCAGTTCGCCGAGCTGTACGCGAAGGCCAGGGCGCACAAGGGCATGACGGTGGAGCGGGCGCTGGACGTGGTCACCGACGTCTCGTACTTCGGCACCCTGATGGTGCGGGAGGGCATCGCGGACGGCATGGTCTCGGGCGCGGTGCACTCGACGGCGGCGACCATCCGCCCGGCCTTCGAGGTGATCAAGACCTCGCCGGGGGCGGCGATCGTCTCCTCGGTGTTCTTCATGTGCCTGGCCGACAAGGTGCTGGTGTACGGCGACTGCGCGGTCAACCCGGACCCGGACGCCCAGCAGCTGGCCGACATCGCGATCCAGTCGGCGGAGACCGCCGCCCAGTTCGGGGTGGAGCCCCGGGTGGCGATGCTGTCGTACTCGACCGGCACCTCGGGCACCGGCGCGGACGTGGACAAGGTCCGCAAGGCCACCGAGCTGGTCCGCGAGCTGCGCCCCGACCTGCTGGTGGAGGGCCCGATCCAGTACGACGCGGCGGTGGACGCGTACGTCGCGGCGACCAAGCTGCCGGGGTCGGCGGTGGCCGGGCGGGCCACCGTGCTGGTCTTCCCGGACCTGAACACCGGCAACAACACGTACAAGGCGGTGCAGCGCTCGGCCGGGGCGATCGCGGTCGGGCCGGTGCTGCAGGGTCTGAACAAGCCGGTGAACGACCTGTCCCGGGGCGCCCTGGTGGAGGACATCGTGAACACCGTGGCGATCACCGCGATCCAGTCCCAGACCGCCGTCGAGACCGACACCCCCGCCGCAGGAGGCGCGCAGTGACCACCGGTACCCGTGTCCTGGTGCTGAACGCCGGGTCGTCCTCGGTGAAGTACCAGCTGATCGACATGCTGGACGGCGCGAAGCTGGCGTCCGGGCTGGTGGAGCGGATCGGCGAGGAGGGCGGCCGGCTGCTGCACCTGCCGCTGACCGGGGAGCCGCGCGAGACGCTGCGCCGGTTCGACGGGCACGACGTGGCGCTGGAGGCGGTCGCCGAGGAGCTGGCGAAGGACCTGATGGGCCTGGACTCGCCGGAGCTGGCGGCGATCGGGCACCGGGTGGTGCACGGCGGGCTGCGCTTCACCCGGCCGACCCTGGTCACCGACGCGGTGCTGGGCGAGATCCGCCGGCTGATCCCGGTCGCGCCGCTGCACAACCCGGCGAACATCACCGGCATCGAGGTGGCCCGCCGGCTGCGCCCGGACCTGCCGCAGGTCGCGGTGTTCGACACCGCGTTCCACGCCACGCTGCCCGAGCACGCGGCCCGCTACGCGATCGACCGGGCCGTCGCGGACGAGCACCGGGTGCGCCGCTACGGCTTCCACGGCACCTCGCACCAGTACGTCTCGCGGGCCACCGCCCGGCTGCTCGGCCGGGACCCGGCGGAGCTGAACGTGATCGTGCTGCACCTGGGCAACGGCGCCTCGGCCTCGGCGGTGGCGGGCGGGGTGTGCGTGGAGACCTCGATGGGCCTGACCCCGTTGGAGGGCCTGGTGATGGGCACCCGTTCGGGCGACGCGGACCCGGGCCTGGTGTTCCACCTGCACCGGGTGGGCGGGATGAGCGTCGACCAGATCGACGACCTGCTGAACCGGCGCAGCGGCCTGCTCGGCCTGTGCGGGGACAACGACATGCGCGAGGTGGTCCGCCGGGCGCAGGAGGGCGAGGAGGACGCCAAGCTGGCCTTCGACTCGTACGTGCACCGGATCCGCCGCTACCTGGGCGGCTACTACGCGGTGCTCGGGCGGGTGGACGCGGTGGCGTTCACCGCCGGGGTCGGGGAGAACTCCGCCGAGGTGCGGGCCGCGGTCTGTGCCAATCTGGAGGAGCTGGGCATTTCGGTCGATCCGGAACTGAACGCGGTGCGCTCGCGGGACGCGCGGACGGTCTCGCCGTCCTACTCGCGGGTCGCCGTGGCGGTGGTGCCGACCGACGAGGAGCTGGAGATCGCCCGGCAGACGTTCGCGCTGGTCCACGAGGTGTAGGCCCCGCGCGGGATGACTACCCGTCAGTATCCCATCCCTCGGAATGTTCGTTGGCGATATCTGACGATTCGAGCCGAATGCACCGATAACACGAACGGATAGACTGACGGATATGCGCCGAGCGAAAATTGTCTGCACCCTGGGTCCCGCGACGGACTCCTACGAACAGCTGAAGGCCATCGTCGAAGCGGGCATGAACGTCGCCCGCCTCAACATGAGCCACGGCTCCCACTCCGAGCACGAGGACCGGTACCGCCGCGTCCGCCAGGTCTCGGAGGACACCGGCCGCACCATCGGCGTGCTGGCCGACCTGCAGGGCCCCAAGATCCGTCTGGCGACCTTCGCCAACGGCCCGGTGACCGTTGACAACGGCGACACGTTCACCATCACCACCGAGGACGTCCCCGGTGACCAGTACATCTGCGGCACCACCTACAAGGGCCTGCCCGGCGACGTGAAGCCCGGCGACCCGATCCTGATCAACGACGGCGTCGTCGCCCTGGAGGTCGTCAGCGTCGACGGCCCGCGGGTGAAGACCGTGGTGGTCGAGGGCGGTGTGCTCTCCAACAACAAGGGCATCAACCTGCCCGGCGCGGCGGTGAACGTCCCCGCGCTGTCCGAGAAGGACAAGGACGACCTGCGCTTCGCCCTGGCGATGGGCGTCGACATGGTCGCGCTGTCCTTCGTCCGCAACGCCGCGGACATCGACGACGTGCACAAGGTCATGGACGAGGTCGGCATCCGGGTGCCGGTCATCGCCAAGATCGAGAAGCCGCAGGCCGTCGAGGCGATGGAGGAGATCGTCCTCGCCTTCGACGCGATCATGGTGGCCCGCGGCGACCTCGCGGTCGAGTACCCGCTGGAGAAGGTGCCGCTGGTCCAGAAGCAGCTGGTCACCCTGGCCCGCCGCAACGCCAAGCCGGTCATCGTCGCCACCCAGATGATGGAGTCGATGATCCACGCCTCGCGCCCCACCCGCGCCGAGGTCTCCGACGTCGCCAACGCCATCCTGGACGGCGCGGACGCGGTCATGCTGTCCGCCGAGTCGAGCGTCGGCAAGTACCCGGTCGAGACCGTCAAGACCATGAGCAAGATCGCCGAGAAGGCCGAGGAGGAGCTGCTCTCGCAGGGCCTCCAGCCGCTCAACCCGGGCCGCAAGCCGCGCACCCAGGGCGGCTCGGTCGCCCGCGCCGCGTGCGAGCTGGGCGACTTCCTCGACGGCAAGGCGCTGGTCGCGTTCACCAAGTCCGGTGACACCGCCCGCCGCCTGTCCCGCTACCGCTCGCCGATCCCGGTGATCGCCTTCACCCCGGACGTCGCCACCCGCAACCAGCTCTCGCTGAGCTGGGGCGTCGAGGCGTACGTCTCGGAGCAGGTGGACACCACCGACGAGATGGTCGAGCAGGTCGACCGCGAGCTGCTCAAGCTGGGCCGCCTCGCCGAGGGCGACACGGTGATCGTCACGGCCGGCGTGCCGGTCGGCATCCCGGGCACCACCAACCTGGTCCAGGTGCACCACCTGGGCGCCCGCGCGGACGGCTGAGCCGCCCGCGCGCGAACGCCGCGACGCCGCAGGGGCGGGACCCGAGGACCGGGTCCCGCCCCTGCGGCGTCCGGCCGCCGCACCGGCGGCGGCGGCGGTGGCGGTGGCGGTGGCGGCTCAACCGTCGTACGGCTCCTTGTCGTTGAACAGCCGCATGCCGGGGATCGTCAGGTCGCCGCCGAACTGGCCGGCCTGCACCGCCTTGGCGTCGGCCAGGGTCAGGTCCAGCGGGACCGGGACGGTGCTCAGCAGGTCCCAGAGCCACTTCGGGAGGGTGTCCGGGGTGAGCGTGATCCTGCCGAGCGGGATCGGGTTCGGGATCCCGTAGACCGCCGCCAGCTCGCCGGACAGGCTCTCCACGTACATGGTGATCGGGCCGTTGCGCATGGTCGAGGTCGAGCCCGGGCGGCTCTTCACGTGGAAGGTCAGGCCGGGGATCTGGATCGTCGACATGTCGAGGTTCTCGATGTCGACGCTGTCGGTGGTGAACTTCAGCACCCGCTTGGTGCCGCTCTCGGTGGTGACGTCGTAGACGCCGTTGAACACCGAGCCGTGCAGCGCCAGCCGGGTCGAGTGCAGCACCCAGTTCTGGTCCGGCACCACGTGGCCGCGGGGGGCCGCTTTCGCCGCCAGGCCCTTGGTGCTGACCAGGCAGTCCGGGGCCGCCGAGGCGGACGGGGACGGGGCGGGCTTCGGGGCGGTGGACTTCGGGGCGGTGGACTGCGGCGCGCCGGCCGGCGGGGCCTCGGGCGTGGGGGTGGCGGCGGGCTGCCCGGCGGACGGGGTCGGGGCCGGGGTCGGCGTGGGAGCCGGGGTCGCGGCCGGGGCCGGGGTCGGCGTGGGGGTCGGCGTGGGGGTCGGGCTCTGGCCGGGGTGGATCAGGTTGTTCCACCAGTCGTCGATCGCGCCGGCCTGCTGGACGCCGGGGGCCGCCGCGTCCGCCTTCGGCACGGTGTAGACGGCGGACCGCACGGTGCCGGTGCCGGTGCCGGTGAGTGCCGCGGGGACCGCGGTGGCGCTGCCCGCGGCGTCCGCCTGGACCTTGATCTCGCTCTTCGGGACGGGCGTCTCCTTGAGCACCGCGTCCGGGGCGCAGGCGCCGGCCTGCGGGTCGGCGGCGACCGCCAGCGTCGGCGCGTAGGCCGCGCCGACCAGCAGCGCGGTCGGCACGGCGGCGATCGCCAGCGCCCGGCCGCGCAGCCGGGAGCGCACCCCCGCCCGGGGCGCCGCGTGCCGCGGGCCGGGGACGGTCGGTTTCTCGGGCTCGGTCACCGCTGATCCTCCTCGGCGGGTGTCTGCGGGGCCGCGCCCGGCTCGGCGGCGGCCTGGGCGGGCAGGTGCGCGGTGGGCGCCTCGGCCGGCGCGTCGGCGGTGCGCTCGGCGGGGCCGTCGGCCGGGGCTCCGGCGGGGCCGTCGGCGGCGGGCGCGGGGCGGGCCGGCAGCGGCGCCCAGGAGGCCAGCAGGCCGCCGGCGATCAGGCCGGGCAGCGCGCCCATGCCGAAGCCGCCGAGGTTGGAGACCGGGATGGAGATCAGCGCCAGGATGGTGGTCGCCACCCCGCAGAAGACCCGCACCACCGGCTGGAACCAGGCGGTCAGGCCCAGCGCGATCAGCAGCAGGCCGATGATCAGCGAGCCCGCGCCCGCCGTGGTGGCCATCGTCATGGTGAGGCCGCCGATGCTGAGCTTGGCGTACGGGAAGTACAGGATCGGCACGCCGGCGATCATCGCGAGCAGCCCGCCCCAGAACGGCCGGGTGCGCCGCCACCTGCGGAACCCCCGCCAGACGCGGCTGACGATGCCCGCCTGGCTCTCGGGCCAGGTCTCGGCGGTTGCGCTGGACATGGTGCGACTCCTCGTGGTGGGTCCGAGGCGGGAGAAAGGGAGCAGGACCCCGGGGACGCCGGGGCGCCGGTCCGGGGGGCGGCCGAGCGCCGCTCCCGGACCGGTGTGGTCCGCCGTCGGGCCCGGTGGACGGGCCCTCAGGGCAGGACTAGTAGCACTCGTAGGTCTTGCCGTCTTCCTGCTTGTTCAGGTTCAGGTGCAGGCCGTTGAGGGTGAAGGTGCCGGCCGAGGTCGCCCAGGCGGTCTGCTTGACGCCGGTCAGGTGGGCGGTGTCGGCGGTCTGCGAGAAGCCCATCGGACCGGTCGGCAGGCCACCGGGTGCCGGGATCTTGCGGACCTTGTCCGCCGCGCTGCCCTGCAGGGTGCTGGCGTCCTGGCCGATGTTGATGTTGGTGAAGGTGGCGTCCGCCTCGAGCTGGTTGAGGTCGATCAGCAGGTTCTCGGCGTGCACCTGCTTGGCCTCGTCCGAGCTGTCGCCGGCCTTGAGGACCAGGGTCCACTTGCCGAGCCCGAACCCGCTGAGGTCGGTCACCACCGACTGGCAGAGGTTCTGCAGCCGGGCGCTGTCGAAGGCCGAGACGGCCACCGGGTGCCTGGTGCCGTTCGCCTCGACGTCGACGCCGCCGAACTGCGAGAAGCGGTCGCCGTGCAGGTCCTCGACGGTGACCTTGAACTGCTGGCCGGAGACCGCGAACGAGGCCGCGAGGGCGGAGTTGGCGAGCGAGACGCCGATCGCGGCGGTGGCCGCGACGCTGGGGACCATCACCAGGGCGAAGCGCTTCCAGCGGGTCTTGCCGTAAGACTGGGACATGCGTGTCCTCCTTCTAGGACGTGCGCCTCCGGCCGTTCCGGTGCGTCCCGCACGTGGTCAGGACCGGGATGGGAGAGAGAGCTACGTCCTCGGTAGCGGAGAGCGCCCGGTGCCGTGGGGACGGCGCGGACGGTCACCCCCGAGCGACAACCAGGCGGCCGCGCGGGTCGCGCGGCCGTCGCGAGGCCAGGAACCGCCGCGTGGGATCTGCGGTTACCCCCCTGGCCTCACCCGGTGGGGACCCTCGTCGCCGAGGGACCGGGCGTGGCCGATCGTGGTCCAATCCCGGGCCGAGCACAAGAGGTCCGTTACTGACGGGTAATCCAACAGTGAACGGGGGCGATCATGGAATCGAAGGCTCCGCGCCAGAGAGTGACCAAAATCGCATGTGCGGCTGTCGGCGATCGGCGGAAACATGAACGAAACACCCCTCCGCCGTCACATCATGTGACCGCGAAGGGGTGTTATCAAGATTTGGTAAAGGCGCCCCGAAGGCACTCGAAAGTCGTCAAATCACCGCCGACACCGCAGGTCACCCGAGGTGTCACCGAGTGCCGCCGGCGGCGGTCCGGCGACGGGTCAGAACAGCACCCGGGCCAGCGCCTGGCGGGCCGCGACGGTGCGCGGGTCGTCCGGGCCGATCACCTCGAACAGCTCCAGCAGCCGCAGCCGGGCCGCGTCCCGGTCGTCGCCGAAGGTCCGGGCGACGGTGTCGACCAGGCGGCCGAAGGCGTCCTCGACGTGCCCGCCGACCAGGTCCAGGTCGGCCGCCCGCAACTGGGCCGGGACGTCCCTCGGGTCGGCCGCCGCGTCGGTGCGCACCTGCTGCGGGTCGAGCTGCTCCACCCGGTGCAGCAGCTGCGCCTGGGCCAGGCCCAGCTTGGCCTCGACGTGGCCGGGGCGCTCGCTCAGCACGTTCTGGTAGGCCCGCACCGCGCCGGCCAGGTCGCCCCGGTCGAGCGCGTCGTGCGCCGCCTCCAGCGCCGGGTCGGCCGGCACCCGCGGCTCGTCCGCCGCGTCCTCGCCACCGCCGCCGGGGCCGCCCGCGGCGCCGCCGACGATGCCGAAGCGCTGCTCGGCCACCGCGATCAGCTGGTCCAGGATCTTGCGGACGTTCGGCTCGCTCTCGGCGCCCTGGAACAGCGGGACCAGCTGGCCCGCGACCACGGCCATCACGGCCGGGATGCCCTGGATGCCGAACTGCTGGGCGATCAGCTGGTTGGCGTCGACGTCGATCTTGGCGAGCACGATCCGGCCCGCGTACTCCTCGGCGAGGCGCTCCAGGATCGGGCTCAGCTGCTTGCACGGGCCGCACCACTCGGCCCAGAAGTCCACCACCACCGGGACCTCGGCGGAGCGCTGGACCACCTCGGACTCGAAGGTCTCCTCGGTGACGTCCAGCACCAGGGGGTAGTCCGCGAGCGCCGGGCCGTCGCCCGCCGCCGCCTGCCGGGCCCGTTCGGCCCGGGTCTGCTCGGCCTTCTGGGCGGCCTCTCCGGCCGCCTTGACCGCGGCGAGGTCCACCGCACCGCGCAGGGTGGAGCTGTTGAGACGCGAATTCCGTGACTGCATGGCTCTATCCTCCCCCGCCGGAGCCGGTGCCGGGCGCCATCCGCCCGGAAAAACCGGAGCGAGCCGCCCGGCCGTACCGCCGGGGCCCGAACCGTCGGCGCGGGTCCCCACCCGCGCCGTGCGCCCGGCCCGATCCCAGAGGGCGGGGCGCGTTGGTCGTCGCTCTTTCGCTACTGGTCGTAGCGTATCTGCCTCCCGGGCTCCCCCCGCAAGCCCCCCGCCCGCTCCCGGGGCGTGAGCTGTCCCACTTTCCGGGTCCGGGCGGGTGCCGGACGGGGCGGCGGGTCGCTACCGTGGGGCGAACAAGTTACTTCTGAGTAAACAAGCCAGGAGGCGCGGTGGCCCCCACCACCCGGCAGCCCGCCGAGCACCCGGACCCGCCGTCCGCGGGTGCCCCGCCCGTCCCGCTCGCCCCGCTCGTCCGCGGCAAGGGCCGGCCGCGCAGCGCCGCCGCCGACCAGGCCATCCTGGACGCCACCCGGGAGGCGCTCGCCGAACTCGGCTGGGGCGGCCTCACCATGGGCGACGTCGCCCAGCGGGCCGGCGTCGCCAAGACCACGCTGTACCGGCGCTGGCCGTCCAAGAGCGAACTCGTCGTCGACGCCATCGCCAGCCTCTTCGACCAGCTGGAGTGCGCCGACCTGGGCAGCCTGCGGGCCGACATCGAGGCCGTGGTCGCCCGCTTCGCCGAGCTGCTCACGCTGCCCGAGACCCAGGCCGCGCTGCTCGCGCTGTTCGCCGAGGGCTCCCGCGACCCGCAGCTGCGCCGGCGGATCCGGGAGCGGATCGTCCAGCCGCAGAAGGTGCTGGTCGAGCTCGGCCGGGCCAACGCCCAGGCCCGCGGCGAGATGGACCCCGACCGGGACCCGGCGGCGGCCGCCGAGGAGGTCGGCATCATCTTCGACACCATCGCCGGCACCGTCGAGCACCGGCTGCTGGTGAGCGGCGAACCCGTCACCGCGGACTGGATCCGCCGCTTCACCACGCTGCTGCTCGGGCCCTTCCCGGGCCCGGAGCGCTGAGCGGGCCGCTCAGAGCGCCGGGAACGCCGGTATCAGCGCGGCCAGCCGCACCGGGTCGTTGAGCACGTCGATGCCCGCGATCAGGCCGTCCACCACGGTGAACGACATCACCGAGCGCGGCTCGCCGTCCACCACCGTCAGCGTGCCGTAGGTGCCGTTCACCAGCACCAGGCGGGCGTACGGCGCCAGGTGCCGGAAGCCCTGCGCCGAGGACGCGATCACCGTGCCGCCGCGGATCACCTTGCTCAGCTCGGCCAGTGCCGGGCCGCCGTCCGCCCGCAGCACCGCGTCCGGGGCGAGCACCGCGACCAGGCCCGCGAAGTCGCCCTCCCGGGAGGCCGCCAGGAACGCCCCCACCGCGGCCCGCTGCGCCGCCGGGTCCCGGTCCGGCTCGGGCGCCCGCTCCCTGACCCGCCGGCGGGCCCGGCTGGCCAGCTGCCGCACCGCCGCCGGGGACTTCCCCAGCAGCGGCGCGATGTCCTCCAGCGGGACGCCGAACAGGTCGTGTAGCACGAACGCGAGCCGCTCGGCCGGGCCGAGGGTGCCCAGCACCACCTGCAGCGCCAGGCCGACCCGGTCGCCCAGCAGCGCCTGCGCCGCCGGGTCGTCCCGTTCCGGCGCGGCCAGCACCGGGTCCGGCACCGAGGTGTCCAGCTCCTCCTCGCGCCGCCGCTCCCGGCCGCGCAGCTCGTTCAGGCAGACCCGGGAGGCGACCGTGGTCAGCCAGCCGCCCAGGTTCTCCACCTCCTCGGCGTGCCGGTCCAGCCGCAGCCAGGTCTCCTGCACCACGTCGTCGGCCTCGCCCAGCGAGCCCAGCATCCGGTACGCGACCGCGCGCAGCCGGGGCCGGTGCGCCTCGAACCGCTCGGCGAGCTGCGCTCCCCCACTCATCCGCCACATCCCTCCGTTCGGGGTCATACGACGCCCCCAACTCTGCCAGGGGGGAACGGAGTCGGTGCCGGGCGGGGCGGTCGGCGGGGCCCGGTCAGAAGGTGGCGTTCTCCTGGTAGGTGCCCCACTCGGCGCGCAGCGCGTGGCAGATCTCGCCGAGGGTGGCCTCGGCCCGGACGGCGCGGAGCATCGGCTCGATCATGTTGGTGCCCTCGCGGGCGGCGGTGAGCATGGCGTCCAGGCCGGCCCGGACGGCGGCCTCGTCGCGGTGCGCCTTCCGCTCCCGCAGGGCGCGGACCTGCTCGCGCTCGACCTCGTGGCTGACCCGGAGGATCTCCAGTTCGGGGGTGACGCTGCGGGGGTGGCAGTTGACGCCGACCACCCGCTTGTCGCCCTTCTCGACGCCCTGCTGGTAGCGGAAGGCGGCCTCGGCGATCTCGCCGGTGAACCAGCCCTCCTCGATGCCGCGCAGGATGCCGGCGGTCATCGGGCCGATCGGGTGCTCGGCGCTGCCCTTGTCGAGGATCCGCCGGAAGATCTCCTCGACCTGGGCCTCGATCCGGTCGGTGAGCGCCTCGACGTACCAGGAGCCGCCGAGCGGGTCGGCGACGTTGGTGACGCCGGTCTCCTCCATGATCACCTGCTGGGTGCGCAGGGCGATCTCGGCGGCCTGCTCGCTGGGCAGCGCGAGGGTCTCGTCGAGGGCGTTGGTGTGCAGCGAGTTGGTGCCGCCGAGGACGGCGGAGAGCGCCTCGACGGCGGTCCGGACCACGTTGTTGTACGGCTGCTGGGCGGTCAGCGAGACGCCCGCGGTCTGGGTGTGGAAGCGCAGCCACTGCGCCTTCTCGGTCTTCGCGCCGAAGTGGTCGCGCATCCAGCGGGCCCAGATCCGGCGGGCGGCGCGGAACTTGGCGATCTCCTCGAAGAAGTCGAGGTGGGCGTCGAAGAAGAAGGACAGGCCGGGGGCGAACACGTCGACGTCCAGGCCGCGGGAGAGGCCGAGCTCGACGTAGCCGAGGCCGTCGGCCAGCGTGTAGGCGAGCTCCTGGGCGGCCGTGGCCCCGGCCTCCCGGATGTGGTAGCCGGAGACCGAGAGCGGCTTGTAGGCGGGGATGCCGGCGGCGCAGTGCTCCATCAGGTCGCCGATCAGGCGCAGGTGCGGCTCGGGGGCGAAGAGCCACTCCTTCTGCGCGATGTACTCCTTGAAGATGTCGGTCTGCAGGGTGCCGTTGAGCACGGCGGGGTCGACGCCCTGGCGCTCGGCGGCGACCAGGTACATGCAGAAGACCGGGACGGCCGGGCCGCTGATCGTCATCGAGGTGGTGACCTCGCCGAGCGGGATGCCCCGGAACAGCACCTCCATGTCGGCGGCGGAGTCGATCGCGACGCCGCAGTGGCCGACCTCGCCGAGCGCGCGGGCGTCGTCCGAGTCGTAGCCCATCAGGGTGGGCATGTCGAAGGCGACCGAGAGGCCGCCGCCGCCGGCCTCCAGGATCATCCGGTAGCGCTCGTTGGTCTGCTCGGCGTTGCCGAAGCCGGCGAACTGGCGGATGGTCCAGGCGCGGCCGCGGTAGCCGGTGGGGTGCAGGCCGCGGGTGTAGGGGTACTCGCCGGGCCAGCCGATCCGCTCGAAGCCCTCGACGTGCTGTCCGGGCGGCGGCCCGTACACGGGGTCGACGCTCTCGCCGCTCAGCGTGGTGAAGTCCGCGTCGCGCTTGCGCGCCTTGTCGTACCGCTGCTGCCAGCGCTGCCGTCCGGCCTCGATCTGCTCGGCGTCCATCGGTTCCGACTCCCGCTCCGTGCGGCCGCCCTCGCGGGTCGGCAGAACTACTTGGATGTCCTAGCAATTTACTCGGACGTCCTAGTACCTGTCGACGCCTGCCCGCCGAACACTCCCGGACGTCCCCCGGACGGTCGGGGGAACGCCGGACGCCCCTCCCCCGGCGGGCGGGGAGGGGCGTCGCGGAACGGGCGGGGCGGGGGCTCAGACGCCGGCGGTCTCGCGGGTGGTCTGGGCGGGGACGAGCTTGGTCCCGGCCTCGGCGACGACCTTGCGCTCGGCGACGAACGAGGCGAACGGGACGCAGCCGGCGGCCAGGAAGGCGACCATCCGGCCGAGCGGCCACTTGAGCTTCTGGCCGAGCAGGAAGGTCACCACGAAGTAGCCGATGTAGAGGTAGCCGTGCGCCATCGCGACGTACGTGGTGGCGTCGGCGCCCGCGTCGAAGCCGTACTTGGCGATGATGAACCCGCAGAACACCAGGAGCGCGACACCCGTCGCGATCGCCAGGACCCGGTACCAGCCCAGCAGGGGGGTCGCCTTCATCTTCTCGTTCCTCGCCTCGCTCGGGCCGGCCGCGCCCACCTCGGGCGCACCGCTGGTACGAGGGTAACCGCCCCTACGCCCGCTCCCGGTCCGGCCCCTCCCCGGCGGGCGGGGCGAAGTCGCCGGCGGCGACCCGCAGCGGGCGGAGCAGTTCGAAGACCTCGCGGCAGGCGTCGGCGTCGTAGCCGTCCATGCCGAACTCGACCGCGACGAGTTCGCGGGTGGCCCGCTCGACCACCTGGCGGCCGCGCTCGGTGATGGCGGCGAGCACACCGCGGCCGTCCAGCGGGTTGGGGCGGCGGGCGACCAGGCCGGCCCGCTCCAGGCGGTCGACGGTGTTGGTGACGCTGGTGGGGTGGACCATCAGGCGCTCGCCGATCTTGGAGAGCGCGAGTTCGCCGGACCGGCTGAAGGTCAGCAGCACCAGGGCCTCGTAGCGGGCGAAGGTCAGGCCGTAGGGCTTGACCACCGCGTCGACCCGGGCCAGCAGGATCTGGTGGGCGCGCATCACCGAGGTGATCGCCGCCATCGAGGGGACCTTGCCCCAACGGCGCTCCCAGAGTTCGTCGGCGCGGGCGATCGGGTCGAAGTCGAGGGCGAGGGGCTTGGGCACGCCCCCACCGTACCCGCGGGGGCGGGCGGGGGTAGCAGGTGTCCACGATGATGGACAACCCGCCCTTCTTGGCGGGATCACGCCAAACAGACGAGCCCGGCCGGATGACGGCTCTTTACCGTGCATATTCCGGCAATATTCAGTGATTGCACCGGAGTTGGGCCTTCGCCCAGCCCGCGCGGCATGGTTCGCGGCGAAACATCCGATTTCCCGGAATCCCCCGGACCGGGCCGTTGGCGAGAGTTTGCCAATAGTTGCCGAACCGCTGTCCCGGCATTCGCGGCGTCGTCATGCTTCTGGCCAGCCCCGTTCGACACCGCCGGCCCACCCCACCGGCGGCTGTCACCTGACCGCACGGAGCCGCACGTCAGCACCCGTTCCGCCCCAGCAGGCACTGACCCCGGTGCCCCGGAGCGAGGTGCGACCGCGCACACACGCGGTTGATCCGGAAGGAACCCGTACGTGAAGCGAAAGCTCGCTGTCGGCGCTGTTCTCTCTGCCTCGGCCCTGCTGGCCGGCGCGATCCAGGTGAGCGCCGGAATGGCGTACGCCGCCCCGAACCCGGCCTCCCTCGGCCGGGCCGACCAGCTCGCGCTGGCCGCCGCGCAGGCACCGGCCGCCGCCAAGGCCCTGGGCCTGGGCGCGCGGGAGAAGCTGGTCGTCAAGGACGCCGTCGTCGACGCCGACGGCACCCGGCACTTCCGCTACGAGCGCACCTACGACGGGCTGCCCGTGCTCGGCGGCGACCTGGTCGTGCACCAGGCCGCCAACGGCAGGGTCAAGTCCAGCGACAAGGCCGTCGCCGGCAGCCTGGCCCCCGCCTCGCTGAGCCCGAAGCTGACGGCCGGGCAGGCCGCCGCGCAGGCGGCCGGCGCGGTGCGGGCCACCGTCGGCCTGGCGCACGACGCCGACGAGGCCGCGCTGGCCTCGGTCTCCGGCGCCAGCGGCAGCCCCGAGCTGGTGGTCTGGGCCGCCGACGGCGCGCCGCGGCTGGCGTACCGCACCACCGTCGAGGGCGTCCGGGCGGACGGCACCCCGAGCCGCCAGCGGCTGGTCACCGACGCCGACAGCGGCGCGGTGCTCTCCAGCCACGAGGACATCCAGACCGCCAACGCGAACGGCACCGGCAACGGCGTCTTCGTCGGCAGCGTCTCGCTGACCACCACGCTGACCGGCACCACGTACACGCTGAAGGACGCCACCCGCGGCGGCCAGTACACCAGCACGCTGGCGGGCAAGACCTCCGGCAAGGGCACCCTCTACTCCAAGACCACCAACACCTGGGGCAACGGCCTGGCCTCCAACAGCGAGTCCGCGGCCGTCGACGCCCAGTACGGCGCGGCCGTCACCTGGGACTTCTACAAGAACACCTTCGGCCGCAGCGGCATCCGCAACGACGGCGTCGGCGCGTACAGCCGGGTCCACTACGGCAGCAACTACGTCAACGCGTTCTGGGACGACAGCTGCTTCTGCATGACCTACGGCGACGGCTCGGGCAACACCCACCCGCTGACCGAACTCGACGTCTCCGGGCACGAGATGAGCCACGGCGTGACGTCCAACACGGCCGGCCTGAACTACTCCGGCGAGTCCGGCGGCCTGAACGAGGCCACCTCCGACATCTTCGGCAGCCTGGTCGAGTTCTACGCCAACCTGCCGAAGGACAACCCGGACTACCTGATCGGCGAGCTGATCGACATCAACGGCAACGGCACGCCGCTGCGCTACATGGACAAGCCGTCCAAGGACGGCGCGTCCGCCGACTACTGGTCCTCGACGGTCGGCAGCAAGGACGTCCACTACTCCTCGGGCGTCGCCAACCACTTCTTCTACCTGCTGGCCGAGGGCAGCGGCGCCAAGACCATCAACGGCGTCAGCTACAACTCGCCGACCTACAACGGCGCGGCCCTGACCGGCATCGGCCGGGCCAAGGCCGCCCAGGTCTGGTACCGGGCGCTGACCGTCTACATGACCTCCACCACCAACTACAAGGCCGCCCGCACGGCGACCCTGAACGCGGCGAAGGACCTGTACGGCGCCGGCTCCGCCGAGTACAACGCGGTCGCGGCCGCCTGGACCGGGGTGAACGTCAACTGACGCCGACCGGCTGACGAGAAGCCCGCGGCGGCCGGGCCCCACGAGGGGGCCCGGCCGCCGCGCACCACGTTCCGGGGAGGTCAGGCGGCGGCCGCCGGCGCCGGGGCGTCGAGCTCGCCGCGCTCCTCCTTGGCGAGCATCCGCTCGGCGAAGAAGCCGCCGGTCGGCACCACCGCGAGGACGAACATCAGCAGGCCGCGCTTCGGCTCCCAGCGGCGGGCCTGGTACGCCTGCGCCAGGAAGACCACGTACAGCACGAACAGCACGCCGTGCACCATGCCCATCACCGGCACCGCGTCGAAGCTGGTGGTGCGCTTCAGCACCGAGCAGACCAGCAGCAGCAGGAAGGACAGCCCCTCGGGGCCGGAGACCAGGCGCAGGCGGTGGACGGCGGCGACGCTCTTCACGGGGATTCCTCACGGGGGCACGGCGGACGGCTGGGCTCGCGAACGGCCCGGCTTGTGAACGGACGCACAAGCCGGGTCTATTATCACCGACCCGACGGCGGCGCCGGACGGGGACCCCCTATCCTGCTGTGCTGCGCGCGCTCCGACGGTCGGAGCGCGCCGGACCCACGGGGGGAACCACCACATGCTGAAGCGGGATTGGGACCGGCACACCTGCGCCAAGCGCGGGCACATCACCTACGCGCCCGACGAACCCGACCTGCGGGCGCGGCTGCACACCGCCACCGCCGTCGGCACCGCCTGGCGCTGCCTGCGCTGCGGCGACTTCGCGCTCGGCGAGCCGCACGGCTCCGGCCCGGCCGAGGAGGCGCCGCTGGTGCCCCGCGGCAAGGCCCTGCGCGACCTGTTCATCCTGCGCTTCCTGGCCGTCGAGCGGCTGCTGCGCGGCCTGCTGATCGTGGTCGTCGCCTGGGGGGTGTGGAAGTTCTCCAACAGCAGGGACGCGGTCCGCCGGATCTTCGACGAGAACCTGACCGTCTTCAAGCCGGTCACCGACCACTTCCACTTCGACCTGGAGCACTCGCCGATCGTCGACACCGTCCGCAAGACCTTCGAGTACAAGCACTCGACCCTGGTCTACGTGGCCGTCGCGCTGGTGGTGTACGCGCTGGTCGAGATCGTCGAGGCGTTCGGCCTCTGGTGGGGCCACCGCTGGGCCGAGTACCTGACCGTGGTCGCCACCGCCGCGTTCCTGCCGCTGGAGGTCTACGAGCTGACCGAGCACGTCAGCGCGCTGAAGATCGGCACGCTGCTGCTGAACATCGCCGCGGTGCTCTGGATCATGCTCTCCAAGCGCCTGTTCGGGCTGCGCGGCGGCCGCGCCGCGTTCGAGGCCGAGCGGCACTCGGCCTCGCTGCTGGAGGTCGAGTCGGCCGCGGGGGCGCTGCCGCAGCCGGTCTGATGCTTTGTCCGCTTATGTCCCGCTGACGCGGCGTCCGTTGTACGGGTTTCGTACCGAACGGGTACCAGCGGACCCCGGCCCCCTCCCCACCCGGGGAGGGGGCCGCTAGATTCCCGGACGTGGCACAGTTCCGACTCCAGGGGTCCAAAGTCCTCGCCGTCGACCTCGCCGGCGACACCGTCAAGGCACGCAACGGCTCGATGGTCGCCTACACCGGGCAGATGGGCTTCAAGAAGCTCTCCGGCGGCGGCGACGGCCTGCGCGGCATGGTCACCCGCCGGCTCACCGGCGAACGCATGGAGGTCATGGAGGTGAAGGGGCAGGGCACCTGCTACTTCGCCGACAAGGCCACCGAGATCAATCTGGTCCGGCTGAACGGGGAGACCCTGTTCGTCGAGTCCGACAACCTGCTCTGCACCGAGGCGTCACTGCACACCGGCACCTCCTTCACCGGGCTGAACGGCATGGCCAGCGGCACCGGCCTGTTCACCACCAAGGTGGAGGGCCAGGGCTGGGCCGCGGTCACCTCGAAGGGCCCCGCGGTGGTCCTCCGGGTCTCGCAGGGGATGCCGCTGCGGGTCGACCCCGGGGCGTACGTCGCGCACACCGGCAACCTGCACCGGGCGCTCAAGTCCGGCGCGGGCTGGACCACGCTGATCGGCGAGGGCGGCGGCGAGGCGATGCAGGTCGAGTTCACCGGCGAGGGCCTGGTCTACGTCCAGCCCTCCGAGCGGATGACGCTGGGGGGCGAGGTCTGATGGCCTTCACCAGGATCAACAACAAGATGGTCTCCGCCCAGCTGCTGCCCGGGCAGCGGGTGCTCTCCCAGCGCGGCTCGATGCTCGGCTACACCGGCGAGGTGACCTTCCAGCCCAACCTGATGGGCGGGCAGGGCGGCGTGATGTCGATGATCGGCCGCCGGGTCGCCAACGAGGACACCCCGCTGATGACCGTCGAGGGCCACGGCACCGTGCTGTTCGGCCACGGCGGCCACCACGTGCACGTGGTCGACCTGGTCGGCGACACCCTCTACGTGGAGGCCGACCGGCTGCTCGCCTTCGAGGGCGGCCTGCAGCAGTCCACCATGTTCATGGGCCAGCAGGGCGGCCTGATGGGCGTGGTCCGCGGCCAGGTCACCGGCCAGGGCCTGTTCACCACCAAGCTCACCGGCAAGGGCGCGGTCGCGGTGATGGCCCACGGCGGCGTCATCGAACTGCCGATCTCCCCCGGCCAGCCCGTCCACGTCGACCCGCAGGCCTACGTCGCGCACCGCGGCGAGGTCACCAACAAGCTCTCCAGCGCGCTCGGCTGGCGCGACATGGTCGGACGCGGCTCCGGCGAGGCCTTCCAACTCGAACTCTCCGGGCACGGCACGGTCTACGTCCAGGCCAGCGAGGTGAAGCTCTGATGTCCTACCCCCCGCAGAACCCCTACGGCCAGGACCCGTACGCGCAGCAGCAGCCGCCGCAGCCGTACGGCCAGCAGCCCCCGCCGTACCCGCCGCAGGGACCGCCGCAGGGCTACTCCCAGCAGCAGTACGACCAGTCGTACCAGGCCACCCAGGCCGGGATGCACATCCCGCCGCCGCCCCACCAGGCCCCGCCCGCCGGGCAGTTCGGCGCCCCCGTGTTCCAGCCGCCGGGCGGAGCGGGCCCGCAGGTCTGGGACGCCGGCAGCCTGCCGTCCAACGACAACGTCAACCCGTACTGCTTCTCGGTCGACCTGAACGGCGCGTACTACCTGCAGAAGGGGAAGATGATCGCCTACTACGGCGAGATGCGCTTCTCCGGGATCGGCCGCGGCGCGCTCGACCGGGTGCTGGAGCAGAACTTCAACTCGCCGCTGCACGCCGCCGACTGGGTGGTCGCCGAGGGGCGCGGCCGGCTGCTGCTCGCCGACCGGGCGTACGACCTCAACTCGTACGACCTGGAGGACGGCAACCTGACCGTGCGCTCCGGCAACCTGCTCGCCTTCGAGCCGACGCTGCGGCTCAAGCAGTCGATCATCCCGGGGTTCCTGACCCTGATCGGCACCGGCAAGTTCGTCGCCGCGTCCAACGGGCCGGTGCACTTCGTCGAGCCCCCGGTCCGGGTCGACCCGCAGGCCCTGGTCGGCTGGGCGGACTGCCCGGCGCCCTGCCACCACTACGACCACAGCTACCTGCACGGCGTCCTCGGCGGCCTGCGGCACCTGACCGGGATCGGCGGCGCCAGCGGCGAGGAGCACCAGTTCGAGTTCATCGGGGCCGGGCAGGTGCTGATGCAGTCCTCCGAGACGCTGATGGCCGACCGCTCGGTCGGCGTGGTCGGCGCGGAGCCCGGCATCCCCGGCGCGAACCTCCCGCACCAGCAGCAACAGCACGGCGGCGGCGCCGGGCTGACCGGGCTCGGGAACCTGGGCGACCTCGGCCGGCGCTTCGGGCTCTAGGCGGAGCGGGACGGGACGGAACGGAACGGGAGCCGGGGACGCGGAGCACCGCGCGTCCCCGGCTCCCGCGTTCCCGGCTACAGCGGGGTGAACTCGACCGGGAGCGCGGTCAGCGCCCGGTGGATCGGGCCCGGACGCCACAGCACGTCCGCCCGCGGGACGGCCAGCCGCAGGTCGGTGAGGCGGCTGATCAGGTACTCGATGGCGGTGACGGCCATCAGGACGGCCGGCTGGCGGGCCGGGCAGCGGTGCGGGCCGGCCCCCCAGGCGAGGTGCGCGTAGGAGCCGCCGAGCGACTCGCTCTCGGCGGGGGTGAGCGCGGCCTGCGCGTTGGCGGAGGCGTAGGAGACCAGGACCGGCTGCTCGGGGGTGAGCGGGGTGCCGTGGAAGACCAGCTCCCGCCGCGGGTAGTGCGGGGAGAAGTTGGACAGCGGCGGGTCGTTCCACAGCACCTCGTTGACCGCGTCGTGGGCGGTCATCGCGCCGCTGTGCAGCGAGCCGGCGTAGCGGTCGTCGGAGAGCATCCGCAGCAGGGCGCCCGCGATCAGGTTGGCGGTGGGCTCGTGGCCGGCCATCAGGGTGAGGGTGATGTGCCGGACGACCTCGTCGTCGGCGAGCTTCGCGGGGTGGCCGAGGAACGCGGAGATCAGGTCGTGCCGGGGGTTGGCCCGGCGGTCGGCGACCTGCTCGGTGACGACGGCGACCAGGTCGGCGTACGCGGCGGCGGCGCCGCTGGAGGTCTCGAAGGAGTGGTTCATCGCGTTGCTGATCCGGTCGATGTCCGGGTCGGGCACGCCGTACCAGGAGGTGAGGATCAGCAGCGGCAGCCGGTACGCGTACTGGGCGAGCAGGTCGGCCCGGCCGGTGTCGGCGAACTCGGCGATGAGCTGTTCGGCGACGGCGGTGGTGTCGCGCTGCAGCAGGTGGGGTTCGAGGATGCCGACGCTGTCGGTGATGACCTGGCGGTAGCGGGTGTGCGCCGGGCCGTCGGAGAACAGCGCGGTGGGGCGCCAGCCGAACAGCGGGAGGATCGGGGAGTCGGCGGGCTGGGTGGCCTGCCAGCGGCGCGGGTCGCGGGTCCAGGTGTCGGTGTCCCGGAGGACCTCCAGGGCGACGTGGTAGTCGGTGACCAGCCAGGCGTCGACGCCGGGGGCGAGTTCGACGGGGGCGAGCGGTCCGCGGTCGCGCAGCCGGGCGTAGTGGGCGTGCGGGTCGGCGGCGAACTGCGGGCCGTACAGGGCGGTGCGGACGGTCACGGGGCGTTCTCCGGGGGCAGCCGGTCCAGGACGTGTTCGGTGAGGGTGATCAGGGCGTCGACGCAGCCGCCGTACTCGCGGGCGTCGCACTCGACCAGCGGGGTGGCCGGGTCGAGGTCGAGCGCGGCGCGGATCGCGTCCAGGGCGATCGGCGGGGTGTCGGGGAACCGGTTGACGGCGACGGTGTAGGGCAGGCCGGCCTCCTCGATCAGGTCCATCGCGTCGAAGGCGTCGGCGAGCCGCCGGGTGTCGACCAGGATCAGCGCGCCGAGGGCGCCGCGGGCGAGGTCCTCCCAGAGCGGCAGGAAGCGGCGCTGGCCGGGGGTGCCGAACAGGTAGAGGACGAACTCGCCGTCGGAGAGGGTGAGCCGGCCGAAGTCGACGGCGACGGTGGTCGCGGTCTTGCCGGGGGTGTGGCTGATGTCGTCGACCGGGGCGCCGGCCGCGGTCATGGTCTCCTCGGTGTGCAGGGTCGGGATCTCCGACAGGGTGCGCACGAAGGTGGTCTTGCCGACCCCGAAGGGGCCGGTGACCATGAGCTTCATCAGGATCGGGTCGGTCGGCGGCAGGTAGGCCGGGGCACCGGCGGGCCCGTCGCCGGGCAGGACGGCGGTGCTACTTGAGGGCGCGAAGTCCACTGAGGAGCCTTTCGGCGAGGTCCCGGTTGACCGGCTGGGCGGAGGGGATCGGCGCGCGGACGGCCAGCGCGCCGCGCTCGGCCAGGTCGGCGGCGACGAAGGTGGTCGCGCTGACGGGCAGCCGGAGGTGGGCGGCGGCCTCGGCGAGGGTGAGCGCGCCGGGGCGGACCAGCTCCCATAACTGGCGGTGTTCGCCGCCGAGTCCGGCCGGGAAGTCGGCGGCGGCGTGCAGCACGCTGAGCCGGTCCAGGGCGTTGGTGCCGGCGGCGGCGGCGCGGCCGTGGGTGGCGAGGTAGGCCGGGACGAGCCGGCGGCGCGGCGGCGTGGTCACGGGCGGCTCGCCTCCCGGGCCGGGCTGGCCAGCGCCCGGGCGAGCGCGGCGACCTGCACCTGCATCTGGTAGGCGATGGTGCCGAGGTCGGCGCCGGGCAGGGCGAAGACGGCCAGCGAGGAGTTCTCGCCGGCCGGGGTGACCACGGCGTAGCCGTGCTCGGACTCGACCACGGTCTGGCTGAGCGCGGTCTTCTCCTCGCCGGTGAAGGCGGTGGTGAAGGCGCGGGCGGCGGCGTGCAGCGAGGCGGTCATCGCGGCGACCCGGTCGGCGCCGTCCCGGCCGAGGTCGGCGGAGTGGCCGGTGACCAGGCCGTCGCCGGTGGCGATGACGGCGTTCTGCACGCCCGGGAGGTCGAGCAGCGGGGTGAGGACCCAGGAGAGGTCCTCGGTGTGGCGGCGGAGCGGGGCGGTCACGGGTGTTCGACTCCTTCGGGTGCGGCGGGTCCTTCGGGGCTCGCGGTGCGGTCGGCGGCGCTGCGGCCGGCGGCGGTGCCGCTCTGCAGCGCCGACCAGGCGCTGCGGGCCCGGTCGGGGGTGGTGGTGCCCGCCGGGGCGGGGAGGGGGGACGGCGCGTCCTGCCGCGGGACGCGGGGGGCGCGGCGCTTGCGGGTGGGCAGGGCGTCGCCGGCGTCGAAGACCGGCGCGCCCTGGCCGACCGGCCGGGGCGCGAGCGCGGAGAGCGGGGCGGCCGGGTCGGTCAGGGTGAGCAGTTCGGCGGGCAGCCGCAGGATCGCGCGGACGCCGCCGTACGGGGACGGCTCGACCCGGCAGCCGAAGCCGAACTGGCGGCAGAGCAGGCCGATCACGGCGAAGCCGGCCTGCGGCGGGTCGCCGAGCTCGGTGAGCAGCACCTCGGCCTGGCCGTCGAGCAGGTCGCCGGCCCGTTCGAGCTGGTCGGGCTCCATGCCGACGCCCATGTCGTCGACCACCACGAGGGCGCCGGAGCTGCCCTGTTCGAGGGAGACGACGACCCGGGTCTCGGGGTGGGAGTAGGCGGTCGCGTTGCCGAGGATCTCGGCGAGCGCGATGGCGACCGGCTCGGCGGCCCGGGCGGCCACCGCGAGCCGGGGTTCGCGCAGGTGGTTGGTGATCTCGATCCGGGCGTAGCCGGCCACCCGGGACTGCGCGCCGACGCACAGCTCGGCGAGCGGGGAGTCCTCCCGGGTCATGCCGGGCCAGGCGCCGGAGAGCACCGCGAGGGACTGCACCCGGCGCAGGGTGAGCTCGTTGCGGAAGTCGAGGGCGAGCAGCCGGGGGTCGTCGACCGAGAGCTGGATCTCCTCCAGCAGCGAGCGGACCTGGATCAGCAGCGCCTGGATCTTGGACGCGGAGCCGCGCAGCGCGGCCCGGGCGGCGGCGTCGGTGCGCTCGCGCTCGGCGAGCGCGGCGCGCAGCGCGGCGGCCAGCACGGACTCCAGGGCGTGCTGCAGCTCCTCGCCGCCGCCGGTGCTGTCGAGCGGGCCGGGGACGGGCGTGCGGGGGTGGGTGAGCGCGGTGGCGGCGGCGGGCAGCCGCTCGTGCGCGAGGTGGGTGAACTCGCGGACGGCGGCGGCCAGCCGGGCCTCGGCGAGGGTGCACCGGGCCTCGGCGGAGTGCGCCCGGGCCTCGGCGGCGCGGGCGCGCTCCTCGCCGGTGCGGGCGCGGTCCTCGGCGGCCCGGGCACGGACCTCGGCGCCCTCGGCGCGGTGGTCGGCCTCGGTGGCGCGCCGGGCGGCGGCGCGGGCGGCCCGGGTGGCGCGCCGGGCGGACCACAGCAGGGGTCCGGCGGTCAGGGCGGCGCCGGCCAGGAGGGCGAGCACGATCTCGACCATGGGGTCCTCGGGGGGATTCGTCGCGGCGGGGAGGCGGGGACGGCGGGCGGTGCCCTGGCTCGGGCTGGGCCGTGGGCTCGGGCGGTGCCCTGGCTCAGGCGGTGGCGGTGGCGGTCGCGGCGGTGGCGGCCCGGTCGGCCGCGGCGCGGGTGCGCTGCCGGGCGAGGTGGGCCATCCGGCCGACGACCTCCAGCATGGCGGGCGGCTCGGTGCCGTCGAGGTGCCGGTACTCGGTGCCGATGGTGACCAGCAGCCGCTCGGGGAGGCCGAGTTCGGGGTAGCGGTTCTCGTCGATGACGGTGCGGGCGGCCTCGGCGGCGGTGGCGCCGGCGGCGTGCAGGGCGTGCGCCCGGTCGCGGACGTAGCGCAGGTAGCCGGCGTGGCCGCGCAGGTCGGCGCGGGTGAGCAGCGGGCCGTGGCCGGGGACGACGGTCTCGGCGCCGGTGTCGAGCAGCCGCTCGACGGCGTCGATGACGTTGCCGAGCGGGCCGGCCCAGTGCACGGGGTGGTCGCCGGGGCGTTCGGCGGTGGAGCCGAAGACGACGTCGCCGGTGAAGACGGTGGAGCGGGTGGGCAGGTGGACGATCAGGTCGCCGCTGGTGTGGGCCGGCGGGAGGCTGCTGACCTGCACCGGGATGTCGCCGACGCGCAGTTCGAGTTCGCCGGTGAAGACGGTGTCGGGGACGACCGGCGGGGTGCCGGACCAGTCGAAGCAGCCGAAGTGCTCGTGCAGGTAGGCGCCGGTGTCCTCGCCGCGGTCGAGGCCGTCCAGCAGGGCCTGCTGCTGGGCGGGGGTGGGCTCGTAGGCGATGTGGTGCAGCGCCTCGCGGGTGGTGATCAGTTCGGCGTCGGGCAGGACGCCGGCGCCCCACATGTGGTCGCCGTTGGCGTGGGTGACGACGATCCGGCCGACCTCGGTGCCGGGGGCGAGGACGGCCCGGGTGCGGGCCAGGAACTCGCCGGCCAGGGTGCGGTCGTACGGGGTGTCGATCCAGAGCGCGGCGCCGTCGGCGGCGACCAGTCCGCAGTTGGCCAGGCCCCAACCCCGTTGCTGCGGCTGCCACGCGTATACACCGTCGGCTATCGAATGGAAGTTCGCGCTCCGCGTCGTCATGGGCGCGATTATGCCCAACGCTGTGTCACCGCTCGGCTCCGGCCCACGAATTGGACATGCCAGGCCGAAAAGGGCCGTCCGGGAGGGCGGTGGTGCGGGGACGGAGCGCCCGGCCGTTCCGGGCGGCGGTCCCGGGCGGGAGCGGTGAATTCGTACAACATTGAACAACTTCGGCTATACTCGTCGGCATGGACAACTCTGCGACCGAAGCGCCGGCGGTCCCCCCGTCCCGGACCGGGGAGGCGGACACGCCCTGGCTCGACGCCCGCGAGCAGCGGTTCTGGCGCGCCCACCTGGAGGTCGGCAAGCTGCTCGACCACCAGCTGAGCCGGGAGCTCCAGGCCCACGGCCTCGCGCTCAACGACTACGAGATCCTGGTCGTCCTCTCCGAGTCGCCCGAGCGCCGGATGCGGATGACCGACCTGGCCACCGCCACCCTGCAGTCCAAGAGCCGGCTCTCGCACCAGATCACCCGGATGGAGACGGCCGGCCTGGTGCTCCGCCAGGAGTGCCCGGGCGACCGCCGCGGCCTGTACGCGCACCTGACCGAGCACGGCTGGGAGACCCTGCGGAAGGTCGCCCCGGACCACGTCCGCAGCGTCCGCGAGCACTTCGTCGACCGGCTCACCGACGAGCAGCTGGACGCGCTGTACGCGGCCCTGGCCCCGATCGCCGAGCACCTGCGCGGGCTCCGCGGCCGGGGCTAGGTCCTGTCCGGTCGGCTCACGAGGTCAGCTCGGCCACCAGCCGGTCCGCCGCCGCGTACGGGTCGAGTTCGCCCGCGGCGACCCGGCCGGCCAGGGCGTCCAGGTGCCGGTCGCCGCGCAGGTCGCCGATCCGGGCGCGCAGCGCGGCCAGGGTGATCGCCTCGACCTCCTGGGCGGCGCGGCGGCGGCGGCGGGCCGCGAGTTCGCCGGTCTCGGCCAGCCAGGCGCGGTGCTTCTCCAGGGAGTCGACGAGTTCGTCGAGGCCCTCGCCGCGGGCGGCGACGGTCTTGACGATCGGCGGCCGCCAGTCGCCGGCCTGCCGGGACTCGCCCAGGCCGAGCATGTGGTTGAGCTCGCGGGCGGTGGCGTCCGCGCCGTCCCGGTCGGCCTTGTTGACCACGAACACGTCGCCGATCTCCAGGATGCCCGCCTTGGCGGCCTGGATGCCGTCGCCCATGCCGGGGGCCAGCAGCACCACCGAGGTGTCGGCCTGCGCGGCGATCTCCACCTCGGACTGCCCGACGCCGACGGTCTCCACCAGGATCACGTCGCAGCCGGCCCCGTCCAGCACCCGCAGCGCCTGCGGGGCGGCCCAGGCCAGGCCGCCGAGGTGGCCGCGGGTGGCCATCGAGCGGATGAACACCTCCGGGTCGGTGGCGTGCTCCTGCATCCGCACCCGGTCGCCGAGCAGCGCGCCGCCGGAGAACGGCGAGGACGGGTCGACGGCCAGCACCCCGACCCGCCTGCCCTGCCTGCGGTAGGCGCTGACCAGCGCCGAGGTGGAGGTCGACTTGCCGACCCCGGGCGAGCCGGTCAGGCCCACCGTGTAGGCCCGCCCGCTGTACGGGGCGAGCGCCGCCATCACCTCGCGCAGCTCGGGCGCGGCGTTCTCCACCAGGGTGATCAGCCGGGCCACCGCCCGGGGACGGCCCTGCCGGGCCTGCTCGACCAGCGTCGCCACATCGGCCATCGGGTTCTGCTCCTCGCTGCGCAACGGCGGAAAGACGGACGCCCCGCGGGCCGCTCGCGCGGCGCCGCGGGGCCGGGGGGACGGGCCGGCTCAGCCCTGGGCGGGCACCTTGACGATCAGCGCGTCGCCCTGGCCGCCGCCGCCGCACAGCGCGGCCGCGCCGGTGCCGCCGCCGCGGCGCTGGAGCTCCAGCGCCAGGTGCAGCACCACGCGGGCGCCGGACATGCCGATCGGGTGGCCGAGCGCGATCGCGCCGCCGTTGACGTTGACGATGTCGGCGCTGACGCCGAGGTCCTTCGTCGACTGGTGGGCGACGGCGGCGAACGCCTCGTTGATCTCGATCAGGTCGAGGTCGCCGACCTCCAGGCCCTCCTTGCCGAGGGCGTGCCTGATCGCGTTGGACGGCTGCGACTGGAGCGAGTTGTCCGGGCCCGCCACGTTGCCGTGCGCGCCGATCTCGGCGAGCCAGCTCAGGCCCAGCTCCTCGGCCTTGGCCTTGCTCATCACCACGACGGCGGCGGCGCCGTCGGAGATCTGCGAGGAGGTGCCGGCGGTGATCGTGCCGTCCTTGGTGAACGCGGGGCGCAGCTTGGCCAGGCCCTCGGCGGTGGTGTCGGCCCGGATGCCCTCGTCCTGGGAGAACAGGACGGGCTCGCCCCTGCGCTGCGGGATCGGCACCGGGACGATCTCGGCCTCGAACACGCCGTCGGCCTGGGCCTTGGCGGCACGCTGGTGCGAGGCGGCGGCGATGGCGTCCTGCACCTCGCGGGTGATGCCGAGCCGGGCGTTGTGCTTCTCGGTGGACTCGCCCATCGGGATGTTCTCGTAGGCGTCGGTGAGGCCGTCGTGCGCCATCGCGTCGAGCATGCCGATCGCGCCGTACTTGAAGCCCTCGCGGGACTTCGGCAGCAGGTGCGGGGCGTTGGTCATCGACTCCTGGCCGCCGGCCACCACCACGTCGAACTCGCCGGCCCGGATCAGCTGGTCGGCCAGCGCGATCGCGTCCAGCCCGGAGAGGCAGACCTTGTTGATGCTGAGCGCCGGGACGCTCAGCGGGATGCCCGCCTTGACCGCCGCCTGCCGGGCCGGCATCTGGCCCGCGCCGGCCTGCAGCACCTGGCCCATGATCACGTACTGGACCTGCTCGCCGGTGATGCCGGCCCGCTCCAGCGCCGCCTTGATCGCGAAGCCGCCGAGGTCGGCTCCGGAGAAGTCCTTGAGCGAGCCGAGCAGCCGCCCCATCGGGGTGCGGGCACCTGCGACGATCACAGAAGTAGTCATGGACGAGCCCCTTCGCGCGTCGGACCAGAGGGTGGGGAGATGCGGTCAATGTACTGATCGGTCACCTCTGCGTCACCGCCCGGCAGGTGTGATCAGCGCTACTGGCACTGACCAGTGAACACCGTGCCGGGGCGGGGAAGGAAACGTGTGAGCAGGCTCGCAGCGCGGCCCGCTGGCGTCCGGCCGCGGGAATGCGCTGCACTGGGTGCCGCCCCATGTCCGCCCCGCCCACCGGAGGACCGCCACCGTGCTGACCCGCATCGACCACATCGGCATCGCCTGCTTCGACCTGGACAGGACGGTCGAGTTCTACCGGTCCACCTACGGCTTCGAGGTGTTCCACAGCGAGGTGAACGAGGAGCAGGGCGTCCGCGAGGCGATGCTGAAGATCAACGACACCGGGGACGGCGGCGCCTCCTACCTGCAGCTGCTGGAGCCGACCCGGGAGGACTCGACGGTCGCCAAGTGGCTGGCGAAGAACGGCGAGGGGGTGCACCACATCGCCTTCGGCACGGCCGACGTGGACGGGGACGCGGCCGCGATCGCGGGCAAGGGCGTGCGGGTGCTGTACGACGAGCCGCGGCGCGGGTCGATGGGCTCCCGGATCACCTTCCTGCACCCCAAGGACTGCGGCGGCGTGCTGACCGAGCTGGTCACCAGCGCGGAGCCCGGCGAGCACTGATCCGTTCCGGTACGGAGCGGGTACGGGAGGCCGCCGGCCGGTAACGAACCGGCCGGTAACTTCCGAAAAGCACCTCGCCCCCATTCCCCCCGTCGCGGCTCCCACTACAATGCCCAGGTGCGCTGGTACCACCGGTCCGCGCACCGCAGGGGAGTCCACGACGCGGGCACGGCCGGACGGTCGCCGTTCGGATCTGTCACCATTCTCCAGAGGCAACAGTTCGCTCAGGAGTCCACTCGGACGGCGGAGCGATTGCAAGGACCACCCGGTCCGACCGCGCGTCCGCGCGGCCGGAGCGGAACCGGTCGAGGACGCGACCAGGAGATGGATGGGACCGCGGAGTGCGGGGCTACGACCGCTACGAGGTTGAGGATCACCTCTCCAAGTTCGAGGCCGAGCTGGAGAAGGCCCGCAAGGAGCGGGACAAGACCATCGAGCACGCCGACGACCTCGCCTACCAGGTGGAGGTGCTCCGGGCCAAGCTGCACGAAGCCCGTCGGCAGCTCGCCCAGCCGCGTGCCTTCGACTCCGTCTCGGGCCAGGCCGAACAGCTCCTGCGCAACGCCGAGCTGCAGGCCGAGGCGCTGCGCGCGGACGCCGAACGGGCGGTCCGCGAGTCGCAGGCCGCCACCCAGCGGATGATGGCCGAGGCCGCCGAGCGCACCGCCCAGCTGGAGGCCGAGTTCAACGCCCGGCGCCACCGGCTGGAGGAGGAGCTCGCCGAGTTCCGGGCCGCCGCCGAACGCCACGTCAACGAGAACGTCAACTGGGCGGAGCAGACCCGCGCCGGCACCGAGCAGGAGGCCCAGCGCCTGCTCCAGGAGGCCCGGGCCGAGGCCGAGCGGATGATGGCCGCCGTCCGCGCCGAGGCCGTCGCCCTCGCCGACCAGGCCCGCGCCCAGACCGCCGCCGACGTCGACGCCGCCCGCGGCGAGGCCCAGGCCCAGGCCGAGGCCGCCCTGCTGCGCGCCCAGACCGACGCCGAACGACTGCTCCGGGCCGCCTCCGAGCAGGCCCAGCAGACCGGCGCCCAGGCCGAGGAGCAGCGCGCCGCCACCCTCGGCGCCGCCCAGCAGCAGCTCGCCGACGCGCACTCCGCCGCCGAGCACAAGCTGGCCGCCGCCGAAGCCGAGATCACCGCCCTCAAGCGGCAGGCCCTCGCCGACCAGGAGCGCGCCGAAGCCGCCCTGGCCGGCGCCCACGCCGAGATAGAGCGGCTGCGCGCCGAGGCGCTGGCCGAGACCGAACGGGCCCGCGCCGAGGCCGCCCGGATGCGCGAGGAGGCCACCGCCGCCGCCCAGCGCCTCCAGGCCGAGGCCACCAGCGAGGCCGAGCGGAAGGTCGCCGACGGCGCCGCCGCCAGCGAGCAGCGCTCCGCCACCGCCCGCGCCGAGATCGCCAAGATGGTGGCCGCCGCCACCCGCGAGGCCGAGCTGATCCGCTCCGCCGCCGCCACCGTCCAGGCCGAGGCGGACGCCGCCAAGGCCGCCGCCCGCGAGGAGAGCGAGCGCCTGCGCGGCTCCGCCGAGGCGGTCGCGGGCGAACTGCGCGCCGAGGCCGAGGCCGAGATCGCCGCCCTGCGGGCCGCCGCCGAGGGCGAGACCGCCGCGCTGCGCGAAGCCGCCGCCGCCGAGGCCGAGCGGCTGCGCGCCGAGGCCGAGGAGGCCGGCCGGGCCGAGGGCGCGAAGGACGCCGCGCTGCGGCTGGCCCGCGCCGCCAAGCAGGCCGAGGAGGTGCTCGCCCGGGCCGGCGCCGACGCCGAGTCCACCCGGGGCGAGGCCGCCGCCGAGGCCGAACGGCTGGTCGAGCACGCCAGGTCCGAGGCCGGCACGCTGCTGGAGCAGGCCCGCGAGGCCGTCGAGCAGGCGCAGAACGCCGCCATGGAGGACGCCGCCTCGATCCGCGAGCAGCTGGAGCGGATGCAGGCCGAGGCCGCCCAGGCCCGCGAGCAGGCCGAGGAGCAGCGCGCCGCCGCCGAGGCCGAGGCCGAACGGGTCCGGGCCGAGGCCCGCCGACAGGCCGCGGTGCAGATCGAGGAGTCCGCGAAGCAGGCCGAGGAGCTGCTGACCACCGCCAAGTCCGACGCGGACGCGCTGCGCTCCGGCGCCGGCGAGGAGGTCGAGCGGCTGCGTGCCGAGACCCGCGAGCAGGCCGCCGCCGTCCAGGGCCGGGCCGAGCAGACCCTGGCCCGGGCCCGGGCCGAGGGCGAGAAGATCACCGGCGCCGCCGAGCGGGCCCGCGCCGAACTGCTCGCCGCCGCCGAGGCCGACGCCGAGGAGACCCGGGCCGCCGCCGAGCGGCACGGCGCCGAACTGCGCGAGCAGGCCGCCGCCGCGGCCGCCACCGTCCGCGCCGAGGCGGACGCCGCCGCCGAGGCGCTGCGGGCCGACACCGCCCAGTGGGCCGAGCGGCACCGCGCCGAGGCCGAGGAAGCCGGACGGGCCGTCCGGGCCGACGCCGAGGAGGCCGCCCGCGCGGTCGCCCAACGGGCCGAGTCCGCCGCCGAGGCGCTGCGCGAGGAGGCCGCCGCCGCCCGCGAGGCCGCCCGCGCCGACCTGGAGCGCGACCAGGCCCGCACCGCCGAGCAGTTGGCCGAGGCCACCGCGATCCGGGCCGCCGCCGACGGCGAGGCCGAGCAGGTCCGCGAGGCCGCCGCCGCCGACGCCGCGCGGACCCGCGAGAGCGCCGACACCGACGCGGCCGAGCTGCGTGCCGAGGCCGAACGGGCCTTGGCCGCCGCCCGCGCGGACGCCGAGGCGCTGGGCGCCGACTCCGCCGCCGACCGGGCCGAGGCGGCCCGGCTGCGCGAGGAGGCCGACGCGTACGACCGCGAACTGCGGGCCACCGCCGAACGCGAGAGCGCCGAACTGCGCGAGCGCACCGAGCGCGAGAGCGCCGAACTGCGGGAGGCCGCGGAGGCGTACGACCGCGAGCTGCGGTCCGTCGCCGAGCGGGAGACCGCCGAACTGCAGTCCGTCGCCGAACGCGAGAGCGCCGAACTGCGTGCGGCCGCCGAGGCGTACGACAGCGAGCTGCGCGAGCGCGCCGACCGGGAGACCGCTGAACTGCGCGCGACCGCCGAGCGCGAGACCGCTGAACTGCGCGCGAACGCCGACCGGGAGACCGCCGAGCTGCGGGCCACCGCCGAACGCGAGAGCGCCGAGCTGCGGGAGGCCGCCGAGGCGTACGACCGCGAGCTGCGGGCGACCGCCGAGCGCGAGAGCGCCGAGCTGCGCGAGCGGGCCGAGTCGGCCGCCGAGCAGGTGCGGGCGAACGGCGAGGCGCGGGCCGCCGAGCTGGTCGCCGCGGCCGAGCAGGAGGCTGCCGAGGTCCGCCAGTCGGTGGCGGGCATGCACGAGAAGGCCACCGGCCAGATCGCCGAGCTGCGCGCGACCGCCGAGCGGGAGGGTGCGGAGCTGCGCGCGGCGGCCGAGGCGTACGACCGCGAGCTGCGGGAGCGGGTCGACCGGGAGAGTGCCGAACTGCGGGCGTCGGTGGCCGAGTTCGCGCAGCAGCAGCGGGCCGAGGCGGAGGCCGGGGCGCAGCGCGTGCTGGCCGAGGCGGACGAGCTGGCGGCGGCCGCGCTGGCCGAGGCGGAGGAGCGGGCGGCGGCGCTGCGCTCGGACGCCGAGGAGTACGCGCTGGCGACCCGGACGCTGGCGGAGGAGTTCGACGCGGACATCCGCGGCCGGGCCGAGTCCTTCGACCGGGAGACCCGGGAGGCCGCCGAGTCGTACGACCGGGCGACCCGCGAGCAGGCGAAGTCGGTGCTGGAGAAGGCGTTCGCGGACGCCGAGCAGCTCGCCGAGGAGGCCCAGGCGGAGGCGCTGGCGACGGCCGCGGCCGCCGAGGAGCAGTCCGACGCGATGGTGTCGGCGGCCCGCCAGGAGGCGGAGCGGCTGCGCGCCGAGGCCGAGGCGCGGGGCACCGCCGAGGTGGAGAAGGCCCGTTCGGACGCGGACGCGCTGCTCTCCGAGGCCCGGCGGGACTCCACGGCGATCCGCGAGCGGGCCGAGGAGCTGCGCGAGCGGACCGACGCCGAGATCGAGGCGCTGCACGAGCGGGCCCGCAAGGAGAACGCGCAGGCGATGAAGTCGGCCGGCGAGCGGGTGGACGCGCTGGTGACGGCGGCCCAGGAGCAGTTGACCGAGGCCGAGGAGCAGGCCCAGGCCCAGGTCGCGGAGGCCGAGGAGCGGGCGGCGGAGCTGATCGCGGCGGCCGAGTCGCGGGCGTCCGAGCTGACCTCGGAGGCGTCCGCGGAGGCGGGCCGGGTGCGGATCTCCGCGGTGCGCAAGGCGGAGACGCTGCTCAAGGAGGCCGAGAACAAGCTGGCGGACTCCACCACCCGCGCTGAGGCGCTGATCATCAAGGCGGAGGCGAAGTACAAGGCCGCCGAGATGGAGTCGGAGGAGAAGCTGGAGGCAGCGGCCGACGAGGCCGCGTCGCGTCTCAAGCGCGCCGACGAGGAGGCCGAGAAGCGGGTCCGCCGGGCCGGTTCGGACGCCGAGGAGCAGCTGCGGCTGGCCGCCGAGGAGGCGGAGCGGCTGCTGGCCGAGGCGAAGTCCGAGGCCAAGCGCGTGACCGACGAGGGCCAGCGGGAGTTGGACGAACTGGTCCGCCGGCGCAAGGACATCAACACCGAGATCTCTCGGGTCCAGGACGTGTTGTCGGCGTTGGAGGCGTTCGAGGCGCCCGCTCCGCCGGCCCACCACAACGGGGGTAGCAAGAAGGACGGAGGGCCCAAGGCAGGCGCCGGAGTGGGCTCTCCGCGATCGGGAGGCAATCGCTCCGGGGGCGCGCCACCCGATTGAGCGGACATTGTCCGCGAACCGACGGTGTTTCGCCGTTGACACTCCGGTACCGTGTCAGGATTCCCTCAACCATCTCAGCGGTTTGACGACAGGAAGCCCAGAAATCCCATGAGCGACAGTCACTCCCCGCACGGCTTCGACCTGGTACGCCGTGGGTACGAGCGCGCCCAGGTCGACGAGCGGATCGCCAAGCTGGTGGCCGACCGAGACAGCGCGCTCTCCCGGATCAGCGCGCTGGAGAAGCGCATCGAGGAACTCCACCTGGAGACCCAGACGGCCCAGGCCGCGGTCACCGAGGCGGAGCCCTCCTACGCCGGTCTCGGTGCCCGCGTCGAGAAGATCCTCCGCCTCGCCGAGGAGGAGGCCAAGGACCTGCGCGACGAGGCGCACCGCGCCGCCGAGCAGCACCGCGAGCTGGCCGAGGCCGCCGCGCAGCAGGTCCGCACCGAGGCCGAGAACTACGCCAAGGACCGCAAGGCCAAGGCCGAGGACGAGGGCCTGCGGATCGTCGACAAGGCCAAGTCGGACGCGGCCCAGCTGCGCGCCGAGGCCAACAAGGACGCGCAGAACAAGCGCGAGGAGGCGGACGCCCTCTTCGAGGAGACCCGCACCAAGGCCGCGCAGGCCGCGCTGGAGTTCGAGACCAACCTGGCCAAGCGCCGGGAGCAGTCCGAGCGCGACCTGGCGGCCCGTCAGGCCAAGGCCGAGAAGCGGCTGGCCGAGATCGAGCACCGCGCCGAGCAGCTCCGCCTGGAGGCGGAGAAGCTGCGCACCGACGCGGAGCGCCGTTCCCGCCAGACCATCGAGACCGCGCAGCGCCAGGCCGAGGACATCGTGGCCGACGCCAACGCGAAGGCCGACCGGGTCCGCAGCGAGTCGGAGCGCGAGCTGGCGGCGCTCACCAACCGCCGCGACTCGATCAACGCGCAGCTGACCAACGTCCGCGAGATGCTGGCCACGCTGACCGGTGCGGCCGTCGCCGCGGCCTCGCTGCCGACCGACGACTCGCTCGGCGTGCCGGCGCAGCAGTCCCGCTGACGCCCTGACGCCCCGTCCCCTGTCGGGACGACCGCTGGCAGTGCCCGAAGGGGCCCGGAGCTTTTCGCTCCGGGCCCCTTCGGGCTCTGTCCGGAAGCTACTTGACGCGCTTGAGCAGCGCCCGGACGGCGGCGGTGAAGGTCTCGGGGGCCTCCAGCGCGGAGAGGTGGCCGACGGCCGGGATGACGGTCAGTTCGGCGTCGGAGAGCGCCTCGGCCATCATCCGGGCCTCGCTGAGCGGGGTGACGGTGTCGAGTTCGCCGACGATGACGGCGGCGGGCACGTCGAGGGCGGCCAGTTCGTCCAGCGAGTCGGGGCGGGCGGCCATCGCGCGCTGCGCCCAGGCGACCGCGGCCGGGTCCGCCTCGGCGATCATATTCCGTACGGCGTCGGTGAGTTCGGGGTCGGTGCCGGGGGCGAGCAGGTTCTCCGCCATCCGTTCCTCGATGAGCAGGTCGACGCTGCCGCGCTCCAGGACGGCGGCGGCGACGCGTTCCCGGTTGGCGCGGGCGGCGTCGGTGTCGGTGGTGGCCTTGGTGTCGGCGAGGACGAGTCCGGCGAGCCGTTCGGGGTGGCGGCGGGCGAAGGCCATCGCCACGTAGCCGCCCATCGAGAGGCCGCCCAGGACGGCCCGTTCGAGGCCGAGGCGGTCCAGCAGGGCGGCCAGGTCGTCGGCGGCGGTGTCCAGCGACGGGGGCCGGTCGCCGAGCGGGGCGGCGCCGAAGCCGCGCTGGTCCGGCGCGATGACCCGGGCGTCGTCCCCGGCCGGGCCGGGGACCCGCTCCAGTTGGACCTCCCACATCCGCGCGGGGAGCGGGAAGGCGTGCAGCAGGACGAGCGGGGTGCCGGTGCCGTTCTCGCGGACGGTCGGCGCGCTGGGCGAGGTCATGGTTCCACCGTAGGGCCCGGCGGGCACGCCCCGGACGCAGGTTGTCCGATTCATCCGCTTTTTGCCATAACCTGGGCGCAGACCAAGGAGAGGCACATGATCGAGTTGCATCACCTGACGAAGCGTTATGGTGACAAGTTGGCCGTGGACGATCTCAGCTTCCGGATCCCGGAGGGCGTGGTGACCGGCTTCCTCGGCCCGAACGGCGCCGGCAAGTCCACCACGATGCGGATGATCCTCGACCTGGACCACCCGACCGGCGGCGACGTCACCATCGACGACCGGCACTACGCCGAGATCCAGGACCCGCTGCGGAAGATCGGCGCCCTGCTGGAGGCGAAGGCCGTCCACCCCGGCCGCACCGCCTACGACCACCTGCTCTGGCTCGCCCAGTCCAACCGGGTGCCGACCGCCCGGGTCGACGAGGTGCTCGACCTGGTCGGCCTGACCGCGGTGGCGCGGAAGCGGGCCCGCGGCTTCTCGCTCGGCATGGGCCAGCGGCTGGGCATCGCCTCCGCGCTGCTGGCCGACCCGCAGACCCTGATGTTCGACGAGCCGGTGAACGGCCTCGACCCCGAGGGCATCCTGTGGATCCGCAACCTGATGAAGCGGCTGGCCTCCGAGGGCCGCACCGTCTTCGTCTCCTCGCACCTGATGAGCGAGATGGCGCTGACCGCCGACCACCTGGTGGTGATCGGCCGCGGCCGGCTGCTCGCCGACCTGCCGATGGCCGAGTTCATCAAGCGCAACTCGCGCTCCGCCGTCCGCCTGCGCACCCCGCACCAGGAGCAGCTGCTGAACGCCCTGCACGGCGCCGGGCTGCGCGCCGAGGCGGGCCCGGACGGCTCCTGGGAGGTCGTCGACGGCGACCCGGCGGTGCTCGGCGACCTGGCGGCCGCGCACGGCGTCACGCTGCACGAGCTGAGCCCGCAGCAGGCGTCGCTGGAGGAGGCGTTCATGCAGATGACGGCGGGTTCCGTGGAGTACCACATGGGGGCCGGCAGCACGGGCGCCCCGGGCACCGCGGCCGCCCCCGAGCAGCCGCCGCCCGCCTGGGGGGCCGGTTGGAACAACGACCGCACGCCCGGAAAGGAGGGTTGAGATGGCCGCGTTCCCCGCCGTCGCGCAGTCCGAGTGGACCAAGATCCGCAGCGTCCGCTCCACCGTCTGGTCGCTGGCCTCGGTGTTCCTGATCACCGTCGCGCTGGGCCTGGCGATCAGCCTGGTCGCCCGGAACAACGTCTCCGACTTCACCCAGGACGGCGTGCCGTTCGACGCCACCGCGATCTCGTTCATCGGCGTCGGCTTCGGCCGGCTCGCCATCGTGGTGTTCGGCGTGCTGGCCGTCGGCAACGAGTACAGCAGCGGCATGATCCGGGTCTCGCTGGCGGCCGTCCCGCAGCGCGGCACCCTGCTGGCCGCCAAGGCCGCCGTGCTGGGCGGGCTGGCCCTGGCCGCCTCGCTGGTGACGGTGTTCGTCGCGTTCTTCATCGGCCAGGCCGCGCTCGGCGGCTCGCTCTCCACCACGCTGGGCTCGGAGAACGTGCTGCGCGCGGTGTTCGGCACCGCGATCTACCTGACGCTGCTCTGCCTGCTGTCGGCCGGCGTCACGGTGATGGTGCGGCACCAGATCCTGGCGCTGGCCATCCTGGTGCCGTTCATCCTGCTGGTCTCGCCGATCCTGTCGATCGTCCCGGTGGTGAAGAACGCCGTGCACTACTTCCCGGACCAGGCGGGCTCGGCCATCATGCAGGTCTTCCCGACCGACGACCTCCCGTACGGGCCGTGGACCGGCCTGCTGATCTGCGCGGCCTGGACGGCGGCCGCGCTGCTCGGCGGCTACCTCGTCCTGAAGAAGCGCGACGCCTGACCGGCCGTCAGTACTTCGGAGCGCCGCGGCCCCGCAGGATGTTGGAGCCGCGGCGCCCCCGCGCTCCCCAGCAGGCCCGGTGCCAGTGCCGCCGGTCCTCGACGCCGCCGCCGTGGTCGGGCCAGGCCACCACGTGGCCGACGCCCGGCGGGATCTCCTGGTCGCAGCCCGGGCACCGGTAGAACCGCCCGGCGGTGCCGGCCACGGTCTGCACCACCCAGTCCTCGCCCTGGTACTCCTCGGTCCGCCGCAGCGAACTGCCCATCGGCGCACCGCCGCCCCGGTCCTCGGACTTCTCGATCCGGTTGCGACGCGGTGACACGTGACTCCCCTTTTCCCGATGCGGCCTGCCCCCCAGGGTACGGGCCGCGCCGCGCCGGCGGGTCAGGTCCCCGGCATCGGCGGGGCCGGGCGGCCGGTCCGGGGCATCGGGCCGAACGCCGGGACCGGCCGCCCGCGGGTACCGGCGCAGGGCGTCGCGCCCGCCCGGCGCCACGGTTCCCCCCGCGAAGTGGACGGCACTCGAACCAGGCTTGCGCCGCCAGTGACCCGGCCCCTCCCCCGCCCGTTGCACCCCGGGAGTCGCCGAGCGTCCCGTCGGCCCCGCCCGCACCATTAGCACGAGACCCGGAACGACTGCCACCGGTTTGGCGTTAATCCACCCTTTCCCCGGGAAAATCGTGGGTTCCGCGTGCCATTGGCACATGACATGGGTTACTCACGTGGTGACACGGCGGGGCCCGCGGCCCCCGCGCGGCACCGCATGGAGGCAGGCTCCCGATGACGAAGACCACCGACCGGCCCGAAGTCCGTTCCGCCCTGCCGCGGACGGCGGCCGCCGGGGTGGTACCGGCCGAGCGGCCGGCCGCCGAGCAGGTGCCGGGCGCCGGGACGGACGCGATCCGGGTCGGCGCCTTCCTGCTGTCCGCGCAGTTCCCCGGCCAGGACCACGCCGAGGCGCTGGACCGGACGGTCTCGGCCGCGGTGGCCGCCGAGCGGGCCGGCCTGGACGCGGTCTGGCTGGCCGAGCACCACTTCGTGCCGTACGGGGTCTGCCCGGACGCGGCGACGCTGGCCGGGCTGCTGCTGGGCCGCACCCGGCGGATCGGGGTGGGGACGGCGGTGAGCGTGCTGAGCACCCGCCACCCGGTGGCGCTCGGCGAGCAGGCCGCGCTGCTGCACCTGACCTCGGGCGGCCGGTTCACGCTGGGCGTGGGGCGCGGCGGCCCGTGGATCGACCTGGCGGTGTTCGGCGGCGGCCTGGAGGCGTACGAGCGGGGCTTCCCGGAGCGGCTCGACCTGCTGCTGCGCTGGCTGCGCGGCTCCCGGGTGGACGCGGCGGGCCCGCAGTTCGCCTTCCCGGAGGTGGCGGTGGTGCCGCGGGCGGCCGGGTCGAGCCGGCGGACGGAGCTGGCGGGCTGGCTGGGCCTGGAGGGCGCGGTGATCCCCCGGCAGCGCCAGGACGAGGCGTCGCCGGCACGCTCGGGCCCGCCGGTGGTGGTGGCGTGCACCTCGCCCGACGGGGTCCGGACGGCCGCCGAGCGGGGCCTGCCGATGCTGCTGGGCATGCACGCGGGCGACGAGGACAAGCGGGCGATGCTGGCCGCGTACCGGGCCGCCTGGCGGGCGGCGGGGCGCGGCGAGGAGCAGCTGGCCCGGGTCGAGCGGGAGCACGTGGCGGCGGGCGTGGCGCAGGTGGACGACCGGGCCGGGGCGGCCCGGGCCGGCCTGCTCCGCGCGATGCCGGACTTCTTCGCGCACGGCCTGGGCGCGCACCGCACGGTGGACGGCCGGGAGCGGACGATGCGCGACCCCCGGGCCTACACCGAACTGCTCTGCGACCTGCACGCGGTGGGGACGCCCCGGCAGTGCGCGGACCGGCTGCTGGCGACGGCGGAGCGCACCGGCATCCGGCGCTTCGCGCTGCTCGCGGAGGGCACCGGCGACACCCAGGCGACCCTGCACAACCTGGCCCGGCTGGGCGCGGAGGTGCTGCCGCAGCTGTCCTGAGGGCGGGCCGGACGGAGCGGGCGCGGCGGCCGCGGGCCGTCCCGGTGGTGCCGGGACGGCCCGCGTTCGGCGGGCGCACGCGGGGCGCGGGCGGGAGCCCGGGCGGCGTGCGGCACCGGCGGCTGACGCCTGGTCAGCAGTCGCGCAGCTCGGGCGACTGGTTGAGCAGCTGGCCCCGGATCGAGGTGAAGCGGGCGTGCCGCTCCTCGGTCTCCGCGCCGGGCGCGAAGACCGCGACGCGGTGACAGTTCTGGAAGGCCAGCCGGACCCCGAAGTGCCGCTGCAGGGCGCCCCGGATCGCGTCGCTGGCCAGCGCGCGGAGCAGCTGCCCGCGCTCCTTCTCGCTCGGCGGGGGGACGTCGTTGTCGGCGAAGTCGGTTCCGTCGACCTTGAGTTGGGCGACCAGCGAGCTGATCATGTCCCAGGCGTAGGGCAGCGAGGTGCGGACGCAGTCGACGAACTCCCGCTCGTCGACCTCGCCCCGTTCGGCTTTCTCCAACAGGGCCGGTGAGACGTCGAGCGACATGGGTTCTCCTCTCGCGGTCCGTTCCGGCGGAGTCGCCGAAACGGCGGTGCTGGGGGTGGTGCGGTGAGGGTGGTGCGGTGGGTGGTACCGGCCGGTGGGTGCTGGGAACGCGCGGACGGGTGTGCGGTGGACCGCGCGCCGTGTTCGAGTGCGGACGGGAGCGACGGTCGGGTGGACACCGCGCGCCTGGTCTCTGGCCGGAGGGTCAGACCAGCGTGGCAGGCACCCCCGCACCGGGGTTGGCGATTCGGCGGATTGCCGCCCCGAACGCCCCTCCCGGGGGCAGATTGGCCGGAATCCGACGTGTCCCAACCCTGTGCGCCGAACTGGCCCCTTTCACCACACGTGTCCGCGTGGTCACCATGTTTCGCCGCCGCCACCCGGTTCACACCCCTCCCGCGCGCACTCGCTCCAAACGGCTCCCGGCACCGCCCCGACCGGACCGGCCGTCTCGGCTTCGGGCCCCTCCGGCCCCCGTTCGCCCGGCCGCCCGCGGGCCCCTCCCACCGCCCCGCGGAATCGAACACGGACGGGGGCACTCCCGACGGGCCTTAGGCTTGTCCCCATGCGTCTTGTCATCGCCAAGTGCACCGTGGACTACGCGGGCCGCCTCGCTGCACATCTGCCCTCCGCCGTGCGCCTGGTGATCGTGAAGGCCGACGGGAGCGTCAGCATCCACGCCGACGACCGGGCCTACAAGCCGCTCAACTGGATGTCGCCGCCGTGCTCCCTGAAGGAGGCCGACGGCGTGTGGACGGTCACCAACAAGGCCGGCGAGAAGCTGATCATCACGCTGGAGGACGTCCACCACGACTCCTCGCACGAGTTGGGCGTCGACCCGGGCCTGATCAAGGACGGCGTGGAGGCCCACCTCCAGGAACTGCTCGCCGACCGGATGGAGGTGCTCGGCCCCGGCTGGCAGCTGATCCGCCGCGAGTACCCGACCCCGATCGGCCCGGTCGACATCCTCTGCCGGGACTCCGACGGCTCGACCGTCGCCGTGGAGATCAAGCGCCGCGGCGAGATCGACGGCGTCGAGCAGCTCACCCGCTACCTCGAACTCCTCAACCGGGACCCGCTGCTGGCCCCCGTGAAGGGCGTCTTCGCCGCCCAGGAGATCAAGCCGCAGGCCCGGGTGCTGGCCACCGACCGCGGCATCGGCTGCGTCGTGCTGGACTACGACGGGCTGCGCGGCATCGACGACGACAAGCTGAAGCTCTTCTAGACCCCTCCCCCGGGCCGGCCGGAGACCCCCGGCCGGGGCGCGCCGCCGTGCTCCCGGCACGCCCCTCCGCCGCACCCGCCGCCGGCACCGATCCCGGCCCGCCGGGGGGCCGGGCCGGGCCCGCCGCTCCGGGGCGCGGTCAGGTGGGGCTGCTGGTCGGCGTCCCGCCCGTCGTGCCGCCGGTGGTCCCGGCGCTCGTCCCACCGGTCGTGCCGCCGGTCGTCCCGCCGGTGCTCGTCCCGCCCGTGGTTCCCCCGGTCGTGCCCCCGGTGCTCGTCCCGCCGGTCGTGCCCCCGGTGGTCCCGCCCGTGCTGCCGCCGGTCGTCCCGCCCGTGGTACCGCCCGTCGTGCCGCCGGTGGTCCCGCCGGTCGTCCCGCCCGTGCTGCCCCCGGTGGTGCCGCCGGTCGTCCCCCCGGTGGTGCCGCCGGTCGTGCCACCCGTGGTGGTCCCCCCGCCGCCGGTCGTCCCGCCGGTCGTCCCGCCGGTGGTGCCGCCCGGCTTGGTCGTGGTGGCCGTCGCGGAGGGCGTGCTGGTGGGCTTGCGGGTGGCGGAGGGGCTGGCCGAGGCCGATCCGCTGGCGGACGGGGAGGGGGTGGTGTCCGCGGTCGGGCTGTCGCTCGCGGAGGGGCTGTCGCCGGCGGACGGGGTGGGGGTCGGCGAGGGGGTGCGGCGGGGGCTCGCGCTGGGGTCGAGCGGGGGGAGGTCGTCCGCGGAGTTGCCGGGGTGGTCGCCGGGGCGGTCGTCGCCGGTGGCGGCGACGCCGATCGCGGTGCCGAGCACGCCGAGCGCCATCACGGCGGCGCCGGCCAGCAGGACGGTCTTGCGGGCGCCGCGCGGGGCGCGCTTGCGGAGCCGGCCGGGGACGACCTGGGCGATCGCCCGGATGGAGCGGCGGCGGCGGGCGGGCGGGTTGTCCGGTCCCGCGGTGAGCGCGGCGGTCTCCTCCAGCCGGATCAGGTCGAGCATCCGGCGGGCGGCGGCCTGGCCGCGCTGTTCGCCGGCGGCGGCGCGCAGCGCGATCGCGGCCTCCAGTTCGGCGACGGCCCGCCGCCCGTTGCCGACGCAGAGCGCGTGGACGCCCAACTCGTGGTGGAACCAGCCTTGTTCGGCTTGGGCGCCGAGCATGGTGGCGGCTTCCAGGCCGAACTGGAGGGCGCGTTCCCAGGCGCCCCAGCGCAGTGACAGGGCGAGCGCGGGGCCGGCTGCCCGGGCCAGTCGGATCACCTGGGCGGGGCGGTCGGCGTCCCGTTCGGCGAGCAGCACGGCGAGGATCACCTCGGCCTCGGCGGCGACCTGCTTGGTCGAGACGGAGGCGTGGCCGACCCACCAGGCGAGGTGTTCGGCGGCGCCCTGCGCGATCCCGCCGGGGGCGAACGGCGCGGGCAGGCCGCTGGTGTCGTCCTCGACCTCGGGCAGCAGCGCGTCCAGGACGCCTTCGGTGAGGCGGTGGTGTCCGCCGACCGAGACGGCGAGTCCGGCGTCGACGAGTTCCTGGAGGGCGCTCTCGCCGAGCCCGACGTCGATCAGCGCGGGCAGGTGCGGGGCGGTCGGGCACTCGCCGCCGAGGGCGAGTGCGAGGCGCAGCACCAGCCGGGCCTGTTCGCTCAGGCCCTGGACCAGTCGGCGGGCCGGGGCGGCGCTCTCGCCGACCGAGGGGAGCGGCACCTGGCGGCGCAGCTCGCGCTCCAATTCGGCCGGGTCCCTGGGGAGTTCGTACTCCTGGACGGAGCCGAACACGCTCCGCCGGTCCTCCTGCGCGGCGACCAGCGCGTCGACCGTGACGTCGCGCTGGCGCAGTAGCGCGGCGGCCCGGACGAAGCGCAGCGGCAGGCCCTCGGACTCGAACCAGAGGTCGACCGCCCAGGCCCGTTCGACCTCGTCGAGCGGACGGCCGGCCAGTCGGGCCGCGAGGGTCAGGCTGGCGGGGCGGGACAGGCCGGCCACCAGGTGGTCGCGCAGCCGGGAGCCGGGCGGGGCGGGCGGGCTGTCGGGGGCGGCGGCTATCAGGAACGCGCACTCGGGGGCGAGTTCGAGCAGTTCCACCAGTTCGTCGCCGGTCGGCCCGACGTCGTCGATCACCACCACGGCGGCGACGCCGGCCAGCAGTTCGGCCAGCTGCTCCCGGTCGGGCCGGAAGTCGGGGGCCTGGTGGGTGACGGCGAACAGGTCCTGCAGCAGGTCGGTGACGGTGCGCCGGTAGCCGCTCAGCCGCACCACGCCGTCCGGTGCGAGCTCGGCGGCGGCCTCGGCGACGGCGGCGAGCAGCGCGGAGCGGCCGGAGCCGGCCTGGCCGAGCAGTTGGACGGAGCGGCCGGCCCGGAGTTCGTCGAGCAGGGCGGCGACGTCCCCCTCGCGGTCCAGCAGCCGCAGGTCGGTCGGTCCGGTGCCGAGCGCGAGCGGGCCCACGGCGGGGCTGGGGCCGAGTTCCGGCCGGGCCTGCACCAGGCCGCGGATCCGGCGCGGCTGCGGCATCCACTCGTCCGGGCAGTGCCTGGCCTCCGAGCCCTCCGGCCCGCCGACCACCACCAGCCGCTCCCCGCTGACCAGTTCCCCGCTCCGCGGGCGGACCCCGTCCCCCCGGAACTCCCCGCTCGGCTGACCCACGTCGCTGCTCCCCGCCACTCGGACACCTGAGCGGAGACTTTCCCACACGGGCACGGCGGGTCACCACACAGGGGTGGTTCCGACACCTAGCCGCTCCGTGCACGAACACCCGCGCACCGCGCGCGACCAGCGGCGCAGAGGACGTGCTCCCCGGGAGCGCGGCGCACCGCGCGAACCGGAACGCGCCCCTCGGCGAAGGGCCCCGACGGGAGGACCCGCGCGGCAGGACCCGGCGGCAGACCCCGCGCGGCCGACGGGCCGCGGGCAGGCGCGCCCGGGTCAGCCCAGCGCGGGCAGCGTCGTCCCGCAGGGGTCCTGGACGGTGTCCTCGACCGCGAGGATCCGGTGCAGCCGGGTCGCGACCAGCAGCCGCTGCAACTGCCCGGGGACCTCGCGCAGCACCAGTCGGCGGCCGACCCGGCCGGCCCGGCGGTGGGTGCCCATGATGACGCCGAGGCCGGTGGCGTCCCAGAATTCGAGGCGGGCCAGGTCGAGGACGAGGTCGCCCTCGCCGCCGTCGACGGCGGCGTGCAGCAGTGCCCTGGCGTCGGCGGCGCTGCGCACGTCGAGCCGCCCTTCGATGGCCAGTCCGGTGTGGTCGCCGGTGATGCGCATGCTGTCCTCCTCCTCGGCCGTCCGCTGTACGTCCGCCGTACGTCCGCTGCCACGGTGCGCCCGCGCCTCCGGGGAACGTCCGTGCCCCGCGGGGCCGCGTCCGCGCGGCGGCCCCTTCCTGAATCTGACGGCGAACCAGTTCCGCAGGTTGCTGTCACCCGCCGGACTGCCCCTCAACTTCACCCGTCCGAGGGAATATACGCAGGATCACCTCACACCTACGCTCGACTGCCGCCCAAATCACCCGTCTGCGGGCGGACCGTGAGCAAACTCACCCGGCCGCCCAGAACGTCCCGCACCCGGGCAGCACGGACCACCTGCGGGAGCGGCATCGCCCTGTGCCGGACTCTAGTGGGAGCGCGACCGCAGTGGTGCGATCCGGCGGTGTGATCTGCGCCGGAGGGGGTGTGATCTGCACCCCTCCGCTCCGGCGGGCCGCCAGGCGGCCCTCAGCCGCCCGGCCGGCCGCCCGCCGGGACGGGCACGCCGAGCTCCTGGGCGAGGATCGCGGCCTGCACCCGGCTGCGCAGGCCGAGCTTGGCCAGGATCCGGCTGACGTGCGTCTTGGTGGTGGCCTCGGCGGTGCGCAGCCGCAGCGCGATCTCCGCGTTGGACAGGCCCGCCCCGAGGCAGCCGAGCACCTCGCGCTCCTTGGGCGTCAGGCCGTCCAGCGCGCCGGGGCCGACCGGGTCGGGGGCGCCGGGGCGGGCGAAGGAGGAGATCAGCCGGCGGGTGACGGAGGGCGCGAGCATGCCGTCGCCGCGGGCGACCGTCCGGACGCCGTCGACCAGCGCCTCGGCCTCCAGGTCCTTGAGCAGGAACCCGGCGGCGCCGGCCCGCAGCGCGCCCCACACGTACGCGTCGAGGTCGAAGGTGGTGAGCACCAGCACCTGTGCGGCTCCGGCGGCGACCACCTGCCGGGTCGCGGCGACGCCGTCCAGCCGGGGCATCTGGATGTCCATCAGCACCACGTCGGGCCGCAGCTCCAGCGCGAGCCGGACGGCCTGTTCGCCGTCGGCGGCCTCGCCGACCACCTCCAGGTCGTCCTCGGCGCGCAGGATCATCACCAGCGCCGCCCGCACCGCGGCCTGGTCCTCGGCCACCAGGACCCGGATCACGCCCGCCCACCGCCCTCCGCCGTCCGCGGCAGCACCGCCCGCACCGTCCACACGTCCCCGCCGTCCGCTTCGCCCGGCCCGGCGGTGAACTCCCCGCCGAGCAGGTGGGCCCGCTCGCCCATCCCGACCAGGCCGGCCCTCGCCCCGGGCACCGACCGCCCCTCCCCCGGCCGGTACGGGGAGGCCACGGTGATCTCCAACTCGTCCTCCCCGTACCGGATGTCGAGCCGGACGAGGCCCGGCGCGGCGTGCTTGACCGCGTTGGTCAGCGACTCCTGGACGATCCGGTACGCGGCGAGCTCCAGCGGCGCGGGCAGCCCGCCCGGCTCGCCGTGCTCGACGGCCTCGAAGCGCAGCCCGGCCGCCCGCCCGGCCGCACCGGCCTGGTCGAGCAGCACGTCGACGGCGGCCAACCGCGGTGCGGCGTACGGCTCTTCGGCGCCGGAGTCGCGCAGCAGGCCGATCATCCGGCGCATCTCGGCCAGGCCCTGCACGCTGTTCTCCCGGATCACCGCGAGCGCCTCCACCAGCGGCTCGTCCCGGTCCCGGTGCTGGCGGCGGGCCACCGCCTGGGCGCCGGTGGCGTGGATCGCGATCGCCGACAGGTGGTTGGCGATCACGTCGTGCAACTCGCGGGCCATCCGGGCGCGTTCCGCGACCACCGCGCCGCGCCGGTCCAACTCGGCCAGCAGCGCGGTCTGTTCGGCGCGCAGCCGCTCGGCCTCGGCCCGGTCGCGGTGCCGCCGCAGCAGGTCGGCGGTCCAGACCGGGGTGAGGAAGACCAGCCCGCAGAAGACCGCGACCAGCAGCGCCCCGGGCACCGACCCGTACCGCCAGGTCAGCCCGGACAGCACCAGCGTGGAGGCGGCACCGGTCAGCTGCAGGACCTTGCTCATCCGGGCCGGGCCGTACAGGGTGGCCGCGTACAGCAGGTCGGTGTACATCAGCAGGGTCGCCATCAGCGAGCCCAGGTAGACGGCGACGCCGAACAGCACCCCGCCCAGGCAGACCGTCCAGACCGGGTACCGGCGCCGCCCGAACTCCAGGACGGCCATCGCGGCCAGCGGCAGCGCGACCGCCCAGACCGGCAGCCCGGGGCGGGCGTCGTAGGCGCCGAAGGCGAGCAGCAGCAGGCCGCCGAGCAGCCCGGCGGCGGCGATGGCCAGGTCCTCCTGGCGGGCGGTGAGCCTCACACGGTCCATCCCAGCATCCCTTCCGAGCTGCGGGAACGACCGGCCGGACGACCCGCCGTCCGTCGAAAGTCGCACGCCGCGCGCCGCGCGCTCGCCGGACCGGACGATGACCGGGCGCGGGTACGGGCGCAGGATCGAAGCATGGTTTCCCTGATCGTGGCCGGTGAGATCGGCTTCTGGGTGCTGCTGGCCGCGGGCCTGCTGACCCGGTACGCGCTGCGCCGGCGCCGCACCGGGGCGGTGCTGCTGGCGCTGCTCCCGCTGGTCGACCTGGTGGTCCTCGGCGCGACCGCCGCCGACCTACGCGGCGGCGCCACCGCCGACTGGACGCACGGCCTGGCGGCCGCGTACGTGGGCTTCTCGCTCGCCTACGGCCGCCGGCTGGTCCGCTGGGCGGACGGCCACGCCGCGCACCGGCATCCCGGCGGGCCGAAGCCCGCCGGGATGCCGAAGTACGGTGCGGCGCGGGCCCGTTACGAGTGGGGCGTGTGCGGGCTGACACTGCTCGGCGCGGCCGTCACGGTGGCGCTGGTGGCCGCCGTGCAGTGGCTGGCCGGTGACCCGGCCCGCACCGCGGCCCTGGACGGCTGGTACCTGCGGATGGGCCTGGCCGTCGGCGTCAACCTGCTGGTCGCCGGGAGCTACACGCTCTTCCCGAAGCGTCCGCGCTGACGCGGCGCCCGCGCTGACGCCGCGTCAGCGGTTCGCGCCGGGCACCCAGAGCACGTCGCCGCGCTCCTTGTTGGCGGTCCGCGCCAGGATGAACAGCAGGTCGGAGAGCCGGTTCAGGTACTTCGCGGTCAGCGGGTTGATCCCGTCCCCGTGCGTCTCGATCGCGGCCCAGGTGGCCCGCTCGGCCCGCCGGACCACCGTGCACGCCAGGTGCAGGTAGGCGGCGCCGGGCGTCCCGCCGGGCAGGATGAAGCTGCGCAGCTTCTCCAGCTCCTCCAGGAACCGGTCGCAGTCGGCCTCCAGCCGGTCGACGTACGACTGCTCGACCCGCAGCGGCGGGTACTTCGGGTCCTCGGTGATCGGCGTCGCCAGGTCCGCCCCGACGTCGAACAGGTCGTTCTGGATCCGGGTCAGCACGGTGACCAGCTCGTCGTCCAACTGCCCGGCGGCCAGCGCCACGCCGAGCGCCGCGTTCGCCTCGTTGGTGTCCGCGTACGCGACCAGCCGGGGGTCGGTCTTCGTCGTCCGGCTCATGTCGCCGAGCGCGGTCGTGCCGTCGTCGCCGGTCCGGGTGTAGATGCGGGTCAGGTTCACCATGCCCGCAGCCTAGCGGGCGGGTTCACCGACGTTAACGGCACCCGCCTACGCGACGTTCACTCTCTGCCCGGGGGGCGCCGCCTCCAGCCAGGCCAGGAAGCCGGTCAGCGCGTCGTCGCTCATCGCGAGCTCCAGCGGCGCGCCCTTGTGCAGGCAGCGCAGCACGACGGAGCCGGAGAGCAGGGCGAGTTCCTCCTGGCCCTGCGGGTAGCGGCGGCCGAGCACCTCGATCTCGGTGCGGGGCAGCACCCGGCGGGGCCGGGGGGCGTACGAGAAGACCCGGAACCACTCGATCGAGTCGCCGCTGTAGCGGCCGATACCAAAAACCCACCCCTTGCCGTCGGTCTGCGGGACCGGGGCGGAGGTGGGTTGGCCGTTCTCGTCGAGATCCGGCTGCGTGGAGGCGTCGGCCGGCATTTTCAGGCGGTAGGAGCAGTCGAAGGTGCCGCCCACCCGCTGGATGAGGCGGCGGCGTACCGCGAAGCCGATCAGGCCGGCAATGGCGAGGACCACGACGGCCGCGCACACCACAAGGGCGAGGACCATGCTCACCTACCTCCTCGCTGCGTCCCCGTGGCGGTCGACCCACGACCGCTCGTTCCTACCAACTGATACGACAGTCCCGGGGTCACGCTGTCGGCGTCCCCGGGACCGTCGCTGAGGTCAAATCAGGCTCAGTGCTGCGCCTTGAGCCCGCCGGCGGCGAGCAGGCGGACCTCGGCGCGGCGCTCGGCGTGCGAGTCGGCTTCGGTCTTGGCGTTCTCCAGCGCGCGCTCGGCGCGGGCGACGTCGATCTCGTCGGCCAGCTCGGCGATCTCGGCGAGGATCGACAGCTTGTTCTCGGCGAACGAGATGAAGCCGCCGTGCACCGCGGCGACGACCGTGCCCTGGTCGGCGGTGCGGATGGTGACCGGACCGCTCTCCAGCACGCTCAGCACCGGGGTGTGGCCGGGCATGATGCCGGTGTCACCGGAGGCCGTACGGGCGACAACGATGGTGGCCGCACCGGACCACACCTTGCGGTCGGCTGCGACCAGCTCGACGTGCAGCTCAGCCAACGTGGGCTCCTTGGCTCTTGCCGGTCCTCGGGCACCCGGGCGAACGGGCGGCGATCTCGGCAGTTTCGGTAAGAATAACGGTCACGCGCCCCCGGAACGAAACCAAGGGCCCGTAAATGACCGGGATCACAGCAGATCCAGCGGTGAGGGGTGGCCCCCGACTGAGAGCCGGGGACCACCCCTCAACGGTTCGGTCTGCCGCGCAACCGGCCTGCGGTTACTTCTTCAGCAGCTCGGCGGCGTTGCGCTCGAGGTCGTCGATGCCACCGCACATGAAGAAGGCCTGCTCCGGGACGTGGTCGTACTTGCCGTCCGCGATCGCGTTGAACGCCTCGATGGTCTCCGACAGCGGAACGGTCGAGCCGTCCACGCCGGTGAACTGCTTCGCCACGTAGGTGTTCTGCGAGAGGAAGCGCTCGATGCGGCGGGCCCGCTGCACCGTGACCTTGTCCTCCTCGGACAGCTCGTCGATGCCGAGGATCGCGATGATGTCCTGGAGGTCCTTGTACTTCTGCAGGATCCCCTTGATACGGATGGCCGTGTCGTAGTGGAGCTGCGTGATGTACCGCGGGTCGAGGATGCGGGACGTGGAGTCCAGCGGGTCGACGGCCGGGTAGATGCCCTTCTCCGAGATCGGGCGCGACAGCACGGTGGTCGCGTCCAGGTGGGCGAAGGTGGTGGCCGGCGCCGGGTCGGTCAGGTCGTCCGCGGGGACGTAGATCGCCTGCATCGAGGTGATCGAGTGACCGCGGGTCGAGGTGATGCGCTCCTGGAGGAGGCCCATCTCGTCGGCCAGGTTCGGCTGGTAGCCCACCGCGGAGGGCATGCGGCCGAGCAGGGTCGACACCTCGGAACCGGCCTGGGTGAACCGGAAGATGTTGTCGATGAAGAGGAGCACGTCCTGCTTCTCGACGTCGCGGAAGTACTCCGCCATGGTCAGCGCGGAGAGCGCGACGCGCAGACGGGTGCCCGGGGGCTCGTCCATCTGGCCGAAGACCAGCGCGGTCTTGTCCAGGACGCCCGAGTCGACCATCTCGTCGATGAGGTCGTTGCCCTCACGGGTGCGCTCGCCGACACCGGCGAACACCGACACACCACCGAAGTTCTCGGCGACGCGGTAGATCATCTCCTGGATCAGCACGGTCTTGCCGACACCGGCACCACCGAACAGGCCGATCTTGCCACCGGTGACGTACGGGGTCAGCAGGTCGATGACCTTGATGCCGGTCTCGAACATCTCGGTCTTCGACTCGAGCTCGGAGAAGTTCGGGGCCTTGCGGTGGATCGGCCACTTGACCTGCACCTGGGACTCGAACTCGGCCTTGTCGACGTTCAGCACCTCACCGAGGGCGTTGAACACCTTGCCCTTGGTGATCTGGCCGACCGGGACGGAGATCGCCGAACCGGTGTCGGAGACCTGCGCGCCGCGGACCAGGCCGTCGGTCGGCTGCATCGAGATGCCGCGGACCAGGCCGTCGCCGAGGTGCTGGGCGACCTCGAGGGTCAGGGTCTTCTTGCCCGAGCCGTCGGGGTTGTCCACCTCGACGTGCAGGGCGTTGAACATGTCCGGAATGGCGTCGACGGGGAACTCCACGTCGACGACCGGGCCGATGACCCGGGCGACGCGGCCCGTGGCCAGTCCGGCGCCCGTCGGCTCAACAGTGGTGGTCATACTCATTCGCTCCCCGCGCTAGCGTCGGCCAGCGCGTTCGCGCCGCCCACGATCTCGCTGATTTCCTGGGTGATCTCGGCCTGACGGGCCGAGTTGGCAAGCCGCGTCAGCGACTTGATGAGCTCGCCGGCGTTGTCCGTCGCGCTCTTCATCGCGCGGCGGCGGGCGGCGTGCTCGGAAGCGGCCGACTGCAGCAGCGCGTTGTAGATCCGGCTCTCGACGTACCGCGGCAGCAGCGCGTCGAGGACGCCCTCCGCCGACGGCTCGAAGTCGTACAGCGGGAAGATCTGGTTCTTGGCCGGCGCCCCGTCGCTCAGCTCGACCTCGTCGAGCTTGAGCGGCAGCAGGCGGTGGTCGACGGCGGTCTGCGTCAGCATCGACTGGAACTCGGTCGACACCAGGTGCAGCTCGTCCACGCCACCGGTCTCCGCGGTGAAGGCCGCGATGAGATCAGCCGACACCGTCTTGGCGTCCCCGTAGGTCGGCTTGTCGGAGAAGCCGGTCCAGGAGTTCGCCACCGCGAGGTTGCGGAAGCCGTAGTAGCCCACGCCCTTGCGGCCGACGATGTACGTGACCACGTCCTTGCCCTCTTCGCGGAGGCGGGCGGCGAGCGCCAGCGACTGCTTGATGGCGTTGGTCGAGTAGCCGCCCGCCAGGCCGCGGTCCGCCGTGATCAGCAGGACGGCGGCGCGCTTCGCGTTCGGGTTCTCGGTGGTCAGCGGGTGCTTCGCGGTGGACCGGGTGGCCACCGCGGTCACCGCGCGGGTGAGCTCGTCGGCGTACGGAGTGGAGGCGGCCACCGCGCGCTGCGCCTTGACGATGCGCGACGCGGAGATCATCTCCATCGCCTTGGTGATCTTCTTCGTCGCGGTGACGGAGCGGATGCGGCGCTTGTAGACCCGAAGCTGTGCTCCCATTGGGTCGTTACGTCCTTTCCCTCGCTACCGGACTCAGGCCTGCTCGGAGAGCAGCTTGCCGTCAGCCGTGGTGAAGCCCTGCTTGAAGGACGTGATCGCGGCGGTCAGCGCGTCGATGGTGCCCTGCTCCAGCAGGCCGGTCTCGACGATGCCGGCCAGGATGCCCTTGTGCTCCAGGCGGACGTTGTCCAGGAACTCGCGCTCGAAGCGGCGGATGTCCGCGACCGGGACCTCGTCCAGCTGACCGGTGGTGCCGGCCCAGATCGAGACGACCTGCTCCTCGACCGGGAACGGCTGGTACTGGCCCTGCTTCAGCAGCTCGACCATGCGGGCGCCGCGCTCCAGCTGGGCCTTCGAGGCCGCGTCCAGGTCGGAACCGAAGGCGGCGAACGCCTCCAGCTCGCGGTACTGGGCGAGGTCGAGGCGCAGGCGGCCGGCGACCGAGCGCATGGCCTTGATCTGGGCCGAGCCACCGACGCGGGAGACCGAGATGCCGACGTTCACGGCCGGGCGGATGCCGGCGTTGAACAGGTCGGACTCCAGGAAGCACTGGCCGTCGGTGATCGAGATGACGTTGGTCGGGATGTACGCCGAGACGTCGTTGGCCTTGGTCTCGATGATCGGCAGACCGGTCATCGAGCCGCCGCCGAGGGCGTCGTTCAGCTTCGCGCAGCGCTCCAGCAGGCGGGAGTGCAGGTAGAAGACGTCGCCCGGGTACGCCTCGCGGCCCGGCGGGCGGCGCAGCAGCAGGGAGACGGAGCGGTAGGCCTCGGCCTGCTTCGACAGGTCGTCGAAGACGATGAGGACGTGCTTGCCGTCGTACATCCACTCCTGGCCGATGGCCGAACCGGTGTACGGGGCGAGGTACTTGAAGCCGGCCGGGTCGGAGGCGGGAGCGGCCACGATGGTGGTGTACTCCAGCGCGCCGGCCTCCTCCAGGGCGCCGCGGACGGACGCGATGGTGGAGCCCTTCTGGCCCACGGCGACGTAGATGCAGCGGACCTGCTTCTCCGGGTCGCCCGAGCGCCAGTTGTCGCGCTGGTTGATGATCGTGTCGACGGCGACGGCGGTCTTGCCGGTCTGGCGGTCACCGATGATCAGCTGGCGCTGGCCGCGGCCGATCGGGGTCATCGCGTCGATCGCCTTGATGCCGGTCTGCAGCGGCTGCTTGACCGACTTGCGGGCCATGACGCCGGGGGCCTGCAGCTCCAGGGCGCGGCGGCCGGTGGAGGCGATGTCGCCCAGGCCGTCGATCGGGTTGCCCAGCGGGTCCACGACGCGGCCCAGGTAGCCGTCGCCGACCGGAACCGAGAGGACCTCGCCGGTGCGGCGCACGGTCTGGCCCTCTTCGATGCCGCCGAACTCGCCGAGGATGACGACACCGATCTCGCGGGTGTCGAGGTTCAGCGCGAGGCCGAGGGTGCCGTCCTCGAACTTCAGCAGCTCGTTCGCCATGACCGAGGGCAGGCCCTCGACATGCGCGATGCCGTCCGCCGCGTCAGTGACCGTGCCGACCTCTTCCACAGAAGCGGCGTCCGGCTGGTACGACTGGACAAAGTCGGCCAGCGCGTCCCGGATCTCCTCCGGACGGATCGTAAGCTCCGCCATCAGGCTTCCCTGCTCTCCTAGTTTGCGATCCTCGGCCCGCCATTGAGGGCCGCAAGTGCTCGACTCTCGGCCGGGTCGGGTGAACCGGCCGTACGTTTTGCCGGCCCACCTGGTGTGGACCGACGCCCGACCGAGGGTCGGATAGTGCTGGTGCTCAGCCTTCGAGGCCCTGGCGAGCGCCTTCGAGGCGGCTCGCGACGGTGCCGTCGATGATCTCGTCGCCGATCTCGACCCGGACACCGCCCTGGACCTCGGGGTCCACGTCGATGTTCAGGTGCACCTGGCGGCCGTGCAGACCGGCCAGGGCGGCGGCGAGGCGCTGCTTCTGGACGTCCGACAGCGGAATCGCGCTGGTGACCTTGGCCACCACGCGGCCCCGCCGGGAGGCGGCGAGCTTGGAGTAGGACTCCAGGCCACCCTCCAGGCTACGACCACGCGGGTTGGTGACCAGGTTGGCGACCAGCCGGACGGTGCCGGCGTTGGCGCGGCCGCCGAGGAGCTTGCGGACCAGCGCGGCCTTGGCGGCGGCGTCGGCCTTCGGCTCGGTCAGCGCGGCGCGCAGCTCGTGCGAGCCCGCCACCACCCGGCCGAACCGGAACAGCTCGTCCTCGACGTCGTCCAGCGAGCCCGCCTTGTCGGCGGCGATGACCTCGGCGTACGCGGCCAGCTGCTCGACCGCGTCGGCCAGGTCGCGCGACCCGGACCAGCGCGAGCGGACCAGGCCGGAGACCAGGTCCACGGCCTCGCCGGAGACCTGGCCGTTCAGCAGCGAGGAGACCAGCCGGGCCTTGTCCTGACCGGACCGCGCGGGGTCGGTCAGGACGCGGCGCAGCGAGACCTCGCGGTCCAGCAGCGCGGTGACGGCAGCGAGCTCCTCGGCGAGCTTGGCCGAGTCCACCGAGGTGTTGTCGGTCAGGCTCTCGAGGTTCTCGCGGCCGGCGGCGAGTGCCTCACGGCTCGCGCCGATCACTTGGACGCACCCTGGGCAGCGGCGGCCTTGGACTCCAGCTCGTCCAGGAAGCGGTCGATGACACCGCTCTGGCGGGCGTGGTCCTCCAGCGACTCACCGACGATGCGGGAGGCCAGCTGGGAGGCCAGCGAGCCGACGTCCTGGCGCAGGACGGCGGTCGCCTGCTTCTTGTCGGCCTCGATCTGGGCGTGGCCGGCCGCGACGATGGCCTCGCGCTGGCGCTGGCCCTCCTCGCGCATCTCGTTGATCAGGGCAGCGCCCTGCTCACGGGCGTGCTCGGTGATCCGAGCGGCCTCGTGACGCGCCTCGGCGAGCTCGGCGCGGTACTGCTCCAGCAGGGCCTGGGCCTCGGCCTGAGCGGTTTCCGCGCGCTTCATGCCGCCCTCGATGGCGTCACGGCGCTCCCCCAGCACCTTCTCGATGCTGGGGAGGAGCTTCTTGCCGAGGAGGCCGAAGACGATGAAGAAGCAGAGCAGGCCGATGATGACCTCGGGCCACGCGGGGAGGAGAGGGTTCATCTTCTCCTCCGACGCGAGGAAGACCTCGGGGGTCATATCAGAACCTTTCGTCGGAAGTGACTACTGGTGAGACAGACTCACTGGCCGTAGACGAACGGCATGACGATGCCGATCAGGGCGAGGGCCTCGGTCAGGGCGAAGCCGATGAACATGTTCGAGCGGATCAGGCCGGCAGCCTCGGGCTGACGGGCCATCGCCTGCACGCCGTTACCGAAGATCAGACCGACGCCGATGCCGGGGCCGATGGCGGCGAGGCCGTAGCCGATGGAAGCGACGGAACCGGAAACCTCAGCGAGAGCGGACATCTCAGCTAATCCTTTGCGGGGATGGGATACCGGTGGGTGTTGGCCACCGGGAGTTCATGGGCGCGGCCGGGGCCGCGGGGATCAGTGCGCCTCTTCCAGGGCGCCGGCGATGTAGCTGCTGGCGAGCATCACGAAGATGTACGCCTGCAGGAACTGCACCAGCAGCTCGAAGCCGGTCAGGCCGACCGCCACCACGAAGGACACCGAGCCGTACAGGGCGCCGATGCTGGGGCTGAGCAGGTACCAGGAGGCGACCGAGAAGACGACGATCAGCAGGTGGCCGGCGAACATGTTGGCGAAGGCTCGCACCGCGAGGGTGAAGGGACGCACGAAGATGTTCGAGAAGAACTCGATGGGCACCAGGATGAACATGACCCAGCCGGGAATGCCCGACGGCCAGCAGAGGTTCTTCAGACCGCCGACGAAGCCGTGCTTCTTGAAGGTGAGGGTCATGTAGGTGATCCACACGATCGCCGCGAGCCCGACCGGGAACGCGATGCGCGACATCACCGGGAACTGGGCGAACGGGATGATGGACATGATGTTCATGATCCACACGAAGAAGAACATCGAGACCAGCATCGGGACGTACTTCTCGCCCTTTTTGCCGATGGTCTCCAGCACGATGCTCCGCTTGACGAAGTCGTACCCGATCTCGCCGACCAGCTGGAGCTTGCCCGGGAGCAGCTTCGGCTTGGCGAACGCGGCCCAGAAGAAAGCGACCACCAGCAGCGCACAGATGATCGACAGCAGCATCGGCTTGGTGAAGTCGACCCCGCCGACCGTGAAGATCGGCTTGAAGTCGAACTCGTTCAGGCCGGGGGCCGGGAAGCCGCAGCCGGAGTTCAGGTGGCAACCGGCCTCGGAGGCGAGCTGGACGTCAGCACCCACCACAGACTCCTTCGTTCTGACGCATGGTTACGGCAACCTCGGTGTGTCGGCGTGGCCGGCGGCCACGGTGCGGCACTGGAACTAGTTGGATTTCTCGCTGACCCGGCGCGGCGCATATCCCCACCGCGGGATCTTCGAAAGCTTCGTGGAGCCGGGGGGCGATCCGTCCGATTCTCGGAGGGACCTGGCCGCTTCCCGTACTCCGCCGTTGGGACGGACGATAGCAGTCCGTCAGGAGGGCATAAACACCGCCCCCCTCGCGAGGGGGACGGTATGCCCCGCTCACGGTTGACGCCCTGATTTCGGCTTGCCGTCGGGTTCCACGTAGAAGGTCTTGGCCTTGAGCCAGCCCCGGACCTGGAAGCCCATCCAGACGATCACCAGGCCGAGCAGGGTGAAGCCGAAGACCTTGTGGTCGAAGAAGTCGAGGTGTTTGGCGACCGCGAGCAGGACGCCCACCAGCAGGATCTGCGTGGTGTAGACCAGCATCGCGATCGGCATCAGCATCTGCGGGTTGTTCCGGCTGAACCGGTCGAGCGCGATCTGGCCGGCGCCGAAGAAGGCGATCACGACGACGGTCGCGATCAGGGCGCCGAGCAGCCCCTTCCCGCCGGCGGCGACGAGTGAGATCGCCATGGCGACCACTCCGGCGACCGCGGTGGGGATTGCGGCGCCACGGAGGATCCGGGCGTCGTGGGACGGCATGTCGGCAACTCCGGCGGCATGTCGGAAACGGGGGGGCAGAGACACACGGGGGTGCGAGGACCTCGCCGCGGGCGGTCAGCCTGAACGACTGGACCCGTCGAGGGAGACCGACCAGGGACGGAAGTCCTCCACCTGTCAGGTCTTTCGGCGCGTTCTCGGTACTCGTGAACGGTATCACAAACTATTTGATGAGAGCTTTACCATGAACGTGTGGTACCTGTCACACGCCGGGCTGAAGAGTGCCGCCGAACGGGTGCCGCCGAACGGCCCAGCGCGAGTTGACCCTCCGTCAGGAACGCTGCTCGCCGCGCGGCCCGACCGCCGTCGCGCCCGTCCCCATCCGCCCCAGCAGGGCCTGGTCCTCGGCCGAGAGCTCGGCCATCGCGGGCTCCTCCCCGACCTCCCCGGCGAGCGGCTCGGCCCCGGCCTCGCCGTCCCGGTAGCGCGGCGGGACGAAGGACTGGACGGCCTTGGGCGCGCGCGGCCGGAACTGCGGCATCAGCAGCACCGCCAGGCCGAGCAGGCACAGGCCCGCCATCGCCAGCACCACGGTGCGGCCGGTGTGGGTGACCGACACCGCGACGGTGCCGAAGGCGATCAGCGCGGCCCAGAAGTACATGATCAGCACGGCCCGGCTGTGCGAGTGCCCGACCTCCAGCAGCCGGTGGTGCAGGTGCTGCTTGTCCGCCGCGAACGGCGACTTGCCCGCCCAGGTGCGGCGCACCACGGCCAGCAGCAGGTCGGCCAGCGGCAGCGCGATCACGGTCAGCGGCAGGATCAGCGGGATGTAGATCGGCACCAGGGCGTGCACGGCGGTGGTCTTCGAGCCGACCTGCTCGACGATCAGGTCGGGGTCCACCCGGCCGGTGATGGAGATCGCGGCGACGGCCAGCATCAGGCCGAGCATCATCGAGCCGGAGTCGCCCATGAAGATCCGCGCCGGGTGCAGGTTGTGCGGCAGGAAGCCCAGGCACATGCCGATCAGCACGGCGGTGAACAGCGCGGCGGGCGCGGCGTCGTTGATCCCGTAGCCGAGCCAGAGCCGGTACGAGTAGAGGAAGAAGGCCATCGCGGCGATGCAGACCATGCCGGCGGCCAGGCCGTCCAGGCCGTCGATGAAGTTGACCGCGTTGACCATGACGACGACCAGCACGACCGAGATCAGCATGCCCTGGGTCGGCGTGACCGGGACGGAGCCGTAGCCGGGCACCGGGATCGCGATCACCGTGATGCCCTGCCAGACCATCACGCCGGCGGCGATCATCTGGCCGCCGAGCTTCACCAGCGCGTCCACGCCCCACTTGTCGTCCAGGACGCCCAGCACGAACATGATCCCGGCCCCGGAGAGCAGCGCCTTGATGTCCGCGCTCTGCACGAACATCCGCCCCAGGCCGGAGAGTTGGGAGGCCGCGAGCAGACCGGCCAGCAGGCCGCCGAACATCGCGATGCCGCCGAGCCGCGGGGTGGGCTCGCGGTGCACGTCGCGGGCCCGGACGGCGGGCATCGCCCCGGCCGCGATCGCGAACTTCCGCACCGGGCTGACCAGCAGGTAGGTCACCGCCGCCGAGACGAACATGACCAGCAGATACTCACGCACCACCGGCCTCCAGGGTCGCGCTCGGACGGACGAGTACGCAGGGTACTCCCGCGCTGGTTCGGGGTTCGAGGTGCGTCGCCACGGAGCACACCTTATTGACTCCGACGCCGAGCCCCCGCATCGCGGTTCTCCCGGACGACCGCCGGGCGCCCCGGCGACGGCTCAGGGGCGCCCGGCGAACGCCCGGGCCAGCTCGCGCGTCCGGGCCCGGACCGGCTCGGCCGCGCCGCCGGCGAGCGCCCGTCCGAGCAGCTCGCCGACCTCGCCGAGCTCGGCCTCGCCCATTCCCTGGGCGGCGCAGGTGCCGGTGCCCAGCCGGATCCCGGAGGTCTCGGTGGGCGGCGCCGGGTCGTACGGCACGGCGCACCGGCCGAGCATCAGCCCGGCGGCGGCGCAGCGGCGCTCGGCCTCCACGCCGGTCAGACCGAGCGGGGCGACCGAGGCCGTCACCAGGTGGGTGTCGGTGCCGCCGGTGAGCGGCGGCGCCCCGGCCGCGGCCAGCGCGGCGGCCAAGGCCCGGGCGCCGGCCACCGCCCGGCGGACGTAGCCGGTGTGCGCGGGGGTGGCGGCCTGGGCCAGCGCGACGGCCTTGGCGGCCACCTCGTGCATGGCGGCGCCGCCCTGGCTGAACGGGAACACCGCCCGGTCGATCCGGTCGGCGAGCTCGGCGGTGCACAGCAGCAGGCCGCCGCGCGGGCCGCGCAGCAGTTTGTGGGTGGTGGCGACGGTGACGTCGGCGTACGGCACCGGGGAGGGCGCGGCGCCGGCCGCGACCAGTCCGGCGGTCTGGCCGGCGGCGGCGATCAGGTAGGCGTCCACCTCGTCGGCGATCTCCCGGAAGGCCGCCCAGTCGACGTGCCGCGGGTAGGAGGTGCCGCCCGCGACGATCGCCTTCGGGCGGTGCTCGCGGGCCAGCGCGCGGACTTCGTCGAGGTCGATCCGGCCGTCGTCGGCGCGCACCCCGTAGCCGTGGAAGCGGAACCAGCGGCCGGAGAAGTTGGCCCGCGAGCCGGCGCTCAGGTGGCCGCCGTGCTCCAGCGACATCGCGAGCACCGCGTCGCCCGGCCGCAGCAGCGCCGCGTAGGCCGCCAGCATCGCCGAAGTCCCGGACCGGGGCTGGACGTTGGCGTGCGGGGCGGCGAAGAGTTCGCGGGCCCGGTCGATCGCCAGCAGCTCCACGGTGTCGGCCGGGGCGCAGCCGGTGTGGTGCCGGTGGCCCGGGTAGCCGTCGGCGTACTTGTCGGCCAGCGGTCCGGCCAGCGCGGCCAGCACGGCGGGGGTGGCCAGGCTCTCCCCGGCGAGCAGTTGCAGGCTGTCGGCCCGGCGTTCGGCCTCGGCGGCGAGCAGGTCGGCGATCAGCGGGTCCGCCGCGCGCAGGGCCTCGGCGGCCTCCCAGGAGACGGATGGGGCGTCGGCGACCGTCATGGTGCGCTCCAGGCTGCGGTGCGGGCGGATTCCCTCCAGCGTAGGTCGGCCCCCTCCGCCCGGCCCGCCCGCGCGCGCGGGCTTGGGCCTTTCCGGTTGCCGCCACGGCCTGCGCACGCAGCCTTCACAAATTCCCCACGGAAACTTTAGTGGAGGGCGCTCAACTCAGCGGGCCACACCCGTCAGTGCGGTCACCACCGGGTCCAGCGCGTCGAATATCTCCTCGCCGCAGTTGCGGAACATCCCGATCGGCGCCCCGTACGGGTCCCTCAGCTCGTCGAACTCGGGCGCCGAGGCCAGCAGCCAGCCCCGCAGGGCGGCGGCCGAGCGGACCAGCGCGCGGGCGCGCTCGGTCAGCCGAGCGCCCTCCCTGGGGTCCGGCAGGGTGCGCGGGTCGACCCTTTGCACCAGACGGGTGAACTCCTTGATGGTGAACGTGCGCAGGCCCGCCGAGTGGCCCATCGAGATGACCTGCGCCCGGTGGTCCAGGGTCGCGGTCAGCACCAGGTCGGCGTCGATCACGTGCTCGTCCAGCAGCTCCCGGCCCGCGAAGCCGGCGCTGTCCGCGCCGTACTCGCCGAGCACGGTCGCCGCGTGCGCCTCCATCGGGGCGCCCTCGTGGCCCCAGGTGCCGGCGCTCTCCACCACGATCCGGCGGCCGGTCCGCACGCCCAGCCGGGCGTCCAGCTCCAGCCGGGCCAGCCGCTCGGCGATCGGGGAGCGGCAGATGTTGCCGGTGCAGACGAACAGGATGCGGAAGGTGTCCAGCGGGAGCGGCCCCGGCTCCGCGAAGGGTGCCAGGCCGCTCCCCGCTCCGTACGACGGGGCGGCAGCGGCGGTCAACTGCCGGCCTCCACGTCCGGAACGACCTCCCTCAGCTGCTCGACGCTGATCGCGCCCGCCCGCAGCACCACCGGCACCTTGCCGGTGACGTCGACGATGGTCGAGGGCGTGCCGTAGTCGGCCGTCCCGCCGTCCAGGTAGATCGACACCGCGTCGCCGAGCTGGGCCTCGGCCTCGTCGCAGGTCGACGGCGACGGCCCGCCGGTCTTGTTGCCGGAGGAGACGGCCAGCGGGCCGGTGGCGTTCAGCAGCTCCAGCACGACCGGGTGCAGCGGCATCCGGACCGCGACGGTGCCCCGGGTCTCGCCCAGGTCCCAGCGCAGCGACGGCTGGTGGCGGGCCACCAGGGTCAGGCCGCCCGGCCAGAACGCGTCCACCAGCTCCCAGGCCTGCTCGGAGAAGTCGGTGACCAGCCCGTGCAGCGTGGTCGGCGAGCCGACCAGCACCGGCGAGGGCATGTTCCGGCCCCGGCCCTTGGCCGCCAGCAGCCCGGCGACCGCCTCCGCCGAGAAGGCGTCCGCCGCGAGGCCGTAGACGGTGTCGGTCGGGACGACCACCAGCTCCCCGCGGCGGATCGCCGAGGCGGCCTCACGCAGCCCGCTCGCGCGGTCCTGGGCGTCGGAGCAGTCGTATCGGCGGCTCATCGGAGCAATCCCCTTCCGGTGGTGTCAGTGGTACTGCAGGTGCCGACGGTGCGGCAGGTGTTCGGTGCTACGACGGGCGCCCGGCGCCTCAGCGCGACGCCCTGTTCACAACGACGCCCTCCGGGCCGTCGTGCTGTGCCCGATGTTCACAACGACGCCCTCCGGGCTGTTGTGAAGCGGGGCCGGTTGTTCAGGTCCCGGTGGTCGGCCGCATCCGTCCAGCCGCCCTCCTCGCGGAAGATCCACGGGACCTGCCCGCCCTGGGTGTCCGCGTGCTCGATCACCACCGCGCCGCCGGGCCGCAGCAGCCGGGCGGCGACCCGTTCGATGCCGCGGATGGTGTCCAGGCCGTCCTCGCCGGAGAACAGCGACATCTGCGGGTCGTGGTCGCGGGCCTCGGGCGCGACGTACTCCCACTCGGTGAGCGGGATGTACGGCGGGTTGCTGATCACCAGGTCGAACCGGCCGTCCCAGCCGCGGTCGTCGGCGAAGGCCTGGGTGGCGTCGCCCTGGTGCAGGTGGACCCGGGCCCGGTCGGGGCTGGCCTCGACGTTGCGGCGGGTGTAGGCGAGGGCGCCCTCGTCGAGTTCGAAGGCGTGCACGGTGGAGCGGGGCAGTTCCTGGGCGAGGGCCAGCGCGATCGCCCCGGAGCCGGTGCACAGGTCGACGACCAGCGGTTCGGCCACGTCCATCGCGCGGACCGCGTCTATCGCCCACTCGACCACCGACTCGGTCTCCGGCCGGGGGACGAACACCCCGGGGCCGACCTCCAGTTCGAGGTAGCGGAAGAACGCGCGCCCGGTGATGTGCTGGAGCGGCTCGCGCTGCTCGCGGCGGGAGACCGCCTCCCAGTACCGGGCGTCGAAGTCGCCGTCCGGCACGGTGTGCAGCTGGCTGCGCTTCACGCCGTGGACGTGCGCCGCCAGCTCCTCCGCGTCGAAGCGCGGCGAGGGCACGCCGGCCGCGGCCAGGCGCTGGGTGGCCTGGGCCACCTCGGCGAGCAGCAGGTTCATCCCTCGGGCCCCTTAGGCTCAGTTCTCCTGGGCGGCGGCCAGCTTGGCCGCGGCGTCGGCGTCCACGCAGGACTGGATCACGGCGTTGAGGTCGCCGTCCAGCACCTGGTCCAGGTTGTACGACTTGAACCCGGTGCGGTGGTCGGAGATCCGGTTCTCCGGGAAGTTGTACGTCCGGATCCGCTCGGAGCGGTCCACGGTGCGCACCTGGCTGCGGCGGGCGTCGGACGCCTCCCGCTCGGCCTCCTCCTGCGCGGCGGCCAGCAGCCGCGAACGCAGGATGCGCATCGCCTGCTCCTTGTTCTGCAGCTGGCTCTTCTCGTTCTGGCAGGACGCCACGATACCGGTCGGCAGGTGGGTGATCCGGACCGCGGAGTCGGTGGTGTTCACCGACTGGCCGCCGGGGCCGGACGAGCGGTAGACGTCGATCCGCAGGTCGTTGGCGTGGATCTCGACCTCGACCTCCTCGGCCTCGGGGGTGACCAGCACGCCCGCGGCGGAGGTGTGGATCCGGCCCTGCGACTCGGTCGCGGGCACCCGCTGCACCCGGTGCACGCCGCCCTCGTACTTCAGCCGCGCCCAGACGCCCTGGCCGGGCTCCGCGCTGCCGCGGGTCTTCACCGCCACCGAGACGTCCTTGTAGCCGCCGAGGTCGGACTCGTTGGCGTCGATCAGCTCGGTCTTCCAGCCGACCCGCTCCGCGTAGCGCAGGTACATCCGCAGCAGGTCGCCGGCGAACAGCGCGGACTCCTCGCCGCCCTCGCCCGCCTTGACCTCCAGGATGACGTCCTTGTCGTCGTTGGGGTCGCGCGGCACCAGCAGCAGCCGCAGCTCCTCGGTCAGCTCGTCCTGGCGGGCCTCGGACGCCTTCGCCTCGGCGATGAAGTCCGGGTCCTCGGTGGCGAGTTCGCGCGCGGCGACGATGTCCTCGCCGGCCTGCCGCCAGGCCAGGTACGTCCGGGTGATCGGGGTCAGCTCGGCGTAGCGCTTGGCCAGCTTGCGGGCGTTCGCCTGGTCGGCGTGCACCGACGGGTCGGCCAGCCTCTTTTCGAGGTCGGCGTGCTCGACGAGGAGCTCTTCGACTGCCTCGAACATCGGTCGGTCCTACTTCCGTGAGTGTGCCGGGGGGAACGTGCGAAAAGCGGGGGACGCGAACGGCGCCGGCCCGGACGCCCCGTGCAGAGCACGGGAGCGTCCGAGACCGGCGCCGTGGAAGCGCTAGGCCTTGCCGCCGGAGAGCTTCTTGCCGAAGCGCGCCTCGAAGCGGGCCACGCGGCCACCGGTGTCGAGGATCTTCTGCTTGCCGGTGTAGAACGGGTGGCAGTTCGAGCAGACCTCGGCGCGGATCTCGCCGCTGGTCTCGGTCGAGCGAGTGGTGAACTCGTTGCCACAGGTGCAGGTGACCTTGGTGAGCACGTAGTCCGGGTGAACGTTGGACTTCAAGGGATTCTCCTAGCTGTTCGGGAGGGCACCGGGTCGGCGGGCTGGACAGCCGCTCGTGAACCGGGACCGACGGACCAGTGTGCCAGCACTGCCCGCTTCTTCCCAAACCGGGAGGCGGATCCGACTATTCCGCTCCCCCACGCACCGAGGTCGCCCGGGCCGACGGGGACGCCTGCGCGGACGGGGACGCCTGGGCCGGATTGGCCGGCTGCTCCCGCAGCACCGAGGCCGGCACCGCCCCGTCGGTGCGCAGCGCGGCCCACAGCTGCGGGGCGTCCGGGGTCTTCGGGACGACCCGGTTGGGGTCGCTGGCCGCGTACGCCACCGGCAGGGTGACCATGGTGAGCTGCTCGGGCCCGATCTTCTTCAGGGTCTGCGCCATGCCGACCAGCGAGCCGACCGAGGCCAGGTCGGAGTCGGTGGTGAGCGCGCTGGTGAGCCGGTCGCCGAGCTGCCACATCGCGACCGGGTTGGAGGAGAGGCCGAGCGAGCCGACCTGCCCGAGCATGGCCTTGACCATCTCCTTCTGCAGCTCGATCCGGCCCAGGTCGCTGCCGTCGCCGACGCCGTGCCTGGTCCGGACGAAGGCCAGCGCCTGCTCGCCGCCCAGGTGGTGGGTGCCGGCGTCGAGGCGCAGCCCGCTGTCCTGGTCGTCGATCGGCACCGTGGTGGTGACGTCCACCCCGCCGATCGCGTCGACCAGCGCGGCGAACCCGGCGAAGTCCACCTCGACGAAGTGGTCCATCCGCATCCCGGTGAGCTGCTCGGCGGTCTTCACCGCGCAGACCGGGCCGCCGACCTCGTACGCGGAGTTGAACATCGCGCTGCGGGCGGCGGCGACCGGCTTGCCGTCGGGGGCGGTGCAGGCCGGCCGGGACACCAGGGTGTCGCGCGGTATCGAGACCACCGAGGCGGCGGTGTGGGCCTGGTTGACGTGCACCACCATCGCGGTGTCGGAGCGGGCGGTGTCGCCGGTGTCGCCGCCCGCCAGGCTCCCGTTGGCGCCGGAGCGCGAGTCGGAGCCCAGCACCAGCACGTTGAACGCGCCGCCGGTGGAGGCGGGTGGCCGGGCGGTGCCGAGCTGCCCGGAGATGTCGACGCTGTGGATGTTCCCGTTCAGCTTCCAGTAGGCGACGCCGCCCAGTCCGGCGCCGACCAGGACGAGGCCGGCCAGCGTGAACAGCGCGATCCGCAGCCCGCGGCGGCGGGGGGTGCGGCGCCCGGTCTTCTCGCCCATATCGCCTCTTCTCGCCCTGAACCCGACCTTTCGAGCATAAGTGACCTGCCCGGACCGTGATCGGTTTCCGGCCCGGGGCCGGGAAAGCGGGGCCGGGAGCCCGGGCCGGGAAAGCGGAGGACCCCGCACCGCCTCGCGGCGGTACGGGGTCCTCGGGTGGCGCTACCGGTCTCAGTCGCCCGAGCCGGGGGTGTTCTTGGCGATCTGCATCAGGAACTCGGCGTTCGACTTGGTCTGCTTCATCTTGTCCAGCAGCAGCTCGATCGCCTGCTGCGAGTCCAGGGCGTGCAGGACCCGGCGGAGCTTCCAGGTGATGGCGAGCTCCTCGTGGCCGAGCAGGATCTCCTCCTTGCGGGTGCCGGAGGCGTCCACGTCGACGGAGGGGAAGATGCGCTTGTCCGAGAGCTTCCGGTCGAGCTTGAGCTCCATGTTGCCGGTGCCCTTGAACTCCTCGAAGATCACCTCGTCCATCCGGGAGCCGGTGTCGACCAGCGCGGTGGCGAGGATGGTCAGCGAGCCGCCGTTCTCGATGTTGCGCGCGGCGCCGAAGAACTTCTTCGGCGGGTACAGCGCGGTCGAGTCGACACCGCCGGACAGGATGCGGCCGGAGGCGGGCGCGGCCAGGTTGTAGGCGCGGCCCAGGCGGGTGATCGAGTCGAGCAGGATCACCACGTCGTGGCCCAGCTCCACCAGGCGCTTGGCGCGCTCGATGGCGAGCTCGGCGACGGTGGTGTGGTCCTCGGCCGGGCGGTCGAAGGTCGAGGAGATGACCTCGCCCTTCACCGACCGCTGCATGTCGGTGACCTCTTCCGGACGCTCGTCGACCAGGACGACCATCAGGTGGCACTCGGGGTTGTTGTGGGTGATCGCGTTGGCGATCGCCTGCATGATCATGGTCTTGCCGGTCTTCGGCGGGGCCACGATCAGACCGCGCTGGCCCTTGCCGATCGGCGACACCAGGTCGATGATCCGGGTGGTCAGCACGCCCGGGTCGGTCTCCAGGCGCAGGCGCTCCTGCGGGTACAGCGGGGTCAGCTTGCCGAACTCGGGGCGGCCGCGGCCGCTGTCCGGGTCCATGCCGTTGACGGAGTCCAGCCGCACCATGGCGTTGAACTTCTCGCGGCGCTCGCCGTCCTTCGGCTGGCGGACCGCGCCGGTGATGGCGTCGCCCTTGCGCAGGCCGTGCTTGCGGACCTGGGCCAGCGAGACGTAGACGTCGTTCTGGCCGGGCAGGTAGCCCGAGGTCCGGACGAAGGCGTAGTTGTCGAGGATGTCCAGGATGCCCGCGACGGGGATCAGGACGTCGTCGTCGCTCAGCGGGACCTCGGGGCCGCCCTGGCCCTCGAAGCCGCCCTCGCGGCGACGGCCGCGGCGGTCGCGGTAGCGGCCGCGACGGCCACCGCGGCCGCCGAACTCGTCGTCCTCGTAACCGCCCTGCTGCTGGTGGGCGTTGCCGCCGCCCTGCTGCTGGCCGCCGCCCTGCTGCTGGTTCTGCTGCTGGCGGCCCTGGCCGCCGTCCTGCTGCTGGCGCTCGCCGCCCTGCTGGCGGTCGGTGCGGTCGCGCTCGCGGCGGTTGCGGCGGTCCCGGCGGGACTCGCGGATCTCGCCGTCGGCCTCGGCCGCGGGGGCCTCGGGGCGCTCGCCGCGCTCGCGGCGGTCCCGGCGCTCGCGGCGCTCGGGGCGGGCCTCGCCCTCGGCGGCGGCCGGGCGCTGGGCCTCGGCCTTGGCCTCGGCGGGGGCCTGCTCGGTGGCGGTGGCGGTGGCCGCGACCTCGGCGGTCGGGGCGCCGGCCGCGGCGGTGGCCCGGCGGCGCGGGCGCTCGGCCCGGGCGGTGGCGGCCGCGGTCTCGGCGGCGGCCTGCACCGGGATCTCGATCTGCGCCTGCGGCTCGCCGGTGACGGCGGTGGCGCGGGTGCGGCGGGCCGGCTGCTTCTCCGCGGCCGGAGCGGCCGGAGCGGTCTCGGCGGCCTCGGCGGCGGGGGCGGCGGCCTTGGTGGCCTTCTTGGCGGCCGGAGCGGCGGCCGGGGCCCCCGCGAGCAGCGGGTCGCCGCCGCTCTTCTCCTTGATGGCCTCGATCAGCTGGCTCTTGCGCAGCCGCCCGGTACCGCTGATCCCGAGGGACGAGGCGAGCTTCTGGAGCTCGGTCAGCACCAGGCCGTCCAGGCCGGCGGCGGCGGTACGACGGCGTCGCGCCGGAGCCGCAGGGGCTGCCGCGTCCGACGCCTCGGCGTCCGGGCGCGCGCCCATCAGATCGGTGGTGTCGCTCACTAAGGGTCCTTCCCTGGAGCGGACGTCGGCCTGTCTGGCACGGCGACCGGTTGTGCTGTCCTGTCCAGCGTCTCTTCGCGCTGGTCAGGGGCTGGATTCCCGCGGAAGGCTGGTCCTTCCGGGGAGCTGCGAAGTGCGGTGCACTGTGGTGCGAAGCGGCGCGGACGGCCGGTTCTGGTGCCGACCTCGCTGCGCCTGTCGATGCCCGGGCCCCCGTCGCACGGCGGCTGCGGGCCCCACCCGGGCCTGGCCTCAGTGCGGAGGCTGGGGGTGGGAGTCCGGTACCGTCACGGCTTCGGGATGGGCCCCACTTGCGCAGGCAGGCTGCGTACGCGGTGTGGCGAGCTCCCGGAGAATCGTGCTCCCGAGCTTCCGGCCCCCGTGCGGACGGGGGAACGGGATCGGGATGCGTCGCACCGGCGCCCGGAGGGCATCTGGTGCAGCAATGAGGTTAACACTACCTACCCCCTGACACATTCCCCAGCCCTTTGGTTGTCAATCGTGTCCGTCTCACATGTCGAGCGGCAGGACGGTGGCGCCGGTGCGGTCCAGCTCCAGCCGGTGCGCCGCGAACTGCGCCCCGGCGAAGTTGAGGACCTTCACCGCACTGGCCTCGTCGGTGAGCGCGAGCACGGTCGGTCCGGCACCCGAGATGACGGCGGGCACGCCCTCCGAGCGCAGGGCGGCGACCAGCGCGGCGCTGTCCGGCATCGCGGAGGCCCGGTAGTCCTGGTGCAGGCGGTCCTCGGTGGCGGCGAGCAGCAGCTCGGGGCGGCGGGTCAGCGCCTCGACCAGCAGGGCGGCGCGGCCCGCGTTGAGCGCGGCGTCGGCCAGCGGCACGGTCTTGGGCAGCAGGCCGCGGGCGGCCTCGGTGAGCACCTCGGTGGAGGGGATGAACACGACCGGCACGACCCGGTCGGAGGGGTCGAGCGTGACGGTGCGGGCCCCGCCGTCCTCGGTCCAGGCCACCGTGAAGTTGCCGCGCAGACAGGCCGCGACGTTGTCCGGGTGGCCCTCCAGCTCGGAGGCGAGGGCGAGCAGCGCGTCGTCGCCGAGCGCGGAGGCGCCGCCGATGGTGACGGCGCGGGCGGCGACGATGCCGGCGCAGATCGCGGCGGACGAGGAGCCCAGGCCGCGGCCGTGCGGTATCCGGTTGGCGCAGACCACTTCGAGGCCGCGCGGCTGGCCGCCGAGCCGGTCGAAGGCGGCGCGCATCGAGCGGACCACCAGGTGGCGCTCGTCGCGGGCGAGGTTCTCGGCGCCCTCGCCGGCGATGTCCACGGTCAGGCCGGAGTCGGCGACCCGGACCACCACGTCGTCGTAGAGCCCCAGGGCGAGGCCGAAGGCGTCGAAGCCGGGTCCGAGGTTGGCGCTGGTCGCGGGGACGCGGACCCGGACGGCGGCGGCGCGGAACGCGGGACCGGCCATGCGGTGGACACACTCCTGAAGGGTGGGGGGAGTTCAGGCCCGGGCGATCCGGACGACGGGGCCTGGTGGCGGTACTGCCGGCGGGGTGCTCGGAGAGGGGGGCGCGCGGCACGGCGCGACCCGCCGGGGTCCAGCCTATCGAAGAGAGGTTCCGGAGTGGTACACCCCGCCCGGCTCGGATCTTCCGTGTTGCCCCGGGCAGCGGAAAAGCGACGCCCGGCTGACCGGAAAACGGCGGCGAGCGGCCGGCCCGGAGTGGGCCGGCCGCTCGCCGGGGTGACGCCGGGTCCGGCGCCGTCAGTCGAGCAGCCCGAGGCGGCGGGCGGCCGCCTCCGGGTCGATCGGGACGACCTGCGGCTGCGGCGCGCCGGCCACCGCCCAGTCCGGGTCCTTGAGGCCGTTGCCGGTGACGGTGCAGACGATCCGCTGGCCGGGGTCGACCAGGCCGGCCTCGGCCTTGGCCAGCAGGCCGGCCACCGAGGCGGCGGAGGCGGGCTCCACGAAGACGCCCTCCTGCGCGGCCAACAGGCGGTAGGCGGCCAGGATCTGACGGTCCGTCACCTTGTCGATCAGGCCGCCGGACTCGTCCCGGGCGGCCAGCGCGTAGTCCCAGGAGGCCGGGTTGCCGATCCGGATCGCGGTGGCGATGGTCTGCGGCTTGAGCACCGGCGCGCCGTCCACGATCGGGGCCGAGCCGGACGCCTGGAAGCCCCACATCCGGGGGGTGCGGGTGGCCAGGCCGTCCGCCGCGTACTCGCGGTAGCCCTTCCAGTAGGCGGTGATGTTGCCCGCGTTGCCGACCGGCAGGACGTGCAGGTCGGGGGCGTCGCCGAGCATGTCGACGATCTCGAAGGCGGCGGTCTTCTGGCCCTCGATGCGGACCGGGTTGACCGAGTTGACCAGCGCCACCGGGTACTTCTCGGAGAGCTCGCGGGCCAGCGTCAGGCAGTCGTCGAAGTTGCCGTCGACCTGCAGGATCTTGGCGCCGTGCACCAGCGCCTGGCCCATCTTGCCGAGGGCGATCTTGCCCTGCGGGACGAGCACGGCGGAGACCATCCCGGCCCGCACCGCGTAGGCGGCGGCGGAGGCCGAGGTGTTGCCGGTGGACGCGCAGATGACGGCCTGCGCGCCGTCCTCCTTGGCCTTGGAGATGGCCATCGTCATCCCGCGGTCCTTGAAGGAGCCGGTCGGGTTGGCGCCCTCGACCTTGAGGTAGACGTCGCAGCCGGTGCGCTCGGAGAGCACCTGGGCGGGGACGAGCGGCGTGCCGCCCTCCAGCAGGGTCACCACGGGGGTGGAGTCGGAGACCGGGAGGCGGTCGCGGTACTCCTCGATGAGGCCGCGCCACTGGTGGGTGTGGCTGCCTCGGGCGGTGCTTTCGGCAATGGCGTTCATACCGGTTTTCCTATTCCCCTTCGACCCGCATGATGCTGGCCACGTCGCGCACGCTGTCCAGTGCGCGGAGCTTGTCGACCGTCGCCGACAGGGCGGCGTCGGTGGCGCGGTGGGTGACCACGACGAGCGCGGCGTCGCCGTCGCGGCCCTGCTGGCGCACGGTGTCGATGGAGACGCCGTGCTCGGCGAAGACCGAGGCGACCTGGGCGAGCACGCCCGCGCGGTCGTCCACGTCGAGGCTGACGTGGTAGCGGGTGACCACCTGGTCCATCGCCTTGGCGGGCAGCTGGGCGTAGACCGAGTCGCCGGGGCCGGTGGCGCCGTTCAGCTTGTTGCGGCAGACCGCGACCAGGTCGCCGAGGACCGCGGAGGCGGTCGGGGCGCCGCCCGCGCCGGGGCCGTAGAACATCAGCCGGCCGGCCGCCTCGGCCTCGACGAAGACCGCGTTGTACGCCTCCCGGACGGACGCCAGCGGGTGGCTGAGCGGGATCATCGCCGGGTGCACCCGGGCGGTGACCGAGGCGCCGTCGGCGGCCCGCTCGCAGATCGCCAGCAGCTTGACCACGCAGCCCATCTGGCGGGCGGAGGCGATGTCGGCGGCGGTGACCTCGGTGATGCCCTCGCGGTAGACGTCCGCGGCGGTGACCTTGGTGTGGAAGGCGATCCCGGCCAGGATGGCGGCCTTGGCGGCGGCGTCGAAGCCCTCCACGTCGGCGGTCGGGTCGGCCTCGGCGTAGCCCAGCGCGGTGGCCTCCTCCAGCGCCTCGGAGTACCCGGCGCCGGTGGAGTCCATCTTGTCGAGGATGAAGTTGGTGGTGCCGTTGACGATGCCCAGCACCCGGTTCACCTTGTCGCCGGCCAGCGACTCGCGCAGCGGGCGCAGCAGCGGGATCGCCCCGGCGACGGCGGCCTCGTAGTACAGGTCGACGCCGGCCGCGGCGGCCGCGGCGTGCAGTTCGGCGCCGTCCTTGGCGAGCAGCGCCTTGTTGGCCGAGACGACCGAGGCGCCGCCCTCGAAGGCTTTCAGGATCAGCGACTTGGACGGCTCGATGCCGCCCACCACCTCGATCACCACGTCGATGTCGCCGCGGCCGACCAGCGCCTCGGCGTCGGTGGTGAGCAGGTGCTCGGGGGCCCCGGGGCGCGGGCGCCCGGGCCGGCGGACCGCGATGCCGGCGAGCTCGACCGGGGCGCCGATGCGCGCGGCGAGGTCGTCGGCCGTCGTCGTCATGATGCGCGCCACCTCGGAGCCCACCACACCACAGCCCAGCAACGCCACCTTCAGCGGGCGCGTACGCATCATCCGACTCCGCTCTGCATTCTTCGGTCCCCGTCGGGCTGCTCCGTCGCACCCGGGGGCTTGTCTGTCCCCACCAGTCTCCGGGACTTTCCGCACAGATCTACGGCTGGTCCACGTGCTGAGACGAAAATTTCGTCAGCCGATATCGAGCCGCAGGAGATCCTCCTCCGTCTCCCGGCGGACGATCACCCGGGCGGCGCCGTCGGCGACGGCCAGCACGGGGGGCTTCAGGGCGTGGTTGTAGTTGCTCGCCATCGAGCGGCAGTAGGCGCCGGTCGCGGGCACCGCGATCAGGTCGCCGGGGGCCAGGTCGGCGGGCAGGAAGGCGTCCTTGACCACGATGTCGCCGGACTCGCAGTGCTTGCCGACCACCCGGGCCAGCATCGGCTCGGCCGCGCTGGTGCGGGAGACCAGCGCCACCGAGTACTCGGCGTCGTACAGCGCGGTGCGGATGTTGTCGGACATGCCGCCGTCCACGCTGACGTAGGTGCGCAGGCCCTCCAGCGCCTTGACGGTGCCGACCTCGTACAACGTGAACGCGGTCGGGCCGACGATCGCCCGGCCGGGCTCGACCGAGATCCGCGGGGGCGTCAACTCGGCGGCGGCGCACTCGCGTCGGACGATGTCGGTGAGCGAGGCGGCGATCTCGGCGGGCTCGCGCGGGTCGTCCTCGGCGGTGTAGGCGATGCCCAGGCCGCCGCCCAGGTCGATCTCCGGCAGCTCGACGCCGTGCTCGTCGCGGACCTCGGCGAGCAGGCCGACCACCCGGCGGGCGGCGACCTCGAAGCCGGCGAAGTCGAAGATCTGCGAGCCGATGTGCGAGTGGATGCCGCGCAGCTCCAGCGACGGCCGGGCCAGCACCCGGCGGACCGCCTCGGCGGCCAGGCCGCCGGAGAGCGAGAGGCCGAACTTCTGGTCCTCGTGCGCGGTGGCGATGAACTCGTGGGTGTGCGCCTCGACGCCGACGGTGATCCGGATCAGCACCGGCTGCCGGACGCCCTGCGCGTCGGCGATGGCGGCCAGCCGCTCGATCTCCTGGAAGGAGTCCACCACGATGTGGCCGACGCCGGCCTTCACGGCCTGCTCCAGCTCGCCGACCGACTTGTTGTTGCCGTGCAGCGCGATCCGCTCGCCCGGCATGCCGGCCGCCAGCGCCACGTGCAGCTCGCCGGAGGAGCAGACGTCGACGTTCAGGCCCTCCTCGTGCAGCCAGCGCACCACGGCCTTGGAGAGGAACGCCTTGCCCGCGTAGTAGACGTCGGCGCCGGCGCCGAAGGCGTCCCGCCAGGCCCGGGCGCGGGCCCGGAAGTCGGCCTCGTCCATCACGTACGCGGGGGTGCCGAACTCGGCCGCCAGGGTGCGCACGTCGACGCCGCCGACGGTGACGACGCCGTCGGCGCCGCGCTCGACGGTGCGCGACCAGACCTTGGGGTCGAGGGCGTTCAGGTCGGCCGGCGGGGCCTGGTAGTGGCCCTCGGGCAGCACGTCGCCGTGACGGGGGCCGGCGGGGTGGGCGGAACGACTCATTGTGTGCCTGGAACTTTCACCTATGGCGAGGGGCGGCCACCGGTCTCCGTCGACCGGTCGCCGCCCCCCGCTGTGCCGCGCTTCGGGGGTGGTGCTGCTTACATCCGCTCGGGCGCCGAGACGCCCAGCAGGCCGAGGCCGTTGGCCAGCGTCGTCCGCGTGGCGTCGGCCAGCCAGAGGCGGGCGTGCGTGAGGTCGGTGACCTCCTCGTCGCCCTTCGGCAGGATCTGGCAGTTGTCGTAGAAGCGGTGGTAGGACCGGGCCAGCTTCTCCAGGTAGGTGGCGACGTGGTGCGGCTCGCGCAGCTCGCCGGCCTTGGCCAGCACCCGCGGGAACTCGCCGAGCTGGCCGAGCAGGTCGTTCTCCCACTCGGAGCTCAGCAGCTCCGGCTTGAAGTCCGCGCTGCGGGTGATGCCCTTCTCCACCGCGTTGCGCTGGACGGCGCTCATCCGGGCGTGCGCGTACTGCACGTAGAAGACCGGGTTCTCGGCGGTCTGGCTGGTGACCACGTCGATGTCGATGGTGATGGTGGAGTCGGTGGACTGCCGGACCAGCATGTAGCGGGCGGCGTCCACGCCGATCCAGTCGACCACGTCGTCGATCGTGATGATGTTGCCCGCGCGCTTGGAGAGCCGGACCTCCTTGCCGTCGCGCAGCATCTTCACGAACTGGCCGATCATCACCTCGATGTTGCGGTCCATGTCGTCGCCGGCGCAGGCCGCGATGGCCTTGAGGCGGTTGACGTAGCCGTGGTGGTCGGCGCCGAGCATGTAGACCGAGACCTCCGCGCCGCGGTCCCGCTTGCTCAGGTAGTAGGCGGCGTCGGCGGCGAAGTAGGTGGTCTCGCCGTCGGCCTTGATCAGGACGCGGTCCTTGTCGTCGCCGAAGTCGGTGGTGCGCAGCCAGATCGCGCCCTCCCGGTCGAAGACGTGGCCCTGCTCGCGCAGCCGCTCGATGGCCTTCTCGACGGCGCCGGAGTCGTGCAGCGTCCGCTCGGAGAACCAGGTGTCGAAGTGCACGCCGAACTCGGCCATCGACCGCTGGATCTCGGCGACCATCAGCTTCAGGCCCTCGGTGCGGAACACCTGGAGCTGCTCGTCCTCGGGCAGGTCGAGCACGCCGGGGACGCCCTCGGTGACGGCCTTCGCGATGTCCGCGATGTACTCGCCGACGTAGCCGTCCTCGGGGACGGGCTGCCCGTTGGCGGACGCCTTGAGCGACTTGGCGAACTTGGTGATCTGCACGCCGGCGTCGTTCAGGTAGTACTCGGTCGACACCTCGGCGCCGGTCGCCTTCAGCACCCGGGCCAGCGAGTCGCCGACGGCGGCCCAGCGGACGCCGCCGATGTGGATCGGGCCGGTCGGGTTCGCCGAGACGAACTCCAGGTTGATCCGCAGGCCCTTGAGCGCCTCGTTGCGGCCGTACGCCTCGCCCGCCTCGACGATGGTGCGCGCCAGCTCGCCCTGGGTGGCGGCGTCCAGCGTGATGTTCAGGAAGCCCGGACCGGCGATGTCGACCTTCGCGACGCCGGTGATCCCTCGCAGGCGCCCGGCCAGGATCTCCGCGACGGCTCGCGGCGGCCTGCCGGCCGGCTTCGCGAGCTGGAGGGCCACGTTGGTGGCGTAGTCGCCGTGGTCCCTGTTCTTGGGCCGCTCGACCGTGACGTGCTCGGGCACGTCGACGGTCAGCTCGCCGGCCTGGGCGGCGGCGAGGACGGCGGCCTGGACTGCCTGGGAGAGTTCTGCGGGTGTCACGGTCCCCAGCCTAGGCGAGAGGGGGCACCGGGCCGCCACTCGGTTTGCCCGCCGCGACCCGTACGGCGGCGCCGGGCGTGCTTCGTGTCGTCGGACGTCGCCGCTGACGGGCACTTCTCACGGGCGCGGGTCGTCCGGCCGGACGAGTTCCTGTGCCTGTTCGCCCAGGGCTGAATCGCGGGGCGTTTGGGTGGCGGCCCGCGCGGGCCCGGCGAGCGCGGGCCCGGCGGACGGCGGGCTGCCGAAGTCGTAGGCGAAGCGCCGACCGCCCGGGCCCGCCGACGCCCGCAGCCGGCGCACCAGCGCGACCAGCTCCGCCGGGTCGAAGGGCTTGGCCAGGTAGCCGTCCACCCCCACCGACTCCCCGCGCTCCAGGTCGGCCGGGGTGCAGGCGCTCACGATCGCGATCGGCAGGTGCGCGGTGTCCCGCGAGGCGCGCAGCCGGGCCGCCGTCCGCAGGCCGTCCAGCCGGGGCATCACCACGTCCAGGGTGACCACGTCCGGCGCGACCCCGCGGACCACCTCCAGGCACTCGGCGCCGTCGGCGGCGGTCACCACCTCGAAGCCCTCCAGCTCCAGGTTGACCTTGATCAGCTGGCGGATCACCTCGCTGTCGTCCACCACGAGGACCCGCCCCGACGCCGCCGCCACACTGACCGAGGGTAGTGGCGCCCCGCCCCCCGCGTCCGGCCTTTCGGCGAGTTGTCCGGACACCCCCTGACGGCCCGTCGGCACCGCCGCCGACCGGCCCGTCGGAAACCCGTGCACGGAGCACGGAGTTTCCCTGGTAGTGTTTTCCCCGTCAGGCCGGGCAGCACCGCGAGGTCAGCCCAGGCCCCCGTAGCTCAGGGGATAGAGCACCGCCCTCCGGAGGCGGGTGCGTAGGTTCGAATCCTACCGGGGGCACTTCGCAGGAAGTGTGTGACGAAGGCTCAGATCCAAGGGGATCTGGGCCTTTTCGCTTGCCCCGGCGCGGAGGCGCCCGCTCAGCGCGGCCCGGGCCGGCGGTGCTCGCCGCGCAGCACGAGCGCCGGGGTGTCCGGGTCGTACGCGCCGCAGGCCGTGGTCGACCAGGGCGACCACTGGCGGGGGACGGCGAAGTACGGCACCAGCAGCGGGCCCTTCCGGCCGGGCGCGGCCTTCGCGGGGAGCAGCGCGGGCAGGACGTCGGGCTGCTGCCCGGCGAGGATCGCGGCCCGGCAGGAGCGGCAGGTGGGGCGGCGGTCGGCGGCGGCCTCCCGGGCGGTGACGTGCGCGCGCTTCCGGTTGCGGCGGTTCCCGGCCGGTCCCGGGGCCGGCTCGGCGGGGCCGTGCAGCGGGTTCCAGTAGCAGCGGACGGCCGGCGGGTCCGGGCGCCGCCCGGCGTGCAGCAGGTGCGCGGCGGCGAGGCGTTCGACGGACTGCTCGGCCAGCACGACGGCGGCCGCCAGGTCCGGCAGGTCGGTGTCCTCGTCCCCGGCGTGGTCCAGCAGCCGCCCGGCCGCCTCGTACGCCTCCAGCGCCCACTGGTAGGCCCGGCGGGCGGCGGGCTCCCCGGCGGGCAGGTCCAGTTCGGCGGCCCGGAAGACCGCCCCGGCGGCGGTGACCCGCTCGGCGGCCACCTTGCGCAGGTGCTCGCGGAGCGCCTCCCACTCCCCCAGCGCGAGCGCCCGGCGGGCCCGCGCCTCCCGCCGGCTCGGCCCGCCGGCCGCCGGTGCGGCCGGGCGCATGCCCTTCGAGAACCACCAGCGCCGGAACAACCGCGCCTCCCCGTGCCTGTGCGTCGACGGGCTCATTGTGAACCTCCCGCCGGGGGGACGGGAGCGTTCCGGGGGGCTTGCTCAGCCCGCCCGGGCGAGGAGGTCGGCGACGGTGTGGTCGAAGGCGGCGCTGTAGGAGGTGTCGTCGGTGTCGCCGCCCTGCTGGTAGCCGCCGATGACGCCGATCACCGCGCCGGTGGCGGTGTCGACGAAGGGGCCGCCGCTGGTGCCGCCGGGGAAGGCCGGGCAGTCGATGCGGCGCTGGTAGGTGTCCTGGCGGCTGGTGGTGTTGGTGCAGCGGATCGGGAGTTCCGCCCCGGCGGGGTAGCCGTAGAGGCGGGCGGTGGCGGTCCAGGAGGCGTCGGTGCCGAGCGGGTTGCCGCCGACGGCGTCCTCGATCTGGCGGCCCCCGCTGGGGGCGACGGCGAGGATCGCGAAGTCCTCGTCGGGGTCGCCGTCGGCCCGCCAGCCGTCCGCCGTGTAGATCCTGGTGACCTGCCAACTGCCGTACGGGGCACGGCCGTCGCGGTAGCCGGGGACGAAGGTGGTGCCGGCCGCGGCGGAGAGGCAGTGCGCGGCGGTGAGGATCAGGTTGCGGCCGGGGCTGTCGATGACGCTGGCGGTGCAGAAGTGGTTGCCGGGGGCGACGGCGCCGGAGAAGAGGGCGCCGACCCGGCGGGACTCGGTGTCGTCGGGGGCGGTGGCGGTGACGCCGAGCGGGGTGTCGGGCGGTGCGGTGGGCGGGTCCTGCGGGGTCGGGCCGGGGTCGGGGGCGCTCTGCCGGACCACCTCGGGGGCGCCGGGCGTCGGCGAGGGGGACGGGGAGGGATCCGCGGCGGGGACGGTCGGGGCGGCGGGGGCGGCGGGGACGGCCAGCGCGACGCTGTCGGAGCTGGGCCGCTTCGTGCCCTCCAGGTGGACGGTGAACAGGCCGGCGGCCGCGGTCAGGCCGACGATGCCGGCGGCGAGGACCGAGGTGAGTGCGGTCGGCCGCAGCGGGCGGCGCCCGTCCGGCCTGCTGTGTCGTCCCATCGCGCTGCTCCGCTCCCGCCGTTGTTGTCATGGCGGTGCCCGTGTTCCCCGCCCGGCTCCCAATATCCGCCGCCGAGCTGGGAAAGCCGTCATCACTGCCTGGGAGGCTGGTGAGATTTCCGGCGGCGTCCAGCAGCGTCCCACGGCCGGGGGCGGGCGGCCGGGTGCGGCACGCGGTGCGGTGCGGCGGGGTGCGGTGGGGTGCGCGGTGCGGTGGGGTGCGGCGCGGTGCGGTGCGCGGTGCGGTGTGGTCGGCCCCCCGGGTGCCCGGCCGCATCGGCCACCCGGGGGAGGTCCGTCAGAGCGCGCCGAGCTCGGTGACCAGGTCGTCCAGGCCGAGCGAGCCCTGGGAGAGCGCGGCCATGTGCCAGCTCTTGGCGTCGAACTCGGCGCCGCGCGCCTCGGCCGCCGCCCGGGCCGCGGCCCGTCCGCGCAGCCAGGCCCGCTCGCCGAGCTTGTAGCCGATCGCCTGGCCGGGCAGGCCGAGGTAGCGGACCAGCTCGCTGTCCAGGAAGTCGCTGGACAGGCCGCAGTACGAGCCGAAGAACTCGCGGGCCAGCTCGGGCGTCATCGGCTCGCCGGGGGCGAGCGGCGAGTCGGCCGGGAAGTCCAGCTCGGCGTGCATGCCGATGTCGACGATCACCCGCAGCGCCCGCATCATCTGGGCGTTCAGGTAGCCGAGGCGGTGGCCCGGGTCGGTGAGGTAGCCGAGCTCGTCCATCAGGCGCTCGGCGTACAGCGCCCAGCCCTCCATGTTGGCGCTGACCCCGCCCAGGGTGACCTGGTAGGTGGAGAGCCGGTCGGCGACGTACGTCCACTGCGCGAGCTGCAGGTGGTGGCCTGGGACGCCCTCGTGGTACCAGGTGGAGACCAGGTCCCACTCGGGGAACTTCTCGCGGCCCAGGGTGGGCAGCCAGGTCCGGCCGGGGCGGGAGAAGTCCAGCGAGGGCTGGGTGTAGTAGGGGGCGGCGGCGCTGCCGGGCGGGGCGATCCGCGACTCGACCTTGAGCAGCGGCTCGGCCAGGTCGAAGTGGGTGCCCTGGAGGTCCTCGATCGCCCGGTCCATCAGGCCCTGGAGGTACTCCTGCACGGCCTGCTCGCCGTGGACGGCCGGCCCGTCGGCCTCCAGCCACTTCATCGCCTGCATCGGGGTGTGGCCGGGACGGACCTTCTCCGCCTCGACGCGCATCTGCGCGTCCAGGTCGTGGAACTGCTCCCAGGCCCAGCGGTACGCCTCGTCCAGGTCGAGCTCGGCGCCGGTCCAGTAGCGCACCCAGCGGGTGTAGCGTTCGCGGCCGACCGCGTCGGGGGTGCCCTTCGCGGCCGGGCCGTAGACGTCGCGCAGCCAGTCGCGCAGTTCGGCGAGGGCGGCGGTGGCCTCGACCGCGGTGGCGGTCAGCGGCTCGCGCAGGTGGGCGGGGGCGGGGGCGACCAGTTCGCCGAACCAGCCGCCGGGGGTGTCGCCGTCGATCCACTCGCCGAACTGGCCGACCACGGTGTCGACCTGGCGCGGCGCCGAGAACAGCTCGCGCCGGACGCCCTCCTCCAGGCTCTGCCGGTACTGGGCCAGCGCCTGCGGGAAGCGGGCCAGTCGGCGGCCGAGCCGCTGCCAGTCCTCGTCGGTGGCGGTGGGCAGCAGGGTGAACATCTCGCGGGTGTTGTGCACCGGGGAGCCCAGGTTCCGGACGCCGCGGAAGCCCTCGCCGGCGTCGTGCACGGCGAGTTCGGCGGTCAGCCGTTCGCGCAGCAGCCGGGCGCAGCGGCGCTCGGCCTGGTCCTCGACCGGGCCGGCCGCCTCCAGCGCGTCGAGCGCGGCGAGGGTGTGGCGGGCGAGGTCGGCGGTGGCCTCGATGCCGGCCGCGGAGAGGTCCGGGAGCCGGTCGTCCTCGGGGTTGAGGCCGAGGTATACCGCGGTCAGCGGGTCGGTGTCGGCGAGTGCCTGGACGTAGGAGTCGGCGAGGCGGCGCGGGGTGGGGCCGCTCGGGTGAGGGACGTTCAGTTCATGAGCCATCCGGCCATCCTGTCGTAGCCGCAGACGAATTCAACCCCTGCCGGGTATCGGCGTCGTCACCCCCGGACAGGGGTCGCCCGGCGGAGGCTGCGCCACGGGTCCCAGCTCGGCCGGCCGCGGGTGATCGGGTAGAACGCCAGGCCGATCAGCACCGAGCAGAAGTGCCCCAGATCGGTGAAGGTGTGCGAGGCCAGCAGCGGCACCAGGTAGAACCCGACCAGCCCGATCCCGTACACCCAGCGCCACGCCCCGGCCAGCGCGTAGGTCAGCACGCCCTCCACCCCGGCCAGCGCGTACGACACGCCGACGTCCACCGTGGTCGACATGTTGGCCGGCAGCACGTGGTGGTGGACGCCCCAGGCGACCACGCCCTCGCTGACGAAGGTCGCCAGCACGTGCGAGGTGAGCGCGACGGTCAGCCAGCGGCGGGTGCCGAGCCAGCGCTCGGCCGGCACGTGGAAGACGTGGAAGACCACGAAGTAGAAGAGGAAGTTCGACTGCTCGGTCCAGATCAGGCTGGCCAGCAGGGCGTGCACCGGACGCGAGGAGAGCTGGTCGATGTTGGTGGAACGCTTCTGCAGGAAGTAGTCGAGCGCCGCCGGGTCCATCCGCGCCACCACGAAGCTGGTGAACGCCAGCAGCAGCAGCCACACGTACGTCCCCGGGGACTTCGCCACCCACTGCCGCACCCACCGCCACACCGCCCGCACCCACCGCACCGGCCGCTCCTCGCCACGACGTGACCCGAGACCTGCCCACAGTCTGCCGCCGCCGGGGCGGCCCCGCCCGGCGGGAACCCGCCGGTGGCGGCCGTGCGGAGGGGGTGCGGCGGGCCGCCCGAGGTCTACCCTGGCACGCATGGCAGCGACCCCCTCCCCCGTCGAGGAGCCCGTCGACGACCCCACCGCCGCGCAGCGCCCCCGCCGCGCCGCCTACCGGCGCCTGCCCGTCCAGCAACGGCGCGAGCAGCTGATCGCCGTCGCCCTGGAGCTGTTCGCCTCCCGCCCGCCCGAGGAGGTCTCGCTCGACGACGTCGCCGAGGCCGCCGGGGCCTCCCGGCCGCTGGTCTACCGCTACTTCGCCGGCGGCAAGCAGCAGCTGTACGAGGCGGCGCTGCGCAGCGCCGCCTCCGAGCTCACCACCCGCTTCACCGTCGAACCCACCGACGGCACCCCCACCCAGCAGCTCGGCGCCGTGCTGCACCGCTACTTCGACTTCGTCGGCGAGCACGCCGCCGGCTACGGCGCGCTGCTGCGCGGCGGCTCGGTGGTCGAGACCGCCCGCACCTCGGCGATCGTCGACGACGTCCGCCGCGCGGCGCTCCGGCGCACCCTGCGCTACCTGGGCGTGCGGGAGGCCGGGCCGCGGCTGACCCTGCTGGTCCGCTCCTGGATCTCGGTGGTCGAAGCCTCCGCGATCAGCTGGCTCGACGAGGGGCGGCAGATCCCGGCCGACTCGCTCTGCGCCTGGCTGGTCGACCAGTTCGTCGTGATGGCGGCGGCCACCGCCGTCCGCGACGCCCAGACCGCGGAGGTGCTGCACGGCTGGCTCCAGCTGGAGACCGCGGAGAGCCCGGCGGGCGTGCTGATCGCGCGCCTGCGGGACCTGGGGCTCTGACCGGGGCGGAGCGGCCCGGGGACCGCCGTTGGCTCCGCCCCCGACCCGTCCCCCCGGGGGGCTACGCCTGGCCGAGCGTGGTCTCCTGGCGGCCGAGCCGGGTGACTTCGAGGGCGACCTTGTCGCCGGCCCGGAGGAACGGGGTGCCGGGGCGGCCGAGGGTGACGCCGGCGGGGGTGCCGGTGATGACGATGTCGCCGGGGTCGAGGCGCATGAAGTGGGTGAGGTAGCGGACGGTCTCGTGCACCGGGAAGATCATCGCGGCGGTGCTGCCGTCCTGCCGGAGCTCGCCGTTGACCCACAGGCGCAGGTCGAGGGCCTGCGGGTCGCCGAGCTCGTCGGGGGTGACCAGCCAGGGGCCGAGCGGGGTGAAGGTCTCGGCGGACTTGCCCTTGTCCCACTGGCCGCCGCGGTCGAACTGGAAGGCGCGCTCGGTGACGTCGTTGACGGCCGCGTAGCCGGCGATGATCGCGGCGGCGTCGGCCGGGGTCTCCAGGTAGCGGCCGGTGCGGCCGATGACGACGGCGAGTTCCACCTCGTAGTCGGTCTTCTCGCTGCCGCGCGGGACGAGCACCTGGTCGTTCGGGCCGACCAGGGTGTTGGTCGGCTTGAGGAAGACCACCGGCTCGGCCGGGATCGCGGCGCCCGCCTCGGCCGCGTGGTCGCGGTAGTTGAGGCCGATGCCGACGATCTTGCCGGGGCGGGCGACCGGCGGGCCGACGCGCTCGCCGGCCAGGTCGGTGACCGGGAGCGCCGCGAGGTCGAGCGCCGCCGGGTCGAGGGCCGCGAGGAAGGCGCCGTCGAGGTCGGGGGTGAGCGGGCGCAGGTCGCGGGCGGTGCCGTCGGGTGCGAGTACGACGGGTCGTTCTGCGCCCGCAGGGCCCACGCGGAGGAGCTTCACTGCACGTCACCACCTGTTCGTCGGGGGCGGGTCGTCCCTGCCCCTGGACACCGAGGTATATCAGGGGCGCTCGCCTGCGGAACAGCGGTGCCGCTTCGGCGAATTCCTCCCAATCGGAGGCGGGGCGGCGGGAGCCGAATCGGCGGCCCGCACCCTTGACACCCGACGCCGCCGGGCCCGGCCGCCCAGCCCGGCCGTCCGGTCAGGTCTCGCGCTGCGGGCGGTACGCGGACTCCTCGACGCCGAACGTCCAGGCGACGCCGGCCCGGGCGGTGCGGGTGCCGGGCGGGACGCGCAGGTAGTAGGTGCGGTGGGTGCCGTCCGGCTCGGGGGTGGAGTTGACCACCTCGACCATCACCACCGGTTCGTCGTCCGGGAGTTGGATCCGCCACAGCACGCCGGTCTCGTCCCGGTGCAGCGGTTCGGCACCGGACTCGGCGAGGTAGCGGTCGTAGCCGAAGTGCTCCAGCATGACCCGGCGCAGCTCGGCGTTGTCCTCGGCGCGGATCCGCTCGGGGGTGAGCCCGGTCAGCCGCGCCGGGAAGTCGGCGGGGACCGGCATGCCGCGCCAGGCGTACAGCGCGAAGCCGTCGGCGTAGGCGAGGGCGGGGCCGTCGGCGCGGTCGAGCCGGCCGGCCTCGTCGCGGTGCAGCGCGGCGGGGCGCTCGCTGAGCAGCACGGTCCGCTCGTACGGCCACCACCAGCCGGTCTGCCGGGCGGCGGCGGCCAGCGCGGCGAGGGCGGCGTCGCCGGTGCCGGCGGTGTCGAAGGCGGCGAGCCAGGCGGCGTCGTGCTGGCCGGCCACCGCGTCGAGCAGCAGCAGCCGGACCCGGCCGCGCTGTTCGGCGGCGAGCGCCCGGACCGCCTTGTTCTCGGGCTTGCGGGCCTCCTGCCAGTCGGTGATCGGCTCGGGCTCGGGGGCGAAGTGGTCGAGCAACGCGGTGCGGACCCGCTCGGCGGGCAGCCCGGTGGTGGCGGCCAACTCGGCGCCGGTGGTGGCCCAGAGCGCGGCCCAGCCGGCCGGGCCGTGCGCGGCGAGGGCGCCGGCGCGGGCCCGCTCCCAGGCGGCGGTGCGCACCCGCTCGCGCACGCTCGCCCCGAACTCGGCCCGGCGCTCCAGGAGTTCGGCGACGGCGGCGCGCGGCGAGGGGTGCCAGCGGAACTCGACCGGCTCGGCCAGCCCGGCGGCCCGGTAGGCGTCCCGGACGGCCTGCTCGGCGGTGGCCCGGTCGGCGGGCCCGGTGGCGGCGGCGACGGCCCGCCAGTGGGCCACCGCGAGGTCGGCGGGACGGCCCGTCAGCTGGCTGCTCATCGGTTCTCCGGATTCTGGGTCTGGTACGTCTGGTACGGGTGTCGGGTCGGGGCGGGGAAGGCTAGTCGGCGACCATCCGGACGGCGCCGGGCGCGTACTCGCGCTGGCGGACCACCCGGAACCAGCCGGCCGGCAGCGCGATCGTCGCGTGCTCCTCGTGCACGACCTTGCCGCCCTCCGGCAGGTGCAGCCAGGCGAACGAGAACGGGCCGCCCTCGCGGACGAGTTCGCCCGGGCCGAGCACCGCGTGGGCGTGCCCGGTCACCTCGCCGAGGGCCAGCACCAGCCGGCCCCGGCCGTCCCTCGGCTGGCGCGCCATGGTCGCGGCGGAGGCCGGGACGGCGCTCGGCTCGACCGGAACGATCAGTACGTCACCCTGGCGGTACACGGGGCCTCCCGCGGTCCGGTCCGGCCCGCTGCCGAACTCCGTGCCCCGCAAACTAGGCCGTGCCACCGACAACCGGGCGCCCGTCGCGTCGTCCGCGCGGGTGGACGTCACGGGCGGCTGGTAGACAGGTCTCCGGCCCCCGCGGGCGACAGCGCACCACCCCGGCGGGACCACGACAGCGGCACCACGACCACTCCAGCGAGGAGCAGCGCATGGCCATCAGCGAGCACGCCAAGGAGTTCCACGGCCTCCCGGTCACCGACTTCCGCACGGCGCAGGAGAAGGGCGACCTGCCGCCCGCGGCCGGCACCGCCTGGCGGATCGGCCTGGACTGGGACGACGAGAAGGACTTCGCCGCGCTCTGGGGCGAGTTCCTGGCGGCCGTCGACCCGTCCGAGGTCGGCGCGCTGGTGCTGGGCCGCTGGTTCGCGGAGGAGCCGGAGTCGCTGTCCGTCGCGCTGCCGCTGATCCTCGGCGCCGCCGACCGGCTGACCGGGCTGCGCGCGCTGTTCCTCGCCGACGTCACGTACGAGGAGTGCGAGATCTCCTGGATCCAGATGTGCGACGTCACGCCGGTGTTCGAGACCTTCCCGCTGCTGGAGGAGCTGGTGGTGCGCGGCGCCAGCGAGGACTACGAGGACACCGAGCGGCTCGCCCTCACGCCGCTGCGGCACGAGCGGCTGAAGGCGCTGCGCTTCGAGTCCGGCGGGCTGCCCGCCGCGGTGGTCCGGGCGGTCGGCGCCTGCGACTTCCCGGCGCTGGAGCGGCTGGAGCTGTGGCTCGGCGTCGACAACTACGGCGGCGACTGGACGCTGGAGGACCTCGCGCCGTTCCTGTCCGGCGCCCGGCTGCCCGCGCTGACCCACCTGGGCCTGCAGGACTCGGTGCTGCAGGACCGGATCGCCGAACTGGTCGCCCGGGCGCCCGTGGTGCCCCGGCTGACCGGCCTGTCGCTGTCGATGGGCGCGTTCACCGACGAGGGCGCGGCGGCGCTGCTGGAGGGCCAGCCGCTCACCCACCTGAAGACCCTGGACCTGCACCACCACTACCTCACCGCCGGCATGCAGCAGCGCCTGCGCGACGCGCTGCCCGGCGTCGAGCTCGACCTCTCCGGCGCCGAGGACCCGGGCGACAACTGGCGCTACGTCGCCATCTCCGAGTAGCCGCCGGCTCCGAGCAGCCGCCATCTCCGAGTCGCCGGGAGGCACCGTCTTGACCGCGCACCAGCTGGTCGTCCTGGGTTGCCCGGGGCACCGCCGGGTCACCCTGTTCGCCGCCGCGGCCCGCGCCGCCGGGCGGCCGGAACCCGCCGTGCTGCCCTGGGCGGCCGTGCTGCGCGGGCGGTACGAGCTGCCGCCCGGCGCGGTGGTCCGGGTCGACTCGCCCGGCGAGGACCCGGAGGCCGACCTGCTGCTGCGCGGCCCCGCGCTCGGCCCCGGCTACGCGCCGACCCGGGTCGAGGGCGGCCCCGCCTGGTACGCGGGCGTCACCGCGGCCCTGCGCGCGCTGGCCGCCCGGCCCGGGGTGCGGCTGCTCGGCGACCCGGACGAGATCGCCGCCATGTTCGACAAGCGGCGCGCGCACGCCCGGCTGGCGGCGGCCGGGGTGCCGGTGCCGCCCGCGCTGCCCGGCGGACTCCCGTCCGGCTACGCCGAGCTGCGGGAGCGGCTGGCGGCGGCCGGGATGCGCCGGGTGTTCCTGAAGCCGGTGCACGGCTCGTCGGCGTCCGGCGTGGTGGCGCTGGAGTACGGGCCGCGCGGCCGGGTCCAGGCCACCGCCTCGGTCGAGGTCGCCCCGGACGGGCTGCACAACTCGCTGACCGTCCGCCGCTACCGCACCGAGGCGGAGGTCGCCGCCCTGGTCGACCGGCTCGCCCCCGAGGGGCTGCACGTCGAGCGCTGGGTGCCGAAGTCCGGCCAGGCCGGCCGGCCCGCCGACCTGCGGGTGCTGGTGGTCGGCGGCCGGGCCACCCACGCGGTGGTCCGCACCAGCCGCCACCCGATGACCAACCTGCACCTGGGCGGCCGGCGCGGCGACACCGCCCTGGCCCGGGCCGAGGCCGGCGACCACTGGCCCGCCCTGCTCGCCACCGCCGAGGCCGCCGCCCGGTGCTTCCCCCGCTCCCCCATGGTCGGCGTCGACCTGCTCCCGCACTCCCACTGGCGCCGCACCCTGGTCGCCGAGGTCAACGCCTTCGGCGACCTGCTGCCGAACCTCCCCGGCCTCCCCGAGGGCCCGGCCCCGGGGCTCGACACCTACGCCGCCCAGCTCGCCTCCCCGGCCTACGCCCCGGCCCCCGGACCCCCGCCGGCGCGCGGGCCGCTGTCCCGCTCTGCGGAGGCGGTCGCGTGATCCCCGACATGAACCGGGTCGTCGGCTCGCACGACCTGCTGCTGGTCACCCTCGACACGCTGCGCTACGACGTCGCCGCCGAGCTGCTCGCGGCCGGCCGCCTGCCGAACCTGGCGAAGGTCCTGCCGCCCACCGGCTGGGAGCGGCGGCACTCGCCGGGCAGTTTCACGTACGCCGCGCACCAGGCGATCCTGGCCGGGTTCCTGCCCACGCCCGCCTCGCCGGACGGCCCGCACCCGCGGCTGTTCGCGGCCCGGTTCGCCGGGTCGGAGACGACCGAGCCGCGCACCTGGGTGTTCGACGCGCCGGACCTGCCGACGGCGCTCGCCGGGGCCGGGTACCGGACGGTCTGCGTCGGCGGGGTGGGGTTCTTCAACAAGCAGGGCGCGCTCGGCTCGGTGCTGCCGAACCTGTTCCAGGAGAGCCACTGGGCCCCGGAGCTGGGCGTCCCGTCGCCGACCTCCTTCGAGTCGCAGGTGGCCGTCGCGGAGCGGGTCGCGGCCGAGCAGCCGCCGGACCGCCCGCTGTTCCTGTTCGTCAACGTCTCGGCGCTGCACCAGCCGAACTGGTTCCACCTGCCGGGCGCGACCCGGGCCGACGGGGACAGCCGGGCGACCCACGCCGCCGCGCTGGAGTACGTGGACGCGCACGTGGGGAGGCTGTTCGCGGCGATGAGCGCCCGTCGCCCGTGCTTCGCGATCGTCTGCTCGGACCACGGCACCGCGTACGGCGAGGACGGGTACACCGGCCACCGGATCGGCCACGAGGTGGTCTGGACCGTCCCGTACGCGCACTTCACCCTCCCCGCCACCCCGCAGGAGCCCGCATGACCCCGACGAGCACCACCGCCACCGCCGAGTCCCCGTACCAGAGTTACGTCTACGCGTACCCGCACAAGACGGCGTACCGCCCGCTGCCGGAGCGGCCGCGGCTCGCCGAGCTGTGGCGGGGCGAGAAGCAGGACGCGCTCTCGCTGTACCTGCACGTGCCGTTCTGCGAGGTGCGGTGCGGGTTCTGCAACCTGTTCACCCGGATCGGCAGCCCGGAGGGGTTGACCACGGCGTACCTGGACGCGCTGGAGCGGCAGGCGGCGCAGGTGCGCGAGGCGCTGGCGCCGGGGGCGCGGTTCGCGCTGGCGGCGTTCGGCGGCGGGACGCCGACCTACCTGAGCGCGGCCGAGCTGGAGCGGCTGTGCGACATCGCCGAGTCGCGGATGGGCGTCGACCTGCGGGCGGTGCCGCTCTCGGTGGAGGCCTCGCCGGACACCGCGACGGCGGACCGGCTGCGGGTGCTGGCCGAGCGCGGGACGACCCGGCTCAGCCTCGGCGTGCAGTCGTTCCTGGACGGGGAGGCGAAGGCGGCGGTGCGCCCGCAGAAGCGGGCGGCGGTGGAGGCGGCGCTGGAGCGGGTGCGGGCGGCCGGCTTCCCGGTGCTGAACGTCGACCTGATCTACGGCATCGAGGGCCAGACCCCGGCCAGCTGGGTGGCGTCCCTCGACGCGGCGCTGCGCTGGCGGCCGGAGGAGCTGTACCTGTACCCGCTGTACGTCCGCCCGCTGACCGGCCTGGGCCGGCACGGCGCGGCCGGCGCGGCGGAGCCGGCGTGGGACGCCCAGCGGCTGGCGCTGTACCGGGCGGGCCGCGACCACCTGCTGGCCGAGGGCTACGAGCAGGTGTCGATGCGGATGTTCCGCCGGGCGGGCGCGGCGCGCGCGAGCGCGGGCGAGTACGCCTGCCAGACCGACGGCATGGTGGGCCTGGGCTGCGGGGCGCGCTCGTACACCTCGCGGCTGCACTACTCGTTCGACTACGCGGTGGACGCCCGCGAGGTGCGCCGGATCATCGACGACTACGTGGCCGCGCCGGACTTCTCCCGGGCCGAGCTGGGCTGGGAGATGACGGACGAGGAGACCCGCCGCCGCCACCTGGTGCAGTCGCTGCTGCAGGGCGAGGGCGTCGACCTGGCGGCCTACCGGGAGCGCTTCGGCAGCACCCCGGAGCTGGACTTCCCGGCCGAGCTGGCCGAGCTCGCCGCCCGCGGCTGGCTGGCCGACCCGGCGGCGGGCCGGCTGCTGCTCAGCCCGGAGGGGCTGGCCTGGTCGGACGCGGTGGGCCCGCGGCTGTTCTCGGCGGCGGCGCGCGCCGCGATGGCGGAGTACGAGGCCAAGTGAGCGAGGTGAACACCGTGGACGCCGTGGACGACCACCTGAGCGTGCTCTACCGGGGCCCGCTGTCCTCCTGCGACTACGACTGCCCGTACTGCCCGTTCGCCAAGCGGCGCGACACCCCGGAGCTGCTGCGCGCCGACCGGGCGGCGCTGGAGCGGTTCACCGCCTGGGCGGCGGCGTACCGGCACGGGCGGCTGTCAGTGCTGTTCACGCCGTGGGGCGAGGGGCTGGTGCGGAGCTGGTACCGGCGGGCGATGGTGGAGCTGAGCCGGCTGCCGCACCTGGAGCGGGTGGCGATCCAGACCAACGGGAGCTGCCGCACCGGCTGGCTGGCGGAGGCCGACCGCGCGAAGCTGGCGCTCTGGGTGACGTACCACCCGGGGCAGGTCAGCGAGCAGCGCTTCCTCGCCAAGTGCGCCGAACTCACCGCGCTGGGCGTGCGGTTCAGCGTCGGCGTGGTCGGCCTGCCGGAGCAGGCGGCGGCGGCCCGGCGGCTGCGCGCGGCGCTGCCGCCGGAGGTCTACCTGTGGGTGAACGCGGCCGACGGGCACGTGTACGACGACGCCGAGGCGGCCGGCTGGGCGGAGCTGGACCCGCTGTTCGGCTACAGCCGCCACCCGCACCGCAGCGCGGGGCTGCCGTGCCGGACGGGCGAGAGCGTGGTGTCGGTGGACGGCGAGGGCACGGTGCGCCGCTGCCACTTCGTCCGGCCGCCGCTGGGCAACCTGTACGACGACTCGTACCGGGAGCAACTGCGGCCGCGGGCCTGCCCGTTGGGGAGCTGCGACTGCCACATCGGGTACGTGCACCTGGAGTCGCTGCCGCTGTACGACGTGTTCGCGGGCGGCGTGCTGGAGCGCATCCCGCACGGGTGGTGAGGGATGCGCTCCAGCGGGTGCCGGTGGCGGGTCAGTTGGTCTTGGGCAGGCCGGGCGGGTTGATCTCGGAGGTCTGCACGGCCTCCTTGTCCAGGCCCCAGCGCTTCAGCACCTCGCCGTAGCTGCCGCCCTTGATGATCTCGTTGAGTGCCGCGTTGAGCGCCTTGACCAGGCCGTTGTCCTTCTTGGTGGTGGCGCCGATCTTGCCGAGGACGGTGTCGCCGCCGCCGGAGTAGGTGCCGATCACCTCGGTCTCGCCGGTCTGCACGGCGTGGAAGGCGGTGGCCGGGTTGGGGCCGAGCCAGGCGTCGATCCGGCCGGAGCCGAGCGCCAGGTAGTAGTCGGATGAGGTCTGGAAGTACTTCACGTCGACCGGCTTGAGGCCGTTCTTGACGTCCTGCGCGCTCCAGTCGAGCAGCAGCTTCTCCTGGTTGGTGCCGGAGCTGACGCCGATGGTGTGGCCGGCGACGTCGGCCGGGCCCTTGATCTTCCAGCTGCCGCCCTTCTTGGCCTCGAAGCCGAGGTTGTCGAGCCGGTAGGTGGCGAAGTCGTACTTCTCCTTGCGGGCCTCGGTGACGGTGATGTTGGTGATGCCGACGTCGTACTTGCCGCTGTCCAGGCCGACGAAGACGTTCTCCCAGGAGCTCGGGTTGAGCTCGACCTTGAGGCCCAGCACGTCGCCGACCAGGTAGGCGATGTCGGTCTCGTTGCCGATCACCGTCTTGTCGTCGGTGGCGTAGAAGACCAGCGGCGGGACGGTGCCGGCCGCGGCGGCTACCTGGAGGGTGCCTCTTCGGCGGATCTCGTCCGGGACGAGTGCCGCGATCGCGTCGACTTTCGCGACGTGGGTCCGGTTCTGGTCGGGCGTCAGGTTGACCTTCGCGCCGTTGGGCGCGGTGCCCTCCTTCTTGGCGCCGAGGTCGGCGGAGGCGCCGCCGGACGAGCCGCAGGAGGAGAGCAGCAGCGCGGCGGCGAGCGCGGCGGCGGCCGGGACGAAGGTGCGGCGGATCACGGACATGCGGATCGACTCCTGATCGGGTGCGAGGGGATGGGGCGTTGCGGGGTACGGGGGGTCAGAGGACCTTGGCGAGGAAGGCGCGGGTCCGCTCCTGCCGCGGGTCGTCCAGCACCTGGCTGGGCGGGCCCTGCTCGACGATCACGCCGCCGTCCATGAAGACCACCGTGTCGGCGACCTCGCGGGCGAAGCCGATCTCGTGGGTGACGACGATCATGGTGGTGCCGGCCCGGGCCAGGTCCTTGATCACGTCGAGCACCTCGCCGACCAGCTCGGGGTCGAGCGCCGAGGTCGGCTCGTCGAACAGCAGCACCTTGGGCTCCAGGGCGAGCGCCCGGGCGATGGCGACGCGCTGCTGCTGGCCGCCGGAGAGCCGGCGCGGGTACTCGGCGGCCTTGTCGGCCAGGCCGACCCGCTCCAGCAGTTCCAGGGCGCGGGCCCGGGCCTCGGCCTTGGGCACGCCGAGCGCGCCGACCGGGGCCTCCACCAGGTTCTCCAGCACGGTCAGGTGCGGGAAGAGGTTGAAGTTCTGGAAGACGAAGCCGAGCCGGGTGCGCTGCTTGAGCACCTCGCGCTCGGGCAGCTCGCGCAGCTTGTCGCCGCTGCGCCGGTAGCCGATCAGCTCGCCGTCCACCCGGACGTAGCCCTGGTCGAGCTTCTCCAGGTGGTTGACCGCCCGCAGCAGGGTGGACTTGCCGGAGCCGGACGGGCCGAGCACCACCGTGACGGTGCCGGGGCGGACGTCGAGGTCGATGCCGCGCAGCACCTCCAGCCGTCCGAACCGCTTGTGCACGCCGCGCACCTCGACCATGGCCGTGGCGCCGGCGGTGGCCGTGTCGCCGCTCATGCCCGCTTCTCCTTGAACTCGGTGGCGGCGGCCCGCAGCCGCTGCCAGGGGGTGGGCGGCACGCTGCGTTCGCTGCCGCGGGCGAAGTACCGCTCGACGTAGTACTGGACCAGCGAGAGCGCGGTGGTCAGCAGCACGTACCAGACGGTGGCGACCATCAGCAGCGGCACCACCCGGCCGGTCCGGCCGTAGATCACCTGGACCTGGTAGAACAGCTCGCCGATCGCCATCACGTAGACGATCGAGGTGCCCTTGAAGAGCGAGACCACCTCGTTGGCGGCGTTCGGCAGGATGCCGCGCATCGCCTGCGGCACCACGATCCGCCAGGCCTGCCGGAACTTCGGGATGCCGAGCGCGGCGGCCGCCTCGAGCTGCCCGGCGTCCACCGAGAGCACGCCGCCGCGGATGATCTCGGCGGCGTACGCGGCCTGGTGCAGGGCCAGGCCGAGGACGGCCGCGCCGAGCGCGCCGAGCAGGTCCATCGTCTCGAAGGAGACGAAGCTCGGGCCGAACGGGATGCCGATCCCGAACCGCTTGTACAGGTAGGACAGGTTGAACCAGAACACCAGCTGGACGATCAGCGGGATCGACCGGAACGCCCACACGTACGTCCAGGCGATGGTGCGCAGGATCGGGCTGCCGGACAGCCGCAGGGCGGCCACCACCGCGCCCAGCGCGAAGCCCAGGACCGTTCCGTAGACGGTGAGTTGGATGGTCATCCCGACCGCGCGCAGGATGCTGTCGGAGAACACGAAGGCGCGGAAGGTCGGCCAGTCCCAGCCGGGGTTGACGGCCAGCCCGTGGGCGAACTGGACGACCAGCACCAGGGCGGCCAGGCCGGCCACCAGCCGCCAGGGGCGGCGGTGCGGGACGATCGTCAGCCGCTCCACGGAGTCGTCCGACTGTCTGAGGGCGAGGGTTTTCTCGGGGGTGAGGGCGGTCATCGGGGGCTCCGTGGTCAGGGGTGCTCGGGCGGGTTGATCTGCGACTCGGTGATCGCCGAGTCGGCGGTGCCCCACTTGGCCAGGATCTTCTGGTACGTGCCGTCCTTGATCAGCTGGTTGACGGCGGCCTGGAAGGCGGGGGTGAGCGTCGAGCCCTTCTTGAACGCGAAGCCGACGTCCAGGCGGTGGAACTCGCCGAGGAAGCGGATCTTCGCGGTGGGCTGGTTCGCCTGGTAGCGCAGGCCGTTGATGGTCGACATCACCACGTCCAGCCGGCCCTGCTGGAGGCCGGTGAGCACGGCGCCGTTCTCGGTGAACACCTTCACGTCGTACGGCTTCTTGCCGGCCTTCGCGCAGTCGTCCTTCTTCGCGTTCAGGGTCGCCTCGAAGGTGGTGCCCGCGCCGGTCCCGACGGTCAGGCCGCACAGCTGGGTCAGGTCGGTGACGTTGTTCAGCGCGGTGTTGTCCGAGCGCACCGCGAAGCCCTGGCCGTCGTCGATGTAGGTGACGAAGTCGACGGTCTTCAGCCGGGCCGTGGTGACGCCGAAGTTGCCGGTGCCGACGTCGTACTTGCCGCTGCCGAGCGCGGGCAGGATGGTCTCGAACGCGGCGTCCTCGCGCTGCACCTTCACCCCGAGCACCGCGGCGACGCCGTTGACCAGGTCGACGTCCAGCCCGGCGAGCTCCTTCTTGCCCTCCGGGTAGTACGCCCCGGGCGGGGTGCCGACCGCGCCGCCGAGCTTGATCGTGCCGGCGGCCTTGACGTCGTCGGGCAGCAGCGCGGCGGCCGCGTCGCTCTTGTGGACGCCCGACAGGACGTCCTGGCTCGGCTGGATGCCGACCGGCGCGGCCTTCGGGGCGGCCGCCGGGTCGGAGCCGCAGCCCGCCAGCGCCAGGGCGGCGACCGAGGCCAGGGCGAGGGCGGGGAGGTGGCGCTTCATCGGGTCGGTGCCTTTCCGGCCGCCGCGGCGGCCAGGTCTTGCGGGCGGGTCGGGCCGGGCCCTGTCGGGTCGGGGTGGTGCAGGTCCTTCTCGAACGGCAGCGGCCGGTCCTGCGGCGGCGCGCCGACGTCGAACAGCGGGGTGTAGCCGGCCGCCAGGTAGAGGCCCTTGGCCTCCGGCTGGAGCGGCCCGGTGGTGAGGTGGATCCGGCGGTAGCCGGCCTGCCGGGCGGCGTCCTCCAGCTCGGCCAGGACGCGGCGGCCCAGGCCCTGGCGGCGGTGCCCGGCGGCGGTCCACATCCGCTTCACCTCGGCGGTGCGGTCGCTCTCGTGGCGGCGGTAGGCGCCGCCGGCCACCGGTTCGCCGTCGCGCAGCAGCAGGAGCAGCAGCCCGTCCGGCGGGGTGAACTCCTCGGCGCCGTAGCGGGCCATCTCCTGCTGTCCGCCGTCCCCGTAGCGGGTGACGTACTCGTGGGTGAGCTCGCGGATCAGCGGCTGGGTGAGCGGGTCGCCGAGGACGGCCCGCTCGACGGTCAGCGTGCTCATGCCGCGGCGGCCTTGGCGGTGTCGGCCGCGGCCTCGGCGGCCTTCGCGGCCTTGGCGGCGTCGCGCTTGGCGACCTCCTCGCGGACGATCGGGATGACGTACCGGCCGAAGTCGATCGCGTCGCCGACGTGGTCGTAGCCGCGGGCGGAGAGGATGTCCACGCCGAGGTCGTAGTAGTCGAGCAGCGCCTGGGCGACCGTCTCGGGCGTGCCGACCAGGGCGTTGGAGTTGCCGGCGCCGCCGGTCGCGGCGGCGGTCGGGGTCCACAGCGCGCGGTCGTAGCGCTCGCCGGCCTCGGCGATCTCCACCAGCCGCTGCGAGCCGGCGTTCTCCGGCCCCTCGGCGCTGACCGACCGGTGGCGCACCAGGTCGCCGGAGCCCCGGCGGGCCTTGATCGCGGCGACCGTGCGGTGCGCCTTCTCCCAGGCGAGCTCCTCGGTGGGCGCGATGATCGGCCGGAAGGCGACCTGGATCCGCGGGGTGTCGGTGCGCCCGGCGGCCTCGGCGGCGGCCTTCACCAGCTCGATCTGCTCGGCGGTGCGGACCAGCGGCTCGCCCCACAGCGCGTAGATGTCGGCCTCGGCGCCGCCGGCCGCGAACGCGGCGGGCGAGGAGCCGCCGAAGGAGACGTTCGGCCGGGGCTGCTGGACCGGGAAGACGTCCGAGACGAAGTCGTTGAAGCGGTAGAACTCGCCCTCGTGGTCGAAGGGTTCGCGGCTGGTCCAGGCCTTCTTGACGATCCCGATGTACTCGCGGGTGCGGGCGTAGCGGCGGTCCTTGGGCAGGAAGTCGCCCTCGCGCTGCTGCTCGTGGTCGTTGCCGCCGGTGATGAAGTGCACGGTGAGCCGGCCGTCGCTGATCCGGTCCAGGGTGGCGAAGGTCTTGGCGGCGAAGGTCGGGTACGAGACGTTGGGGCGGTGCGCGAGCAGGATCTGCAGCCGGTCGAGCTTGGCCGCGAGGAACGCGGCGGCGGCGGCCGGCTCGGGCGCGCCGGCGCCGTAGGCGAACAGCACCCGGTCCCAGCCGTGGTCCTCGTGGGCGCGGGCCAGCCGCAGCGTGTAGTCGCGGTCGAAGGCGTGGGTGGTGCGGGCGGTGGTCTCCGAACCGTCGCCGGTGGCGGCGATTCCGAGGAACTCGACGGGCATGGTGGAGCCTCTTCCGGTGGGGCACGGCCGCGGCGCCCGGGTACGCCGAGGGGACGCCTCGGCGGACAGGTGGCGGGCGGGCGGCTGGGATGACAGGCGGCTGGGTGGGGGGCGCGTGACGGTGCGCCGGCTCGGGAGCGAGCGGTGGTGTTCGGGCGGCAGCGTGCGCCTGTCGATCCGTCCGGACGGACGGCGTTCCCGGCCCGCGACTGGGGCGACCGAGGGAGGACTCCCGGAGGAGAGGAAGGGCCGGTCAGGCGGCCCGCTGCCGGGTCAGCCGCGACACGCCGCGGACCACACCCGACCGAAGTCGATGTGGCCTCGCGTCACGAGGGCGGGCTGGTCGGCGGTCATGTCGAACAGTTGAGCAGTGCCGCCGAGGGCCCGTCAACCTTTCTCCCCGGAACGAAACACCGGCGTCACACCAGGCTTAACACCCGCGTCCTTGACAGCCTCCGCTCGCTCACCCGTACGATCGCGGTGGAGCGAGTACTGCCCGGATCCGGTGGCGAACTGCCGCCGGGCCCAGCCGCGTTGAGGGACGCGGCGCGCGTGAGTGACGGCATGCGGAGACCGCCTGCCCCGCCGCCCCATGGAGCCCTCATGGCCTCGCCCGCCGTCCCGTCCACCGGCCTCCCGCCCACGTCCAAACCCGCCGCCGCGCCCGCTTCCACCGCCGCGGCCGCCGCGCCCGCCGCCGGTCCGTCCGCCGAGCTGGCCGCGCTGCCGGTGGTGCCCCGGCGCCGTCCCTGGCGGTACGTCAGCGGCGGTCTGGCGCTGCTCGCCGCCGGGCTGGTGCTGCGCTCGGTGGCGAGCAACCCGGCCTTCGAGTGGTCGGTGGTCGGCAGCTACCTGAGCGCCCCCTCGGTGCTCCGCGGGCTGCTGCTGACGCTCTGGCTGACCGCCGCGGTGGTCGCCCTCGGCTTCGCCCTGGGCACCCTGCTGGCGGTGGCCAGGCTCTCCGACAACCCGGTTCTACAGAGCCTGAGTTGGGGCTTCGTCTGGCTGTTCCGGGCCACCCCGCTGCTGGTCCAGCTGCTGCTCTGGTACAACATCGGGGCGCTGTACCCGACGCTCTCGCTGAGCCTGCCGTTCGGCGGCGAGCTGTTCTCGGTGAAGACGGTCAACCTGCTCGGCCCGGTGCTGACCACGCTGATCGGCCTGACCCTGCACGAGGCGGCGTTCGCCGCCGAGGTGGTGCGCTCCGGCGTGCTGTCGGTCGACCAGGGCCAGCTGGAGGCGGCCTCCTCGCTCGGCCTGGGCCGGGCCAGGGTGCTGCGCCGGATCGTGCTGCCGCAGGCGATGCGGGCGATCCTGCCGCCGGCCGGGAACATGCTGATCGGCACCCTGAAGGGCACCGCGGTGATCAGCGTGCTCGCCGTCCACGACCTGCTGTTCTCGGTCCAGGTGATCTACAACCAGACGTACCAGGTGATCCCGCTGCTGCTGGTGGCCACCCTCTGGTACGTCGCGGTGACCAGCGTGCTGTCGGTCGGCCAGTACTACCTGGAGCGGTACTTCGCCCGCGGCGCCACCCGCGAGCTGCCGCCGACCCCGTGGCAGCGGGCCCGGACCGGGCTGCTCCGGCTGCGGGCGCGCACCGTGGCGGGGCGGTGAGCGCGGTGGCCGTGCTGGTCGTGATCGGAGCCGGGCCGCGGGGCACCGGCCTGCTGGAGCGGATCGCCGCGAACGCCCCCGAACTGCTGGGCCCCGGCGTCGAGTTGGACGTCCACCTGATCGACCCGCACCCGCCCGGCGGGGGCCGGATCTGGCGGAACGCGCAGTCGCCGCTGCTGCGGATGAACTCGATGGCGGAGGACGTCACGATGTTCACCGACGAGCGCACCACCATGGACGGCCCGGTCCGCCCCGGCCCCTCGCTCGCCGAGTGGGCCGCCGACCCGGCCGCCCACCCCCCGTACCTGCCGGTCGAGGACCCGGCGGTGGCCGGCGAGCTGCGCGACCTGGCGTCCACCGACTTCCCGACCCGGCGCGCCCAGAGCGGCTACCTGGACTGGGTGCTGCGCCGGGCCATCGCCGAACTCCCGGAGAACGTACGGCTGTTCCTCCACCAGGACACCGTCCGGGAGCTCACCGGCGAGCCGGACGGGCCGCAGCTCGTCCACCTCGCCGACAGCGGCACCGTGCTGTCGGCCGACCGGGTGGTGCTCGCGCTCGGCCACCTGGACTCCGCGCCCGGCCCCGACACCGCCGAACCGCGCGACTTCGCCGAACGGCACGGCCGCACCTACCAGCCGCCCGCGTTCACCGCCGACGCCGACCTGTCCGGCCTGGCCCCCGGCGAGCACGTGGTGGTCCGCGGCCTCGGCCTGGCCTTCGTCGACCTGGTCGCGCTGCTCACCGAGGGCCGCGGCGGCCGGTTCACCCCGCTGCCCGGCGGCGGCCTGCGCTACCACCCCTCCGGCCGCGAACCCGTGCTGTACGCGGGCTCCCGGCGCGGCGTCCCGTACCACGCGAAGACCGGCTACCGGCTGCAGGGCCCGCCCCCGCCGCTGCCCCGCTACTTCGGCCTCGACCTCGAACTCCCGGACGGGCACATCGAGTTCAAGCGCGACCTGTGGCCCGCGATGGCCAAGGAGATCGGCTTCGCCTACTACCACGAGCTGTTCCACGGCCACCCCGAGCGCACCGCCCTGCCCTGGGACGCGTTCCTGGCCGACTACGACCGGCACCCCTGGCACAGCCCCGAGCGCGCCGAACTGGTCGCCACCGCCGTCCCCGACCCGGAGGACCGGCTCGACCTGGAACGCCTCGACCGCCCGCTCGCCGACCTGCGGGTCGGCAGCCCGGCCGAGCTCCAGCAGCACCTGCGCTCCCACCTGCGCGCCGACCTGGCCCGCCGCTCCGACCTGCGGCACAGCGCCGACCTCGGCGCCTTCTACGCGCTGCTCTCGCTCTACGGCCACCTCATCCACCTGCTGCCCGCCCACCCGCTGACCGCCCGCTCGACCGCCGCCGAACTGGACGGCTGGTGGACCGGCTTCTTCTCCTTCTACGCCTCCGGCCCGCCCGGCTTCCGGCTCGAACAGCTGCTGGCCCTCTCCGACGCCGGCCTGCTGCACTTCCTCGGCCCCGACCTGCGGGTCGACCTCGACGAGGAGCGCGGCACCTTCCGCGCCTCCTCCCCCGCCCTGCCCGGCCACCACGTCCACGGCACCGCCCTGGTCGACGCCTTCCTCCCCCGGCACGACCTCAGCCGCACCAACGACCCGCTGCTGCGCCAACTGCGCCGCGACGGACGGATCGACGAGGAACTGCTGACCGACCCGGACGGCCACACCTACCGCTCCGGCCTGATCCGCACCGACCCGGACGCCCGGATCCTCGACCCCGCGCTGGACGGCCACCCGCACCCCGGCCGGACCGCCCTCGGCGCCCCGACCACCACCCGCGCCCCGGCCGCCTTCGCCCGCCCGCGCACCGACGCCCCGTCCTTCCGGCAGAACGACGCCGTCGCCCGCCGGCTGCTCACCGAGCTGCAGAAGGAGGACTGAGGACCCGAACCGCCAGGCCACCGCACCGGATACGCTCCAAGCACCCCGAGCCTCCGGAGAGTGCGCCATGGCCAAGCCGCCCCCGCCCCGCGACCCCGCCCAGGACGCGCCGCACGTCGCGCCCCCGGCCCACGCCGCCGCCGGCCTGCCCGCGATCGGGCACACCCTGCGGATGGCCGCCGAGCAGATGTCGCCGGGGCGGGTGCTGGCGACCCTGCGCAAGGTCAACCAGCCGGACGGCTTCGACTGCCCCGGCTGCGCCTGGCCCGAGCCGGACAAGCCGCACCTCGCCGAGTTCTGCGAGAACGGCGCCAAGGCCGTCGCCGAGGAGGCCACCGAACGCCGGATCACCCCGGCGTTCTTCGCCGAGCACCCGGTCGCCGCCCTCGCCGACCGCTCCGGCTACTGGCTCGGCCAGCAGGGCCGGCTCACCACCCCGATGCTGCTGGACGAGGGCGCCGCCCACTACGTCCCGATCGGCTGGGACGCCGCCTTCGCCCTGGTCGCCGAGGAGCTGGCCGCGCTCGACTCCCCGGACGGGGCCGCGTTCTACACCTCCGGCCGCACCTCCAACGAGGCCGCCTTCGCGTACCAGCTGTTCGCCCGCCGGTTCGGCACCAACAACCTGCCGGACTGCTCCAACATGTGCCACGAGTCCTCGGGTTCGGCGCTCACCGAGACGCTCGGCGTCGGCAAGGGCAGCGTCTCGCTGAAGGACCTGCACCAGGCCGACCTGATCATCGTCGCGGGCCAGAACCCGGGCACCAACCACCCCCGGATGCTCTCCGCCCTGGAGCGCGCCAAGCGGGCCGGCGCGCGGATCGTCAGCGTCAACCCGCTGCCCGAGGCCGGGCTGGAGCGGTTCAAGAACCCGCAGACCCCGCGCGGCCTGATCGGCGGCGGCACCAGGCTGACCGACCTGTTCCTGCAGATCCGGCTCGGCGGCGACCTCGCCCTGTTCCGCGCCCTCAACCACCTGCTGCTCACCACCCCGGGCGCCGTCGACGAGGCGTTCGTCGCCGAACACTGCGCCGGCTACGCCGAGTTCGCCGCCGAGGCGGCCGAGCTGGACCGGGCCGCCGTGCTGCGCGCCACCGGCCTGCCCTGGGAGCAGGTCGAGGAGCTGCACCGCCTGGTGCTCGGCTCCGAGAAGGTCATCGTCTGCTGGGCGATGGGCCTCACCCAGCACAAGCACGCGGTGCCGACCATCCGCGAGGGGGTCAACTTCCTGCTGCTGCGCGGCAACGTGGGCCGCCCGGGGGCCGGCGTCTGCCCCGTCCGCGGGCACAGCAACGTCCAGGGCGACCGCACCATGGGCATCTTCGAACGGCCCTCCGCCGCCTTCCTGGACGCCCTCGGCGAGGAGTTCGCCTTCGAGCCGCCGCGCGCGCCCGGCCACGACACGGTGGACACCATCCGGGCCATGCGGGACGGCCGGGTGAAGGTGTTCTTCGGGCTGGGCGGCAACTTCGTCTCCGCGAGCCCCGACACCGACGCCACCGAGGCCGCGATGCGGCGCTGCCGGCTCACCGTGCACGTCTCCACCAAGCTCAACCGCTCGCACCTGGTCACCGGCGCCCGCGCCCTGATCCTGCCCACCCTGGGCCGCACCGACCGCGACCTGACCGCCGCCGGGGCGCAGTTCGTCAGCGTCGAGGACTCGATGGGCGTGGTGCACTCCTCGCGCGGCGGCCTGCGCCCGCCCGCGCCCGGCCTGCTCTCCGAGGTGGCCATCGTCGCCCGGCTGGCCCGGGCCGTCCTCGGCCCGCAGGACCCCACCCCCTGGGAGGAGTTCGCCCTCGACTACGACCGGATCCGGGAGCGCGTCGCCCGGGTCGTGCCCGGCTTCGACGACTACAACGCCAAGGTCCGCCGCCCCGGCGGCTTCGCCCTCCCGCACGCCCCGCGCGACAGCCGCACCTTCCCCACCGCCACCGGCAGGGCCAACTTCACCGTCAACCCGCTGACCGCCCCCGAGGTCCCGGCCGGCCGGCTGCTGCTCCAGACGCTGCGCTCGCACGACCAGTACAACACCACCGTCTACGGCCTGGACGACCGCTACCGCGGCATCACCGGCGGCCGCCGCGTCGTCCTGGTCAACCCCGCCGACGCGGACGGACTCGGCCTCGCCGACGGCCAGTACGTCGACCTGGTCAGCGAGTGGACCGACGGCACCGAGCGCCGCGCCCCGCGCTTCCGGGTCGTCCACTACCCCGTCGCCCGCGGCGGCGCCGCCGCGTACTACCCGGAGACCAACGTCCTGGTCCCGCTGGACTCCACGGCCGACGTCAGCAACACCCCGACCTCGAAGTCCGTCGTCGTCCGCTTCGAGACCCCGTGACGGCGGGGCCCGCCGCCCCCTCGGGGAGCCGGCGGGCCCGGGCCGCGCGGGGCGGCTCAGCCGGCCGAGCGGCTCCCCGAGGGCGTCGCCGGGTCGGTGCCGCCGCCGCCGCTCGGCGTGCCGGAGCCGCTGGGCGTCCCGCTGCCGCTCCCGCCGGGGGTCGCGGAGCCCGAACCGCTCGCCGAGGTGGAAACCGAGGCCGAGGGCGACGCGGACGCGGAGGCCGTCGCCGAGGACGGGTCGCCGGGCGAGGCGGAGGCCGAGGCCGAGGGCGTGGGCGTTCCCGCGGGGTCGGTCGGGGTGGCGCTGGGGGCGGGGGGCGTCGGGAGGGTGGAGGGCTTGGCGGGCTGGATCTTCACCGCGCCGAGCTGGACGTCCGGCACCTTCCACTCGCCGCCCGCGTCGTCCGCCGCGTCGTCGCCGTCCGGTCGGACCGCGCCCAGGATGGGCATCGCGCCCATCTGCGAGACCTTGACCACGTCGCCGGTGCGCGGGGCCTGGACGACCAGGCCGCCGCCGATGTACATGCCGATGTGGGTCGCGCCGCCGTAGTAGACGATCAGGTCGCCGGGCCGGATCTGGTTCAGCGGGACGTGCTTGAGCTGGGCCCACTGCTCCTGGCTGGTGCGCGGGATGGCCTGGCCGGCGTGCAGCCACGCCTGCGAGGTGAGGCCGGAGCAGTCGAAGACGTCCGGTCCGGCGCCGCCCCAGACGTAGTCCTTGCCGAGCTGCTGCAGCGCCCAGGCGACGGCCTTGCGGCCCGTCGCGGAGGGCGTCCGCTCGCCCTTGCCGAGGGCGCCGGAGGCGAGGAAGGCCAGCTGGGCCTGGTTGGCCTGCTGCTTCTCCAGGTCGGCGAGTTCGTCGCGCTGGGCGCCGGTGAGCGAGCCGACCAGCTTCTCGACCTCGGCCAGCTTGGTGGCGACCTCGTTCTTGGCCTTCTCCTGCTCCGCGGCCAGCGCGGTGGAGTCGGCGAGCGCCTGCCGGGCGGCGGCGTGCAGGGCGTTGAGGGTGTCCCGGTCGGCCTTGAGCCGGTCCAGGAACTCCTTCTGCGAGCGCCCGGCGGAGTTGAGCAGTTCGGCGATGACCACCGCCTCGTACGGGTTCTCGGCCATCAGCAGCTCGGCGTACCCGGATATCTGGTTGTTGCGGTACTGCGCGGCGGCGAGCTGCGCGGCCAGGTCGCCGCCGGCGTCGACGGCCTTCTGCTGCAACTCGACCCGGTTGTCGAGGTCCTGGACGGTGTTCCGGTGCTCGACGAGCGCGGCGGCCGTGCCGTTGTACCGCTCGGTGGCGGCCTCGGCCTGCTGGTAGAGGGTGTGCAGCTGCTCCAGCAGCGGCCCGAGGGTGCGCTTGGCGTCGGCCAGCGGGTCGGCGCCGGCCGCGACCGTCGGGGACGGGTCGGGCACGGCGTACGCGGCGGAGACCGCGAACGGCAGGGTGAGCGCGGCGGCGGCGAGCACCGCTCCGCAGCGCAGCGCGGCGCGCACCCACGGCCGCAGGCCGGTCGTCTCGGTCCGCTGCCCTGCCCCCATCGGCCGGCCTCCCCTTTGTTGTCCGTCGGCGATCGGACCGATCCTGCCATGCGGAGGGCGGTTCGGGGCAGGTGCTTTCGGGGCCGCCGGGTGAATTCTCATCCGGTCCGGAGTGTGAGACCGGTCTCACCGCAAGGCCCTGACCACCATGGGAACTCAACGCGGCGGCAACTCCCGCGTCACGAACGGAGCCAGGACTCCGCGTCCAGTTAACCTCCCGTTCACCATCACTTCCTACCTTCACCGAGGACAGCAACGTCAGTCCGACCACTACGACGATTGTTTGGGTATGGAACACATCACGTTCCTGGTGGCCGTTGTGATCATCACGGCGCTCGCCTTCGACTTCACGAACGGCTTCCACGACACCGCCAACGCGATGGCCACGTCCATCGCGACCGGCGCGCTCAAGCCCAAGGTCGCCGTCGCGATCGCGGCGGTGCTCAACTTCGCCGGTGCCTTCCTCTCCGTGAAGGTCGCCACCACCATCTCGGGCGGCCTGGTCAACGAGAAGGCCGGACTGCAACCCTCGATCATCTTCGCCGCCCTGGTCGGCGCGATCCTGTGGAACCTGCTGACCTGGCTGAAGGGCCTGCCCTCGTCCTCCTCGCACGCGCTGTACGGCGGCCTGATCGGCGCCACCGTCGTGGGCGTCGGACTGCACGGCGTGAACTTCACCACCGTGGTCTCGAAGATCCTGATCCCGGCGGTGGCCTCCCCGATCATCGCGGGCGCGGCCTCCTGGGGGGCCACCAAGCTGGCGTACCTGATCACCCGGGGCACCCCGAAGGAGGGCACCGAGAAGGGCTTCCGCCGGGGCCAGGTCTTCTCCTCCTCGCTGATCTCGCTGGCCCACGGCACCAACGACGCGCAGAAGACCATGGGCATCATCACGCTGACCCTGATCTCGGCCGGCGCGCTGGACAAGGGCGACGGCCCGCCGACCTGGGTGATCGTCAGCGCCGGCCTGGCCATCGCGCTCGGCACCTACATGGGCGGCTGGCGGATCATCCGCTCGATGGGCTCCGGTCTGGCCGACATCCGGCCGCCGCAGGGCTTCGCCTCGGAGACCGCCGCCGCGACGGTGATCCTGACCTCGTCGCACATGGGCTACGGCCTGTCCACCACCCAGGTCTGCTCCGGCGGCATCATGGGCGCCGGCCTGGGCGGCCCGTCCGGCCGGCTGCGCTGGGGCATGGTCCGCCGGATGGCCGCCACCTGGGGCCTGACCCTGCCGGCCGCCGCCGCGGTCTCCGGCGTGGCCGCGCTGATCGCCGACCGCGGCGACTGGGGTGTGGCCGTGGTCGGCCTGGCGCTGGTGGCCGGCGCGGGCTCGATGTGGGTGATCTCCCGCCGCCAGCCGGTGCACGCGGACAACGTCAACGAGAACGCGGCGGACGCGGCCCCGGCCGCCGAGGCCCCGGCCGTCCCCGGCCCGACCACCCTCGCGGCCTGAGAGGAACCCCGCACATGAACATCAAGTGGGCCGCACTGGCCGAGACCGCGGGCGTCAGCCTGCTGGTCACCCTCGGCGTGGTCGTCGTCTTCGCGCTCGGCAACCTGGCGCTGTCCCGCCGGGAGGCCGCCGTCGCGGCCGGCACCGGCAGCAGGGGCGTTCCCGCCCTGGTCGCCGCGGGCGTCTGCTTCGCGGCCTGCGCGGCCGCGGTGCTGTACGGCATCTCGCTGATCGCCTCGAAGTAGCCGCGCGCGCAGGCACGGCGAAGGGCCCCCGCCACCACGGCGGGGGCCCTTCTCGCATGTCGTCCGCCGCCGGCCTCCGGGCCGGCCGGCTCAGTCGGCGACCAGCTCCGCGGCCTTGGCCCCGGCGGGGGCGGCCGGGCGCTCGTCGTTGCTGGTGCGCAGCGGCACCTCGCGGATGAACAGCACCAGCAGGAAGCCGACCACCGCGAACGGCGCGGCGATCAGGAACACCGTGCCCACGCCGTGCCCGAACGCGTCGGTGATCAGCGGGACGACCTGCGCGGGCAGCTTCTTGAGGTCGGGGATGCCGTCGCCGCCCGCGCCGGTGGCGGGGATGCCGGCCTTGGCGAAGTTCTCCGCCGTGTAGCTGGCGACCTTGTGGCCGAGCAGCGCGCCGAGCGCGGAGACGCCCATCGCGCCGCCCATGGTGCGGAAGAAGGTGACCGTCGAGCTGGCCGCGCCGAGTTCGTGCCGGGGCACCGTGTTCTGCACCGCGAGCACCAGGTTCTGGCTGGTCAGGCCGAGGCCGACGCCGGCCACCAGCATGTAGAGGGCGAGCAGCGCGTACGCGGTGTCGTCCCGGGCGGTGCCCATCAGGCCGAGGCCGGCGGCGAGCAGCACGGTGCCGGCGACCAGGAAGCCCTTCCACTTGCCGTACTTGGTGATCAGCTTGCCGGCCACCGTGGAGGAGACCGCCAGGCCGATGATCATCGGCAGGGTGAGCAGGCCGGCCTGGGTGGGGCTCTTCTCCTTGGCGAGCTGGAAGTACTGGCCGAGGAAGGTGGTGGTGCCGTACATGCCGACGCCGACGAAGGCGCTGGCCAGCGCGGCGAGGGCGACGGTGCGGTGGCGGAACAGGTCGAGCGGGATCAGCGGTTCGGCGGCGCGCTTCTCGACGACGACGAACAGCGCGGCCAGCGCCAGGCCGCCGAGCACCATGACGGCGGTCTGCCAGGAGGCCCAGTCGTAGTTCTTGCCGGCCAGCGAGATCCAGATCATCAGCAGGCTGACCGAGGCGGTGATCAGCAGCGCGCCCAGGTAGTCGATCTTGGGCTTGCGGGTGACGGCCTCGGGCAGCTTGAGGGTGCGCTGCAGCACCACGATCGCGACCAGCGCGAACGGGACGCCGACGTAGAAGCACCAGCGCCAGCCGAGCCAGGAGGTGTCCACGATGACGCCGCCGATCAGCGGGCCGCCGATGGTGGCGAGCGCGAAGACCGCGCCGAAGTAGCCGCTGTACCGGCCGCGTTCGCGCGGCGGGACCATCGCGGCCAGGCAGATCTGGCCGAGCGCGATCACGCCGCCGGCGCCGATGCCCTGCAGCACCCGGCAGAAGATCAGCATGCCGATGCTCTGCGACAGGCCGGCCAGCGCCGAGGCCAGCACGTAGATCACCATCGCGATCTGGACCAGCAGCTTCTTGCTGACCAGGTCGGAGAGCTTGCCCCAGAGCGGGGTGGCGGCGGTGATCGAGAGCAGCGCGGCGGTGACCACCCAGGTGTACGCGGACTCGCCGCCGTGCAGGTCGTTCAGGATCCGCGGCAGCGCGTTGGAGACGACCGTGGAGGAGAGCACGGCCACGAACAGGCCGAGCAGCAGGCCCGAGAGGGCTTCGAGTACCTGGCGGTGGGACATCCGGTCCTGCTCGGGTGCCGGGAGGGTCGACGACATGCGGTTCCTTCGACTAAAAATTCGTTGCCTCAAGCAACTATACGTGGATAGTTGAGTGAGGCAACTTTCTTCAAGCCCAGGTAAAGGAACACCCCGCCCGGGGCCCGCTCAGACGTTCTCGGTCAGCTCGTTGAACCGCTCCAGCAGCCGGGCGAACTGCTCCAGCTCACCCAGCTCCCACCCGGCCAGCGAGGCCCGGAACCGCGCCATCCGCTCCGCCCGGGCCGCCGCGAACCGCCGCTCGCCCTCCTCGGTCAGCGACACCAGCGAGGCCCGCCGGTCCAGCGGGTCGGTCTCCCGGCACAGCAGCCCCAGCTCCTCGATCGCCCGGATCTGCCGGCTGACGGTGGCCTTGCCCACCCCGAAGTGCAGCCCGACGTCGGTCACCCGGGCCCGCCCGGACTCCCGGATGAACCCGAGCAGCACGTACGCCCCGGCCTCCAGCTCGGGGTGCACCAGCCGGGAGATCTCGGTCGCCCGCGCCCGGCTGCGCCGGAACAGCGTGGCCACCTCCCGCTCGACCGCGAGAAAGGCCAGCTCGGCGGGGTTCGGCCCGTCCAGGTGGTCAGTCATGGCGCTCAGTATCGCGCAGCTCGCGCCTCCCCCGGCACGCAACTGTTTCATGCTATGAAGTATCCGTTTTTGACACTTTTGCCGTCTTGACACCTATCCGCGAGGGAGATGCTCCCATGGCCCACCCGGCCTCACCGGGCAAGGGGTTCCTCGGCGACTTCAAGGACGCGGTCACCCCCCGCGCGTTCTTCCTGGTCGTCGGCGTCCTGCTGCTCCAACTCGGCTTCATCACCTCGTACGTCGGCGCCCTGCACCACCCGAAGCCGCACGAGCTGTCGATCGCGGTGGTCGCCCCGCCCGAGGTCGCGCCGAAGCTGGTCGGCGCGCTGGAGGCCGTCCCGGACAGCGCGGTGCGGGCCTCCACCGCGCCGGACGCGGCCACCGCCCGGGACCGGATCAAGGACCAGCAGATCTACGCGGCCTGGGTGTTCGACCCGGCCGGCACCGAGGACGCCCTGCTGGTCGCCGACGCCCGCGGCCCGGCCGCCGCCACCGCCGCGGAGGGCATCGTCACCAAGCTGGCCGCCGCCCAGCAGCGGACCGTCGCGGTCGACGACACCATCCCGCTGGCCCGCGGCGACGCCGAGGGCCTGTCCGCCTTCTACCTGGTGATCGGCTGGTGCGTGGGCGGCTACCTGGTCGCCTCGATCCTCGGCATCAGCGCCGGCTCCCGCCCGGCCAACACCGCCCGGGCGGTGCTCCGGCTCGGCACGCTGGCGCTGTACTCGGTCGCGGCCGGCCTGCTCGGCGCGGTGATCACCGGCCCGGTCCTGGACGCGCTGCCCGGCTCGATCGCCGCGCTGACCGGCCTCGGCACCATGGTGGTGTTCTCGGTCGGCGCCTTCACGATGGCGCTGGAGTGCCTGTTCGACGTGATCGGCATCGGCCTGGCCGTGCTGGTCTTCGTGGTGCTGGGCAACCCCAGCGCGGGCGGCGTCTTCCCGCCGCCGCTGCTGCCCGCGTTCTGGCGGGCGATCGGCGAGTGGATCCCGAACGGGGCCGGCACCTCGGCGGCCCGCTCGATCGCCTACCTGGACTCCACCCACCTGACCGTGCCGTTCCTGGTGCTGGCGGTCTGGGCGGTGATCGGCGTCGGGGTGACCTTCCTGGCGGTGACCCGCCCGCCGCTGTTCCGCCGGCCGGCCCCGGCGCCGGCCCCGGCCGGGGCGTGAGCCCGGCGGGCCCGGGGCGGGGTCAGACCCGCTCCGGGTCCCGGCCCGGCTCCCGGCCCGGCTCCTGGTCGTCCTCCCGGACCCGTTCGGCCAACTCGGTGAACACGAAGCGGTTCATCGCCCAGAACCGGAAGGCCATCGCCAGCAGCGTCCCGACGATCATCCCGCTGAAGAAGTCGGCGAGCTCCTGCGAGAAGTGGCTGACGTCCGGGGTGCGGAAGTCGAACACGTACCGGGAGGCCACCAGCGGGAGGTCGTTGACGCCCACCGCCAGCGCGCTGACCAGGAAGAACCCGGCGGCCTCGCGCTTGCGGCCGACCGCCCGGAAGGACCACTTCCGGTTCAGCACGTAGGAGATCACCGTGGTGATCACGGTCGCGATGGTCAGCGCGACCACCGGTTTGCTCTCCAGGACCGTCGTCTTCAGGGCGAAGTTGATCACCATGGTGAGGAGGAAGCAGGTCCCTCCGACCACCAGGAACTTCACCAGCGTGCGGTGCTTGACCAGGAACGGGCGGTAGCGCTCCGGAACGGCGGCCAGCACGCGCTGTGTGGGGGACGGCATGCCGGAAGTGTCCCATCGGCCCGGACCGGCGACCACCAGGCGCCTCGGGAACCCGCCGCTCCCGGGGCGCCCGGCCCGGCCCGCCCGCCGCCGGACCGCCGGCGGCGCACCGCCCGCCACCGGCGCGCCGCCCGCCGTCAGGCCGCCGCCACCAGCACCCCGGCCGGCTCCAGCGCGAGCCGCAGCACCTCGCGGACGTCCGACACCGGGTGCACGGTCAGCCGCTCCAGCACCTCGGCGGGGACGTCGTCCAGGTCCGCCTCGTTGCGCTTGGGGATGATCACCGTGGTGATCCCGGAGCGGTCCGCGGCCAGCAGCTTCTGCTTCACCCCGCCGATCGGCAGCACCCGGCCGGTCAGCGACACCTCGCCGGTCATCGCCACGTCGGTGCGCACCTTGCGGCCGGAGAGCAGCGAGGCCAGCGCCGTGGTCATGGTGATGCCCGCGCTCGGGCCGTCCTTGGGCACCGCGCCGGCCGGCACGTGCAGGTGGATGCCCCGCTCGCGCAGCCCGGTCACCGGCAGCTCCAGCTCGGCGCCGCGCGAGCGCAGGAAGGAGAGCGCGATGTGCGCCGACTCCTTCATCACGTCGCCCAGCTGGCCGGTCAGGGTCAGCCCGGTGGAGCCGGTCTCGGCGTCCGCCAGCGAGGCCTCGATGTAGAGGACGTCGCCGCCGGCCCCGGTGACCGCCAGGCCGGTCGCCACGCCGGGCACCGCGGTGCGCCGTTCGGCCGGCTCCTGCGCCGACTCCGGCACGTGGTGCGGCCGGCCGAGCAGCGCCCGCAGGTCGTCCGGGCCGATCGCGGCGGGCAGTTCGCGCTCGCCGAGCTCGGTCTGCGCGGCGACCTTGCGCAGGATCCGGGCGATCGAGCGTTCCAGGTTCCGGACGCCCGCCTCCCGGGTGTACTCGGCGGCCAGTCGGCGCAGCGCCGCCTCGTCCACCGTCAGCTCGTCGCCGCCCAGGCCGGCCTTGGCGAGCTGGCGCGGCAGCAGGTGGTCGCGGGCGATGGCGACCTTCTCGTCCTCGGTGTAGCCGTCGAGGCGGACCAGGTCCATCCGGTCCAGCAGCGGCTCGGGGATCGCCTCCAGCACGTTGGCGGTGGCCAGGAAGACGACGTCCGAGAGGTCGAGCTCGACCTCCAGGTAGTGGTCCCGGAAGGTGTGGTTCTGCGCCGGGTCCAGCACCTCCAGCAGGGCCGCCGCCGGGTCGCCCCGGTAGTCCGAGCCGACCTTGTCGATCTCGTCGAGCAGCACCACCGGGTTCATCGTCCCGGCCTCCTTGATCGCCCGGACGATCCGGCCGGGGATCGAGCCGACGTACGTCCGCCGGTGGCCGCGGATCTCCGCCTCGTCCCGCACGCCGCCGAGCGCGACCCGGACGAACGAGCGGCCCATCGCCTTCGCGACGCTCTCGCCGAGCGAGGTCTTGCCCACCCCGGGCGGCCCGACCAGCGCCAGCACGGCCCCGCCGCGGCGGCCGCCGATCTGGCCCAGGCCCTGGTCGGCCCGGCGCTTGCGGACCGCCAGGTACTCGACGATCCGGTCCTTCACGTCGGCCAGGCCGGTGTGGTCCGCGTCCAGCACGGCGCGGGCGGCGGCGATGTCGTACGCGTCCTCGGAGCGCTCGTTCCACGGCAGTTCGAGGACGGTGTCCAGCCAGGTGCGGATCCACGAGCCCTCGGGCGACTGGTCGCTGGCGCGCTCCAGCTTGTCGACCTCCTTGAGCGCCGCCTCGCGCACCTTCTCCGGCAGCGCGGCGGCCTCGACCCGGGCCCGGTAGTCCTCCTCCTCGGTATCGGCCTCGCCGTTCAGCTCGGCCAGCTCCTTGCGCACCGCCTCCAGCTGGCGGCGCAGCAGGAACTCCTTCTGCTGCTTGGCCACGCCCTCCTCGACGTCCTTGCGGATCGAGTCGTTGACCTCCTCCTCCGCGAGGTGCTCGCGCAGCAGGCCCAGCGCGTACTCCAGCCGGGCCGGGCGGTCGGCCTCCAGCAGCACCTTCAGCTTCTGCTCGGCGGTCGCGAACGGCGCGTAGCCGATGTGGTCGGCGAGCTCGCCGACGTCCTCGATCGCGGCCACCCGGTCGACGATCTGCCAGGCGCCGCGGCGGCGCAGCCACTGGGTGGACAGCGCCTTGTACTCCTTGACCAGTTCGAGCGCCCGGCCGGCCACCGGCAGCCCCTGGTCCGACTCCTTGAACGGGGTGGTCTCCACCCACAGCGCGGCCCCCGGCCCGGTCGTCCCGGCGCCGATCCGCACCCGGCGGACGGCGCGGACCAGCGCGGCCGGGTCACCGTCCGCCAGCCGCCCGACCTGCTCGACGGTCGCCAGCGCGCCCACCGCCGCGTACGACCCGTCCAGCCGGGGCACCAGCAGCACCTGCGGCTTGCCCCCCGCGTTCCCGGCCCGGGCCGCCTCCACGGCGGCGCGCACCTCGGGGTTCGAGAGTTCCAGCGGGACCACCATGCCGGGGAGTACCACCTCGTCGTCGAGCGGCAGCACAGGCAGAGTGAGCGGAACGGACGTCGATGCCATGATCTCTCCCCAGTCAGTGAAGTTGAGCTGACCTGACTAAGGTTTGGCGCTCGCCGATTGTTCCCCCGGCCTTGTTCACCCTGAGTGAACAAGACTGACCGGCGCGCGGCGGACGGCGGGCGCGCGCCGGGGACCCCGCACCCCGGCGGGGGCGCGCGGTGCCGCGCGCGTCAGGAGGAACGCGTCAGGAGGAGCGGGGCAGCGGCCGCAGCCCCACCCGCGAGGCGATCCGCGCGCCCAGGCCGCGCCGGGGCCCGCGGCCGCGGAGGACCGGCCAGAGCGCGACGCCCACCGCGAGCGCCGCCGGGTGGCCGACCCCGGTGACCAGGTCCGGGTCGCTGACCACCTGGTGCGCGATCAGGGCGAGTCCGGCGCCCAGCGCGACCTTCCGCCCGGTCGGGCCGAGCAGTCCGGCGAGGGCGCCGAGCGAGGTGAGCACCCCGTACGAGACGCCGATGTCCATCGCGTCGAGCAGGTCGGGCGCGGCGCCGCCGGCCGCGACCGCGGTGATCACGACGCCCTGGGAGAGCAGCGTCGCGGCGACGTGGCCGGCGCCGAAGACGGCGAGGGCACGAAGGCCGCCGATCCGTCGTTCCAAGGGTGCGACGGTGAGGGCGAAGGCCCAGAAGTACGGCATCCAGACCGGCCCGGCGACCCACAGGCCGCTGCCGACCAGGGAGAGCGCGGGGTGGACGAGCAGGTTGTGCGCGTCGGTGGAGGAGAGCGACTGGAGCCGGTGCACGGTCTCCGGGTCGCCGAAGCGGGCGTACAGCGTGGTGCCCAGCAGCAGCGCGAGGTAACCGAGCGCGAACGGGTTGGACCGCGGGGTGGGCACCGCCCGGAGCCCGGGCCGGATCAGTCGCCGCCGCAGTTCCGCGCTGGTCATGCCGCCTCCCTGACGCCTCGTCGTGCCCACGATACGGGGGGTGGGTGAGAGGTGTCTGAGGAACTTCTGTGAAGACCTCGGCCCGGGCACGTGCCGCTCGCACACGTACCGTTACAGCTCGCAAGTGCTGCGGGTAAGGTAGCGGCCCGTGCCCGTCCGATCGGGGACCTGCCAAACCTGGGCCGACCACGGGCGGGGCACACCCACGACGGAACAGCAGACGGAAACAAGACGACTACGAGCGGAGCCCGCCGTCCCCCCGGACGGCCGGCCCGCGAGCCCTGGGGGCGGTGGCGTGACCGTGACAGAGATCCAGCAAGAGACGATCAGCAGTGGACCGGTGGGCACCCAGCGACGGGTGCTCGTCGTGGAGGACGAGCCCACCATCGCGGAGTCGATCGCCGCGCGGCTGGGAGCCGAGGGCTTCAAGGTGGCGGTGGCCCACGACGGGCCGGGCGCGGTGGACGGGTTCCACACCTGGCAGCCCGACCTGGTGGTGCTCGACATCATGCTGCCGGGCTTCGACGGCCTGGAGGTGTGCCGCCGGATCCAGGCCCAGCGCCCGGTGCCGGTGCTGATGCTGACCGCGCGGGACGACGAGACCGACCTGCTGGTGGGCCTGGGCGTCGGCGCGGACGACTACATGACCAAGCCGTTCTCGATGCGCGAGCTGGCGGCCCGGGTGAACGTGCTGCTGCGCCGGGTCGAGCGCGCCCAGCAGGCGGCCCGCACGCCCGCGCTGGGCTCGCTGCGCTTCGGCGAGCTGGAGATCGACCACGTGCAGCGCCGGGTCCGGCTGGGCTCGGGCGACGTGCACCTGACGCCGACCGAGTTCGACCTGCTGGCCTGCCTGGCGGCGCAGCCGCGCGCGGTGCTGACCCGCGAGCAGCTGCTGGCCGAGGTGTGGGACTGGACCGACGCGTCCGGCACCCGCACGGTCGACAGCCACGTGAAGGCACTGCGCCGGAAGATCGGCGCCAGCTGGATCCGCACCGTGCACGGCGTGGGGTACGCGCTGGAGGCCCCGCTGTCCTGACCGGACGCCCCCGCTCCGGGCCCTCCCCGGGGGCCCGGCCCCCCGGCGCGGCCGGGGAGGCCCCACCAGCCGCCGCCGAAGCACCGCCGCCGAAGCACCGCCGCCGGAGCACCACCACCGCCGGGCCCACCGAGGACGAGTCACCGACGACGAGTCGCAGGGACACCATGACCTTTCCGCAGCAACGCAACGGGGAAGCCGAGCCGGCCTCCTCCCCCCGGCCCCGGCCGCCGCTCGCGGTGCGCGCCGCGCACCGGGTGTGGGCGGACATCCGCCCGTTCGACCCGGTGCGCTCGATCAAGGGCAAGCTGGCCCTGCTGGTGGTCGTCTCGGTGGTGCTGGCCACCGGCATGGTGGTGGTGGCGATCCGGTCGGAGACCCAGATCCGGATCATCATGATCTTCTCGCTGATCGCCTCGCTGCTGTTCATGCAGTTCCTGGCGAACGGCCTGACCGCGCCGCTGCGCGACATGACGGCGGCGGCCAGGTCGATGGCGGAGGGCGACTACAGCGCCCGGGTGCACGTCTCCTCGCGGGACGAGATCGGCGAGCTGGCCGACACCTTCAACCGGATGGCCGGCGACCTGGAGGCCGCCGACCGGCACCGCCGGGAGCTGATCGCCAACGTCTCGCACGAGCTGCGCACGCCGATCGCGGCGCTCCGCGGCCTGCTGGAGAACGTGGTGGACGGCGTGGTGAAGCCGGACCCGAAGAACCTGGGCACCGCCCTGGAGCAGACCGAGCGGCTGGGCCGGCTGGTCACCCACCTGCTGGACCTGTCGAAGCTGGACGACGGCGTCGTCCCGCTCGACTCCCGCCCGTTCCTGGTCGGCCCGTTCCTGGACGGGGTGCTGCGCGGGGTGACGGTGGACGGCGCGACGGCCGGCGGCGCGTACGCCCGGCGCGGGGACGTCCGGCTGCGGGTGGAGGTGGAGCCGGCCGGGCTGGCCGCGGTGGCGGACGAGGAGCGGCTGCACCAGGTGGTGGCCAACCTGGTCGACAACGCCTGCAAGCACTCGCCGGCCGGCGGCACCGTGACGGTGCGGGCCCGGGCGGCGGAGGGCGGCGGGCTGCTGCTGGAGGTCGAGGACCAGGGGCCCGGCATCCCGGCGGCGGACCGCGAACGGGTCTTCGAGCGGTTCGGCCGGAGCGGTTCGCCGACCGCGCTCGGACCGGGCAGCGACGGCGGCACCGGCCTGGGGCTGGCGATCGCGCGCTGGGCGGTGGACCTGCACGGCGGCCGGATCCGGGTGGCGGAGGAGGCGGCGGGCTGCCGGATCGAGGTCATCCTTCCGGGTGAGTCGCCGGTGCCGGCCTGAGACTGTGGCGCAATCGGTACAAACCGGGGCCGGGCTGCTCGGGGCCGGTCCCGGGCCGAGGCCGCCAAGTGGTCTATACCACTGCTTCGTCCGATTTTCTTCCGGTATGACCACGATCTGCCGGGCCCTGCTTTCCCCGATTTCCGGCATCCCTAACGCACGGATCAGGCCAAAAACCGGTCCGGCGATGTGATCTGGGCGACGCCTGACCATCGGGGACTGCGCGATCACTGGTCGGAGGCGTAGCCTTAATCCCCGCTGTCCACCATCCCAAAAGGAAGCGGAAGAGGGCGGTTGCCCCGTGTCGCCACACCAAGAAACCCCCAGCTCGGCAAGCTCCACTGGCTTCGGCCCCAATGAGTGGCTCGTCGACGAGATCTACCAGCAGTACCTCCAGGACCCGGCTTCGGTCGATCGCGCCTGGTGGGACTTTTTCGCCGACTACAAGCCCGGTACCGAGGTGACTCCAGTGACCCAGGCCGCGACTCCGGTCGGCGCCCAGCCGACCCCTGTTGCCGCTCCCGCTGCCGCTGCTCCGGCCGCGCCCGCCGCCCCCGCGCCCGTCGCGCCGGCGCCCGCGCAGCCAGTGGCCGCCCCCGCGACGCTCCCGGCCGCTCCGGCCGCCCCCGCCGCGCCGCCCGCGCCGAAGGCCGCGGCTCCGGCCGCCGCCGCGCCCGCGAAGGCCGCCGGGGGTCCCGAGGTGATCCAGCTGCGTGGTCCGGCGAAGGCGGTGGCGTCGAACATGGACGCGTCGTTGGAGGTCCCGACGGCGACGTCGGTGCGCGCGGTCCCGGCGAAGCTGTTGATCGACAACCGGATCGTGATCAACAACCACCTGCAGCGCGCCCGTGGCGGCAAGGTGTCCTTCACCCACCTGATCGGCTACGCGCTGGTCCAGGCCGTGAAGGCCAACCCGGGCATGAACCACTCCTACAAGGTGGAGGACGGCAAGTCCTACCTGGTCAAGCCCGAGCACGTGAACCTGGGCCTGGCCATCGACCTGGTCAAGCCCAACGGCGACCGGCAGCTGGTCGTCGCGGCGATCAAGAAGGCCGACACCCTCGACTTCTTCGGGTTCTGGCAGGCGTACGAGGACATCGTGCGCCGGGCCCGCGCCAACAAGCTGACGATGGACGACTTCACCGGCGTGACGGTCTCGCTGACCAACCCCGGCGGCATCGGCACCGTCCACTCGGTGCCGCGCCTGATGCAGAACCAGGGCACCATCGTCGGCGTCGGCGCGATGGAGTACCCCGCCGAGTTCCAGGGCTCCTCCCCGGAGACCCTGGCCCGCCTGGGCATCTCCAAGATCATGACGCTGACCTCGACCTACGACCACCGCGTCATCCAGGGCGCGGCGTCGGGTGAGTTCCTGCGTTCGATCCACCAGCTGCTGCTGGGCGCGAACAACTTCTACGACGAGGTGTTCGAGTCCCTGCGGATCCCCTACGAGCCGGTGCGCTGGGCCACGGACGTGGCCACCACGCACGACGACGAGGTCAACAAGACCGCGCGGGTGATCGAGCTGATCCACTCCTACCGGGTCCGCGGCCACCTGATGGCCGACACCGACCCGCTGGAGTACATGCAGCGCAAGCACCCCGACCTGGACGTCACCACCCACGGCCTGACGCTGTGGGACCTGGAGCGGGAGTTCGCGGTCGGCGGTTTCGGCGGCCAGAAGATGATGAAGCTCCGCGACATCCTGGGCCTGCTGCGCAACACCTACTGCCGCACGGTGGGCATCGAGTACATGCACATCCAGGACCCCGCGCAGCGCCGCTGGCTGCAGGAGCGGTTGGAGAAGCCGTACACGAAGCCGGAGCGCGAGGAGCAGTTGCGGATCCTGCGCCGGTTGAACTCGGCGGAGGCGTTCGAGACGTTCCTGCAGACGAAGTACGTCGGGCAGAAGCGGTTCTCGCTGGAGGGCGGCGAGTCGTTGATCCCGCTGTTGGACGCGACGATCGACGCGGCGGCCGAGCACCGCCTGGACGAGGCCGTGATCGGGATGGCGCACCGCGGGCGGCTGAACGTGCTGGCGAACATCGTGGGCAAGCCGTTCGGGAAGATCTTCGGGGAGTTCGAGGGGAACCTGGACCCGAAGTCGATGCACGGTTCGGGTGACGTGAAGTACCACCTGGGCTCGGAGGGCACGTTCACCGGCCTGGACGGCGAGACGATCAAGGTGTCGCTGGCGGCGAACCCGTCGCACCTGGAGACGGTGGACCCCGTGGTGGAGGGCATCGCGCGGGCCAAGCAGGACATCCTGGACTTCGGGGGCACCACGTTCCCGGTCCTGCCGATCCAGATCCACGGGGACGCGGCGTTCGCCGGGCAGGGCGTGGTCGCCGAGACGCTGAACATGTCGCAGCTGCGCGGCTACCGCACCGGCGGCACCGTGCACGTGGTCGTCAACAACCAGGTCGGCTTCACCGCCGCCCCCGCCTCCTCGCGTTCGTCGATGTACTGCACGGACGTGGCGCGGATGATCGAGGCGCCGATCTTCCACGTCAACGGCGACGACCCCGAGGCCGTCGTGCGCGTGGCCCGGCTGGCCTTCGAGTTCCGCCAGCAGTTCCACAAGGACGTCGTCATCGACCTGATCTGCTACCGCCGCCGCGGGCACAACGAGGCCGACAACCCGTCCTTCACCCAGCCGTTGATGTACGACCTGATCGACAAGAAGCGCTCGGTGCGCAAGCTCTACACCGAGGCGCTGATCGGCCGCGGCGACATCACCATGGAAGAGGCCGAACAGGCCCTGCAGGACTTCCAGGGCCAGCTGGAGAAGGTCTTCGCCGAGGTCCGCGAGGCCGTCGCCGCCCCCGCTCCCGCCGAGCCGGGCCGGCCGGTCGCCGACTTCCCCGTCTCCCTGCAGACCGGCATCTCCGCCGAGACCGTCAAGCGGATCGCCGCCTCCCAGGTCAACCTCCCCGACTGGCTCACCGTCCACCCCCGCCTGCTCCCGCAGCTGCAGCGACGCGCCGCCTCCATCGAGGACGACACCATCGACTGGGCCACCGGCGAGGCCCTGGCCATCGGCTCCCTCCTCATGGAGGGCCACCCCGTGCGCCTGGCCGGCCAGGACTCCCGCCGCGGCACCTTCGGCCAGCGCCACGCCGTCCTCATCGACCGCAACACCGGCGAGGACTACACCCCGCTGATGTACCTCACCGAGGACCAGGCCCGCTTCACCGTCTACGACTCCCTCCTGTCGGAGTACGCGGCGATGGGCTTCGAGTACGGCTACTCGCTGACCCGCCCCAACGCCCTGGTCATGTGGGAGGCCCAGTTCGGCGACTTCGTCAACGGCGCCCAGACCATGGTCGACGAGTACATCGCCTCCGCCGAGCAGAAGTGGGGCCAGCACTCCGGCGTCACCCTGCTCCTGCCGCACGGCATGGAGGGCCAGGGCCCCGACCACTCCTCCGCCCGCCCCGAGCGCTTCCTGGCCCTGTGCGCGCAGGACAACATGACCGTCGCCATGCCCACCCTGCCCTCCAACTACTTCCACCTGCTGCGCTGGCAGGCCCACAACCCGCACCACAAGCCGCTGATCGTCTTCACCCCGAAGTCGATGCTCCGCCTCAAGGCCGCCGCCTCCGCCGCCTCCGAGTTCCTCACCGGCGCCTTCCGCCCCGTCATCGGCGACCGCACCGTCGACCCCGCCAAGGTCCGCAAGGTCGTCATCACCTCCGGCAAGTTCTACTACGACCTGGAAGCCGCCCGCACCGACCGCGGCGTCACCGACACCGCCATCGTCCGCGTCGAGCGCCTCTACCCCCTCCCGGTCGCCGAACTCCAGGAAGAACTCGCCCGCTACGGCGACGACGTCCAGTTCGTCTGGGCCCAGGAAGAACCCGCCAACCAAGGCGCCTGGCCCTTCATCGCGATGAACCTCGTCGACCACCTCCAGGTCGTCATCGGCCCCACCGGCGGCAACGCCCGCCTGCGCCGCGTCGCCCGCCCCGCCTCCTCCGCCCCCGCCGTCGGCTCCGCCAAGCGCCACACCGCCGAACAGCAGGCACTCATCGAAGAGGTCTTCACCCTCTGACCCCCGGAGCCTCCTCGGTACTCCGCCGCCCCCGTCCCCGGTCCTCCGGGGGCGGGGGCGGTTCCGTTCCCGGACCGTGACGCTTCGGGAGTCACCGCGGGCTGCACGGCTTCTGACGTCTCGATAGGTTATGGTTCGCCGTTTCCGCCGCCGTCCGACGCCGGAGGGCGGCCGTCTTTCGACACGTTCGACCAAGGGGGACCCTCAGCATGGCTGCCGACACTCCGCAGCACTCCGCACCGCTTCCGCCGGTCTTCCAACCGCTGCTGCCGGACGACCCCCGCGAGGTCGGCGGCTACCGGCTGTTCGCCCGCCTCGGGGCGGGCGGCATGGGCCGGGTCTACCTGTCGTACACGCCGGGCGGGCGCCCGGTGGCGCTCAAGGTGGTGCGGCCGGAGTTCGCCGAGGACGGGGAGTTCCGCCGCCGCTTCGCCCAGGAGGTGAGCAGCGCCCAGCGGATCCACGGGCTCTACACGGCCCAGGTGATCGACTCCGGCGGCCTGGAGTCGGGCTCGCCCTGGCTGGTCACCTCGTACGTGCCGGGCCCGTCGCTGCAGCAGGTGGTGCGCGAGCACGGGGCGCTCCCGGTGCGGACGGTGCTGCTGCTGCTGGGCGGCATCGCGGAGGCGCTGCAGGCGATCCACAGCGTGCGGGTGGTGCACCGGGACCTCAAGCCGGCCAACGTGCTGGTCGCCTCGGACGGGCCGCGGGTGATCGACTTCGGGATCGCCCGGGCGGCCGACGCGACGGCGCTGACCGGCACCGGCTACCGGATCGGATCGCCCGCGTTCATGTCGCCGGAGCAGGCCCAGGGCAAGGCGATCACCCCGGCCACCGACGTGTTCGCGCTGGGCGCGCTGGCCGCGTACGTGGCGGGCGGGGCGCCGCCGTTCGGCGACGGGCCGGACACCGCGGTGCTGTACCGGGTGGTGCACGAGGAGCCGGACCTGAGCACGGTGCCGGCACCGCTGCGCGAACTGGTCGGGCGCTGCCTGGCCAAGGACCCGGCCGAGCGGCCGACGCCCGCCGAGATCATCCTGACCGCCCAGGAGCACCCGGAGGTCGGCGGGCAGCTGCGGTTCGGCGAGGACTGGCTGCCGGGGCAGGTCAACACCGAGATCACCCGGCGCTCCGACCTGCCGAGGACCCCGCCGACCCCGCTGCCGGCCGCACCCCCGACCGCGCCGCCCCTCGCCGCGCCGGCCGTCGCCGCGCCGCCGACCGCTCCCCCGGCGGTGCCGCCGGCCGTTCCGGCCGCACCGCTGTCCGCTCCCCCGGTCGCGCCGCAGGTCACCCATCAGGTCACCCACCCGGTCGCGCCGCCGAGCGCCCCGCCGGTGCAGCCGCCGTCCGGCGCGTTCGGGCCGCTCACCCCGGTCTCGGAGGCGGTCACCGGCCCGGTGGCCCCGGCCGACCCGACGCTGCGGCTGACCGAGCAGCACACGCCGCCGCCCGCACCCGCCGCCGTCCCGCTCGCCGCCGAACCGGCCCCGGCGCCCGCGCCCGCGCCGGCCGGGAAGACGGCGAAGGCGGAGAAGGCGGAGCGGCGCGGCGGGGTGTCCTGGAAGACCCTGCTGGTGGTCGCGCTGGTGACGCTGCTGGCGGGCACCACCGGCGGCCTGGTGCTGATGAAGCAGCTGAGCAAGGACGACAAGGCGAACACCGCGGGCGGCTCGTCCGCGTCGCAGAGCCCGGTGTCCTCGCCGAACGCCGTGAACGCGGGCACCGGCACCGGCACCGGCAGCCAGGACCAGGCGGTGTCCACGCCGTCCGCGGGCACCCAGCCGAAGCCGTCCGGTTCCGCGTCCGGGTCGGCGTCGGCCTCGCCGTCGCCGTCCGCCCGCAAGAGCGGGTCGGCCGCCGGGTTCACCGCGGTCTACACCGACCGCGAACTGTCGGTGCCGAACCGGAGCTACGGCTTCGACCTGCTGAACGGCAAGGTCAACACGGCCTCCGGGATGAGCAACGACGGAGTGGTGCTGCGTCCCGGCTACAGCGGCCTGGAGGTGGACAGCGGCTACGACCAGTACGTCGGCAAGGGCGACTCGCTGACCCCGCAGGAGTGCTCGGACGCCATCGACAAGAACCCGAGCGCCGGGTTCACGTACGGCGACCTCTCGCCCGGGCGGCTGATCTGCGTGCGCAACCGGCAGAACTGGAGCGTCGGCGTGATGAAGGTGCTCAACGCGAACACCGACGGCGCGGTGTCGCTCTCGCTCAGCTACTACCGGTACAACGGCTGATCGCGGCCGCCGTATCCTGAGGAACCAGTAACCCCGCACCCCGCACACCCCGGAGCGAACCACCGTGTACTTCACCGACCGCGGCATCGAGGAGCTGGAGAGCCGGCGAGGCCAGGAGGAGGTCACCTTCGAGTGGCTGGCCGAGCGCCTGCGGGAGTTCGTGGACCTGAACCCGGACTTCGAGGTGCCGGTGGAGCGGCTGGCCACCTGGCTGGCCCGGCTGGACGACGAGGACGACGAGTGACCGGCTGACGCACCGTCAGCAGTGCGGCCCGGAAGGCGAGTTCGCCTTCCGGGCCGTTCGCGTCTCCGGGTTCCCCCGACCGGTTCTCGGGGTGGCGCCTCGGGGTGGGCTCCGGGTCGGGATCGGGGTCGGGGCTCCTTGACTTCCGCGCCACGCGATATATCGTGAATAGCAGAAGACGCGATACATCGCGTATGGGAGGACGGGGAGCCGGAAATGACCCAGTGGACGGTAGACAGCAGCGAGCGGATCGCCTTCGACGAGGCCGTGCACACCCTGCACGTGCGCGTGGTCGACGGCGCGGTGAACGTGGTCCCCACCGAGGGGCCGGCCCAGCTGGAGGTGTCCCGGCTGGAGGGCGAGCCGCTCCAGGTCACCCTGGTCGACGGCGTGCTCACGGTGACCTACAAGGACCTCAGCTGGGGCGAGTTCGGCGAGGCCGTGAAGTCCGTGCAGACGGTCAAGTCCTTCTTCTCCGGCCTGCGCCGCAAGCGCAGCGCCGACCTGACGGTGGCGGTGCCCGCCGCCGCCGTGGTCCGGGTCGGCACCGTCTCGGCGGACGCCACGATCTCCGGCATCGCCGGCGAGGTCGGCGTGCACGGCGCCAGCGGCGCCACCACGCTGGCCGGCCTGAGCGGCCAGGTCAGCGCCAACACCGTCTCGGGCGACGTCGACGCCGAGGGCCTGTCCGGCGAGCTGAAGGTCAACACGGTGTCCGGCGCGGTCACCCTGGTGGCCGGTTCGGCGACCCGGATCCGGGCCCACTCGGTCTCCGGCGCCGTCACCCTGGACCTGGACGCCGCCACCCCCACCGACATCGCCGTCAACAGCGTCTCCGGCGCGGTCGGCGTCCGGCTGCCCGCCCTGGCGGACGCCAAGGTCGAGGCCGGCACCACCAGCGGTACGCTCTCCAGCGCCTTCGCCGAGCTCAGCGTCGGCGGCGGCTGGGGCTCCAAGAAGCTCTCCGGCCAGCTCGGCACCGGCCGCGGCCGCCTCTCGGTGACCACCGTGACCGGCGCGGTCACCGTCCAGCGCCGCCCGGAGCCCGAAGAGGACCCGCGGCCGAAGGAGCTGTCCGCGGCCCCGCTCGACCTGACCAAGGAGTCCTGATGACACCGGTGTTCGGCCACGGCCGACTCCGCCTCTACCTGCTGAAGCTGCTCGACGAGAGCCCCCGGCACGGCTACGAGGTGATCCGCCTGCTGGAGGAGCGCTTCCACGGCCTGTACGCGCCCTCCGCGGGCACCGTCTACCCCCGGCTCGCCAAGCTGGAGGCGGAGGGCCTGGTCAGCCACGCCACCGAGGGCGGCCGCAAGGTCTACCGGCTGACCGACGCCGGCCGGGGCGAACTCGCCTCCCGCTCGGCCGAGTTGACCGACCTGGAGGCGGAGATCCACGACTCCGTCGGCCAGCTGGCCGGCGCCATCCGGCAGGACGTCCGGGACAACGCCAAGGACCTGCGGGCCGAGCTGTGGAGCCAGGCCGCCCCCGAGCCGTCCGGCGGCGGGGCGCCCTGGCGGGACCAGGAGTCCTGGCAGCGGGCCAAGGAGGAGTTCGCCCGGCTGAAGGCCGAGACGAAGGAACAGGCCCGGCGCGCCAAGGAGCAGGAGAAGGCCGCCCGGCAGCAGGCCAAGGCCGCCGAGGCGGAGGCCCGGAAGCTGCGCGAGCAGTCCAAGGCCGCCCGCACCGCCGCCCAGCAGGAGGCGCTGCGGCTCAAGCGCCGGATCGAGGAGCAGGTCAGGGCCGCGCACGCGGCGGGCGGCGACTGGTCCACCGGGCTGGCCGAGGGTCTGGCCGAACTCACCCGCGGCCTGGGCTCGTTGGCGGACGCGGCGCGCTGGGGCACGGCCGAGCCGGCCGAGCCGTCCGAGGAGCCGCCGGTCCGGATCGACCTCGACAAGGACGGCGCCGCACCGGCCGAGCCCGCCGCCGAGCTGCCCGACTGGGCCCGCACCGACCCGGCCGGCGACCCGGCCCGCGAGCTGGAGCGCCTGCTCGACCGCTTCCGCGACCACGTCCGGGACACCGCCCGCGACCGGGGCGTGGACGCCGCCCGGCTGGCCCGCGCCGAGCAGGCCCTGGCGGCCGCGGCGAGCGCGCTGTTCCCGCGCTGAGCCGGCGGCGGAGCCGACCAGGACACGGAGCGCCCCCCGAGGACGGGTCGGGGGGCGCTCCGCCTTTTCCGGGCGCTGCCGGGCCCCGGCGCGCGCCTCAGGGCGTGAGCACCAGCTTGCCGAACACGTCCCCGCGCTCCAGCCGGGCGAACGCCTCCCGGGCCCCGGCCAGCGGCAGCACCGAGTCGATCACCGGCCGCACCCCGGAGTTGGCGCACAGCGCCAGCAGCCCGGCCAGCTCCTCCTTGGTCCCCATGGTCGAGCCGACCACCTTCAGCTCCAGGAAGAAGATCCGGTTCAGCTCGGCGGCCTTCGGGTTGGGCCCGCTGGTCGCCCCGGAGATCACCAGGGTGCCGCCGGGCCGCAGCGACTTCACCGAGTGCGACCAGGTCGCGGCGCCGACCGTCTCCATCACCGCGTCCACCCGCTCGGGCAGCCGGGCCCCGCTCTCGTAGGCCGCGTCGGCGCCCAGCTCGACCGCGCGGGCCCGCTTCGCCTCGTCCCGGCCGGTGACCCAGACCCGCAGCCCGGCGGCCTTGGCCAGCACCACCAGCGCGGTCGACACCCCGCCGCCGGCGCCCTGCACCAGCACGGTGTCGCCGGGCTTGACGCCCGCGTTGGTGAACAGCATCCGGTAGGCGGTCAGCCAGGCGGTGGGCAGGCAGGCGGCCTGCTCGAAGCTGAGCTCGGCGGGCTTGGGCAGCAGGTTCCAGGTCGGTACGGCGACCCGCTGGGCGAAGGTGCCCTGGTAGCGCTCGGTCAGGATGGAGCGCGGCTCGCGCGGGCCGACGCCGTGGCCGCTCTGGCCGATCACCGAGTGGATCACCACCTCGTTGCCGTCCTCGTCCACGCCGGCGGCGTCGCAGCCGAGCACCATCGGCAGCCGCTCGGCGGGCAGGCCGACCCCGCGCAGCGACCACAGGTCGTGGTGGTTGAGCGTGGCGGCCTTCACCGTGACCACGCTCCAGCCGGGCCGGGCCTCCGGTTCGGGCAGCTCGCCCAGGTCCAGTGCGCTCAACGGGTCGTCGGGGCTGATGCGGGCGGCGTAGGCAGCGAACATGCCCGGACCATAGCCGGGCCGCGGGCCCGCTGTTAACCGCGACTCACTGTGAAGGTGCCCATATTGCTTTCCGCGCACCGGTGTTGTGGCCGGGCCACCCGCCCCCGGAACGGCGCGGGCCCGCCCCGGGAACGGCTGCGCTGCCGTCCCGTGGCGGGCCCCACGGCCGTGCTCCCGCGGGTCAGGCCCGCGCGACGCCCTCCGCCCGGGCGGCCTCGGCGACCGCGCGGGTGACGGCGGGGGCGACCCGCTCGTCGAACGGCGACGGGATGACCTTCTGCGGGGTCAGCTCGTCGGCGACCACGCCGGCCAGCGCCTTCGCCGCGGCGAGCTTCATGCCCTCGGTGATCCGGCCGGCCCGGACGGACAGCGCGCCGGCGAAGATGCCCGGGAAGGCCAGCACGTTGTTGATCTGGTTCGGGAAGTCGGAGCGCCCGGTGGCGACCACCGCCGCGTAGCGGTGGGCGACCTCGGGGTGGATCTCCGGGGTGGGGTTGGCCATCGCGAAGACGAAGCAGCCGGGCGCCATGGTGGCGACGACCTCCTCCGGGACGGTGCCGCCGGAGACGCCGATGAAGACGTCCGCGCCGTTCAGCGCCTCGGCCAGGCTGCCGCGCAGGCCGGCCCGGTTGGTGAGCGCCGCGATCTCCGCCTTGACGTCGGTGAGGTCCTCGCGGTCCTGGTGGACCACGCCGCGGCGGTCGCAGACCGCGACGTCGCCGATGCCGGCGGCGAGCAGCATCTTGGCGATCGCGATGCCGGCCGCGCCCGCGCCGGAGATGACCGCGCGCAGGTCGCCGACCTGGCGGCCGGTCACCTTGGCGGCGTTCCACAGCGCGGCGGTGGTGACGATCGCGGTGCCGTGCTGGTCGTCGTGGAAGACCGGGATGGAGAGCCGCTCCTGGAGCCGCTTCTCGATCTCGAAGCAGCGCGGGGCGGAGATGTCCTCCAGGTTGACGCCGCCGAAGGACGGGGCGAGCCGGACCACGGTCTCGACGATCTCGTCGACGCCGGTGCAGGCGAGCGCGATCGGCACCGCGTCGACGCCGCCGAACTGCTTGAACAGGATGGCCTTGCCCTCCATCACGGGCAGCGAGGCCTCCGGGCCGATGTCGCCGAGGCCGAGCACGGCGGTGCCGTCGGTGACCACGGCGACGGTGTTGGACTTCCAGGTGTAGTCGTCGACCAGCTCGGGCCGCTCGGCGATGGCGGTGCAGACCCGGGCCACGCCCGGGGTGTAGGCGAGCGACAGGTCGTCCGCGTCGCGGACCGGCACGGTCGCCCGGATCTCCATCTTGCCGCCGCGGTGCAGCGCGAAGACGGCGTCGACCGGATCGGCGGTGCTCTGGGTGTCGGTGATGATCTCCGCTGCCACAATGACCTCTTCGTCATGTATCGGCGAAGGCGCGCGTCCGACGGACTTCGACCCTGGCGCGCGGCAATGCGCGAGTACGGGCACGCCGGCTGTGGCGTACCCGTGTCCGGGTCGGGGCGCTGCCGTCGGGCGGCGCCCTCGGGTGAGGGTTTAGGTGTTCTGCGCTTGTTCGTCCGGACGTCGGCACCGCACCTGTGCCGGGTCCTTCTTGTCCGCGTGACCCCTGATGAGCGAGGGGTCCGCAGGGCACTCGCAAGAGTGAACGCAGACACGGAGGGGAAACCGGCGCTTCCGATACGGAGCCGGTGAGGGCTTCCGTTCGTCCGCGCCCCCGGCCCTGTGGCGAACCGGCGGTCTGAGTTCTGCGTCGGGGGTCACCCGATACCAGATTCTGACACACCCGCGACCCGATCCATCAGGGTGGGATGGCAGTATCCGGTGTTCGACCACCGTTGTCCGGACGTTCCCGCGCACGTCGGGCCGCGTCCTGCCCCGTCGCACCAGGTCGCGCACACCAGCGCGCGCGACGGGGGCCCGCCCCCCTCTCCCACAGGAGGACCCAAGATGTCGACGGCCACTCCCCCCGCCAGATCCCGCGCCCCGCACCGGACCGCCGCCCTGACCGCCGCCGCGGTGACCGGCGCGCTGCTGCTGACGGGGTGCTCCGCCACCTCCTCGTCGTCCGGCGGCGGTGGCGGCGACGCCGGTTCGGCGTCCGACCTGCACGCCCTGCTGCCCGCCCAGATACGTTCGGCGGGGGTGCTGCGGATCGGCGCGGACCTGACGTACGCGCCGATCGGCTTCAAGGCGGAGGGCGGCGCCCCGGACGGCCTGGACGTGGACCTGGCCAACGCGCTGGGCGGCCTGCTCGGCGTGAAGGTGCAGTTCAGCGACGTGCCGTTCGACCGGCTGCGGCTGGGGCTGCAGGCCCACGAGTACGACCTGGTGATGTCCGGGATGACCGACAACCCGCAGCGCCGGGACGGCACCGACGACCAGGCCCGCAAGGTCAACGACGGCCTGGACTTCGTCGACTACTTCGTCACCGGCACCTCGATCGTGGTCGCCAAGGGCAACCCGCAGAAGATCGCCAAGTTGGACGACCTGTGCGGGAAGACCGTCGCCCTGCAGCGCGACACCGTCCAGGCCGTGCTGGTGGAACGGCAGGTCGGGGCCTGTCAGAAGACCGGCCGGAAGCTGACCGTGACCGAGACCGAGACCGACGACCAGGCGCTGGCGCTGGTCGCCCAGGGCAAGGCGGCGGCGGACCTGAACGACACCCCGGTGGCGCAGCACGCGGTGAAGAACGGGCGGGCCGGCGGGCAGTTCCAGGTGGTCGGCCCGGAGTTGCAGGTCGCGCCGTACGGGATCGCGTTCGCCAAGGAGGACAGCGCGCTGCGGGACGCGATGGTGAAGGCGCTGGACCAGCTGATCCGCAGCGGGGAGTACGACAAGGTGCTGGCCAAGTGGGGGCTGGGCGGCGGCGCGGTGCAGAGCGCGGTGGTGAACGGCAGCTTCTGACGGGCCGTCGGACCGAGGGGCGGTCACCCGGTGCATGGCTATGCATCGGGTGACATGATCAGGGAAAAGTTCCGCATAGCGGACATCGGGCAGTCCTGTTATCCGATTTTGATCTGCCGCGCGCTCCGATTTCTCACCCACAGTGGCAGGATTCCCCACACATCGGAACCACCTGTCACCTCGGCGGAGGGTGGCGAGCACCGACCACGCTGTACCGCGCCGCTCCACCCGCGGCGCGGCACCCCGTCCGATCCCCACGGAGGAGATCCCCCCATGCCCGCTCCCCGCACTCCGCGCACCCCGCGCGCCTCCCGCCCGCTCGCCGCGGCCGTCGCCCTGGCCGCCGGCTCGCTGCTGCTCACCGCCTGCGGGAGCTCGGTCGGCTCGACCACCACCACCTCGGGCGCCGCCCCGATCCCCACCCAGGCGATCGCCCCCGTCCCGGCCGACCCGGCGCTGGCCGGCCTCGTCCCGGCCGACCTGAAGTCCGCCGGCAAGCTGGTGATCGGCTCCGACACCTCGTACGCGCCCAACGAGTTCAAGGACGAGAAGGGCAAGATCGTCGGCATGGACGTCGACCTCGGCGCCGCCATCGCCCAGAAGCTGGGCCTGACCGCCGAGTTCCAGAGCGCCGGGTTCACCGACATCATCCCCGGCATCCAGTCGAACAAGTACCAGCTCGGCATGAGCTCCTTCACCGTGACCAAGGCCCGCCAGGAGCAGGTCGACATGGTCAGCTACTTCTCGGCCGGCACCTCCGCCGCCGTGAAGAAGGGCAACCCGGACAAGATCGCGCTGGACGACCTGTGCGGCAAGAAGGTCGCCGTCCAGGACGGCACCACCCAGGCCGACGAGGTCAAGGACACCCGCAACCCGGCCTGCGCCAAGGCCGGCAAGCCCGCCATCCCGAACGACGGCGACCGCTTCGCGCTGCAGACCGACGTCGCCCAGGCCCTGGTCTCCGGCCGCGACCAGGTCATGCTGGCCGACTCCCCGGTCGTCGACTACGCCCTCAAGCAGACCGGCGGCCAGCTGGAGAAGATCGGCGAGACCTACGACTCCGCGCCCTACGGCGTGATCCTGGCCAAGGGCTCGCCGCTCAGCCCGGCCGTCCAGGGCGCGATCAAGTCGCTGATGGCGGACGGCACCTACAAGACCATCCTCGACAAGTGGGGCGTGGCCGCCGGCGCCGTCACCACCTCCGAGATCAACGCCGCCCAGAGCTGACGCCCCGTCACCCGACCCCCCGACGAGGTAATCACGTGAAAACGACCGACCAGGGGTCGGCGGACCGGGGACGGCCCGAAGCCATCAAGGCCGTCCCCGTCCGCCACCCCGGCCGCTGGGCCTCCGTCGCCGTCATCGCGGTGCTCGCCGCGATGCTGCTGCACGTCCTGTTCACCAACGAGGCGCTCGACTGGGCCTTCGTCGGCGCCGTGCTGCGCGACCCGACCGTCATCCACGGCATCTGGTCCACCCTGGAACTGACCGCGCTGGCCATGCTGATGGGCGTGGTCGGCGGCGTGCTGCTCGCCGTCATGCGGCTCTCCCGCAACCCGGTGCTCTCCGGGACCGCCTGGCTGTACATCTGGATCTTCCGCGGCACCCCGGTGCTGGTCCAACTGGTGTTCTGGAACAACATCGGCGTGCTGTGGAAGCAGATCTCGCTCGGCGTCCCGTTCGGCCCGGCCTTCTGGTCCCAGGAGTCCAACACCCTGGTGCCGGTGTTCACCGCCGCCCTGCTCGGCCTCGGCCTCAACGAGGCCGCCTACATGGCGGAGATCGTCCGGGCCGGCATCCAGTCGGTGGACGAGGGCCAGGCCGAGGCCGCGCACGCGCTCGGCATGAGCCGGGCCACCGCGCTGCGCCGGATCGTGCTGCCGCAGGCGATGCGGGTGATCATCCCGCCGACCGGCAACGAGACCATCTCGATGCTGAAGACCACCTCGCTGGTGCAGGTGATCGCCCTGGTCGAACTGTTCACCGCCGGGCACGACATCGCCACCCGCACCTACAAGCCGATCCCCGCGATGATCGCGGTGTCGATCTACTACCTGCTGCTGACCTCGATCCTCACCGTCGGCCAGTACTACCTGGAGCGCCACTTCGCCCGCGGCGCCAACCGGACACTGCCGCCCACCCCGCTGCAACGGGCCCGCGCGCTCTTCACCGGCCGCGCACCCGCCGCGCGGACGGCCGCCGGGTCGCCGCCCTCGAAGACCGACGGTGGGGCACCGGACGGCGGGACAGCGGACGGCGGGGGCCCGAACGGCGGGACCCCGGACGGAGGGAAGGACGCATGACCGAGCTGACCGACCTGTCCAAGCCGCAGGCCGCCCCCGACCACCCGATGGTCCGGGCCGAGGGCGTGCACAAGTCCTACGGCCAGGTCGAGGTGCTCAAGGGCATCGACCTGGAGGTGCGGCCGAGCGAGGTGTTCTGCCTGGTCGGACCGTCCGGCTCCGGCAAGTCCACCTTCCTGCGCTGCATCAACCACCTGGAGAAGATCAACGCCGGCCGGCTGTACGTCGACGGCGAACTGGTCGGCTACCGGCAGAAGGGCGACCGGCTCTACGAGCTGAAGGACCGCGAGGTCGCCCTCAAGCGCCAGGACATCGGCATGGTGTTCCAGCGCTTCAACCTGTTCCCGCACATGACCGCGCTGGAGAACATCGTCGAGGCCCCGCTGCGGGTCAAGAAGGAGAACCGGGCCGAGGCCCGGGAACGGGCGACGGCCCTGCTGGAACGGGTCGGCCTGGCCGACAAGGCCGGCAGCTACCCCTCCCAGCTCTCCGGCGGCCAGCAGCAGCGCGTCGCCATCGCCCGGGCACTGGCCATGCGGCCCAAGCTGATGCTGTTCGACGAGCCCACCTCGGCGCTCGACCCCGAACTCGTCGGCGAGGTGCTCGACGTGATGCGCGGCCTCGCCGAGGACGGCATGACGATGATCGTGGTCACCCACGAGATGGGCTTCGCCCGCGAGGTCGGCGACGCGCTGGTCTTCATGGACGGCGGCGTGGTCGTCGAGTCCGGCCACCCGCGCGAGGTGCTGGGCGACCCGAAGCACGAGCGCACCCGCGCGTTCCTCTCCAAGGTGCTCTGACCCGCCCGCACGCCCGCCCGCACACCCACCGCACGCCCGCCGTGCTCCCGGTACGCCCCCGGTGCCCGCCCCGCGCCCCCGCGCACGGCGGGCACCGGCACGTCCGGCCGCACCTGTAATACCCTGGAGTCATTCGACCCGTTACACCCCGGCCGGAAGGACTCCCGTGGAGCTCGCCTCGTACGCCGACTTCGCCGTCCGGCTGGTCAACAGCGAGGAACCCGACCGCGGCACCGACGACCTCACCTCGGTCGACGCCGTCCGCGCCCTCTTCGGCGGCCCCTCCCGGGCCGCCGCCCTCGCCGACGAGGCCGACCTGCCCCGGCTGCGCACCGTCCGGACCAGGCTGCGCGGGGTCTTCGAGGCCGCCGCCGAGGGCGAGGACGTCCGGGCCGTCGACCTGCTCAACAGCCTGATGGTCGAGTACCCCGTCAGCCCGCTGGTCTCCGGCCACGACGACCTGGACGACACCGGCCGCCCCAACTGGCACCTGCACCTCGCCGACAACTCCCCCACCGCGGCCGCCAACTACGCCGCCGTCGCCTGCATGGGCCTGGCCATCCACCTCACCGGCCTCGGCGTCGACCGCCTCGGCATCTGCCAGGCCGCCCCCTGCCGCAACGCCTACCTCGACACCTCCACCAACCGCTCCCGCCGCTACTGCTCCGACCGCTGCGCCACCCGCGCCAACGTCGCCGCGTACCGGGCCCGCAAGCGCCAGGAGGCACAGCGCGCGCTGGCGACTCAGGGGGTGTGACCCCTCATCGGTGTCACGGCATCGATGTCGCGGCATCCGTGTCGCAGCATCGATGTCGCGTCATGAGTTGCCGCGTCATCGATGACACGTGATCGATGACGCATCACAAGATGTCAGGTCACTGGTTGGCACGTCATCGATGACGTGCCACTGGTTGTCGCGTCATGAATTGCCGCATCACCGATGTCGCGTCACCAGGTGCCGCGTCACAAGGTGTCGTCGAACGGAACACTGACGCCGAAGCGCTCGGCCACCCACCGCGCCCGCCCCCGCAGCAGGCGCTCCAGCAGGCGCTCCAGCCGCCGCCCCGGGGCCAGCCAGGACGGCCGGGGGGCGAGTCGCAGCAGCACCCGGCCGAGCACCAACTCGTCCGGCACCGGGCCGTATTCGCGGCTGTCGGTGCGCACCAGCGGGTTGTCGGAGAGCATCCACCAGCCGCCCGGCCGGCGCTCCGCCGCGCGCTTGACCACCAGCAGGTCCTGCCGCAGCGGGTGCCGGAACAGCGCGATCGCCCCCGGTCGCAGCGGGGCGCCGTAGCGCACGAGCACCCGGTCGCCGTCCGAGAGCAGTCGGCGCATCGACGGGCCGGCGATGTCGGCGATGCCGAACGCTGTCCCATATCGCACGATTCGAACTCCTTCTTTTGCCCTAGGCCACCGGGGCGACGGCGATTTCGACCCGACGTGAGGGTAATGTCGGGCGCGGGAAGACGATCTAAGGAAGGACCCCCATGTTCTCTCGTCTGTTTGCTCCGCGAGTCACCGCCCAGGCCCACTGCGACCTGCCCTGCGGCGTGTACGACCCGGCCCAGGCCCGCATCGAGGCCGAGTCCGTGAAGGCGACTCAGGAGAAGTACCAGGCCAACGAGGACGCCGAGTTCCGTGCTCGCGCCATCGTCATCAAGGAGGAGCGCGCCGAGCTGGTCAAGCACCACCTCTCGGTGCTGCACACCGACTACTTCAAGGCCCCGCACTTCGAGGCCTACCCGGGCCTGCACGACCTGTTCAACCGTGCCGGCAAGGCCGCCTCGGCCGCCAAGGCGTCCACCGACCCGGCCACCGGCCAGGCCCTGCTGGACCTGATCGCCGAGATCGACGCGATCTTCTGGGAGACCAAGAAGGCCTGACGCGCCACCAGTTCACACCGGACACCCGGTCGCCAGCCCAGCTGGCGGCCGGGTGTCCCGCGTTTCCGGCCCCGACCGGCCACGCCCCCACCCGCCCCCACCCACCCCCGGCAGGATCCCGCCGTTCCCCCATGAAGCGAATGGTGCTATTTTCATTAGCACCATGCTGCTGAGACTGGACACCAAGGACACCCGGCCGCTGCACGAGCAGGTCGCCGCCGCCGTCCGCCGTGCCGTCGCCGAGGGCGAGTGCCGCCCGGGCGACCGGCTGCCCTCGGCGAAGGAGCTCGCCGAGGCGCTCGACGTCAACGTGAACACCGTGCTGCGCGGGCTGCGCGACCTGCGGGACGACGGGTTGCTGGAGTTCCGCCGGGGGCGCGGCGTGACCGTCGCGGACGGCGCGGAGCGGCGCTCGGGGCTGCTGGAGCAGGCCCGCGCGCTGGTCGCGGAGGCGGCGCGGAGCGGGTACAGCAGGGCCGAACTCATCGAGATGATCAAGGAGATACCGTGACCGGGCGGGAGACCACGAGCACGAAGCGCAGCGGCCTGCCGTGGCCGGCGCTCTGGGTGGCGGGGACGGCGGTGCTGACCGCCGCGCTGCCGCTGACCGTCGCGGACCGGCTGCCGGACCCGGTGGCCACCCACTGGGGCGGCGCCGGCGGCGCGAACGGCTCGATGCCGTTCTGGGCCGCCTGCCTGGTGCCGGCGCTGATCTGGGCGGTGCTGGGGCTGCGCCGGGCCGATCCGCTGTTGCGGGTGTGGAGCCTGGCGGGGCTGCTGGCGGGCGGGGTGCTGTTCCTCGGCCTGCAGACGGCCGCCGTCCGCGCCAACCTGGACCAGGCCGACTGGCACGAAGCCGAGTTGCCGCTCGGCTGGCTGCTGGGCGTCTTGGCCGCGGCGGCGCTGACCGCCGCGGCGGTGCGGCTGCTGGCCGGGCGCGGCCTGTCGGCGGCCGCCGCCGCCCCGGTGCCGGCCGGGCCGGTGCTGGAGCTGGCCGAGAGCGAGCGCGCGGTGTGGTTCTCGTGGGCGGTGAGCCCGTCGCTGCGCGGCATCGCGCTGGTGAGCGGCTCGGTGGCGGTGGTGGCGCTGGTGGGCTCGGCGACCGGCCTGTTCGGGGCGTCGTGGGGCTGGCCGCTGTTCGCGACGTTCGCGGTGGCCGGCCTGGCGACCGCCTGCTGCTCGTCGGTGCGGGCCCGGGTGTCGGCGGAGGGCCTGGAGGTGGCGCTGGGCCCGTTCGGCCTGCCGACCCGCCGTTGGGCGCTGGACGCGCTGGAGTCGGCCCGGGTCGAGCAGCGCAGCGCGGCCCAGGTCGGCGGCTGGGGCTACCGGCTGAACGGCCTCGGTACCACGGTGATGCTGCGCTCCGGCGAGTGCCTGGTGGTGCGGCTGCGGGGCAACGGCCACGACTTCGCGGTGAGCGTCGGCGACGCCGCCCGCGGCGCGGCCCTGCTGAACGCGCTGCTCGCCCGCCGCCCCGCCTGACCAGCCGGCCCGCCTCACCCGAGCTCGCGCAAGGACCCACAGAAAACCCGCGAAAGGACCCGCGCGCCCCCAACTCCCTTCCCGCCCGGGGCACACCGTCCGGAGACCGTTTCCGGCGGTGCTGCCCCGGGCATAAAGCCCATTCCGGATGAAGGGGTGAGATGAGTACGCTCGACCGTATGATCCGCACCGCGACTCCCGACGACGTCCCCTTCATCCACGCCATGATCCGCGAACTGGCCGACTACGAGCGCGCACTGTCCGACGCGAAGGCCACCGAGGAGCAGTTGCGCGACGCGCTGTTCGGCGAGCACCCGGCGGTGTTCGGCCTGATCGCCGAGGAGGAGTCCGGCGAGCGGGTCGGTTTCGCGCTCTGGTTCCGGAACTTCTCGACCTGGCGCGGCACCCACGGCATCTACCTGGAGGACCTGTACGTCCGCCCGGAGAAGCGCGGCGGCGGTCACGGCAAGGCGCTGCTGACCGAGTTGGCCCGGATCTGCGTGGAGCGCGGCTACCAGCGCCTGGAGTGGTCGGTGCTGGACTGGAACGAGCCGTCGATCGGCTTCTACAAGTCGCTCGGCGCGGTGCCGATGGACGAGTGGACGGTCTTCCGGTTGACCGACGGCGCGCTCGCCGAGCTCGGTTCCGGGCCGCGCTGAGCAGGCCCCTGTTCGAACGGTGATCCCTCGTTCCCGTGACGGTGGTGCGAGATCACGACAGACCGACCCCGGGCGCGGTAACGTCTCGGGGCACAAGGCAGTTGAACCGAGCCAGTAGTGGTGTTGGCAGCTCCCCGGCCGCAAGCACCGTGCGCCACCCAGGAGGTGAGGGTGTCCCAGATCGACGGCGAGCCCGGAGTGAAGGACTTCGTTGAGGTCCGGCTGCCCGCGGCGGGCGCCTATCTCTCGGTGCTGCGGACGGCGACGGCCGGTCTCGCGGCACGGCTCGACTTCACCCTGGACGAGATCGAGGATCTCCGGATCGCGGTGGACGAGGCGTGCGCGATCCTGCTCCAACAGGCGGTGCCGGGCTCGATCCTGAGCTGCGAGTTCCGCCTGGTGGGCGACGCGCTGCGGGTGACCGTGTCGGCTCCGACCACCGACGGCCGGGCCCCGGAGCGGGACACCTTCGCCTGGACGGTGCTCTCCGCGCTGGCCGGCGAGGTCGACTCGGTGGTCGCTCCGGACAACACGGTCTCCATCAGCCTGCACAAGAAGCGCGGCGGGTCGCCGGGCCAGCCGTAGCCAGTGACGTGTTCTCGGAACGGAACGGGTGATCGCCGTGAGTGATCTGGACCGCACAGTTGCCGTCGTACCGCCGCAGGCGAGCGTCGCCCGCACCGCCACACCTGACGATGCCCTCCCGAAGGACTCCCACCGGATGAGCCAGCCGACCGATCCGAAGCCCGAGCGGCCCGAGCCGGCGCCCGCTGCCGAGCCCGTCGTCCCGCCCGCGGCGGACGGCGCTCCGGCGGACGGCGCCACGACCGACGACGCCCTGACCGACGGCACCCCGGCCGGCGGCAGCCCGGCGGCGGCCGACGACGCCCCGGTGGCGGCGGCCGAGGCCGTCCGCTCCACCGTGCCGGCGCAGGGGCACCGCAGCGGCGCCCCGGACCGCGAGGCGGCCCGGGCGCTGTTCGTGCGGCTGTCCGAGCTGCCGGAGGGGTCGGCGGAGCGGGTGGAGATCCGCAACCAGCTGGTCCGGATGCACATCCCGCTGGTGGAGCACCTGGCCCGGCGCTTCCGCAACCGCGGCGAACCGCTGGACGACCTGACCCAGGTCGCCACCATCGGCCTGATCAAGTCGGTGGACCGGTTCGACCACGAGCGCGGGGTGGAGTTCTCCACGTACGCGACGCCGACCATCGTCGGCGAGATCAAGCGGCACTTCCGCGACAAGGGCTGGGCGGTCCGGGTGCCGCGCCGGCTGCAGGAGCTGCGGCTGTCGCTGACCACGGCGACCAGCGAGCTGTCCCAGCGGCACGGCCGGTCGCCGACGGTGCACGAGCTGGCCGAGCACCTGGGCATCTCGGAGGAGGACGTGCTGGAGGGCCTGGAGTCCGCCAACGCGTACTCCACGCTCTCGCTGGACGTCCCGGACAGCGACGACGAGTCGCCGGCCGTGGCGGACACCCTGGGCGCCACCGACGAGGCGCTGGAGGGCGTCGAGTACCGCGAGTCGCTGAAGCCGCTGCTGGCCCAACTGCCGCCCCGGGAGCAGAAGATCCTGGTGCTGCGGTTCTTCCGGAACATGACCCAGTCGCAGATCGCGGCCGAGGTCGGCATCTCCCAGATGCACGTCTCCCGGCTGCTCGCCCGCACCCTCGCGCAGCTGCGCGAGAAGCTGCTGGTCGAGGAGTGAGCCGGCCGGGCGCCCGCGCCTGAAGCCCGAACGCGGTAGGGCCCGTTCCCCACCCGGGGACGGGCCCTACCGCGTCGTACGAGCCGCGCGGGCCGCGCGGGCCCCTGCCAGGCCCTACCGCGGGTCGTCGGGGGTGCCGTACAGCACGGCGGTCACCTTCGGGTTGAGCAGGCCGACGATGCCGGCCAGGCCGAGCAGCCCGACGGCGACGCCGACGGCGGCCATCACGCCGCCGGACTGCCACATGTAGTACGCGACGGGCAGGCAGATGGAGTTGGTGAGCACGGCGGGGCTGCGGCCCCAGCGCTGCCCGCGCAGCAGCGCGCGGGCGGCCAGCACCGGCAGCAGGCCCATCAGCAGCAGGACGGCGCCGCCGAGCTCGGCGCGGCCGAAGTCGGCGTCGGCCCCGAGGAAGCCGGACAGCAGGTTGTAGACGCCCCAGCCGGCCATCGCCGCGCCCTCCAGCGCGGTGAGCGCCGCGCCGACGAGCAGCGGGGCGGGCCGGGCGGCGGCAGCGGGGGTGGAGGCGGTTTCGACGGTCACCTGGCCAGGGTAGCGGTGGGCTCGTGCCGGGCGGGTCGTAGGCTGATCACCATGCGCGCTCTCCTGGTCGTGAACCCGAAGGCGACCACCACCAGTGGCCGGACCCGGGACGTCCTGATCCATGCCCTGCGCAGCGACCTGAAGCTGGACGTCGCGCAGACCCAGTACCGCGGCCACGCCCGCGACCTGGCCCAGCAGGCGGCCGAGGACGGCACCGTCGACCTGGTGGTGGCCCTGGGGGGCGACGGGACGGTCAACGAGGTGGTGAACGGCCTGCTGGCGCACGGGCCGGGCGAGCGGGTGCCGCGGCTGGCGGTGGTGCCGGGCGGTTCGACCAACGTGTTCGCCCGGGCGCTCGGCCTGCCGAACGATCCGGTGGAGGCGACCGGCGCGCTGCTGGACGCGCTGGCGGACCGCCGGGAGCGGGCGATCGGCCTGGGCAAGGCGCTGACCGACGGGCTGCCGGACCGCTGGTTCACCTTCACCGCGGGCCTGGGTTTCGACGCGGGCGTGGTCGGCCGGGTGGAGCGCCAGCGTCGGGCGGGGCGCAAATCCACCCACGCGCTCTATGTCGTCGAGGCGCTCCGGCATTACGTCACCGAACGTGAACACCGCCGTTCGGGGCCGATCTCCCTGGAGATCCATGGCCAGGAGCCGGTTCCGGGCATGGTGATGGCCATAGTCTCGAACACTTCACCGTGGACGTTCCTGGGTTCCCGTCCGGTCTTCCCCTCGCCCTCCGCGTCCTTCGAAACCGATCTGGACATCTTCGGCATCACTCGAATGACCGCGTTCCGGACGGCCCGGACGGTCCGTCAGATCCTCCGTCCGCTGCCCGCCGCGGAGGGGGGTGAACGCCCGGCCGGCCCCGCCGGGAAACACCTCGTCTCCTATCACGACGTTCGGCACTTCACCTTGGTTTCAGAGGAACCGGCCCCGTTTCAGGTCGACGGGGACCACCTTGGAGACAGGAGTCGCGTCAGTTTCACAGGCGTACGACGGGCACTGCGTGTGATTGTGTGACCAGAAGGGGGTCGTCGCCTTGCACTCGAACGTTCGAGCCCCTTCACCCCATAGAAGTACTGCCTGTGAGGTAGGCGACACCGAAGAATCAAAAATTTCTTGCCGAAGGGGGTTGTATCCGGCTTCGAGGTTTGCGAACCTCTACATGGCGATCGGGACACCACAGCGGGACACCGCGGGAGGGCCCAACGAATCGCCGAACCCCCCTCAGCACAGACCGCCCGGGCCCGATGGGCCTTAGGTCCCTTTTGCTGTTGCGGGATTCGTGAAAGCGTTCACATTCACAAGCCATTCGAGTGAGTCGCCGGGGCCACCACCCGACGACCGGAGGAGTTGGACGACCATGGACTGGCGCCACCGCGCTGTCTGCCGCGAAGAGGACCCGGAGCTGTTCTTCCCGATCGGGAACACCGGCCCTGCTCTGCTGCAGATCGAGGAAGCCAAGGCCGTGTGCCGCCGCTGTCCCGTGATGGAGCAGTGCCTGCAGTGGGCACTGGAGACCGGCCAGGACGCCGGCGTCTGGGGCGGCATGAGCGAGGACGAGCGTCGTGCGATGAAGCGCCGCGCCGCCCGCAACCGGGCCCGCACCGCCTGAAACAGCTGACACCACGTCAGAGCAGTACGGATCAACTCACGATCAAGGGTTCGGCCGCGTTTGGCCGGCCGAGCCTTCCCGAACGGGCCCCGCTCGATCCGCGGGGCCGACGACGCGAGCCGTCCAGGCACTTGATACTGTTCACTTAGAGCAATATTGTTGGCCTGTGGCGCTCACCGTGTGCAACGCACGGAGGCGGGCGTCGCGCCACACCAGAAGCCCCCGTTCCGGCCGACTCCCCCCGACGGCCGGACCGGGTCGAGAGGCCCTGCCGACCCACCCCCCCGGTCGGCGGGGCCTCGTTTCTGTCTCCGGGCCCGGCACGGCGCGGGCCCGGCCCGGCGCGAGCCAGCCCCGGCCCGGCGGGAGCCCCGCACCGGCAGGACCCCGTACCGGCCGCAGGCCCCGCGCGCGGTGTCGGCGGGGCGCGCTAGCGGACGGGGATCTCCAGCACCACCTTGGTGCCGCCCTCGGGCGCGGCCACCATGTCGAAGGTGCCGCCGAGTTCGCCGGTGGCGAGGGTGCGGACGATCTGCAGCCCGAGGTTGCCGGCGGTCTGCGGGTCGAAGCCCTCGGGCATGCCGCGGCCGTCGTCCTGGACGGTGATCAGCAGGTACTCCTCGGGCCGCACGCCGTTGTTCCAGGTGTCGGACCAGCCCTTGCCGCCGGCCGGGGCGCGGCCGCGCAGCGCGCTGACCTCCAGGTTGCCGGAGGTGCTGGGGCCGAAGGCGTGTTCCAGGGCGTTCTGGGTGAGTTCGGTGAGGACCATCGCGAGCGGGGTGGCGACCTCGGCGGAGAGGATGCCGAAGGAGCCGCTGCGGCGGGTCACCACCCGTCCGTCCTGGGAGAGTTCCATCACCATGGCGAGCACCCGGTCGGCGATCTCGTCGAACGCGACCGACTCGTCGAGGGCCTGCGAGAGGGTCTCGTGCACGATGGCGATCGAGCCGACCCGGCGGACGGCCTCGTCGAGGGCGGCCCGGCCGGCGTCCGAGTCCATCCGGCGGGACTGCAGGCGGAGCAGGGCGGCGACGGTCTGCAGGTTGTTCTTGACCCGGTGGTGGATCTCCCGGATGGTGGCGTCCTTGGTCATCAACTCGCGGTCGCGGCGGCGCAGTTCGGTGACGTCGCGGCAGAGCACCAGGGAGCCGGTGGGGGTGCCCTTGGGCTTGAGCGGGATGGTCCGCAGGGTGACCACGCCGCCCTGGGCCTCGATCTCGGTCTGCCGGGGCGCCCAGCCGCTGGCCATCTTGACCAGGGCCTCGTGCACGGCGCCGCGGCTGGGCGGGACCAGTTCGGCGGTGCTCCGGCCGAGGTGACTGCCCACCAGGTCGGTGGTGAGGCCGAGCCGGTGGTAGGCGGAGAGCGCGTTGGGGCTGGCGTAGGTGACCACGCCCTCGGCGTCGAGCCGGATCAGGCCGTCGCCGACCCGCGGCGCGGCGTCCATGTCGGCCTGTTCGGCGCCGGGGTAGGGGAAGGTGCCGGCCGCGATCATCTGGGCCAGGTCGGAGGCGCTCTGCAGGTAGGTGAGCTCCAGCCGGCTGGGGGTGCGGACGGTGAGCAGGTTGGTGTTGCGGGCGATCACGCCGAGCACCTTGCCGTCCCGTCGCACCGGGATGGACTCCACCCGCACCGGCACCTCCTCCCGCCACTCCGGGTCGCCCTCGCGGACGATCCGCCCCTCGTCGTAGGCGGCGTCCAGCAGCGGGCGGCGGCCGCGCGGCACCAGGTGGCCGACCATGTCGTCCTGGTACGAGGTGGGGCCGGTGTTGGGCCGCATCTGGGCCACCGAGACGTAGCGGATGCCGTCCCAGGTGGGGATCCACAGCACCAGGTCGGCGAAGGAGAGGTCGGAGAGCAGCTGCCACTCCGAGACCAGGAGGTGCAGCCACTCCACGTCGGCACCGGTGAGGGTGGTGTGGCGGCGGACGAGTTCGTTCAACGAGGGCACACCGTGAGGGTAGCGCCGACCGTCTCGGCCCACGTTGTCCAGACCAATCGCGGCGACCCTCTGGACAACCACAATTGGTCTAGTCCACAATGAACATGCACCAAGGAGAGGCCCCCCGCGCAACTGCCCTGACCGCGCGCGGCCCCTCCTCGGTCGGAGGCGTCGTTCGAGGGTCCCGCACAACTCTCGGACGGTCCCCGCCTCCGGCATACAGCTCCGGGCTACGGTGCCGCACAGGTTGAGGGTCCTGTGTCGGCGCCGTGGCCCGTAGTGTTTTCCGCCCCCGGGCGGCCAGCCCCGCGTTCCACCCGTTCCCCTCCCCGCACGTGTCCGGCTCTCCGGCGCAGGGGCCCGGACACGGCGAAGCCGCCCCCGCGCACTCGCGGGGGCGGCTTCTTCGCGCTCCGGGCCGGCTGGGCCGCCCGGGTGGGGTCAGTGGGTCTCGGTGACCTTGGCGAGCGCGCGGGGGGCGTCCGGGTCCTGGCCGCGGGCGATGGTGACCTCGTAGGCCAGCAGCTGCAGCGGCAGGATCTCCAGGATCGGCTGGACCTCCTCGGGCACGCCGGCCGGCAGCGCGAAGCCCGCGCTGGCGGCGTCGACCTGCCCCTGCTGGCCGATCACGACCAGGTCGGCGCCGCGGCCGCGCAGGCGGTCCAGGACGGGCTGCAGGGCCTCGCCGCCCTTGCCGTCCGGGACGATCGCGATGACCGGCGAGACGTTGTCGACCATGGCCAGCGGGCCGTGCAGCAGGTCGGCGCCGGAGAACGGGGAGGCCGGGATGTAGGTGGTCTCCATCAGCTTGAGCGCCGCCTCGCGGGCGGTCGGGTAGCCGTAGCCGCGCGAGGTGATGACCAGGCGCTGGGCGAAGCGGTAGCGCTCGGCCAGGTCCTTGACCTCGCCCTGGCGGGCCAGGATGGCGGAGGCCAGCTCGGGCAGCACCTTGGCGGCGGAGCCGTCGCCGCCGCGCAGGCCCTCGACGAACAGGTACAGCGCCAGCAGCTCGGCGGTGTAGGTCTTGGTGGCGGGCAGCGCCTTCTCCGGCCCGGCCAGCACGTCGATGTGGAACTCGGAGACCTCGGCCAGCGGCGAGGCCGCGTTGTTGGTGACCGCGAGGGTGATCGCGCCGGCCTCGCGGGCCGCCTTGGTGGAGGCCACCAGGTCGGGCGAGCCGCCGGACTGGCTGACCGTGATGACCAGGCAGTCGGTGAGGTCCGGCTTGGCGCCGTAGGCGGTGGTGGTGGACATCGAGGTCAGGCCGGCCGGCTTGCCGAGCAGCACCTCGATCAGGTACTTGGCGTACAGCGCGGCGTTGTCGGAGGTGCCGCGGGCGGTCAGCAGGACGAAGCGCGGGTTGCGGGCGGCGATCTGCGCGGCGATCTCACGGATCGCGGGCGCGCCCTCGTCGAGGATGCGCTGCAGGACGGCCGGCTGCTCGGCCATCTCCGCCGACATGATCCTGCCGGGTACGGAAACAGTCTGCGGGTCGGACATCGGGGGTGCCTCCGTGGAGAGATGGTTCTACCCCGTGGGGCGGGACGCCCGACGGGGACCTCTGAACGGCGGCGAGTCCGCACCCTCGCTGCGTGGAACTGTTCTGCCCCGATCCTACGTGCGACCGGGCCCCGCGGCACACTCCGAGGGGGTGCGGCGGGGCCCGGTCTCAAGGGGCGGGACGTCGGCCGGTCCGGCCGGGCGGCGGGTCAGCCCGCGTTGTTGATCAGCTCGTCGATCTGGGCGTCGGCCTCCTTGGTGGCCTGGTCGACGCTCTTGCCCGCGAAGATCGCGTTCAGCATGTTGACCAGGACGTTCTGCTTCTCGATCGTGCCCCAGCCGGGGGCCAGCGGGGTGAACCAGGCGTCCTGCACCGCGTTGGCCGCCGCGGAGGTGGCGGGCTTGTTCTTCAGCGGGGCGAGCTGGACCAGGTTGTTCGGCAGGGTGTCCTTGTCGGCCAGCAGCTGCTCGGACTTGGTGCTGGTGAACATCCGCACCCAGTCGGCGGCGACCTTGGCGTTCTGCGACTTGGCGGTGACCGCCAGGTCGGAGCCGCCGATGAAGGAGGGCAGCGGCTTGCCGTTCGGGCCGGGCATCGCGGCGATCTTCAGCGAGCCCTCCAGCGCCGGGGTGCCGGTGATCGGCGCGGTGGCGATGCCGAGCTCCCAGCCGTTGGCGTAGATCAGGCCGGCCTTCTCGTGGCCGAGCACCTTGGCCTGATCGGACTCGTTGATCTTGTAGTCGCCGCTCTTGTTGTACTTCCGCACCAGGTCGACGAAGTGCTGCAGGCCCTGCTGGGACTTGGGCTCGTGCAGGGTGCCGTGCCAGTTGCCGCCGGCGTCGAACTTGGCGATCGAGCCGCCGTACGCGGCGACGTAGGACATCGCGGCGTACCAGTAGTTGCCGGGCAGGTACAGCGAGGAGTAGTTGGCGCTGTTCTTGTACTTGGCGGCGACCTTGTCGAGGGCGGCGAGCATGTCGTCCTCGTTCTGCGGGAGCTCGGCGATGCCGGCCCCGTCCTGGAGCATCTTCGAGTTGTAGATGCTGACCCGGGCGCCGGTGTAGTAGGGGACGCAGTAGAGCGTCTCCTTGTAGGTGCAGGTGTCGGCGAGGCCCTTGATCCAGTTGTCGGAGTTGTCGAAGGTGCCGCGCTCCAGCTTGAGCAGCGAGCCGTTGACGATGTACTTCAGGGTCTCGGTGTTGCCGAGCTCGACCACGTCGGGGGCCTGGCCGGAGGCGAAGGCGGCGTCCAGGTCGGAGATCTTCTCCTCCCACTTGTGGTAGCTCAGCTTGATCTGGACGTTGGGGTACTTCGCGGCGAACTCGTCGTTCACCTGCTGCACCAGATCGGGCCAGCTCTTCTGGGCGTCGTCCATCAGCCACACGGTCACGGTGCCGGTCGCGTTCTTCCCCTCGACGTCGGTCGAGGCGGGCGACGAGCTACCGGACGTGCAGCCCGCGGCGGTGGCCAGCAGGGCGGCTGTGCTGAGCGTGGCCAGTACCTGACGCTTCAACGCGGTCCTCCGGTTCGGGGCGGGGAGGTCTGCGCAGAGTGGTACAGACCAGATTTTCGGATCTTGGCCTAGACCATTTTGGGACGTCAACGCGGGTGCGGTTTCGCGCCCACCTCGTTGTCAATCCGTTGTCTTCCTTGGTCCAGCCACGTCAACCCCCGGCGGGGAACCGGCCCGGGGATGACTTTAGGCTCACTTAAGGTGACCCTGGGTGAGAAGAATGGATCAAGGGCAATTCCGGAAATCCCCGGGCGGGCGATTTCCCGGGCCCCGATCCGCCGGATTCGCCGCCCGGCCGCCGCCCCGCCCGGGCTCGGACCGCCCCGGACCGGCCGCCGGGGGCGCCGGAGCCCTCCCCCGCCGGGCCGGCCGGCCCGGGCCGCCGGTGGTCGAGTACGCACGACTTCCCTCCCGGCCGGGATCCGCGCCGCCCCGCCGCCGGCCGCCGGAGCCCCGCCCGGCCGCCCGACCTGCGACGGCGCCCGCCCGGCCGCTCCGGTCCCTCGCGCGCGCGCCGTCGTCAGCGTCCCGGCCGCCCCGCCCCGGGCCGGGCCCGGCGCACGGCCGGCGCGCGGCCGGGGCGGCGGAAAGCGCGGGGCGCGCGCCCCGCACCGGGCGGCGGGAACGCCCGGATCCCGGGAAATCCGCGGAAGTCCGGGCGGTGATTCCCGGCCCGGTATTGGCGGCCGGGGCGGGAAAGCCGGGGCGGGCCCGGCGGCCGGTATTCGCCCGGTCCATTAGGCCGGGGCGATTAGCGGCCCGGCCCGCGGCTTTCGGCCGCCGCCCGCGCCGGCCCCGGCGGTGGTCCACCCCGCGCCCGCCGACGGCGGCCCGGTGCCGCCCCGGGGCCCGCACCCGTGCCGCACCCTTGCCGCCCCCCGTGCCGCCCCCGTCCTGCGGGGCGTACTTGACATGAACCCACAGATGTGCCGCGTGCCGAACGGCCGCCACGCGGTCCGGCCGTCCAAGTGTCCGGATAGGTGCCGATTCCTCCCCGCGTTGGTCCAGTCCAACACGGCCGAGTCAAGCGTTGATAACGGCTTGTGCAACCGCTCTTTGAACCCTTGACGCTCGTCATTGGTCCATGCCAACCTCCAGGCGTTGGTCTAAACCAATGGTCTACTCCACCTCACGGATCGGCCCGCCGGCCCCGGCGGTTCGTACTCGTGTGACCCGGTGACGTTCCCCCCTTACGGCACAACGCAGCTCCCGGCCGGTCGGCCAAGCAGCCCGGTGCCTTACCTTGCTCATCCCTCTGGAGGATGGTTTGAACCGCAAGATCGCAGCCGTGGCCGCTATCGCCACTGTGCTCGTCGCCTCGGCTTGCTCCTCGTCTGCTTCTTCCGACGGCAAGTCGAAGGGCGAGGTCCTCAGCACGGACGGCAAGGGCAAGAAGATCACCGTCTGGCTGATGGACGACGCCCAGAAGCAGTGGAACGACGTGGTCGAGGCCGCGAAGGCCGAGTTCAAGCAGAAGACCGGCGCCGACGTCGACATCCAGTGGCAGACCTGGTCGAACTACACCACCAAGCTCGACACCGCCCTGCTCTCCGGCAACGCCCCCGACGCCATCGAGCTCGGCAACACCCAGGGTGCCAAGTACTTCGACGCCGACTCGTTCGTCGACCTCACCTCGGTCAAGAGCAAGTTCGACAACTCGGACAAGTGGCTGGACTCGCTGGCCGCGGCCGGCCAGTCCGCCGACGGCTCCAAGACCTACGCCGTCCCGTACTACGCCGGCGCCCGCGTCATGATCTACCGCAAGGACCTCTTCGAGGCCGCCGGTGTGACCAAGGCCCCGACCACCCTGGCCGAGCTGAACGACGCCCTGACCAAGGTCAAGGCCGCCAACGCCGGCACCCCGAACTTCTCCGCCCTGTACCTCCCGGGCAAGAACTGGTACACCGCCACCTCCTTCGGCGCCGGCTCTTTCGGTGTCAAGGACGTCATCGCCAAGAAGTCCGGCGAGAAGTGGACCAGCACCCTCACCGACCCGAAGTTCGTCGAGGGCATCTCCACCTGGAACAAGCTGCAGAAGGACTTCTCGGTCGGCGGCACCACCTCCGACGAGACCGACCAGGACGCGCTGATGGCGAAGGGCAACATCGCCGCCATCGTCGGCAACGGCTGGGAGGTCGGCTCGGTCGTCGACGAGAAGTCCGGCAACCCGGCGCTGAAGGACAAGCTCGCCACCATCGCCCTCCCGGGTGCCGCCGCCGGCGACCCGACCCCGGCCTTCCTCGGCGGTTCGGTCCTGGGCGTCCCGTCCAGCGCGAAGAACGCCGGCCTGGGCGCGACCTTCCTGCAGATCTTCACCAACACCGCGCAGCAGACCGCGCTGGCCAAGCACGCGATCCCGAACGCGAAGAACCTGGTCTCGGTCTACAAGCAGGCCGCTCCGGCCAACGAGGCCGCCGGTGCCGCCGCCGAGGGCAAGACCTGGTTCATCCCGAACTCCCCGCTGTGGTCCGGCACCAACGAGACCGCTCTGAAGGACGCCTTCGGCGCGATCGCGGCCGGTGGCGACCCGGCGGCCGAGCTCAAGAAGGCCGAGGACGGCGTCCTCAAGAGCCTGAACGGCTGACAGCCGGAATGAACCGCAGGTCGGCCCGGGGAGTTCCGTCGGATCTCCCCGGACGGACCACCGCACTGAGCGCAGGTTAGGGGGTGGGCAGTCCGCGAACGCGCGGACTGCCTACCCGTGCGCCAGGACCGACCAGATCCGCGGGCCCGGGAAGGACCCTGATGAGTGTGACCACCAACGAGACCGTGACGCGGTCCGAGAGCCAGGGGCCTGCCCCGGTGAAGAAGCCGCAGCGGCGCGGCGTCTTCGCGGCCGGCCAGTACATTCCCTACACCCTCCTGCTGCCCGCGGTGCTCGCGCTCGTGGGCGTTCTGGCGTACCCGGTGTACCGCCTGATCGACCTGGCGTTCCAGAACGTCAACCGCTACGCCCTGCTGGCGCACCCGGAGCGGGCCGAGTACATCGGCTTCGACGGGTTCACCCGGGTGCTGAGCGACAACGCGTTCTGGGAGGTCGTGCTCCGCTCGATCTACTTCACCGCGGAGCTGGTCTTCATCTCGATGGCGCTCAGCATGCTGATCGCGCTGCTGCTCAACCGGGTCTCCAACTGGGTCCGGGTCACCGTCATCACCGTGATGATGTTCGTCTGGGCGATCCCGGCGCTGGTCAACGGCCAGATCTTCCGCTGGCTGTTCTCGTCCAACGGCGGCGTGGTCGACTACATCGCCTTCCTGATCACCGGCGACGAGACCTGGAAGCACTACGACTGGTTCGCCGACCCGACGGTCGGCCTCTACGTGGTCGGTGCCGCCGTCATCATCTGGGGCGCCCTGCCGTTCCTCGTCCTGGGCCTGTACGCCGCGCTCACCCAGGTGCCCAAGGAGCTGATGGAGGCCGCCAAGCTCGACGGCGCCAACCCCTTCCAGGCCTTCCGGCACGTGACCATCCCGGTCATCCGGCCCTTCCTGATGATCAGCGCCGCACTGAGCTTCATCTGGGACTTCCAGGTCTTCGCCCAGATCTACTCGCTGCGCAACGCCGCCCCCGAGCCGGGCTACCGGACCATCGGCACCTACCTGTACCAGCAGGGCATCGTGTCCTCCCGGTACAGCGAGGCCTCGGTGATCTCGATCGTCATGATCCTCATGATGCTGGCGGTGCTCGTGTTCTACATCCGCCAGATGCTCAAGATCGGAGCCAACGAGCGATGACCGACGTCCTTCCCACCGCTCCCGAGGCGCAGCAGTCCGCCCTCCCTCCGGTCAAGAAGCCGAAGAAGTCCAAGGAGACCGAGGTCGGCCGCAGCGGCGCGATGACCTGGGTCTGGAACACCATCGCCCTGCTGATCGCGGTCGTGATGGCCTTCCCCATCTACTGGATGGTCCTGACCACCTTCAAGACCAACAAGGACCTGATCTCACAGGACCCGACGTTCTGGCCGTCCTCGCTGTCCTTCGACAGCTACAAGACGATCTTCGACGACAAGGACTTCCTGCCGGCCCTGCAGAACACCCTGATCCTCACCCTCGGTGCGGTGGTCCTGGGTGTCGCGGTCGGCTTCCTCGCCGCCGTGGCCGTGGCCCGGTTCAACTTCCGCGGCCGCAGCTTCTTCATCGTCACCATGCTGGTGGTCCAGATGGTGCCGCTGATGGCGATCCTGATCCCCCTGTTCGTCGTGATGAACAGCGCCGGCATGACCGGCTCGCTGGTCGGTGTGATCCTCGCCTACCTGGTCTTCACCGTCCCGTACGTGATCTGGACGCTGCGTTCCTTCATCGTGAACATCCCGGCGGAGCTGGACGAGGCCGCGATGGTCGACGGCTGCACCCAGTGGGGCGCGTTCTTCCGCGTCATCCTGCCGCTCACCCTGCCCGGCCTGGTCACCACCGCGGTGTACAGCTGGATCCAGGCGTGGAACGAGTTCGTGGTCGCCAGCACCCTGCTGAACACCGCCGGCACGAAGACCTCGATGATCTGGCTGACGTTCTACTCGTCGACCCCGACCCGCGCCGCCGACTACGGCTCGCAGATGGCCGGCGGCCTGCTCGTCTCGCTGCCCGTGATCATCCTGTTCGTGTTCTTCCAGAAGAAGGTGTCGGCGGGTCTCACCGCCGGTGCGGTCAAGGGCTAAGCCCCCTTCCTCACCCCCACCGCACCTGAAACACCTCCACCTCCAGGGAAGGAAACAAGGCGATGCCCGGTACGGAAAGCGCCGATCTCCTCCGCGACGCCGGAGCGGTCCTGCAGCCCGGCTTCGCCGGTCTGACCGCGCCCGAGTGGCTGCGTCGCAGACTGGGCGACGGCGAGCTCGGCGGCGTCGCCCTGTTCGGCCGCAACATCCGCACCCCGCAGCAGGTCGCCGCGCTGACCTCGGAGCTGTACGCGCTCAACGGGGACCTGCTGGTCGCCACCGACGAGGAGGGCGGCGACGTCACCCGCCTCGAGGTGGTCAGCGGCTCCTCCTACCCGGGCAACCTGGCGCTCGGTGAGGTCGACGACACCGACCTCACCGAGCGGGTCGCCCGCTCGATCGGGTTCGACCTGTCCAGCGTCGGCGTGAACCTGAACTACGCGCCGGACGCGGACGTCAACTCCAACCCGGACAACCCGGTGATCGGCGTCCGGTCCTTCGGCGGCGACGGCGACCTGGCCGCCCGGCACACCGCGGCGTACGTCCGCGGCCTGCAGTCGGCCGGCGTGGCGGCCTGCGCCAAGCACTTCCCCGGCCACGGCGACACGGCCGGCGACTCGCACCTCGGGCTGCCGCGGATCGACCTCGCGCTGGACCAGTTCGCCGAGCACCTGCTGCCGTTCCGCGCCGCCATCGCGGCCGGCGTGAAGAGCATCATGACGGCGCACATCCTGTTCGACGCCTACGACGCCCAGCTCCCCGCGACCATGTCGCAGCGGATCCTGACCGGCCTGCTCCGCGAGGAGCTCGGCTTCGACGGGCTGATCGTCACCGACGGCATCGAGATGGGCGCCATCTCCGGCACCCACGGCGTCGCGGCCGGCTCGGTGCGGGCCATCGCGGCCGGCGCCGACACCATCTGCGTCGGCGGCGGCCTGCACGACGAGGACGCCTTCGTCTACCTGCGCGACGCGCTGGTCTGGGCGGTCCGCGAGGGCCGGCTGTCGGCCGACCGCCTGCACGAGGCGGCCGAGCGCAACCGGGCCGTGGCCCGCTGGTCGGCCGGTGTCCGGGCCTCCCAGGTCGGGCAGCAGGCCGAGGTCGGCGTCGGCCTGACCGCCGCCCGCCGGGCGCTGCGGATCACCGGCGAGCTCCGCCCGCTGGGCGGCGTCCCGCACGTGGTGGAGTTCTCCCCGGGCGCGAACATCGCGGCCGGCGACGAGACCCCGTGGGGCGTGGCGAGCCCGCTGGGCGAGCTGGTGCCGGGCACCACCTCCAGCCGGGTCGCGCCGCCCGCGACCGTGACCGAGGGCTCCGGCCTGCTGCACGTCGAGGTGGCCGCCGAGGACGCCGAGATCGACACCGCCCCGCTGCTCGGCGCGGCGGTCGGCCGTCCGCTGGTGCTGGTGGTGCGCGACGTGCACCGGCACCCGTGGATGCGCCGGGCCGCGCTGGCCCTGGTCGAGCACCGGCCGGACGCGGTGCTGGTGGAGACCGGCACCGCCCACGGGGTCGCCGAGCTGTTCGCCCCGAGCGGGGTGACCACGCTGGCCACCTACGGCGGGTCGCGGGTCTGCGCGATCGCGGCCGCGGAGGCCCTCGCGGGGCTCGCGGTGACGGCCGCCCAGGCCGGCTGAGACACTCGGGACGGGCCCGGGACGGGCGCCCTGCGCCGGTCCCGGGCCCGTCGTGCGTCCGGCGGCGGGTCCGGGCCGCTCGGCCGGGCTCCGGGGCCGCCGCCGACCGGTCCGCGGGCCGTCCGGCGGCGGCGAATGCGGCCGGGGGCTCACGGTTGTCCCCCCGTGCGTGCAAACATGTGCTGTTACATAGGACTTAGGGGTCCGTTAAGGGACCGCCTCCAACGAGGAGTGAGAGCTGCCATGAGTGGCGACAGGGACACGGCGGCGGCGCTCGCCGAAGGCTCCACCGTGCCGACCCAGACCGGCCCTGCCACCGCCACGGCCCGGGTCCCCAAGTACTACGGCCTCAAGCGGCACCTGCTGCAGCTGACCGAGACCCAGCCGGCCGGCACGCCGGTCCCGCCGGAGCGCGCGCTGGCCGCCCAGTTCGACACCTCGCGCACCACCGTCCGGCAGGCCCTGCAGGAGCTGGTCGTCGAGGGCCGGCTGGAGCGCATCCAGGGCAAGGGCACCTTCGTCGCCAAGCCGAAGGTCGCCCAGGCCCTCCAGCTCACCTCGTACACCGAGGACATGCGCGCCCAGGGCCTGGAGCCGACCTCCCGGCTGGTCGAGGTCGCCTACATCTCCGCCGACGAGCGGCTGGCCCCGCTGCTGGACATCAAGCCCGGCGGCCGGGTGCTGCGGATCGAGCGCCTGCGGCTGGCCAACGGCGACCCGATGGCGATCGAGGTCGCCCACCTGTCCGCCAAGCGCTTCCCGGCGCTCCGCCGCAACCTGGCCAAGCACAACTCGCTCTACACGGCGCTGCGCGAGGTCTACGGGGTGACGGTCGCCGAGGCCGAGGAGACCATCGAGACCACCCTCGCCAACCCGCGCGAGGCCGGCCTGCTCGGCTCCGACCTGGGCCTGCCGATGCTGCAGCTGTCCCGGCACTCCTTCGACGCGGACGGCGCGCCGGTGGAGTGGGTGCGCTCGATCTACCGGGGCGACCGCTACAAGTTCATCACGCGGCTGAACCGGCCGGCCTGACCACCGGCTCTTCCGGTTCCTCCGGGACGACGCAGCATCACGCGGCTGAACCGGCCGGCCTGACCACCGGCTCTTCCGGTTCCTCCGGGACGACGCAGCATCACGCGCCTGAACCGGCCGGCCTGACGCGTCCGCGTCCGACACGTTCGGGTGGTCGCCGGGTTCCCGGTTGACGGGGTAGTGACAAGGGTCACCCGTCTGCCCTAGCCTCGCGGGGACCTTCCGATCACCGAGGGTGCTGCTCGGCGGACGCACGGCCGTGTGCGTTGCGGCGCCACTGAGGTGACTCCTCGTCAGCCTCCGGGAGCCGCTCGTGCCGTCGTCGTCCCCGTTCCCTCCTCCTTCGGGCGCTCCGGGCGCCCCGCCCGTGGTGTCCGCCGCCCGGGTGCTGGCGGGCCTGTGCCTGCTGGTGCCGATCGTGGTGATGCTGTGGGTGCCGTCCTACCGCAAGGCCGCGCCGGATCTCGGCGGGATGCCGTTCTTCTACTGGTACCAGCTGCTGTGGGTGCCGCTGTCGGCGGTGTTCTCCGGCGCGGCGTACCTGTTGCTCAGGCGTGACGAGGCGGCCCGCCGGGCCGCCTCCGCCGTCTCCGGGGCCGTCTCCGGGCCGCTGGACGGGGGCCGGGCGTGAAGCACGTGGACTGGACCGCGATGACGGTCTTCCTGCTGTTCTTCGTCCTGGTGACGGTGATGGGCTTCCTGGCCTCGCGCTGGCGGCGGCCGGACGACGCCCAGCACCTGCACGAGTGGGGCCTGGGCGGCCGGAGCTTCGGGACCTGGGTGACCTGGTTCCTGCTCGGCGGCGACCTGTACACGGCGTACACCTTCGTCGCGGTGCCGGCGGCGGTCTACGCGACCGGCGCGATGGGCTTCTTCGCGGTGCCGTACACGATCATCGCGTACCCGCTGGTGTTCCTGTTCCTGCCCCGGCTGTGGTCGGTCTCCCGGGTGCACGGGTACGTGACGCCGGCCGACTTCGTGCGCGGCCGGTACGGGTCGCGGGGGCTGTCGGTGGCGGTGGCGCTGACCGGCATCCTGGCGACGATGCCGTACATCGCGCTGCAGCTGGTCGGCATCCAGGCGGTGCTGGACGTGCTGGGCGTGGGCGGCAGCGGGAACTGGTTCCTGCAGGACCTGCCGCTGTTCGTGGCGTTCGGCGTGCTGGCCGCGTACACGTACTCGTCGGGGCTGCGGGCGCCGGCGCTGATCGCGTTCGTGAAGGACGCGCTGGTGTACGTGGTGATCCTGGTCGCGGTGGTGTACATCCCGATGCGGCTGGGCGGCTACGGGAGCGTGTTCGACTCCGCGGCGCGGAAGTTCTCGGCGCCGGGCTCGGCGGGCAAGCTGATCCTCGGCCCGGACAAGCAGTGGGCGTACGCGACGCTGGCGTTCGGGTCGGCGCTGGCGCTGTTCATGTACCCGCACTCGGTGACCGGCGTGCTGGCGTCGAAGTCGCGCAACACGGTGCGCCGGAACATGGCGATCCTGCCCGCGTACTCGCTGATGCTGGGGCTGCTGGCGCTGCTCGGCTTCCTGGCGATCGCGGCCGGGGTGGGCAAGGGCGTGCCGAACTTCAACAGCCAGCTGGCGGTGCCGCAGCTGTTCGCGGACATGTTCCCGTCCTGGTTCACCGGGGTGGCGTTCGCGGCGATCGGGATCGGGGCGCTGGTGCCGGCCGCGATCATGTCGATCGCGGCGGCGAACCTGTTCACCCGCAACGTCTACAAGGAGTTCCTGAAGCCGGGCGCGACGCCGGCCGAGGAGACCCGGGTGGCGAAGCTCGCCTCGCTGCTGGTGAAGGTCGGCGCGCTGGCGTTCGTGCTGGTGCTGGACAAGCAGGCGGCGATCAACTTCCAGCTGCTGGGCGGCCTGTGGATCCTGCAGACCGCGGTGGCGCTGGTCGCGGGCCTGTTCACCCGCTGGTTCCACCGCTGGGCGCTGCTGGCGGGCTGGGCGGTCGGCATGGTGTACGGGACGTGGCAGGCGTGGGGGGTGTCCACCCCGAAGGTCAAGCACTTCGCCGGCAACAGCACGGAGATCCCGGGGATCGGCCAGACCGGCTACATCGGCCTGACCGCGTTCGTGCTGAACGCGGTGGTGGCGGTGGTCCTGACACTGGTGCTGCGGGCCCTGAAGGCCCCGGAGGGCGCCGACGAGACGGCGCGGGCCGACTACTCCGCCGAGGCCGGCGACGAGGCGCTGGAGCACGCTCCGCAGCCCGCGGCGGCGCACTGACGCACCGGGGGCGCACACCGTGCGTCCGTGCGCCCTCTGGTCGCGCCGTTGCCCCGATCGACACCGGGGTGACGGCGCGATCGTCTGTTATGACCGGCCGTTCGGCGGAGAGACCGGGAGAGACGACACACCGCACGCGCCGACGACCACCGGGAGCCACCGCCATGACCGACCTGAGCACGCTGCGCAACGGGCACCGGCCGGAGGCGGAGCGGCCGGAGCCGCCGCTCCGCCTGCCCTCGGTGCTGATCGCCACCCGGCACGGCGAGTCGACCGCCAACGTGGAGTTCCGGCAGGCGGACGCCAGCGGGGCGCTCGCCGTCCCGATCACCTGCCGGGACGCCGACATCCCGCTCTCCCTGCACGGCCAGGACCAGGCCCGCGACCTGGGCCGCTGGTGGGCCGAACGGCCGCCCGCCGACCGGCCGCGCTCGGTCTGGTGCTCGCCGTACGTGCGCACCGCCGAGACCGCCCGGATCGCGCTCGCCCAGGCGTCCGGCCTCGGCGCCGTCCCGGTCGGCCTGGCGGTGCGCTACGACGAGCGGCTGCGCGACCGCGAGCTGGGCGTGCTGGAGATGCTCACCAAGGCCGCGATCGAGCGCGACCACCCCGCCGAGGCGGCCCGCCGGCGGCGGATGGGCGAGCTGTACTACCGGCCGCCGGGCGGCGAGTCCTGGCTGGACGTGGCGCTGCGGGTCCGCGGCCTGCTGCGCGACCTGGGCGAGGAGGAGGCGGGCCGGCCGGTGCTGGTGGTCGCGCACGACTGCACGGTGCTGATGCTGCGGCACGTGCTGGACCGGCTCACCGAGGACGAGCTGCTGGCGCTGGACCCGGTGGCGAACTGCTCGGCCAGCGTCTGGCGGGCCGACGGGGGGCGGCTGCGCCCGTCCAGCTGGAACCAGACCGGCCACCTGACGTCCTGAGCCCTGCCCGTCCTGCCGCCCTGCCTGTCCTGCCGCCCTGCCTGTCCTGCCGCCCTGCCTGTCCTGCCGCCCTGCCCGCCCTGCCGCCCTGAGCCCGGGCCCCCGCTACGCCCCGGCGGCCCGTCCCGGGCCGCCGAACGCCCGCCGGTAGGCCAGCGGGGTGGTGCCGAGCCGGCGGCCGAAGTGGTGCCGGAGCGCGGCGGCGTTGCCGAAGCCGCAGCGGGCGGCGACCGCGTCGACGCTCTCGCCGGTGGACTCCAGCAGGTGCTGGGCGAACAGCACCCGCTGGCCGGTGAGCCAGCGGTGCGGGGTGGTGCCGGTCTCCTGCCGGAAGCGGCGGGCGAAGGTCCGGGGCGACATGTGGGCGAGCCGGGCGAGCTGGTCGACGCCGGTCTCCCGGTCGAGGTGGCGGCGCATCCACTCCAGCACGGCGGTCAGCGCGTCGCCCTCGCACTCGGGCAGCGGCCGGTTGATGAACTGGGCCTGGCCGCCGTCCCGGTGCGGGGCGACGACCATCCGGCGGGCGATCGCCCGGGCCACCTCGGCGCCCTGGACCTTGCGGACCAGGTGCAGGCAGGCGTCGATGCCGGCGGCGGTGCCGGCCGAGGTGATCACCGGGTCGTCGTCGACGTACAGCACGTCGGGTTCGACGGTGGTCAGCGGGAAGCGCTCGGCCATCAGCTCGGCGTACTGCCAGTGGGTGGTGCAGCGCCGGCCGTCGAGCAGGCCGGCGGCGCCGAGCAGGAAGCTGCCGGAGCAGATCGACAGCAGGTGGGCGCCGCGGTCGTGGGCGGCCCGCAGCGCGGCGAGCAGCGGTTCGGGGTAGTGGGCGCGGATGCCGGTGGCGGTGGCGATGACCAGGTCGGCGTCGGCGAGCCGCTCGGGCCCGTGCGGGACGTCGACGGTGAAGCCGGCGTGGGTGCGCATCGGCCCCGGCCGGTCGCCGACCAGGGCGAAGTCGTAGACCGGCAGGCCGGAGGCGCTCCGGTCGAGGCCGAACACCTCGCAGGCCACGCCCAGTTCGAAGGGGTGGATCTCTTCGAGGACCACCACGGCGACGTTGTCGAGCTTCCGCATCGGTCCAGGATGGCAGTGGCAGGATTTCGTGGCAATGGTGCGTTCCTGCCACTCGTCGGCCGGGGGCCGGGGGCGGAGAGTGGAGGCATGACCACCGCACTCGCCCTGCTGGGCCTCCTCGGCGGTTTCGGCCTCATCGGCGCCCTGGTCGGCCGCGACCTGGAGCGCCACGGCCGGACCGGCCGCGACACCGTCCACCGCCCGACCGGCTACCCCTTCGACCCGGACCTGGCCGACCCGCGCCGCCGCCGGTCCGGCACACTGTCCGGATGCAGCCTCCGATCGTCCGCCGCGCCCTCGTCCACGACCTCGCCGGTGCCGGGGAGGTCAGCGTCGCGGCCTTCGTCGGCGACGGCCACACCCGTCCCGACTCGCCGTACGTCGAGCTCCTCCGCGACGCCGCCCGGCGCGACCGGGAGGCCGAGCTCCTGGTCGCCGTCGACGGTTCCGGAGCCGTGCTCGGCTGCGTGACCTTCGCGCCCGGCGGCACCCCGTGGGCGGACACCGCCGGGCCCGGCGAGGGCGAGATACGGATGCTCGCGGTCGGGCCGGCGGCCCGCGGCCGGGGCGTCGGCCGGGCCCTGGTGGAGGCGTCGATCGCCCGCAGCCGGGAACTCGGGCTGGGCGGGATGGCGTTCTCCACCCGTCCGGCGATGACCGCCGCGCACCGGATCTACGAGGCCCTGGGCTTCGTCCGGACGCCCGAGCGGGACTGGTCGCCGGTGCCCGGCACCGACCTGATGGTCTACACGATGCGGTTCTGAGGCGGTTCCGAGGCGGCTCCGGCGCCGTTTTCGTTGTCTACGCGCGGCGCCACCGCCGCGACACGCGCTACTACATCTGGTGCTTCCAGATCCAGCCACCACAACATGTATGCTCACTCTCGCTGTCGACGCAGGGGAACCCGGTGAAAGTCCGGGGCTGCCCCGCAACGGTGAGCGGGCTGTAGCGACGCCCGCGCAGTCCGAGGACCTGCCGACGGTGTGCGACACGGCATCCCCGCAGACGCCTTGTGCAGCACAGCTTTGCCGTCCGGTCTCGCGGGCGGACCGGGGGTGGGTCTTCGCGCGCCGGAACGCGTTCTCGTTCCCCCGTGCCGCCTTCCCCTGGCCGCGTGCGGTCCCGGACACCCCGAGCCACGTCCGCCGCCGCCACAGGAGAGAGTGCGCCTTGACCGTCGCCGCCTCAGTCACCCTGCCGTCCCAGGGATCCGCCGACGCCTTCACCGACCCCGGTGCGGCGTTGCTCCGGCTGCTCACCGACCGCAGCACCGACCTCCCCCAGGTGGACCCCGGCCACGTCGCCGCCGCCGCCCTGCGCGGCCGGCACGCCGGTTCGGACTTCGCCGAGCTCCGCGGGCTGGCCGTCGAGGCCGCCGCGTCGATGATCGCCGAGGACCCGCAGTACTCGAAGCTGGCCGCCCGCCTGCTGGCGCTGGAGATCCGCGACGAGGCCGCCACCCAGCAGGTCACCTCGTTCTCCTCCTCGGTGGCCGTGGGCCACGCCGAGGGCCTGATCGGCGACGCGACCGCCGCCTTCGTGGCCGCGCACGCCGACCTGTTCGACTCGCTGGTGGACGAGGCGGGCGACGACCGCTTCGAGTACTTCGGCCTGCGCACCGTGCAGTCCCGCTACCTGCTGCGCCACCCGATCACCCGCAAGGTGGTCGAGACCCCGCAGCACTTCCTGCTCCGGGTGGCGGCGGGCCTGGCGGTCGGCACCTCCGAGGAGTCGGTGCGCGAGGTCGCCGAGCTGTACACCCTGATGAGCCGGCTGGAGTACCTGACCAGCTCGCCGACGCTGTTCAACTCCGGCACCCGGCACCCGCAGATGTCCTCCTGCTACCTGCTGGACTCGCCGCTGGACAACCTGGACTCGATCTACAACCGGTACGCGCAGATCGCCCGGCTGTCCAAGCACGCCGGCGGCATCGGCCTGTCCTACTCGCGGATCCGCTCGCGCGGCTCGCTGATCCGCGGCACCAACGGCCAGTCGAACGGCATCGTCCCGTTCCTGCGCACCCTGGACTCCTCCGTGGCGGCGGTCAACCAGGGCGGTCGGCGCAAGGGCGCGGCCTGCGTGTACCTGGAGACCTGGCACGCCGACATCGAGGAGTTCCTGGAGCTCCGCGACAACACCGGCGAGGAGGCCCGGCGCACCCACAACCTGAACCTGGCGCACTGGATCCCGGACGAGTTCATGCGCCGGGTGAACGCCAACGCCGACTGGTCGCTGTTCTCCCCGGCGGACGTGCCGGAGCTGGTCGACCTGTGGGGCGCCGACTTCGACGAGGCGTACGTGAAGGCCGAGCTGGCGGGCAAGGCCGTGCGCACCATCCCCGCGCAGACCCTGTACGCCCGGATGATGCGCACCCTGGCGCAGACCGGCAACGGCTGGATGACCTTCAAGGACGCCTCCAACCGGGCCGCCAACCAGACCGCGCTGCCGGGCCGCACGGTGCACTCCTCGAACCTGTGCACCGAGATCCTGGAGGTCACCGACGACTCCGAGACCGCGGTCTGCAACCTCGGCTCGGTCAACCTGGGCGCGCACGTCGCCCCCGGCGCCACCGCCGCCGACCTGCTGAACGCGATGGACTGGGACCGCCTGGACGCCACCGTCCGCACCGCGGTGACCTTCCTCGACCGCGTGATCGACATCAACTTCTACCCGACCACCGAGGCCGGGACGTCCAACTCCCGCTGGCGCCCGGTCGGCCTGGGCGTGATGGGCCTGCAGGACGTCTTCTTCCAGCTGCGGATCGACTTCGACTCCGCCGAGGCGGTCGCCCTCTCCACCCTGATCGCCGAGCGGATCATGCTCACCGCGTACGAGCGCTCCGCCGACCTGGCCGAGCGGTTCGGCCGGCACGAGGCGTACGGCGAGACCCGGGCGGCCCGCGGCCAGCTGCACGTCGACCACTTCGGCGCGGCGAACCCGCAGTGGACCGAGCGCTGGGACGCGCTGCGCGCCCGGATCGCCGAGGTCGGCCTGCGCAACTCGCTGCTGCTGGCGATCGCCCCGACCGCGACCATCGCGTCCATCGCCGGCGTGTACGAGTGCATCGAGCCGCAGGTCTCCAACCTGTTCAAGCGCGAGACCCTCTCCGGCGAGTTCCTCCAGGTCAACCCGTACCTGGTGCGCGAGCTCAAGGAGCTCGGCGTCTGGGACCAGCAGACCCGGGACGCGCTGCGCGACGCCAACGGCTCCATCCAGGAGTTCAACTGGCTGCCGCAGGAGGTCCGTTCGCTGTACCGCACGGCGTGGGAGCTGCCGCAGCGGGCGCTGATCGACCTGGCCGCCGCGCGCCAGCCCTACATCGACCAGAGCCAGTCGCTGAACCTGTTCATGGCGGCGCCGACCATCGGCAAGCTCTCCTCGATGTACTCGTACGCCTGGAAGGTCGGTCTGAAGACCACCTACTACCTGCGCTCCCGCCCGGCGACCCGGATCGCCCAGGCCGCGCCCGGCGCCGCCCGCACCGCCGCCCCCGTCCCGGTGCAGACCCCCACCCTCTCCCAGGCCGAGCAGGACGCCATCGCCTGCTCGCTGGAGAACCCCGAGTCCTGCGAGGCCTGCCAGTAATGAGCACCGAAGACCGCAAGAAGATGCTGCTCGACCCGGGCTTCGAGCTGACCCTGCGCCCGATGCGCTACCCGTCGTTCTACGACCGGTACCGGGACGCGATCAAGAACACCTGGACCGTGGAGGAGGTGGACCTGCACTCCGACGTCGCCGACCTCGCCAAGCTCTCCGAGGGCGAGCGGCACATGATCGGCCGGCTGGTCGCGTTCTTCGCCACCGGTGACTCGATCGTCTCCAACAACGTGGTGCTGAGCCTCTACAAGCACATCAACTCCCCCGAGGCCCGGCTCTACCTGTCGCGGCAGCTGTTCGAGGAGGCCGTGCACGTCCAGTTCTACCTGACGCTGCTGGACACCTACCTGCCCGACCCGGAGGACCGCAACGCCGCCTTCGCCGCGGTGGAGAACATCCCCTCCATCGCGCAGAAGGCCCAGTTCTGCTTCAAGTACATGAACGCGGTCGACCACATCGACTCGCTCCGGTCCAAGGAGGACCGCCGGGCCTTCCTGCTCAACCTGATCTGCTTCGCGGCCTGCGTCGAGGGCCTGTTCTTCTACGGCGCGTTCGCCTACGTGTACTGGTTCCGCAGCCGCGGCCTGCTGCACGGCCTGGCCACCGGCACCAACTGGGTGTTCCGCGACGAGTCGATGCACATGGACTTCGCGTTCTCCGTGGTCGACACCGTCCGCGAGGAGGAGCCCGACCTCTTCGACGACAAGATGGCCCGGCAGGTCACCGAGATGCTGGAGGAGGCCGTCGAGGCCGAGCTCCAGTTCGCCCGCGACCTGTGCGGCGAGGGCCTGCCCGGCATGAACACCGAGTCGATGCGCGAGTACCTGCAGGCCGTCGCCGACCAGCGCCTCGCCCGCCTCGGCCTGCCGATCCGGTACGGCTCGACCAACCCGTTCGGCTTCATGGAGCTGCAGAACGTCCAGGAGCTGACCAACTTCTTCGAGCGCCGGGTCTCCGCCTACCAGATCGCCGTCGAGGGCTCGGTCTCCTTCGACGACGACTTCTAGGCCGCCCCGCACTGCTGCGCCGAATGTCCGGCCCCGTATCCTACGGGGCCGGACATTCGGCGTCGTACGCCTCCACTCCTCATCGATCCGAGGACCCCATGAGCAGCACCAGCACCACCACGCCGGCGGCCCACCCCCGGCTGCCCTCGCAGGCCGACGGGGCGCCCGGGGCCCGGGGGCCGCGACGCCCCCGGCTGTACGTCCTGGACGGCCTGCGGCTGCTGGCGGCACTGGCCGTGGTGCTCTACCACTACACCGGACAGGACCGCGAGCTGGCGGTCTGGGGCGACAAGGCCGCGCACTTCATGCCCCGGCTGCACGCCCTGACCATGTACGGCTGGGCCGGGGTCGAGTTCTTCTTCCTGATCAGCGGCTTCGTGGTCTGCATGTCCTGCTGGGGCCGGTCGCTCGGCGACTTCGCCACCTCCCGGATCACCCGGCTCTTCCCCGCCTACTGGTTCGCCGTGCTGGCCACCGCCGCCGCGCTGTTCGCCGTCCGGCCGCCGTGGGCCGCGCGGATCACCGCGGAGTCCTACCCCAACGTCATCGCCAACCTGACGATGGCCCAGGAGGGGATCGGCGCCGTCCACGTCGACGGCGTCTACTGGACGCTCTGGGTCGAGCTGCGCTTCTACTTCCTCTTCGGCCTGCTGCTCATCGGCGGCCTGACCTACCGCAAGGTGGTCGCCTTCTGCGCCGGGTGGACGATCCTCTCCGTCTACCTCGCGCACACCGACGTGCCGCTGCTCGACACCCTGTTCTTCCCGCGGTACTCGAGCTACTTCGTGGCCGGCGTCGCGCTGTTCCTGGTCCACCGCTTCGGCCCGACCCTGATCAACCTGGGCCTGGTCGGCGTCTCCTGGGCCCTGTCCGTCTGGCACCTGCGCACCATCGTCGCCGAGATCAACTGGCTGCCGCTCTCCTACGACCGGACCTTCGCGCTGATCACGGTCTTCTACCTGGTGATGCTCGCGGTCGCGCTGGGCTGGTTCAACCGGATCCAGTGGAAGTGGCTCACCACCGCCGGCGCCCTCACCTACCCGCTGTACCTGATCCACGAGTACCCGGGCTTCATCCTGATCCACCACTTCCGCCGGTCGATGGGCCCCTACGCCCTGGTCGCCTCCGTGGTGGCGGTGATGCTGGTCGGCGCCTGGCTGGTCCACCGCCTGATCGAGCGCCCGCTCGCCCCCCGCCTCAAGCGCGGCATCGAACGCGGCCTGGTCGACCTGCGCAAGCACTGACCCCGGGCGGCCGTCAGTCGTTCGGGACGGTGGCGTACTTCGGGGTGCCGTCGGCCATCTGCCGCAGCGCGTCCTTGCGGTCGCGCTTGGAGAGCCGGTCGATGTACAGGTACCCGTACAGGTGGTCGGTCTCGTGCTGGAGGCAGCGGGCGAAGAAGCCGGTGCCCTCGACCCGGATCGGGTTGCCGTCCTTGTCCTGGCCGGTGACGGCCGCGTAGTCGGGGCGGGCCAGCTCCTGGTAGGCGGTGGGGACGGACAGGCAGCCCTCCTGGCTGTCGTCCAGCGCCCGGCGGCCGGCCGGGAGCTCCTCCAGCACCGGGTTGACCACGTGGCCGACGTGCCGGACGCCCTCGTCGTCGGGGCAGTCGTAGACGAAGACCTTCAGGTCGACGCCGATCTGGTTGGCGGCCAGGCCGACGCCCTCGGCCGCGTACATCGACTGGAACATGTCGTCGATCAGCGCGGACAGCTCGCCGTCGAACGCGGTGACCGTCCTGACCTCGCGGTGCAGCACCGGGTTGCCGACCACGGTGATCGGACGCGCGGTGCCCTTGCTCAGGTCGGGCCCCTCGCCGACCACGCGCGGCACCCCGCCGTCCTCGTGACCGTGGTCGTGGTCGTGGTCGTGCGCGTGGTCGTGTCCGTGGTGGTGGTCGTGCTGCTCGGCCATCGCTCGCTTCCGCTTTCGTCCGTCCGCCTGCTGTACCGGTCCAGGGTACGGGGCGCGGCCGGGGCGGGCGGCACCTCCCGGCGGGTCAGCAGACCTCTTCGAGGTCCCGGTAGGCGCGGGTGGCCGGGGAGGCGGCGGCCCAGCGCTCCAGCAGGGAGCGGACCAGGCCGGCCGGCGCGGCGATCCCGCACTCCCGCTCGACCTGCCAGGGGCCGCCGGCCGAGCCCTGGCTGAGGTGGCTGAGGTGGCCGGGGTGCAGCGGGTCGCCGTCGTCGTGCGGGTCGTGGTGCGCGGTGTGGCCGTCGTCGATCGCCATCCGGGACTCCGAGCAGGTGCGGCACAGCAGCCGCACCGAGGACGTCCAGTCCTCGGCCGCGTACCCGGCGTCGGCGACGGTCTTCTCCAGCGCGTCCCGGTCGGCGGCGGTGGCGGCCTGCAGCAGCACCACCCAGGTCGGCACCGGGGACGGCGCCCACAGCTCGATCTCGTCGAAGACCGGGTAGGCGACGCCGTCGGCGACCCGCTCGCCGTGCGGGGCGCCGTCGTGCAGCACCACCTCGCCCCAGCGGCGGCCGGAGGACGGCAGCGGGATCGACAGCACCTCGATCCGGGCCGGGTCGAGCCGCCGCCCCCACACCACCTCGGACTCGCCGTCCGGGGAGAGCCGCACCGGGGTGGTGCCCAGGTCGAGCTCGATCGGCCCGTCCAGGCCGGGCCCGCCGGGCAGCCGCAGCCCGTACGCCTGCCAGGCGCGGCGGGCCAGCGGCCAGTCCTGCAGGGCGGTCGCGGTGATGCCGAGGTTCCACCAGTCCGGGGCGCCGTGCTGGCGGTCGAGCAGGGCGACGGCGCGCAGGCCGGCCGAGCGGGCCTGCTCCCAGTCGCGGCGGAACTTGTGCAGCAGGGCCAGGTTGAACCAGGAGTCGGACAGCCACGGCTCCAGGTCGGCGGCCATCACCAGCAGCGCCCCGGCGTCCTCGTAGCGGCCGTCGCCGATCAGCGTGAACGCACGGTCGGTGGTCTGCCGCCAGGTCGCCGACGGACGGTGCCGTGCGCGGTGGAAGATCCTCACGTTGGTCCCTTGCCGTCGGTCGTCACCGGGTCGCCCCGCCTCCGGGTCTTCCCGCCACGACCGCATCCAACCACGGCCGCCCCCGGCCGCGCGCCCCGCGCGGCCATTCAGGCCGCCGGGCAGCGGCCCCGGTCCGGGCCGCGGGCCGCCCGGTGGCCGCGGCGGCCGAGCCGGCCCAGCGCCTCCAGCACCACCGGGTCGTAGCCGTGCCCGGCGTCCAGCCGCAGGTGCTCCAGCGGGTCGAGGACGGCGCGGGCGCCGGCCCGGGCGCCGGTCCGGGGGCGGTCGGCGGCGGCGGTGCGCAGGTCGTCGTGGGCGTTGGCGACCCGGATGATCCGGGAGGCCAGCGGCAGCGTCGGGTCGTGCCGGCCGTCGGCCAGCCGGCACGGGTCGGCGAGCCGGGCGACCTGCTGCCACACCTGCCGGGGCACCCCGGTGCGCTGGATCACCTCGCTGCCGAGCCGGGCGATCCGCTGCTGCTCGCCGTCCGGCAGCAGCGCGGTCGCCCCGCCCGGCACCGGTTCGACCAGCGACAGCTGCCCGATGTCGTGCATCAGCGCGGCGTACTCCAGCAGCGTCAGCTCGCGGCTGCCGAGCCCGAGCTCGCGCCCCAGCGCGCACGCCGTGTCGGCGACCCGGCGGGCGTGCCCGGGGGTGGTGTAGCCGGCGATCTCGGTGGCCCGGGCCAGCGTCTCGATGGTCTGCCCGGTGGTGGCCCGGACCGCGACGGCCCGCCGGAACGACGCCTGGGCGAGCAGCAGCGGCAGGCAGAACACCGGCAGCGCCCACAGCCCGGCCTCCCCGGCGAGCAGGCTCAGCAGCAGCCCGGTGGCGACCTGCGCGGAGCCGATGCCGAGCAGCGCGTGCAGCTGGTCGTCCAGCGCGGCGGCGTACCGCAGCCCGGTCCGGGCGCACTGCTGGGCGGCGGCCAGCACCGCGTCGCCGAGCGCGGCCAGCGCGGCCACGCCCGCCAGCAGCGCCCCGTACGCGGGCCCGGACAGCCGGTCGGTGACGCCCGCATTGTACAGCGGCTGGAACAGCAGCGCGGCGAACGCCACGGTGACCAGCCGGCGGGCGGCGGCGTCCAGCCCGACCGGCGGGACGCAGGGCCGGTGGCGGGCGGCGGCGAGCGCCCGCCGCCCGGCGTACTGGGCGCCGAGCCCGGCCGCCGTGCCGACCGCGGTGACGGCGGTGACCTGCAGCACGCCGTGCGTGGTGGGCAGCCCGTGCAGCGGCCCGAGCAGGGCGTACGCGAGGGCGACGGCGGTGGCGACCGGCGCGGGCTCGCGGTCGCCGGGCAGCGCGGGCCCGGCGCACTGGCCGAGCGCGACCAGTCCGGCGAAGGCCAGCGCGACGCCGCCCTGGGCGACGCCGTCGGCCAGGGCGTGCACGGCGGCGGCGGCGCCGAGCAGCCCGGCCAGCGCGAACAGCAGGTCGGCCGGGGCGGGGCGGCGGGTGTTCACGCCGCTCCCCCGGTCGGCAGGCCGGTGCCGCTCTGCTGGGGCAGCCGGGCCGGTTCGGGCACGCCGAGCGGGATGTCCGGCACCTCGCCGTCCCAGCCGCCGGGCGGCGGCGGCTCGGGCTGCCAGCCGTGCTCGGCGACCGCCCGGACCAGCGCGCCGACCATCACCGGGTCGAACTGGCTGCCCGCGCAGCGCTCCAGTTCGGCGACCGCCTCCGGGACGGGCCGGCCGCGCCGGTAGGAGCGGGTGGAGGTCATCGAGTCGAAGGCGTCGGCGACCGAGATGATCCGGGCGAACTCGGGGATCCGCTCGCCGGCCAGCCCGTGCGGGTAGCCGCGGCCGTCCATCCGCTCGTGGTGGTGCAGGATGCCGTCCCGGCCCTCGCCGAGGAAGTCCAGCTGGCGCACCAGCTCGTGCCCGAACACCGGGTGCACCTCCACCGCGCGCCGCTCCGCGTCGGTCAACGGGCCGTTGCGGCGCAGCAGTTCGGTCGCCACGGCGAGCTTGCCGACGTCGTGCAGGGTGCCCGCGAAGTGCAGCGTGCGGACCCGCTCCTCGGCCAGGCCGAGCTGGCGGGCGATCAGCACCGAGGCCCGGCCGACCCGTTCGCTGTGGCCGCGGGTGTACGCGTCCTTGATCTCGACGGCCTGCACCAGCGCCTGCACGGTGGCCCGGTGGGCGGCCCGCTCGCGGTGGCCCTGCGCGGACAGCCAGGCGGTGATGGTCAGCGGCAGCAGCCCGAGCACCGCGGCGAACGCCCCGTACGGGCCCTGCCAGAGCACCGCGATCATCAGCCCGCCGGCGCCGTGCAGCAGCGCCGCGGGCGCGGCCCGGCGCAGCGCGCCCAGCGCGCCCGGGCCGACCGCGCCGCGGGTCAGCCGGATCATCCCGGCCACCAGCACGCCGTTGACCAGGCAGAACGTCAGGATCGCGGCCAGGGCGCCGAGCGCGGCGCCGGGGAACCTGGTGCCGAGCAGCAGCCGGGCGCCGCCGAGCAGCCGGAACACCTCGGCGGCGGCGGCCGCGGCCAGCGCCAGCTGGGCGCCGTTCCACAGCCGGCGCGGCCCGCGCGGCGGGGCGGCCGGGCCGAGCAGCGCGCCCGGCAGCGCGACCAGGGCGGCGGCGGCGGGCGGCAGCATCAGCACGCCGGCGAACAGGACGGGGAAGAAGCCGCTGCCGCGCGGGTCGGCGTGCGCCTCGTCGGCGGAGCGGCCGCGGACCCAGCGCCAGATCCGGGCGCACGGGGTGCGGGCGCCCTGGGCCAGCGACTCCAGGCACAGGTGCAGCAGGGCGAGCAGGCCGATCCGGGGCCAGTCGAACTCGGGTCCGGCCGCGGCCAGCGGCAGCAGCACGGCGGCCGCGGCCGTCAGGACGGCGGCCAGGTAGAGCACGGCCCGGCCCGGCAGGACGGCGGCGTTCCGCTCGCGTTGGCATTCGCTTCCGCTGGCGATCTCGGCCTCCCCCGCCCGTACCGGGCCCTCCGACGTGAGGACTCGTCAGAGAATAGGGCCCGCCCGCACGGGCGGGGCGCACGATCGCGTATCGCCGCAGCCGGAGCAGCGACAGCTCACTCGATCGAGTGAGCGCTACTCGGCGGTGGCGACCGCCGAGCCGTGTCCGGCCGCCTTGTCGACCGTCACCTCGATGCTCACCGCGGACACCTCGATCACCGAGGTGTCGACCTCGCCGGAGCGCTGGGTGCGGATCGAGTCGATCCGGGCCAGCACCTTGGCGCGGAGGTCGGTCGGGGTGTCGTCGCAGCCGCAGGAGCGCTTGATCAGCGCCTTGATCGCCTGCTCCAGGCCGTACTTCTCCAAGCACGGCGAGCACTCGTCGAAGTGCACCCGGAGCTTGACGCAGTCGCCCTCGGGCATCTCGTTGTCGAGGAATTCGTAGAGGTGGTCCAGCACCTCTCCGCACTCGGTCTCGTGCGGATCGCCGCAGCTCATGAGCCCGCGCCCTTCGCTTCCTGCCCTGCACCGGTACCGGCCGGGACCAGCCCCCGCTCGCGGGCGTAGTCCTCCAGCATGCCGCGCAACTGGCGGCGGCCACGGTGCAGTCGGGACATCACCGTACCGATGGGTGTACCCATGATGTCCGCGATCTCCTTGTAGGCAAACCCCTCGACGTCCGCGAGGTAGACCGCGATCCGGAATTCCTCCGGGATCGCCTGCAGCGCGTCCTTCACGTCGCTGTCGGGCAGGTGGTCGAGCGCCTGCGCCTCGGCCGACCGGAGGCCGGTCGACATGTGCGACTCGGCGCGCGCGAGCTGCCAGTCCTCGATCTCCTCGGCCGCGGTGCGCTGGGGTTCGCGCTGCTTCTTGCGGTACGAGTTGATGAACGTGTTGGTGAGGATGCGGTACAGCCAGGCCTTGAGGTTGGTGCCCTCGCGGAACTGGTGGAACGACGCGTACGCCTTGGCGAACGCCTCCTGGAGCAGGTCCTCCGCGTCGGCCGGGTTGCGGGTCATCCGCAGCGCCGCCGAGTACATCGGATCCAGGTAGCCGAGCGCGTCGCGCTCGAAGCGCTCGCGCCGGGCCTCCTCGGTCTCGTCCTCGGACACCCGGAAGGTGTCCTCGCCGATCGCCTCGGCCAGTTCGTCGCCGGTGAGCTGTTCGCCCTCCGGACGGCCCTGGTCGGCGCCAGCAGCGCCCGACACGGCCGCGTCATCGGTCCCGACGACCGGACCCACCTCCTCGGAAACCCGCACACGGCCCACCTCGGGCCGACCCGCAAGCGAGGATATCGGGCTGACCGGCTTCTCGCCCGCGACAACCCACTCCGACCAGTCCGGCAGGAGCGCGGACTGCGCCGCCCGCTCTTCCGGCCGCTCGCGGCACGCGATCGAACCCATGGACGCTGCCTTTCCACCGGGGCATCTTCTGACGACTCGTGCAACCCCGCCCGCCGCCGCCGCATTCCCGGCCGCCCCGCCTGAGGCGCAACTCACTTCCCGCGCGGCGCCCTTGCCGCCCCGGCCTCGCCCCGGAGCGGGACCCGGAGCCGGCGGGCGGAGCCCCGGGGCCGTGATCGGCGGCCGCCCCACCGGAGCGCCGGACCGCCCGGGCGCGGCGCCCTGCCCTGCCCTGCCCCGGGGCCGGCGGCACCCGGCACCGGCCCCGGAGCGGGGGCTCAGACCGGCCGGAGCCAGTCCGCGACCGCGTCCGTGACCAGCCGCAGTGCCTCGTCCTGGGTGAGCGGCGCCCGCTTCGGGACCTTGAAGCCGTGCCCGGCGTGCGGGACGTCCACCAGCCGGTGGCCGGTCGGGAGGGCCGGGAACTCCGCCGGGGTGCCGAAGGTGTCCGCGCCGCCCTGGACCACCAGGGTGGGCAGGCCGGTGCCGAGCAGCTCGTCCGCCCGGCTCCGCTCCGGCCGGCCCGGCGGGTGCAGCGGGAACGCCAGCGCCAGGACGCCGGCCGCGCCGAGGCCCGCCGAGGTCCGGCAGGCCACCCGGGCGCCGGCGCTGCGGCCGCCCGCGTACACCGGCAGGCCCTCCGCCGCGGCTGCCGCGAACTGCGCGGGCCAGCCCGCGTCGAGCGCGGCCGGCGCCGGGGCGAGCTTGCGCCCGGCCACCCGCCACGGCTGCTCGGCGAGCACCACGGTGACCCCGCCGCCCGGCAGCGCGGCGGCGAGCGCCCGCAGGTCGGGCGCCTCGACCCCGCCGCCCGCGCCGTGCCCGAGGAGCAGGACGGCCCGCGGCTCGACGGCCCGGAACCAGTGGAGCCGGGCGTCCCCGGCGGGAGTGGCGATGATCCGCTGCATGCCGCAGAGCGTATAGACGAGCACCCCCGCCCCCCGCGCACCCGCCCGGAGGGCACTCCCCCGCCTGCCCCCGCGAACCCACCGGAAGAACCTGCCCACCCCCGCCCGGAGGGCACTCTCCCCACCCCCGCCACCCCCGCCCGAAGGGCTTCTCGTCCCCCCACCCGCCCGGAGGGCACTCCCCACCCCCGCCACCCCCGCCCGGAGGGCTTCTCGCCGTTCAGAACAGCGTGGTGTCGTCGTCCTCGGTGCGCGGCCGGGTCAGTCCGGGGTGGTTGTTGCGGATCCGGCCGACCTCGTCGGGGACCGCGTGGATGCGGAGGTCGCCGGGTGGGGGCGGGGTGAGGTCGGCGGTCTCGGTGTGCGGGTCGAGCCAGGCGTCCCAGCGGTCGGGGCCGAGGTAGAGCGGCATCCGCTCGTGGACGGGGGCGAGCAGGGGTTCGGCGGCGGTGGTGACGATGGTGCAGGTGACGAGCCAGGCGTCGGGGTGGTCGCCGGGGTGGGTGCGGTCGCGCCAGAACTCGTAGAGGCCGGCCAGGGCGAGCGGGTGGCCGTCGGCGCGGTGGACGAAGTAGGGGCGGCGGGGCGGGCGGGAGAGGTCGTCGGTGGGGGCGGTCTGCCACTCGTAGTAGCCGTCGACGGGTATCAGGCAGCGCCGGGCGGCGTAGGCCTGCCGGTAGGCGGGTTTCTCGTGGACGGTCTCGGCCCGGGCGTTGATCATCTTGACGGCGGTCTCCCGGCTGTTCGCCCAGCCGGGCACCAGGCCCCAGCGCAGCGCGTGCAGTTGGCGGACGGGCCGGCGCTGTCCGCGCGGGGCGCGGTCGAGGACGGCGTAGGTCGGCGCGGTGGGGGCGACGTTCCAGCTGGGCGCGATCGTCTCGGTCGGGTCCCACTGCTCGACGCCGAACAGGCGGACGAGTTCGGCGGGGTCGGTGGAGGAGGCGAAGCGTCCGCACATGGCGCCCAGCTTGCCAGAGCGCGGCGGGCCAGAACCAGCGGCTACCGGCGGCCCGTCCTTCCGTGGGAGGCTGCCCGCCCCGGGCAGGGGAAGCGGACGGTGAGCGGAGGCCGGCGTGGTGGACTTCACGGCGTGGTGGGAGCGGTTGACGGCCGCGCAGCCGGACCCGCCGTCCTGGCTGGTGTGGGGGACGGCGGCGGTGGCGTTGCTGGTGGTGGCGGTGCGTCCGCTGTGGCGGGCGGCCCGCACGGTGGTGACGATCGCGCACGAGGGCGGGCACGGGCTGACGGCACTGCTGACCAGGCGGAAGCTGGCGGGGATCCGGCTGCACTCGGACACCTCGGGGTTGACGGTGTCCTCCGGGCGGCCGACCGGCCCGGGCATGGTGCTGACCGCGGCGGCGGGCTACCCGGCGCCGTCGCTGCTGGGCCTGGGCGGGGCGGCGCTGCTGGCGGCGGGGCGGACCACCGCGCTGCTGTGGATCGGGATCGCGCTGCTGGCGGCGATGCTGCTGACGCTGCGCAACCTGTTCGGGGTGGCGGCGGTGCTGGTGACCGGCGGGGCGTTCGTCGCGGTGTCCTGGTACGGGACGGCCGAATGGCAGGGGGCGTTCGCCTACCTGGGGGTGTGGTTCCTGCTGCTGGCGGGGGTGCGGCCGATGCTGGAGCTGTGGGTGACCCGGCGGCGCGGCGGCGCGCCCGGGTCGGACGCGGACCAGCTGGCGCGGCTGACGGGGGTGCCGGGGGCGTTGTGGGTGGTGCTGTTCCTGGTGGTGGCGCTGGCCTGCCTGGGGCTGGGGGCGGCCTGGCTGCTGCCCCGGTAGCGGCGGCGGGCCTCATAGACTTGGCCCCATGACCGACTCCCTGTGGCCCGCTCCCGTCGCCACCGCCGCCGTGGACGCGACCGTGACGATCCCCGGCTCGAAGTCCGCGACCAACCGGGCGCTGGTGCTGGCCGCCCTCGCCGACGGTCCGGGCTGGGTGCGCCGGCCGCTGCGCAGCCGCGACTCGCAGCTGATGGCGGACGGCCTGCGGGCGCTGGGGGTGACGGTCGAGGAGACGGTGAACGCGGCGTCCGGCGGGACGGGCGGCGGCGAGGCGTGGCGGGTGATCCCGGCCGAGCGGCTGCTCGGCCCGGCCCGGGTGGACGTGGGCAACGCCGGGACGGTGATGCGCTTCCTGCCGCCGCTGGCGGCGCTCGCGGACGGGCCGGTGCACTTCGACGGCGACCCGCGCAGCCACGAGCGCCCGCAGCACGGCGTGATCGACGCGCTGCGCGTGCTGGGCGCCCGGATCGACGACGGCGGGCGCGGCGGTTTCCCGCTGACCGTGCACGGCACGGGCGCGCTGGACGGCGGGCCGGTGGAGGTGGACGCCTCGTCGTCCTCGCAGTTCATCTCGGCGCTGCTGCTCTCCGCGGCCCGGTTCCAGCACGGCGTGGAGATCCGCAACACCGGCGGGTCGGTGCCCTCGCTGCCGCACATCCGGATGACCGTCGACATGGTCCGCAAGGCGGGCGGCCAGGTCGACGCGCCGGAGGACGGCGGGGAGAAGGACGTCTGGCGGGTCACTCCGGGCGCGCTGATCGGCCGCGACCTGGTGGTCGAGCCGGACCTGTCGAACGCGGCGCCGTTCTTCGCGGCGGCGCTGGCCACCGGTGGCCGGGTGACCGTCCGGGACTGGCCGCGGCACACGTACCAGCCCGGCGACCAGCTGCGGGAGATCTTCACCGCGATGGGCGGTTCCTGCGAATTCACGGACGAGGGGCTGGAGTTCACCGGCACCGGGAAGATCAGCGGGATCGAGGCGGACCTGCACGACGTCGGCGAGCTGACCCCGGTGATCGCGGCGGTGGCGGCGCTGGCCGGCTCCGAGTCGCACCTGTACGGCATCGCGCACCTGCGCCTGCACGAGACCGACCGGCTGGCCGCGCTGGCCCGGGAGATCAACGCGCTGGGCGGCGACGTCACGGAGACCGAGGACGGGCTGCGGATCCGGCCCCGGCCGCTGCACGGCGGTGTCTTCCACACCTACGAGGACCACCGGCTGGCCACCGCCGCCGCCGTCCTGGGCCTGCTGGTCGACGGCGTGCTGGTGGAGGACGTGGCGACCACGGCGAAGACGCTGCCGGACTTCCCGCGGATGTGGGCCGACCTCCTCGGCCAGGGCTGACGGGGGATCACCAGCATGCGCCGCTACGACAAGAACGCCGACGAGGACGACATCCGCACCCGCCCGGGCCGCCGGGGCTCCCGCCCCCGCACCCGGATCCGGCCCAAGCACGAGGACGCCGCGGAGGCGATGATCCTCACCGTGGACCGGGGCCGGATGACCTGCCTGGTCGACGGCGGTACGAAGGACGAGCGCCAGGTCGTCGCGATGAAGGCCCGCGAGCTGGGCCGCAAGGGCGTCGTCGTGGGCGACGTCGTCAACGTGGTCGGCGACCTGTCCGGCGAGCCGGACACGCTGGCCCGGATCGTCCGGGTCGAGGAGCGCAGCTCGGTGCTGCGCCGCACCGCGGACGACGACGACCCGTACGAGCGGATCGTGGTCGCCAACGCCCAGCAGATGGCCATCGTCACCGCGCTGGCCAACCCGGAGCCGCGGCCGCGGCTGATCGACCGCTGCCTGGTGGCCGCGTACGACGCCGGGATGGAGCCGCTGCTGGTGCTGACCAAGGCGGACCTGGCGCCGGCCGACGAGCTGCTGGAGTCGTACGCGGCGCTCGGCATCGACTACGTGGTGACCCGGGCCGACCAGCTGGAGACGGTCGGCGCGGAGGCCGTCCGGGAGCACCTGCGCGGGCGGACCACGGTGTTCATCGGGCACTCCGGCGTCGGGAAGACCACCCTGGTCAACGCGCTGGTCCCGGAGCACCGGCGGAGCACCGGCCGGGTCAACGCGGTCACCGGCCGCGGCCGGCACACCACGGTCTCCGCGCTGGCCCTGCGGCTGCCGCCGCCGCCCGGCGCCAAGCCGGGCTCGAAGAAGGCGCTGGACCCGGGCTGGGTGATCGACACCCCGGGCTTCCGCTCCTTCGGCCTGTCCCACATCGACCCGTCCCGGGTGATCCACGCCTTCCCGGACCTCGAACCGGGCACCGAGGGCTGCCCGCGGGCCTGCTCGCACGACGAGCCGGACTGCGCGCTGGACGCCTGGGTCGCCGACGGGCACGCCGACCCGGCCCGGCTGTACTCGCTGCGCCGCCTGCTGGCCACCCGCGAGGCTTCCGAGGGCGACTGAGAATTCACCGCGCTTTCCCGCCCGGCGCGAGTCGCCGGGCCCGCTGCGCTGGGTAACGATAGGGACGTCAACAGCGTCCTCTCTGACAGGGAGTCAACCCGATGGCATGGGCCATGGTGATCCTCGCCGGTCTGCTGGAAACGGGATTCGCGGTCAACCTCAAGCTCAGCCACGGCTTCACCAAGCTCTGGCCCACCATCAGCTTCGCGCTGTTCGCGCTGGGTTCCTTCGGGCTGCTCACGCTCTCCCTGAAGACCCTCCCGGTCGGCAGCGCCTACGCGGTGTGGACCGGGATCGGCGCGGCCGGCACCGCCGTGTACGGGATGGTCTTCCTCGGCGAGTCCTCCTCCACCCTGAAGCTGGTCTCCATCTCGCTGGTCATCGCGGGCGTGATCGGTCTGCAGCTCAGCGGCTCGGGACACTGAGTCCGCTAGGGTTCCGTGCATGGCCGACTACCACGACGACCTCCGACTCGCCCACGTCCTCGCCGACTCGGCCGACTCGATCACCATGGAGCGCTTCAAGGCGCTCGACCTGAAGATCGAGACCAAGCCCGACCTGACCCCGGTCAGCGACGCCGACAAGGCCGCCGAGGAGCTGGTCCGCTCCGTGCTGCAGCGGGCCCGCCCGCGCGACGCGGTGCTCGGCGAGGAGTACGGCCTGCAGGGCTCCGGCCCGCGCCGCTGGGTGATCGACCCGATCGACGGCACCAAGAACTACGTCCGCGGCGTCCCGGTCTGGGCCACCCTGGTGGCGCTGCTGGAGGAGCAGCCCGACGGCGAGCACGTCCCGGTGGTCGGCATCGTCTCCGCCCCGGCGCTCGGCCGCCGCTGGTGGGCCGCGAAGGGGCTGGGCGCGTTCGCCGGCCGCAGCCTGGCCAAGGCCCAGCGGATCCACGTCTCCAAGGTCTCCCGGCTCGCGGACGCCTCGCTCTCCTTCTCGTCGCTCAGCGGCTGGGAGGAGCGGGCCCGCCTGGACGCCTTCCTCGACCTGACCCGGGTCTGCTGGCGCACCCGCGCCTTCGGCGACTTCTGGTCGTACATGATGGTCGCCGAGGGCGCCGTCGACATCGCCGCCGAACCCGAGCTCTCGCTCTGGGACATGGCCGCCCCCTGCGTCATCGTCCAGGAGGCCGGCGGCCGCTTCACCGGCCTCGACGGCATCGACGGCCCGACCGGCGCGGACGCGGTCGCCACCAACGGCATCCTGCACGAGGCGGCGCTGCGCTCGCTGAGCGTCTGACGCCGCGACCCGGGCCGGGGCGCCCCCGGCCCGGCGCCAGGACCTACGCGCTGAGCTCCGCGTGGAGCGCGCCGAGCAGCCGTCCGGCCCGTTCGGCGACCTCGGCCGGGCCGTACTCGGTGGCCCGCCGGCACCAGTTCTCGGCCTGGGTCGGCTCGCCGCGGCGCAGCGCGAGCAGGGCGAGCCGGAGCGCGGCGCGGCCGTGGCCGGCGTCGGCGGCGCGGGTGTACCAGAGCATGGCCTCGGCCTCGCTGTCCTGGCGGGCGAGCAGCAGGCCGAGGTTGAAGGCGGCGCTGCGGCTGCCGGCCTCGGCGGCGCGGCGGTACCAGCTCTCGGCGATCTGCAGGGCGCCGCGTTCGGCGGCCCGGACGCCCATCCGGACCTGGGCGCGGCGGTGGCCGGCGTCGGCGGCGGTCGCGTACCAGTGCTCGGCCTCGGCGTCGGCGTCGCCGCGGCGGTCGAGCAGCGAGGCGAGCCGGAAGGCGCCCTCGGCGGAGCCGCCGTCGGCGGACTGCCGGTAGCGGTCGAGGGCGCCGGCCAGGTTGCCGCGCTGCTCCTGGACGACGGCGAGCTGCAGGGCGGCCTCGCCGTGGCCCTCGGCGGCGGCGCGGGCGTACCACTCCTGGGCCTGTCGGGTCTCGCCGCGGCCGGCGTGCAGGACGCCGAGGTTGAAGGCGCCGTCGACGGAGCCGGCTTCGGCGGCCTTGGAGAACCAGGGTTCGGCGCCGGACTCGTCGCCGCGCTGGAGCAGGACGATGGCGAGCGCGTTGCAGGCTTCGCGGTGCCCGGCGTAGGCGGCGCGGCGGTACCACTGCTCGGCCTGGGCCTCGCGGCCGGCGCCGGCGCAGAGCAGGCCGAGGTTGAAGGCGCCGTTGTGGTCGCCGGCGTCGAGCGCGGCGCGGTACCAGCGCTCGGCGACGCCGTTCTCGCCGCGGCCGGCGTGCAGGGCGCCGAGCGCGTTGGCGGCGGTGCCGTCGCCGGCTTCGGCGGCCTCCTGCCACCATTCGGCGGCGGCGGCGAGGTCGCCGGTGTCGCGGAGCAGGAAGCCGAGCGCGCAGGCGGCGCGGGCCTCGCCGTTCTGGGCGGACTGCCGGTACCAGCGGGCGGCCTCGTCGAGGTCGGCGCGGGCTTCGAGCAGGACGCCGAGCCGGAGCGCGGCGCGGGCGTGGCTGCGGGCGGCGGCGGTGCGGTACCAGGTCTCGGCGGTCTCCTTGTCGCCGGCGGCCTCGCGCATCCGGGCGAGCCGGTAGGCGGCCTCGCGGTGGCCGGAGTCGGCGGCGGCCTTGAACCAGCGTTCGGCGCGGACGTCGCGGCGGTGCTCCATCAGGTCGCCGAGGGCGTAGGCGCCGAGCGGGTGGCCCTGTTCGGCGGCGTAGTGCAGCCAGTACTCGGCGGCCTCCTCCTCGCCCTGGTCACGCAGTTGCAGGCCGAGGGCGTGCGCGGCGGGGGCGGAGCCGGCCACGGCGGCCTGCCGCCACCACTGGGCGGCCTCGGCGCGGTGGCCCTGCTGGTGGAGCAGGACGCCGAGGTTGTTGGCGGCGGCGCGCAGGCCGGCGGCAGCGGCGGTGCGCAGGTACGGTTCGGCGTCGCGCAGGTCGCCGCGGCGCAGCAGGAGGGCGCCGAGCTGGCTGGCGGCGTTCGGGTCGCCGTGGTCGGCGGCGCCGCGGTGGCGGGCTTCGAGGGCGGCCTGTTCGCGGGCGGCGAGGGCGGTCTCGAAGCTGTCGCCGCCGTCGCCGGGGGCGGCCGGGTCGTCGTCGGTGCCGGCGAGGTCGCGGGCGGACGCGGCGGCGACCCGGTCGGCGGTCAGGTGGACGAGCCGTTCGGGGCCGTAGCCGGACACGTCGATGCCGCCGCCCGCGGTGGTGCGCTGGGCGGGCAGGCCGCCGGTGGGCGGGTCTTCCAACTGGTCGGTGGGCCGGGCGCCGGTGTCGGTGTCCGCGGTGCTGCTGGCCGCCAGTCGTTCTCCCGTTCCGCTGTTGCCGATAAGCTTCATGCCGACTCCCGCTCCCCCCGAGTGTCGCGGCATCCGCCCCTGGCCTCCGGCCCGGGACGCCTCCCCCAGGGGGCACGTCGAACCGGACGGCCCGTCAACGGCCGTGCCGCGTCCCCCTCGTGGTCCATCGTCGCATCACCCGCACACCGCGTACACCTGCTCCGTCCGTTTTGGCGGAGCGGGGCCGACGACCGTCGAGATCGCTTCGGCTCTTTGTCGATTTCCCGACACTTGAGCCCCACAAACCCCGGCCACGCATCGTACCGGAGTCGATCAACTCCGCGCTCCGGCAAGGGCGAAGGCCCGGAGGGGGATCCCCTCCGGGCCTTCCTTAAAAGGATGTTGACTCAGCCTCAGCTGACGCTGAAGTCATCGGCCTGGTAGGCACCCTGTCCGTACCAACCATGCACCCAGACCGTCACCGAGGTGACCGAGGCGCCGGTGGTGAACTTGGTGGACAGCTTCGTCCACGCGCTCCCGCCGGGGGTCCAGGTCGAGCTGTCGGCGCCGGAGCCGGTGACGCCGAGGTAGGTGTAGTTGCCCTTGACCCAGGCGGAGAGCGTGTAGGTGGTGTTCGGCTTGACCGTGACCACCTGCTGGCACTGCGCGGTGTCGCCGGCGCTGGCGTTGCCCTGCAGGGCGTACGAGCCGGTGTGCCCGCCGCTGACGGCCGCTCCGCCGCTGCCCGCGCAGGTCCACGGGCTGAGCGCGCCGGTCTCCAGGCCCGGGTTGACCACGATGCCGCCGCCGCTGGTCGGCGAGGAGGTCGGCCCGGTCGGCGAGGAGGTCGGCCCGGTCGGGGACGAGGTCGGGCCGGTCGGGGAGCTGGTCGGCCCGGTCGGGGAGCTGGTCGGGCCGGTGGGCGACGAGGTCGGGCCGGTCGGCGTGCTGGTCGGCCCGGTCGGGGTCGCGGTCGGCGAGCCGGTCGGCGGGGCCGGGCAGGAGGCGGCCGAGCCGTTGGTGGCGTTCACCAGCGGGTTGAGCAGCGCCGCGTTCGGGTCGTCGTAGAGCGAGAAGACGAACGAGCCGCCGAGGCCGTTGCAGTGCGCGTAGTCCAGCTTGGCCTGGATCGACTTGGCGTTCTCGCCGGACCAGAAGTTGTTGCCGTCGTAGAAGTACGCGGCCTGCGAGGCCGGGTCCCAGTAGGTGTAGCTGGGGTTGTCGACCGTCCCCAGCAGTTCCTTGTACATCCGCACGCCGTTGACGTTGCCGGAGTTCGGCGCGCCCTGGGCCGGCCCGCTGGCGGGCTGGAACAGCCCGTGGTTGGCGCCGGCCGCCACGCCCGTCCAGCCGCGGTAGTACAGCGGGACGCCCATGTTCAGCTTGTTCGCCGGGAACCCGCCGGGGATGCCGTACGAGGAGTCGCCGACCGTGTACGCCTTGATCGCCTCGTCGATCGAGTACTTGGCGTTGCCCGGCGGCACGTTGTTCATCGGGTCGTTCGGGTTCTGGTAGATCGGCGTCTGGTGGTTGGTCGGCCCCTGGGCCTCCCAGCCGCCGTGCATGTCGTACGTCATCGGGTCCGCGAAGGTCAGGTACTGCCCGATCTTGTCGGTCTCGATGTACTGGATCTTGTCCTGGCCGGCCGGCAGCGCCGCGCTCAGCGCGTAGGTCTTGCTGTCCGCGGTGCCCTGGGTGTTGAGCTGGCTGCGGAACTCGGCGAGCAGGGCGGTGAAGTTCTGCTTGTCGTTCGGCGAGGCGTGGTTGCCGAGGTGGCCGCCGCCGCCCGGGTACTCCCAGTCGATGTCGAAGCCGTCGAAGATGCCCTTGCCGGTGCCCGGGCCGCCGTAGCCGCCCTGGGCGGGCAGGTTGCCCTTGATGAACATGTCGACGCAGGAGGAGACGAACTTCTTGCGCGCGGCGTCGCTGGCCGCCACGTCGGAGAAGTACTTGGAGTACGTCCAGCCGCCGATCGACATCAGGACCTTGAGCTTCGGGTACTTCGCCTTCAGCTCCTGGAGCTGGTGGAAGTTGCCCGCCAGCGGCTGGTTCCAGGTGTCGGTGGAGTTGTCCACGCTGTTGCCGTTGGCGAAGGTCTTGGCGTAGTCCGCGTAGTAGTCGCCCGCGCCGTCGCCCGCGTTCGGGTTGTTCTCGTCCTGGGAGGCGGCCGAGTTCGGCTCGAAGCAGGTCAGGTTGTTCGGGTCGATGTTGGCGAAGTCGTACAGCAGGTAGTCGAGCTTCCCGGCCATGCCGTTGGTGTCGACGTTCTTCAGGTAGAAGGCGTTCGAGTAGATCGACCACTGGTCGAAGTACGCGACCTTGATGCCGCCGCTGGTGGCGGGGGCCCCGGTGGTGTTGCCCGGTCCGGCGGTCGCGCTGGGGGCTCCCAGCAGCGACACCGCCCCGGCGAGCAGCGTGGCGGCCGCGGCCGTGACGGCCCAGGCCCTGCGGTTGTTGCGATGCATGCGGATGTGCCTCTCTCCTGTCACGTGGGGATGCAGGAACACCGTCGGACACCCGGTCGGGAGAGCGGCAGACGGAACCAGAACGTGATCAACTCTCGTTACTGGCATACGAGTTGCAGCGCATCAGGACGGACGGTGGGGGCCGCCCGTCATGGGCATGACCCAGATTGGACTGGACCACAGGGGGTGTCAATCAGTCGGAACACCAAGGAATGGCAAAGGCCCGGAGGCTGATGCCTCCGGGCCTTTCGCTACTGAGTAGCGGGGACAGGATTTGAACCTGCGACCTCTGGGTTATGAGCCCAGCGAGCTACCGAGCTGCTCCACCCCGCGTCGGTGAAACCACTGTATCACGATCACGGGGTGGGTCGGCAAAGCGGTTCTCCCAGCTCAGCCCGCGGGTGCGGGGGACGGCTGGGTGGTGGGCGGGCCGGTCGGGGCGGCCGTCGGGGCGCCCGAGGGGCTGGCCGACGGGGCCGCGGACGGCGAGCCCGAGGGCGAGGCGGACGGGGCGGGCGACGGCTGGGTGCCGCCGGCCTTCTGCTCGGCGGCCACCGCGGCGGCGATCGCCTGCTTCAGCGCCTCCTGGGCCTTGCCGTACGCCGTCCAGTCGCCGCTCTTCATCGCCGCCTGGCCCTCGTCGAACGCCTTCTGCGCGTCGGCGAGCGCCTTGGCCACCTCCGGGTCCTGCCCGCCGCCCGGGGTGGTGGGCGTGGTGGGCGTGCCGGTGCCGGGCTGGGTCGGGTCGGCCGGGGCGGTCGGCGTGGTGGCCCCGTCGGCCGCGCCGCCGAGCACCTTCGCCAGCGCCTTGTCCAGGGTGTCCTCCAGCGCCACGTTGCGGTCGCCGTAGACCGCCAGCACCTTCTTCAGCACCGGCACCTTCGCGCCGCGGGCCACCAGGTAGACCGGTTCGACGTTGAGGATGCCGCCGCCGACCGGCAGGGTCAGCAGGTTGCCGTAGACCAGGTCGGAGTCGTTGCCGGTGCGCAGCAGCGACAGCTGCCGGGCGACGTCGGTGTCCGAGTTGAACTTCGCCTGGGTCAGCGCCGGGCCGAGCGCGCCCGAGCCGGAGGTCATCCGGAGGATCCGCAGCTTGCCGTAGTCCGGCCCCGGGTCGGCCCCGGCGGTCATGAACGCGGCCAGGTTCTTGCGCCCCGACGGCACGAACGCGGTGGTCAGCGAGAAGCTCGCCTCCTCGGCGTCCGGCATCCGCAGCGTCAGGTAGTACGGCGGCTGGACGTCGTGGCTGTTGATCGTCGGGTCCTCCGGCACCTCCCACACGTCGGTGCCGCTGAAGAACGCGGTGGCGTCGGTGATGTGGTACTGGCCGAGCAGGTCGCGCTGCACCTTGAACAGGTCCTGCGGGTAGCGCAGGTGCGGCAGCAGGGTGGCCGGGATGTCGGCCTTGGCCTTGACCGTGCCGGGGAACGCCTTCATCCAGGTCTTCAGCACCGGGTCGGCGTCGTCCCACTGGTACAGCGTCACCTCGCCGGTGTACGCGTCCACGGTGGCCTTCACCGAGTTGCGGATGTAGTTGACCTGGCCGGCGGTGGTCAGGGTGCGCCCGCGCTGGTCGGTCAGCGAGTCCTTGGTGGCGTCGCCGAGCGTCGTCTTGGACGAGAACGGGTAGCCGTCCGAGGTGGTGTAGCCGTCCAGCACCCACACCAGCCGGCCGTTCTGGACCACCGGGTACGGGTCGGCGTCGATCGACAGCCACGGCGCGACCTTCTCGACCCGCTCCTTGGGGGTGCGGTCGTACAGGATCTTCGCACCGTCCTTGATCGCGCCCGAGTAGAGCAGCTGCGGCTCGGCGAACTTCACCGCGTACGCGGCCCGGGTCAGCGGGTTGTCCAGCGGGACGCCGCTGCCGCCGCTGTACTGCGAGGTCTGGTCGGGCTGGCCGTCCCGGGTGTAGTCGATCTCGTCCATGCCGGGGCCGACGACCGAGTACATCGTCGACCTCTCGCCGTAGTACACCCGCTGCTCGTACCCGCCCAGGTCGCCCTCGGCCGGCAGCGAGTGCTCGGTGTAGACCGGGTTGCCGTTGGCGTCGACCTGGTTGCCCTTGGCGGCGACCACGCCGTAGCCGTGGGTGTACTTGAAGTGGTCGTTGATGAAGTTGCGCTGCTGCACGCCCGACAGGTCCAGCTCGCGCACGCCCAGCACGGTGTCCTGCTTGCCGTACCGGTCGACGTCCAGCGTCTTGGGGAAGGCGTAGTAGTTGCGCAGCGCCTGGTTCTGCTGGAACGTCGGCGAGACCACGTTCGGGTCGAGCAGCCGGATGTCGGTGATGGTCTGCGCGTCCCGCTTGAGCTTCTCGGCGTCGGTGGAGTCGGCCGGCGTGTACTGCTGCTCGACGGTGTCCGCGATGCCGTACGCCTGCCTGGTCGCGTCGATGTTCTTCTGGATGTACGCGGTCTCCTTGGCCTGCTCGTTCGGCATGACCTGGAACTTCTGCACCAGCGCCGGGTAGAGGCCGCCGACCAGCAGCGCGGAGAGCGCCATCAGCCCGAAGCCGATCAGCGCCGGCGCCCAGGTCCGCCGGATCGGGGTCAGGAAGAACAGCAGCGCGCAGATGACCGCCACGAAGAACAGGATCGTCTTGGCCGGCAGGAACGCGTTCGCGTCCACGTAGCGCAGGCCGGTCCAGCCGTCGACGTTCTTGAACGACCCGCTCTTCACCGCCAGCGCGTACCGGTCCAGCCAGTAGGCGACCGCCTTCAGCAGCACGAACACGCCCAGCAGCACCGCCAGGTGGCCCTGCGCCCCGGCGGACGCCCGCCGCCCGGGGCCCTGCAGCCGCAGGCCCCCGTACAGGTAGTGCACGGCGGTCGCGGCCAGCAGCGAGACGATCACCGCGCTGAACGCGAAGCCCAGCACGAACTGGTACCAGGGCAGTTCGAACGCGTAGTACGAGACGTCCTTGTGGAACTGGCCGTCCTTCACCCCGAACGCGGTGCTGTTCACCCACAGCATCCAGGTCTGCCACCGCGCGCCCGCGGCGGCGCCCGCCGCCAGGCCGACCAGCAGCGACAGGCCGACCAGCAGCCACCTGCGGAACGGCGCGACGCCCATCCGGTAGCGGTCCAGGCTCTGCTGCTCCACCGACATCGCCGCCAGCGGCGGCCGCAGCCGGTACGCCAGCCACAGGTTGAAGCCGACCACCAGCGCCATCAGCAGCCCGAACACCGCGAACAGGCCGAGCTTGGCGCCCAGTTGCGAGGTGAACACCGAGCCGTAGTGCACCGAGTCGAACCACAGCCAGTCGGTCCACAGGCCGGCGAACATCACGAACAGCAGGAACAGGACGGCCAGCGCGCCCACCGTCAGCAGCAGCACCTTCGTCCGGCGCGACGGCGGGCCGACTCTCGCTCGGGAACCCGGACCAGGGCGGTCCGGCATCTGGAAGGTCAAGGCGCCACCTCAGCTGTCGTGGTTTGCGGGAAGAAGTCGTGCGGCCATCCCTGTTAACGGACGGCAGCCCCTCATGCAACTTAAACGGTCTTTACCTGAGTTCCCGGACGATGCGTCGGAGTTGGAGGCGGCCCCCTCCGCCGTGTGAGGATGGCCCCATGTCCGACTCCCCTGACCTGACCGCCGCCGCCTCCGGCCTCCCCGCGGCCACCCCGCTGACCCGGGCCGCCCTGGAGATCGACGAGCACGCCGCGACCCTCGGCTGGGACCTCCCGGCCCGCCTGTTCGCCCTGGTCGACAACGCCCAGATGCGCAAGGCCAACCCGCGGCTCGCCTCGCAGCTCGGCCTGGACGACAACCCGACCGGCCTCACCCCGGTCGAGCAGGAGGAGATCCCCCCGGGCACCGAGCTCGACCGCTTCCTCGGCACCATCGCCTGGCCCGAGGGCGTCGTCGGCTGCGCCCTGGTCGTCGAGCGCCTGATGCTCCCGCCCGGCGCGGAGTCCTCGCGGCCGAAGAACGCCTCCGAGAAGGAGATCAACGACTGGGTGGCCACCCACCCGCAGCGCCAGGAGGTCCGGATCACCGCGGCCGTGCTGCGCGGCGGCGCCAAGGAGGTCGCCCTGCGGCTGCGCGAGAAGGACCTCGCCCGCGAGGTCCTGACCGGCCCCGACCTCGTCCCCAACCTGACGGACGCGCTGCTCGCGACCTTCTCGTAGCTCCCCGGACGTGCCGGAGGGGGCCCGCCGCGGCGGGCCCCCTCCGTCGTGTCCGCCGCCCGGCTACGTGCCGCAGCCCGGCAGCGCCGCCGCGTCCCCGGCCCGGATGGCGTCGAGCGCCTTGACCGCGCCGTCCAGGTTCTCCACCTTGACCAGGGTCAGCCCGGACGGGGTGCCCTTGACCGCCTCGGCGCAGTTGTCCGCCGGGGTGAAGAAGTACTCGGCGCCCTTGTCGCGGGCCGCGATCAGCTTCATCTGGATGCCGCCGATCGGGCCGACCGCGCCGTCGTCGTCGATGGTGCCGGTGCCCGCCACGAACTTGCCGCCGGTGAGGTCGGTGGGGGTGAGCTTGTCGACGATGCCGAGCGCGAACATCAGGCCGGCGCTGGGGCCGCCGACGTCCTGCAGGCCGATGTCGATCTTGAACGGGTAGACGTGGTCCACGCTGGGCGTGATGCCGACGACCGCCCGCTCGGGCCCGTCGTCCGCGGACTTGGCGGTGGTGACCGGCACCTGGACCTGGTCCGCCGGGTTCGGCGTCGCGCTGGCCTTGGCGTGCGGGACGACGGTGAAGACCACGCTCTCGCCGGGCTTGTGCCTGGTCACCTGCTCGGCGACCTGCTCCCGGCTGGAGATCGCGGTGCCGTCCACCGCGACGATCTGGTCGCCGGCGTGCAGCTTGCCCTCGGAGGGCCCGCCCGCGGCCACCGAGGAGACCACGATCTCGGTGCCGACCGGGATGTTCAGGTGCTTGAGCGCCGCGGTCTTGGCGCTGTCCTCGGAGGACGCGAACTGCTCGGCGTTCTCCTGCTGGGCCTCCTGGTCGGTCTGGCCCTGCGGGTAGACGTTGTCGTGCGGGACGACCAGCACGTCGTCCCGGATCCAGCCGACGATCGCCGAGACCAGGCTGGGCTGGTAGTTCGCCCCGGTGACCTGGACGGTGGTCATGTTCAGGTGGCCGCTGGTCGGGTAGGTCTCGTGCCCGGTGATGGTGATCACCGGGGTGCCGGTCTTGTCCTGCGTGCCGAGGGTGTTGTACGTCGGCCCCGGGCTCATCTCGGTGAACGGCACCTTGAACAGGACCGAAGCGCAGAGCAGGCCTATCAGCAGCAGGGTGGCGGCGAGCATCGTCGCCGATCGGCGTGGCATGGCACGACAGTACGGGAAGTGCGGGTCCCGGTGTACCGCCGGTCGGCGTCCCGCACCGCCGACCGGGGGCCGGGCCGGATCAGTCCCGGGCGGCGGTCCCGCGCTCCATCGCGGCGCGGAAGCGCTCGTGCTCGGCGAGCGAGCTCGGATCGGTCATGGCCCTGGGCGGGCGGGCCGCCCAGGTGGCCCAGACCGCGGCCAGGACCCCGGCGACCACGGGAATACTCAACCAGGCGAGCACAGCCATCTTCGAACTCCCCACAGGCTCGTCATGCGTATCAGCAGATTAACCGCCGGTGGAGGGAACGGCGCGCGCGGCATCCGGGTTACGGGTCCCGGCCCGCCCTCCACCCGCAGGGGGTACCGCCGAACGGGCAACGAGCGCCGCCCGGAGCGGGACACGGGGAGCGGGTGGCCGGGGTCAGGGCCGGGGAGCCGGGGCGCGGTTCAGCAGGAGCCCGCGCCGACCCACTCCTCCTCGCCGTCGGTGAAGACCTGGTGCTTCCAGATCGGCACCTGGTGCTTGAGGTCGTCGATCAGCCGCCGGGAGGCCGCGAACGCCTCGCCGCGGTGCGCGCAGGACACCGCGACGATCACCGCGACGTCGCCGATCTCCAGCCGCCCGGTGCGGTGCACCGCCGCCAGCGCCCGGACCGGGAAGTCCGCGCAGACCTGCTCGGCGACCCGGCGCAGCTCGCGCGCCGCGGTCGGGTGGGCGCTGTACTCCAGCGCGGCGACCGGCTTGCCGCCGTCGTGGTCGCGCACCGTCCCGACGAACAGGGTGGTGCCGCCGGCCGCGTCGTCGCCGACCGCGGCGTGCACCTCGTCCAGCGAGAGCGGGGTCTCGCGGACGGCGAGCAGGCGGATCGGGTCGTGGTTCTCGGACATGCCCACCATCATTCCGCATGCCCGCCGACCGACCACAAGGACTTTCGTATCACGATGCGATAATTCCAGGATGCGGAAACCGGGCCGGTCAGATCCGCCGGTGCCTCCGGGCCCGCCGGACCAGCGCGGCGGTGCCGATCAGCGCCACCGTCGCCCCGGCCGCGCCCAGGCTGGTGGCGGCCTCCTTGCCGCCCAGCCGGCGCCCGGCCACCGCGTGCTTGCCGGCCACCTGGGACAGCAGCTCGGCCAGCACCTCCTCGTTGGTGTGCCGCGGCCGCCAGCCCGCCTCGTGCAGCCGGCTGCCGGACACCACCCACGGGTACATCGTGTACGCGAGGTCCCCGGCCGGGGCCGGGGTCAGGCCGAGCCGGTGCAGCCGGGCCGCGGTGCCCAGCGCCAGCGAGGCGGGCAGCTCCATCCGGCGGATCCCGGACAGCTCCTCGACGTCCTCCTGCTCCAGCCAGCCGTCGCAGCCCACCGTCACCTCGCCCTCGACCAGGCCGAGCGCCGCGTACTCCAGCGCCGCCGCCAGGTCGTCCAGGTGGCAGAACTGCCAGCACGGGCGGGAGCCCGCCACCACCAGCAGCCGCGGCGCCTCGAAGTGCCTGGTCAGCACGGTGTCGATGCCGGGGCCGACCACCACGGCCGGGCGCAGCACGGTGATCTGCAGCCCGGGGTGGGCGCGCGGGGCGCGCCGGGCGAGGCGCTCGATCTCCAGCAGGTCGCCGACCAGCGAGGCCTCCTCGGTGGCCCGCAGCTCGGAGTCCTCGGCGAGCGGGACCTCGTTGTCGGGCAGCGCGCCGTAGACCATCGCGGAGGTGCACAGCACCACCCGGTGCACCCCGGCGGCCGCGGCGGCGGTCAGCACGGTCTGCGCGCCGCGCACGTTGTAGGCGCTGCGGGTGCGCGGGTCGGACTCCATGCCGAGGTCCATCGCCAGGTGCACCACCACGTCCACGCCGGCCAGCCGCTCGGCCACCGCCGGGTCGCGGACGTCCAGCACCCGCCACTGCACGCCGGGCACCTCGCCGCGCCGGTCGTCCACCGCGAGCACCCGGCGCACGTGCGGCGAGTCGACCAGCCGCCGCGCGACACGCTCGCCGAGCACGCCCGCCGCGCCGGTGACGGCCACGGTCAACGGCTTGCCGCCGTAGGCTGGAGTCGGCGGACCGGCGTCGGTCTGCGCGTCCTCGCCCCCGGTCAGCCCAGAGCGAACGTCCGAAGGCGGGGAACTCACCGGCCATCCTCCACGGTTAGCGTAAGTGCGGACGTACGAGTGTCACGCACTTGACCATCCTGCCCGAGGCTCGGCCCCGGCGGTGCACCCGGCGCGGTCGCCGCGAGACCATTGAAACCGCTCGGAGCCCCCGGGCGGCAGACTTTCCCGCCACACCACCCGCGTGACGGCCGACCAGATCGAGGACCCCCGTGAGCGACCTCCCCTTCGGATTCGGCGTTCCCCCCGAGGAGCCCGAGGACGGCGAGAACAAGGGCAAGAAGGACGGCGAGCAGGGCGACTCGACCCCGCAGCAGCCGTTCGGCTTCGGCACCGGCAACCCCTTCGGGGCGCTCTTCGGCATGGGCGGCCCCGGCAGCGGCGGCGGCCAGGGCGGGGACAACCCGTTCGCCGCGATGATGGGCGGTTTCAACCCCAACGACCTCGGCGCGGCGTTCCAGCAGCTCGGGCAGATGCTCTCGTTCGAGGGCGGCCCGGTGAACTGGGACCTGGCCAAGAACATCGCCCGGCAGACCGTGGTCGCCGAGCAGCCCGGGGGGAAGTCCAAGGACCGCTCGGTCGGCGAGGCCGAGCGCACCGCCGTCACCGAGGCCGTCCGGCTGGCGGACCTCTGGCTGGACTCGGCGACCGAGTTCCCGTCCACCTCCTCCGCGGCGGTGGCGTGGAGCCGCGCCGAGTGGATCGAGGCCACCCTGCCGGTCTGGAAGGACCTGGTCGACCCGGTCGCCGAGCGGGTCGGCAACGCCATGGGCGGCGTGCTGCCCGAGGAGATGCAGGCGATGGCCGGGCCGCTGATGGGCATGATGCGCTCGATGGGCGGCGCCATGTTCGGCACCCAGATCGGGCAGGCGCTCGGCGCGCTGGCCGCCGAGGTGCTCGGCTCCACCGACGTCGGCCTGCCGCTCGCCCCGGCCGGGAAGGCCGCGCTGCTGCCGCAGAACATCGCCGAGTTCGGCGAGGGCCTGAACGTGCCCGCCGAGGAGGTCCGGCTCTACCTGGCCCTGCGCGAGGCCGCCCACCAGCGCCTGTTCGCCCACGTGCCGTGGCTGCGGGCGCACCTGTTCGGCGCGGTCGAGGCGTACGCCCGCGGCATCAAGGTCGACACCTCGCGGATGGAGGAACTGGTCGGCCAGCTCGACCCGAGCAACCCCGAAGCCCTCCAGGAGGCGCTCGCCGGCGGCCTGCTGCAGCCCGAGGACACCCCCGAGCAGAAGGCCGCGCTGGCCCGGCTGGAGACCGCGCTGGCCCTGGTCGAGGGCTGGGTCGACGCCGTCGTGCACGCCGCCGCCGCCCCCCACCTGCCGCACGCCGCCGCGCTGCGCGAGACCCTGCGCCGCCGCCGCGCCACCGGCGGTCCCGCCGAGCAGACCTTCGCCACCCTGGTCGGCCTCGAACTCCGCCCCCGCCGCCTGCGCGACGCCTCCCGGCTGTGGGCCTCGCTCGCCGACGCCCGCGGCGTCGAGGGCCGGGACGCGCTGTGGAGCCACCCCGACATGCTGCCCACCGCCGCCGACCTGGACGACCCGGACGGCTTCGTGCACCGGGACACCGCGGCCGTGGCCGAGGGCGGCTTCGACTTCGACGCGCTGGACAAGCTGCTCGGCGAGGCGGCCGGCGGCGGGTCGGGTTCCGGCTCCGGCTCCGGCTCCGGCTCCGGGAAGGCCGACCTGACCAAGGGGTCGGAGGAGCCGGACGCCCCGGGCACCCCCGGCGCCTCGGAGCAGGGCGGCCAGGACGGCGAGCAGGGTCCGGAGGGCACCGCCAAGTGACCTCGCTGCACGCCGACGCCGTCCGCGTCCTGACCGGGTGGACGCCCGTCGGGGACGGCCAGGACGAACTGCGCCGCGCCTACCTGGCCCACCTCGCCGACCGCCCCGACGGCATGTGGCGGGCCTGCCCGGAGGGCCACATCACCGCCAGCGCGCTGGTCGTCGACCCGGCCGGCGGGCGGGTGCTGCTCACCCTGCACCCGAAGGTCGGCCGGTGGCTGCAGATGGGCGGCCACTGCGAGCCCGGCGACGGGACGCTGGCCGCGGCCGCGCTGCGCGAGGCGGTCGAGGAGTCCGGCGTCGAGGGGCTGGTGCTGCTGCCCGTCGACGGCCGCCCCGGCCCGGTGAAGCTGGACCGGCACCTGGTGCGCTGCGCCGGGAAGGACCGGCCGGAGAACACCCACCTGGACGTCCAGTACGTGGCGCTGGCCCCGGCCGGCGCGCGCGAGCTGATCAGCGAGGAGTCGCTGGACCTGCGCTGGTTCGACTGGGACGGGCTGCCCGCCGACACCGACCGCTCGGTGCGCGACCTGGTGGCGCGCGCCCGCGAACTGGTCTGACGCCCGCCGCCGCGGCCCCCGGCCTCCCCCGCGCGGGGCGGCCGGGGGCCGCGTCCGCGTCCGCTCCGGTGACCCGCCCAGGCGGCCCGCCCAGGTGCCCCGCTCAGGTGGTCCGGGCGGGCGGGACGTGCGGCAGCCGGGCGGCGGAGGCGACGCCCTCCAGGTAGCCGCGGGCCCGCTCGGTGCGCGGGTAGGACTCCAGCAGGGCCCAGAACCGGGGGCCGTGGTCGGGCACCAGCAGGTGCGCGAGCTCGTGCAGCAGGACGTAGTCGACCACGTACTCGGGCATGCCCTGCAGGCGGTGGGAGAGCCGGATGGTGCGCTCGCTGGGGGTGCAGGAGCCCCAGCGGGAGTTCTGGTTGGTCACCCAGCGGACCTGCTCGGGGACGGCCCGGCCGCCCAGGTGCAGCCGGGAGAGCTCGTGCGCGCGGGACTGCAGGGCCTCGTCGCCGAGCGTCCGGCGGCTCTCCCGCGCGGCCAGCTTGTCGAGCATCTGGGCCACCCAGCGCTGCTCCTCGGCCAGTGACATCCGGGCCGGGATCAGCACCACGGTGCGGTCGCCCTCGCGGTACGCGGAGACGGTGCGGCTGCGGCGGGCGCTGCGGCGCACCTCGACCTTGCCGCGGTCGACGGGGCCGCGATCGAGGCCGCGGTCGGCACCGGCGGGCTCGGCGCCCTCGGGGGCGCGCCCGTGGTCGGTCACGCACTCACGGTCGGCCCCGGCGTCGGCATGCGCACCGGGCGCCGCGGTCGCCGGCCCGGAGGCTGCCCGGGCGCGCCGACGCGACGCCGACCGATGGGAGTCGCGTTCGGCTGCCACGGCACAGGACGTTACCCCGTCCCCCTGACAGAAGTCCGGCACCGGGACGGCGCGGTCGCCCGGACCACCCGGGCGCGTTGTCCACAGGCTGTGCACAACGATCAGCCGATCGTCGTACCGGGGCTGTGGACAACCGGTTTCCGCCCGCCGGGACGGACGGGCAAGCTGCGGTCACCGGCGGTCCCGACGCCGGGATCCCGACCCTGGAGGAACCCGCATGCGCCCCGTGATCAAGCCCGCCCTGTCCCGGCTCTGGCGGGAGAAGCAGACCCTGCAGTTCGGCACCGTGCGGCGGCACGCCCGGCTGATCGAGGGCGTCGACCGCAGGCTGTCCGGCTTCCTGGAGCTGGTCGACGGCAGCCGGGACGGCCCCGCGCTGGTCGCCGCCGGGCAGAAGCTCGGCCTGAGCGCCGAGTACTGCCAGGCCGTGCTCGACTCGCTCGGCGGCAGCGAACTGCTGGACGACGCCCAGGCCCTGCGGGACGTGCTGGAGCTGTACCCGCCGGCCCGGCGCGACCTGCTGGGCCCCGACGTCTCCTCGCTCTCGCTGGTGCACCCGGCGCCCGGCGAGGCGGCGACCGTGCTGCACGGCCGGGTCAGGGCCCGGGTCGAGGTGCGCGGGGCCGGGCGGATCGGGGCGGCCGTCGGGGCCGCGCTGGCGGCCGGCGGGATCGGCGAGGTCGCGGTGCTGGACCGCGGCCGGGTCGCCGCCCGGGACTGCGCGCCCGGCGGCCTCCCGCCGGGCGACATCGGGCGGCTGCGCTCCACCGCCGCCCGCGAGCTGGTGCACCGCGCCACCGGCGCCCCGGTCGGCGAGCGCTACCGGCGGCCGCCGACCGCTCCCCCACCGCCCACCCTGGTGGTGCTCGCCCCGCGGGACGGCTCCGCCGCGTACACCGGCGCCGCCGTCGACGCCCAGGAGCTGATGCGGGCCGGCATCCCGCACCTGTACACCGGGGTCCTCGAACACCTCGGCGTGGTCGGCCCGCTGGTCGTCCCCGGCGCCTCCGCCTGCGGCAGCTGCGCCACCCTGGCCCGGCGGGACGAGGACGAGGCGTGGCCCCGGCTGCTGGCCCAGCTGATCGACGAGGGCCCCGGCCGGGCCCGCCTCCCGGCCTGCGACGGCGCGGTCGCCGCCTCGGTCGCCGGGCTCGCCGCGCTGCACGTCCAGCTGTACCTGGACGGGGTGCTGCCGCCGAGCGTGGACGGCTGGTGCGAGCTCTCCGCCGCCGACGGCATGGTGCGGCGGCTGCGGCTGCGCAGCCACCCGGACTGCGGTTGTCTCTGGCAGTCCGTCACACCGGGGCGAGCGGGCACAATGGCCTAGGGTCCGTGCTCGAACCCCCGCCGCCCGCCCGGAGGGCCGGGCCGCGGGGGCGCGGGAGCGGGGCCGAGGACGAGCCCCCGGGCCCGTCCGGCAGTCCGCGTCCGCTCCGCCGCCCGTCCGCCGCCCGGCGCGTCCCGCCGGGTCCGGCGGGCGGCCGGTGGCGGCGGGCCGGGGCACCGGGCGGGCCCGGGAGCACCGCTGTACCGACCGCCGGCGGGGCGCCGGTCGGTCCGGAGGACGAGGAGGTCCGGTGAGCGATCTACCGCGCAGGGCAAGGACCGGCCGGGGGCGGGCGGACGTCCGCCCGCGCGCCGGGGCGGCCCCGGCCGCCACCCGCCGCGCCGACCGGACGGGAGCGGCGGATGTCTGACATGCCGCGCAAGGCGGTCTCCCGGACGGCCCGGCTGGCGGCCCTGCCGCTGAGCTTCGCCGGGCGGGCCACCCTCGGCCTGGGCAAGCGCCTGGGCGGGCGCCCGGCGGAGGAGGTCGCGGCCGAGCTGCAGGCCCAGACCGCGGAGCAACTCTTCGCGACGCTCGGCAAGTTGAAGGGCGGTGCGATGAAGTTCGGGCAGGCCATGTCGGTCTTCGAGTCCGCCCTCCCGGAGGACGTCGCGGGCCCCTACCGGGCCGCGCTCACCAAGCTCCAGGAGTCCGCCCCGGCGATGCCCACCCGCACCGTGCACGCGGTGCTCGCCGACGACCTCGGCGCCGACTGGGCCGACCGGTTCCGCTCCTTCTCCGACCAGCCGTCCGCCGCCGCCTCGATCGGCCAGGTGCACCGCGCCGTCTGGAAGGACGGGCGGGACGTCGCGGTCAAGATCCAGTACCCGGGCGCGGGCGAGGCCCTGCTCAGCGACCTCGGCCAGCTCTCCCGGCTGGCCCGGGTGCTGGGCCCGCTGATCCCGGGGATGGACGTCAAGCCGCTGATCGCCGAGCTGCGCGAGCGGGTCACCGAGGAGCTGGACTACCGGCTGGAGGCGGAGTCCCAGCAGCTGCACGCCCGGGAGTTCGCCGGGGACACCGACATCGTGGTGCCCCGGGTGGTCGCCCAGTCCGGGCGGGTGCTGGTCACCGAGTGGCTGGAGGGCAAACCGCTCTCCCAGGTCATCTCGGACGGCACCCGCACCGAGCGCGACCGGGCCGGGCAGTTGCTCGCACGCTTCCTGTTCGCCGGCCCGAGCCGCACCGGCCTGCTGCACGCCGACCCGCACCCCGGGAACTTCCGGCTGGTCAAGACCGGCCGCACCGCCGCCGCCTGGAAGCTCGGCGTGCTCGACTTCGGCACCGTCGACCGCCTCCCCGGCGGCCTGCCCCCCACGATCGGCACCTCGCTGCGCCTCGCCCTGGCCGGTGACGCCGGGGCGGTGTACGACCTGCTCCGGCAGGAGAACTTCGTCCGGGCCGGCATCACCCTCGACCCGGACGCGGTGCTCGACTACCTGCTCCCGATCATCGAGCCCACCCGCGCCGAGCAGTTCACCTTCAGCCGCCCGTGGATGCGCACCCAGGCGGCCAGGATCGCCGACCCGCGCTCACCCGCCTACAACCTCGGCAAGCAGCTCAACCTCCCGCCCTCCTACCTGCTGATCCACCGCGTCACCCTCTCCACCATCGGCGTGCTCTGCCAGCTCGGCGCCACCGTCCGCCTGCACGAGGAGCTGCTGCGCTGGCTCCCCGGCTTCGCCGAACCGGAGGCCGACTGACCTCGGGACCGGCTGACCCGAGGCCGACTGACCCCGGGACCGGCTGCCCCCTCCGGCGGGAATCCCTTCGCGGTGCCAGGGCGCCACGGCGTCCCGGCCGTCCGGGCCCGCGCCCCCGCTGGGCGGCGCGGTCCTCCGGGGTCAGGTCCGGTCGGCCGGGAGGGGGACGGCGGTGGGCCAGGTGGTGCGGGCGCGGGTGGCGAGGGTGGCGCAGAAGCGGCCGAAGACGGGGAGGGCGGTGTCGGGGCCGGCCAGTTCGGCGACCGTGCGGACGCGGTGCAGCAGGCGGCGGCGGGCGGTCGCGTTGCCCCAGGTCCAGTCGCCGTGGTGGAGCCGGGCGAGGTGGTCGGCGGTGCCGCGTTCGGCCTTGGGGACGAGGGCGTCGCCGCGGATCAGCCAGCCGGCGCTCGCGTCGGCGAGGTCGGCGGCGGTGGGGGCCCGGGTGCCGGTGGCGGCCTGCCAGGTCGCGCGGTAGGCGGCTTCGGCTTCGGCGAGTTCGGCGGCGGGCGCGGCGGTGGAGCACCAACAGGTGGGGAAGCCGGTCCGCAGGTAGGCGAGTTCGACCGCGCCGGGGCCGAGCGCGGCCTGTTCGAAGTCGACGAACCGGACGCCGTCGGCGGTGTGCAGGTCGTTGCCGGGGCAGGGGTCGCCGTGCAGCAGCGAGTGCCGGACGGGGGTGGCGGAGAGCCGGCCGATCAGCGCCTCGGCCTCGGCGCGGGCGCCGGGCGGGGCGGGGACGTCGAGGATCCGGGCCAGCGCGATGAAGCAGCCGAGGTCGCGCTCGGTGGGGCCGGTCCAGGCGGGCAGCGCGGTGCCGGGGGCCGTCCCGGCGAGGTCGTCGAGGTCGGCGGGGGCGCTGGCGTGCAGTCCGGCCAGGGCGGTGGCGTACTCGGCCCGCCAGTCGGGGCCGGGGGTGCGGTCCTCCAGCCGTTCCATCACCACGACCCGGTTGGCCGGGTCGGTGCCGATCAGCGCGGGCGCGACCGGTCGGCCGGGGCGGCCCGCCCGGCCGGCCAGGGCCAGCGCGGCGCTCTCCCGGGCGTAGCGGTCGTCGGCGCCGGGCGAGTCGACGAGCTGCTTGACCACCACCGGCCGACCGGCGATCTCGGCCCGCCAGACCCGGGAGCGCGGGCTGCTGACCAGGCGGCGGACCTTGCGCGGGGTGCCGCCGAGGGCGGCGCGCGTCTTCTCGCCGAGCGGGAGGGAGGACCACATGGCGCACATCCTCGCACGAACGGTTCGAGTGGCGAACAGTCGTACGGCACCGGTTGGTTGGACCGGCCGCGCGGCCGCGGCATGAATGCGGCACATCGGGGCAGACGGTGTCCGGACCGGCTCTTCGGGGGGCCGGAACGCGCCGACGGCCGGCTCCCCGGGGGCGGGAAGTCGGCCGTCGGCGTTCAGGGGTGCTTGACCGGCGGAGCCGCGTGCGGGCCGGTCGGCAGGGGTGGTGCGTCCGTCACATCAGGGCGACGGCGAGGGCCTTGCGGGCGCGCAGGGAGGCACGTTCGGCCTTGCGACGCAGCCGCGTCGCGCGCAGCACCCGCAGGCCGAGGCGTTGCTCCTCGGCCTCGTGGAGGCGTTGCTGCATATGGGCGCGCGCCAGGGATTCTTGGAGGAGATTCATCTCGAGGGTCCTGTTCTGGATCTGGAGTTCGTTGGTCTGCTCGGAGCGGACGGTCGGGTCGATGCCGGCGGGGTTCATGTGGTGGTCCTGCTCGTGGTGCGTCGTCGGGAAGGGGCGGGTCAGTTCGGCGTCGGCCTTGGCGGCCGCGATGCGTACCGAGTGGCGCAGAGCGGTGTCCAGCGGGGGCTGCTCTCCCCTGCGGACGGCTCCGGTGCCGCTGCGGATGGTCCTGGCTGCGGGGTTCACGCCATGACCTCGGTCTTGCGCGGACGGCCACGCGGGCGCTTCCGGGCGACGATGACGCCCTGCACGAAGAGCTCCCCGCCCCAGACGCCCCACGGCTCGCGGCGCTCGACGGCACCGGTGAGACAGGCGGCCTTGACGGGGCAGGTGCCACACAGCGACTTGGCGTACTCGACGTCCGCGGGGGTCTCCGCGAAGAAGACCTCCGGGTCGAAGGCCCGGCACGGGATGGGGAGCCCGAGCGAGTCAGCCTCGTCGATGGCGGTGAGCTGCATGAGTGTTACCTCCGGGGGGTCGGCCTGCTTGGCCTTGACGGTCTTGTCGGTCGGTACGGACGGGAGGGGCGGCGGTGTGATGACCGTGGACACTGTGGGCGTCTTCCTCGTCTTCGATGTGGATCCGGCCGTTCCGTCGTGCGGATCGGTCCGGAGGCCCCGTGGGGCCTGGGTAGGTCTTGCGTACCGGACAAAACAGAAGGGCCGCGGAACCCGGTTGCTGGGTTTCCGCGGCCCTGGAGGCACCGCCCGTGACTGACTCAGTCAGGGTCGTTCGCTCCAGGGTCCAGGCCCGCGGAAAGCCTGCTTCCGGCCTGCTTCGGCGCCGCGCACGGCGACCTCAGCCAGGGAGATCTGCTGGTCCTGCTTCTTGCTTCCGGCACCGAGGACGGCCGCATAGTGCCCATGCCGGGCTTCTGCCACTACTGCCTTCGGTGCCTTGGTCGGTCGCTCGTCGGACAGCGAAATACCGTCGACAAACGTCGCCCAGTGACGGGAGAGACCTGCCTCGACACGGGTGCCCACAGCATTGCCGAGATCACTGACAGAGCAGCGACCGGCCAGCGGGAGTCCGGCGTTGCCGCCGGCCGTGCCGAGACCCAGACCCGGAACGCTGACGCGCGAGGGCATGGCGAGGGTGGTCATCAGGGTGGTCGTTTTGGCGATCATCTTGGTCTCCACTGCACTCGCCTCCTCTCGGCGTCTCGCGGCTCCCGGTCACCCGGGTTCCGATATCTGGTTGATGGTCAGCGCACGCAGAAACAAGCCCTCTGCGAGCTTTGCGGTCTCGTCCCCTTGACCGCTCCGGCAGGCTATTGCGCCGTACACGCGGCGCGCAAACTATTTTTCCGGCGAGTTCTCGACCGAGTTCCCGGCCTGGTCGTCGGCCTCGTCCCCGGAGGGGGCGCGCTCGGACTCCGGCTCGGTCTCCCCCGCCGGCTCCGGACTCTCCCCCGCACACAACAAGAGCACGTCGGCGCCGTACTTGTCCAGCTTCATGGCGCCCACTCCGGAGATCCTGGACAGCTCGGCGCGGCTGCCCGGCACGTCCTCCGCGACGGCCATCAGGGTGGCGTCGGTGAACACCACGTAGGCCGGGACGCTCTGCTCCTTGGCCTTGACCGCGCGCCACTCGCGCAGCCGCTCGTACAGCGCCTCGTCCATCGTGGACGGGCAGCCCTCGCAGCGGCGGAGCTTGAGCTCGCGGCCGTCGGTCAGGGTGCGCTCGCAGACCCGGCACTTGACCGGGCCGCCGCGGGACCGGCGCGCGGCGGGGCGCTCCGCGCCGGGCTCGACGCCGCCGCGCCCGCCGCGGCCGCGGGCGCCGGGGCTGCCGGAGCCCGGGCGCAGGCCGTCCAGGAAGCGGGTGGGCTTGCGGGAGGCGCGGCCGCCCGGGGAGCGGGAGAGCGCCCAGGAGAGGGTGAGGAAGCGGCGGGCCCGGGTGACGCCGACGTACAGCAGCCGGCGCTCCTCCTCGACCTGCTCGTCGGTCTTGGCGTAGATGATCGGCAGCGTGCCCTCGCTCAGGCCGACCAGGAAGACCGCGTCCCACTCCAGGCCCTTGGCGGCGTGCAGCGAGGCGAGCGTGACGCCCTCGACGGCGGGAGCGTGCTGGGCGGCGGCCCGGGCGTCCAGCTCGGCGACGTAGGCGGCCAGGTCGGCGCCCAGGCCGTCGGCCGTGCGGGCGGTCTCGAACTCGCCGGCGAGCCGGACCAGCGCGTTCAGCGACTCCCAGCGCTCGCGGACGGCGCCGGAGCCGGACGGCGGGGCGGGCGTGAAGCCGCGGGTGGCGAGCACCGCGCGGACCTGGGCGGCCAGGTCGGGCGCGCCGGCGGTCAGCGGGTCGTCGGCGGCCCGGGCGGCGCCCTTGAGCAGGACGCCGGCCTCGCGGACCTCGGGGCGCTCGAAGAACCGCTCGGCGCCCTTGAGCTGGTAGGCGATGCCGAGGTCGGCGAGGGCCTGCTCGTAGACCTCGGACTGGCTGTTGGTGCGGAACAGCACGGCGACCTCGCTGGCCCGCACGCCGGTGCCGAGCAGGTCGCGGATCAGCCGGGCGGTGGACTCGGCCTCGGTCGGCTCGTCCTGGTACTCGCGGTAGACCGGCTCGGGGCCGGCCTCGCGCTGCGAGACCAGCTCCAGCCGGTGCTGGGCGGCCTGGCCGCGGGCCTGCGCGAGCAGCCCGTTGGCCAGGTGGACGACCTGCGGGGTGGAGCGGTAGTCCCGGACCAGCTTGACCACGGTGGCGCCGGGGTGCCGGTGCCGAAAGTTCAGCAGATGGTCGGGGGTGGCGCCGGTGAAGGAGTAGATGGTCTGGCTGGCGTCGCCGACCACGCAGAGGCTGGCGCCGCCGTCGCCGCCGGTCCACTGCTCCAGCAGGCGCTGCTGGAGCGGGGAGACGTCCTGGTACTCGTCGACCGTGAAGTGCCGGTACTGGGAGCGGACCCGCTCGGCGACCTCCGGCCGGTCCTCCAGGACCGCGGCGGTGAGCAGCAGCACGTCCTCGAAGTCGATCAGGCCGCGGGTGCGCTTGAGCTCCTCGTACCCGTGGTAGACCCGGACGGTCTCGGCCGGGTCGCGCGGGGCCTCGCGGCCGGACTTGGCGAGCGCGGTCGGGTAGTCGTCGGGGACGATCTGGGTGACCTTGGCCCACTCGATCTCGGCCGTCAGGTCGCGCAGTTCGGTGCGCTGGACGCGCAGGCCGGTGCGGCCGGCCGCCTCGGCGACCAGCTGGACCTTGCGCTCCAGCAGCCGGGGGAACTCGCCGCCGACGGCGCGCGGCCAGAAGTACTGGAGCTGGCGCAGCGCGGCGGAGTGGAAGGTGCGGGCCTGGACGCCGTCCGCCCCGAGCTGGCGCAGCCGGCCGCGCATCTCGCCGGCCGCGCGGGCGGTGAAGGTGACGGCGAGGACCTGGGCGGGCTGGTAGACGCCGCTGCGCACGCCGTAGGCGATCCGGTGGGTGATGGCGCGGGTCTTGCCGGTGCCGGCGCCGGCCAGCACGCAGACCGGGCCGTGCAGGGCGGTGGCCACGGCCCGCTGCTCGGGGTCGAGCCCGGCCAGCACCGCGTCCGCTCCGGTCGGGGTGCGGCCGAACTGGGCGTGGGGGTCGTCGAACCCCAGGAACTCTTCCTGCATGCCTTCCATCCTCGCAGGCGCTCCGGACACTTGGGACAGGGTTGTCCACAGGCGGCCCACGATGATCGGATCGCCACACCGGTCCCGTTCCCGGAATGGGCCCGGTCCCCCGGGCGTTGCACGGGGCGGCCGTCCGGTCCCGGGCCCGGTCCCGGGCCCGGTCCCGGGCCCGACCGAAGTCACCGGCAGAAGTTCACCGACCGAAGGAGTCCCGCGCTATGTCCGGCACCGTCACGATGTACAGCACGACCTGGTGCGGCTACTGCAACCGCCTCAAGAGCCAGCTGGACCGCGAGGGCATCGCCTTCACCGAGATCAACATCGAGCAGGACCCGGCCTCGGCGTCCTACGTGGAGTCGGTGAACGACGGCAACCAGACGGTGCCGACGGTCGTGGTGGTGTCCGAGTCCGGCGCGCAGAGCGTGATGACCAACCCGAGCCTGCGCCAGGTCCAGGCCGCCCTGGTCTGACCGCTCCCGGTCGGTTCCGCGCGTTACCGGTCGCTCCCGGTCGGAAGTCGATCGCATTCCGACCGGAATTCCGACCGCCGTGGCAGGAATCCGCCGGCCCGGAATTCCCCCGCCCGAGGAAAAGCCGCCGCCGCAGCGCCCCGCGCGCTCCGGGCGGCGGCTTTTCGGCGTCCGGCCGCCGAAAAGCCGGCGGGCCGCCGGGCCGACAGCCCGCCGGGTCAGCCGGCCGCCGGCGCGCCGTCGCCGAGTTCGTAGAGCAGCCGGGCCCGGTCCGCGGCGTAGCGGGTCTCCATCACCCGGATCGGGCCGCGCCGGTCGCTGCTGATCCGGGTGTTGACCAGCAGCGGCACGCCGGGGCCGAGGCCGAACCAGGCGGCTTCGGCGGGGCTGGGCATCCGGGCGGTGAGGTGGTCGACGGCGGCGGTCTCGGTCCGGCCGAGTTCCGCCAGTATCCGCTCGTCGCCACCGGGGACGGGCAGGTTCTCCATCAGCGGGGTGCCGGCGGCCAGTCCGGCCCGGTAGTGGCTCTCCTCGATGGCGTACGGCTCCTGGTCGACCCGGCAGAGCTGACGGCGCATCATGACGTTCTCCTCGGAGCGCAGTCCGAGCCAGGCGGCGATGTCGCGGCGGGGCTGGACGACGACCACCTCGAAGTCGACGGTGAGCTGCCGGCCGGCGGCCGCCGCCTCGGCCGCGTAGACCTCGCCGCTGGGGGTGAGCGGGCCGGGGCGGGCCGGGCGGAGCGGGCGGGCGTGCACCCGGTGGTCGTACCGGGTGGGCTGCCGCAGGTAGGTGCCCTTGCCCTGGACCCGGGCCACCCGGCCCTCGTTGACCAGCACGTCGACGGCGAGCCGCACCGTGTTGCGGGCCACCTGGTACTGCTCCTCCAGCTCGTTCTCGACCGGGAGCCGGTCGCCGCCCTCCCACTCGCCCGCCTCGATGCGGCGGCGCAGGTCGGCGGCGAGCCGCTGGTACTTGGGCGAAGGGGCGGTGCCGCGCTGGATCGTCACGCGTGTGAATGTAGCCAGTGGGGTCGCGCGGTTTCAGCGGAATGCGCCAACCGCGCCCGGGATTGGGCGACGGGAAACCCGCGCCGGGGCGTTCCGGACGGGTCCGAACCATTCCGTCGGCCCGGAAGCCGCGCACGGCCCGCGCACGACCCGTCAGCCGCCCGCCCGCCGCGCGGCGGTCCGCCGACGCACCACGGGGGCGCGCGGAGAACTCCGCGCGCCCCCGTGGCCGGGGAGCCGCCGTCACCAGCGGGCGGCCGCCGGCAGCGGTTCGCCGTACCAGAGCTCGACCAGGTACCGGGCGATCGAGATGCCGGACGGTGGCAGGATCTCGCCGGCGGCCATCCCGGCCCGCAGTTCCTCCCGGCTGAACCAGCGGGCCTCGGACAGCTCCTCGCCGTCCACGGTGATCCCGGTGCCGTCGGGGTGCGCCCGGCCGATGAAGCCGAGCATCAGGCTGGACGGGAACGGCCAGGGCTGGCTGGCCACGTACTCGACCTCGCCGACCCGGACGCCCGCCTCCTCCAGCACCTCGCGGACGACCGTCTGCTCGATCGACTCGCCGGGCTCGACGAACCCGGCCAGCGTCGACCAGCGGCCCTCCGGCCAGAGCGCCTGCCGGCCGAGCAGGCAGCGGTCCTCGCCGTCGGTGATCAGCATGATCACCGCCGGGTCGGTGCGCGGGTAGTGCTCGGCCGCGCAGGAGGTGCAGCGGCGCAGGTGGCCGGCTCCGGCCTTCTCGGTGGGGTGGCCGCAGCGGGAGCAGAAGGAGTGCAGCCGGTGCCAGTGCTCCAGGGCGACGGCGTGCACCAGCAGGCCGGAGTCCCGGTCGCTGAGGGTGCTGCCGACCTCGCGCAGGCCGGCCGGGCGGGCGTCGCCGTCGAGCCGGCCGGGCAGCGACTCGCAGTCCAGCGCGAAGTAGTGGGTGCCGTCCTCGTCGGTGCCGAGGAAGTAGCGGTCGCCGGTCTGCGGGGCCTCGAAGGAGGGCAGCAGGACCAGTTCGCTGCCGGCCGGGGTGTCGACCACGAAGGCCTCGCCGCCGGCGATCGGCAGCACCCGGGTGGTGGGGTGGCTCCAGGCGGCGGCCAGCCAGGGCTCGTCCAGCCGGCGGTGCGCCGCCCGGTCCACCCCGGCGCGGGCCAACGCGAGGTGCTTGGTGTCGGGTGCGCTGCTCAACTCGTCCATCCCCGTTCGCGGTCGGTACGCCAGTGGTGGAGGTTCATCGCCGGAAGTTCTCCGCGAGGTCGCCCCACAGGTAGGCGGAGGTCTCGACGCCCTTGCGCAGCAGGTCGAGCTCCACCTTCTCGTTGATCGAGTGCCAGCCGTCCGAGGGCACCGAGATGCCGAGGAACAGCACCGGCGCCCCCAGCACGTCCTGGAGGTCGGCGGCGGGGCCGGAACCCCCCTCACGGGTGAACAGGACCTTCTGTTCGAAGGCCCGCTCCATCGCCCGGACGGTGGACCGGAGCGCCGGGTGGTCCAGCGGGGTCAGGCAGGGGCGGGTCGCGCCGGGAAAGACGATCTCGTACCGGATGCCCTCCGGGACCTGGGCGGAAACCCAGGCGGCGACGGCCTCCCGGACCTTTTCCACCTCTTGACCGGCGACCAGCCGGAAGGACAGCTTGAGGTGCGCCTCGGCCGGGACGATGGTCTTCCCGCCGGGGCCGGTGTAGCCGCCCCAGATGCCGTTGACCTCGGCGGTCGGCCGGGCCCAGACCCGCTCCAGGGTGGTGTAGCCGGCCTCGCCCCGGGTGCCGTACGACTTGGCGACCCGGAGCCACTGGGCCTCGTCGAAGGGCAGTTCGGCGAAGAGCGCCCGCTCCTCGGCGGTGAGTTCGACCACGCCGTCGTAGAAGCCGGGGACGGCGACCCGCCGGTCGGCGTCGTGCAGGCCGGCCACCAGGGCGGCGGCCACGTCGGCCGGGTTGGGGACGGCGCCGCCGAACGAGCCGGAGTGGATGTCGTTGTCCGGGCCGTACAGGTCGATCTGGCAGTCGGCCAGGCCGCGCATGCCGGTGCAGACGGTCGGGGTGGTCTCGGACCACATGCCGGTGTCGGAGACGATCACCGCGTCGGCGGCCAGCCGCCCGGCCTCCCGGCGGACCAGGGCGGCGAAGTTCGGCGAGCCGGACTCCTCCTCGCCCTCGACCAGCAGCTTGAGGTGGACGGCGGGGGCGGTGCGGCCGGTGGCGGCGAGGTGGGCGCGCAGGCCCAGGGTGTGGAAGAGGACCTGGCCCTTGTCGTCGGCGGCGCCGCGCGCGTACAGCCGGCGGCCGACCACGGCCGGCTCGAACGGGTCGGTGTCCCAGCCGTCCTCGCGGGCGGCGGGCTGGACGTCGTGGTGGCCGTAGACCAGCACGGTCGGGGCGCCCGCGTCGCCGGAGGGCCACTCGGCGAACACCGCGGGCAGCCCGTCCGTCTCCCACACCTCGACGACCGGGAACCCGGTCGCGCGCAGCTTGTCGGCCAGCCACTCGGCGGAGCGGCGGACCTCGCCGGCCCGGTCCGGGTCGGCGGAGACCGAGGGGATGCGCAGCCAGTCGGCGAGGTCGGCCAGGAAGGCGTCCTCGTGCTGGTCGATGAAGGAGCGGACGGCGCTGTCCGGCGTTTTCGTCATACGGACGACTTTAGTTCGCCCGGGCGGGTGCGTGCCCACGGCCTCCCCCGGCCGTGAGCACGGTCACTCCCGGCCGCGCCCGCGGCCTCCCCCGGCCGTGGGCGCGGCCGCCCGCCCCGGGGCTCAGCCGGCCCGGCGGGTCAGCCCGATCCGGGAGCGGGTGAGCAGCGCGGCCAGCAGCACCGCCACGGTCGGGAGGCCGACCACCAGGGCGGCCAGTTCCAGCCAGGGGACGGCGATGACCGCCTTCTCGTGGCCGACCATGGTGCCGTTGATCCAGATCGTCGAGTTGCGGGCCTCCAGCAGCCGCAGCGACACCGCCGGGACGGCGCCGCAGAGCAGGCCGAGGATCGAGCCCATCGCGGCGATCACCCCGCACTGGAAGCCGGACAGCCGCCGCCGGATGCCGCCGGACGCGCCGACCGCGGCCAGCGTGGCCAGGTCCTGCTGGGAGTCGGCGGCGGCCAGGCCGGTGGCGATGCCGGCCGCGCCGAGCGCGACCAGGGCGGCGAACACGGTCAGGCCGATGGTGATCAGCCGGCGCTGCGGCTTGAAGCCCTGCTCGACGTCCAGGTAGGTGCTGTCGTCGAGCTTGCTGAGCTCGGCGGTGGCCTTCTGGACCTTGCCGTCGGCGATCGCGGCGGCCGGGTGCCACATCGCCCCGGCCGGGCGGAGGCCGAGTCCGGCCCGCTCGGCGGCCTGCCGGCTGATCACGGTGACGGCGAACGGGACGTCGGCGTGCGCCTCGACCGCGTCGACGGTGACCTCGCGGAAGGTGCCGTCGTAGTGCCCGGCGTCCAACTGCTCCTTGGTGGGCTGCTCGGTGGCCTTCAGGTGGAGCTTGCCGCCGTCCAGGTAGCCGGGGCGGAACACCACGGCCTTGCCCTCGGCCAGCGCCCGCTCGGCGGCGGGGTCGCGCACCTCCAGCAGGTTGTGCAGCAGGGCGGCGTCGCCGACCAGGGTGTCGCCGAAGAAGCTGGTCGGGTAGGCGGGCAGCCGCTGCTCCTCCAGGCAGCGGGGGTCGGCCGTCAGCCGGCGGCGCTCGTCCATGTCGTCGGTGTCGTCGGCCGGGCAGCGCTTGTCCGGCGCCTTCACGGCCCGGACGTACCCGCACAGGTAGCCGTCGACGCACTGCCCGGGCTTCGGGACGAGGTCCAGCACGTCGGCGCGCTCGCCGAGGCCGGGCAGGTTGCTCTCGACCGACTCGCGCATCAGCGGGAACCGGCCGGGGTCGCCGTCCCGGCCGGCCTGCAGCAGCGCGACGGCGTTGGCCGGCAGCCGGGGCTGGTACTGCTGGCGCTGCTGCTCGATGTCGCTGTCGGTGTAGATGCCGACCGCGACGGCGCCGGCCACGGCGGCCATCACGGCGGCCACGGCGGGCGCGGTGCGGCCGCGGTGGCGCACCGAGTCGCGCAGCGCGAGCCGGGGGCTGAGCGGCAGGTGGCGGCCGAGCCGGCCGAACAGGCCGATCAGCACCGGGGTGCAGAGCAGCATGCCGATCTCGGCGACCACCGAGCCGCCGAGCAGGCCCAGGACGACGGAGGTGTTGGTGGCGGCGCAGAACAGCGCCAGCGCGGAGCCGCCGGCCACCATGACCGCGCCGAGCACGGCGAGCAGCCGGTTGGCGGGCTTGCTGCCGCCGCGGCCGGTGAGCGCCTCCACGACGTCCTGCCGGGAGGCCTGGACGGCGGGGACGACGGCCGCGAGCAGGCCGGTGACCAGGCCGAGCAGGGCGATCGCGAGCAGGTCGAGCGGCTGCAGGTCGAAGTGGCCGAAGCGCTGTCCGCCGTACTGCTCGGCGCGCGGCCGCAGCAGCGCGACCAGGCCGATGCCGCCGGCCAGGCCGAGCAGCGCGCCGGCGGTGCCGAGCACCGCGCCGCCGGCCAGCACCACGGCCCGGACGTGCGAGCGGTCGCCGCCGCCGGCCGCGAGCAGGCCGAGCTGGCGGCGCGAGCGGCGGGCGCCGACCGCGAACGCCGGGCCGGCCAGCAGCACGATCTCCAGCAGCGCCATGCCGACCACCACGGCGGCGGCGGCCAGCGCGCTCTTGTTGACGCTGGTCGAGTTCTGCGACGCCTCGGCGTAGTAGGGCACCTCGGCGCGGGGCGGCGGGTCCAGCATGACGGCCCGGGAGGCCGCCGAGAAGCCGTACTCGTTCAGCTCCAGCACCTTCGACCAGGGCAGTTGCGCACCGGCCGGCAGCTTGACCAGCCAGCTGGAGCGGTCCCGGATCCGTCCGGCCTCGACGCCCTTCGGGTCGGCCTTCGCCAGCGGTTCGAGGACGGCGCCGGGGAGGCCGTACAGCAGGGTGCGGTCCAGGTGCTGCGGGTCCTCGGCGACGGCGGTGATGGTGTACGGCTTGCCGTCCAGGCCGTGCAGCGCGGTGCGGTCGCCGATCCGCAGGCCGGAGCGGTCCAGGAAGTTCCGGGTGGCGGCGATCTCGTCGGGCCGGGCCGGGGCGGTGCCGTCGACCAGGTTCAGCTTGCCCTGCCAGACCGGGTCGGTCAGGTCGACCTCGTCCAGGCCGACCGACATCCGGCCTTCCCTGGTGGTGGTCGTGGTGCTGGTGTAGTTGTCGGCCGGGACGAGGACGGCGCCGGGCAGCAGTTCGGTGAGCAGCGCGGTCGGGTCGGTGTCGGTGCTGCGCTGCTGGGCGGCGTTCGGCCGCTGTCCCTTCTCGGGCGTGCGGGAGCTGTAGTCCTCGGCGTCGGGGCTCTGCAGGATCGTGCTGCCGCGGCTCTCCAGGGTGACCAGGGCCTGGGCGGTGCCCATCACCCGGGTGGCCTTCTCGTCCGGTTCGAGCTGGGCGCTGCGGGTGACCACGTCGACGCCGGCCACGCCGAGCACCGGGAGGGCGATCATCGCCAGGACGAGGGCGCTGCGGCCCTTGGCGCGCAGCGCGTCGCGGCGGGCGATCCGCAGGGCGGCGCGCCAGGCGGTCAGCTTCACCGGTCGCCGTCCTTGCGGGCGTTGGTGGCGGCGGCGAGCAGCAGGCTGCCGGCGTCCTGCCGGGCGGTCTCGTCGACCAGCAGGCCGTCGCGCAGGAAGACCACCCGGTCCGCCCAGGCGGCGTGCCGGGCCTCGTGGGTGACCATCATGGCGGCGGCGCCGGCGTCGCAGCGGGCGCGCAGCACGGCGAGCACGGACTCGCCGGTGGTGGAGTCGAGGGCGCCGGTGGGCTCGTCGGCGAGCACCAGGCGGCGGTCGCCGATCAGCGCGCGGGCGATCGCGACGCGCTGCTGCTGGCCGCCGGACATGTCGTCGGGGAAGCGGTCGGCGAGCTCGGCGATGTTCAGCTCCTCCAGCGCGGTGAGCGCCTCGCGGCGGGCGGCGCGGGCGGAGACGCCGTCGAGCTCGCGGGGCAGCGCGATGTTCTCGGCGGCGGTGAGGCCGGGTATCAGGTTGTAGTCCTGGAAGACGTAGCCCACCGAGCGGCGGCGGACGGCGGCCAGCTTCTTGCGGTCCAGCTCGCCCAGGACGGTGCCCTCGACGACGACCCGGCCGCCGGTCGGGCTGTCCAGGCCGCCCGCCAGGGTCAGCAGGGTCGACTTGCCGGAGCCGGAGGGCCCCATCACGGCGACCAGTTCGCCGGGGTAGACCCGCAGGTCGACGGCGCGCAGCGCGTGCACCTCGGCCGCGCCCTGGCCGTGCGTCCGGCTGACCTGGTCGAGGTGCAGGACGGGCTCGGCCGGCTTGAGTTGTTCGGTCATCGCTCCCCCAGGGGGTTTCAGAGGCGGCCGCGGTCGCGGCTCTTGGCGGCGCGTCGGGCGGGCGGCGCGGCGGCGGGTTCGGTCGGGGCGGCGGTGGCGCGCTCGGCGTGCTGGGCGAGCCGGGACTCGCAGTGGTCCAGCCAGCGGATCTCCGCCTCGGTCTGGAAGATCAGCTGTTCCAGCACCAGCAGCCAGGCCAGGTCCTTGCCGGAGCCGTCGTCGGCGGCCAGCGCCCGGCCCTTGAGCCGGGTGTAGTCCTGGAGGGCCTGCATGCTGTGCCGGCGCTGGCCGTGCACCACCGAGGCGACGTCGACGCCGGGGATGGTGACCGCCATCGCGAGCTTGATCGCGAGTTCGTCGCGCGGCGGGTTGGTGCGCGGCACCGGGGTCTCGAACCAGCGGCGCAGTTCGGAGCGTCCCTCGTCGGTGGCGGCGTAGAACTGGTGGCCCTCGTCGTCCTCGCCGGCCGACTCCACCAGCCCGTCCCGCTCCAGGCGGCCGAGCGTGGTGTAGACCTGGCCGACGTTCAGCGGCCAGGTGGCGCCGGTGCGGGCCTCGAACTCGGTTCTGAGCTGGTAGCCGTAGCGCGGGCCCTGGTCGAGCAGGGCGAGCAGGCCGTGACGGATCGACATACCGAGTATGTATACCGGGTATGGCACCCGCCGCTCAAGCCGCCTCCCCGTTCACGTCGGCCCGTTCACGTCGGCCCGGTACGGTCGTCGGCGTGACCACTCTGCGGATCGCCACGTACAACCTGCTGCACGGCCAGCCGCTCGCCCCCGACGGCAGCCCCGCGCCCTTCCCGGCCGAGCCGGGCGCCCCGCTGGCCGACGCGGTCGCCTCGCTGGACGCCGACGTGCTCGCCCTCCAGGAGGTCGACCGGTACCAGGAGCGCTCCGGCCGCACCGACCAGGCGGCCGTCGCCGCCAAGGCGATGGGCGCCGCCGACTGGCGCTTCGCCGCCGCCCTGCACGGCACCCCGGCGCCCGGCGCGGGCTGGCTCGCCGACCCGGCCCGGCCGGGCCTGGCCGTCTACGGGCCGGGCGACCTCGCCGACGACTCCCGGCCCTCGTACGGGACCGCGCTGCTCACCCGGCTGCCGGTGCTGCACTGGCGGGCCCGCCGGTTCGCGCCCGCGCCGTTCGGCCTCCCGCTGCGGGTCGCCGGGCGGCGCGGCCTGACGCCCGTCCCGGACGAGCCGCGGGCGGCGCTCGCGGCGGTGCTGGCCGGGCCGGGCGGGGAGTTCACCGTGGTGGCCGCGCACCTGTCCTTCGTGCCGGGCTGGAACGTCGGGCAGCTCGCCGCGATCCGGCGCTGGATCGCCGACCTGCCGCAGCCCTACCTGGTGCTGGGCGACTTCAACCTGATCGGCGCCGTGCCGCGCACCGTGCTCGGCTCGGCGCACGCGATCCAGCGCACCGCGCGGCGCGAGCGGGTCCGCACCGCCCGGCGGACCCGGCTCCAGGGCTGGTACGACCTGGCCCGCACGCCCACCTACCCCTCGCACCGCCCGACCGTGCAGTTCGACCACATCCTGGGCATCGGCGTCCCGCGCAGCACGGTCGGCTCGGTCGCCGCGCCGCGCACGCCGGTCTCCGACCACCGCCCGCTGGTGGTCGACATCGAGGTCTGAGCCGGCACCTCAGCAGCCGGCGTCGGTCACCCCGCGGGCCGCCGAGTAGGCGGCCTGGGCGGGCAGCGCGACCGGGTCGAACTGGAGCAGCAGCATCGCCGCGTCGTCGCCGAGCTTGTGGCCGACGTGCCGGACCACGTCGTCGTGCAGGCGCTGCAGGATGTCGCCTGGGCCGTCGTCGGCGAGCAGCGGCAGCCGGTCGGTGAGCGGGTAGAACGCGCCGCCGTGGTCGCGGGCCTCGATCACGCCGTCGGTGTAGAGCAGGATCCGGTCGCCGGGCTCGGCGGCGACCAGTTGGAGCGGGGGGCGGACGTCGACCGGGTCGAGGACGCCGAGCGGGGGGACGGTCTCGTCGGCGGCGAGCAGCCGGGGCGGGTCCTCGCCGCGGAGCAGGACGGGCGCGGGGTGGCCGCAGTTGGCGATCTCCAGGACGCCGTCGGCCCGGACGCAGACCAGCACCAGGGTGACGAACTCCTCGTCGACGCCGGGGTGTTCGTTCTCGTGCAGGGCCCGGTCGAGGCTGACCGCGAGCCAGCCGGCCACCCGGTCCAGGGCGGCCTCCTGGTGCGCGGCCTCGCGGAACGCGCCGAGCACGGCGGCGGCGGTCTCGACCGCGGCGAGGCCCTTGCCGCGGACGTCGCCCATCACGGCGCGCACGCCGTACCGGGTGTTGACGACCTCGTACAGGTCGCCGCCGATCGCGGCGTCGGCCGCGGCCGCGGCGTAGCGGACGGCGGCCCGGACCGGGCCGACCCGCTCGGGGACGGGGCGGAGCAGCACCCGGCGGGCGATCTCGGCGACCAACTGGGCCTCGGCCAGGGCGCGTTCCTGCCGGATCCGCAGGGTGGCGGAGAGGTGGCCGATGCCGGCGATCAGGACGATCGCGGCGACGGTGGCGGCGTGCACGGACTGGCCCAGGATCCCGTGGTACCAGGCCATGCCGAACGCGCAGACCTCGGCGAGGGCGCCGATCAGCAGCGGGTACCACGTCCGCCGGGAGACGACGGCGGCGAGGGCGGGGACGGCGGTCAGGGCGGGCTCGACGCTGACCTGGGTGCCGGTCAGCAGGTCGAGCGAGAGGATCAGCAGCATGCCGACCAGCGGCAGCGCGTGCGAGGTCTTGGGCCAGGTGCCGGTGACGGTGCCGGGTACCGGGCCTGGGGTGGGGCCGTGGAGGACGTCCCTGATCCATCCGGTCGCGCTCAACGTCGGTCTCTCCAGCGGAAGGTGCGGGTGCTGCTCGGCACCTGCGGGTCTGACGGAAGGTCAGGGGGTCGGGAGCCCTGACGGCGGCCGGAGTACGAGGGATGACCGGTTACCGACCCCACAATAGGCACGAAACGTGCAGGGCGCACAGGTTTCGCGTGATCTCGTGACGGGTTGGATGCTCTGAGTGACTCTTTTCTACCTATTCCCGATCAGAAGATCGCTCAACTCTTTTCGGCCAGGAAGTCCTGACGGGGTTTCGACCCGCCCGGAGCGCACGTAGCAGAACGAGGCGGCCACCTCCTCCACCGCGACGCCCGCCTGCTCGGCCCAGGCCAGCCGGTAGACGGCCAGTTGGAGCGGGTCGCCGGAGTCCTCGCGGCCGGTCTTCCAGTCGACCACCTCGTAGCGCGGCGCCCCCGCGCCGGCCCCGCCCGCACCCCCCGCCCCGCCCGCCCCGCCCTCGGCGGCCCGGTAGACCGCGTCGATCCGGCCGCGCACCACCCGGCCGGCCAGCACCAGTTGGAACGGCGCCTCGACCGCGTACGGGGTGCGGCGGGCGTACGGGCCGCGCAGGAAGGCGTCCTTGAGGCGCTCCAGGTCGCGCTCGTCCTCGATCTCCTCCTCGTCCAGGCCGGGCAGCGCCTCGGGGCCGAGCAGCAGCGGCTGGTCGTAGCGGGACTGCACCCAGGCGTGGAAGCGGGTGCCGCGGCGGGCGGCGGGCGCGGGCGGGCGGGGCATCGGGCGGGCCAGGTCGCGGGCGAAGCCGTCCGGGTCGGCGGCCAGCCGCATCAGCTGGGTGGCGGAGAGCGAGGCGGGCAGCTCGACGTCCCGGGTGGTGCGCCGGGAGCGCTCCAACTCGCCGAGCAGCGCGGTCAGGTCGCGGTCCCAGGAGGCCAGCAGCCGCTGGTCCTCGACGGCCATCGGCTCGCCCTCCGGCGCGGGCGCGCCGGCCAGCCGGTGCCGGACCACCTGGGCGACCCGGCGGCGGGCGCGCTGCGCGTCCGGGTCGAGCGGCAGCGGCCAGGGGGTCTCCACCGAGACGTCCAGCGCGGGGTTCTTCTCGTCCTTGCCGGGCGGCTCGGCCCAGTGCTCGATCTCGCCGTTGCCCGGTCGCTCGCAGTGCTCGCGCAGCGCGGTCAGGAAGTCCGACGGCCCGCGCCGGGTCTTCTGGGTCGGCCCCCACCAGTGCCCGGAGGCCAGCAGCAGCGTGCGCGGCCGGGTGAACGCGACGTAGCCGAGCCGCAGTTCCTCGACCCCGGCGTGCTCGGTCATCTCCTGCTTGAACCGGCCGAGGCCCTTGGCGTCCCAGGCCGGGTCGGCGGGCAGGGTGGCGGCGTCGCCGCGCAGGGCGTGCGGCAGCACCTTGCGGGTGGAGGTCCAGCTGTCGCGGCCCTTCTTGGACGGGAACGCCCCCTTGACCAGGCCGGGGACGGCGACCACGTCCCACTCCAGGCCCTTGGACTTGTGCGCGGTGAGCACCTTGACGGTGTCCTCGCCGCCGGGCAGGCCCGCGTCCAGGCCGCGCTCGTACTCCTGGGCGGCGCGCAGGAAGCCGAGGAAGGCGGCCAGGCCGGGGTCGCCGTCCAGGTCGGCGAAGGAGGCGGCGATGTCCAGGAAGGAGTGCAGGGTCTCGCGCCGGCGGGCGGCCAGCGCCAGCGGGGAGGCGGAGAGTTCGACCTCCAGGCCGGTGGCGGTGAGCACCCGGTGCAGGACGTCCATCAGCGGTTCGGCGAGCGCCCGGCGCAGTTCGCGGATCTCCCGGGCGAACCGGGCGAACCGCACCCGGGCCTCCGGCGAGAACGGCAGGTCGTCGGGCTGCTCGGCGTCGACGAAGGTCTCCAGCGCGTCGGCCAGCGAGACCACCTCGGTGGGGTCGGTCTCGGCGACGGCGGCGCTCAGCGCGTCCTGCTCGCCGGGGCGGGCGGTGCGGACGAGTTCGGCGGCGCGGCGGCCGAGCAGCGCCAGGTCGCGCGGGCCGGTGCGCCAGCGCGGGCCGATCAGCAGCCGGACCAGGGCGGCGTTCGCGGTCGGGTCCTGGAGGACCTCGCAGACCGCCACCAGGTCGGCCACCTCCGGGAGTTGCAGCAGTCCGCCGAGGCCGACCACCTCGACCGGGACCTTCCGTTCGACCAGCGCGGCGTGGATGTCGGGGAAGGAGCCGCCGGCCCGACAGAGCACGGCGATCCGGCCGGGCGCGGTGCCGGTGCGCACCAGGTGGGCGATCGAGTCGGCCAGCCAGTCGATCTCGGCGGCGTGGGTGGGCAGCAGCGCGACCCGGGCGGAGCCGTCCCGCTCGGCGCCGGGGGCGGGCCGCAGCGCCTCGACGCCCTCGTGCATGGCGCGCAGCGGGGTGGCCAGCCGGTTGGCGAGGTCGAGCAGCCGGCCGCCGCTGCGGCGGTTCTCGCTGAGCGCGAAGCGGTGCGCCGGGCCGCCGTCGGCGAGCGGGAAGTGCCGGGGGAAGTCGTCCAGGTTGGCGACCGAGGCGCCGCGCCAGCCGTAGATCGCCTGGCAGGGGTCGCCGACCGCGGTGACCGGGTGCCCGGCGCCCGACTCGCCGCCGAACAGGCCCGCCAGCATGAGGCGTTGGGCGACCGAGGTGTCCTGGTACTCGTCCAGCAGCACCACCCGGTACTGCTCGCGCAGCAGCCGGCCGACCTCGGGGCGCTGCTGGGCGAGCCGGGCGGAGGCGGCGATCTGGTCGCCGAAGTCGAGCAGGCCGAGCTTCTGCTTGCGGGCCCGGTAGTCCTCGACCAGCCGGAGCAGTTCCTGCCGGCCGCGGGCGGCCTTCGGGACGGCCCGCAGGTCGTCGTTGGTCAGTTTGACGCCGGCCAGCTGGTCCAGTAGTTCCTCGTCGTGCTCCCGCAGCCGGGCCGGCTCGACCAGGTGCTCGGCGAGTTCGGAGTCCAGCGCGACGAGTTCGGCGACCAGCGCGGAGAAGGTGCCGGTGAGCGCCGGGAACGGGCCGCGGGCCTGGCGCAGGACGCGGGCGGCGAGCTGGAAGCGGGTGGCGTCGGCCAGCAGCCGGACGTCGGGTTCGATGCCCAGCCGCAGGCCGTGCTCCTTGAGCAGGGTGCCGGCGAAGGCGTGGTAGGTGGAGATCTGCGGGTCGCCGAGGGCGTCCTCGTCCTCGGCGCGGACGCCGGCCCGCAGCAGGGCGGCCCGGACGCGTTCGGCGAGTTCGCCGGCCGCCTTGTTGGTGAAGGTCAGGCCGAGCACCTGCTCGGGGCGGACCGCGCCGGAGCCGACCAGCCAGACCACCCGGGCGGCCATCACGGTGGTCTTGCCGGAGCCCGCGCCGGCCACGATCACGCCGGGGGCCATCGGCGCGCCGATCGCCGCCACCTGCTCGTCGTTGAACGGGATGCCGAGCAGGTCGCGGAGCTGCTCCGGGTGCCGCAGCGGCTCAGTCGACGACATGCCGGCCGTCCCGCTGCGCGGAGCAGCTGCCGCGGAAGGCGCAGCGCCCGCAGCCCTCGCCCGCGGTGGGGGTGAACCGCTCGGCGAGCACCTTGCCGGCGGTCTGCACCAGCAGGTCCTCGATCCAGGGGGTGCTCTCCTCGGGCAGCTGCCGCTGCACCTTGGGCGCCTCCGGGTCCTTCTTGTCCGGGGTGCGCAGCTGCACGAGCTCGGCGCCGCCGGGTACCGCGCCGTGCTCGAAGCCGGGCAGGCCGTCGAGCGCGCCGTTGCCCACCGCCAGCTGGTAGACGGCGAGTTGGCGGTGCTCGGGGAGCGACTTGTCGGTCGGGACGTGCTTGCCGGTCTTGAAGTCGACGACGTAGGCCCGGCCGGCCGCGTCGGCCTCGACCCGGTCCATCGAGCCGCGGATCCGGACGGCGACGCCGCCGACGTCCAGGGTCAGGTCGAAGCCGTGCTCGGTGGCGACGGTGGCGCGTTCGCGCTCCAGCACGTGCCAGCGCAGGAAGCGCTCCAGGGCGGCCCGGGCCTCGCCCTTCTCCTGGGTGGACTTCCAGGGCGCGTCGAAGGCGAGGGCGTCCCAGACGGTGTCCAGCCGTTCCATCAGGACGGCCAGGTCGGCGGGGGTGCGGCCGGAGCCGACCTCGTCGGCGAGGGCGTGCACCACGTTGCCGAAGCCCTGGGCGGCGGAGGCGGTGGTGCCGGCCTTGACGTCCTTCTCCAGGAACCACTGCAGGGTGCAGGTCTCCAGCTGCTCCAGGCCGCTGCCGGAGAGCCGGACGGGCTGGTCGGGCTCGCGCAGCGGGTGCGGGGCGGCGGTCGGGTCGTCCAGGCCCCACCACTGGTCGGGGTGGGCGGCGGGGACGAGCGGGCGGCCGTCCTCGTCGGTGGCGGCGGCCAGGGTGGCGAGGCGTTCGGCGGCGGCCCGGCGCAGCTGCGGGGAGCGGTCCGGGTCGACGGTGACGGCGCGCAGTTCGGCGACCAGCGCGGGCACCGAGAGCGGGCGGCGCGGCCGGGCGGTGACGTCGGCGACCTTGACCCGGGGGGTGCGCTCCAGCACCCGGCCGGTGCGCGGGTCGAGGGTCTCCCGGTAGAGCTCGCGCAGGAACCGGGAGGGTTCGTCGCCGTCCTCGGCGGGCGCCTTGACGGCGGTGACGACCAGCCGGTCCTTGGCCCGGGTCGCGGCGACGTAGAACAGCCGGCGCTCCTCGGCGAGCAGCGCGGCCGGGGTGAGCGGTTCGGCGAGGCCGTCGCGGCCGATCCGGTCGGCCTCCAGCAGCGAGCCGCGGCGGCGCAGGTCGGGCCAGAGGCCCTCCTGGACGCCGGCGACGACGACCAGCCGCCACTCCAGGCCCTTGGAGCGGTGCGCGGTCATCAGCCGGACGGCGTCGGGGCGGACGGCGCGCACGTGCAGGGTGTCGGCGGCGATGTCCTGGGCCTCGACCTCGGCGAGCAGGTCGAGCGCGCCGCGGTGGCCGGTGACCCGCTCCTCGGCGCGGGCGGCGGTCTCGAACAGGGCGCACAGCGCGTCGAGGTCGCGGTCGGCGTTGCGCCCGGCGGGGCCGCCGCGCAGGGCGGCCCGCTCCAGGCGTTCGCGCCAGCGCCGGGAGCCGTCCCAGAGCTCCCAGAGCGCGTCCTCGGCGCTCGCGCCGCCGGCCAGCAGTTCGCGGACCTTGCGCAGCAGCGTGCCGAGTTCGTGGGCGCGGCGGGCGTAGGGGGTGTCCAGCAGGGCGAGCAGCTCGGGGTGGTCGAGGGCCTCGCGGATCAGCTCCTCGGCGGGGCGGACCACGCCGGGGGCGCCGTCGGCGGCCAGCGCGCGGCGCTCCTCCTCGCGCAGGGTGCGGCCGAGGCGGCGCAGGTCGGAGCCGTCCAGGGCGGCGAGCGGGCCGGTGAGCAGGGTGTGCGCGAGGTCGGCGGTGAGCGCGCCGGGGCCCTCGGCGCAGACCCGCAGGGCGAGCAGCAGCGGGACGACGGCGCTCTCCTCGCGCAGCGGCAGGTCGTCGCCGTCGATCTCCAGCGGGACGCCGGCGGCGGCCAGCGCGCGCCGCACCGCCGGTATGGTCCGGGAGCCGGCCCGGACCAGCACGGCCATCTCGCCCCAGGGGACGCCGTCCTCCAGGTGGGCGCGGCGCAGCAGGTCGGCGACCGAGTCGAGTTCGGCGCCGGGCGTCGGGTAGGTGTACACCTCGACGGCGCCGCCCTCCCGGGAGGGGAGCAGGGCGCGGTGCGCGGCGAGCTTGTCGGCGGGCAGCCGGCCCATCGGCATCCGGCGGGCCAGCTCGCGGGTGGCGGCCAGCAGCACCGCGCCGGAGCGCCGGGAGACCCGCAGCACCTTGACCTCGGCGGGGCGGCCGTCGGCGTGCCGGAAGGCGTCGGGGAACTCCAGGATGCCGTTCACGTCGGCGCCGCGGAAGGCGTAGATCGACTGGTCGGGGTCGCCGACCGCGACCAGGTCGCGCCCGTCCCCGGCGAGCCGGCGCAGCAGCCGGACCTGGGCCGGGTCGGTGTCCTGGTACTCGTCGACGAAGACCACGTCGTAGCGCTCGCGCAGCCGGGCCGAGACGTCGGGCCGCTCGGCCAGCAGCACGGCGCGGTGCACCAGCTCGGCGTAGTCGAGGACGCCGCGCAGGTCGAGCACGTCCAGGTACTCGGCCAGGAAGTGCGCGGCGGCGGCCCAGTCGGGGCGGTCCACGCCCGCGGCGAAGCGCTCCAGTTCCCGCTCGCCGAGGCCGAGCTCGCGGCTGCGGGCGAGCACGGCGCGCACCTCGTCGGCGAAGCCGCGGGTGGTCAGGCAGGCCCGCAGGTCGAGCGGCCAGCCGATGGTGCCGACGCCCGCCTTGGCGTCCTCGGCGCCGCCGGCGAGCAGTTCGCGGACCATCACGTCCTGCTCGGGGCCGGAGAGCAGCCGCAGCGGCTCGGCGTACTCCTCGGGGGCCTGGTGGGCGCGGAGCAGGGCGTAGCAGAACGAGTGGAAGGTGGTGGCCTGCGGGGCGGTGGCGCCGATCCGGGCGGTCATCCGGTCGCGCAGCTCCATCGCGGCCTTGCGGCTGAAGGTCAGCACCAGGACGCGCTCGGGCGCGGTGCCGTCGGCGACCCGCCGGGCGACCGCCTCGACCAGCGTGGTGGTCTTGCCGGTGCCGGGGCCCGCGAGCACCAGCAGCGGCCCCGAGGCGTGCTCGACGACCGCCCGCTGGAAGTCGTCCAGCACGGGCGGGTCGGGCTGCGCGAGGGGGCTGCGCACCAGGCGGAACGGTGAGGTCACTGCGGTCCAGGGTCGTACGGCGGTTCAGCGGCGGGCCGAGGGGGGAACGGCTCGCCGCGACGAGCCTACGATCCTGCACCCACAGACCCCTCACGCGCACATCCCCCGGTCAGCCCGGTCCGCCCGGTGCGGGCGTCCCGTCCCAGCGGGCGGCCCGCAGGTCGACCCGGGGTTCGCCGCCGACGGTGCGCAGCGGGGTGCCCTCGGCCCGGTACTCGGGCAGCGCGCGGTGCTCGTGGCCGGGCAGCGGCCGCCCGTCCGCGCGGATCACCCGCCACCAGGGCACCGGCGCCCCGTACAGTGCCATCACCCGGCCGACCTGCCGGGGGCCGCCGCGGCCCAGGTACTCGGCGACGTCCCCGTAGGTCATCACCCGGCCGGGCGGGATGCGTTCGGCGAGGTCCAGCACGGCTTCGGCGTACGGCGGGATCTCGGGGGCGTCCGCGGGCTCGGTCATCCGGTGCATTCTTCCCCATCCGGTCGATTTCCCGCACCCCGTGCGGGCGACCCGGCGCGCGGGATGCCGCCCCTGGACCGCGCCCGGACGGCGGGCATGGCAGCATCTTCGGGGCAGCGCGACACACGAGGACGAAGACCAGATGACCGGGACGGCCGAATTGAACGTGGACGAGGGCTCCGAGCAGCCCGCCACCGACGGTTCGGGTCCGCGCCCGGTCGACCTGCGCCACCGGGCGCGGGAGGAGCGGCACACGGGGGAGGACACGGTGGCCGCACAGCCGCCGCCGGACGGGGGGACGACCCCGCCGGACCGGCCGCCGGAGGGCGGCCCGCCGGTCGAGGAGCCGGCCGGCGAGTACCTGGCCGTCGACGAGCCGCTGCTCGCCCCGCGCGCGCACCGCCCGTCCGACCTGCTGAAGTTCCTCGGCGGGCTGTTCCTGATCATCCTGGTGTTCGTGCTGGCGCAGGTGGCGGTCTCCACCACCACCGGCATCGAGAAGGACATCACGGTCAACGCCGACCGGATCCCCGGCGTGCTCTCCAAGATCTCCGCGCTGGTCTCGTCGATCGCGGTGCTGACCGTGCCGCTGGCGTTCGCCGTCGAGCGGCTGATCAAGCGCGACGGGCTGCGGGTCGCCGACGGCGTGCTCGCCTCGGTGCTGGCGTACGGCGTCTCGCTGGGCGTCGACTGGTGGGTGGCGGCCAGCGCGCCGGAGGAGATCCGCAACGCGCTGACCCAGTTCCCGCCGGGCGGCGGCGAGACGCTGACCGATCCGGTGCACGGCTACCTGGCGCCGGTGATCGCCTACATGACGGCGGTCGGCATGTCGAGCCGGCCGCGCTGGCGGGTCGCCCTGTGGGTGGTGGTGATCCTCTCCGGCGCGGCCGAGCTGATCAACGGCAACACCACGCCGCTCTCCCTGGTGCTGACCGTCCTGATCGGCTGGTCGGTGGCGTACGGCACGCTGTACGCGATCGGCTCGCCGAACATCCGCCCGACCGGGCAGCACCTGATGATCGGCCTGCGCAAGGTCGGCTTCGCGCCGTCCGCCGCGCACCTGGCCCCGCCCGCGCCCGGCGGCACCCGCCGCTACCTGGTCACCCAGCAGACCGGCCCGCTGCTCGACGTCCACATCATCGACCGCGAGCAGCAGGCGTCCGGCTTCTTCTACCGCGCCTGGCGCCGGGTGCGGCTGCGCTCGGTGGCCGTCCGGCGCAGCCCGCAGTCGCTGCGCCAGGCGCTCGAACAGGAGGCGCTGATCGCGTACGCGGCGGCCGCCTCCGGGGCCCGCGCGCCGCAGCTGGTCGCCACCTCCGAGCTGGGCCCGGACGCCGCGATCCTGGTCTACGAGAACGTCGCCGGGCGGACGCTGGACGAGCTGGCCGACGCGGAGGTCACCGACGCGGTGATGGCCTCGTTCTGGGACTCCGTCGCCACCCTGCACGAGCGCCGGATCGCGCACCGCCGGCTCACCGGCGAGTCGCTGCTGGTGGTCGACGAGCGCACCGGCTGCCTGGTCAACCTCTCCGGCGGCGACATCGCGGCCGGCGACCTGACCCTGCGGATCGACGTCGCCCAGCTGCTCACCACCTTCGCCCTGCGGGTCGGCCCGGAGCGCGCGGTGGCCGCCGCCACCACCGTCCTCGGCCCGACCCGGACCGCCGAGGCGCTGCCGCTGCTCCAGCCGGTCGGCCTGAGCCGGCAGACCCGCGGCGACCTGCAGCGGATGACCAAGGAGCGGAAGACCGCCGCGCAGGCCCTCGCCCTGAAGCAGGTCGCGGCCGGCGAGCGCACCCAGCAGCAGGCCGAGGAGGACATCGCCCGGGCCGGCGAGGACCTGCTCTCCCGGATCCGGGCGCAGATCCTGCAGATCGCCCCGGAGGCCCCGATGGCCCCCGCCAAGCTGGAGCGCCTCAAGCCCAAGACCCTGATCATGGTGGTGGCGCTCGCCTTCGCCGCCTACCTGGCGCTCACCACGATCCGGCCGGACCAGTTCAAGGTCTCCCAGATGAACTGGGCCTGGGCCTCGCTCGCGCTGACCGCCTCGGCCTGCTCGTACGTGGCCGCCGCGATGAGCCTGACCGGCTTCGTCCCGGAGAAGCTGCCGTTCTGGCGCACGGTCGCCGCCCAGCTGGCCGGCTCCTTCGTGAAGCTGGTCGCCCCGGCGGCGGTCGGCGGCATCGCGCTGAACACCCGCTACCTGCAGAAGGCCGGCATCCGCCCGGTCCAGGCGGTCGCCTCGGTCGGCGCCTCGCAGCTGGCCGGCCTCGGCGGCCACCTGCTGCTGCTGTTCGCCTTCGGCCTGATCACCGGCTCGCAGACCAACGGCGACCTCGGCGCCTCCCGGGCCGTCATCATCGGCGTGCTGAGCGCCGCCGTGCTGGCCCTGGTGGTCGCCGCGGTCGCCCCGCTGCGGCGCTTCGTGGTGACCCGGGTCCGCTCGCTGCTGTTCGGCGTGATCCCGCGGATGCTCGACCTGATGCAGACGCCCCGCAAGCTGGTCACCGGCTTCGGCGGCATCATCCTGCTGACGCTGTCCTTCACCGCCTGCCTGGACGCCTCGGTGCACGCGTTCGGCGGCGGCGGCGCCAACGTGACCTACGCGGCGGTCGCCGTGGTCTTCCTCACCGCCAACGCGGCGGGCTCCGCGATCCCCACCCCCGGCGGCATCGGCCCGGTCGAGATCGCCCTGATCACCGCCCTGACGGTGGCCGGCGTCCCGGCCACCGCCGCCACCCCGGCGGTCTTCCTCTACCGGCTGCTGACCTTCTGGCTGCCGGTGGTCCCGGGCTGGATCGCCTACAACCTCCTCCAGCGCAGGGGCGCGCTCTGACCGCTCCCGGCCGGTGGCCGCACGCACGGGACCGCCCGGCCGGGGAGTTCTCCCACTCCCCGGCCGGGCGGTCCCGGTGGTGCCGTCGCGTCGCTCAGTAGACGGGCTTCTCCGGCTCGATCTGGTTGACCCAGCCGATCACGCCGCCGCCCAGGTGCACCGCGTCCGCGAAGCCCGCGGACTTGAGGACCGCGAGGACCTCGGCGGAGCGCACGCCGGTCTTGCAGTGCAGCACGATGCGCTTGTCCTGCGGCAGGTCCTGGAGGGCGTTGCCCATCAGGAACTCGTTCTTCGGGACCAGCCGGGCGCCCGGGATCGAGACGATCTCGTACTCGTTGACCTCGCGGACGTCGATGATGTCGATCGCCTCGCCGTTGTCGATCCACTCCTTGAGCTGCTTGGAGGTGATCGTGGAGCCGACGGCGGCCGCGCTGGCCTCCTCCGAGACGACGCCGCAGAACGACTCGTAGTCGATCAGCTCGGTGACGGTCGGGTTCTCGCCGCAGAGGGCGCAGTTCGGGTCCTTGCGGACCTTCACCGAGCGGTACTGCATCTCCAGGGCGTCGTAGATCATCAGTCGGCCGACCAGCGGCTCGCCGACGCCGGCCAGCAGCTTGATCGCCTCGGTGACCTGGATCGAGCCGATCGAGGCGCACAGCACGCCCAGCACGCCGCCCTCGGCGCAGGACGGGACCATGCCCGGCGGCGGGGCCTCCGGGTAGAGGCAGCGGTAGCAGGGGCCGTGCTCGGCCCAGAACACGCTGGCCTGGCCGTCGAAGCGGTAGATCGAACCCCAGACGTACGGCTTGCCGAGCAGCACCGCGGCGTCGTTCACCAGGTACCGGGTGGCGAAGTTGTCGGTGCCGTCGACGATCAGGTCGTAGCCGGAGAAGATCTCCATCACGTTGTCGTTGTCCAGGCGCTCCTCGTGCAGGATCACCTCGACCAGCGGGTTGATCTCCTTGACCGAGTCGTGCGCCGACTGGGCCTTGGACCGGCCGATGTCGGACTGGCCGTGGATGATCTGGCGCTGCAGGTTCGACTCGTCGACCGTGTCGAACTCGATGATGCCGAGCGTGCCGACGCCCGCGGCGGCCAGGTACATCAGGGCCGGGGACCCGAGGCCGCCGGCGCCGACGCACAGCACCTTGGCGTTCTTCAGCCGCTTCTGCCCGTCCATGCCCACGTCGGGGATGATCAGGTGGCGGGAGTACCGGCGGACCTCTTCGACGGTGAGCTCGGCGGCGGGCTCGACCAGGGGTGGCAGCGACACGGGGACTCCGATGGTCGTCAGGTTCTGTTCGACTACGCCAACAGTGTCACGTGCCCGGGGTATTCCAAGACAGCAGGTCCAGTGGGTGAGATGTCCGCCACCGGATGCCGAGACCTCGGAGCCCCGGGCCAACCCCCCGGTCGGAACCGGCCGTTCCGGATCACACCCGACAGGCCGTCTCCAGCCAGACGTCACCGAGCGACTCCTCCAGCGGCACCTGCGTCCGCCATCCGAGACGGTCCCGCGCGGTCCGCACGTCGGCCTGCCGCCACTGCACCGGCTCGACCACCGTCCGCGCCTCCACCGCCCGCGCCCCCTCCGCACCGGCCTGCTGCGCGGGCAGCACCACCTGCCGGGCGTCCTCGGCGACGGTGCCCTCGAAGCCGGACGCCCGCACCAGCAGGTGCGCCGCGTCCCGGGCCCGGACGGCGTGGCCGGAGCCGATGTTGATCACCCCGGTGGCGGCCGAGACCGCCGCCGCCTGGATCGCCCGCGCCACGTCCCGGACGTCCACGAAGTCCCGGTAGCCGGACAGGTCCGGCATCCGCACCTGGTGCTCGTCCTGCTCCAGCGCCCGCCGCAGGCCCTCCGCCAGCCGCCCGAACAGCGACGCCGTCGGCGCCCCCGGCCCGACCACGTCGAACACCCGCAGCACCAGCGCGTCCAGCCCCGAGTTCAGCACCAGCTCCGTCCCGGCCAGCTTCGACACCCCGTACGGGCCCACCGGGCGCGGCTCCGCGCCCTCCGGGATCGGCCCGCCGGGCTGCGCCGGGCCGTACTCGGCCGCCGAACCCACGTGCACCAGCCGCGCGGGCTCCCGACTGCGCCGGATCGCCTCGCAGACCGTCGCCACCGCGAGCGTGTTCGACCGGATCAGCGTCCGCGACGTCCCGTACGTGGCCCCCGCGCAGTTGACCACCACCTGCGCGGCCACCGCGTCCAGGAACCGCGCCAGCGCCCCCGGACTCCCCGCGGCCAGGTCGAACCGGATGTCGGCGGAATCGCCCCGCCCCAGCACGGTCACCTGGAACCCCCCCTCCGCCAGCAGCCGGTCGGCCACCCGCCGGCCGATGAACCCGTCGGCCCCCAGCAGTAGCACCCTCATCGGGTCCGCGTCCTTCCCTCAGGCCCGGCACCAGCCGGGCGGAACAAGATCTGATCGACACACCGGCCCACACCGGCCCACGACGGCCGGGACGGCGCTCCGGCCCGGGCCGGCAGCGCCCTCACCGGTACGCCCCCGGCCGGGTCGACGGCGGCCACGCGCAGCCGGCCAGCAGCAGGGCCGGGCCGAGCGCGGCCGCCGAGAGGCCCCCGGTGGGGGAGGCGCCGAGCCAGTGCGCGGGAGCCGGGAGGGCCAGGGCGGTGGCGCCGGTGGCCGCGGCGAGCAGGGCGACCGCGGCGGCGCCCGGGCGGCCCGCGTCGCGGACGGCGTCGGCCAGCAGCGGCAGGACGCCGAGCAGCAGCAGCGCGGCCCAGCCGGTGGCGGGCAGTCCGTCGGTGACGGCGCAGCCGAGCGCGGCGAGCAGCGCCAGCTGTGCCAGCACGGCCAGCGGCAGCGCGGGCCGCAGCCGGGAGCGGAACTCCCCCAGCGTGGCGGCCGCGCCCTGCCGCTGACCGAACCGGCGCAGCCAGGCCGCCGCCCAGCCCGCGCCCGCCCCGCCGAGCGCGGCGGCCGCGGCCGCGCCGGGTGCGGCGGCGGCGAGCAGCGCCAGCAGCGCGCCGGTGCCGGCGCCCCGGCCGAGCGCGGCCCACGGCCGACCGCCGCGCGGCGGGCGGGAGACCGGCCCGGCACCGGAGTCGGACCCGGAGTCGGGTTCGGCCGGTCCCCAGCCGTCCGTGTCGGGTGTGGTCGGCAGCTCGGCCGGGGTCCCGCCGTCGGTGCGGGTGGTGAGCAGGGCGGCGCCCGCGCCGAGCAGGACGGCGGCGGTCCCGCCGGGCAGTCCGCCGATGGCGACGGCGGGCAGCAGCGGCAGCAGGTGGGCGGCGGCGCCGCGGAGCGCGGCGAGCGGCAGGGTGCGCGGGGGGTCGGCGGGCGGCTGCGGTTCGCGGGTGGGCGGGCGGCGCGGCACGCGGGCGTACAGCTCCTCGGCGAGGCCGAAGACGTCGGCGTGCCGGTAGCGGGCGGCGCCGTCGGTGGCCAGGCCGGAGTCCTCCAGCGCGGCGGCGATCTCCAGCGGGTCGATCGCGTGTTCGCACAACTCCCGGTTGGCGTCCAGCAGTTCGCGCACCGGATCGGCCGTCCCACCGCCGGCCGTCCCGCCGGCCGACCCAGCGCCGCCGCTCACAGCGCCTCCGCGAGCGCGGGCCCGGCCGCCGCCCGCACCGGCCGGTCGGCCGCGCCCTGCCCGGCCGCCTCCGCCGCGGGCTCGCCGACCGCTCCCCCGGCCGTTCCGCCGACCGCCCCACCGACCGATCCGCCGCCCGGCCCGGCGACCCAGTACTCGGCGGGCCGGGCGAACGGGGTGGCCCGGGCGCCGGGGCGGGCCGGGAAGGCGGGGTAGCGGGAGACCAGTTCGAGGTAGATCTCGCGGAAGGCGCCGACCACGGGTTCCACGGCGAAGCGTTCCTGCGCCCGGAGCCGCCCAGCCAGGCCGAGCCGGGAGCGGCGCTCGTGGTCGGTGAGCAGGGCGAGGCAGGCGGCGGCGAGGGCGCGCGGGCTGCGCGGGGGCACCAGCAGGCCGGTGGGGCCGAGCACCTCGCGGGCGACGCCGACCTCGGTGGAGATCACGGCCCGTCCGCTGAGCATGGCGTCGGCGAGCAGGCGGGGGCTGCGCTGGGCGAGCGCGCTGAACACCACGGCGCTGCCGGACTCCCAGGCCGCGGCGGAGCTCTCCGGCCGTCCGGCGAACTCGACGCCGTCGGCGACGCCGAGCCGTTCGGCGATCGCCGCGCAGTGCGCGCGGTAGCCGGGCGCGCCCTCCTCGCCGTACATCCGGAGTCTGGCGCCGGGCAGTTCGGCCCGGACCCGGGCGAAGGCGTGCAGCATCAGTTCGGGGTCGCGGCCGGGCTCCAGCGCGCCGGCCCAGACCAGGGTGGGCGCGACCGGCTCCTTGCCGGCGGCGGGCCGCCCGGTGGCGGGGGTGCCCTCGTGGACGATCCGGGTGCGGTCGGCGTCGCCGCCGCAGCGCTGCTGCCACTGCCGGTCGTACTCGCTGCCGGGGGTGAGCACGCCGGCCTTCCGGTAGGTCTCCTCGGTGAGCTGCCGGAAGAACGACAGCAGCAGGGCGCGCACCGGCCAGCGGTACGGGGCGCTGCGGTAGCCGCGGTACTGCTCGCGCAGGTGCAGGCCGTGCTCGGTGACGACGAACGGCACGCCGTGCAGCTCGCGGGCGACCAGCGCGGGCAGCGCGGCGGGGCCACCGCCGACCACGTGGCACAGGTCGGCGCCGCCGAGCCCGGCCGGGCCGGTGCCGTACCAGGGCGCGGAGAGCGGCCGCAGGCACTGCTCCAGCAGGTCGGCGGCGACCAGCACGTCGCAGACCAGCGGCTGGCCGCCGGCGGTGTCGGCGCCGGGCATCCGCCAGGCCCGCTCCAGCACCCGGTGGGCGTGGCCGGAGCCGAGGAACGCGGGCAGCGCGTCGTCCTCCCGCCCGAGCGCGGCCAGCCGGTACAGCGCGGGCCCGAACCCGGCCCGCTCGCCGGGCATCACCAGCGCGCGGACGAGTTCCCCGTACGCCTTGGCGTAGGCCCGGCGGCGCAGCGCGGTCGGGCCGCGCCCGCCGGGGCGGCGGCCCCACATCGGCAGTTCGTGGACGCCGTGCAGGCCGCGGACGCCGGTGGGCGGGGCGGGGCGGTCGGCGGGCAGCAGCCGGTAGAGCCGGAACTCGTGCTCGGGCAGGCCGTCGACCAGGCGGCCGCACCAGCCCCCTTCGCCACGCTGCGCGTTGGTGAGGGTGCCCTCGGTGAGCAGAGCGATGCGCACGACGCCTCCAGAGCAGAGCGTTTCGACTGGGTTCACGGCCCTACGACACAGGGGAGTGCGTCCGTGCTCGACGGCCGTCGGGCCGGCGTCCGCTCCCCGCGTCCGCCGTCCTCGCCGTCTCGCCCCCCACACCTGTTCGGTCCGACAACACGAAGGTAGAGCTCCGGGCCGATCCCCCTAGGGGCCCGGCCCGGCTTGCCACACCATCGAGTGAACGCCCGTGACCTCGGGCGTCCCCGCTCCGTTTTCGGCCTTCGCGCCGCGCGCGCCCCGCGTGCGCCCCGCTCCCCGGCCCGCCCGTCAGCCCGTCAGCCCGTCAGCCCGCCCGCTCGGCCTCGGCCTCGGCCTCGGCGAGCAGTTCGCGGACCGCGCGGGCGACCGGCCCGGGGTGCTCCAGCATCGCCACGTGCCCGGAGTCCGGCAGCACCAGCAGCCGGGCGTCCCGGAACGCGGCGCAGGCCCGCCGGGCGGAGCGGTAGGAGACCAGCTTGTCCTTGAGCCCGTAGACCAGCAGCACCGGCGCGGCGACCTGCTCGGCCTGCCGCCAGAGCGCCTGCTCGCCGCGCTCGGTGTAGGCGGTGACGATCCCGCGCGCGGACCCGGCCAGCACCCCGAGGGCGTACGGGAGCGCGGAGCGGCGGCGGTACTCGGCGACCGCGCGGGCCCGGCGGTGGGCCGGGATGCCGGCCGGGTCGGCGTAGACCAGCCGCAGCAGGTCGGCGGTGGCGGTCTCCGGGTCGGCGGCGGGGCCGCGGCGGCGGATCAGCTCGGCGACGCCGGGGACGGCCAGCAGCCCGGTGGACCAGGCGGTGCGCTGCGGGGGCAGCTCGGGCAGCGCCGGGGAGATCAGGGTGAGGCTGCGCACCAGGTCGGGGCGGAGCGCGGCGAGCCGGACGGCGACCGCGCCGCCGAGCGAGTTGCCGAACAGGTGGACCGGTCCGCGGCCGCTCTCCTCCAGGTACCCGATGACCGCCCGGACGTGCCCGGAGACCGACAGGTTGCCGTCCAGCGGCGGCGCGGAGTGCCCGAAGCCGGGCAGGTCGACGGCCTCGCCGTCGACGTCGCCGGCCAGCAGGTCGAGCAGCTCCAGCCAGTTGTCGGCGGATCCGCCGAGTCCGTGCACGAACAGTGCGGGCGGCAGGTCGGTCCGGGGGGCGGAGTGGCGGCTGACGGCCAGCGCCGCTCCGGGCACCTCGACGGTGCGGTGCGGCTCCAGGGCGGCGAGGGGGTGCGGGGCTGCGCTCATGGAGCACGATCGTAATGACGGGAGGGTCCGACACCGCCGGTCACGGGGCCGTACTGCCCCCGTCACGAGCCCGTCTCGACCTGTGGACAGGCCAGGCCCGAGCCGTATTGTGGGGTCCCGACAAGGGTGGTTGTGCGCTTTACTCGGCTTCACCCGCGCGCGCGAGGGTTACCGAAAAGTAGAATCAATCACCCTGACAGTCGAACTGCCGGCCCGGCCGGCAGTCCACGCAGACCGTGAAGTGAGGAGCGCCGTGACGGCCATCCAGGAGGCGCAGGAGCGCCCGCGCGGTGCCCGCCTGCCGCGAAGCGCCCGCCGTGAACAACTGCTCGGAGCCGCCCAGGAGGTGTTCGTCGCCCAGGGCTACCACGCCGCCGCCATGGACGACATCGCCGAGCGGGCCGGCGTCAGCAAGCCGGTGCTGTACCAGCACTTCCCGGGGAAGCTGGAGCTCTACCTCGCGCTGCTCGACAAGCACTGCGACGCCCTGGTCGACGGCACCCGGGCCGCGCTGGAGGCGACCAACGACAACAAGCAGCGGGTCGCCGCGACCATGGAGGCGTACTTCCACTACGTCTCCAGCGAGTCCGGCGCGTTCCGGCTGGTCTTCGAGTCGGACCTGACCAACGAGCCGGCCGTGCGCGAGCGGGTCGACCGGGCCACCGACCTGAGCGCCACCCTGGTCTCCCGGGTGATCGCCGAGGACACCGACCTGCCCGACGCCGAGGCCAAGCTGCTCGCGGTCGGCGTCTGCGGCCTGGCCCAGATCACCGCCCGCTACTGGCTCACCCAGGACGGCGAGATCCCGCGCGACGAGGCCGTCCGGCTGGTCGCCAGCCTGGCCTGGCGCGGCCTGAAGGGCTTCCCGATGCACCCCGCCCAGGAGGGCGCGGCCGACCCGGCCGACTGACCGCGGATTCGGCCCTGAGCGGACCGGCCCCCGTCCTTCGCCTCCCGGTGGCGTTGCTGCCTTAAGGTGATGCCCGTACGGCGTGCCCACCGCGAACGGCGGTCGGGGCGCGCGCGGCCAGCTACCGGAGGGACGGAAGCCGTGGAGGTCAAGATCGGCGTGCAGAACGCGAACCGGGAGATCGTCCTGGAGAGCGCGCAATCTGCCGAAGAGGTCGCGGACGCGGTCGCCAAGGCCCTGGACGGCACCAGCAAGCTGTTCACGCTGTCCGACGAGCACGGCCGCCGGGTGCTGGTTCCGGCCGACCGGCTCGCGTACGTCGAGATCGGCGAGCCGAACGTCCGCAAGGTCGGCTTCGGCACGCTCTGAGCCCGCGTCACCGGCGCCCCGTTCCCCCGCCCGGGGGGACGGGGCGCCGTGCTGTGCGTACCGGAGGGCCTCGCCGGGTAGGCGCTGTGCTGCCGCGCGGCACCGCAGCCGCGCCGCGCGCCCCGGGAGGCAGCCGTGTGGGAGACGACCGCGTTCGTGCTGATCGGGCTGACCGTCGGGGTCGGCGCCCTGCTGCTGCGGCCCGACCTCTACCCGGGGCCGCGGGCGATGCCGGTCGGCACCGCCCTGGTGGCCGCGGTGCTGGCCGGCCGGCTCAGCGGCTACGTGCTGAGCGGGCACGCGCCGGTGCTGCAGCTGGCGGTCTCGCTGGCGGCCTCCGCCCTGCTGGTGACGGTGCCCGCCCGCCCGGACCTGCTGCCCCGGCGCCGCGGCCGGCACCGCCACGGCTGAGCGCGGGACGCGGGGCGCGGGGCGCGGGACGGGTCAGGAGGCGAGGCCCAGCGCGGCCATCCGCTTGGTGTGGGTCTCGGTGATCCGGTTGAACATCTTGCCGACCTCGACCAGGTCGAAGCCGCGCACCTGGGCGCCGCCGACCAGCAGGTTGGAGAGCGCGTCGCGCTCGGCGACCACCCGCTGGGCCTGGCTGAGCGCCTCGCCCATCAGCCGCCGCCCCCACAGCGCGAGCCGCCCGCCGACCCGCGGGTCCTCGGCGATCGCCTGCCGGACCCGCTCGACCGCGAACCCGGCGTGCCCCGTGTCGGACATCACCCGCAGCACCAGCTCCCGGGTGTCGTCGTCGAGCCGGACGGCCACCTCGCGGTAGAAGTCGGTGGCGATCGCGTCGCCGACGTACGCCTTGACCAGGCCCTCCAGCCAGTCGGACGGGGCGGTCATCCGGTGGAAGTTCTCCAGCGGCTCGACGAACGGCTCCATCACCGCGACCGGGTCGGCGCCGACCTCGGCCAGCCGGTCGTGCAGCAGCTGGAAGTGCTGGTACTCGGCGGAGGCCATCCGGGCCAGCGCGGCCTTCTCGGTGATGCCGGGCGCGAACTTGGCGTCCTCGGCGAGCCGCTCGAAGGCGCTCAGCTCGCCGTACGCGAGGGCGCCGAGCAGGTCCAGCACGGCCGCCCGGTACTGCGGATCGGCGGCCCGGGCCGCCCAGGGCCCGATCGAGTCGGTGCGTCCGTCACCGGGTTCCTGAGTCTCCATGGCCACGACCTTAGTCGTCCCGCCGGACCCCCGGCCCCGCCCTCCGGCCGCCCCGCCAGCGGGGTGCGGCCGCCCGGAGTAGCCGCCGTCACGTGTTCGAGTCGTCGCTTGACTGTATGGTAGGTGGTGAGGCCAGGTGTAAACCGGCGCGGCCCGCCAGTCCCACGGCAGGTCGCGCAGTCGTGCCGGTGGCGTTTCCGGCCGCCCGGCGCAGCACCCGGCGCTCACGTACGCGGATGCCCGGTCGGAGACCCGATCGGCTCCGACCTGGCCCGAGCCTCGGGCCCAGGCACCGCACCAGGCCGAGCGAGGGCCGCAGCGGATCGCGCCGACAGCGCGCCGCACGACCCGTTCAACGGGACGCCCTCCCCCGCGCCGCCCGCCCGACGCGCCCCTCACCGGGGGCTGCCCGGGCACGGCAGGACGCGTTCGGGCTCGGCCCTCCACACGGAAGAGGCAGCACCCTGTCCACCACCGCTGAACCCATCAAGACGACCTTCCGCGAACTCGGGATCCTGGCGGAGACCGCCGAGGCCCTGGAGGCCGTCGGCATCGTCCACCCCTTCCCGATCCAGGAGATGACCCTGCCGGTCGCGCTGAGCGGCCACGACGTCATCGGCCAGGCCAAGACCGGCACCGGCAAGACCCTCGGCTTCGGCCTCCCGCTGATCGAGCGGGTCGTGGTCCAGGCCGACGTCGCCGCCGGCCGGGCCACCGCCGAGCAGCTCTCCGACGGCCCGCAGGCCCTGATCGTCGTCCCCACCCGCGAGCTGTGCACCCAGGTCACCAACGACCTGCAGACCGCCGGCAAGGTCCGCGACGTGCGCGTGCTGGCCGTGTACGGCGGCCGGGCGTACGAGCCGCAGGTCGAGGCGCTGAAGAAGGGCGTCGACATCGTGGTCGGCACCCCCGGCCGCCTGCTCGACCTGGCCGGGCAGCGCAAGCTCGACCTGTCCAAGGTCCGCGCGCTGGTCCTGGACGAGGCCGACGAGATGCTCGACCTCGGCTTCCTGCCGGACGTCGAGAAGATCATCACCATGCTGCCCGCCAAGCGGCAGACCCTGCTCTTCTCGGCCACCATGCCCGGCCAGGTCATCTCGCTGGCCCGCCGGTACATGAGCCAGCCCACCCACATCCGCGCCGCCGCCCCGGACGACACCGGCACCACCGTCGCCAACATCGAGCAGCACATCTTCCGCGCGCACTCGCTCGACAAGGTCGAGATGGTCTCCCGGATCCTGCAGGCCGACGGCCGCGGCCTGGCGATGATCTTCTGCCGCACCAAGCGCACCGCCGCCGACGTCGCCGAGCAGCTCACCAAGCGCGGCTTCGCGGCCGGCGCGGTGCACGGCGACCTCGGCCAGGGCGCCCGCGAGCAGGCGCTGCGCGCCTTCCGCAACGGCAAGGTCGACGTCCTGGTCTGCACCGACGTCGCCGCCCGCGGCATCGACGTCGAAGGCGTCACGCACGTCATCAACTACCAGTGCACCGACGACGAGAAGACCTACCTGCACCGGATCGGCCGCACCGGCCGGGCCGGCGCCTCGGGCACCGCCGTCACCCTGGTCGACTGGGACGACATCCCGCGCTGGCAGCTGATCAACAAGGCGCTGGAACTGCCGTTCAACGACCCGGAGGAGACCTACTCCAGCTCCCCGCACCTCTACGAGCTGCTGCGCATCGCGCCCGGCACCAAGGGCATCCTGCCCCGCTCCGAGCGCACCCGGGCCGGCCTGGCCGCCGAGGAGGTCGAGGACCTCGGCGAGACCGGCGGCCGCGGCGCCCGCGGCGGACGGGACGGGCGGGACGGACGGGACGCCCGCAGCGGGCGTGACAGCCGCGACAGCCGCGACAGCCGTGACGCGCGCGACGGCCGCGACGGCCGCGAGGCACGCGGCGGACGGGGCGGCGCCCCCGAGAGCCCGGCCCCGGCCGAGCGCCCGGCCCGCCGCTCCCGCGAGCGCCGCCGCACCCGCGCCGGCGGCGCGGCCGACGCCCTCGAGACGACGCAGTCCGTGCAGTCCGCGCCGCCGGTCGAGCAGCAGCAGTCCGCTCCGACCGCCGGTCCGGCCGTGACGGCCGCCCCGGGCGAGGGGCGCGGCTCCCGCCGCCGCAACCGCAGCCGCCGCGGCGGCGCGGCCCCGGCCGTCGAGACCGCCGCGGTGGTCGAGGCCCCGGTCGCCGAGGCCCCGGCCCCGGTCGCGGCCGTCGAGGACAGCGCGGCCCGCACCCCGCGCAAGCGCACCCGCCAGGCGGCCGCCCCGGCCGTGGAGCAGGTCGCCGTCGAGGCCGCGGCTCCGGTCGCCGCCGAACCGGTCGAGCCGGTCGCTGCCGCAGCCGTCGCTGTCGCCGAGCCGGTCGCCGCCGAGCCGGTGATCCGCTCCCGGAAGCCGCAGCAGCGGCCGCTCCGCAAGCCGGCCCCGCTGGTGTCCACGGTCGGGGAGCCCGCGGCTCCGGCGCCGCGCAAGCGGACCGCCAAGAAGGCCGCCGCCCCGGTCGCCGAGGCACCGACCGCCGCTCCGGCTGCGGTCGCGACTCCGGTCGTGGCTGCGGTCGCGGCTGCGGCTCCGGTCGCCGCCGTGGAGGCCCCGGCCGCCGCGCCGCGCAAGCGCGTCACCCGGAAGGCCGGCTCGCCGGTCACCGCCACCCCGGTCGTCGAGACCGTGGTCACCGCCCCGGCTCCGGCCGTCGAGGAGGCCCCGGCCCCGGCCCCGCGCAAGCGCGTCACCCGGAAGGCCGGCTCGCCGGTCACCGCCACCCCGGCGGTCGAGACCGTGGTCACCGTCGCGGCTCCGGCTCCGGCTCCGGTCGCGGTCGAGGAGACCCCGGCCCCCGCCCCGCGCAAGCGCGCCGCCAAGAAGGCCGTCGCCGCCGAAGCCCCGGCTCCGGTCGCGGTCGAGGAGGCCCCGGCCCCCGCCCCGCGCAAGCGCGCCACCAAGAAGGCCGCGGCCACCGAGGCGCCCGCCGCCGAGGAGACCCCGGCCCCGGCCCCGCGCAAGCGCGCCACCAAGAAGGCCGTCGCCGCCGAAGCCCCGGCTCCGGTCGCGGTCGAGGAGGCCCCGGCCCCCGCCCCGCGCAAGCGCGCCGCCAAGAAGGCCGCGGCCACCGAGGCGCCCGCCGCCGAGGAAGCCCCGGCCCCGGCCCCGCGCAAGCGCGCCACCAAGAAGGCCACGGCCAGCACGGCCGAGGAGATCCCGGCCCCGCGCCGGACCCGCAAGGCCGTCGAGAAGTAACCGCGTCACCTCCCACGGGGGAGGGCCGACCGCACCCGGTCGCCCCTCCCCCGTGGCGTTCCCGGGCCGGGCCGAGCTGACAGGGAGCCGGTCGCCGTGCCGCGCCCGCCCGTCCGGCTGCGTAGGGTGAGCCCGATGCGTCGGGTGGTCGTCGAGGTGAGGGGCCGCAGCGGATGAGTACGCCGCCGTTCTTGGAGTTGCCGTCGTGCGCGCGGGCGGGCCGGGTGGCGGGGCTGGCCGCGCTGTGGGGCGAGCCGGCCGGGGCGGTGCGCGGGACGGCGCTGCTGGTGCCGGGGTTCACCGGCAGCAAGGAGGACTTCATCGCGCTGCTGGAGCCGCTCGCCGGGGCGGGGTTCCGGACGGTCGCGGTGGACCTGCGCGGCCAGTACGAGTCCGCCGGCCCGGACGACCCGGCCGCGTACACCGTGCCGGCGCTGGCGGCGGACGTCCGGGCGGTGACGGCCGCGCTGGGGGCGGACGGTCCGGTGCACCTGCTGGGGCACTCGTTCGGCGGGCACGTGGTGCGCGAGGCGGTCCTGGCGGAGCCGGGCGCGCTGCCGTGGCGGACGCTGACGCTGATGTCGACCGGTCCGGCGCTCGCCCCGGCGGAGGCGGGCCGGATGGCGCTGCTGCGGGACGCGCTGGGCTCGATGGACCTGGAGTCGGTCTGGCAGGCGATCCGGCAGCTGGAGGGCGAGCGGGTGCCGCCGGTGGAGCCGGAGATCGAGGAGTTCCTGCACCGCCGCTGGCTGGCGAACCACCCGCTGGCGCTGGCGGCGGCGGCCGCGCACCTGGTGGCGCCGCCGGACCGGGTGGCCGAGCTGGCGGCGGCGGTCGGCGGCCTGCCGACGCTGGTGCTGTCCGGCGAGCGGGACTACGCCTGGCCGGTCGAGGAGCAGTCGGCGATGGCCGAGCGGCTGCGGGCGGTCCGGCGGACGGTGTCCGGCGCGGGCCACTCGCCGAACACCGAGCGGCCGGCGCAGACGGCGGAGTTCCTGGCCGGGTTCTGGTCCGGCTGAGCGACGCGCGGCGTGCGGCGCGGCGTGCGGCGCGCCGGCCGGGCCGGTCGGATTTCCGGCCGGATCCGGGTCACCGGCCGTCCGCCTGACGGACGTTCAGAAGTCGGCCCCGGTTTTCGCGCGACAAGAATCGTTAGCTCGGGTAATATTTGATTTCGTCCGGGATCAACACCCTCCGGCGGTCGCACCCTCCTCCGGCCACCGAGACCACGGATTTAACCGGCGGGCAACCGCCGGGAAGCAGCGTCGCGGCACAGTGGGTCACCGGGGCACCACGGCCCCCCTCCAGTGCCGCAAGGAAAGTGCCGCTGACCGAGTCCTGCCTGAGAGTGGGGGGAGCGACGGGTGACCGCACCTGCCGGACGTCCGACCCAGCCAACGCCGACGAGCCACCGTCCGGTGGCCGAACGTCGGCCGAGTCCGCCTCGGAACACGAGGACGGGAAGGGAGAGGCCCATGCGTTTCGAGATCCTTCGACTGGATCACGCCGGAACGGAGACCGACCGGCTGATCGCCGACGCGGAGACCGTCTCCGAGTACCTGAAGACCGCCGCGCAGACCGGCGAACGCCTGTACATCCGGCCGTGCAAGGCCGTGTGAGCGAACGCGGACGCACTTCCGAGTCGTCCGACGTTCCGATACCCGGCTGACGCCCCGTCACCGCAGGAGACCCCTGGGACGACGGGGCGTCAGTGTGTTCGACGGCCGCGACCTGCGGGGGTTTGGCGGCGCCCCGGCCGGGACATCACCTCTGCCGGACCCGGGCGATCGCCGGGGCGGCTCGCGGCGCACTCCTTACGGGTGATCGTCCTTGACGCAGCACTCCGGAGGGAGGACCGTTGTCGGTTATGAGGGGCGAGCCAAGCTGCCCGAGGTGCGCCGGTCGGGTCCGCGCCCCCGGCCTCTTCTCCGACACCTGGCAGTGCGATCTGCACGGCGCCGTCCACCCGATGCAGCCGGTGCTCCCCCCGAGCATCGAGGCCCTGAACGTGGCGGTGAACCGCTCGCAGGTGCCGGTCTGGCTGCCCTGGCCGCTGCCGGTCGGCTGGCTGTTCACCGGCATCGCGCACGCGGGCGACGACCTGTCCGGCGCCCGGGCCACCGCCGTCGCCTGCTCCGGCCCGGCCCCGCTCGGCGGGTTCGGCGAACTGGTGCTGGTGGCCGAGGAGTTGGGCATCGGCCTGGGCGCCCGCTACGCCGGGCTGGACGGCCCCGACCCGGGCGACTCGGTGGCGCTGTACAAGCCGGCCGACGCCAAGCTGATGGCCGCCGGCCGGCCGACCCCGATGTTCCACGTGCCGGGCGCGCCGGACGACCGGGCGGTGTACGTCGGCGAGGCGCGCGGCCTGTGGCTGTGGGCGATCGCCTGGCCCGAGCAGTCGGCGCTGCTGATGCACGACGAACTGGTGCTCACCGACCTGCGGGACGCGGGCGCCGAACTCGGCCTGCTGCCCTGCGGCGCGCTCACCCCCCGCCTGCTCGGCTGACCCCCGCACCGCCCGGCGCGGCGGCTCCTATCCTGGGCGGCATGCGCATCGATCTGCACGCCCACAGCAACGCCTCGGACGGCACCGACTCCCCCGCCGAACTGGTCGCCAACGCGGTCGCGGCCGGGCTGGACGTGGTGGCCCTGACCGACCACGACACGGTGTCGGGGTACGGGGAGGCGGCCGCCGCGGTGGCCGGGACGGGGCTGGTGCTGGTGCCGGGCGCCGAGCTGTCCTGCCAGGCGGGCGGCATCAGCATGCACCTGCTGGCCTACCTGTTCGACCCGGCGGAGCCGGCCTTCGCGGCGGAGCGGGAGCTGGTGCGCACCGACCGGTTCCGGCGCGGGCGGGCGATCGTGGAGCGCTGCCGGGAGCTGGGCGCGCCGATCAGCTGGGAGCAGGTGGAGCGGATCGCGGGCGACGGCTCGGTCGGGCGCCCGCACATCGCCTCGGCCCTGGTGGAGGCGGGCGTGGTGGCGACCGTCTCGGACGCGTTCACCGCCGACTGGCTGGCCAACGGCGGCCGGGCGGACGTCCGCAAGCACGAGACCGACCCGGTGGCGGCCGTCCGGCTGGTCCGGGCGGCGGGCGGGGTGCCGGTCTTCGCGCACCCGGGCGCGGTCAAGCGCGGACGGACGGTCGGGGACGCGGTGATCGCCGACCTGGCGGCGGCCGGCCTCGGCGGCCTGGAGGTCGACCACGTCGACCACGACGACCCGACCCGGGCCCGACTGCGCGGCCTGGCAGCCGAGTTGGGCCTGTTCACCACCGGCTCCAGCGACTACCACGGCGCCCGCAAGACCGTCCGCCTGGGCGAGCACACCACCGCCCCGGCCGCGTACGAGGAACTGCTGGCCCAGGCGACGGGCGCCGCGCCGATCACCGGCTGACGCCCGTCCGCGCGGCGGCCCGGCCGGGGTCTCAGTCCAGCGGGACGCCGCGGCGGGCCGGGCCGCGGAGGTCGGTGCCGTGGCCTTCAGAGGGCGAGGGCTGCCCGCAGGCCCGCGGCGACCTTCACCATCGTGGTGGTGCTGAGTGCGCCGAGGGACTCACGGAGTTCGTCGCGGTACAGGACGACGATGTCATCGCACAGGATGGAACCGACCAGGGTGCCCTCGGCGGGGCCGAGCTTGACGATGCTGGGCAGCTCGGGCTTCGGCGTGGTGGTGAGCCTGACGGCCAGACAGCTGTCGAGCTTCTGGTTGCGGGCGTTGTTCGAGACCACGAGAAACGGCTTGAGGCCATACCCCGCGTCAGCCCGGTAAACGACACCGCGCACCGGCACGATCTCGGTCATGTGTTCTTAGTCCTCACTCGATCCGCGGCGCCGGTTTCGCATGGCACGGTCGTGCTCGCGGTCCTCGTCACCACGGGCTGCGGCGAGCGCGGTGTAGCCGCTGGTCATGACCTTCTCCTCGACAGCAATGCGACCGGCTTCGATCAGCGCCTGAAGGACCTCCGCCTCCGAAGGGTTCGCGGAAAGCTCGACACCGAGGATCTCGGCTATCGCCGCACGGTAGGCACCCGCGGGCTCTCTCAGCCGCTCGACGGCGCGGGTGTCTTCGGCCGTCACGGGCACGGACTTGCGGGCCACGGACTTCCCGATAAGGCTGCTCATGGCTCCACAGTGCGGCAAATGGCGAGGCAAATCAAGCAGCATAATCTGCAGCACATGCCGCGAGAGCGATCTACGGCCGCCACGAAGCCGTCCGGCCCGGCCGGGGTCTCAGTCCAGCGGGACGCCGCGGCGGGCCGGGTCGCGGAGGTCGGTGCCGTGGCGCAGCCAGCGTTCCTGGAGGGCCTCGGCGCCCTGGACGCGCTTGAAGGCGGCCTCGTTGGGGGTCATCGGGAGCAGGGGGAGGAAGCGGACCGGGTCGGCGGGGGCGGGGAGGTCGAGGTCCTCGACCAGGCCGCCGGGCTCGGCGGCCAGCACCGAGGTGAAGGGGGCGCCGGCCCACAGCGGGGAGCCGAGGTCGAGGGAGCCGCCGGGGGCCACCACCAGGCCCTCGACCTGCGGGCTGGCGGCGAACACGGCGAGTGCCCGGTGCACCTCGTCGCGGCCGCCGCGGACGGTCAGCACCAGCTCGGCGCGCGGGCCGCGCACCGGGTCGGCGACCGGGGTGGCCGGGTCGGCCATCGGGGCGGCGGCCATGCCGAGCGTCGCGTACCGGACCAGGCCGTCGGCGTCGGGGCCGAAGCGCAGCACCTCGATCCGGTCCGCGCCGACGAAGGTGACGGCGGCCCGGCCGGTGGGTTCGCCGAAGGTGCCGGTCAGCCGGGTCTCGACCAGGGTGAGGACGGTCTGCCGGGCGGGGCCGGCCGGGCCGGCGTCGGGGTTCGAGAAGTCGCCGAAGTGAGGGAAGTCGTGCGCCATGCGGCGACCTTAGCGCGGGCGTGCCGCACCGAACCTTGGCGCGAGCTTTACCCGGCGGTCGGCGATCTCCGGGGCGCGAGCCGGGGAAGAGCTGTTAATGTGAGCGGTCGGCCTCGTGTATGCGAACCGGGGCCGCGAAGGCCCCCGCGCGGGCCCCGGCGTGGAGGAGGTGGTCACGGTGGACAGCAGTCGACCATGCAGTACCGGCAGCTCTCTCCGGCCCACCCCGGCCCGCCGCCAGCGCGGCTGACCAGGTCCACCCCGCAGCGTCGCGCGCGGCCGAGAGAGCACCTTCCCCGGGGCTGATCCGACGAAACCCGCCCAGCGAACGGCTTTCTGACACTTCTTCGGCCCTGGCGTGTCCACCGGTGTTTTCCGCCGTCGCGTTCCCCCGGCACGTCCCGGGGCGCGCCGGTCCGGCCCTAGGGAGCCCGCGCCATGTCGATGATGCACAACCTGCGCGCCGCCGTCGTCCGTCCAGCCCGCCGCCGGGTCGGCGACGCGTTCGAGTCGAAGCCCGGCGACACCCCGTCCGCGGTGGTGGACTGCGCCGTCTACCAGCAGGGCAAGCGGGCCACCGAGACCTGCAGCCCGCGCGAGGCGGCCCGGCAGGTGAAGGCGGCGCACCAGCTGGCGCCCGGCTCGTTCAGCTGGATCGGCCTGCACGAGCCGACCGAGGCCGAGTTCGAGGGCATCGCGCAGCGCTTCGGCCTGCACCCGCTGGCCGTGGAGGACGCGGTGCACGCGCACCAGCGCCCGAAGGTCGAGCGGTACGACGGCATGCTGTTCGCGGTGTTCAAGACCGTCCGGTACGTCGAGCACGAGCAGCTGACCCCGACCAGCGAGGTGGTCGAGACCGGCGAGCTGATGGTCTTCGCCGGGCCGGACTTCGTGATCACCGTCCGGCACGGCGCGCACTCCTCGCTGCGCGCCCTGCGGCACCGGCTGGAGGCCGACGCCGAGGGCACCGGCCTGCTCGCCAAGGGCCCGGCCGCCGTGCTGCACGCGATCGCCGACCACGTGGTGGACAACTACCTGCTGGTCGCCGACCGGCTGCAGAACGACGTCGACGAGATCGAGTACGACGTGTTCGCCAACAAGGGCGGCCGGGGCGCCGACGTCGGCCGGGTCTACCAGCTCAAGCGCGAGGTGCTGGAGTTCAAGCGCGCCGTCACCCCGCTGCTGCGGCCGATGGTGCAGCTCTCCGAGCCGACCGCGCGGCTGGTCGACCTCGACATGCAGAAGTACTTCCGGGACGTCGCCGACCACCTGGCCCGGGTCAGCGAGCAGGTGCACGGCTTCGACGAGCTGCTGAACTCGCTGCTGCAGGCCAACCTGGCGCAGGTCTCGGTCGCCCAGAACGAGGACATGCGCAAGATCACCGCCTGGGCCGCGATCTTCGCCGTCCCGACCATGATCACCGGCGTGTACGGGATGAACTTCGAGAACATGCCCGAGCTGAAGTCGACGTACGGCTACCCGGCCGTGCTCGGCGCGATCGTGGTGATCTGCGTCGGCATGTACCGGGGCTTCCGCCGCAACGGCTGGCTGTGACGGCCCGCCGGGCGGCGGTGGCGGGTCGGGCGGGGCGTCAGCGGCGCTCCGCCCGGGCCACCAGCACCAGGCCCAGCAGGATCAGCCCGACCGCCGGGTAGGCCGCCGCCGGCGGCCACTGGCCCAGCCACACCGCGGCCAGCAGCGCCGCGCCCGGGGTCTCCAGCAGGATCGCGTTCGAGGTGATCGACGGGCCCAGGGTGCGCACCACCCGGTTGCTCAGCGAGTGCCCGAGCAGCTGCGCCGCCACCATCAGCAGGAAGATCTGCCACCACGCGCCCGCCGGCCAGCCGCCCAGCCGGACGCCCGTCAGCAGGCAGGCCGCCAGCAGCGCGACCGCGCAGGTCGCGTAGCAGACCAGGGTGTACGCGGTGGTCGACACGGTGCGCCGCACCTCCGCGCCCAGCAGCATGTAGCCGGCCGCCGCCGCGCCCGCCGCCAGCGCCAGGCCGTCGCCCAGCAGGGCGCGCGGGGAGACCGACAGGTCGACGCCGGTCAGCACCAGCACGCCGGCGAACGCCAGGCCCGTCCCCGCCCAGACCAGCCGCGGCGCCCGCACCCCGCACGCCCGCATCAGCAGGATCGTCCACAGCGGGGTGGTGGTCACCAGCGCCGTCGCCGAGGCCACCGAGGTCATCCGCAGGCTCGGCATCCACAGCGCGAAGTGCAGCGCCAGCAGCACGCCCGCCGCCACCGCCAGCAGCAGCGCCCGCCGCGAGACGGCCCGCAGCTCGCCCAGGTGCCGCCACAGCGCGTACGGGCCGAGCACCGCCACCGACATGGTGTTGCGCCAGAACGCGATCGCCAGCGCGGGCGCGGCCGTGGCGCTGATCAGCGGCGCGGAGAGCGAGATGCCCGCGACCGACACCGCCAGCAGCAGCAGGTCGGTGCGCGGCAGCTGCCGTCGCTCCCCCGGCACCGGGGGTGCGGCGGGGGCGGTGGTGCTGACGGCGGTCACGGCGCTCCTTCGGGCTGTGCTGCGGCGCCCGGGCCCCACGGCCCGCGCACGAGCGGTGCGCGGGCCGTGGGCGGGCTGCGGACGGCATACACGGTAAGGGTTGTCAGCCGGTTACGGCACTGTCGTCCGGGGGATGGGACCGGGCCGTGGCCGCCCAGGCCGTACGCTGTCCGGCATGGAGCGCACGACGACCCCGAGCCCGACCGACCTGTTCGACCGGGCCCTGGTGGAGGAAGCCGCCAAGAAGTCCGGCCTGCTCTGGGTCCGGCCCGCCGGGCAGCCGCACGCCCGTCCGCTCTGGCACGCCTGGCACGACGGCGCGATCGTCGTGGTCGGCGACGGCTCCGAGCAGCCCCTGCACGGGCTCGCCGCGAGCACCTCGGCCGCGGTCACCCTGCGCAGCAAGGACAAGTGGGGCCGGCTGGTCGCCCTCACCGCCGCCGTGACCCGGCTCGACCCCGGCACCCCCGCCTGGGACGGCGCCGTCGAGGAGCTCAAGGGCAAGCGCCTGAACGCCCCCGACACCGACACCATCGGCGAGCGCTGGGCCCACGAGTGCCACGTGCTGCGGCTGACCCCCGACGACGCCCCGCTCGCCGCCCTCCCCGACGACGCCCTCGCCGCCGCGCCGGTGCCGACCCCGGCCACCACCCGCGAGCCGGTCCCGGCCGGGCTGCCGAAGCTGCTGCTCAAGCGCCGCAAGCGCTGACCCCGGGCGGCCCGGCCGCCCCCACCCCTCCGCACCCTCCCGTCACCCGGGTTTCCCCCCTTCTCCCTCGCGCCGACCCGCCGGGCACCCCCGGCCCGGCTAGATTTGCGGGGTTGTGTCCGTTTTCTGCGGAGGGAGCCGCGTGTGGCGGGGCCAGGCAGCCGGGTCTTCATCTCGCACCTGTCCGGGGTGGCGGTGTTCGACCCGAACGGCGACCAGGTGGGCCGGGTCCGGGACGTGGTCGTCTCGCTGCGGCTGGGCGGGCGGCCGCCCCGGGTGCTGGGGCTGGTCGTGGAGGTGGTCGGGCGGCGCCGGATCTTCCTGCCGATGACCAGGGTGACCAGCCTGGAGTCCGGGCAGGTGCTCTCCACCGGCCTGCTGAACATGCGCCGCTTCGAGCAGCGCCCGTCCGAGACGCTGGTGCTGGCCGAGCTGCTGGACCGCACCGTGACCCGGACCAAGACCGCCGACGAGGTGACCGTGCTGGACGTCGCGATGGTGCAGACCCGGCTGCGCGAGTGGGAGATCGACCGGGTCTTCGTCCAGGTCGGCCGGCCCAGCCGACTGCGCAAGGCGAAGGGCGAGCAGCTGCTGCTCGACTGGTCCGCGGTGACCGGCTTCTCGCTGGCCGAGGAGGGCCAGGGCGCGGCCAACCTGCTGGCCACCTTCGAGCAGCTCCGCCCGGCCGACCTGGCGAACGTCATGCACCACCTGTCGTCCAAGCGCCGCGCCGAGGTCGCCGCCGCGCTCGACGACGACCGGCTGGCCGACGTCCTGGAGGAACTGCCCGAGGACGACCAGGTGGAGATCATCGGCAAGCTCCAGGAGGAGCGCGCCGCCGACATCCTGGAGACCATGGACCCGGACGACGCCGCCGACCTGCTCTCCGAGCTCCCGGAGGCGGACGCCGAGCGCCTGCTGCGCCTGATGGAGCCCGCCGAGGCCGAGGAGATGCGCCGGCTGCTCTCGTACGAGGAGGACACCGCCGGCGGCCTGATGACCACCGAGCCGATCGTGCTGGAGCCGGACGCCTCGGTCGCCGAGGCGCTCGCCCGGGTCCGGGTCTCGGACACCAAGCCGGCGCTGGCCGCCCAGGTCTACGTCTGCCGTCCGCCGAACGAGACCCCGACCGGCACCTACCTGGGCACCGTGCACTTCCAGCGGCTGCTCCGGGAGCCCCCGTACACGCTGGTCGGCTCGCTGGTGGACGACGACCTCGACCCGCTGCCGCCGAACACCCCGCTGCCGCTGATCACCTCCTACCTGGCCACGTACAACCTGGTGGCGGCGCCGGTGGTCGACGAGGACGACCACCTGCTGGGCACCGTCACCGTCGACGACGTGCTGGACCACCTGCTGCCGGACGACTGGCGCGAGGGCGCGGCGCACGCCGCCGACGCGCACACCGAGGCCGACGCGGACGGCGGGGTGCGCGGTGGACGCTGACCGCAAGCGCCAGGGCGGCGAGGGGCCGGGCCAGCGCATCCAGGGCGAGCTGCGCGAACTGCGGCAGCTGCGCGAACTGCGGGCCCGCGAGCAGCGCGGCCGGCGCGAGGAGCGGCCGTCCGCGACCGGCTCGCGCGCCCGGCTGGACCAGCCGCGCACCGGCCGGCCCGGGCTGTTCCGGCTGCCGGCCTGGGACCCGGAGGCGTTCGGCAAGCTCTCCGAGCGGATCGCGCGCTTCCTCGGCACCGGGCGGTTCATCGTCTGGATGACGGTGGTGATCATCGTCTGGGTGCTGTGGAACACCGTGCTGCCGGAGTCCGCCCGCTTCGACGACTACCCCTTCATCTTCCTGACCCTGGTGCTCTCCCTGCAGGCCTCGTACGCGGCCCCGCTGATCCTGCTCGCGCAGAACCGCCAGGACGACCGCGACCGGGTCAACATGGAGCAGGACCGGGCCCGCAGCGACCGGAACATCGCCGACACCGAGTACCTGACCCGGGAGGTCGCGGCCCTCCGGCAGGGCCTCGGCGAGGTCGCCACCCGCGACTTCGTCCGCTCCGAACTGCAGTCCCTGCTCAAGGAACTGGACGAGCGGCGGGAGTCCGCGGACACGCTGTGACCCGCGGCACGCTACCGGCGAGTCGGGGGCGGGGCCCGGCGCCGTACCATCAACACATGGCCAACGAGACAGAGGTGGCGGCCGGGGTGACGGAGCAGTCCGTCCGGGAAGCCCTGGGAAACGTCCACGACCCGGAGATCAACCGCCCGATCACCGAGATCGGCATGGTGAAGTCCGTCGAGGTCGGCGACGGCGGCGCGGTGAAGGTCGCGGTGTACCTCACCGTCTCCGGCTGTCCGATGCGCGAGACGATCACCCAGCGGGTCACCGACGCGGTGACCGCCGTGCCCGGCGTCACCGGCGTCTCCGTCGAACTCGACGTGATGAGCGAGGAGCAGCGCCGCGAGCTCTCCACCCTGCTGCGCGGCGGCGCCCCGGAGCGGGAGATCCCGTTCGCCAAGCCCGGCACCCTGACCCGGGTGTACGCGGTGGCCTCCGGCAAGGGCGGCGTCGGGAAGTCCTCGGTGACCGTCAACCTGGCGGCGGCGCTCGCCGCCGACGGCCTGAAGGTCGCCGTGGTCGACGCCGACATCTACGGCCACAGCGTGCCCCGGATGCTGGGCGTCGAGGGCAAGCCCACCCAGGTCCAGGACATGATCATGCCGCCGGCCGCGAACGGCGTGAAGGTCATCTCGATCGGCATGTTCACCCCGGGCAACACCCCGGTGGTGTGGCGCGGCCCGATGCTGCACCGCGCCCTCCAGCAGTTCCTCGCCGACGTCTACTGGGGCGACCTCGACGTCCTGCTGCTCGACCTGCCGCCCGGCACCGGCGACATCGCCATCTCGGTCGCCCAGCTCGTCCCGAACGCCGAGATCCTGATCGTCACCACCCCGCAGATGGCCGCCGCCGAGGTCGCCGAGCGGGCCGGCACCATCGCGCTGCAGACCCACCAGAAGATCGTCGGCGTCATCGAGAACATGTCGGGCATGCCCTGCCCGCACTGCGACGAGATGATCGACGTCTTCGGCACCGGCGGCGGCCAGACCGTCGCCGACGCCCTCACCCGGGCCGTCGGCGCCACCGTCCCCGTCCTCGGCTCCATCCCGATCGACGTCCGCCTCCGCGAGGGCGGCGACGACGGCCGCCCGGTCGTCCTCGCCAACCCCGACTCCCCGGCCGGCGCGGCCCTGCGCACCATCGCCGGCAAGCTCTCCGGCCGCCAGCGCGGCCTCTCCGGCCTCTCACTGGGGCTGACCCCGAAGAACAAGTTCTGACCCGGCCGCTCCCGGCTCCTCAGGCGCCCGGCCCCGGCATCCGCCGGGGCCGTCGCCGTTCCGGCCGGGCCGGGTGGCCGGTGCGGTGCCGGGTGGCCGGCCGGCGGGGGTCAGCCGGTCTTGGCGCAGGCCGGGTGGTCGGGCCAGGAGACGTAGGCTCCGACGCGGGCGTCGCCGGTGACGGCGAGTTGGATGAAGTGGTGGGCCCCGCCGGGGCCGTAGCCGCGGCGGGTCAGTTCCTGGCAGAGGGCGAGGGCCGCTTCGGGGGCCGTCGTCTGGGAGTCCACGCCGACCTGGAGGGCGCGGCCGGTCAGGCCCTCGCCCTCGGGGAAGGCGGCGAGGGCCTCCGCCGGGATGACCGATCCGTGGCGCACCCCCGGGAGGCAGCGCACTTCCTCGGGCAGCGGCTCTTCGCCGGGGGCCGGCGGGGTGTCCGCGGCGGCCGGGCAGCCGGTGGAGGGCGCGGCGGACCGGGCCTCGGCGGACCGGGCCCCGGCGGGCTTCTCGGGGCCGTGCGAGGTGCACCCGGCCGCGGCGAGGACGGCGAGGACGGCGGCGGCGAGGCGGATCGGTGGCTGGACGCGCATGTGAACTCCCCCTGTTCGGAGGGCAGATGCTATCGGACAGGGCCTACGGGCGGAGCAGCAGCGCGGTGGCGTCGTCGTGGGTCTTGGGGCGGGGCCAGCGGGTGTGGTGGGGGTCGGTGCGTTCGAGGGCGCGGGTGTGGTCGATGAGGGCCTGCGGGCCGCCGGTGTCGAGGAGGTCGAGCAGGCCGGGCCAGTCGGTGGTGGCGAAGTCGTCGACGGGGCGGGCGGCGCCGTCGGTGAGCAGGGCGGCGCGGCGCAGGGCGGGCCAGGGGGCGCTGCCGGTGAGGGCGTGCGCGGCGGCCGCGGGGTCGGGGCCGGCCACCCAGTAGCCGTCGGAGGTGTTCATGGCCCGGCGCTGGGCGGTGGCGAGGAGGGCGCGGCGGGCGGGCTCGGGGAGGCCGGTCAGGCGGTCGGCGTGCTCGGTGAGTTGACGGTCGGTCAGTTCGCCGACCCGGTGGTCGGAGACCGCGCGCGGGCCGTCGTCGAGGTCGAGCAGGACGGTGCAGTCGGCGAGCACCAGCCACTCCAGCCGGTCCTCGGTGCGGCGCAGCAGGGCGACGGCGGCGGTGGGCGTCATCGGGTCGGCGAGGTCGCAGCCGGGGCCGTGGCGGCGGGCGGTCTCGGCGAGCCCGTCGGCGAGGCAGTCGGCGAGCGGCCGCCGCCCGTCCTGGGCGTGCCGCAGCAGCGCCCCGCCGAGGGTGCGGACGAACCAGGGGACGCCGTGGCCGCAGCCGGTGCCGGTGCCCTCGGGGAGGCCGGCGCCGTCGAGCAGCAGGGCGGTGTCCGGCCCGGCCAGCACGTGGTCCTCGTTGGGGCGGTCGGGGCGGCCGGGGGCGGTGGCGAAGGATATCTGCACGTCGGGCTCCGGACAGGGCCTACCGGCCGTCGTAGGTCTCCAGATCGGCGACGGCGGTGAAGCCGACGCCGTACGCGGAGACCGAGCGGCCGTGGGCGCCGATCAGGACGCCGGGGGCCTCGCCCGCCAGCACCCAGCCGTGTTCGGACTCGCGGTAGCGGAAGGGCTGCGGGAGGCCGTTGACGGGGAGGGTGAGGGAGGTCCAGGCAGGGCCGTCGAGGTCGTCGGCGAGGTCCCAGGCGAGGGCGGACTGCTGGTCGAGCCAGTTCTGCCGGAGGGCGCGGTCGAGGTTGCCGGGCCAGGTCGCGGCGAGCAGGCCGGAGCCGGCCAGCCAGGCGGCGGAGGAGGCGGAGGTGGCTTCCAGGGTGCCGGTGTTGTCGGCGCTGCGGCGGACGTCGCGGCGGGCGACGGTGGTGACCACGACGAAGCGGCGGGTGTCGCGCGGTTCGGGGCCGCGGGCGGGTTCGTCGCCGTGGCCGAGGGTGCCGTAGTCGGGGGCCTCGGTGTCGGCGGCAGCGCGCTGGCCGGTGCCGACCTGGCCGAGCCAGCGGCGTCCGGTCCAGCCCTCGTCGAGGCCGTACCAGGGGAAGTCGGCGGCGCGGTAGCCGGCCAGCGGGTCGGCGGCGCGGCGGGCGGCGGCGGTGCCGCCGTTACGGTGCGTGGCGTCCACTGCGGGCCTCTCCTCGACTGTGCCAACCCGGGCGGGCTCCATGGTGGCGCACCCGGGCCCTTCCGTCCGGAAAACCGGGCCGGTGGCGGCCGGTCGTGACGGAGCCCACAGGGTCCGCCGTCCGGAGGGGTAGTGGACACGATAGCGGCGCGGACGGCGATGCCCCGCCTTGCCGGAGCAGGACGGGGCGTCGTCGGGTGGCGGAGGGGCGGGCCCTCAGGTCGCGTCGGGGTCGAACGGGGGCCGTTCGCCGGCCGCCAGGGCCGGGCCGGCGGACGCGGCGGTCGCGGCCTTGGAGAAGTCGACCGAGGCGGTGGGCGTCGGGTTCGGGTCGCTCAGCGCGGACTTGAGGTCGACGCTGTCCTTGAGGTCCTTGAGCCCGAGCGGGTCGTCGCCGTCGCCGAGCAGCTGCTTGCGGACGAAGTTCTTCGGGTTCAGGTCGTCGAAGTCGAAGTTCTGGAACTCCGGCCCGAGCTCGCTGCGGATGTCCTCCTTCGCGTTGTCCGCGAAGGAGCGGATCTTGCGGATGAAGCCCATGGTGTCCTGGATCAGCTTGGGCAGCTTGTCCGGGCCGAAGATCACGATCGCCAGGACGACGATCGTCGCGACCTCCAGTCCGCCTATGTCTCCGAACACCTGAACTCCCCAGCACCCGACAACGCTGAATCAAGGGTAAACGCGGGCGGCCGTTCCCCCGGCCCCCGGAGGATGAAACCGTGGTAAAGACCACCCGGGTGACCGGCGTCGACGGCGTGCCGGTGAAGGCAGGCTAGCGCAGCAGCTGCCGCGGGTCACTGGTGGGCGTGGGCGTACTGAGCTGGTAGCGGGCGCGCAGCGGGTACTCCGGCGCGTCCGCGGCGGGCTGCTGGGCGTTGACCGGGACGATCGCCCCGCCGACCGGGGTGACGCTGGCGGGCTGCCGGGTGGTGCCCTGACCGGCGGTGACGCCGCCGACCCCGCCGAGCGTGACGGCCGCGACCGAGAACGCCCCGGCGGCGGCGAACACCAGCCGGCGGCCGCGCGCGGCGGACGGGCGGACGGCGGGCAGTTCGCCCAGCGCGGCGGCCAGCGGCCGCGGCAGCCCGGACGGCTCGCCGCCCGGCAGCACGGACGGGCGGGTGGCGGGGCGGTCGGCCGGCCGGGGGCCGGCCGGGCGGGCGCCGAACAGGCCGGCCCGCGGGTCGATCCCGGGTATCGGCGCGTCCGCGCCCAGCGCGCCGCCGCCGAAGCCCGCGCCCCGGCCGAACGATCCGCCGGTCAGCCGGCTGCCGCCGAACACGGGGCCGCCGGGCGGCTCGTCCGGGCCCGACTCGTCCTCGGGGAGCGCGGCGACGGCCATCAGCCGGGCCATCAGCGCGGCCGACGGGCCGGGCGTGCCGGCCTGGCTGAGCGTGCGCTTGACCGCCCGGCCCTGCTCGGCCTCGGCCAGGCAGTCCGGACAGGTCGCCAGGTGGGCCTGGACCCGCTCGCGGGCGTCGTGGCCGAGCTCGCCGTCCAGGTAGGCGGACAGCCGGTCGCCCAGGTGGTGCTCCTCGGCGGCCGGTTCGACCGGGCGGAGGGTCAGGGCGCGCAGTTCGGGCCCGGCCGGCGCCTGCTCGGCGCGGCGCAGCGGCGCCCAGCGCGAGCGGCCGGCGGCGTCCGCGCGCTCGGGGGCGCGATCGCTCATGACCCCCTCCGGTCGCTGACTGCCGGATCGGCGCCGACCGGCACGGGCTCGGCGGAGCCGCCCCGGCGCGAACGGCCCGCGGCGGCGTTCGGCGCCCGGTGCTTGAGGGCGGCGCGCAGGTGCGAGCGGCCGCGGTGGATCCGGCTGCGGACGGTGCCGAGCTTCACGCCGAGCGTCGCGGCGATCTCCTCGTACGAGAGGCCCTCGATGTCGCAGAGCACCACGGCGGCCCGGAACTCCGGGGCGAGGGTGTCCAGCGCCTGCTGGACGTCCGCGTCGAAGTGGGTGTCGCTGAAGTGCTGGGCGGGGCTGGGCTCGCGGCTGGCCAGGCGCTCCGCCGCGTCCTCGGCGAGGGCGTCGAAGCGGATCCGCTGGCGGCGGCGCACCATGTCCAGGAACAGGTTGGTGGTGATCCGGTGCAGCCAGCCCTCGAAGGTGCCGGGGGTGTAGGTGGAGAGCGAGCGGAACACCCGGACGAAGACCTCCTGCGTGAGGTCCTCGGCGTCGTGCTGGTTGCCCGTCAGCCGGTACGCCAGGCGGTAGACCCGGGCGCTGTGCGCCTCGACGATCTCCTCCCAGCTGGGCGGCGTCCAGTTCTGCGCGTCGGGCCCCTCGGCGAAGGACGCGAGGGTGCTCGCGGTCCCGGCCGCCGAGTCGTCGGCTGCGGTCGGCTGGTCCAGGGGGGAGTGCAGGGACTGGTTCATCACGGGCTTCGGCGTACGGGTCGACGTGATGCCGCGGGAGTGCCGCTGCACAGGGACGTCGCCCTCGGCCACACCTCCTCGGTCGGCTCTTCTGCCCAGCAGAGCCACCACCATATCCACCTCGCCCGTCAAGCCCGGATAAGAGCGGTCGAACACCGGCCGCCCCGGGCGGTCCCGCCGCCCGTAGCAGTCCAACGGCCAGCCGTCGAACGCGGTTCCCGGGGGGCCAGTAGTCTGTCGCTGGAATTTGTCGACTTGGGTCGGCAACGGCGCTCCGGAAGAGGCAGCCATCACCGAGTTCGGGCCCCAGCGAGCGGCCCTCGCCGACACCTACGTCGGCGAGGACGCGGTGCTGACCTACGCCCGGGCCCAGTCGGCCCGCACCGGCATACCCGCGATCGGCCCCAGCGGCGGCGCCGCCCTGCGGCTGCTGGCCGCCGCGCTCGACGCCAAGGCCGTGGTCGAGGTCGGCACCGGCACCGGCGTCTCCGGCGTGTACCTGCTGCGCGGCATGCGCGCGGACGGGGTGCTCACCACCGTCGACGCCGAACCGGTCCGCCAGCAGTACGCCCGCGAGGCGTACCGGGCGGCCGGCTTCACCGGCAACCGGGTCCGCTGCATCCCCGGCCGGGCCCGCGAGGTGCTGCCCCGGCTCGCCGACGGCCAGTACGACCTGGTGTTCTGCGACGGCGACCCGGCCGACTCGCCGTTCCACCTCACCGAGGCGCTGCGGCTGCTCCGGCCGGGCGGCGTGGTCTGCTTCGAGGGCGTCTTCCAGGAGGGCCGGCTCGCCGAACCCGAGCTGGACGACCCGCAGACCCGCGCGGTGCGCGACCTGGTCGCCGACATCCGGGAGAGCGACGTCCTGCTGCCCGCGCTGCTGCCGGTCTCGGACGGGCTGCTCTGCGCCGTCAAGCGCTGACCCGGCCGGCGGCCGGCCGGCCGCCCCGGGACGCGCGGAACGGGCCCGGCCCCCGTGCGGGGAACCGGGCCCGTCGAGCACCTCGCCGATCGCCGGGGAGATGCGGGGTCACCTGCCTGCAGGTCAGCCGCAGGCCTTCTTGAGGGCCTCGCCCAGAGCGTCCGCCTCGTCCGGCGTCAGCTCCACCACCAGGCGCCCGCCCCCTTCGAGCGGAACTCGCATGATGATGCCCCGCCCCTCTTTGGTGACCTCCAGCGGGCCGTCACCCGTCCGCGGCTTCATGGCCGCCATGCTCGTTCCCCTTCCTGCAACCGTTCAGGTACGCACCGGACAGTCCGTCCACCGCCGGTATCGAACGCATTGATCGGAAGCCATTATCCCGCATGCGACGGCTGGATGACCAACATCACTCTCTGCGCCAACCGCCCCCAACCCGCCGCAAAGCGCCCATTACCTGCCGAAAGCCGCATCCCGCCGCACTCCGACACGCCTACCGAGGGTGTGACACCTCACACTCCCCGTGCCCGCCCCGGCTCCGGCATGCTGGCCCCTGAACAGCCGCCAGTGGCAGCCACCGCGACCCGGGGAGCCCGCACCATGTCCGACACCGTGCGCTACGAGCGCGACGGCGCCCTCGCCGTCCTCACCATCGACCGCGCCGCCGCGATGAACGCCCTCGACGTCCCCACCAAGGTCGCCCTCCGGGACGCCGTCACCGCCGCCGCGGCCGACCCGGACGTCCGGGCCGTGCTGCTCACCGGTGCCGGCGACAAGGCGTTCTGCGTCGGCCAGGACCTCAAGGAGCACGTCGGCCTGCTGGAGCGCCAGCGCGAGACCGGCGAGGGCGCGCTGCGCACCGTCGCCGAGCACTACAACCCGCTGGTGCGCGCCCTCGCCGGGATGCGCAAGCCCACCGTCGCCGCCGTCAACGGCGTCGCGGCCGGCGCCGGGGCCTCGCTCGCCTTCGCCTGCGACTTCCGGATCCTCGCCGACACCGCGGGCTTCAACACCTCGTTCGCCGGCGTCGCCCTGACCACCGACTCCGGCGCCTCCTGGACCCTCCCCCGCCTGGTCGGCCACGCCCGCGCCACCGAACTGCTGATGCTCCCGCGCACCGTCCGCGCCGCCGAGGCGCTCACCCTCGGCCTCGCCACCCGGGTCGTCCCCGCCGCCGAACTCGCGGCCATCGCCCACGAGTTCGCCCTCACCCTGGCCAACGGCCCGACGGTCGCCTACGGCGCGATCAAGGAGTCCCTGGCCTACGGCGCCGCGCACTCGCTGGACGAGCTCCTCGACAAGGAGGACGAACTCCAGACCCTGGCCGGCCGCAGCGAGGACCACCGGATCGCCGTCGACGCCTTCCTCGCCAAGGAGAAGCCCGCCTACACCGGGCGCTGAGCCCCGGGCCCTAGCGCGCGTGGCAGTCCGCCAGGTGGTCGTTGACCAGTCCGCACGCCTGCATCAGCGCGTACGCGGTGGTCGGTCCGACGAACCGGAAGCCGGCCCGCTTGAGGGCCTTGGCGAGGGCCGTCGACTCCGGCGTCACGGCCGGGACGTCGGCCAGGGTGCGCGGGGCCGGGCGGGACGGGTCGCCGGCGTGGCTCCAGACCAGCGCGTCGAGTTCGCCCTCGGCCAGGGCCCGGGCCGCCTTCGCGTTGGCGATGGTGGCGAGGACCTTGGCGCGGTTGCGGATGATGCCGGTGTCGTTCAGCAGCCGTTCGACGTCGGCGTCGCCGAACTCGGCGACGGCGGCGGTGTCGAAGCCGCGGAACGCCGTCCGGAAGCCCTCGCGGCGGCGCAGGATGGTGATCCAGGACAGGCCCGACTGGAACGCCTCCAGCGTGATCCGCTCGAACAGGGCCCGGTCGCCGTGGACCGGCCGGCCCCACTCGGTGTCGTGGTAGGCGCGGTAGTCGTCGGCCGTGTCGCCCCAGCCGCACCGCCGGAGGCCGTCGGCCCCGAGGACCGCACCGCTCACCCGCGGTCGCCCTTGGGCTCGGCGGGCGCGGCCTGCTCGTCCGGAACCGGGCCGGCGGCGGTCCCGGCGGCGGTCCCGGCGGCCGCCGGCTCCTTCTCCAGGACGGCCGTGAACGACTCAAGACCCGGCAGCGGTTCGCCGGTCGCGCCCTCGGCCGCGGTGACCGCGCCGCGCACCGCGCCGACGGCCTCCAGTTCGGCGATCCGGGCGTCGCGCAGCGAGAGTTCCGCGCCGAGGCGGTCGAGCACGTCGTCGACCTCGTCCATCCGGTAGCCGCGCAGCGCCATCGGCAGGCGCAGTTCGTCGACGTCGACCCGGCTGAGCGCGCGGTCCTGCGGGAGGCGCGCGGAGAGCCGGTCGTGCTCGGCCTCCGGCAGCGTTCCGCCGCCGCCCAGCGCCACCACGGCGGCGCCGCCCACCACCAAGACCATCGCGGCCACGATCACCCAGAACACGAGCTGTCCTCCGTCAGTTCCCGGCAGTTCCCGGCTTGCCCGGCGGGCGCCGGTCGGCTTCGGCCCGCCCGCGAGGGCTACGGTGGGATCATGGTCCCGATACAGGCCGGGGCCCATCATTGCACCCGGGAGCGCTGAGGAGGAGACACCGGTGGCACTACGCCTCGGCACACGGGAGTTCGGCCCGGACGAGCTGGTCGTCATGGCCATCGTCAACCGCACTCCGGACTCGTTCTTCGACCGCGGGGCGACCTTCGCCGACGAGGCCGCGTTCGCGGCCGCGGACCGGGCGGTCGCCGAGGGCGCGGCGATCCTGGACATCGGCGGGGTGAAGGCCGGTCCGGGCGAGGAGGTCGGCGTGGAGGAGGAGTTGCGCCGCACGGTGCCGTTCGTCGCCGAGCTGCGCGAGCGCCACCCGGACGTGGTGATCAGCGTCGACACCTGGCGGCACGAGGTCGGCGAGGCGGTCTGCGCGGTCGGCGCCGACCTGCTGAACGACGCCTGGGGCGGCTTCGACCCGAAGCTCGCCGAGGTCGCGGCCAAGTACGGCGCGGGCCTGGTGTGCACGCACGCGGGCGGCGCCGAGCCGCGCACCCGCCCGCACCGGGTGGGGTACGAGGACGTGATGGCGGACATCCTGGCGGTGACCGTCGGCCTGGCCGAGCGGGCGCTCGAACTGGGCGTGCGCCGCGACGGGCTGATCATCGACCCGGGGCACGACTTCGGGAAGAACACCCGGCACTCGCTGGAGGCGACCCGCCGGCTGCCGGAGATGACGGCGACCGGCTTCCCGGTGCTGGTCTCGCTCTCCAACAAGGACTTCGTCGGCGAGACCCTGGACCGGCCGGTGGACGAGCGGCTGCTCGGCACCCTGGCCACCACGGCGGTCTCGGCCTGGCTGGGCGCGCGGATCTACCGGGCGCACCAGGTCGCCGAGACCCGCCAGGTGCTGGACATGGTGGCGTCGATCCGCGGCACCCGGCCCCCGGCGGTGGCCCGCCGGGGGCTGGCCTGAGCCGCCGCCCGCCCCCCGGAGCGCGGCGCTACGCGGGGGTGCCCTTCGGCCCCCGCGCGGCGTCCAGCACCTTCAGGACCTCCGACACGTCGTCGGTGACGTGGAACAGTTCGAGGTCGGCGGGGTTGGCCTTGCCCTGGGCGACCAGGGTCGACTTGAGCCACTCCACCAGCCCGCCCCAGTAGGCGCTGCCGAACAGGACCACCGGGAAGCGGGTGACCTTCTTCGTCTGCACCAGGGTGAGCGCCTCGAACAGCTCGTCCAGCGTGCCGAGGCCGCCGGGAAGGACCACGAAGCCCTGGGCGTACTTCACGAACATCGTCTTGCGGACGAAGAAGTACCGGAAGTTCAGGCCCAGGTCGACGTACTCGTTGAGGCCCTGTTCGAAGGGCAGCTCGATGCCCAGGCCGACGCTCAGCCCGCCGGCCTCGGTGGCGCCCTTGTTGGCGGCCTCCATCGCGCCCGGGCCGCCGCCGGTGATCACCGCGTAGCCGGCCTCGGCCAGGGCCCGGCCGATCTGCACCCCGGCCTCGTACTCGGGCGAGCCGACCGGCGTCCGGGCGGAGCCGAACACGCTGATGGCGGTCGGGAGTTCGGCGAGCGCGCCGAAGCCCTCGACGAACTCCGAGGTGATCCGCAGCACCCGCCACGGGTCGGTGTGCAACCAGTCGGTCGGCCCGGTGGTGTCCAGCAGCCGCTGGTCGGTCGTACTCGTCTCGACCTGGTCGCGCCGCAGCAGAACGGGGCCCTTGCGCTTCTCGGGCCACGGCTTCCTGGGCCGGCGGACGGGGTCATCTCCGTTGGCTGTCATGACGAAACCCTACGCCTGACGAGGCACGATCCGGGGCAAATAACGGCCGTCGCGCAGACGGGAGTCGGGCGAACCGCACCCGACTCCCGCCACTCGGACCCGCTACCGGGCGAGCCAGTCCCGCAGCCGCCGCTCGACGTCGGCGATCGCGCTGAGCGAGCAGTGCTCCTCGCGCTTGTGCGCCAGGTTCGGGTCGCCGGGGCCGTAGTTGACGGCGGGCACGCCGTGCGCGGAGAACCGGGCCACGTCCGTCCAGCCGAACTTGGCCCGGGGCTCGCCGCCGACCGCCTCCAGGAAGGCCCGCGCGGCGGGCAGGCCGAGGCCGGGCAGGGCGGCGGGCGAGGCGTCGACGACGTCCACCTGGTAGCCGGCGAAGACCTCGCGCAGGTGCGCCTCGGCCTGCTCCAGGCTGCGGTCGGGGGCGAACCGGAAGGCCACGTGGATCCGGCACTCGTCGGGGATCACGTTGCCCGCCACGCCGCCGTCGATCCGGGTCGCGTTCAGGCCCTCGCGGTACTCCAGGCCGTCGATCTCCACCCGGCGCGGCTGGTACTCGGCGAGCCGGCGCAGCACCTCCGCGGCCTTGTGGATGGCGTTGTCGCCGAGCCAGCTGCGGGCGGCGTGCGCGCGGACGCCGGTGAGCGTGACGTCCACCCGCAGGCTGCCCTGGCAGCCGCCCTCGACCACCGCGCCGCTGGGCTCCATCAGGACCGCGAAGTCGCCCGCCAGCCAGTCCGGGTGGACCGCGAACAGGTGGCCGAGGCCGTTGCGGGCGGCCTCCACCTCCTCGCAGTCGTAGAAGACGTAGGTGACGTCCCGGTTGGCCTCGGTGAGGGTGGCGGCGAGCCGCAGCTGCACCGCGACGCCGGACTTCATGTCGGAGGTGCCGCAGCCGTAGAGCAGGTCGCCCTCGACGTGCGAGGGCAGGTTGTCGGCGATCGGCACGGTGTCCAGGTGCCCGGCGAGGACGACCCGCTCGGCCCGGCCGAAGTGGGTGCGGGCGACCACGTTGTTGCCGTACCGGTCGACGGTCAGGTGCGGGAGGGCCCGGAGCGCGGTCTCGACGGCGTCCGCGAGGGCCGCCTCCTCACCGCTGACGGACGGGAAGTCGACGAGGCGGGCGGTCAGCGTCCCGCCGTCGAGGAAGAGGTCGAGGGGCTCGTTCGGGCTGCTCATGGCGGCCACCCTACCGAGCCGCCGGCCCCCCTCCGCCGGTGGTCGCGCAACCGCGCGGGCCCGTGCCGCCGTCCGAGCGGTTACGGTGTCCGCGAACGGCGCGCGCCGGGCCGGGACCGCCGCGACGCGATCACCACAGAGAGGGGCCACCCGTGACCGAGGACGCCGAGTACGACGCGCTGGACGGCGCCGAACCGCGCCGCCGGCGGCCGTGGCGGCGGGTACTGGTCGGGGTGCTGGCGCTGTCGGTGGTCGGCGGCCTGGTGGTCTGGCTGAACCGGGACAAGATCACGCCCCCCGACGAGGGCTGCACGGTCACCACCGCGGCCGGCACCGGCACCCTGGAACTCGCCCAGGCCGCGAACGCCTCGACCATAGCCGCGGTGGCGATGTCCCGCGGCCTGCCCGAGCGGGCGGTGACCATCTCGCTGGCCACCGCCATCCAGGAGTCCAAGCTGTACAACCTGGAGGGCGGCGACCGGGACTCGGTCGGCCTGTTCCAGCAGCGCCCCTCGCAGGGCTGGGGCTCGGTCGACCAGATCATGGACCCGGTCTACTCGACCAACAAGTTCCTGGACGCGCTGGTCAAGGTGAACGGGTACGCGCAACTGCCGCTGACCGACGCCGCCCAGCAGGTGCAGCGCAGCGGCTACCCGCAGGCGTACGCCAAGCACGAGAACAACGCGACGCTGCTCGCCACCGTGCTGACCGGCCGCGAACCCGCCTCGCTGGACTGCGTGGTGCACGCGCTGCCCGCACCCACCCCGACCGACCCGACCGAGCAGGCCCCGACCGCGGCCAACCTCACCGAGCGGGTCCGCCGGGAGTTCGGCAAGGCCGTGACGGTGGCGGGCGCCGACAAGGCCGCCAAGGACCCGCGCGAGGTCCTCGCGCTCACCCCGCAGCCCACCGCCAGCACGGCGGGCTCCGGCGGCCCCGGCCAGACCGGCTGGGCCCTGGCGCACTGGTCGGTGGCGCACGCCGCGGCGCTCGGCGTCGGCCAGGTCGCGTACGACGGCAAGGTCTGGCGGGTGGACAAGCCGCGCGACGGCTGGAAGCCGCTGGCGGGCGCGCCCGCCGAGCGGGTGCTGGTGACGATGGGCGAGCCGGTCGCGAAGTAGCCCCGGCGGCGGCTGTCTTGACGGCGGCGGTGGCGGTGACGGCGGTGGTGGGGGCGGCGGTGGCAACGGTCGTGACGGCGGTGGTGGGGGCTCGACGGTGCGTTGACGCACTGGTGCGCGGGTGACCGCCCACCGGGTGATTCGCGTCAACTCCCGCTGACGCCGGGGCCGTCGGCGGGCACCTCCGAACCGGTGCGCCCCGGGGGCGGCGAAGGCCCGGCCCGCAAGGGGAGTGACGGTTCTGCGCCCGCCGCCACCCGGCCGACACCCCCGCGAGGCCCGAAAAAGGATCGTCCGATCTTTGCCAACCCTTGACCTTGCCCGGCCGAAACCTTCCCGGTGCTCTTTCGGTCATACACGTCGCCCGCCGGGCGGAGCGCTCCCCGCGCCGCCCGCCCGGCGGACCGTTGACCTCACCTCTTAGGAGCACCATGTCCCTCCCCCTGACGCGCCGGATCGCCCAGGCCGCGCTGCTCGTCGCCGCCACCGCGGCGCCGCTGGCGGCCGCGGCGGGCGCCGCCTCCGCCACCGAGGTGGTGCCGCAGACCGACCTGGGCGCCGGCGTGACCAAGCTGGCCGACCTCCCCAACTCGGGGGACGCGGTGCAGGGGGCCACCCACGAGCTGGGCCACGTGGTCGGCACCACCGGCTCCGCGACCCTGGCGGCGGGCGGCCCGGCGGCCGCCGACGCGGCGGGCAACACCGTCGCGCACAACCTGCCGTCCACCGACGACGCGCTCGGCAAGCTCGGCCCGGTCGGCAAGGCCGGCCAGCTGACCGGGTCGCTGCAGACGCTCACCGACAAGGCCGGCCCGGCGATCGAGGACAAGGTCGCCCCCGCCGTCACCGAGAAGGTCCTCCCGGCCACCGACCGGGCCACCGCCACCCCGCTGGCCACCGTCGCCCGCGGCCTGCCCACCGACAAGCTCACCCAGAGCCTGCCGGCCGCCGACAAGCTCGGCCCGGTCACCGGCGCCCTCCACTCGCTGCCGGTCGCCGGCGCCGTCGAGGGCCTGACCGAGCACGAGTCCGCCAACCGCCTCGGCGGCATGCCCGCCCTCGGCGGCGACAGCCCGCTCGGCGGCCTGACCGGCGCCCTCGGCCCGGTCGGCGGCCTGCTCGGCGGCATCCAGGGCGGCGGCCTGCCGATCGGCTGACCCGTCATGCGTGTCGCGGCACGCATGACCTGACACGCATGTCACGACACTCGTGTTCCCACACGTATGTCGCGACATCAATGTCACTGCACGCATGACGCGACACGCATGACGGAGGGGGCGGGCCTGGGGCCCGCCCCCTCCGTCATGTCCGCCGTACGCGGCGCCGGAAAGCGCGCCGCCGGCCCGGAGGCCGGCCCGCGCCTACCGCTTGAGCCGCTCCACCGCCGAGGCCACCCGCTCGTCGGTGGCGGTGAAGGCCACCCGCACGAACCGGTCGCCCACCGGGCCGTAGAAGTCGCCGGGGGCCACCAGGATGCCCAGCTCGGCGAGTTCGGCCACGGTCTCCCAGCACGGCTTGTCCTGGGTCGCCCACAGGTACAGGCTCGCCTCGGAGTGCTCGATCCGGAACCCGTACGCCTCCAGCGCGGCCCGCAGCGCGCTGCGCCGCTGCGCGTACCGGGCCCGCTGCTCGGCGACGTGCGCGTCGTCGGCGAGCGCGGCCGCGGTGGCCGCCTGCACCGGCGCGGGCACGATCATGCCGCCGTGCTTGCGGATCTCCAGCAGTTCGGCGACCACCACCGGGTCGCCCGCCACGAAGGAGGCCCGGTAGCCGGCCAGGTTGGAGCGCTTGGAGAGCGAGTGCACGGCCAGCAGGCCCTCGTGCGAGCCGCCGCAGACCGACGGGTGCAGCACGGACACCGGCTCGGCCTCCCAGCCGAGTTCGAGGTAGCACTCGTCGCTGACCAGCAGCACCCGGTGCTCCCGGGCCCACTCGACGGCGCGGCGCAGGGCGTCCGCGTCGAGCACCCGTCCGGTGGGGTTGGACGGCGAGTTCAGCCAGAGCAGCCGGACCTTCGAGCCGTCCAGCTCGCTGACGTCCTCGTACGCGACCGGTTCGGCGCCGCAGAGCAGCGCGCCGACCTCGTAGGTGGGGTACGCGAGCGTGGGGTAGGCGACCTGGTCGCCGGGGCCGAGGCCGAGTTGGCCGGGCAGCCAGGCCACCAGCTCCTTGGAGCCGACGGTGGGCAGCACGGCCTCGGAGCCGATCTCGGCGCCGCAGCGGCGGCCCAGCCAGCCGGCGATGGCGTCGCGCAGCGACAGCGGGCCCCACACGGTGGGGTAGCCGGGGGTGTCGGTGTGCGCGGCCAGCGCCTGCTGGACCAGTGCGGGGACGGGGTCCACCGGGGTGCCGACCGAGAAGTCGCAGAGCCCGTCCGGGTGTGCCTGGGCGGTGCGCTTGTACGGTTCGAGCTTGTCCCAGGGGAAGACCGGCAGACGGTCGGAGACGCGGCGCGCCGCCCCCGGGTGGCCCGGGAACGGCGCGTGCGTGCTGTCGTTGGTGCTCACAGCGTGGTTGCCACCGATCGGCTCAGTGCTCGGCGTTCTGCGGGGGCAGCGCGGCGATGAACGGGTGGTCGCTCTGGATCAGGCCGAGCTTGGAGGCGCCGCCGGGCGAGCCCAGGTCGTCGAAGAACTCGACGTTGGCCTTGTAGTAGTCCTTCCACTCCTCCGGAGTGTCGTCCTCGTAGAAGATCGCCTCGACCGGGCAGACCGGTTCACAGGCGCCACAGTCCACGCACTCGTCCGGGTGGATGTAGAGGGAGCGCTCGCCCTCGTAGATGCAGTCCACGGGGCACTCTTCGATGCACGCCTTGTCCTTGACGTCGACACAAGGCTGCGCGATGACGTAGGTCACGCTGTCGTTCCTCCTCGGAAGGGCTGCCGCCCTACTGTTTACTCGGTCGCGCGGTGCGCGCGGCGCCGTCGATGCCCGCCCCTAGTATCGCGGGTCTGGGGGCGCAAATGCACAGGAGGTGTGCTTGATGCTCGGTCGAGGGCCGGTGGAGGCCCGTCCGGAGGTCCGGATAGGCCGGTCTGACGTGGGTCGACGGGTGTCGGTCCGGCGTGTCGACAGCGTGGCGGACGGACGTCCGGTGTTCCGCGATGTGATCGGCGTGCTCACCTCGTGGGACGGCGCCGGGTTGACGGTCGAGCCGCGGACCGGCGGGCCGGTGCGCTTCGCCGAGGAGCTGCTGGTGGCCGGCAAGCCCGTCCCGGCGTTCCCGGCCCGCCGCGCGGCCGCGCCCGCCGCCACGCCCGAGGCGCTGCAGCGGACCGCCTCCCGCGGCTGGCCGGCCGTCGAGCGGGAGCAGCTCGGCGAGTGGACGCTGCGGGCCGCCGCCGGGTTCACCAAGCGCGCCAACTCGGTGCAGGCGCTGGGCGATCCGGGCCTGCCGCTGGACGAGGCGCTGGCCCGGGCCGACGCCTGGTACGCGGCCCGGGGGCTGCCGCTGCACGCCGAGGTGACCGTCCCCGGCTCGCCGGACGGGCTGGACGCGCTGCTCGGCCCGGCGATCACCCCGACCCTGGTGCGCACTGCCCCGCTCGGCGCCTTGGCCCGGGCCGGCCGCCCGGCCGACGTCCGGCTGTCCCGGACCGCCGGGCCCGAGTGGCTGCCGCTGTACGGCCTGGCCGACGACGACCCGGCGCGGGCGGCCGCCCTGCGGGTGCTGCACGGCGGCCCCTCGGTCTGGTTCGCCCGGGTCGAGGGCCCGGACAGCGCCCCGCTGGCGATCGGACGGGCGGCCGTGGACGGGCCGTGGGCCTGCTTCAGCGCGATCGAGACCGCCCCGGCGGCCCGCCGCCGCGGCCTGGCCACCGCGGTGATGGCCGCGCTGGCCGCCCGCGCCGCCGAGGAGGGCGCCACCGGCGCCTACCTGCAGGTCGAGGCCGACAACGCGGGCGCGATCGCGCTGTACGACGGGCTGGGCTTCACGACCAGTCACACTTACCACTACGCCCGCCTGCCCCAGCGGTAGCGTGCACCATCTGACGCACCGTCCGACACACCGCCCGAAGCACCACCCGTAGTGAGCAACGACCGCTGCCGAACCGAAGGCCGCAGTGACCGAGCAGAGCAGAACCCGCTTCCGCACCGAGGCCCGGGGCGAACACCCGGACCCGGTGCTGCTGTGCCTGCTCGCCGCCGCCGAGCACACCCTCGGCGATCCCGGCGACAGTGCCGAACAACCGTCCCTGGACGCGCTCCTGACCGCGTGCGAGGCGGCGCTGGAGCGGCACGCCGCGGCCATCCGGCAGGCCGTCGCCGAGCGCCGCCCGAGCGGTCCGGAGGAGACCGCCGCGCTGCTCGCGGCGGTGCTCGGCGGCCGCGAGCGCTTCCACGGCCGGCAGTCCGACTACCTCCGGCTGGAGTCCTCGCTGCTGCCGGAGGTGCTGCGGCGCCGCCGCGGGCTGCCGATCATGCTGGCGCTGGTCTGGTCGGCGGTGGCCGCCCGGGCCGGGCTGACCGTCCACGGCATCGCGCTGCCGGGCCACTTCATCGTCGCGGTCGGCGGCCCGGCCGGCGGCGACGAGTACGTGCTGGCCGATCCGTTCCACGGCGGCCGCCTGCTCGACGTGCCGGACGTCGAGCGTCTGCTGGCCGCCTCGGGCCAGCCGTTCTCGCCCGAACTCCTGACGCCGGCCCAGCCGTTGGACACCGTGCTGCGGGTCCTGGGGAACATCCGCCGCTGGGCGGCGGACCGGCCCGAGCACGCCCGCACCCAGCTCTGGGCCACCGAGCTCGCCCTGCTGCTCCCCCGCCACCCCGCCCAGCTCCGGCTGGAGCGGGCCGAACTGCTGGTGAAGACCGGTGACTTCCTGACCGGCGCGGCCGAGATGGAGGCGTACGCGCAGATCCTGGACGCCTTCGACCCGGAGAGCGCGAAGAAGGTCCGACTGGCCGCGAGGTCGGCCCGGCACCGCCTCAACTGACGCCGCTGTCAGGGCCGTTGCTACAACCAGCCCTTCTCGCGGGCGACCCGCACCGCCTCGGCGCGGTTGCGGGCCGCCGTCTTCTGGATCGCCATCGACAGGTAGTTGCGCACCGTGCCCTCGGAGAGGTGCAGCCGGGCGGCGATGTCCGCGTTGACCGCGCCGTCGGCCGCGGCGGCGAGGACGTCGCGCTCGCGGGCGGTGAGCGGGTTGGCGCCCTCGGCGAGGGCGGCGGCGGCCAGCACGGGGTCGATGACCTTCTCGCCGCGCAGCACCCGCCGGATCGCGTCGGCGAGTTCGGCGGCGGGGGCGTCCTTGACCAGGAAGGCGTCGGCGCCGGACTCCATCGCCCGGCGCAGGTAGCCGGGCCGTCCGAAGGTGGTGGCGATGACGACCCTGGTCCGCGGCCGGACCCGCCGGATCTCCGCGCAGGCGTCGATGCCGGTCATGCCGGGCATCTCGATGTCCAGGACGGCGACGTCGACGTCGTGTGCGGCCACCGCCGCCGCGGCCTCGTCGCCGCGCGCGACCTGGGCGACCACCTCCAGGTCGTCCTCCAGCGAGAGCAGCGCGGCGAGCGCCTCCCGCACCATGCCCTGGTCCTCGGCGAGCAGCACCCGCACCGGCCGTCCACCCGTTCCGCCCGTTCCGTCCGTCACGTCGGGCAGCCTATTGCCCGCTGGGTCCGGGCCGCAGCGGGACGAGGGCGCGCAGCCGGAAGCCCCGGCCGCGGTCGGCGGGGCCGGTCTCCAGCCGGCCGCCGGCCTGGGCGAGCCGCTCGCCGAGGCCGGCGAGGCCGTTGCCGGCCCCGGACTTGCCGGGTCCGGCGCCGTTGTCGACGACCTCCAGGACGGCGTAGCGGCCGTCGTCCTCCCAGGTCTCGTCGAGGTGGACGGCGCACCGGGTGGCGCCGGTGCCGTGCCGGACGACGTTGGTGACGGCCTCGCGCAGCGCCCAGGCGAGCACGCCGGACTCCTCGGCGGCGAGGCCGGGGCGCTCCTCGGCGAGCCGGGGGTCGGCGTCGAGGGCGATCTGGCTGGCGGCCAGCGCGGTGCGGGCGGCGGCGAGTTCGACCGGCAGGGTGGGGCGGCGGAAGCCGCTGACGGCGCCGCGGACGTCGGCGAGGGACTGCCGGGCGACCTGTTCGATGTCGGCGACCTGGGCGCGGGCGGCGTCGGCCTTCCCGGCGTCCATCAGGCGGCCGGTGAGCTCGCTCTTGATCGCGATCAGCGAGAGCGAGTGGCCGAGCAGGTCGTGCAGGTCGCGGGCGAGCCGCAGCCGCTCCTCGGAGGCGGCGAGGTGGGCGACGGCGGCCCGGGCCTCGCGCAGTTCGCGCATGGTGGTGACCAGCCGCTGCATGGCGAGCATGGCGAGTCCGGCCATCAGGCAGGGCAGGCCGATGCTGACCAGCGTCTCGGCGTCGGCGTGGCTGGTGAGTCCGACGGCGGCGAACAGCCCGGTGGTGGCGAGGACGCCGGCCAGCCCGTACCGGCCGGGCAGGATCACCGAGGCGCACACCGAGGTGTACGTGAACAGGGTCAGCCAGGACTCGCCGAGGGTGTACGAGGTGGTGACGGCGATCCCGGCCATCAGGGCGAGCGGCAGGTAGCGCCTGGCCTCGCGGAGGCCCGGGTGGTTGCGGATCACGATCAGCGACAGGTAGCAGGCCAGGAAGGCGGCGAGCGCGACGGCCCCGGCGGTGCTCGCCGCCGGGGTGTGCTGCCCGCCGGTCAGGTCCTGGACGGGGTAGGCCAGGTAGAGCGCCCAGATGGACGTCCAGGCGAGCTTGGCGAGCAACTGCCGCCGGGAGTCCACCGGCACGCCCGGGTAGGTGGTCCAGCGGCCCTCCATGCCCTCCGGCCCGTCCTCCCCGGGGTGGTCGGGGCGGCGGGCCGGTTCGGGGGTCTGCATGCGGGTCATCATGCCCGGCGCGCGTCCTTGCGGTACAGGACGGCCGCGGCGGCGGTGAAGAGCGCCAGGAAGCCGGCCAGCACGGCGATCGGCAGGGTGGCGACGCCCTGGCCGTGGATGAACGAGGCCAGCTGGTTGTAGTCGTAGACCGGGTTGAACCGGGCGTACGCCTCCAGCGAGCCGGAGACCGGGAACCAGGTGCCGCCGAACAGCGCCATCAGCATGTAGACGATCATCACCACGGGCTGCACGGCGTCCGGTTCGGCGGCGTAGCCGAGGGCGACGCCGAGCGCGGCGAAGACGAAGCTGCCGAGCCAGAGCGCGGCGGCCAGGCCGAGCCACTGGGCGGCGGTCAGCTCGACGCCCTCGACCGCGCCGATCGCGAAGACCACCAGGATGGCGGGCAGCGTGGTGACCGCGCAGGCGGCGATCTTGCCGAGCGTGTAGGCCCGCCCGGGCAGCGCGGTCAGCCGCAGCTGCCGGGTCCAGCCGCTCTTGCGCTCCAGCGAGATGCGCTGCGCCGAGCCGGTCAGGACGGCGCCGACCGCGCCGAAGGTGGCCATCGAGACCATGAAGTACGACTTCACCGGGACGCCGCCGGCCACCGTGCCGCCGCTGCCGTAGGCGCTGATGAAGAAGACGTACAGCAGCGCGGGGTAGAGCACGGTGAACATCAGGTACCGCTTGTTGCGCAGGGTGCGCAGGATCTCCAGCCGGACCAGGGTGATCATCGGACGTACTCCTCTTCGCTCGCGGCCCGGTCGGTGTCCTCGGCCCGGTCGGTGTCCTCGGCCCGGTCCTGTTCGCCGGTGATGGTCAGGAACGCCTGCTCCAGGCCGAGGCTGGTGACCTCCAGCCCGCGCGGGTACAGGCCCGCCGCGTACAGCGCGGCGACGCCCGCGTCGGCGTCGGCGGAGCGGATCCGGATGGTGCGCACGCCGTCGGCGCGGGTGCTGACGTCCAGTCCGACGGTGCCGGGCAGCGCGCGCAGCACCGCCTCGTCGACGTCGGGACCGGTGCCGGGGCCGGTGCCGTCGGCCGGGTGCAGTTCGAAGCCGATCCGGCGGGCGCCGGCCCGGGCCTTGATCTCGGCGGAGGTGCCGTCGGCGATCAGCCGGCCCTTGTGCAGGACGAGGACCCGGTCGGCGATCGAGTCGGCCTCCTCCAGGTAGTGGGTGGCGAACAGCACGGTGCGCCCGGCGTCGGCCTGCGCCCGCATCGCCTCCCAGAACCGGCGGCGGACGGTGACGTCCATGCCGGTGGTGGGCTCGTCCAGGACGATCAGGTCGTTGGCGCCGGCCACCGCGAGGGCGAACCGGACCCGCTGCTCCTGGCCGCCGGAGAGCTTGTCGACCCGGCGGTCGGCGAGTTCGGTGATCCCGGCGGTCTCCAGCACCTCGCCGACCCGGTGGCCGCGGGGGTGCACCTTGCAGGCCAGTTCGACGATCTCGCGGACCTTGACGTCGCTCATCAGGCCGCCGCTCTGCAGCATCGCGCCGACCCGGCCGGCCGTGATCGCGGCCCGCGGGGTGCCGCCGAACAGCCGGACGGTGCCGCTGTCGGGTTCGCGCAGGCCCAGCAGCAGGTCGAGGCTGCTGGACTTGCCCGCGCCGTTCGGGCCGAGCAGCGCGACCGTCTCGCCGGGTCGCAGCACCAGGTCGAGGCCGTCCACCGCCTTCACCCGGCCGTAGCTCTTGCTGACGTTCCGGAAGGCCGCGACCTCCCCCGTTCCCGTCGCCATCTGGACCAAGTCCCTTCGAAGCCGTTGTTCTTCCGACTCCTCAAGGCTCCTCCGGACGGGGGTGGCCGCGGCAGTGCCCGGCGTCGTGGCCTCCGCATGACGGATGTCACGGGTCGGGCGGTGACCGGGCCGTCACAGCAGGCCGAGCGACTCCTTCAGGAACCGGACCTGGAGCAGCAGCAGGTTCTCCGCGACCTGCTCCTGCGGGGTCATGTGGGTCACCCCGGAGAGCGGCAGCACGGTGTGCGGCCGGCCGGCCGCGAGCAGCGCGGTGGACAGCCGCAGGCTGTGCGCGACCACCACGTTGTCGTCCGCCAGGCCGTGCACGATCATCAGCGGCCGGCGCAGCGAAGGGGCCATCTCCACCAGCGAGTTGGCCCGGTACGCCGCGGGTTCGGCGGCCGGGTCGCCGTAGTAGCGCTCGGTGTAGTGGGTGTCGTACAGGTCGTGCTCGGTGACGGGCGCGCCGGCCACCGCGGCGTGGAAGACGTCCGGCTCGCGGAGCACCGCGGCGGCGGCCAGGTAGCCGCCGTACGACCAGCCGCGGATGGCGACCTTCGCCAGGTCGAGCGGGAACTCCTCGGCGAGCGCGTGCAGCGCGTCGACCTGGTCCTGGACGGAGACCTCGGCGGTCCGCCGGTTGATCGACTTCTCCCAGCCGGGGCTGTGCCCGGGGGTGCCGCGCCCGTCCGCGACGATCACCGCGAAGCCCTGGTCGGCGAACCACTGCGAGACCAGGTGCGGGTTGTGCGCCCGCACCACCCGCTGGCCGTGCGGGCCACCGTACGGGTCGAGCAGGACGGGCAACTGCCCGTCGACGTCCGGGTCGTAGCCGGTGGGCAGCAGCACCGCGCAGGGGATCCGCCGCTCGCCGGCGAACCGGAACACCGGGCGGGCGGTGGTCAGCGGGACGGCCGCGTGCGAGGCGACGACCAGCGGTTCGGCGCCCTCGCGGTGCACGGTGACGGTGGTGCCGGGGCGCAGCGGGTCGGCGGTGGTGAGCACCGTGGTGCCGCCGCCGCGGACCGCGCCGAGCGCGCCGTCGCCGACCTCCCGGACGCCGTCCGGGCCGGCCTCGAAGACGCCGAGCCAGCCGGGCGGGCGGGTCTCGAACTCGGCGGCCCCGGCGGAGGCGCTGAACAGCACGGTGCCGCCGTCCGTCCCGAGCACCGCGCGGACGTGCAGCCCGGCGTCGGTGAGCGCCCGCTCGTCGACGGTCAGCACCCGGACGCCGTCCCGGTCGGCGATCCGCACCAGCCGCCCGTCGGCCAGCCGCACCGGCGCGCCGGCGAACAGCTCCAGCCAGTCCGGGTCCCGCTCGGTGACCAGCACGGTGGTGGCGCCGGTCGCGGGGTCGGCCTCCAGCACCAGCTGCTCGCGCTGGTCGCGGGCCTGCACCTGGAGCAGCGGCGGCCCGCCGGCCGACCAGTGCACCCGGGCCAGGTACGGGTACGCCGCGCGGTCCCAGCGGATCTCGGTGCGGCGGCCGTCCAGGCCGAGCAGCCAGAGCCCGACCTCGGCGTTGGGGGTGCCGGCCGCCGGGTAGGCGACCTCGACCGGCGGGCGGCCGGGGTTGGCCGGGTCGGCGATCCACCAGCGGCGCACGGGGGTGTCGTCGACCCGGGCGGCCAGCAGCGCGCTCCCGTCGGGGGCCCACCAGTACCCGCGGTCGCGGCCCATCTCCTCCTGCGCGATGAACTCGGCCTGCCCCCAGCTGACCCCGTCCGCCTCGGGCCCGGCCAGCAGCCGGTCGCCGCCGCCGTCGACGGCGCTCACCCGCAGCTCGCCGGCCGGGGTGGCGTACGCGACGTGCGTGCCGTCCGGGCTCGGCCGCGGGTCCAGCAGCGGGGTGGCGGCGGGCAGTTCGCGGGCCGCGCCGGTGCCGGTGTCGACCGCGAACAGCCGGCCGGACAGCGCGAAGACGGCGGTCCGGCCGGCCGCGTCCAGGGCGTAGCCGACGATGCCGGCCGAGGTCTCCCGGCTGCGCTCGCGGCGGGCCAGCTCGGCGGCGGACAGCTCCTCCGCGCCGCCGCCGAGCAGCACCTCGGGGTCGGCGAGCACGGTCTCGGCGCCGGTGGCGGTGTCGAGCCGCCACAGCAGGTTCGCCGGGGCGCCCTCACCGCGGGAGCGCAGGAACAGCACCCGGGCGCCGTCCGGGGAGACGCTGAACGAGCGGGGCGCGCCCGCGCTGAAGCGCCCGGTGCGGGCGTACTGCCGGGGGAAGGTGTCGTGCGGCTTCTCGGTCGTCATGGGGCCGACCCTACGGCCCAGGACCCCGCCGGCCACCCGTTCGGCGCAGCTCACCCGGACGGCGGCGTACGGCCGTTCGGAGGCCCGCTGACCGGGCACGCAGCGGGCGGCGGGCGGGCCGCGACACCCCGGGCGGGCGCACGGAACGTCATTCGGGTGTCACTGATCGGGTATCAGTTGACCATCGTTCCGCCCGCCGCCCCGTCCCCGGGGCCGCGCACCCGAGGAAGGGTGTGAGCCGTCATGGCTTTGTCCGTCTCCGCCGTCGTGCTGATGCTGGTCGTGGTGGTGGTCCTGGTCCGCCGGTCGACCCTGAAGGTGAGCCACGCGCTGGTGTGCGCGCTGCTCGGCTTCTACCTGGCGTCCAGTTCGATCGCGCCGTCGATCCAGCAGGTGACGGCCAACCTGGCCGGGATGCTGAACGGCCTGAACCTCTAGGTCCCGTCCGCGGTGCGCGTGGGCCTGCCTGGGGAGTCCCCTCCGGGCGGGCCGTTAAGCTGCCGGGCATGACCTCCGTACCTCCGGCCGGCGCGCACGGGCTGCTGCTGGTGCACGCGCATCCCGACGACGAGTCGATCAACAACGGCTCCACGATGGCCCGGTACGCGGCCGAGGGCGTCCCGGTCACGCTGGTGACCTGCACGCTGGGCGAGGGCGGCGAGGTGATCCCGCCGGAGCTGGCGCACCTGGCGCAGGACCGCGACGACACCCTGGGCGCCCACCGGATCGGCGAACTCGCCGCCGCGATGCGCGCGCTGGGCGTCACCGACCACCGCTTCCTGGGCGGTCCGGGCCGCTGGCGGGACTCCGGGATGATGGGCGTCGCGGACAACGACGACCCGTCCTGCTTCTGGCGGGCGGACGTGGACGAGGCGGCCGGGCTGCTGGCCGCGGTGATCCGCGAGGTCCGGCCGCTGGTGCTGGTGACGTACGACGAGGACGGCGGCTACGGCCACCCCGACCACATCCAGGCGCACCGGGTGGCGCTGCGCGGCTACGAGCTGGCCGCCGACCCGGCCTTCGGCCCGGAGCTGGGCGCGCCCTGGCGGATCGCCAAGGTCTACTACAACCGGGTGCCCCGCTCGGTGATCGAGGCCGCGCTGGCCGAGACCGCCGCCGCGGCGCCGTTCCCGGGCACCGCGCCGGTCGACCAGATCCCGGGCGTGGTCGACGACCGGCTGGTCACCACCGTGCTGGACAACGCGGCGCACGCCGGGGCGAAGGCGGCCGCGATGCGGGCGCACGCCACCCAGATCACCGTGGCCGGGCGCCACTTCGCGCTCAGCAACGACCTCGGGCAGCCGCTGCTGGCCACCGAGTACTACGAGCTGGTGCGCGGGCCGCTGGGCCCGGGCGGCCCGGAGACCGACCTGTTCGCGGGGGTGGCCCGGTGAGGTTGACGCACGCCCTGCTGGGCACCCGCGAGCAGCGGATGGGCGAGCCGCTGCCGCCGCGCGGCGTCCGGATCGCCGTCTACGCCGTGCTGTTCCTGCTCGGCGCCGCGGTGTCGGTGTGCGGAGCTTTCGTGCAGACCCTGTGGGGCGGCTTCGGCGTGGTCCTGGCGCTGGCCGGCACCGCCGGGCTGTTCTACGGGGGCCTGCGGGCGACCGGCACCAAGCTGGGCGCGGGCTGCGCGCTGGGCGGCTGGTTCCTGGTGCTGGCGGTGCTGCTGGCGCCCCGCCCGGAGGGTGACCTGGTGCTCTCGGCGACGCCGTCCGCCTACCTGTACCTGTTCGGCGGCGCGGTGCTCGGGGTGGTCTGCGCGACCCTGCCGACCCGTTCCGGCTTCCTGTTCGGCGTACCGGCGCCGGAGCCCCGACGGGCCGTCAAGGGCGGCGACCGCTAGCGCATACCGGGGCGATCCGGACCAACCGGATCACCCGGTCGCCGGACGGCCCGGATCCCTTGTCGGTAAGGTGGTGCCCCGGCGGGCCACCCCGCTGTCCGGTCCGAGCGGGCCGGACGGTAGCTTCGGCACCTACTCGCGTGGCGGGGGGCGCCGGCCGCAACCGACACGTGAAGAGCTGTTGTCCCCGGGGCCGGTCGACCCGCCGCACGCCGCACGCCGTCGTCCGGCGGCCGTTCGCCCCGATACGCAGCGGACGGCCCGGCCGGCCAGGCCGCCAACCCGGAGCAGAGCGCATTGAGCAGCCGCGAATCTGACAACGCCCAGCCGCAGCCCCGACGCGGCGGCCCCGACGCGTACCCGTCGGGCACCCCGCCGTACGGCACCGGCCTGCCCGGCGGGCTCGGCGCGGACCAGGCCGCCGGCCGGACCCCGGCGCCGCGCGCCGGGGAGCCCGAGGCGCCGAAGAGCACGGAGACCACGCTGACCACCCGGGTGCGGATCAACATCCCCGGGTCGCGGCCGATCCCGCCGGTCGTCGTGCAGAGCAAGGTCAAGGACGAGAAGCCCGCCGAGCCGAGCGGCCCGCGCCACCGCGGCTCCGCCGGCGACCCGGTGCTCGGCGTGATGGACGCCGGGGCCCGCACCGGCACCCCGCCGACCCTGCCGCCGGAGTGGCAGGAGCCGGCCGCGCCGAAGGCCCCGAAGGGCGGCCCCGACGGCGGCGACACCGGCGAGTGGTTCAAGCCGCGCCAGAAGGGCCGCCCGGAGCCCGCCCCGGCCGCCGCCCCCGCACCCGCCCCCGCCGGGCCCGACCGGTCCGCCGCCGAGCGGTCCGCCGCGGAGCGCCCCGCGCCCGGCGCCGACCGGCCCGCGCCGCGCCCGTCCGGCGCGCCCGCCTCGCCGTTCGCCCCGGCCGACCCGGTGGCCTCCCGCACCGGCGGCCACCCGCTGCCGCGCCAGGAGGACCCGTTCGCGGCCCCGCAGGACCCCTTCCGGGCCGCGGCCCAGGACCCGTTCGCGGGCGGCGCCCCGCAGGACCCGTTCGCCGACCGGGACCCCTTCCAGGACCCGTTCACGGCCCCACAGGCCCGGCCGGCCCAGGACCCGTTCGCCCAGCAGCAGCCGGAGCAGCCCGCCCGGCAGCAGCACCGCCCGCAGCCCGCGCCGCGGCCGAACGGCGCGAACCCCGTGAACGGCGCGAACCCCGCGGGCGACGCGAACCCGGCGGGCGGCGTGAACGGCGCGACCGACCCGTTCGCCGCCCCCCGCCCCGGCCCGGGCGGCGGGCAACCGCAGTCGCAGCCGCCGCAGGCCGCCGGTGAGCCGGAGGACACCCAGATCGGCGGCTTCGACCCGATCACCGGTGACGAGCCGGCGCCGGGCGCCGGGATATCGGACCCGCCGACCACCCAGCTGTTCCTGAAGTCCCCGAACGGCGGCGACCCGTTCGCCGACGACCCCCGGCCCCGCCAGGGCGCGGACGGCGGCGGCCGGTTCGCCGACCAGCCCGCCCCGCAGCCCTTCCCGGGCGGCCCGCGCGCCGCCCAGCCCAAGCCCGCCCCGGCCGCCCCGGCCGCCGAGCAGCCCGCCGGGCCGGGCGCTCCCGCCGCGCCCGCCGCCAAGAGCGCGGGGAACGCGGGGGACGCGGGGGGCGGCAAGAAGAAGGGCGGTGGCGGCCGGAAGCTGCTGGTGACCGCCTTGGTCGCCGTGGTGTTCATCGGCGCGGCCGCGTACGGCGCGGGCCTGATGCTGAACCAGTCGGACATCCCCAAGGGCACCACGGTGCTGGGCACCGACATCGGCGGCGACTCCCGCGACCAGGCGGTGAAGGCGCTGGACGGCTCGGTCGCCAAGGTCGGGCAGCAGCCGGTGCGGGTGAAGGTCGGCGAGCAGTCGCTCACCCTGGACCCGGCCAGCGCCGGCCTGAGCTTCGACACCACCGCGACGGTGGACGCGCTGACCAGGCACAGCTACAACCCGGTCGACGTGCTGGGCTCGCTGACCGGCGACGCCAAGGCGGTCGAGCCGCAGGTGCGGGTCGACCGGGCGAAGCTGAAGGCCGCGCTGGACGACCTGGGCGCCAAGTCCGGGCAGGGCCTGCCGGAGGGCTACGTGCGCTTCACCGAGGCGGGCACCGCCGAGGTGGTCCCGGGCGGCGGCGGCAAGGCGCTGGACTCGGCGGGCGCGGCCGACCTGGTGGAGCAGGCGTTCCGGTCCCGGGCGGCCGGCAAGCCGGACGCCGAGGTGGTGCTGCCGGTGACCGACGCCCAGCCGAAGGTCGGGCAGGACGTGCTGCAGGCCGCCGCCGACGGCCTCGGCAAGCAGGTGCTGGCCGGCAACGTCACGGTCGTGTCGGGCACCGCCCAGTTCGCCTTCGGCCGCAACACCGCCGCCGCCGCGCTGGTGCTGGCGCCGGACGCGACCGGCGCCGTGGTCCTCAAGTGGGACCTGGACAAGCTGGGGCAGGCGGTCGGCACCGTCTTCAGCAAGCAGAAGACCACCCGCAACGGCCAGAAGGTGCCGATCACCGCGCAGGACGTGGCGGACGCCATCGCCCAGGGCGTCACCAAGACCGGCAAGGACCGCACGGTGAAGATCCCGGGCTGACGGCCCGTCCGGCTCCGCGGGCCCGACCGGGGCGCCCACGTGGGCGTTCCCGGTCGGGCCCGTTGGCGAATACTCGCCAATGGCGTCGCGGAACGGGATCAATCGGACGCCGCAACCGGGCGGCCACGTCGCGTTACCAAGACTTGATCCGCCGCAGGTCGACAAGTCAGTTCACCGGTACGCAAGATGTGCCGCGTGCCGAGACCCCGCTTCCTCCCGCTCGCCCTGACCGCCACGGTGGCGGCGCTGTCCCTCGCGCTGTGCTCGTGCAGCTCCACCTCGGGCTCCGCCGATCGCGGCCCGGCGGGAGCGGCGGCCGCGGCGGGTGGCGACGCGCCGCGGATGACCCAGCAGGAGATGAACGCCCAGCCGCGTTCCGCGCTGCGCCAGGGCGGCACCCTGACCTGGGCGATCGACCAGTACTCCAGCCAGTGGAACCCGGTCCAGGCGGACGGCTCCGAGGTGTCCACCAACGACGTGATCAAGGCGTTCCTGCCGACCTTCTGGCGGTCCGACGCGGGCGGCGTGCAGACGCCCAACCCGGCGTACCTGACCGACGTGAAGAGCGAGCTGCGGCAGGGCAGGCAGGTCGTGGTGTGGACGCTCAACCCGAAGGCCCACTGGTCCGACGGCACCCCGATCACCTGGCGCGACCTGCAGGCCAACTGGCAGGCGCTGGGCAACCTGAACACCGACTTCAAGACCGCCACCACCAACGGCTTCGACCAGGTGGAGAGCGTGGTCCGCGGCCAGGACGACTTCCAGGCCGTGATGACCTTCAAGGAGCCGTACTCGGAGTGGCAGGCGATGTTCAACAACGCCGGCAACGCCCCACTGCTGCCGGGGCAGTACATCTCCTCCCCCGAGCTGTTCAACACCTCCTTCAAGAACCGGATCCCGGTCACCGCGGGCCCCTTCAAGGTCGGCTCGCTGGACCCGAAGGCGCGCACCGTCACCGCGGTCGCCGACCCGGGCTGGTGGGGTGACAAGCCGCTGCTCGACAAGATCGTCTTCAAGGCGTACGACACCGGCGCGATGCCGCAGGCCTTCGCCAAGGGCGAGATCGACTTCTACAACAACGGCCCCAACACCGAGGGCTACCAGCTGATCCGGTCGACCGCGGGCGGCGAGGTCCGCAAGGCCGGCGGCCCCAACCTGCGGCACCTGGTGCTCAACGGCCAGAGCCCGCTGCTGACCGAGGCGAAGCTGCGCCAGGCGCTGATCCAGGCGATCGACCGGGCCGAGATCACCCGCACCGACCTGGCCGGCCTGGACTGGCCGTACGTGCCGATGAACAACCACTTCCTGGTGCCGTCCCAGCACGGCTACCAGGACAACTCGAACGGCCTGAGCCGCTTCGACCCGGCCGCCGCGAAGACCGCCCTCGACGCGCTGGGCTGGAAGCCGGGCCCGAACGGCGTCCGCGCCAAGGACGGCAAGGAGCTGGTGCTGCGCTACGTGGCGCCGGCCGCGAACAACCTGGCGGCCAACGAGAGCGAGGAGGTCACCCGGATGCTCGCCGCGGTCGGGGTGACCGTCCAGGTCCAGACCGTGCCGGCCGGCGAGTTCTTCGACGGCTACATCTACAAGCACGACTTCGACCTGACCTCGTTCTCGCTGCTCGGCACGCCCTTCCCGGTCTCCAACTCGATCAGCACCTTCCAGCAGAACTCCGGCTCCAACTGGGCCCAGGTGGGCAGCAAGGCGCTCGACCGGGCGATGGCGGACGCGGCCAAGGCCGAGAGCGTGGACGAGGAGACGGCGGCGCTCAACCGGGCCGACACCGAGGCCTGGCAGGTCGCCGGACTGGTCCCGCTGTACCAGCGGCCGGCCATCTACGGGGTGCGCAAGGAACTGGCCAACCTCGGCGCCACCGGCCTCGGGGATGTCGTCTACGAGAACATCGGCCTGACGAAGTAACGGATTGAACAACCGCGGCGGTAACGCCGCGGCGAGGTCCCGCCAATGGCGGGAAAATGCCAGTCGGGCGACGCACCGCGCGCCACCCGAATTGGGTCACACCTACCCGTGAATTCGCCTTCGCACGCCCCAAAACAGCGATGTCCGATTATCGGACACTCAATTGCACCGACCAATTGCGGTGAATGGCATCAAAACGGACATCGACTCTACGCGCGTCATCCGGACGGGGTTCGGAGACGGGCGTCCTGATAGCGGAGCCGACCGTGCATCGTTACGGACAGGTGAACGCAGGTTGCTCAAGTATGTCCGCTTTTGACCGTCTCGGTCGGTCGATGTCAAGAGTCCGAGAACTACGAAGTGGTTGACATTCCAGCACGAAGGAGGAAATGCGCCATCGACAACTGGGGAACTCTTGACGTTCGATAAACGACTTGCAAGAGTCCATTCATCCAAGTTCTTACTCCTTGCTTCTGCACGGACCACGGTCGGGAGCTTTAGCACCATGACGACGCCTACTGGGGCCACGACGGACGGGAACACCTCCCGTCCCGGGTCGACGTCGGACCTCGCGGACAACGCCAAGGCCGACACGCCCGCCGATCCGGGCTTCCGCGGCCTCTCGCCCGGGAAGCTCATGTGGCGCCGCTTCCTCCGTGACCGCACCGGCGTGGTGAGCGCGTGCGTGGTGCTGTTCTTCGTCGCGCTGGCGCTCTTCGCCCCGCTCATCTCCATGCTGTACGGGAAGGACCCGGAGACCCACTACGGCCAGGAGGACGTCAGCCTGCTGACCGACTCGGGCCTGCCGACCGGTCCGAACGGCGGCATGAGCGGGGACTTCTGGTTCGGCCTGGAGCCCGGCCTCGGCCGTGACGTCTTCACCCTGCTGATCTACGGCATCCGCACCTCGCTGATCATCGCCGTCGCCACCTCGCTGCTGACCACCGTGATCGGTGTCGCGCTGGGCATCGCGGCCGGCTACCTCGGCGGCAAGGTCGACTACTTCATCGGCCGGGTGATCGACGTCCTGATGTCGTTCCCGTCGCAGATCTTCCTGATCGCCTGCATGCCGGTGGTCACCAGCCTGCTGGTCAGCCCGAACGAGAAGAACCCGGACTGGCTGCCGTTCGTCGCGGTCACCCTGGTGCTGTCGCTGCTCGGCTGGATGGGCCTGGCCCGCATCCTGCGCGGCGTGTCGCTGTCGCTGCGCGAGCGCGAGTTCATCGAGGCCGCCAAGGTCACCGGCGCCTCCCCGCTGCGGATCATCTTCAAGGAGATCCTGCCCAACCTGTGGACCCCGATCCTGGTGCAGTCCACCCTCGCGCTGCCGGCCTTCGTGACCGCCGAGGCGGGCCTCTCCTACCTGGGCGTGGGCGTCTCCGAGCCGACCCCGGACTGGGGCCGCATGATCGCCGACGCCTCGGGCTTCCTCCGGACCGACGTCACCTTCCTGCTCTTCCCGGGCCTCGCCATGGTGCTGTTCGTCCTGGCCTTCAACCTGCTCGGCGACTCGGTCCGGGACGCGTTCGACCCGAAGACCAACCGCTGACAGGCCCTCAAGACTCCGGGGGGACGGGTACGCCAGGCCCCGGGCACACCCACGAAGATTTCCGCACAACTATCCCAGGCAGGATGAAGATGAGCTCTCGCAAGACGCGGCTCGCGGCCGCCATTCTCGTGGCCGGGGCCCTGGCCGTCACCACGGCGTGCTCCAGCGGCCACAGCAACAGCGACGGCAGCAAGGCCGGCGCCAGCAAGGCCCCCGTGAAGACCACCTCGATCTCCGTCGGCACCGCCGCGGACTCGAAGGGCCCGGCCGCCGCCGAGCCGGGTGCGAAGAAGGGCGGCACGGTCAACATGATCGACCGCGACGACTTCTCGCACCTCGACCCGGCCCAGATCTACATGAACTACAACGCCGAGGTCTCGCTGCTCTTCACCCGCCAGCTGACGGGTTACAAGACCTCCGAGGACGGCTCGCAGAAGCTGGTCGGCGACCTCGCCACCGACACCGGCACCACCACCGACGGCGGCAAGACCTGGAAGTTCACGCTGAAGGACGGCGTGAAGTGGCAGGACGGCTCGCCGATCACCTCGGCCGACGTCAAGTACTCGATCGAGCGCACCTACGCCTCGTTCATCAAGTCCGGCCCGACCTACATCCAGGGCTGGCTCTCCGGCTCCGACTACCGCTCGGCCTACGAGGGCCCGTACGGCGGCAAGCACCTGGACGCGATCCAGACCCCGGACGACAAGACCGTCGTCATCACCTTCCCCGAGGCCCACACCGACGCCAACTTCACGCTGGCGATGACCGGTTACGGCATCGTGCCGCAGGCGCACGACACCAAGGAGGAGTACGACAAGAAGCCGTTCTCCTCGGGCCCGTACCAGATCACCGAGCACGTCACCGACCGCTCGCTGGACCTGGAGCGCAACCCCAACTGGGACCCGGCCACCGACCCGATCCGGAACGCGTACCCGGACAAGTGGCACATGGCGTTCGGCGTCCAGGCGCAGCAGTCCACCGAGCGCTTCATGGCGGACAACGGCGACGACAAGAACACCTTCTCGTTCCACAACCAGGTCCACCCGACCTTCATCGACCAGGTCAAGGCCGACGAGAAGCTCAAGCCCCGCACCCTCGAGGGCCTGACCCCGTACGTCGACTACTACTACATCAACAACACCCGGGTGAAGGACCAGAAGGTCCGCGAGGCCCTGATCAAGGCCTTCCCGCACCAGCAGACCCGCCAGCTGCAGGGCGGCACCTCCTACGGTGACTACGCCACCGCGTACATGAGCCCGACCGTCCTCGGCTACGAGTCCTACGACCCGTACGGCATCCTGAAGAAGCCGCAGGGCGACCCGGAGGCCGCCAAGGCGCTGCTGACCCAGGCCAACGCCGTGGGCACCAGCATCGTCTACGCGTACAACAACACCCCGCTGCAGCAGAAGGTCACCGAGGCCATCCGCGACGCGCTGGAGAAGGCCGGCTTCAAGTTCGTCCCGAAGCCGCTGGACGCGAAGACCTACTACGACGCGATCGGCCAGGTCAACAACGAGTACGACCTGTACTGGGGCGGCTGGGGCGCCGACTGGCCGACCGGTTACACCTCGCTGCAGCCGGTCTGGGACGGCCGCGCCATCGCGGACGGCGCGTCCAACTACGCGCACCTGAACGACCCGGAGATCAACGCGGCGATCGACGCCGCGCAGAAGGTCGCCGACCCGGTCGAGCAGGGCAAGGCGTGGGCCGCGATCGACAAGAAGCTGCAGGACAAGGCCGTCTCGATCCCGGACGTGTACCAGCGCTCGCTGAGCCTCTACGGCTCGGGCCTGGGCGGCGTCAAGTTCGACACCCTGGCCGGCCTGCAGTCCCCGCTCAACATCTACGTCAAGTAGTAGTCGTCACCGAGCAGTAGCTCACGGCGGGACACCGGCACGATCTGCCGGTGTCCCGCCCCGATCAGGAGAGCCCGTCCGATGCTCCGATTCCTCGTCCGCCGAACCCTCGGCGCTCTCGTCATCCTGCTGATCGTCTCGATGATCACGTACGCGCTGTTCTTCGCGATCCCGGCGGACCCGGCGCGGCTCTACTGCGGCAAGACCTGCACGCCCGAGAACCTCGCCCTGATCAGGCACGACATGGGCTTCGACAAGGCCTGGCCGGTCCAGTTCTGGAACTGGCTGAGCACCATCTTCACCGGTGGCACCTTCAACGGAGTGCACTGCTCGGCCCCGTGCTTCGGATACTCCTTCGCCAAGCAGGAGCTGGTCGGCGGCATCCTCGCGGACCGCTTCCCGACCACCCTGTCGCTGACCGTCGGCTCCGCCGTCATCTTCCTGGTCTTCGGCATCGGCACCGGCATGCTGGCCGCCCGCAAGCAGGGCAAGGCCACCGACAAGATCGCCAGCTCGGCCTCGCTGCTGGCGTCCTCGATGCAGATCTACGTGGCCGGCCCGCTCGCCCTCTGGCTGCTCTGCTACAGCACCAACCTGCTGGAGCTGCCGAAGTACGTCCCGTTCACCGAGGACCCGCTCGGCTGGGCCGGCGGCCTGCTGGTGCCGTGGATCGTGCTGTCGCTGATCTGGACCGCGAACTACACCCGCATGACCCGCTCCTCGATGGTCGAGCAGCTCTCCGAGGACTACGTGCGGACCGCCCGGGCCAAGGGCATGTCCGGCAGCTCGGTGTTCATGCGCTACGCCTGGCGCGGCGCGATGGGCACCATCGTCACCGTCTTCGGCATCGACCTGGGCGTGCTGCTCGGCGGCGCCATCATCACCGAGACGACCTTCAGCCTGCAGGGTCTCGGCGAGCTGGCGATCCACTCGTTCCGCGACTCCGACCTCTCGCTGCTGGTCGGCATCACCGTGGTGGCGGCCACCCTGATCGTCTTCTTCAACATCATCGTCGACGCCGCCTACGCCCTGATCGACCCGCGCATCCGTCTGGCCTGACGGCCACACCCCGGCCGCCCAGCAGTCCCGACCTCACGTACCGCACCGAGGAGCCCAGTCCATGACCACCCAGGCCAAGCCCGAGGAGGTGTCCGCCGGCAGCGGCGGCACGCCGTTCCTCTCAGTCCGCGACCTCTCGGTCCGCTTCAGCACCGAGGACGGCGTGGTCCGGGCCGTGGACAACCTCTCGTTCGACGTCGCCCCGGGCTCCACGCTCGGCATCGTCGGCGAGTCCGGTTCCGGCAAGTCGGTGACCAACCTGGCCGTGCTGGGTCTGCACAACCCGGAGCGGACCGAGATCACCGGGTCGATCAAGCTGGACGGCCAGGAGCTGGTCGGCGCGTCCAACAAGGAGCTGGAGAAGCTCCGCGGCCGGAAGATGTCGATGATCTTCCAGGACCCGCTGACCGCGCTGTCGCCGTTCCACACCATCGGCGTGCAGATCGGCGAGACCTACCGCAAGCACACCGGCGCCTCCAAGAAGGAGGCCCGGGACCGGGCGATCGAGATGCTGACCCGGGTCGGCATCCCGCAGCCGACGCTGCGGGTCGACGACTACCCGCACCAGTTCTCCGGCGGCATGCGCCAGCGCGCGATGATCGCGATGTCGCTGGTCTGCGACCCCAAGCTGGTCATCGCGGACGAGCCGACCACCGCGCTGGACGTCACCGTGCAGGCCCAGATCCTGGACCTGCTGAAGGACCTCCAGCAGGAGATGGGCACCGCGATCATCCTGATCACCCACGACCTGGGCGTGGTCGCCAGGACCGCGCAGGACATCATGGTGATGTACGCGGGGCGGGCCGTGGAGCGCGGCACCGTCCGCGAGGTGCTGAAGACCCCGCAGCACCCGTACACCTGGGGCCTGCTCTCCTCGATGCCGAGCCTGACCGGCGACGTGGACATCCCGCTGCGGCCGGTCCGCGGCACCCCGCCGAGCCTGATCAACCTGCCGTCCGGCTGCCCGTTCAACCCGCGCTGCGACTTCCGCGAGGAGGTCATCGGCGGTGGCTGCACCTCCGAGCGCCCGCCGCTGTCCCCGGCCACCGGGCACGCCGCCGCCTGCCACCTGAAGCAGGTGCAGCGGCAGGACATCTTCATCGACCAGATCAAGCCGCGGCTCGGCTGAGAGGGACTCCCATGAGCAACGAACTGACCCTCAAGCCGACCGTCCCGGCCGTCGGTTCCGGTGACCCGCTGCTGTCGCTCACCGGTCTGAAGAAGCACTTCCCGGTGATGGACGGCTTCCTGTTCAAGCGCCAGGTCGGCGCGGTGCACGCGGTCGACGGCCTGGACCTGGACGTCTTCCCGGGCGAGTCGGTGGGCCTGGTCGGCGAGTCCGGCTGCGGCAAGTCGACCACCGGCCGGCTGGTGACCCGGCTGCTGGAGCCGACCGCCGGCAAGATCAGCTACGCCGGCCAGGACATCACGCACTCCGGCCGCAAGGAGCTCGCGCCGATCCGGTCCGAGATCCAGATGATCTTCCAGGACCCGTACTCCTCACTGAACCCGCGGCACACCGTCGGCTCGATCATCGGCGCGCCGATGGAGATCAACGGCATCAACCCGAAGGGCGGCGTGCAGCGCCGGGTCCAGGAGCTGCTGGAGACGGTCGGCCTGAACCCGGAGCACTACAACCGCTTCCCGCACGAGTTCTCCGGCGGCCAGCGCCAGCGCATCGGCGTGGCCCGCGCGCTGTCGCTGAGCCCGAAGCTGATCGTCGCGGACGAGCCGGTCTCGGCGCTGGACGTGTCGATCCAGGCGCAGGTGGTCAACCTGCTCCAGGAGCTGCAGCGCGAGCTGGGCATCGCCTTCCTGTTCATCGCGCACGACCTGTCCGTGGTGCGGCACTTCTCACAGCGCGTCGCGGTGATGTACCTCGGCAAGATCGTCGAGATCGCCGACCGCAAGTCGCTGTACGAGTCCCCCCGGCACCCGTACACCCACGCGCTGCTCTCCGCCGTCCCGGAGGCCGACCCGGACGACGACCGCGAGCGCATCCGCCTGACCGGCGACGTCCCCTCCCCCGTCAACCCGCCGTCGGGCTGCCGGTTCCGGACCCGCTGCTGGAAGGCGCAGGAGAAGTGCGCGGTGGAGGAGCCGCCGCTGATCCAGCTCTCCGGCAACGCGGGCGGCCACCTGACGGCCTGCCACTTCCCCGAGGAAGCCGCGCCCGCCGTCCCCGCGCAGCGCGCCGAGGTCTGAGCCCCCGGTCGCGTCCCGCGCGAAGGGCCCCACCGAGCGAACCGGTGGGGCCCTTCGCCGCTCCCGCCCGCCTCAGATCAGGTTCTCCCGCTCCCCGGCGAAGTGGCAGGCCGAGTCGTGCCGGGCCCGCCCGTCCAGCCAGTCCCGCACGGTCAGCGCCGGGTCCTCCTTCGCGCACTTCTCCTGCGCCTTCCAGCACCGGGTCCGGAACCGGCAGCCGGACGGCGGGTTGGCCGGCGAGGGCACGTCGCCGGTCAGCACGATCCGGTCCCGGTGCTCGCGCGCCGCCGGGTCCGGCACCGGCACGGCGGAGAGCAGCGCCTGGGTGTACGGGTGGGTGGCGTGCTCGTAGATCTCCAGGTCGGTGCCGATCTCGACCATCCGCCCGAGGTACATCACGCCGACCCGGTCGGAGATGTGCCGGACGATCGACAGGTCGTGCGCGATGAACATGTACGACAGGTTGAACTCGCCCTGGAGCTGCTCCAGCAGGTTGATCACCTGCGCCTGCACCGACACGTCCAGCGCCGAGACCGGCTCGTCGCAGATGATGATCTCCGGCTTCAGGGCCAGCCCGCGGGCGATGCCGATCCGCTGGCGCTGGCCGCCGGAGAACTGGTGCGGGTACCGGTTGATGTACTCCGGGTTCAGCCCGACCACGTCCAGCAGGTCCTGCACCGCCTTGCGGCGGTCGCCCTTCGGCGCGACCTCGGGGTGGATCTCGTACGGCTCGCCGATGATGTCGCCGACGGTCATCCGCGGGTTCAGCGAGGTGTACGGGTCCTGGAACACCATCTGGATGTTGCGCCGCACCGCCTTGAGGGCGGCGCCGGACAGGTGCGAGATCTCCTCGCCCTTGTACTTCACCGACCCGGCGGTGGCGGGTTCCAGGTTCATCAGGACCTTGGCGAGGGTCGACTTGCCGCAGCCGGACTCGCCGACGATGCCGAGCGTCTCGCCCTGCATCAGGTCGAAGGAGACGCCGTCGACGGCCTTGACCGCGCCGACCTGCTTCTTGAACAGGACACCCTTGGTCAGCGGGAAGTGCTTGAGCAGGTCGCGCACCTCCAGGATGGGTTCGCCGCGCGGCACGTCCTGGGCGAACGCGGCCTCCTCGGGGGTGGTCGCCCCGAGCGGGGTGGCACCGTTAACCGTCACGGAGGGTCTCCTTCCAGAAGAAGCAGGCGCTGCGCCGTCCGGCCAGCGGTGTCCCGTCGTCCTCGGTCACCTGCTCCAGCGGCGGCACGTCCTGCCGGCAGACCGCCTGGGCCCGCGGGCAGCGCGGGTTGAACGCGCAGCCCGGCGGGATCCGCAGCAGGTTGGGCGGCAGGCCCTTGATCGCGAAGAGCTCCTGGCCCTTCTGGTCGAGCCGCGGGATGGAGTCCAGCAGCCCGCGGGTGTACGGGTGGGCGGGGCGGGCGTAGAGCTCGTGCACGGGGGCGGTCTCGACGATCCGGCCCGCGTACATCACGGCGATCTTGTCGGCCACGTCGGCGACCACGCCGAGGTCGTGGGTGATCAGGATCAGGCCCATGTGGTACTCGGCCTGCAGTTCGGCGAGCAGGTCCATCACCTGGGCCTGGACGGTGACGTCCAGCGCGGTGGTCGGCTCGTCCGCGATGATCAGGTCCGGCTCCAGGGCCAGCGCCATCGCGATCATGATGCGCTGCCGCATGCCGCCGGAGAACTGGTGCGGGTAGTCGCCGACGCGCTCCTTGGCGGCCGGGATCCGCACCCGGTCCATCAGCTCGATCGCCTTGGCCTTGGCGTCCTTGCGGCTGTCGCCGCGGTGCTTGCGGTACATCTCGCCGAGCTGGTGGCCGACGGTGAGCACCGGGTTGAGCGAGGAGAGCGCGTCCTGGAAGATCATCGCGATCTTCTGGCCGCGGATCTTCCGGCGCTCGTCCTTCCCCATCGTGAGCATGTCCCGGCCGCGGTACAGGATCTCGCCCTTGGGGATGCTGGCCGGCGGCATGTCCAGGATGCCCATGATGGCCTGCGCGGTGACGGACTTCCCGGAGCCGGACTCGCCGAGGACGGCGAGCGTCTCCCCGGCGCTGACGGTGTAGTTGACGCCGTTGACGGCCCTGGCGACGCCTTCCCGGGTCTTGAACTCGACGTGCAGGTCCCGCACGTCCAGCAGCGGCCCGGTGAAGGGTTCCTCGCGGGCCGTGCGGGCCTGGTCGGCGGCGGTGGTCATGGTGCCTTTCCCCTCGCTCAGCGCAGCTTCGGATCGAGGGCGTCGCGCACCGCGTCGCCCAGCATGATGAAGGCCAGCACGGTGACGGAGAGCGCGGCGGCCGGGAAGAACAGGGCGAACGGCGCCTGCCGGATCACCTTCTGGGCGGAGGAGATGTCCACGCCCCAGGAGATGGTCGGGTCCTGCAGGCCGATGCCGAGGAAGCTCAGCGTGGCCTCCGCGGTGATGTAGCCGCCGAGCGCGATGGTGGCGACCACGATCACCGGGGCGATCGCGTTCGGCAGGATGTGCCGGAACATCAGCCGCCCGGTGCCGGCGCCGAGCGCCCGTCCGGCGACCACGTAGTCGGACTGCTTGACGGTGATCACCGAGCCGCGCATGACGCGGGCCAGCTGGGTCCAGCCGAGGAAGGCCAGCGCGATCACCACGGACCACACGTTGCGGGTGGCGAAGGCGTTCAGCAGCACCAGGGCGCCGAGCAGCAGCGGGATGCCGAAGAAGATGTCGGTGACCCGGGAGATCACCGCGTCGATCCAGCCGCCGAAGAACCCGGCCGTCATCCCGGCCAGCCCGCCCAGGACGGTGACCGCCAGGGTGACGCAGATGCCGACCGTGATCGAGGCCCGGGCCCCGTACAGCACCCGGGCGTAGATCGACCGGCCCTGGCCGTCGTAGCCGAACCAGCCGGCCCCGAAGAAGTCGGTGTAGTCGGGCTTGCGCAGGTAGTCCTTGGTCAGGTCGGCGGCCCGCGGGTCGGTGTCGGTGAACAGGCCGGGCCAGATCGCGATGACCACCAGCAGCACGATCAGCACCGCCGAGATGAGGAAGGTCGGCCGCTTGCGCAGGTCCCGCCAGGCGTCGCCCCACAGGCTGCGGGCCTGCTCCCGCTTGACCGGGTCCGGTTCGATCAGCGTCTGCTGCTCGACCGCCATGCCCTGCTGGCCCGCGTAGTCCAGGTGGTCGCTGTCGGTCGGCTGGATGTTCCGCAGCGGGTCGTGGTCGTCGGGGATGTCCCCGTTCCGGTCAGGCATAGCGGATCCTCGGGTCCAGGACGGCGTACAGCAGGTCGACGACCAGGCTGGCCACCAGGTACACCAGCACCAGCACGGTGACGATGCCGACCACCGTCGGGCCTTCCTTCTGGTTGATCGCCCGGTAGAGGACGTTGCCGACGCCGGCGATGTTGAAGATGCCCTCGGTGACGATCGCGCCGCCCATCAGCGCGCCGAGGTCGGTGCCCAGGAAGGTCACCACCGGGATCAGCGAGTTGCGCAGCAGGTGCCGCCCGATGATGGTCGGCCGGGGCAGGCCCTTGGCCACCGCGGTGCGCATGTAGTCGGCCCGCAGGTTCTCGCCGATCGAGGTGCGGGTGAGCCGGGCCACGTAGGCCAGCGACAGCGAGGCCAGCACCAGGCCGGGCAGGATCAACTGGGTGATGTCCTTGGAGTCCTGGACGGTCGGGGTGACCCAGCCCAGGTTGATCGCGAAGATCGTCTGGGCGATGTAGCCGAGCACGAACACCGGGATCGAGATGACGATCAGGGTGAGCACCAGCACCAGGGTGTCCGCGACGCTGCCGCGGTAGAGGCCGGCGATCAGGCCGAGCGGCAGGCCGATCACGATCTCGAAGAAGAAGGCGACCAGGGCGAGCCGGATGGTGACCGGGAAGGCGTCCGCCATGATCTCGGAGACCGGGCGGCCGGTGAAGCTGGTGCCGAAGTCCAGGTGGAAGATGTTGTTCATGTAGTGCAGGTACTGCTTCCACAGCGGCTGGTCGAGGTAGTACTGGTGCCGCAGGTTGGCCACGGTCGCCGGGTCGGCCGCCTTGTCGCCGAACATCGCGGCGATCGGGTCGCCCGGCAGGCTGTACACCATCAGGAAGATCAGCAGCGTGGCCCCGAAGAACACCGGGATCATCTGGAGCACGCGGCGTAGCACGTAGTGGCCCATGGGAGCCCTCCCTCCGAAGGGGTGACGTAGTACCGGAGCCCCGCCCTCCGTGCGGGGAGGACGGGGCCGGTTCCGGGCAGGTCAGCCCTTGACCTCGACCTGGGTCCAGGCCGGGTTGCCGAAGGAGTCGAACGCGACGTTCTGCACCTTGGTGGAGAAGCCGGAGTTGGTCCGGTAGTACCAGAGCGGGATGGCCGGCATGTCGATCGCCAGCTGCGCCTCGGCCTTCTGGTAGCCGGTCGCGGTGTCCTCGACGGACGCGGCCTGGTCGGCCTCGTTGGCGAGCTTGTCGAACTCCGGGCTGGAGTAGCCGGTGTCGTTCGAGGCCGCGCCGGTGCGGTAGACGTCGGCCAGGAAGTTGGCGTTCAGCGGGTAGTCCTGCACCCAGCCGGTGCGGAACAGGCCGTTGATCTGGTGGCCGGTGATCGCCGCGCGGGCGGTCTTGAAGTCGGTCTTCGGGTCGCCGGTGCAGTTCACCCCGGTGGCCTGCCGGATCGAGTTGCAGACCGCGTCGACCCACTCCTTGTGGCCGCCGTCCGCGTTGTACGTGATCTTGATGGCGTTGCCGGGGACGCCGCCGCCCTCGGTGATCAGCTGCTTGGCCTTGTCCGCGTTGTACGTGCAGAAGTCGCCGCAGGTGCCGGCCTTGTAGCCGTCGACGCCCTCGGCGACCCAGGCGCTGGCGGGCTTGCGCGAGTTCTGCAGCACCGTCTTGGTGATGGTGTCGCGGTCGATCGCCATCGACAGGCCCTGCCGGACCTTGTTCTTGTCCTGGCCCTGCCAGTCGGCCTGGTAGAGGGTGAAGCCGATGTTCTGGATCGCGCCCTGCGGGGCGTCGATGGCCCGGTCGCCCAGGTCGTTCTTGTAGTTCGCCAGCGCCGACGGCGGCACCTGGTCCATCACGTCCAGGTTGTTCGACTGCAGGTCCGCGTAGGCGGCCTCGGAGGTGGTGTACATCTTGAAGACGACACCGCCGTTCTTCGGCTTGTCCACGCCCTGGTAGTTGGCGAAGGTCTTGGTGACCACCTGCGAGTTGTGGTCCCAGCTGACGAACTCGTAGGGCCCGTTGCCGACCGGCTTCTGCCCGTAGCCCGCCGGGTCCTTGTAGAAGCCCTCCGGGAGCGGCGAGAAGGCCACGTACCCCAGCTTGAACGGGAAGTACGAGACCTTGTTGTACAGCTTGATGGTGAAGTGCGTGTCGTCCTGGACGGCCAGGCCGGACATCTTGTCGGTGGTCGGCGAGCCGCTCTCCGGGTGGATGTCCTTGTAGCCCTCGATGTCGGCGAACCAGGAGCTGTTGATCTGGTTGTTGTTGGTGTTGGCCGCCCAGTTCCAGGCGTCCACGAAGCTCTTCGCGGTCACCGGCGTGCCGTCGTGGAAGGTCCAGCCCGACTTCAGCGTGACGGTGTAGTTCTGCGCGTCGCTGGTGTCGATCTTGTCCGCGACCTGCATCCGCAGCTTGCCGTTGGACGGGTCGTAGTCGGCCAGCCCCTTGAACAGGTTCTGCACGATGCGTCCGCCGCCGGTCTCGTTGGCGTTGGCCGGCTGCAGCGGGTTCTGCGGCTCGCTGCTCTGGTAGGTGAAGGTCTTGCTGGTGTCGGACGAGCCGCCGCCGGAGCCGCTGCCGCTACTGCCACAACCCGTGGCCACCAGGGCCACGGACGTCGCACTGACAACAGCCCAGCGCACGCGGGTGCCTGCAGGCATGGAGCTTCCTCCTCAGGGGTGTATGACGCATCTCACCTCATGAGAAGGGGCCCGCCGCCACGACGCGACCGCAGTAGGGCCGGACGGGGGAGGGCGCCCGGCGGCGGGGACGCGGCAGGGCCGCGACGGGGCGTCAGTTCACCGCCCGCGTCGCGACCCTGTCGGAGCTTCGGCCGTCAGGCCGCCGCGGTCTCCCGCTCCGCCGCGAAGTGGCAGGCCGAGTCGTGCCGGGCGCCGCCGGCCAGCGGCGCGGGGACGGCCAGCAGCGGCACCTCGGTCGCGCAGCGCTCCTGCGCCTTCCAGCACCGGGTCCGGAACCGGCAGCCGGACGGCGGGTTGGCCGGCGAGGGGATGTCGCCGGAGAGGATGATCCGCTCGCGCTTCTCCCGGTCGGCCGGGTCCGGCACCGGCACCGCGGAGAGCAGCGCCTGGGTGTACGGGTGGGTGGCGTGGTCGTAGATCTCCAGGTCGGTGCCGATCTCGACCATCTTGCCGAGGTACATCACGCCGACCCGGTCGGAGATGTGCCGGACGATCGACAGGTCGTGCGCGATGAACATGTAGGAGAGCTCGAAGTCCTGCTGCAGCTGCTCCAGCAGGTTGATCACCTGCGCCTGCACCGACACGTCCAGCGCCGAGACCGGCTCGTCGCAGATGATGACCTCGGGCTTGAGCGCGAGGCCGCGGGCGATGCCGATGCGCTGGCGCTGGCCGCCGGAGAACTGGTGCGGGTACCGGTTGATGTACTCCGGGTTGAGGCCCACGACGTCCAGCAGGTCCTGCACCGCCTTGCGGCGGTCGCCCTTCGGCGCGACCTCGGGGTGGATCTCGTACGGCTCGCCGATGATGTCGCCGACCGTCATCCGCGGGTTGAGCGAGGTGTACGGGTCCTGGAACACCATCTGGATGTTGCGGCGGACGGCCTTGAGGGCGGCGCCGGACAGCCGGGAGATGTCCTCGCCCTTGTAGAGGACCTGGCCGGCGGTCGCCCGCTCCAGGTTCATCAGGACCTTGGCGAGGGTCGACTTGCCGCAGCCGGACTCGCCGACGATGCCGAGCGTCTCGCCCTTGCGCAGGGTGAAGGAGACGCCGTCGACGGCCTTGACCGCGCCGACCTGCTTCTTGAAGAGGATGCCCTGGGTCAGCGGGTAGTGCTTGACCAGGTCGCGGACCTCCAGGATGGGCTGCTCAGCCATGGAGGGTCTCCTTCCAGAGGTGGCAGGCGCTCTTGCGCCCGGCGAGCTCCGCGCCCTCCCGGTCGGTGACCTGGTGCAGGGCGGGGACCTCGGTGCGGCACAGGTCGGTGGCGGCGTCGCAGCGCGGGTTGAACGCGCAGCCGGCCGGGACCTTGTAGAGGTTGGGCGGCAGGCCCTTGATCGCGTAGAGCTCCTCGCCCTTCTGGTCCAGTCGCGGGATCGACCGGAGCAGGCCCTCGGTGTACGGGTGGGCGGGGCGGGCGTACAGCTCGTGCACGGGGGCGGTCTCGACGATCCGGCCCGCGTACATCACGGCGATCTTGTCGGCCACGTCGGCGACCACGCCGAGGTCGTGGGTGATCAGGATCAGGCCCATGTGGTACTCGGCCTGCAGCTCGGCGAGCAGGTCCATCACCTGCGCCTGGACGGTCACGTCCAGCGCCGTGGTCGGCTCGTCCGCGATGATCAGGTCCGGCTCCAGGGCCAGCGCCATCGCGATCATGATGCGCTGCCGCATGCCGCCGGAGAACTGGTGCGGGTAGTCCCCCACCCGCTCCTTGGCGGCCGGGATCCGCACCCGGTCCATCAGCTCGATCGCCTTGGCCTTCGCCTCCTTCTTGGAGGCGCCCTGGTGCACCCGGAACATCTCGCCGAGCTGGTAGCCGACGGTGAGCACCGGGTTGAGCGAGGAGAGCGCGTCCTGGAAGATCATCGCGATCTTGCGGCCGCGGATCCTCCGGCGCTCCTCGTTGGACATCTTCAGCATGTCCTGGCCGCGGAACATGATCTCGCCGGAGGTGATCCGGCCGGGGGGCATGTCCAGGATGCCCATGATCGTCTGCGCGGTGACGGACTTGCCGGAGCCCGACTCACCGAGGACGGCGAGCGTCTCGCCGGCCGCGACCGAGTAGTTGACGCCGTTGACGGCCTTGGCGACGCCGTCCCGGGTCTTGAACTCGACGTGCAGGTCGCGGACTTCGAGCAGCGGGGTGCCGGGGGCCAGGCGGTCGCCGGCGGTGGCGGTGGTCTTTTCGACTGCGGTGGTCATGATGCGGCCGCCTCTCTCAGCGCAGCTTCGGGTCGAGGGCGTCGCGCACCGCGTCGCCGAGCATGATGAAGGCCAGCACGGTGACGCTGAGCATGCCTGCCGGGAAGAACAGCGCGAACGGCGCCTGCCGGATCACCTTCTGGGCCGAGTTGATGTCGATGCCCCAGGAGATGGTCGGGTCCTGCAGGCCGATGCCGAGGAAGCTCAGCGTGGCCTCGGTGGCGATGTAGCCGCCCAGCGCGATGGTGGCGACCACGATCACCGGGGCGATCGCGTTCGGCAGGATGTGCTTGAACATGATCCGGCCGGTGCCGGCGCCGAGCGCCTTCGCGGCCGTCACGTAGTCGGCCTGCTTGACGGTGATCACCGAGCCGCGCATCACGCGGGTCATCTGGGTCCAGCCGAGGACCACCAGGGCGAAGACCACCGACCAGACCGTGCGGACCTGGAAGGCGTTCAGCATGACCAGGGCGCCGAGCAGCAGCGGGATGCCGAAGACCATGTCGGTGAAGCGGGAGACGATCGTGTCGACCCAGCCGCCGTAGTAGCCGGCCACCATGCCGAGCAGGCCGCCCAGGACGGTGACGCCGGCGGTGACGCAGATGCCGACGACCACCGAGGCGCGGGCGCCGTAGATCATCCGGGCGTAGATCGACCGGCCCTGGCCGTCGTAGCCGAACCAGTCCGCCTGGAAGAAGTGCAGGTAGCTCGGCTTGGTCAGGTAGTGGTTGCGCAGGTCGCCGGCGCGCGGGTCCACCGAGGTGAACAGGCTGGGGGCGATCGCGAACAGCACCAGCAGCAGGATCAGCACCGCCGAGATGAGGAAGACCGGGCGCTTGCGCAGGTCGTGCCAGGCGTCCAGGCCCAGGCTGCGCGGCTTCTCGGCCTTCGCCCCGGCGTCGGCCGGCCCTCGCTGGGCGGGGATGGCGTTCTCTCCCGAAGGGGCGGGCTTCTCGATCAGTTCAGGCATACCGGATCCTCGGGTCCAGGACCGCGTAGAGCAGGTCGACGAGCAGGCTGGCGACCAGGTAGACCAGCACCAGCACGACGACGAAACCGGAGACGGTCGCGCCCTCGTTGAGGTTGATGGCGTGGTACAGCGCGTTGCCGACGCCCTTGACGTTGAAGATGCCCTCGGTGACGATCGCGCCGCCCATCAGGGCGCCGAGGTCGGTGCCCAGGAAGGTCACCACCGGGATCATCGAGTTGCGCATCAGGTGGGTGCCGATGACCTTGCGCTTGGGCAGGCCCTTGGCGACCGCGGTGCGCATGTAGTCGGCCTTCAGGTTCTCCGCGATGGAGGTCCGGGTCAGGCGGGCCACGTAGGCGAGCGAGATCGAGCCGAGCACGATGGCGGGCAGGATCAGCTGGCCCAGGTTCATCGAGTCCTGGACGGTCGGGGTGATCCAGCCGAGCTGGATCGCGAAGACGTTCTGGAACACGAAGCCGAGCACCGGCACCGGGATGGAGATCAGCAGCAGCGTCAGCACCAGGGAGGACTTGTCGAAGGCCTTGCCGCGGCGCAGGCCGGCGAACAGGCCGATCGCGACGCCGAGGACCAGCTCGAACACGAAGGCCAGCAGCGCCAGTCGGACGGTGACCGGGAGGGCCTCGCCGATGACGTCGGTGACCTGGCGGCCGCTCATGGTCTTGCCGAAGTCGCCGGTGAACAGGTTCCCCATGTAGTTGAGGTACTGCTGCCACTTGGAGACGTCGAGTCCCATGTCGTGCTTGAACGCGGCGAGCTGGGCCGGGTCGGCCGCCTTGTCGCCCCACATCGCCGCCGCGGGGTCACCCGGCAGCATGCGGGTCATGAAGAAGATGATCGTGACCGTGCCCAGGAACACCGGGATCATCTGGAGCAGTCGCCTCGCGACGTAGCGCCCCATCGTGCCTCCAATTGACTGCTCTGACGGACTGATCGGTCCCGGTGTCAGAGTTCTGGACGTGACAACGGCCGGTGCCGGGCCGCCCGGTGGGGCGGGGCACGGCACCGGCCGTGTCTGTTCGAGCCGCGCGGTGCCTGCTCGGTTACTTCTGCTTGACCTCGACCTGGGTGAAGACCGGGTCACCGAAGGAGTCGTACTTCACGTTCTGCACGTTCTTCGAGTAACCGGCGGTGGTCTTGTAGTACCAGAGCGGGATGGCCGGCATGTCCTTGGCCAGCTGGGCCTCGGCCTGCTGGTACAGCTCGGCGGTCTTCTCCACCGAGGTGGCCTTGTCGGCCTCGCCCGCCAGGCGGTCGAACTCGGGGCTGGAGTAGCCGCCGTCGTTGGCCGCGGCGCCGGTGCCGTACACGTCGCGCAGGAAGTTCGCGTTCAGCGGGTAGTCCTGCACCCAGCCGGTGCGCATCAGACCGTTGACCTTCTTGTTCTTGATCAGGTCACGCGCGGTCTTGAAGTCCGGCTTGGCGTCGCCGACGCACTCGACGCCGGTCGCCTGGCGGATGGAGTTGCAGACCGCGTCCACCCACTCCTTGTGGCCGCCGTCGGCGTTGTACAGGACGGTGATCTTGTTGCCGGGAACGCCGCCACCCTCGGTGACCAGCTGCTTGGCCTTCTCCGGGTTGTAGGTGCAGGCCTCGCCGCAGGTGTTGTCCTTGTAGCCCATCGCGCCCGGGGCGACCCAGGAGTTGGCGGGCTGGCGGGAGCCGTTGAGCACCGTCTTGGTGATGGTGTCGCGGTCGATCGCCATCGACAGGCCCTGGCGGACCTTGGCCAGGTTCTCCGGCTTCCAGTCGGCCTGGTACAGCGAGAAGGAGATCGACTGGATGGCGCCCTGCGCCTGGTCGACGGCGCGGTCGCCCAGGTCGGTCTTGTACGAGGCCAGGTCGCTCGGGTCGACCTGGTCCAGCACGTCCAGGTTGTCCGAGATCAGGTCCTTGTACGCGGCGTCGGCCTGCGAGTAGTTCTTGAAGACGATGCCGCCGTTCTTCGGCTTGTCGACGCCCGCGTACTTGTCGTTCGCGGCGACGGTGATCGCCTTGTTGTGCTCCCACGAGACGAACTTGTAGGGGCCGTTGCCGATCGGCGACTGGCCGTACTTCGCCGGGTCGGTGAAGAAGGCGTCGGGCAGCGGCGAGAAGGCGGTGTAGCCGAGCTTGTACTCGAAGTACGAGACCGGGCCGTCCAGCGCGATGGTGAAGTGGGTGTCGTCGACGACCTTGAGGCCGGACATCGTGGTGGCCTTCGGGTCGCCCTCGTCCGGGTGGACGTCCGCGTAGCCCTGGATGTCGGAGAACCAGTCGGAGTTGATCTGGTTGTTCTTGACGTTGGCCGACCAGTTCCAGGCGTCCACGAAGGACTTGGCGGTCACCGGGGTGCCGTCGTGGAAGGTCCAGCCGGACTTCAGGGTGACGGTGTAGTTCTGCGCGTCCGTGGTCTCGATCTTCTCGGCGACCTGGTTGCGGAGCTGGCCGTTGCTGGGGTCGTAGTCCACCAGGCCCTTGAACAGGGTCTTGATGACACGGCCGCCGCCGACCTCCATGGCGTTCGCCGGCTGGAGCGGGTTCTGCGGCTCGGTGCTCTGGTAGCTGAACGTGCCCTGGGCGTTGGACGCCCCGCCACCGGTGGAGCCGCTGGACGAGCCGCCACTGCCGCAAGCGGTAGCGGCGAGGGCGACCGCGACGGCCGCGACAACCCACTTGGCCTGGCTGGCACCGCGCATGGGTGTGCCTCCTGAAATCGTGTTGCAGATCACTCGCGGCCTGGCGCGCACCCCTGCGCAGGAGCCTCGACCCGAGCTCGACTGCACCCACTATCGGTCACTCACGGATACGGAAATGACCATTCCGGATTTCAATTTGGTCACATGAACGATGGATGAATCCCAGAAAACGGACATACAAGACATACGCAGACATGGGCGAAACGGACAGTTGTCACGGATGACGATCAGTGACGTCCGATTAACGAACGTCCGGCGCCCGCCGCCCGGTGACCGAACGTCACCGGAAACACGACCGGCCGGCGTCCGCGAGGACGCCGGCCGGTCGGCCGAACAGGGTGCTGCCGGGCGGGTGTCAGCCCTTCTTGGCGCGCGAGGCGGTGCGGCCGCGGTCCTTGGCGTCCAGGACGACCTTGCGGATGCGCACGGTCTCCGGGGTCACCTCGATGCACTCGTCCTCGCGGCAGAACTCCAGCGACTGCTCCAGCGAGAGCTTGCGCGGCGGCACGATGGACTCCGCCACGTCGGCGTTCGAGGAACGCATGTTGGTGAGCTTCTTCTCCTTGGTGATGTTCACGTCCATGTCGTCGGCGCGCGAGTTCTCACCGACGATCATGCCCTCGTACACCTCGGTGCCCGGGTCGCAGAACAGCACGCCGCGCTCCTGCAGGTTGGTCATCGCGAAGGCGGTGACCACGCCGGAGCGGTCGGCGACCAGCGAACCGTTGTTGCGGGTCGTCAGGGTGCCGAACCACGGCTCGTAGCCCTCGTGGATCGAGTGCGCGATGCCGGTGCCGCGGGTGCCGGTGAGGAACTCGGTGCGGAAGCCGATCAGGCCGCGGGACGGCACCACGAACTCCATCCGGACCCAGCCCGAGCCGTGGTTGGACATGTTGTCCATCCGGCCCTTGCGGACGCCCATGAGCTGCGTGACGGCGCCCATGTGCTCCTCGGGGACGTCCACGGTGAGGCGCTCGACCGGCTCGTGGGTCTTGCCGTTGACCTCGCGGGTGACCACCTGCGGCTTGCCGACGGTCAGCTCGAAGCCCTCGCGGCGCATGGTCTCGATCAGGATGGCCAGCGCCAGCTCACCGCGGCCCTGCACCTCCCAGGCGTCCGGGCGCTCGGTCTCCAGGACGCGGAGCGAGACGTTGCCGATCAGCTCGCGGTCCAGGCGGTCCTTCACCTGGCGGGCCGTCACCTTGCGGTCCACCTTGCTGCTGGACTTCGCGTCGGCGCCCTTGCCGGAGCCGCCCTTGCCGACCAGCGGCGAGGTGTTGGTGCCGATGGTCATCGAGATGGCCGGCTCGTCGACCGTGATCAGCGGCAGCGCGATCGGGTTCTCGGTGTCGGCCAGGGTCTCGCCGATCATGATGTCGCCGATGCCGGCGACGGCGCAGATGTCACCGGGGCCGGCCACCTCGGCCGGCTTGCGGGTGAGCGCCTCGGTCATCAGCAGCTCGGAGATCCGGACGTTCTGGATCGAGCCGTCGCGCTTGATCCAGGCCACCGTCTGGCCCTTGCGCAGCTCGCCCTGCTCGACCCGGAGGAGCGCGATGCGGCCGAGGAAGTTGTCGGCGTCCAGGTTGGTGACGTGCGCCTGCAGCGGGGCGTTCTCGTCGTAGACCGGGGCCGGGACGTGCTCCAGGATGGTGGAGAAGAACGGCTCCAGGTTCTCCGAGTCCGCCGGGACGGTGCCGTTCTCGGGCTTGGTCAGCGAGGCGACGCCGTCACGGGCGCAGGCGAAGACGATCGGGAACTCGATCTGGTCCTCGTCCGCGTCCAGGTCCAGGAACAGGTCGTAGGTCTCGTTGATGACCTCGTCGATCCGAGCGTCCGGACGGTCGGTCTTGTTGATGCACAGGATGACGGGCAGGCGGGCGGAGAGCGCCTTGCGCAGCACGAAGCGGGTCTGCGGCAGCGGGCCCTCGGAGGCGTCGACCAGCAGGACGACCGCGTCCACCATCGACAGGCCGCGCTCGACCTCGCCACCGAAGTCGGCGTGGCCGGGGGTGTCGATGATGTTGATCGTGATCGGCGCGCCACCGTCCTTGGGGTGGTACTTGACCGCGGTGTTCTTCGCGAGAATGGTGATGCCCTTCTCGCGCTCCAGGTCGTTCGAGTCCATCATCCGGTCGTCGAGCTGCTGGTGGGCGGCGAAGGCGCCGGCCTGCTTCAGCATGGCGTCGACCAGGGTGGTCTTGCCGTGGTCGACGTGGGCGACGATGGCGACGTTACGAATGTCGTTGCGCGTGGGCATGCGGCGCTGATTCTCCCGGAATCGTGGGTCACGGTGCCCGGCCCGCGTCAGCATTCACCGGTCCACCCACCGGGCACGGCACATGCCTCGGCTTCTTCCCATCGTACGGGGAACGGCCCAATGGAGCCGAAACGGGCCGCGTCGGGGCGGTGGACATCACCACCGGGCCCCGCTCCTTCCCGTACGCACCACCGTCCCGGGGCGCTGTGCGAGCCGCCGGGCCGGCGGCGCGCGGGCCTAGAGCGAGAGCTCGAACCAGACGATCTTGCCCTTGGGGGTGCGCCGGCTGCCCCAGCGCTCGGCCAGCAGGGAGACCAGCTGGAGGCCGCGGCCGCCCTCGTCGGTCTCCTGGGCGCGGCGCTGGCGCGGCTGCGCGTAGGCGTCGTCCCAGACCTCGCAGACCATGGTCTTGTCGCGCAGCAGCCGGAGCCGGATCTCGCCGCGGCCGTGCCGCAGCGCGTTGGTGACCAGTTCGCTGACCAGCAGCTCGGAGGTGTCGACCAGGTCGTCCAGGCCGCGTTCCAGCAGCCAGCCGCAGGCGGCCTCGCGGGCCTTGGCGACCGAGGTCGGCTCGGAGGGGAACCGCCAGTCGCCGACCGAGCCCTTGGGCAGGGCCTTGACCTTGGCCATCAGCAGGGCGATGTCGTCCTCGCCGTGGTGCGGGTTGAGCTCGTCCAGCACCTGGTCGCAGAGTTCCTCGATCCGCTCGGAGCCGGCCTCCAGCGCGGCCCGGAAGGCGTCGATGCCCTCGTCGAGCTGGTGCTTGCGGGACTCCACCAGGCCGTCGGTGTAGAGGGCCAGCACGGCGCCCTCCGGCAGGTCGACGGTGACCTCCTCGAACGGTTCGCCGCCGACGCCGAGCGGCAGGCCGGGCGGCACGGTGATGGTGCGGGCGCCCTGCCCGGGGGCGAGCAGGACCGGCGGGAGGTGCCCGGCGTTGGCGAAGGTGCAGCGCTGTTTGACCGCGTCGTAGACGGCGTACACGCAGGTGGCGAGGTAGACCTCGGCGTTGGAGCGGTCCGGGTCCTCGTCGTTGCCGAGGCCGCGGGCGATCTCGTCGAGGGCGGAGAGCACCTCCTCGGGGTCGAGGTCGAGCATCGCCAGGGTGCGGACGGCGGTGCGGAGTTGGCCCATCGCGACGGCGGCGCGCAGGCCGCGGCCCATCACGTCGCCGATCACCAGCGCGGTGCGGCTGCCGGGCAGCGGGATGACGTCGAACCAGTCGCCGCCGACCTCGGTGTTGTTGTTGCTGGGCAGGTAGCGGCGGGCGATCTCCAGGCCGGAGGCGGCCGGGTTGCCGGGGGGCAGCAGGCTGCGCTGCAGGATCAGCGCGCGCTCGTGCTCGCGGCGGTAGAGCCGGGCGTTGTCGACGCAGACGGCGGCCCGGGCGACCAGCTCCTCGGCGATCGCGACCTCGCGGGCGTCGAACGGCTCGCTGCCGATCGCCCGGGAGAGCTGGACCAGGCCGAGCACCTGGTCGCGGGCGACCAGCGGCACCACCAGGGTGGAGCGCAGCAGCGGGTCGGGGCCGGGCTGCGGGACGACGCTGCGGCCGGTGCGCAGCGCGCGGGCGTGCGGGGAGCGCGGCGGGTAGCAGAGTGTGCCGCCGGCCTCGGCGACCCGGACGCCGGCGCGCTCGCTGCCGAGCACGGACGGGGCGTTGCCGACCACGCTGGAGACGGCGACCCGGCGCAGTTCGCCGCTCTCCGGGTTGGCGCTGAGCGGGGCGGCGTCGCCGGTGAGCAGCGCGGTGTAGAGGTCGACGGTGGCGACGTCGCAGAACTGCGGGACGATCACGTCGAGCAGTTCCTTGGCGGTGGTCTCCAGGTCGAGGGTGGAGCCGATGTGGGTGGACGCCTCGTTCAGCAGGGCGAGGCTGCGGCGCACGCCGGCCGCCTCGCGTTCGGCGATGTGCCGGCTGGTGACGTCCTGGACCTGGCCGGCCACGCCGATCGGGCGGCCGCCGGCGGCGGTGAGCCGGTACAGCGAGACGGCCCAGGTGCGCTGGTCCTCGTCGCGGCCGGCGCCGGTGCGGGCGGCCCGGACCGGGCCGGACAGCCGCAGGTCGAGGACGGACTCCTGGCCGGTGAGGACCTTGCGCAGGGCGAGCAGCAGCCGGTCGGCGTCGGAGGGGCGGAACACGTCGCCGGGGGCGAGGCCCTGGAGGGCGGTGGGGCTGCGACCGACGCCGGCCGCGAAGGCGGCGTTGACGCGTTGCAGCTTGAGGTCGGTGTCGAACAGGAAGAAGCCGGTGGGGGTCTGGCCGATGACCGCCTCGGAGGCGGCCAGGTCGGTCTCGATGGCGCGCAGCCGGCCGAGGTCGACGGCCAGGCAGGTGGCGGAGCCGTCGGCGCTGGCGGGCATCGCGTAGACCTCGGCGAGGCTCTCGGCGCCGGAGAGGTCCCGGTAGGGGGCGGTGCCGACCCACTCCTCGCCGGACAGGATGCGTTCCAGCCGGGCCCGGCCGCGCTGCCACAGCTCGCGCGGGATGAACGCGGTGATCGGGTCGGCGCCGACCGCCTCGGAGGCGGGGACGCCGAAGAACTCGGCGGCCCGGTCGCTCCACTGGGCGATCCGCCCGTCGGCCCCGATCGCGAAGGTCGCGACCCTGATGTAGTCGTAGATGGTGCCCGAGGCGCCCTGTCCCCAGCCGAGCGGCAGCGGGGCGGGGGTCGTCGGGGCACCCGGCTGTTCCGGCACCGCGGCATGACCGCCGCTGCCGTGCGTCACGTTCCGTGCCGGGAAGCTGTTCAACGGACCGACCCCTCCAACCCGCGCCCATCCGGTGTCGAGAAGACCGAGTATTCGATGTCCGAGTATTCATCATTCGGGCACGGGCGCACACGCCCTTCAACGTCACAACATCGAATCGGGTAGTTGAACCTCCGAGTTCGGGAGCTCGAACCAGACGACTTTGCCCAGTCCCTCGGCCCTGGTCCCCCAGCGCAGGGCGAGCCTGCGGACGAGTTCGAGGCCGCGGCCGCCCTCGTCGCCGGCCCCGGCGTGGCGCTCCCGGGGCGGGTCGGGCAGCGGGTCGGAGATCTCGACCAGCAGCAATTCGCCGAGGGTCAGCCGGACGCCGATCGGGGCGCTGGCGTACCGGACGGCGTTCGTGACGAGTTCGCTGACCAGCAGTTCGGCGGTGTCGGTGAGCTCCTCGGCGCCCCAGTCGGCCAGGGTGCCGCGGACCAGCCGGCGGGCCCGGGAGACCGCGGTCGGTTCGGCGGGCAGCGTCCAGCCGGCGGTGGGCTCCTCGGCCCGGCCCTGGCCGAGCCGGGCCAGCAGCAGGGCCACGTCGTCGGGCTCGCGGCCCTGCTCCATGGTGGCGAGGACGGCCTCGCACGCCTGCTGGATCGAGGCGTACGGCTGTTCCAGCACGGTGATCAACCTCCCCAGTCCCACGTCCAGGTCCTTGTCCCGGGACTCGACCAGCCCGTCGGTGCACAGGGCCAGCAGGCTGCCGTCCGGGATCCGCATCTCGATCGACTCGAACGGCACCCCGCCGACGCCGAGCGGCGCGCCGGAGGGCAGGTCGAGCACCTGTCCGGCGCCGCCGGGGAGCGGGCCGCCGGAGCGGGCCGGCTCGGCGTCGGCGCCGGGGACCACCAGGACCGGCGGGATGTGGCCGGCCTTGGTGACGGTCAGGCTGCGCCGGGCGGGGTCGAAGACCGCGTAGACGCAGGTGGCGAGCAGCGCCTCGTCCGGGCCCTGGGCGAGGTCGTCGGCGAGCTCGTGCACGTGCCGCAGGACGACCTCGGGGGCGAGGTCGAGGGCGGCCAGCACCCGGACGGCGGTGCGCAGCCGGCCCATCGTGGCGGCGGCGCGCAGGCCGTGGCCCATCACGTCGCCGACCACCAGGGCGGTGCGGTCGCCGGGCAGCGGGATGACGTCGAACCAGTCGCCGCCGACCTCGGTGCCGCTGGAGCCGGGCACGTACCGGTAGGCGACCTCGACGCCGGTGGGCTGCGGGACCTGCTGGGGCAGCAGGGTGCGCTGCAGGGTGAGGGCGGCGGTGCGCTCGCGGGCGTAGAGGCGGGCGTTGTCGAGGGAGCTGCCGGCCCGGTCGGCGAGTTCGACGGTGAAGGCGAGGTCGTCGCGGTCGAAGCCCTCGCGGTAGCCGGCCCGGCTGACCACCAGCAGGCCGATCACGATGCCGCGGGCCCGCAGCGGGACCACCAGCCGGGAGTGCACGCCGAGTTCGCGGGCGGCCTCGACCTTGGGGTCGCCGGGGAAGGACAGCTCGTCGGCGCCGTTGCCGCCGGAGAGCAGTTCGGGGACGCCGCTGCGCAGCACCCGGCCGAAGACCGAGTCCTCCTCGAAGGTGATCCGGGCGCCGTGCCGCAGCATGGTCTCCACGGCGGGGGCCTGCCGGATCGCGGCGACGCCGAGCTGCAGCAGCGAGGTGCGCCGGTCGTGGCCGTGCCGGGGCAGGTCGTCGCCGTGCGCGACGGCCTGCAGCAGGATCACCCCGGCGTAGTCGGCGAGCCGCGGGACGACCGCGCCGGCCAGCTCCTGGGCGATCATCGAGGCGTCCAGCAGGTCGCCGACCCGGGAGCCGAACTCGTTGAGCAGCGAGAGCCGGCGCCGGGCGCCCTCGACCTTGGCGACCGCCCGGTAGCGCTCGGTGACGTCCATCACGGTGCCGGAGATGCCGAGCACCCGGCCGGAGCGGTCGGTCATCCGGCTGTAGGAGATCGACCGGTAGCCGGAGCGGGCGCTGGCCGGGGAGGCCAGCGTGACGTCGATGACCGGCTCGCCGGTGGCCAGCACCTGGCGCTGGACGGCGGTGATCTCGTCGGCGGAGCGCTCGGGCAGCGTCTCGCCGGTGGTGCGGCCGATGTGCGCCTCGGCGGGCAGGCCGTTCATGTCGGCCAGGGTGCGGTTGACGGCGGTGTAGCGCAGGTCGGTGTCCAGCACGGCGATGCCCAGCGGCGACTGCTCGAACAGGGCGTCCCGGACGGCGAGGTCGCGTTCGACGGCGCGCAGCGCGGCCGCCTCGGTGAGCGCGGCCTGCACGTACGGGGCGCCGTCGCCGTCGACCAGCAGCGAGAGCCGGACCTCCACCTCGACGGGCAGGCCGTCCCGGTCGGCGATCTCGGTGAAGCCGTGCCAGGAGCCGCGGCGCAGCGTCTCGTGCAGCGCGGCGCGGGTGCGCGCGACCTGCTCCGGGTCGGGGATCAGCTCGTCGACGGCGCGGCCGACCAGCACCTCGCTGGGCCAGCCGAGCATCTCCTCGGCGGCGGGGCTCCACAGCACCACCCGGCCCGAGGTGTCGAGGATGACGATGGCCACCCGGACCACGTCCAGCAGGCTGCCGCCCTCGGTGCGGCGGCTGGGGTGCAGCGCGGTCGGCCCCTCCCCCGGGTGCGGCTCCGGCCCGCCGGGGAACGCCCGGGCGGGCCGGCCGCGGGCCGGGGCGCCCCCCGGCCGGGGCTCGCCGGGCGGCGGGACGGGGCCGGCCGTCGGCGCGCTGCCGGGCAGCGCGTCGGGCCGCCCCCGGCGCAGCCGGGCCCGGGCGGCCGCCCGCCCGGCCCCGGCCCGGCCGGGCAGCGCGGCCCCGCGCCGCGCCCCGTGCGCGGGCAGGCCGGACTCCTCCCGCTCTCCCCCGCCGCCACCCGGCTTCGCCACCTACGGGGCCTCCGGCCGTCGCTGGAACGCCCCCGGCGGGCTCGCCGGGGCGCGGGCCGCCGCCACCCCGCGCCGCCAGGGGCTCACGGATCGTGACGAATGCTGCCGAACTCTGCCATACCCAGGGAATCGCACCGCTATCCCGGCATACGGGTCGTCTGTCCGATTGGCGTACAGAGCGGACAGGGCGGGCGCTTCCGGTGCCGGGCCCCGCCTAGCGCAGCAGGCCGTCGCGGTGCAGGTCGTCGAAGAGGACCTGGTCGACCGGGGGGACGCGGTCGCGGTCGGCGTAGCCGAACCAGGCGACCTCCTCGATCTCGCTGCTGGCGGTGAGGGTGCCGGTGTAGTCGGCGGCGTAGCAGGCCATCCTGACCTGGGTGCCGGGGGCCTGGGCGTGGGCTTCGGCCTGGTAGGTGCCGACGTGGCTGACGGTGTCGGGGCGGATGGCGACGGTGAGTTCCTCGGCGACCTCGCGGACCAGGGTCTGCAGGTCGGTCTCGGCGCCCTCGCGCTTGCCGCCGGGGATGTAGAAGGCGTCCTTGCCGCGCGGGCGGGCGCACAGGATCCTGCCGCCCTCCAGCCGGACCCACGCCACCGTGTCGATCAGGGTTGCCATCGCCGTCCTCGTGCTCGTCGTGCCGGCCACCGACCCTACGGCAGGGGGCGTCAGGCGCGTGGCGGGGCGGTGGCGGTGGCCAGGCGCTGGTTCTTGAGGTCGGGGCGGTCGGTGACCTCGGGGCCGAACCAGGGCGGCGGGGTGAAGGCGGCGGCCCGCTCCGGGTCGGCGAACTCGACCTCGACGGTGCGCAGTCCGGCGAGCCGGCCGTGGTAGGTGTCGACCACGGCCTCGTCGGGGCCGAGCGGGACGATCCGGCGGGTCTTGTGGATCCGGGCGTGCTCGGTGGCGGGCCACAGCGCGGCGAACTGCCCGGCGTCCAGCGGGGTCTCCCACTCGCCGCGGACCAGCCCGGTGCCGCGCTTGACCGTCAGCGAGCACGCGTCGCCCTGCTGCCGGACCCGCGCCTCGGCGCCCTCCGGCCCGGTCACCAGGTAGCCCTGCCGGACTTCGGACTCCCGCCCGGCGGGGACCTCCGCGCCGTCTCGGACGAGGAACTTCCGCTCGATCTCGACGCCCACCGGGCCTCCTTCGCGCACGCGACCGGTGCGGCGGGCGCCGCACCGGGTGCCACGCTACGCGGCGGGCCGGGGCGGGAGGGGGGAGATGGGCGGGAAGGGCGGGAGGGGCCGGTCGGGGTCAGGCGGGGCTGCCGGGGCCTCCGGGTTCCGCCGGGTCCTCGGGTTCGACCCAGTAGAGCTGCTTGTGGCCGCGGGCCTCGTACTCGGCGGCCAACTCCTCGGCCCGGGCGCGGTCGAGGCCGCGGGCGAGCAGGAAGCGGTTGCCGTTGTCGTCCTGGCGCACCACCCGGTGGGCGGCCTCCGGGCCGCGTTCGGCGTCCATGCCCACACGGTAGCGGTCCGACCCGGTGGGGGGCAGGTCGGACCGCCCGTCCGGACACCAGGCTGGACGGTGCGTGCTACCGGGCGGTACGCGGTCGGTCAACGTCTCGTTAACTCGATGCGCGCTCCCAACTAGCTTACGCGAACCAGTAGTTCACCGTGCAGCACGGCGAACCAGGCGTCCGGGTCGGCACCCCAGCGGGTCCAGCCGGCGGCGATCCGGTCCAGGTCGGCGGGGGTGGCCAGGCCCTCGGCCAGGGCGGTGTCGGCCAGCCTGGTGCGGGTGGTGCGCTCGGCCCAGCTCTCCGACCACCAGCCGCGCTCGTCCTGGTCGGCGAAGGTCCAACTGCTGGACGAGGGAACCAGGGTGGCGCCGGGCTCGGCGGCCAGTCCGGCGGCCCGGGCCCAGGCCAGCAGCCGACGGCCGGCGTCGGGCTCGCCGCCGTTGATCCGGGCGACCCGCCGGTACAGCGCCAACCACTCGTCCAGTTCGGGCAGTTGCGGGTACCAGGTCATCGCGGCGTAGTCCGAGTCGCGGACCGCGATCACCCCGCCCGGGGCGGTCACCCGGCGCATCTCGCGCAGCGCGGCGACCGGGTCGGGCAGGTGCTGCAGCACCTGGTGGGCGTGCACCACGTCGAACGAGGCGTCGGCGTAAGGCAGTTCGTAGACGTCGGCGACCTCGTACGACAGGTTCGCCAGCCCGCGCCCGGCGGCGTGCCGGGCCGCCTCGGCCAGCACCTCGGCGCCCGGCTCGACGCCGACCACCCGGCCGTCCGGGCCGACCAGTTCGGCCAGGTCCGCGGTGATCGTGCCGGGGCCGCAGCCGACGTCCAGCACCCTCTGCCCGGGGCGCAGTTCGGGCAGCAGGTAGCCGGCCGAGTTGGCGGCGGTGCGGCTGCGGTGCGAGCGCAGGACGGCGGCGGCGTGGCCGTGCGTGTAGGCGGGCATGGCGGAGTCCCTCTCCCTCGAAGGCGGTTCCTCGACGACCCGTCCAGCATAGGAAAACGTTCCATGTTTCGGACAATGTCGTCTCGCATGGCAAGACGGATGAGTGATTACCTCGCCCTCGGAGCCCTTCCGGGAGGAGAATTCTCCGCATGGGAAAGACTTACGAGCGCATCGATGCCAGGCTGCGCGCGTTCATCGAGAAGCAGCCCGTCTACTTCGTCGGCACCGCGCCGCTGGCCGCCGACGGGTTCCTCAACATCTCGCCCAAGGGCCGGGCCGGCACCCTCGCCGTGCTCGACGAACTGACCGTCGCCTACCTGGACTTCGGCGGTTCGCACGCCGAGACCATCGCCCACCTGCGGGAGAACGGGCGGATCATCCTGATGTGGTGCGCCTTCGAGGGCCCGCCGACCGTGCTGCGGGTGCACGGGCGGGGCGAGCCGGTGTTCCGGGACGACCCGCGGTTCGCCGAGCTGCTCGCCCGCTTCGACCCCTCGGCGGACGGCACCGCGCTGCGCGCGATCATCCTGGTGCGGGCCGAGCGGGTCAGCGACTCCTGCGGCTTCGCCGTCCCGTTCATGGAGTACCAGTCCGACCGGACGCTGCTCGCCGAGTTCTTCGACCGCAAGGGCGAGGACCGGTTCAGCGAGTACTGCGAGGGCAAGGAGAACCTCGCCGTCAGCATCAACGGCCTGCCCGGCCTGCCGCTGCCGGTGCCGCCCCGGCCGTCCTGAGCCCTCCTGAGCCCGGCCGAGCCCGGCTGGGAGCGGCGGGCGTGCGGCGGGCGCGGGCGTACGGTGGGAGCCGCTGCCGTCCGCCGACCCCGTGGAGTCCCGCCGTGCCCCGCCCCCACGTCCTGCTCAGCGCCGCGGTGTCGATCGACGGCCACCTCGACGACGCCTCGCCCGAGCGGCTGCTGCTCTCCAACGCCGCGGACTTCGACCGGGTGGACGCGCTGCGGGCCGACAGCGACGCGATCCTGGTCGGCGGCGGGACGCTGCGCGCCGACAACCCCCGGCTGCTGGTCAACTCGCCCGAACGGCGCGCCGCCCGGACCGCCGCCGGGCTGCCCGCGTACCCGCTGAAGGTCACCCTGAGCGCGAGCGGGCGGCTCGACCCGGCGCTGCGGTTCTGGCACACCGGCGGCGCCAAGCTCGCCTACACCACCGACGCCACCGCCCCCGCGCTGGCCGCCGCGCTGGCCGGGGCACCCGGCACCGAGGTGGTCGGCCTGGGCGCGGCCGTGCCGCTCGGCGCGGTGCTGGACGACCTGGGCGCGCGCGGGGTGCGCCGGCTGATGGTCGAGGGCGGCGGCAGCGTGCACACCCGGTTCCTGGCCGAGGGCCTGGCCGACGAGCTGCAGCTGGCCGTCGCCCCGCTGCTGGTCGGCCAGGCCGACGCGCCGCGCTTCCTCTCCCCGGCCGCGTACCCCGGCGGCCCGGCCCGGCGGATGCGACTGCTGGGGGCACGTACGGTGGGGGACGTCGTCCTACTGCGGTACGCCCCGAAGGAGTCCCCCGATGAGCAGCAGTGACCCGGCCGCCGACCTGCGCTGGATGCGCCGCGCGATCGAACTGTCGAAGCGCTGCCCGCCGTCCCGGACGGCCTTCTCGGTCGGCGCGGTGATCGTCGGCGCGGACGGCGAGGTGCTGGCCGAGGGGCACAGCCGCGAGGTGGACGCGGTGAACCACGCCGAGGAGGCCGCGCTCGGCAAGCTCCCGGCCGGCGACCCCCGGCTGCGCGCCGCGACCGTCTACTCCACCCTGGAACCCTGCGGCCAGCGCGCCTCCCGTCCGCACCCCTGCGCGGAGCTGATCGTCGCCGCCGGGGTGCCCCGGGTCGTGGTGGCCTGGCGGGAGCCCTCGCTGTTCGTCGCGGCCTGCCAGGGCACCGCGCTGCTGACCGCCGCCGGCGTCGAGGTGATCGAGCTGCCGGAGCTCGCCGAGGAGGCCCGCGCGGTCAACGCGCACCTGGTCGGCTGAGGCGGCCCGTCCGGCCGGGTTCTCGTAGACTTTGTACGCTGGAGGAACAAACACTCGTACGAGGTCTCCCGAGGAGCCCCGATGCCCGTCCTCACCCCGCCGGTCCGGGCCGTCCTGCTCGACATGGACGGCACCCTGGTCAACTCCGACGCCGTGGTCGAACGCTGCTGGCGCCGCTGGGCCGCACGGCACGGCCTGGACGCCGACGAGGTGATGCGGGTCGCGCACGGGCGGCAGGGCCACCTGACCATGGGCCTGCTGCTGCCCGACCGCCCGGCCGAGCAGAACCTCGCCGAGAACGCGCTGATGCTCGACGAGGAGTCCGCCGACACCGACGGCGTGGTCGAAGTCCCGGGCGCCGCACGGCTGATGGCCTCGCTGGCCGGACTGCCGCACGCCCTGGTGACCTCCGCCGACGACCGGCTCGCCCGGATCCGGATGGCCGCCGCCGGCGTCCCGCTGCCGCCACTGCTGATCACCGCCGAGCAGGTCGGCGCCAGCAAGCCCGACCCCGAGGGCTTCCTCAAGGCCGCCGCCGAACTGGGCGTCGCCCCCGCCGAGTGCCTGGTCCTGGAGGACTCCGAGGCGGGCATCGCGGCCGGCCGCGCCGCCGGCATGCCGGTCCTCGGCGTCGGCCCGCGCGCCGCCGCCCACCGGCCCGACCACCACGTGACCGACCTGACCGGCGTCCGGATCGGCCTCGGCGCGGACGGCGCGCTGGTGGTCGAACTGCCCTGAGGAACCGGGGAGTTCGCGGCAGGCAGGTCAGCCCTGCCGCCACCCGGCCGCGACTGCGGCTGCGGCTGCGGTTCCGGCTGCGGTGCCCGCCAGCAGGGCAGCGGCCACCCGGGCGCACTCCTCCGGGCGGGCCCCCAGCCAGCGGCCGAGGAGGTGGTCGGCGCCCGGCAGGGTGATCCGGTCGTACGGTCGCGCGGCGCCGGTGCGCAGGGCGGCGTCCAGTGCGTCGGTCACCTCGGCGGGGATCACCTCGTCCGTCTCGGGCAGCACCAGCAGCGCCCGGCCGGGGAACGCCGCGAGGGCCGCGAAGGCCGTGCTGCTGCGCCAACTGCCCTGCCTGCGCAGGGTGTTGGTGAACTCCGGATCGGAGAAGGGGAGTTCATGGGTCTCGCGGGCGTAGGCGGCGGGCGCGGCGAGCGCGATCGCCGTGGTGCGGGCGGCGAGTTCGGGCACCCGCAGCAGGTCGGCGACGGTCTGGCCGCTCATCGAGAACCCGACCAGCAGCAGCGGCCCGTCCGGGGCGTGCCGGTCGAGCACCGCCCGGGCCTGCCGGGCCCGGCGGCCCAGCGAGAGCGCCCCGAGCGTGCCGGTGCTCGCGCCGTGCCCGGCGAAGTCGAACACCACGGCGCGGCACCCGGCGGCCGCCAGCTCCCGCCCCAGCGGCAGGCAGCGCTGCCGGTCCCCGCCGCCCGCGCCGTGCATCAGCAGCGCGGTGGGCGCGGCGGCTCCCGGGCCGTCCGGGCCGTCCGGCTCGATCACGGTGCAGGCCAGGCGTTCGCCGTCCGCTTCGACGGTCGACTCGATGAAGTCCATGCGCGGTTCCCCCGGGGCGGATCGACGATCGGGCGGGCCGGTGGCCCGCTGCGGCCGTCCGCCGTGCCGTCCACCGGCCCAGGGTGTCACGCGCCGCCGACAACGGCCCCGCGGAGCGGCTCGTGTCGCGGGCCCGGCAGGGCGGCGGCGGGCAGCAGGCCGAGGGCGGCGACGGCGGCCAGGACGGGCAGGGCGGCGTGCGCCCCGGCACCGGCGCCGGCGGCGGCCGCGATGCCCAGGGTCGGGCCGATGTTCATCGCGGTCTGCTTCAACCCGCCGACCGCGCCCGCGTACCCCGCCGGGGCGTCGCCGACCACGGTGCCGGTCGCCGTCACCATCACCGCCGCGAAGCCCGCGCCCAGCAGCGCCGACGCCACCGCCGTGGCCGCCGTCGAGGCGCCGCCGCCCGGTCCGGCCGGCCCGGCGATGCCCGCCACCAGCAGGGCGACGCCCGCCAGCGCCGTCCGCCGGGGGCCCTGGCCACGCAGCGCCCGCTCGGCCAGCGGGGCGCCGAGCACCATCAGCGCGGTCAGCGGCAGCATGCGCAGCGCCGCGCCCAACGGGCCGGTGTGCAGGGCGTCCTGGAGTCGGAAGGTGGTGCTGAACAGCGTCCCGTACAGCCCCGCCGAGCTGGTCAGCAGCAGCACCAGGGAGGCCGCGACCGGCCGCGACCGGGCCACCGGCCGGGGCACCACCGGGCTCGCGGCCCGCCGCTCGTGGACCACCAGCACCGCCGACAGCGCGGCGGCGCAGCCGAGTTCGGGCAGCACCCCGGGCCAGCCGCGCTCCGGCACCCGGGAGAGCGCGTGCACCAGGACGGCGAGGGCCGCCGCGAGCAGCGCCGCGCCCGCCGGATCGAGCGGCCGACCGTCCGAACTCCCCTGCCCCTTCGGCAGGGTGAGGACCATCGCGGCGATCAGGGCGGCGGCCGGGACGTTGATCCAGAACACCGCGCGCCAGCCGAACGCGTCCACCAGCACCCCGCCGAGCAGCGGGCCCGCGCCCGCCGCGACCGCGATCGCCCCGGTCCGGACCGCGATCGCCCGGCCGAGCCGCTCCGGCGGGCAGCACAGCCGCAGCAGCGCGAGCGTCCCCGGCTGCAGCAGCGCGCCGAACACGCCCTGGGCGACCCGCAGTCCGACCACCCAGCCGACGGTCGGCGCCAGCCCGATCCCGGCCGAGGCCGCGCCGAAACCCAGTACGCCCGCCAGCAGCGTCCGGCGGTGGCCGTACCGGTCGCCGAGCCGGCCGGCCAGCACCAGCAGGGCCGCGACGGCGACCAGGTAGCCGGTGCTGGTCCACTGCAACCGCGCGGTCGTGCAGTCGAGTTCGCGCCGCATGCCGGGCTGCGCCATCAGCAGCACCGTGCCGTCCAGCGCCACCAGCATGGCGGCCCCGGCGCTCACCGGCAGCGCGAGGCGGCTCACGCCGCCGCCGGCCCGAGGTGCGCGGCCAGCACGGCCTCCAGCAACTCCTCCTCACGCCCCTCCCCCAGCACCAGCGCCGTGCTCTCCCAGGCTCGCAGCTGCGCCAGCCCGTGCAGGTTCGCCCACAGCGCGGCCGTCACCAGCGGCGCCCGCGCCCCGTCCCCCGTGCACTCCGCCACCAGCCGCGCCAGCCCTTCGAACAGCGGCCCCGTCGCCTCCCGCAGCGGCGGCCCGGCCGGCTCCGCCCCGTCGCCGCTCAGCAGGTCGTGCCGGAACATCAGCTCGAACATCCCGCGCCGCTCGGCCGCGAACGCCAGGTACACCCGAGCCGCCCCCGCGACCCGCTCCCGCGGGTCCGTTCCCCGCACCGCGGCGAACCGCCCCGCCAACTCCTCGAACCCGCGCCGCGCCACCGCCGACAGCAGCTCACGGTGCGTGGCGAAGTACCGCCGCGGCGCCCCGTGCGACACCCCGGCCCGCCGCGCGATCTCCCGCAGCCCGACCGCCCCCGACCCCTCCGCCAGCACCAACTCGACCCCGGCGTCCACCAGGCGCTCCCGCAGCGGGGGCCGTCCCTCATCGCTCATGGACACTGTCTACCAGCAGCAAGTAGACAGCGTCTACCAGCTACCCTGGGGACATGACCTCACTGCCCGACTGGATGCGCCCGCCGCGCACAGAAGGCTGGTTCGCGGAGGATCTCGACCGCCTGCCCGAGGCGCCGCGCCACACGGAACTGATCGACGGAGCGCTGGTCTTCATGATGTCCCCGCAGCGGTCATGGCACAGCCGCGTCGTCACCGCGCTCACCAACGCCCTCGATGCCCAGGCCCCCGCCGGCATCGAGGTCGAGCGCGAGATGACCGTCCGCTTGGACTCCCGCACCCGCCCCGAGCCAGATCTCCTGCTCGTCACCGTGCCGTTCGACCCAGACCGCACCTGGCACGACCCGGAGAACGTGCTGCTCGTCGTCGAGGTGGTCTCACCCGAATCCGCCCACCGGGACCGCACGGTGAAACTCCGCAAGTACGCCGAGGCGGGCATCCCCCACTACTGGCTGATCGAGGACGAGGCCGGAGCCGCCGTGGCACACGTCTACGAACTCGACGCGCCCACCCGCAGCTACATTCCGACCGGCATCTTCCGTGGGAGCCTCTCCCACTCCGTGCCGTTCGCGATCACGATCGACCTGAGCCGGCTGGTTCCCCGTACGGACGCAGCACCATGAGGCCGTCCTCCGGGGCGGCGGCCATCGCGAAGGGGAAGCGGTCGAGCTCCAGGCAGAGTTCCACGTCGTCCTCGTGGACGCCCTTGCGGACGTACTGGAGGAGGTCGGCGGCGGCGGCGGATCCGGCGGCACGACGGAGGTAGGGGGCGGGGTCGGGGCTGTCGCCGGCGGCCCGGTGGGCGATGTACTCGGCGCAGGCGAGGTCCTCCTCCGCCCGGCCGTCCTCACCGGTGACGACGAAGGTGACCTCCGGACGGCCGTGCAGGGCGCGGGCGGTGGCCTCCGCGACCACGAAGCTCGCGCACAACACCAGGCCGGCGTCCCGGACGGCGAGGGCGCCGACCGTTCCGGCGGTGGTCTTCTGGACGACGGTGCGGCCCGCGAGGTCGGTGCCGCGGATCCGGCCGGGCGAGTTCACGGCATCGAACCCGGGCGCGGGCGCCCCGTCCTTGAGCGCCACCCAGTGCGGGTGACGGTCCTTCAACCCCAGCGCCTCGTCCAGCGATCCGGCCAGCACGATCCGCTCGGCACCCCGCGCGAACGCCCAGGCAGCGGTGGTGAAGGCCCGCATCACGTCGATGACGACGGCGACGGGCGGGGTGGCGGTGAGCTCGCCGATGGCGAGGAAGCGGGTCTCCATGCCCACCATGATCACCCGCGGTACCGGACCGTGTGGTGGATACAGGCGATTCGGGAACGAACCCGCTGTCCCGAACAGGCCGCCATCGGCTAGCGTTGATCCGCACCGCGCCTCCCTCAGGGGATGAACGCGACGCGACCTCGAGGAAATCGACCCTTCGCTCTCGATGGTGTCCACGGCGTGCTCCCGGCGGGAGCCATCCGGCTACGCCATCGGTCACGATCGAAGGGACCCTCGATGGCTGTCGTCGAGTACGCGCGCAAGCACCGCAGTTGGATCCGCGACGTCCTGGTGGGCGCAGCGGCGGGCTTCGGCTCGAACCTGGCATGGATGCTCGCGCAGTTCGTGGTGCACCGTCTCGGCTGAGCCGGGCGCCGGGCGGGCCTTTCGGGGCCCGCCCTTTCCCCGTTCGGCCCACGGGTTAATCTACGGAACGTCATTTGCGGCCCGCCGGGCTTCCTGTCCCGCTCAGCGGGACGTCGAAGGACATGCCCCCACCCGCACGAGTCCATCGTGCGCCTGGGGATCTCCGTGCTCCTGCAACTTTCCGCGGCCGAACTCGGCCGGCTGATCACCGTTCCGGAAGGATCCGGGCGACGCCTGCTCACCGAGCAGTTGGCGGAACGGCACTCCGCAGTCCATGAACGGCCGGCGGGGAACGGTGACATCAACGCCTGGAACAACAGCATTCCCGTCGTCGTCGAAGCCCTGCTCGCCTGCGGCCTCGACGAGGTGGTGGTCCAGATCGAGGTGGATCTGCCGCACACCAACTCGGCGGTCGACCTGGTGCTCTGCGGCCGACACCCAGGCACCGGCGCCGACTCCTACCTCGCGATCGAGCTCAAGCAGGCCCGCCATGCCGTGGTCGATCCCCGCTGTCCGATTGCCGTCGACCTCGGCTTCGGGAACGGCAAGAACAAACTCCATCCGGTGCGCCAGATCCAGCGCTACTGCGAGTACATGATCCGCTACATCTCCCACCTGCGGGAGCACGACGGCAGCCTGCACGGAGTGGCACTGCTGCACAACGCCCGGGACCCTGATGTCGAGGCGCTGTTCGATCTGCCGGAGAACGACTACGGAGCGCTGTACACCCTCGACGACCTGGACCGGTTCCGCCGGGTCCTCACCTCGCTGTTCGGCCCCGCCTCCGGACAGGAGGCCGCGACCGCGCTGGCGAGATCCAGGCAGAATCCGCTGCTCAAGGTGACCGATGTGGCCCGGCAACGGTCTGTGGTCGGCGGTGGTCTGGTGCTCCTGGACGAGCAGCACATGGCGGTCGACCGAATCGTTCGGCACCTGGAGCGGACGAACCCCAACGGCGCGCTGAACGTGGGGCTGTTCGCCGCAGACGACACACCAGGGCAGCGCAAGCGGGTCTTCATCCTCCGGGGCGGCCCGGGCAGCGGGAAGAGTGCTGTCGCCTTGGAGCTCCAGCGTGCGCTCGGCGGCAGGAACCACGAGGCCGTACTCGCGAGCGGATCCCGCGCGTACACGGAGACGCTGCGCGAGATCATGCACAGTTCGGCGAGGCCACGGCACACGGGCGACAAGAAGCGGTCGGCGAAATGGATCTACCAGTACTTCAACAGCTTCACCCGTAGCGCGCCGGACAGCATCGGCACCCTCATCTGCGACGAGGCCCACCGCATGCGCCGCACTTCGACGCACCGCAACACTCCGAAGGAACTCCGGGACGACGACCGCCCCCAGGCGGCCGAACTGCTCAGGGCCGCCCGGGTTCCGGTCTTCCTCCTCGACGACCACCAGTCGATCCGCCCCGACGAGGTGGGCACCGCCGGCTACCTCAGGAATCTCGCGGAGGGCCTCGGCCACCAAGTGGAGGTCATCGACCTCGAAGGCACGTTCCGGGCCGGTGGCAGCAAGCGGTACCAGGCATGGGTGCAGCAGTTGCTGGGACTGGGCGTCTCCGATCCGGTCGTCTGGCGCCCGGACGGCCGGATGGAACTGCTGCTGGCGGACTCCCCGGCGGAGTTGGAGGAGTTCATCCGGGCATGCGGCCACGAGGGATTCACCGCGCGGATGACGGCGGGCTTCTGCTGGAAATGGAGCAACCCCGAGCGGGGTCTGCTCGTCGACGACGTCCGCATCGGAGACTGGCACCTCCCCTGGAACGTGAAACCCACTCACAGCGTGCCGAACGCGCCCACGGCTTCCCTGTGGTCGACCGACCCCCGGGGCATCGATCAGGTCGGCTGCGTCTACACGGCACAGACCTTCGAGTACGACTGGAACGGCGTCATCATCGGACCCGACCTGCTGTTCCGGGATGGCAGGTTCACGGTCAACCGGAGCGCTTCGTGTGACCCCGCGTTCAACCGGACGATCCCTGACGACATCGTCCGCAGGTGCGTGCGCAACGCCTATCACGTACTCCTCACCCGCGGTGTCGTCGGCACCGTCGTCTACGCGGTCGACCCCGAGACCCAGTCGGCGCTGCGGAATCTCATCACGGGCACCATCGGCCTGCAGGACTACAGGCACAGCCGCCCGAAACTCACTGCGGAAGGCCCCCAACTACCGCCCGCCTACCGCGAGCACCAGCGGTAGCCTTGGCAGGTCATAGCTGCGGCCCGCCGGGCTTCCGCTCCGCCTGGCGGAGCAACGAAGGACACGCCCCCACCCGCACGAGTTCCTTCGTGCTGCCCGGGGGCTTTCCTTGCTTTTCCGTGACTCCGCTGCCACGGTCGCCGCCGAATGCCTGTCCGGCGCGCTGTTCTTCCGACTCACCGAGCAGTTCGTCCACGCACACAGGCACCGGCCCAGTGCTTCCGAGGTCCGTTCCTGGGAACGCAGCATCCCCGTGCTGGTCGGCGCACTCAACGACGCCGGGCTCGGCCAAGTGGAAGTGCTCATCGAGTACGACCTGCCGCTGAACAGCAGGCGGGCGGACGCCGTGCTGGCCGGGATCCATCCCGAGACCGGCCAGCCGTCGTACGTGGTCGTGGAACTCAAGCAGTGGAGCAGCGCCGAGCCCGACGACGAGGACCCGTCGCTGTGCCACGTCGACGCGTACGGGCGCGCAGTACTCAACCCGGTCGACCAGGTACGCGGATACTGCGAGTACCTGGTCTCGTTCAACAGCGTGCTGGCCGAGCGCCCCGAGAGCCTGCACGGGGTCGCCTATCTGCACAACGCCACCGAGTTCGGGGTCGGCGGGCTCTACGAGACCCACCAGGACCGGTACGGGTCGCTCTTCACCGGCGGCCGGCGCGGCGAGTTCCTCGACTACCTGCGGGCCCGGCTGGGGCCCGGGGCGGGCGCCGCCGCAGCGGACGAACTCGTCCATGGGAAGGTCGGGCCGTCCAAGCAGTTGATGGCGGTGGCCGCGCGGGAAGTCCGGGAGCGCGAACAGTTCGTACTGCTGGACCAACAGAAGGTCGCCTACCGCACAGTGCTCAACGCCCTCCACCGCTCCCGGCAGTCCGACCACAAGGAGGTCGTGGTCGTCACGGGCGGGCCGGGAACCGGCAAGAGCGTCATCGCGCTCTCGATCCTCGGTGAGATGTACCGGCAGGGGCTCACCGCCCTGCACGCGACGGGTTCCAGCTCCTTCACCACCACGATGCGAAAGGTCGCCGGTCGTCGGAAGCCCGAAGTACGGGACCTCTTCAAGTACTTCAACAGCTTCATGACCGCCGAACGCAACGGCCTCGACGTCCTGCTCTGCGACGAGGCCCACCGTATGCGGGAGACCTCGGCCAACCGCTTCACGTCCGCGGCCAACCGCTCCGGCAAGGCCCAGGTCGAGGAGTTGATCGACGCGGCGCGCGTACCGGTGTTCCTCCTGGACGAGCACCAAGTGGTCCGCCCCGGGGAGATGGGGACGGTCGCCGAGATCGAGGCCGCCGCGGCCGCGAAGGGGCTCACCTGCCGGGTGGTACCCCTCGACAGCCAGTTCCGGTGCGGCGGGAGCGACGCGTACCTGCGATGGGTCCTGCGGCTGCTGGAACTCGAGCCGGGCGGCGGCGACGTCTGGGAGGCCGATGGGAAAATGCAGCTCGTCTTCGCGTCCACCCCGCAGGAACTGGAAGGCTTCCTCGCCGAGCGGCGGGCCCAGGGCTACAGCGCGCGCATGTCGGCCGGTTACTGCTGGAAATGGACGAAGGAGGTGCCCGCGGACGGGGAGCTTCCTGCGGATGTCGTCATCGGCGACTGGCAGCGCCCGTGGAACGTCTACGGGGACCGATCCGTCGGCGGTGCCCCGCCGGCCGCGCTCTGGGCGACCGATCCGGCGGGATTCGGGCAGGTTGGCTGCGTGTACACCGCCCAGGGGTTCGAGTACGACTGGAGCGGCGTCATCCTCGGCCCCGACCTGCTCTGGCGCGGGGACCGCTGGGTCACCGACCGGAAGGCGTCCAAGGACCCGGCCTTCAAATCCTCGACTTCGGACGCCGACGTGCGGCGGCTGATCCGCCACACCTACAAGGTGCTGCTGACCCGAGGCATGATCGGCACAGTGGTGTACTCGACCGACGCCGAGACCCGCGAGAAGCTGCGTGAGCTCACCGGCGCGCTCACGACCCCTGCCGTGCTGTGACCTCCACCAGCTCCGGCACGGACAGCTCGCGTGCCCCGGACGACACGCGGGTGGAGGCGGTCCGGGCCCGCACCGCCTCCGCCGGAACCTCTCCCGGCTCCCGCGAACCCACCCACACCCGCACCCGCCCCAGACGGCAACGTTGGCCTCCAGGACCACTACCAGGTCTCGAAGGCCAACGTCAGACGCTGTCCGGAATCAACCGACAGCGTCCGGGGCAAGTCCGCCCCTCCGGCGGAGGCGGGGTCAGACGTTGAAGCGGAACTCCACGACGTCGCCGTCCTGCATGACGTACTCCTTGCCCTCGATGCGGGCCTTGCCCTTGGCGCGGGCCTCGGCGACGGAGCCGGTGGCGACGAGGTCGTCGAAGGAGGTGACCTCGGCCTTGATGAAGCCCTTCTGGAAGTCGGTGTGGATGACACCGGCGGCCTCGGGGGCGGTGGCGCCCTTGCGGATGGTCCAGGCGCGGGTTTCCTTGGGGCCGGCGGTGAGGTAGGTCTGCAGGCCGAGGGTGGCGAAGCCGACGCGGGCGAGGGTGGCGAGGCCGGGCTCGTCCTGGCCCATGGACTGGAGGAGTTCGAGGGCTTCGGCGTCGTCGAGCTCGATCAGCTCGGACTCGATCTTGGCGTTGAGGAAAATGGCCTCGGCGGGGGCGACCAGGGCGCGCTGGGCGTCCTTGAAGTCCTCGTCGGAGAGGGCGTCCTCGTCGACGTTGAAGACGTAGAGGAACGGCTTCGAGGTCATCAGGTGCAGGTCGCGGACGGCGGTGGTGTCGAAGCCGGCCTCGAAGAGGGTCTTGCCGGTCTCCAGGACGGCCTGGGCGGCCTCGGCGGCGGCGAGGACCGGCGCGGTCTCCTTCTTGAGCCGGGCCTCCTTCTGGAGCCGGGGCAGCGCCTTCTCGATGGTCTGCAGGTCGGCGAGGATCAGCTCGGTGTGGATGGTCTCGATGTCGTCCTTGGGCGAGACCTTGCCGTCGACGTGCACCACGTCGGGGTCGGTGAAGGCCCGGACCACCTGGCAGATCGCGTTGGCCTCGCGGATGTTGGCGAGGAACTTGTTGCCGAGGCCCTCGCCCTCGCTGGCGCCGCGGACGATGCCGGCGATGTCGACGAAGTCGACGGTGGCCGGGAGGATGCGCTGCGAGCCGAAGATCTCGGCGAGCTTCTCCAGCCGCGGGTCGGGGACCCCGACGACGCCGACGTTCGGCTCGATGGTGGCGAACGGGTAGTTGGCCGCCAGCACGTCGTTCTTGGTCAGGGCGTTGAACAGGGTCGACTTGCCGACGTTCGGCAGGCCGACGATTCCGATCGTGAGCGACATGGAGAGTGGTGTCCCGGGGCTTGGAGGGCGTCGAGTGGGCCCGGTGCGGGCCGATCCCCCAGTCTACGGGGCGCGCGGGGGGAGGTCGGAAGCGCGGTGGGGGCGCGCACCGGCCGGACACGGACAATTGGCGCGCGGGAATTACACACGGTGTCGATGATCAGACCGTACGTTGGTCGGGTGGAGCAGAGCATCCGTACCCAGCCGCCAGGGCCGAGAAGGCGACCGCCCGGGCGCGGCGCCGGCGAGGCCGCCGTTCCGGGGCAGAGCGGGCCCCCCGAGTCGCGGTTGCGGTCGGCGTCCGGCGCCCGGACCGGTCCGCCGGCGTTGAAGCGCGCGCTGCAGCGGGTGCTGGCGGCGCGGCAGCGGCGCGGCGGGGGCGGCACCGGGGGTGGAACCGGGAGCGGGAGCGGGCGGCCGGCCCGGCTGACGGCGGTGGGCACCGGGGTCGCGGCGGCCGCCGGGGCGCTGGCGTTCGCCGGGGTCGACCGGCTGCTGTTCGGCGGGCTCGGGGTGCTGTTCGGGCTCGGCTATCTGGTGGTGTGCTTCCAGCTGGCCGTGCGGGTGCGGTACTCGGACCTGGCGGCGGCGCCGATCTGCGGGCCGATCGCGTTCGCGGCGGCGCTGGTGCTGCTGCAGCCCGGCCCGTCGCAGGGCGTGACCGGCGAGGTGGTGGCGCTGGCCGGCGGGCTGGCGCTGCGGGCGGGCTGGCTGTTCGCCGGCACCGCCCTGGCCGCCGCGATCGTCACCGCGCGCTACGTCGCGCAGCGCCGCCACCGCCGGGCCCGCCTGGCGGGCTGAGCCCGGCAGCGGCCGGCACGCGCGGGTCGGCTCCGGCGGGCCGGGGCCGGCAGCGGCCCGGGCGTCAGCCCGGGCGGGGCCGGGCGGTCAGCCCCGGCGGCTCGCGGCCATCGCCGCGCCGACGATGCCCGCGTCGTTGCGCAGTTCGGCGGGGACGACCTCGGCGCGGCGGTCCTTGAGCAGCGGCAGGAACTTCTCGTGCTTACGGCTGACGCCGCCGCCGATGACGACCAGGTGCGGGGAGAACAGCATCTCGACCAGGTCGAGGTACTCGTCGACCCGCTCGGCCCACTGCGGCCAGCTGAGGTCGTGGCGTTCCCGGGCGGCGGAGGAGGCGCGGCGCTCGGCGTCCTTGCCGCGCAGTTCGAGGTGGCCGAGCTCGGTGTTGGGGACGAGCACGCCGTCGCTGAACAGCGCGCTGCCGATGCCGGTGCCGAAGGTGAGGACCAGGACGACGCCGCGGCGGTCGCGGGCGGCGCCGTGGGTGGTCTCGGCGAGGCCGGCCGCGTCGGCGTCGTTGAGGACGGTGGCGGGCAGGCCGAGGGCCTCGCTGAAGCGGGCGGCGGCGTCCAGGCCGATCCAGCCCTTGTCGACGTTGGCGGCGGTCATGGTGCGCCCGTCGACGACCACGCCGGGGAAGGTCAGTCCGACCGGCCCGCGGTGGTCGAAGTGCCGGACGACCTCGCAGACCGCCTCGACGACCGCGTCCGGCCCGGACGGGTGCGGGGTGAGTACCTTGTGCCGTTCCCGGGCGAGCACGCCCTTGTCCAGGTCGACCGGTGCGCCCTTGATGCCCGAGCCGCCGATGTCCACGCCGAAGACCGTCGTCACTGCCGTCGCCTCCCGTACCCGCCGGGGGCGTCCGCTGCCCGCCGGCCCTTCGGACCAACGTACGGGCGGACGGCGGCGGGCGCAGCCGTTCCGGCGGCCGGTGCCCGGGGGCGGGCACCGGCGGCGGGTGCGGCGGGCCGGTCAGAGCTTGCCGGCGGCCTCGGCGCGCAGGTCGCGGCGGAGCTCCTTGGGGAGCGAGAAGGTGAGGTGCTCCTCGGCGGTCTTGACGATCCGGACGTCCTCGAAGCCGTGCGAGGCGAGCAGGTCGAGCACGCCGTCGACCAGGATCTCCGGCACCGAGGCGCCGCTGGTCAGGCCGACCGTGCCGACGCCCTCCAGCCAGGCCGGGTCGATCTCCTCGGCGAAGTCGACCAGGTGGGCGGCCTTGGCGCCGTACTCCAGGCCGACCTCGACCAGCCGGACCGAGTTGGAGGAGTTCTTGGAGCCGACCACGATCAGCAGGTCGGCCTCGGGGGCGAGCTGCTTGACCGCGACCTGGCGGTTCTGGGTGGCGTAGCAGATGTCGTCGCTGGGCGGGGAGACCAGCAGCGGGAAGCGCTGCTTGAGGGCGCCGACGGTCTCCATGGTCTCGTCCACCGAGAGGGTGGTCTGGGAGAGCCAGACCAGCTTGGACTCGTCGCGGACCTTGACGTTGGCGACGTCCTCGGCGCCGTCCACCAGGTGGATCCGCTCGGGGGCCTCGCCCATGGTGCCGACGACCTCCTCGTGGCCCTCGTGGCCGATCAGCAGGATGTCGTAGTCCTCGTCGGCGAACCGGCGGGCCTCCTTGTGCACCTTGGTGACCAGCGGGCAGGTGGCGTCGATGGTGGCGAGCTTGCCGGCCTCGGCCTCGTCGTGCACGGACGGGGCGACGCCGTGGGCGGAGAACACCACGATCGAGCCCCGGGGCACCTCCTCCGTCTCGTCGACGAAGATCGCGCCCTGCTTCTCCAGGGTCTGCACGACGTACTTGTTGTGGACGATCTCTTTGCGGACGTAGATCGGTGCCCCGTACTGCTCCAGGGCCTTCTCCACGGCGATCACGGCGCGGTCGACGCCCGCGCAGTAGCCCCGGGGGGCGGCGAGCAGGACACGGCGCTGAGCGGTGGTCGACATGGCTCCATCGTACGGGCGAGTCCCCCGGGCCCGGACGCGCGTCGGCCCGGTCAAGGCGGGGGCGGGCGGACCTGATCGGGTGGAATGGCGAGGGTGAGCACACAGGCGCGGGCGGCTGAGCTGCGGCGCACCCTCGGGGTGCGGGATCTGATGGTGTACGGGCTGCTGTTCATCGCCCCGATGGCGCCGGTCGGCGTGTTCGGCGTGCTGGACGCGAAGAGCCACGGCGCGGTGGCGACGGTGTACCTGGTGGCGACGGTGGCGATGGGGTTCACCGCGCTGTCGTACGCCGAGATGGTGCGGGCGGTGCCGCGCACCGGGTCGGTGTTCGCGTACGCGCGGGCCGGGTTGGGCGAGGGGCCGGGGTTCGTCGCCGGGTGGATGGCGATGCTCGACTACCTGCTGATCCCCGCGGTGGCTTATCTGTTCGCCGGGATCGCGCTGAACTCGCTGGTGCCGGAGGTGTCGCGCTGGGTGTGGACGGTGCTGGCGGTGCTGGTCACCACGGCGCTGAACCTGGCCGGGGTGCGGACGGCGGCGGTGGTGGGGTTCGCGGTGCTGGCGCTGGAGGTGGTGGTGCTGGCGGTCTTCGTCGTGGCGGCGGCGGTGGTGCTGGTCCGGGACGGGGCGGCCCGGGACTGGGGCTCCCCGTTCGGGGGAGTCGGCGCGTTCTCGTTGACGGCGGTGCTGTCGGCGGTGTCGGTCGCGGTGCTCTCCTACCTGGGCTTCGACGCGATCGCCTCGTTCGTCGAGGAGGCCGTCGGCGCGTCCGCGGCGGTGGCCCGGGCGGTGCTGTGGTGCCTGGCGCTGGCCGGGGTGCTGTTCGTGCTGCAGACCTACCTGGCCGCGGTGCTGGAACCGGTGACGCCGCAGCAGTTGGCCGACGACCCGGCGGCGCAGGGATCGGCGTTCTACGACACCGTGGAGTCCGCGGTCGGGCACTGGCTGCACGTGCTGATCGCCGCGTCCAAGGCGGTCGGCGCGGCGTTCGCGGCCCTCGCCGGGCAGGCGGCGGCCGGGCGGCTGGTGTTCGCGATGGGCCGGGAGGGGCGGCTGCCGCGCGCGCTCGGCGCGGTCGACGGGCGGACGGCGGTGCCCCGGCGGGCCCTGCTGGCCGCCGCCCTGGTCACCCTGGTCGCGGCCGGCTGGGCGGCGAGCCGGGACGACGGGCTCGACCGGCTCACCTCGGTGGTCAACGTCGGCGCGCTGACCGCGTTCGTGCTGCTGCACGCCTCGGTGGTCGGCTGGTACGTGGTGCGCGGGGGCTCGCGGGACTGGCTGCGGCACGCGGTGGTGCCGCTGCTGGGCGTCGCGGTGCTGGTCGCGGTGCTGGTGGAGGCCGCGCACACCGCGCAGCTGGTCGGCGCGGTGTGGCTGGCGCTGGGCCTGGTGGTGCTGTTCGCGCAGCGCGGGCGGGGTGTCGCCGACGGCGGCTAGCCTCGGGGGATGGCCAACACGAGCAGTCCGGAAGCGCCCCTGCCGGTGGGGAAGGTCTCGGCGTTGATCGGCGGGTGGGTCGATCGGCTGGGCGAGGTGTGGGTGGAGGGGCAGATCGCCCAGCTGAACCGGCGGCCGGGGGCCGGGATGGTGTTCCTGACGCTGCGCGACCCGGAGCGGGACGTCTCGCTGACGGTGACCTGCTTCCGGCAGGTGTTCGAGCAGGTCGCGGACGCGGTCCAGGAGGGCGCCCGGGTGATCGTCCGGGCGAAGCCGGAGTGGTACACGGCGCGCGGCACGCTCTCGCTCCGGGCCGCCGAGCTGCGGCTGGTCGGGCTGGGCGAACTGCTCGCCCGGCTGGAGCAGTTGAAGCGGCGGCTGTTCGCCGAGGGCCTGTTCGAGGACGCCCGGAAGAAGCCGCTGCCGTTCCTGCCGGGCTGCGTCGGCCTGGTCACCGGCCGCGGCTCGGCGGCCGAGCGGGACGTGCTGGAGAACGCCCGGCGGCGCTGGCCGGCGGTCCGCTTCGAGGTGCGCAACGTGCTGGTGCAGGGGCCGCAGTCGGTGGGCCAGGTGTGCGCGGCGGTACGGGAGTTGGACGCGCTGCCGGAGGTCGAGGTGATCGTGGTGGCGCGCGGCGGCGGCAGCGTGGAGGACCTGCTGCCGTTCTCCGACGAGGAGCTGGTGCGGACGGTCGCGGCCGCCCGGACGCCGGTGGTGAGCGCGATCGGGCACGAGCCGGACCAGCCGCTGCTGGACTTCGTCGCGGACTTCCGGGCGTCCACCCCGACCGACGCGGCGAAGCGGGTGGTGCCGGACGTCGGCGAGGAGCTGGCCCGGGTCCGGCAGCTGCGGGACCGGGCCCGGCGGCACGTGCTGAACCGGGTCGAGCGGGAGTCGGCGGGGCTCGCCTCGGTGCGCAGCCGCCCGGTGCTGGCGGCGCCCGCCGAGGCGCTGGCGGCCCGCGGCGCCGAGGTCGACGCGCTGCTGGACCGGGCCCGGCGGGTGCTCGGGCTCCGGCTGGACCACGCGCAGAGCGACCTGGGGCACGCGCTGGCCCGGGTGGTCGCGCTGTCGCCGCTGGCCACCCTGGAGCGCGGCTACGCGGTGCTGCAGAAGGCGGACGGCACGGTGCTGACCGACCCCGCGCGGGCCGCGGACGGGGAGGCGCTGCGGGCCCGGGTGGCGGGCGGCTCGTTCGGCGTCCGGGTGGACGGCGGCGCGGGCCGGGAGAGCTGAGCGGGCCGGGAGGACCGGGAGGGCGGGGAGGGCCGGGAGGGCGGGGAGGGCCGGGAGGGCGGGGAGGGCCGGGAGGGCCGGGAGGGCGGGGAGGGCCGGGAGGGCGGGGAGGGCCGCGCGGCCGTCACCGGCTCGCGGGATCGACCGCGAGCCCCCCTCCGCGCGGGAATTCCCGGCCTTTCCGCACGCATCGGCGCGAACTCCTTGCGAGGGGTCGGACCCGGTCATAGTGTGACGGGCCTTCCCTTTTCCGGCGCTTTCCGGAGGTTTGGCATGGACGTCTCCCCGTCGGACAGACCGGTGGTGACGCCCGCGCTGATCGAGGCCGCCAAGTCCGGGAACCGCGACGCCTGGGCGGACATCTACCGGCGCTACCACGGCGCGGTGCTGGCGTTCCTGCTCCGCCGCACCGGCAGCCGCCCGCTCGCCGAGGACCTCGCCCAGGACACCTTCGTCCGCGCGATGGCGGGGATCCGCGGTTTCCACTGGACGGGCACCGACCTCGGCGCGTGGATGTTCACCATCGCCCGCAACGTGCTGCTGGACCACGAGAAACGGCGCTCGACCCGCCGGGAGTCGGCGGTGGCCGCGGTCGCCGACCGGGACTCCGGGGTGCGGGTGGAGGAGTCGGTGATCGCGGCGGCCGAGGCGGAGCGGGTGGGCGCGGCGCTGGCGGTGCTGAACGAGCGGCAGCGGTCGGTGCTGCGGCTGCGCTACTGGGACGGGCTGAGCTCGGTGGAGATCGCCGACCGGACCGGGCTGCGGGTCGGCGCGGTGAAGACCCTGACCTACCGGGCCCGGCTGAACCTGCGGCGCTCGCTGGCCCGGGGCGCGGGCGCCGCCGCCGCGCCCGCGCCGCGCCGGGCGGCGGGTCAGCCGGCCGCCGGGCGGTTCCGGGAGAGCGGCGTGGAGTGCTCGTGGAAGCCGAGCCCGCGGTAGAGCGCCTGGCCGTCCGCCGTGGCGTGCAGGTCGACCCGGGTGGCGCCGGCCGCGTCGAACCAGCCGAGCAGCGCCCCGGTGCAGGCCCGGGCGAGGCCGCGGCCGCGGTGCTCGGGGCGGGTGCAGACGTTGAAGACGAAGCCGAACAGGCCGTCCGGGTGGCCGGGGGCGGGCAGCCGCTGCTCCAGGGTGCCGACGGCGCAGCTGGTGAGCCGGCCGGGGTGCTCCGGGTCGTCGGTCACGTACGCCTGCAACCGGCGCTCGGGTTCGGCGAGTCGGCGCGTCAGCAGGTCGGCGGCGGTGCGCTGCCAGGGGCCGGGGGCGGCCTCCCCCCGCATCGCCTCGAACATCAGGGCGCGGAGTTCGACCAGTTGCTCCGCGTCGGCGGGGACGGCCGGGCGTGGGGTGCTCATGCCCGGCAGGGTAGGGCGGCCCGGGGGGCGGGGCGCAACGGGATTTGTCGGGGGCAGCGCCTACCCTGGGCGGCATGGCAGATCAGCGGGGTGAGCGGGGCGAGGGTCCGGAGGAGTCGCTCGGCTACGAGCAGGCGCGGGACGAACTGCTGGAGGTGGTCCGGCGGCTGGAGACCGGCGGGACGACGCTGGAGGAGTCGCTGGCGCTCTGGGAGCGCGGCGAGCGGCTGGCGAAGGTCTGCCAGCGCTGGCTGGACGGCGCCCGGGCCCGGCTGGACGCGGCGCTGGCCGCCGAGGAGCCCGCCGCGGAGTGAGCGGGGCCGGGTGAGCAGGGCCGGGTGAGCGGGACCGGGTGAGCGGGGCGGCTTCCGGGTGGCTCCCGCGCGGCTGTGACGTGCCTCACCTGGGGTTGCGGGAATGGTTTAAGTTTCACCTATGGTTGGAGCAGGTGTGCGGCTCCCGAGCCGCCGACCCCGACCGCTCCACCAGCTCTGAGGTAGGACACAGACATGACCCTGGCACTCGACGCCGCCGCCCAGGACCTGCTCTTCCGCGAGGCCCGCACCGCCAACACCTTCTCGGACGAGCCGGTCAGCGACGAGCAGATCCAGGCCGTCTACGACCTGGTCAAGTTCGGCCCGACCGCCTTCAACCAGCAGCCGCTGCGCATCGTCCTGGTCCGCTCCGAGGAGGGCCGCGGCCGCCTCCTGCAGCACATGGCCGAGGGCAACCGGGCCAAGACCGCCACCGCGCCGCTGGTCGCCATCCTGGCCGCCGACAACGAGTTCCACGAGGAGCTCCCGTCCCAGCTGCCGCACTTCCCGCAGGCCAAGGACATGTTCTTCTCCGAGCGTCCGGTCCGCGAGTCCTCCGCCGCCCTGAACGGCGCCCTGCAGGCCGCCTACTTCATCATCGGCGTCCGCGCCGCCGGCCTGGCCGCCGGCCCGATGACCGGCTTCGACGCCGCGGGCATCAACAAGGAGTTCTTCGCCGACGGCGAGCACTCGGTGCTGGCCGTGGTCAACATCGGCAAGCCGGGCGAGGACGCCTGGTTCCCGCGCGGCCCGCGCCTGGCCTACGACGAGGTCGTCACCACCGTCTGAGCCCCGCCACGACGCGCGAAGGCCCCCACCCGGCTGCCGGGTGGGGGCCTTCGCGCGTGCTGTCCGGGCGTCAGGCGCTCAGGGGGTCAGGCTCTCGGCGAGCCGGGCCAGCTCCTCGTACGAGGCGGTGCCGGTGAGCACGGTGGTGCCGGTGTCGCCGGCCGGGCGGACCAGCGCCCGGTAGCGGTCGCCCTGCACCCGCTCCCACTCCTGGCCGGCCACCGTGACGGTGCCGTCCGGCTTGGCTCCGGGCACGTTCTGGGCCACCACGTCGTCGCGCTTGCCGTTGCTCTGCTCGACCGCCGCGTACTGGCCGGAGGCGGTGTTCATGCCCAGGTGCCAGGCGGCGTGGCCCTTGTCGTTCGGGCTGTAGCTGACCGAGGTGGCCTTCCAGCCGTCCGGGAGCTGCTGCGGACCGAGCAGCGGGTACGGCGCGGCCCGCTTCGCCGAGGCCAGTTCGACCTGGTACGGCACGGCGTGCACGCCGTTGCCCTTGCCGTCCGCGTTGGGGATCGAGAAGTACGCGACCACCACCACGACGCCGACCGCCGCCATCGACAGGACCATGTCCCGTACCGTCTGTCGGCCCCTCTTGCTGCTGTTGCCTGCCACCCGCCCATGGTAGGCGGCGCTTACGCGGGCGCCGCGCGCCGGTCGGGCGGTCCGGGGCCGGGGCGGTCCGGGGCCGGGGCGGGGCGGGGCGGGCGAGGAGCCGGTAAGGGGCGGGAGAGGCGGGCGCCACAGACACCCGTCCCACCTGCCGATACGATCGCAGCAACCCTCATCGCAGCACCGGTGGCCCTCCGTGTCCTGGTGCTGTCTGGCCGTCGCGTACAGAGAGGTAACGACGATGACCACGCAGTACCCGCACCACCTTCCCTCCGAACTGGTGGTCGCTCCGGAAGCGCCCGACCGCAACCTCGCCCTCGAACTGGTCCGGGTCACCGAGGCCGCCGCGATGGCCGCCGGCCGCTGGGTCGGCCGGGGCGACAAGAACGGCGCCGACGGCGCGGCCGTGAAGGCGATGCGCACCCTCGTCTCCACCGTCTCGATGAACGGCGTCGTCGTCATCGGGGAGGGCGAGAAGGACGAGGCCCCGATGCTCTACAACGGCGAGCGGGTCGGCGACGGCACCGGCGCCGAGTGCGACGTCGCGGTCGACCCGGTGGACGGCACCACGCTGACCGCCAAGGGCATGAACAACGCGGTCGCGGTCCTCGCGGTCGCCGACCGGGGCACCATGTTCGACCCCAGCGCGGTCTTCTACATGGACAAGCTGGTCTGCGGCCCGGAGGCCGCCGACTACGTCGACATCACCGCCCCGCCCGCGGTCAACATCCGCCGGGTCGCCAAGGCGAAGGGCTCCGCCGTCGAGGACGTCACCGTCGTCGTGCTCGACCGGCCCCGCCACACCGACCTGGTCCGGGAGATCCGCGAGGCGGGCGCCCGGATCAAGTTCATCTCGGACGGCGACGTGGCCGGCGCGATCATGGCCGCCCGCGAGGAGACCGGCGTCGACCTGCTGATGGGCGTCGGCGGCACCCCCGAGGGCATCATCGCGGCCTGCGCGATGAAGTGCATGGGCGGCGTCATCCAGGGCCGGCTGTGGCCCAAGGACGCGGCCGAGCGGCAGAAGGCGCTGGACGCGGGCCACGACCTGGACCGGGTGCTCACCACGGACGACCTGGTCAGCGGCGAGAACGTGTTCTTCGTCGCCACCGGCATCACCGACGGCGAGCTGCTGCGCGGCGTCCACTACCGCCAGGAGACCGCGACCACCTCGTCGCTGGTCATGCGCTCCAAGAGCGGGACGATCCGCCGGATCGACTCCACCCACAAGCTCTCCAAGCTGCGGGCGTACAGCGCGATCGACTTCGACCGCGCGAACTAGCGGCACCGGCGGCGCGCGGACCCGGGGTCGTGGCGCGGGGCGGTCGGCCGCCCCGCGCCACGACCCCGCCGTGCGTCCGGGGCGGTGGCGCGGCCGCTCAGCCCGCTATCCGGGCCGGGACCCGGATCTCCGCGTCGCGGCGCCGGCGGCGGGTGAGGACGACCCGGCGCTCGGCGGCGGTCAGGCCGCCCCAGACGCCGTAGGGCTCGGGCTGGGCCAGGGCGTGCTCGCGGCAGTCCAGCAGCACCGGACAGCGGGCGCAGACGCGCTTGGCGTGCTCCTCGCGGGAGAGCCGGGCGGCCGTCGGCTCCTTGGAGGGGGCGAAGAACAGCCCGGCCTCGTCGCTGCGGCAGGCGGCCGAGGTGTGCCAGGGACTGTCGTCCGCGTCCGGCTGGGCCGCCGGGCGGCGGGCGGCGGCGGTGGCGCTGGACTCGATCGGATGCAGCACGGTAACTCCTGACCAGGCTCAAGGCTCGGGGACGGTGTCGCCTCCTGCCCGACTGCCCCGTGCTCCCTCGCCGTGGCGCCGTCGCCGACCCGCGTAGGTCACAGCCGTACAGGAACGATGTGCGAGGGGAACTACCCCGCCGCCCCGGGATTCATGCACACCGCACGCAATCGACTACCCCCCGCACTCGCCGCAACGAGGAGTGCCACAGGGCGAGTTGGGGCCGCGCCGGGAACCGCGCAGGTCAGCCGTCGAGCCGGCGGCGGACCCACTCCTTGAGCGCCTTGCCGCGCCGCGGCCGGGCCTCGACCCCGCCGAACACCGCGGCGCCCTTCACCCGGACGACCGGGGCGTGCGGGTCGGCGGAGGTCTGCTCGCGGACCTCGAAGCCGCCGAACACGCCGGCGCCGCCGCCGTGCAGACTGACGTTCTCGGGCACCCGGATCTCGACGCCGCCGAACACCGAGTACGCCTCGATGACCACCTCGGGGGACTCGAAGACCGCGTCGGTGAGGTCGATCTCGATGCCGCCGAAGACCGCGACCGCCTTGAGGTGCGAGCCGACCCGCCAGCGGCCCTTGCGGGCGGCGCCGCCGAACACCGCGACCATGGTGGACGCCTCGGCCCGGGGCGCGGGCAGCGGGGGCGGGCCGAGCGGGGCGGGGGCGTCCAGCGGGGGCTTGGTGAGGTTGTGCCGGATCGGCCCGGGGTGGCTGGGCAGGTCGCGGGTGAGGGGCTCCAACTCGCCGAAGGTGCGGGCGGCGTAGGCGATCCCGATCCGCTCGGCGTGCTCGTCGGCGGTCAGCCGGCCCTCGGCGTACGCGTCGCGCAGCAGGTCGGCGACGCGTTCGCGGTCGGCGTCGGAGGCGCGCAGTTCGGCGGCCAGGTCGGTACCGGGCGCCTGGGCGGGGACCGGTGCGGGCTCGTTCTTCGGCAGCGGGGAGGGCAGCACGCCCTGCGGGTCCGGCTCGGGAGAGTTGTCCACGTCACAAGCCTAGCGAGCCGCGCACCGAACCGAACGGCGGTTCGAGGCAACGGGCGTGACGCCGGTCACGCAGGCCGACCTGGGCGCGGGGCGGCCGGCGGGTGCGCCTAACCTGGAGGGTGCCTCGTCGACGAAGCCGAAAGAACCGAAGGATCTCCTCATGGCCCCAGAGTTCGCCTACCGCGACCTGCTCCCGCTCGGCACGGACACCACGCCGTACCGCAAGCTCACCTCCGAGGGGGTCTCGACCTTCGAGGCCGGCGGCCGCACCTTCCTGCGGGTCGAGCCGGAGGCGCTGCGGCTGCTGACCGCCGAGGCGATGCACGACATCTCGCACTACCTGCGCCCGGCGCACCTGGCGCAGCTGCGCCGGATCCTGGACGACCCGGAGGCCAGCCCGAACGACCGCTTCGTGGCGCTGGACCTGCTGAAGAACGTCAACATCTCGGCCGGCGGCATCCTGCCGATGTGCCAGGACACCGGCACCGCGATCGTGATGGGCAAGCGCGGCCAGAACGTGCTGACCGAGGGCGCGGACGAGTCGGCGATCGCCCGCGGCGTGTTCGACGCGTACACGAAGCTGAACCTGCGGTACTCCCAGATGGCCCCGGTGACCATGTGGGACGAGAAGAACACCGGCAACAACCTGCCGGCCCAGATCGAGCTGTACGCCACCGACGGGGACGCCTACAAGTTCCTGTTCATGGCGAAGGGCGGCGGCTCGGCCAACAAGTCGTACCTGTACCAGGAGACCAAGGCGATCCTCAACGAGGCGTCGATGCTCACCTTCCTGGAGCAGAAGATCCGTTCGCTGGGCACCGCGGCCTGTCCGCCGTACCACCTGGCGATCGTGGTCGGCGGCACCAGCGCCGAGTTCGCGCTGAAGACCGCGAAGTACGCCTCCGCGCACTACCTGGACAACCTGCCGACCGGCGGCGACGCGAAGACCGGGCACGGCTTCCGCGACCTGGAGCTGGAGCGGAAGGTCTTCGAGCTGACCCAGAAGATCGGCATCGGCGCGCAGTTCGGCGGCAAGTACTTCTGCCACGACGTGCGGGTGATCCGGCTGCCGCGGCACGGCGCCTCGCTGCCGGTCGCGATGGCGGTGTCCTGCTCGGCGGACCGCCAGGCGCTCGGCAAGATCACCGCCGAGGGCGTGTTCCTGGAGCAGCTGGAGACCGACCCGGCGAAGTACCTGCCGGAGACCACCGACGAGCACCTGAACGACGACGTGGTGCGGATCGACCTGAACCGGCCGATGGCCGAGGTGCGGGCCGAGCTGTCCAAGTACCCGGTGAAGACCCGGCTCTCGCTGACCGGCACGCTGGTGGTGGCCCGCGACATCGCGCACGCCAAGATCAAGGAGCGCCTCGACGCCGGCCAGGGCATGCCGCAGTACCTGAAGGACCACCCGGTGTACTACGCGGGCCCGGCGAAGACCCCCGAGGGCTACGCGTCCGGCTCGTTCGGCCCGACCACGGCCGGCCGGATGGACAGCTACGTCGACCAGTTCCAGGCGGCCGGCGGCTCGATGGTGATGCTGGCCAAGGGCAACCGCTCCAAGCAGGTCACCAAGGCGTGCAACGAGCACGGCGGCTTCTACCTGGGCTCGATCGGCGGCCCGGCGGCCCGGCTCGCCCAGGACTGCATCAAGAAGGTCGAGGTGCTGGAGTACCCGGAGCTCGGCATGGAGGCGGTCTGGCGGATCGAGGTGGAGGACTTCCCGGCGTTCATCGTGGTGGACGACAAGGGCAACGACTTCTTCGCCGAGGTCACCGACGGCCCGCTGATCACCAGCCTGCGGGTGCGCTCGGCGGAGTGACGCCGGCCGCGCGCCACAACGGGACGAGCCCCGGCCGGTGAGGGTCGGGGCTCGTTCTGGTCGCGCGGGCGGGGGCGGCGAGGGTCACGGGCAGTTGATGACGATGCCGAGCGGCTCGAAGTCGCCGTCGCCCTTCGGCGCGGCGGGCACCTCGGCGGGCACCTCGGCCGGCTGCTCGGCCAGCACCTGGAGGGCGGTCTCGACCGCGTTCGGGTCGGTGGCGCTGGCGGTGTGCTCGACCGGGGCCGGGGTCTGCCCGGCCTCGGGAACGGCGGTGGTGGTCTCGTCGGCCATGGGGCGGGCCGCCTTTCAACTGAGAGGGTTCCGATCGCCCGGGCGTCTGTCGCCGGGCGCGCGGACAGTATCGTAGGGACCGCTAAATGTCTTATAAACGTCGCACCGCGCATCCGCTTGGTGGACGTTTGCGCGCTTCCTCATAAGCTGTCGCCCCCACACGACCGGGGGCTGTGCGGGGAAGAGACGGTTCATCGGCCACAGGGGAGGACATGGAGCATCAGGACACGCGCTCCGCCGAGGCGTTGCGTTTCCAAGTGCTCGGGCCTGTCCAGGCTTGGCGCGGCGGCGTGCCGCTGGCGCTCGGCTCACCGCAGCAACAGGCCGTCCTGGTCGCCCTGTTGCTCAGCGAGGGCCGTCCGGTGACCACCGACGACCTGGTGGACGGCATCTGGGGGGACCGCACCCCGCCGCAGGCGGTCGCCGCGCTGCGCACCTACGTGTCCCGGCTGCGCTCGGTACTGGAGCCCAACCGGGCCGCCCGCAAGCCCTCCGAGGTCCTGGTCTCGATGACCGACGGCTACGCGCTGCGGATCCCGGCCGACGCCCTGGACTCGACGGTCTTCGAGCAGCGGGTCGCCGAGGCGTCCGCCGCCCGTACCGAGGGGGGGCTGCGCCCCGCCCACGACACCCTGGTCGCCGCGCTCGACCTGTGGCGCGGCCGCCCGCTGCCCGGCGTGCCCGGGCCGTACGCCGAGACCCAGCGCGGCCGGCTGGCCGAGCGGCAGCTCGCGGTGGCCGAGGAGCGCTGCGCGCTGGCCCTGGAGATCGGCCTGCACGCCGACGTGGTGGCCGAGTTGAACTCGCTGTCCAGCGCGTACCCGCTGCGCGAGCGGCTGCGCGAGCTGTTGATGCTGGCGCTGTACCGCAGCGGCCGGCAGGCCGAGTCGCTGGGCGTGTACGCGGACACCCGGAAGCTGCTGATCGACGAGCTGGGCGTGGAGCCGGGCGGCGGGCTGTCCGCGATGCACGCCCGGATCCTGGCCGGCGATCCGGACCTGCTGGCGCCCTCGGCCGCCCCGCCGAAGGCCGCCGAGGAACCGGCCCCGTTCGTGCCGCCCGCCCAACTCCCGGCCGACGTCTCGGACTTCAGCGGACGCGGCAAGATGGTCAACGAGCTCCGGGACGTCCTGAGGGCGGGTTCCGGCCAAGCCGTCGTGGTGACCTCGCTGGCCGGCATCGGCGGCGTCGGCAAGACCACCCTCGCGGTGCACGTCGCGCACTCGCTGCGGCCGGACTTCCCGGACGGGCAGCTGTACGTGGACCTGCGCGGCGCGGGCGCCTCCCCCGCCGACCCGGCCGTGGTGCTCGGCGACTTCCTGCACGCGCTCGGCAGCTCGGACGCCCCCGACTCGCTGGAGCAGCGCGCCGCGCTGTACCGCTCGCTGCTGGCCGACAAGCGGATGCTGATCCTGCTCGACAACGCCCGCGACGCCGGGCAGTTGCGGCCGCTGATCCCCGGCGTCTCCGGCAACGCGGTGATGGTCACCAGCCGCTCCCGGCTGGCCGAACTCCCCGGCGCGCACCTGGTCGACATCGAGGAGCTGACCCCGGACGAGGCGCTCGCGCTGTTCTCGGCGATCGTCGGCGCCGAACGGGTCGGCGCCGAGCCGGAGGCCGCGCTGCAGGTGGTCACCTCCTGCGGGTTCCTGCCGCTGGCGGTCCGGATCGCCGCCGCCCGGCTGGCCAGCCGGCCGCGCTGGAGCGTCTCCGACCTGGCCCGGCGGTTAGCGGACCAGCGCAACCGGCTCCAGGAGCTCCAGCTCGGCAACCTCGCCGTGGAGACCACCCTGGGGCTCGGTTACGCCCAGCTCCGGCCGGACGAGGCCCGGGCCTTCCGGCTGCTCGCCCTGGTCGACTCCCCCGACCTGCCGCTGTCGGCCGTCACCGCGCTGCTCGGCGTCCCCGAACCGGAGGCCGAGGAGCTGGCGGAGGCCCTGGTCGAGGCCAACATGCTGGAGTGCTTCACTCCCGGCCGGTACCGCTACCACGACCTGCTGCGCCTGTACGCGCAGCGGCAGAACGCCAAGCTGGGGGACGAGGAGCAGCAGCAGGCGGCGCTGCTCCGGCTGCTCGACCTGCTGGACGCCACCATGCAGAACGCGCTGCGGGTGATCGAACCGGACGACCTGTACATCGAGCCGCTGCACCGGGCCGACTCGCCGGGCCGGCCGTTCCCCGACAACGACGACGCCCGCGACTGGCTGCGCACCGAGATGTCCGTCCTGCTGAGCGCCGTCGAGGCGGCGGCCAACGCGCCGCTGCCGGTGCTGCGGCCGGCCCTGGACATCCTGCTGTGCCTGGTGTCGGTGATCGAGGAGCCGATCCTGGCGCCGCGGATCCGGACGATGCTCCGGGCGGCGGCGGCCAGTCCGGCGGCCCGGCAGGACCCGCTGGCGCTGGCCTGCGTGCACTCCGCGCTCGGGCAGATCCACCGGGTGGGCGGCGAACTCGCCGATGCCGAGTCGGAGTTGTCGCGGAGCCTGGAACTGCAGTCGACCGACCGCCCGATCCTCCGGCTGATCACGGCGAACGCCCTGGCGATCGTCCTGATCATGGCGGGCCGCCCGGCCGAGGCGCTGTCGCGCTACGAGCAGGCCCGCGAGGTCGTCTCGCACCTGGACGCGCCGGTCAGCGAGGCCCGGCTGCTGGGCAACATGGCCCGCTCGTACGTCGGGCTGGACCGGCACGCGGAGGCGGAGGAGTCGGCGCGGGCGGCGGTGGCGGCGGCCCGGGCGTCCGGGAACGTGCCGTGCCTGGCTGACACGCTCTACCAGTTGGGCGTGGTGCTGCGGGCGGCCGGTTCGCCGGGCGAGGCGGCGCTGCACCTGCGGGAGGCGTACGAGCTGTACCGGCAGCACCGGCACCCGATCTGGGAGGGCTACTCGCTGGCCCGGCTGGCGGCCTGCCTGCTGGCGGACGGCCAGTTCGCGGCGGCGGCGGAGGCGGGCGAGGAGTCGCTGTCGATCGCCCGGGAGATCGAGGCCGCGTACTGCCAGGGGATGGCGAACGCGGCGCTGGGCGAGGCGCTGCTGGAGCTGGGGCAGCCCTCGCGCGGGCTGGCGTGTCTCCGGGAGGCGCTCGCGGTGTTCACCCGGCTCGGTGTGCCCGAGGCCCAACCGGTGCAGGACCTCATCGCCTCTCGGCACACCGAGCCTTCCCCTCCCCCGATCGCGCCGTAGGCTTCCGCTCCCCCCGTGGTACCCCCCTGGTCCCCCCAGGCGGAAGCCTTTCCCCCCGGGGCGTCAGCGTCCCCGCAGCCCCCCGGCTGCGGGAACGCTTTGACGCTTCCCCGGCGCTGAGAAGACTTTGGCAGGTGGCGATTGACGTTCGATAAACGCCGGCGGCAGGCCCACGACAAGACCACCGCCGGGCCGTCGCGCGGCCGCCGCCGGCCGGGTGCCGGTGCAGGTCGCGGGCCTGGCGCGGGGCCGGTCCGGTCGCGCCATGCGGCGCGCGGCGCCCTGGCGCACTACCCTGGCGCACTACCCTGGCGGGCCCCGGTGTGCTTCCCCTGGCGGGCGATAAGCACCCAACGGCGCGCGAGTTGGCCGGAAACGGACTCCACCGTGCGGTGATCGCGTTTATTCTCGAAGGCCAGGGTCGGGCGTGCTGCGCGGGTCACCACGGGCCGGGCGGGACGGACGCGGGAGAGGTGCCCAGATCATCGTGACCAACGAACAGAGCGCGGCCGCCGACAACGCCGACCGGGCGTCCGCGGCGGGTGCGCGCCGGGCCGAACGGGCACGGCAGGCCGCCGTGTTCGACGCCATCGGGGGCCGCTACCAGGAAGTGTTTCCGGCCAGGGCCGGCCAGCTCGCCTCCGGCGACTGGCTGCTGGCCGAACTCCCGTCCGGCGCCCGGGTGCTGGACGTCGGCTGCGGGGCCGGCGACCCGACCGCCCGGCAACTCGCGGACGGCGGGCTGCGGGTGACCGGCGTCGACCTGTCGGAGGGCATGCTGGCGCAGGCCCGGGCCGCCGTCCCGGCCGCCGCCTTCCACCGGCTGGACGTCCTGGACCTCGGCCTGGAGAGCGCCGGAACCCTGTGGGGCGTACCGGAGTTGGGCCCCGAAGGAAACGGTTCGCTGGACGCCGCGACGGCCTTCTTCTCGCTGCTGATGCTGCCCCGCGCCGAGATCGCCGAGACCCTCGGCCGGGTCCGCGCGCTGCTCCGCCCGGGCGGCCTGCTGGCGCTGGGCATGGTCGAGGCCGACCTGGACGACGCGCCGCTGCCGTTCCTGGAGCAGGAGATCCGGGTCAGCGGCTACCTGCGCGAGGAGCTGGCCGCCCTGCTGGCCGACGGCGGTTTCGCGGTCGAGGCGGTGGACAGCCAGTCGTACGCGCCGGCCGGCTCCGCGCAGCCGCCGGAGACCCAGCTGTACCTGCGCTGTCGACGCACCGGCTGACGCGGCTCAGCCCCACGCCCCCGAGACCACATCTGCACAGATCGGGCAGCCCGTGCGCGACCACCTGGAACCCCTGGCGGGGCAGCCGCCCGCCGTTCCCGTCCAGCGGCACCCGCCGCCCGGCGAGGAGCGGCCGGACGAGCCGCCCTCCGGCGCGCCCGGGCGGCTCGCGGAGCGGCTGGCCGCGCTGGACCGGGCGACCCGGCTGATCAACAGCTCGCTGGACCTGACGGCCACCCTGCGCAACCTGGGCCGGGTGCTCGTCCCCGCGCTGGCGGACGCCCTGGTGGTGCTGGTCCGCGACCCGCTGCCGGACGTCGAGCGCGACCCCGGGCCGCCCGCGGCGCTGCGGGTGCTGCACACCTGCGGGACGAGGCTGGGCCGCCGCGCCGGGGCCCGGCCGGTGCCGCCCGGCGGGGCGGTGGAGCGCGCGCTGGCGGCCCGTCCGCCGGGCGGGGCGGCGGCGCTGGACGCCCGGCGCGGCGGCCTGGCCGCCGAACTGCTGGGCGCGCGGGCGCTGGGCCGGCTGCCCGCCGGGGCGGCCCTGCTGGCGCTCCCGCTGCACGGGCGGCAGGCGGCGCTCGGCATGCTGCTGCTGGTCCGCCGCCCGTGGCCGGACGGCGCCCCGGCGGGCTTCGACCCGGCCGAGGCGGCGACCGCCGCGCACCTGGCCACCCACGGCGGCCTGGCGGTGGACACCGCGCTGCGCTACACCCGCGAGTGGGAGATCGCCGACGAGCTGCAGCGCTCGATGCTGCCCGCGCACCTGCCGCAGCCGCACGGCGTCCGGCTGGCGCACCGCTACCTGCCGGGCGAGCGGGGCGCACAGGTCGGCGGCGACTGGTACGACTCGATCCCGCTGCCCGGCAACCGGGTCGCGCTGATCACCGGCGACGTGATGGGCCACTCGCTGACCTCGGCCGCCGTGATGGGCCAGCTGCGCACCTCGGCGCAGACCCTGGCGGGCCTCGACCTGCCGCCGCAGGAGGTGCTGTACCACCTCGACGAGCAGGCCCAGCGGCTGGGCCGCGAACACCACTTGGCGACCTGCGTGTACGCGGTGTACGACCCGATCGCGGGCCGGGTGCGGATCGCCAACGCCGGGCACGTGCCGCCGGTGCTGATCGCCCCGGACGGCACCAGCGAGCTGCTCGACCTGCCGCCGGGCGCGCCGATCGGCGTCGGCGGCGTGGACTTCTCCTCGGTGGAGCTGCCCGCGCCGCCCGGTTCGGCGCTGCTGCTGTTCACCGACGGCCTGGTCGAGACCCGGCGCCGCCCGCTGGGCACCGGCCTGGAGCTGCTGCGGGCCCGGCTGGCGGGCGGCCACCGGCTCACCCCCGAGCAGCTGTGCCAGGAGGCGCTGCGGATCCTGCCGGCGGGCGACCGGGCGGACGACATCGCGCTGCTGGCGGCCGCGTTCGACGGCATCCCGGCCGAGGACGTGGCGCACTGGCACCTGCAGCCCCGGCACGAGACGCCGGGCCGGGCGCGCCGGCTGGCCGGGCACGCGCTGCGCCGCTGGGGGCTCGAACACCTGGCGGAGAACTGCGAGTTGATGGTCAGCGAGCTGGTCACCAACGCGATCCAGCACGCCACCCGGCCGGTGACGCTGCGGCTGGTGCGGACGTCGCTGCTGCGCTGCGAGGTCGGCGACGACTCCCCGGCCCTGCCGCGCAGCCGCCGGGCCGGGCCGGAGGAGGAGCGCGGGCGCGGGCTGCAGATAGTCTCCCGGTGCGCGGACCGCTGGGGGGCGACCCGGCTGGGCGCGGGCAAGGTGGTCTGGTTCGAGCAGCGGCTGGAGCGGGGCTGATCAGCCGCCGAACCCCCCTGGCCGGGACACCAGTTGTTCGAGCGCCGCGAGCACCTCGGGGCCGAGCACGGCGTGTGCCAGCGGGCGGCTGCGGCGCAGCGCGAGGACGGTGCGCAGCACGTCGGCGTGGTGGATCTCGCGCAGCGCGGCGGCGTACTCGGCGGCCTCGGCCGGGGTGCCGGCGGCCCGGTGGGCCAGCAGCAGGGCCTTGACCACGGCGAACATCATCCGGCGGCCGCGGACGAGTTCGGGCCGCTCGTTGAGGCCGAACACCTCGATGGTGGCCTCGCCGCGGACGGTCAGCGGGTCGTACGCGCCGGAGTCCAGGTAGAGCCGCAGGTGGTCGGCCGGGTCCTCGCGGCAGGGGTCGACCAGCAGGCCGTCGCCGGTGGCGGGGTCGCGCGGGAAGAGGTCGCGCTTGCGGTTGCTGTTGCAGTGCGCGCAGGCCAGCAGGTGGTTCTGCCAGTCGAAGGTGCGCAGCGGGGCCTGGGCGATCGGTTCGAAGTGGTCGATGTCGGTGCCGAGGTTGTCGCCGCAGTACATGCAGCGTTCCAGGCCGGGCGCCATCTGCCGGAGCATCAGCCGGAGTTGGGCCTTGGGGCGGACGGCGCGGCGCCAGGCGGCGCGCCCGGTGGCGGTGTCGGGCCCGTCGGCGCGTATCCGGTCGGTGGCGCGGGCGAGTTCGGCGGCCAGCCGGGCCTGGAGCGGCGGCCGCTGGAGCGGGATCACCCGTCCCTGCCGAGCAGCCGGGCGGTGACCTCGTCGATCCGGGCGGTCAGCGAGCTGTTGAGCCTGGCGCCGAGTTCGCGGTACGCGGCGAGCTCGGCGTCGGTGGCCTGCCCGGCGTACATCTTGCGCTCCAGCCGGACCAGCATCCGGCGTTCGGCCTCGGCGGCGGGCGAGTAGGCGCTGGGCAGGGCGAAGAGTTCGGAGAGCGCGGTGTCCTCACCGCTGCCGTAGAGCACCCGCTGCCGGATCTCCTCGTCCAGCCGGTAGGGGGCGCGGTCCTCGTCGGGGCCGGGCAGCCGGACCAGGGCGCCGGGGTCGGCGGCCTGGCAGACGTACGGGCTGTGGGTGGCGACCAGGAACTGGGTGTGCGGGAAGCGCGCGGTCAGCCAGGGGCCGAGCCGCTGCTGCCAGCGCGGGTGCAGGTGCCGGTCGACGTCGTCGAGCAGGACCGGGCCGGGGGTCTCGGGGGCGGCCGCGAGCCAGCTGACCAGGCGGGCCAACGCGGCGGTGCCGTCGCCGAGTTCGTCCAGCGGGAGGTCGGTGCCGGCGCGGGCGACGTGCTGGCGCTCCGGGTCGCTGACCCGCCAGCCGGCCGGCAGCACCTCGGCGAGCAGGTCGGCGTCCAGCGGGACACGGCGGCCCTCGGCGGGCAGCGGGTAGCGGGCCCGGGCGGGGCCGGGCGGGTCGCCGACCCGCCAGCGCGGCGCGGGGTCGGCGCGCACCCAGCCGCGGGCGCCCCAGCGGGCGGGCGGGCCGGAGGGCAGGGCGCCGAGCGCCATCGCGAGGGCGCGCAGCAGGGTGGTCTTGCCGCTGCCGTTCGGGCCGGCGAAGACCGTCCAGCCCGGGCCGGGCGGGATCGCCAGGTCGACCTCGCGCGCGCCGTCGAAGCACTTCACCCCGGAGACCCTGATCCGCGACACGTACACCGGCACCACCCCCTCGGACGGGTTTATGCCCGTGTCCCGGCCGCCGCACGCCCGACCGGCGGGTGAAGGTGACGCGGCGTCAACTCGGCCGGGCGGTGGCGGGGTCACCCGTTCCGGTGGGGCCCTTCGGCACGGCGGGCGGCGCGGCGGGCGGCGCGGCGAGCCGGACCGGCAGGCCGCGCAGGGCCTCGCGGAGGGCGGCCGCGAACCGGCCGTACTCGCCGGTGCGGGCGGAGCCGGGGCGGTGGGCGAGGCCGATCCGGCGGCCGGGGGCGGGCTGGGCGAACCGGACGGCGGCGAGCCGGTCGGTGCGGCCGGTCTCGACGTCGAGCGCGGTGGCGGGCAGCAGGGTACAGCCGAGGCCGCCGGCCACCAGCTGCACCAGGGTGGCGAGTCCGGCGGCCCGGGTGCTGCCGCCGGCCTGCTCGGCGCCGGCCTCGCGGCAGATCTCCAGGGCCTGGTCGCGCAGGCAGTGGCCTTCCTCCAGCAGCAGGACGTCCAGGTCGAGCAGGACGTCGCGGGGGACGTCGACCCGGCCGGAGAGCTCGTGCTCGGGCGGCACCACCAGCACGAAGTCCTCGTCGAACAGCGGGATCTCGGCCACCGGCAGCGGCCCGCCGGCGGGCAGCGCGAGCAGCAGCAGGTCGAGCCGCCCGTCGGCGAGGCCGTTCAGCAGCGAGGGGGTGCGCTCCTCGTGGACGTGCAGTTCGAGGTCGGGGTAGGTGCCGCGGACCAGCCGCAGCACGGTGGGCAGCAGGTACGGTGCGACGGTCGGGATCACTCCGAGGTGCAGCGGCCCGGTGAACGGGCGGCGGGCGGCCTCGGCCTCCTCGGTGAGCGCGTGCAGCGCGGACAGCACCCGGCGGGAGTGCCCGGCGATCCGCTCCCCGAGCGGGGTGATCACGACCTTGCGGGTGGTCCGCTCGACCAGCTGCGCGCCGAGCGACTCCTCCAGCGCGGCGACCGCCCCGGAGAGCGCGGACTGGCTGGTGCCGATCGCGGCCGCGGCGTCCCGGAAGTGCCGGTGCTCGGCGACGGCGGCGAAGGCCCGCAGCTGGGAGACGGTGGGGGTGCGGGGCGTGCTGGGCTTCACGGTGGTGCTTCCTGCCGGTGCGGGTGCGCTGGCCCCAGTCTGCCGCACTGATCGGACTTGCCTATCGCGGGCCGCGGCAGAACCGATTTCACTGATCAGTAACCATGTGCAAGGCTGGGAAATGTCCGCAATCCGGACATCCCTCGTCCCACACCCTGGAGATGCGACGTGCTGACGATCGGCGACAAGTTCCCCGAGTACGAACTCAACGCCTGCGTGGACCTCGACGCCGCGAGCGCGTTCGCCGAGATCAACCACAAGTCCTACGAGGGCAAGTGGCGCGTGGTGTTCTTCTGGCCGATGGACTTCACCTTCGTCTGCCCGACCGAGATCGCCGCGTTCGGCAAGCTGAACGAGGAGTTCGCCGACCGCGACGCCCAGATCCTCGGCGTCTCCGGCGACTCCGAGTACGTCCACCACGCCTGGCGCAAGGACCACAAGGACCTGCGCGACCTGCCCTTCCCGATGCTCGCCGACGTCAAGCACGACCTGATGCGGGCCTGCGGCGTCGAGGGCGCGGACGGCACCGCCCAGCGCGCGGTCTTCATCGTCGACCCGAACAACGAGATCCAGTTCGTCATGGTGACCGCCGGCTCCGTCGGCCGGAACCCCAAGGAGGTGCTGCGGGTCCTCGACGCCCTGCAGACCGACGAGCTGTGCCCGTGCAACTGGACCAAGGGCGAGGACACCCTCGACGCCCAGTCCCTGCTGGCCGGCTGACCCCGATGGCGCTCGACGAACTCAAGGCCGCCCTGCCGGACTACGCCAAGGACCTCAAGCTCAACCTCGGCTCGGTGATCGGCAACTCCGACCTGCCCGAGCAGCAGCTCTGGGGCACCGTCCTGGCCTGCGCGATGGCCACCCGCTCGGCGAGCGTGCTGCGCGAGCTGGAGCCCGAGGCCAGGGCCAACCTGAAGCCCGAGGCCTACGAGGCCGCCAAGGGCGCGGCGGCGGTCATGGCGATGAACAACGTCTACTACCGGACGCTGCACCTGCTCTCCGACAAGGAGTACGGGACGATGCGGGCCGGCCTGCGGATGAACATCATCGGCAACCCGGGCGTCGACAAGGTCGACTTCGAGCTGTGGTCCTTCGCCGTCTCGGCGATCAACGGCTGCGGCCAGTGCCTCGACTCGCACGAGGGCGTGCTGCGCAAGGCGGGCGTCGACCGCGAGGTCATCCAGGCCGCGATCAAGATCGCGGCGACCGTCCAGGCCGTCGCCGCGGTGCTGGACGCGGAGGCGCAGCTGCCCCGCTGAGGGCGGCGGCGGCAGGCACGGTGACGGGTCCGCCCGGGAGAGATCGGTTCTCTCCCGGGCGGACCCGTCGCCGTACGCCGGGCCGCTACTGCTTGCGGGCGGCCTCGATGGCCTGGAAGACCTGCTGGCCGGCCGCGTTGCGCTGGCGGAGGTGGCCGGTGACGGTGTTGGTGACGGCGATCAGCGGGACGGCGACGATCGCGCCGGGGATGCCGCCGAGGATGGAGCCGGCGGCGACGCCGAGGACCACGGCCAGCGGGTGGACCCGGACGGCGCGGCCGAGGATGAGCGGCTGCAGGATGTGGCCCTCCAACTGCTGGACGCCGACCAGGATCGCGAGGGCGATCAGCGCCTTGCCGAGGCCGACCGTGACCAGCGCGATCAGCACCGCGATGGTGCCGGTGACGAGCGCGCCGACCAGCGGCACGAACGCGCCCAGGAAGATGATCACGGCGAGCGGCATCGCCATCGGCACGCCGAGCACGCCGAGCCCGATCCCGATGCAGAGCGCGTCGATGAAGGCGACGACGACGGTGCCGCGGACGTACGCGGTGAGGGTGGCCCACGCCTTGGGGCCGGCGCCGGCCATCGCGTAGCGGGAGTGCCGGGGCAGGCCGCGCAGCACCCAGCTCCAGATCCGGGCGCCGTCGTAGAGCAGGAAGAACGTGGTGAACGCGGTGAGCACCACGCCGGTGAGCAGTTCGACGGCGATGGTGACGCCGGTGAAGCCGGCCGAGGTGAGCTGCTCGGAGTTCTTGCCGATGGCGGTGGTGATCTGGTTGGTGAAGTTGTTGATCTGGTCGGGCGTCAGGTGGAACGGGCCGTTGAGCAGCCAGCCGCGCAGCTTCAGGACACCGGCCTGCACCTGGGTGGTGACCGAGTCGAGGTTGCTGGAGACCTGCCAGAACACGAACCAGCCGACCAGGGCGATGCTGGCCAGGCCGGCCAGGAAGGTCATCGCGGCGGCCAGCGAGCGGGGGACGCCGTGCCGGCGCAGCCAGGAGACGGTGGGTTCGAGCAGCGCGGAGATGAGCAGCGCGGCGACGGCGGCGAAGGCGACCAGCTTGAGGGTGTCGACGACCCGGAGCACCACGTAGAGGGCGACGCCGAGCAGCAGCAGCCGCCAGGTCGACTCGGCGGCGACCCGCAGCGTCCAGGGGACGGCGTCCACCGGGTTGGCGGGCCGGCCCAACGGGGCGAGGGGCGGCTGCTGTTCGTCGGCCTGCGGGGCGCGCGGGGCGGGGACGGTGTCGTCGGCGCGCACGGCCCCTCCTTCCGGTGGTGCGGGCGGGGCGGCCCGGTCCTCGGCCGGTCCGGCGGTGTGTCCGGCGAGTTGGCGGGCGGTCTGCTCGGCGGTGAGCAGGGCGGCCCGTTCGGCGGCGAGTTCGACGGCCTGTTCGGTGGCGAGGGCGTGCGCCTCGGCGGAGATGGCCGCCCGGCGGCGGCGTTCGGCCGCCGCGAACAGTCCGGCGGCGACCGCGCCCACCTTGGCGAGGCCGCGCCAGCGGCTGCCGCCCGTCTCTTCCGTCACTTCCCGGTCTCCCCCGCTGTCGGTCCGCTGTCGGCCGCGGGTCGCGCGGCCGTCGGTGAGGAACGCTACCCGCCGCCGGGGGACCGGGTCTCGGGGGTGTCCGGGCCGCCCGGGAACGGATTCCGGCAAATCGCCTGCTACCGGGAGGTTTTGCCCGGCGGGGTCGGGGAAGGGGTGTGAGCGGGACGGACCTTCCGCCGGCGGACCGGCCGGGAGCGGAGACAACCAGGACCCGCTCCGTTCCCCCGCGTCCGCACCGAGCCGCCGCCGCCCGCGGCGCACTGGTCAGCGCCGCCGGGGCGGGGCGGCCCGCCCCCGGCACGACGACGCGGCCGGCACGACGACGCGAAGGGCAGGACGACGCGAAGGGCCCCGGCTCCCTGTCGCGGGAGCCGGGGCCCTTCGGGGCCGGGTCGGCCTAATACCAGTTGTGGGCCTGCCAGAACGACCAGGCGCCGCAGGGGCTGCCGTAGCGGCTGTTCATGTAGCTGAGGCCCCACTTGATCTGGGTCTCGGGGTTGGTCCGCCAGTCCGCGCCGGCCGAGGCCATCTTGGAGCCGGGCAGCGCCTGGACCAGGCCGTAGGCGCCGGAGGAGGCGTTGGTGGCGGTGTAGTTCCAGCCGCTCTCGCGCTTCACGATCTGGCTGAAGCACTGGAACTGGTTGGCGTCGCCGACGATCTGCAGCGCCATGTCCTGGACCGAGCCGGGGCTGATGGTGGCCAGCACGCTGCGGGCGGCGGCCCGGTTGGCCTCCTCCTTGGCGCGCTTGGCCTCGGCCTCCTTGGCGGCCTTGTCCGCGTCGGCCTTGGCCTGGGCGTCGGCCGCGGCCTTCTGCCGGGCGGCCTCTTCGGCGGCCTTCTTGGCGGCGGCGTCGGCGGAGACCTGCTGGGCGTCGGCCTGCCGGCCGATGCCGTCGCTGACGTTCTGGGCCTGCGCCCCGGTGGGTGCGTCGGCGAGCAGCGTGGCGCTCGCGACGTCGACCGTCTGGACGGCCTTGCCCTCACTACCGGAGGCCGCGCCCACGACGGCGCCGACGGCGGTCACCGCGGTGGCGGAGACGACGGCGACTCCCCGGACCGAGATCCGAGTCACATGGTTTCCTTCCAGCGTCGCCCGTCCTGTGACCGTACGGGCGCGTATCTGCCCCTGGCACTGGCCTCCGTCGAGCTCGGTCACGGGAGGCGCGGGCTCGGCCGTCCGTCCGGGCGGGCCCGGTGGGAGCGGTGTGATCGAGCGGCGTACGGCGCTGCGGTGTTCAGTTGTCCGCCCGCCGACCGGAGTTGCCGGGCGTGCAGGGCCGTACGCGGGGCCTGACAGAACCCTCACCATGCCGCACCCGGGCGTGTCTACGCAATTCCCTGTGCCGTGGCGGATCTCACAAACTTTTCGACCTGCGCGTTTGGTGCACGACCGGTCGAGGCGACGTCAGTTCGACTGACAGCGAAGGGGCCTGACGCTATGCGCCAGACCCCTTTGCCCCGGTGTGTCCCGTTATGCCTACGGCTGGATGTCCTCCAGCATCTCGGTCACCAGTGCGGCGATCGGCGAGCGCTCCGAACGCGTGAGCGTGATGTGGGCGAACAGCGGGTGGCCCTTCAGCTTCTCCACCACGGCGACCACGCCGTCGTACCGGCCGACCCGCAGGTTGTCGCGCTGGGCGACGTCGTGGGTGAGGACCACGCGGGAGTTCTGGCCGATCCGGGAGAGCACCGTGAGCAGCACGTTGCGCTCCAGCGACTGGGCCTCGTCCACGATCACGAAGGCGTCGTGCAGCGAGCGGCCGCGGATGTGGGTGAGCGGCAGGACCTCCAGCATGCCGCGGGAGATGACCTCCTCGATCACGTCCGGCGTGGTGACGGCGGAGAGGGTGTCGAAGACCGCCTGCGCCCAGGGGCCCATCTTCTCGGCCTCGCTGCCGGGCAGGTAGCCGAGCTCCTGGCCGCCGACCGCGTACAGCGGGCGGAACACCATCACCTTGCGGTGCTGGCGGCGCTCCAGGACGGCCTCCAGGCCGGCGCACAGGGCGAGCGCGGACTTGCCGGTGCCGGCCCGGCCGCCCATCGAGATGATCCCGATCTCCGGGTCGAGCAGCAGGTCGAGGGCGATCCGCTGCTCGGCGCTGCGGCCGCGCAGGCCGAACGCCTCGCGGTCGCCGCGGACCAGCCGGACCCGGCCGTCGGGGGCCACCCGGCCCAGCGCGCGGCCGCGCTCGGAGTGCAGCACCAGGCCGGTGTGGACGGGGAGCTGGTCGGCGCCCTCGACCTGCAGCGCGTGGTCCTGCCCGGCGAACAGCTCGTCGACCTGGTCGGCGGGGACGTGCAGTTCGGTCATGCCCGTCCAGCCGGAGGTGACCGCCAGCTCGGCCCGGTACTCCTCGGCCAGCAGACCGACCGAGCTCGCCTTGATCCGCAGCGGCAGGTCCTTGGAGACGACGGTGACGTCGTAGCCCTCGGCCTGCAGGTTGCGGGCCACCGCGAGGATCCGGGTGTCCGCCTCGCCGCCGCCGACCCGGTAGCCGGCCGGGAGGATCGAGGTGTCGGAGTGGTTCAGCTCGACCCTGATCGTGCCGCCGAGCTCGCCGACCGGGATCGGCTCGTCCAGCCGCCCGTGCCGCACCCGGTAGTCGTCCAGCAGCCGCAGCGCCTGCCGGGCGAAGTAGCCCAGCTCCGGGTGGTGCCGTTTGGCTTCCAGCTCCGTCACCACGACGACCGGGAGGACGACCTCGTGCTCCTCGAAGCGCGTCATGGCGAGAGGGTCGGCCAGGAGCACGCTGGTGTCGAGGACGTACGTGCGCCGGTCAGGTGTCCGGCGGCTCTTGGAACTGACCACTAGCCCTCCAGAGCGGGTGACCCGACGTCACCCGCGGCCCACCGGTCCCCCGCGGCCCCGCTGGCCGGGCGGACGGTCTGAGGGGTGTATTCCCAGGCGAGCGGCCCCGCATTCGCGCCGGAGCGAACAGCGGGGGCACCGGGGTTGAACGTTTTCCCCCCCCGCCCCGGGGGTAGGGGTGACCGACCGGGGGTCAGCGCCCCATCCGCCGGTTGCGGAGCTGGTAGTCGCGCAGCGCCCGGAGGAAGTCGACCCGCCGGAAGGCCGGCCAGTACGCCTCGCAGAAGTAGAACTCGCTGTGCGCGGACTGCCAGAGCAGGAAGCCGGACAGCCGCTGCTCGCCGGAGGTGCGGATCACCAGGTCGGGGTCGGGCTGGCCCTTGGTGTAGAGGTGCTCGGCGATGTGCTCGACGTCCAGGATCTCGGCCAGCTCCTCGATCGAGGTGCCGCGGCCGGCGTGCTCCTGGAGCAGCGAGCGGACGGCGTCGGCGATCTCCTGCCGGCCGCCGTAGCCGATCGCGACGTTGACGGTCAGCCCGTCGACGTGCTCGGTCTCCTGGGCGGCGGTCTTCAGCACCCCGGCGGTCTTCGCGGGCAGCAGGTCGAGCGCGCCGACCGGGTGGACCTTCCAGCGGCCGCTGTCGGCCAGGCCGCGGACGGTGTCCTCGATGATGCCGAGCAGCGGGACGAGCTCGTCGGCGGGGCGGGCCAGGTTGTCGGTGGAGAGCATCCACAGGGTGACCACCTGGACGTCGGTCTCCGCGCACCAGCCCAGGAACTCGCTGATCTTGTCGGCGCCGCGCTGGTGGCCGTACGCGGTGGTGCCGCCGGTGGCCTTGGCCCAGCGCCGGTTGCCGTCCAGGATCACGCCGATGTGGTGCGGGGTGTTGGCCAGGTGCACCTCGACCCGGCGGCCGTAGAGGCGGTAGGCCCGGTCCAGCAGGGTGCGCAGCCCCGGCGTCCGTTCCACCACATCGCGCAGACCCATCGTGAACGGCCCCTCCGTGCTGATTGCTCCGGGTGCGAAATCCCTGCGGCAGCCTACTCCGCCCGGGTTTACCGGCGGCAAAACCGCAGGTACCGGTCTTGTCACAGTGCGCGCACGGGACAAGCTACGGAACGGTATCCGAATCCTTAAACGCCCCCTAAACCGGAATCCGGGTCTTGACGCTTGCCTTTGGTCTAGTCCAGCGTGTGGTCAGCACCACAGCGGACCCTCCCCCACAGCGGAGCCGCCGCGACCCCCACCGCGGCGGCTCTACCCCCGACGTTTCCCAGCGTGCCTCCCACACCCCACACCCCCACTCCTGCACTGGAGCCCGTCATGGCCCGTACCCTGCAGCAGCCGTCCCACCGGCGCCGCAACAAGATGCCCGCGGTCCTCGCCACCGCCACCGCGATCGCCCTGGCCGGCACCGGCCTGGCGCTGACCGCGGGCGGCGCGAGCGCCGCCGTCGGCAACCTGGTCAACAACGGCGGCTTCGACTCCGGCCTGTCCGGCTGGAACTGCGTGGGCACCACCAGCACGGTCTCCACCCCGGTCCACTCCGGCACCGGCGCCCTCGCCGCCACCCCCGGCGCGGGCGACACCGCCGAGTGCACCCAGACCGTCTCGGTGCTCCCCAACACCGCCTACACGCTGAACGGCTGGGTCCAGGGCCAGTACGTCTACCTGGGCGCCCGCGGCACCGGCGGCACCGACCCGTCCACCTGGTCGGCGCAGAGCGCCTGGAACCAGCTGAACACCAGCTTCACCACCGGCGCCAACACCACCAGCGTCACCCTGTACGTCCACGGCTGGTACGGCCAGCCCACGTACTACGCGGACGACATCCAGCTGATCGGCCCGGGCGGCACCGCCACCCCGACCCCGTCGGCCTCCGCCACCTCGGCCTCGCCGTCGGCCTCCGCCTCGCCGACCAAGAGCGCCTCGCCCTCCGCGTCGGCCTCGCCGACCCAGAGCGCCTCCCCGTCGGCCTCCGCCTCGGCGTCCTCCTCGCCGTCGCCGTCCGCCTCGGCCACCACCAGCACCCCGCCGAACACCGGCCTGCCGAAGCACGTCCTGACCGGCTACTGGCAGAACTTCGACAACGGCTCGACCGTGCAGAAGCTGTCGGACGTGCAGTCCGCGTACGACATCATCGCGGTCTCCTTCGCCGACGCGACCACCACCCAGGGCGGCATCTCCTTCACCCTGGACCCGGCGCTGGCCACCAAGCTCGGCGGCTACACCGACGCCCAGTTCAAGGCCGACATCGCCGCCAAGCGCGCGGCCGGCAAGAAGGTCGTCCTCTCCATCGGCGGCCAGAACGGCGCGATCTCGGTCGGCAACGCCACCGCGGCGACCAACTTCGCCAACTCGGCGTACAGCCTGATCCAGCAGTACGGCTTCGACGGCATCGACGTCGACCTGGAGAACGGCGTCGACGCGAACTACATGTCGCAGGCGCTGCACACCCTGCAGGCCAAGGTCGGCTCCGGCTTCATCCTGACCATGGCGCCCGAGACCATCGGCATGTACTCCACCGCCGGCGCGTACTTCCAGCTCGCGCTGAACACCAAGGACATCCTGACCGTCGTCAACACCCAGTTCTACAACTCGGGCGGCATGAACGGCTGCGACGGCAAGGTGTACACCCAGGGCACCATCGACTTCATCACCGCGCAGGTCTGCACCCACATCCAGGGCGGTCTGCGCCCGGACCAGGTCGGCATCGGCGTCCCGGCCTCCACCAAGGCGGCGGGCGGCGGCTACGTCAACTCCACCGTGGTGAACAACGCGCTGGACTGCCTGGCCACCGGCAACCACTGCGGCACCTTCGTCCCGCCGGCCAAGTGGCCGACCATCCGCGGCGCGATGACCTGGTCGACCAACTGGGACGCCAACAACGGCAACGACTTCTCCAACAACGTCGGCGCCTTCGCGCACAACATGCAGTAACCCGGAACCAGTGCGCCGCTCCTTGAGGGTGGGGTGGGCGCACGTACCAGGGGCCCGTCCTACCGCTGGGGTAGGACGGGCCCCGTCCGTTCCTCCCCCGGCCGGTGGTGGGCGGCCGGTCAGCGGTGGGCCGCTGCCAGCAGGGCCAGCAGGGTGCCGAGCAGCATCGCCGGGCCGAAGGCGAGTTCGGTGCGGCGGCCGGCCCGGCGGAGGGCGAGCAGGGCCACCGCCCAGAGCGCGGCCAGTACCCACATGTAGAAGAGGCCCCCGTACACCGCGCGCCAGCCGCCGAGTGCCAGTGCGGCGCCCAGGCTGGGGGCGAGTTTGGCGTCGCCGAGGCCCATCGGGGCGAAGAACGCGAACAGCAGGAAGAGCAGGCCGAGGGCGGCGGCGGCCAGTGCGCAGCGCAGCCAGACCTCGGGGTCGGGGTCGGCGAGCGGGACGAGGGCGGCGGTGCCGAGGAACAGCGGCAGGGTCAGCGCGTCCGGGAGCCGTTTGACGGCGGCGTCCACGAAGGCCAGCACGGTGCCGAGCAGCGCCAGCCAGATCAGCAGGGGCAGCCAGCGTCCGGGGGCCCAGGCGCCCAGTGCGGCGCCGGTCGCGGCGGTGGCGGCCTCGACGGCGAGCGGCGGCGGGCCGACCCGTTCGCCGTGCCGGACGCAGCGGCCGAGCGGGGTGGGCAGGCAGCGGCCCGGGGGTGCGCCGGGCGGTACGGCGTGGCGGGCCACCGCCGCCCGCAGCGGCACGCCCGCGAGCAGTCCGAGTACGGCTCCGAGTACTGCCCCGAACATCCGGCCCTCCCCTGGACGGTCCTCCGCCGGCGGCGCTCCGCCGGCGGACCGCCGCGACCCTACCCGTCCGGGGTGGTTCGCCCGTCCGTGTCCAGGTGGCGAACAGCACTCGGTGATCGGTGCGGGGCGGCCCTAGAGTAGGCGGGTATGCAGGTCATCCAGTCCAGCAAGCTCGCCAATGTCTGCTACGACATCCGCGGTCCGGTGCTCGACGAGGCGATGCGGCTGGAGGAGCAGGGCCACCGCATCCTGAAGCTGAACACCGGCAATCCCGCCGCGTTCGGCTTCGAGGCGCCGCCCGAGATCCTCCAGGACATTCTCCGCAACCTCAACTCCGCGCACGGCTACGGTGATTCGAAGGGCCTGCTGTCGGCCCGGCGGGCCGTGGTGATGCACTACGAGGAGCGCGGCCTGCACGGCCTGAGCGTCGAGGACGTGTACCTCGGCAACGGCGTCTCCGAGCTGATCCAGCTCGCGATGACCGCGCTGCTCGACGACGGCGACGAGGTGCTCGTCCCGGCGCCCGACTACCCGCTGTGGACGGCCTCGGTCTCGCTGGCCGGCGGCACCGCGGTGCACTACCGCTGCGACGAGCAGGCCGAGTGGTACCCGGACCTGGCCGACATCGCCGCGAAGGTCACCGACCGGACCAGGGCGATCGTGGTGATCAACCCGAACAACCCGACCGGCGCGGTCTACCCGCGCGAGCTGCTGGAGGGGATCGCCGAACTGGCCCGCCGGCACCGGCTGGTGGTCTACGCGGACGAGATCTACGACAAGATCCTGTACGACGGCGTGGAGCACACCCCGCTGGCCACCCTGGCGCCGGACCTGTTCTGCGTGACCTTCAACGGGATGTCCAAGTCGTACCGGGTGGCGGGTTTCCGCTCCGGCTGGATGGTGCTCTCCGGCGACCGGCACCGGGCCCGCTCCTACATCGAGGGCCTGAACGTGCTCGCCTCGATGCGGCTGTGCGCCAACATGCCCGCCCAGCACGCGGTGGCCGCGGCGCTCGGCGGCCGGCAGTCGATCCGCGAGCTGATCCTGCCCGGCGGCCGGCTGCTGGCCTCCCGGGACGCCGCGTACAAGCTGCTGAACGAGATCCCCGGCGTCTCCTGCGTGAAGCCGAAGGGCGCGCTGTACGCGTTCCCGCGGCTCGACCCGCAGGTCTACAAGATCAAGGACGACGCGCAGATGGTCCTCGACCTGCTGCGCTCGCAGCGGATCCTGATCGTCCAGGGCACCGGCTTCAACTGGCCGGACCCGGACCACTTCCGGCTGGTCACGCTGCCCCGCCCGGAGGAGGTCACGGACGCGGTCACCCGGATCGGCGACTTCCTGTCCGGCTACGCGCAGCCCTGACGCGGGTTCGCCCCGCGTCCCTCCCGGGAGGGACGCGGGGCGAACCGTTTCGCCGTTCGCGCGGGTCAGTCGCCGAGGCGCTTCACCAGCGCCCGGTACTCCTCCCACAGCTCGCCCGGCGTGTGGTCGCCGAACAGCTCCAGGTGGGCCGGGACCAGCGCGGCCTCCTGCTTCCAGATCTCCTTGTCGACCGTGAACAGCAGCTCGCGGTCGGCGTCGGAGATCTCCAGCCCGTCCAGGTCGAAGCCGTCCAGCTCGGGCAGCACGCCGATCGGCGTCTCGACGCCGGCCGCGGTGCCCTCCAGGCGCTCGACGATCCACTTCAGGACGCGGCTGTTCTCGCCGTAGCCGGGCCAGACGAACTGGCCGTCGGCGTTCTTCCGGAACCAGTTGACGTAGTAGATCTTCGGCAGCTTGGCGGCGTCCGCCTGGGCGCCGACCTTCAGCCAGTGCGCGAAGTAGTCGCCCATGTTGTAGCCGCAGAACGGCAGCATGGCGAACGGGTCGCGGCGCAGCTCGCCGACGGTGCCCTCGGCGGCGGCGGTCTTCTCGGAGGCGATGTTGGCGCCGAGGAAGACGCCGTGCTGCCAGTCGAAGGACTCGGTGACCAGCGGGACGGCGGTGGCCCGGCGGCCGCCGAACAGGATCGCCGAGATCGGGACGCCGGCCTGGTCCTCCCACTCGGGGGCGATGGTCGGGCACTGCGCGGCGGGGACGGCGAACCGCGCGTTCGGGTGGGCGGCGGGGGTGCCGGAGGCGGGCGTCCAGTCGTTGCCGCGCCAGTCGGTGAGGTGCGCGGGGGCCTCCTCGGTGAGGCCCTCCCACCACACGTCGCCGTCGTCGGTGAGGGCGACGTTGGTGAAGACGGTGTTGCCCCAGAGGGTCTTGATGGCGTTGGCGTTGGTGTCCTCGCCGGTGCCGGGGGCGACGCCGAAGAACCCGGCCTCGGGGTTGATCGCGTAGAGCCGGCCGTCGGCGCCGAAGCGCATCCAGGCGATGTCGTCGCCGATCGTCTCGACCTTCCAGCCCGGGACGGTCGGCTGGAGCATCGCCAGGTTGGTCTTGCCGCAGGCGGACGGGAACGCGGCGGCGACGTACTTCACCTCGCCCGACGGCGGGGTCAGCTTGAGGATCAGCATGTGCTCGGCCAGCCAGCCCTCGTCGCGGGCCATGGTGGAGGCGATCCGCAGCGCGTAGCACTTCTTGCCGAGCAGGGCGTTGCCGCCGTAGCCGGAGCCGAAGGACCAGATCTCCCGGGTCTCCGGGAAGTGCGAGATGTACTTGGTGCTGTTGCACGGCCAGGCGACGTCCGCCTCGCCCTCGGCCAGCGGGGCGCCGACGGTGTGCACGGCCTTGACGAAGTCGCCGTCCTCGCCGAGCTGGTCGAGCACGGCCTGGCCCATCCGGGTCATCACGCGCATCGAGACCGCGACGTACGCGGAGTCGGTGATCTCGACGCCGTACGCGGCCAGCGGGGAGCCGACCGGGCCCATCGAGAACGGCACCACGTACATGGTGCGGCCGCGCATCGCGCCGCGGAACAGGCCGGCCTCGCCGGAGAAGAGCTCCCGCATCTCGGCGGGGGCCTTCCAGTGGTTGGTCGGGCCCGCGTCCTGCTCGCGCTCGGAGCAGATGAAGGTGCGGTCCTCGACCCGGGCGACGTCGGACGGGTCGGACGCCGCGTAGTAGGAGTTGGGTCGCTTGGTCTCGTCGAGCTTGGTGAAGGTGCCCTGGGCGACGAGCTGCTCGGCGAGGCGGTGGTACTCCTCCTCGGAGCCGTCGCACCAGACGACGCGGTCCGGCTGGGTGAGGTCGGCAATCTCGTTCACCCAGTCCACCAGGCGCTGGTGACGGGTGGGCGCGGACTCGGCGAGCGCAGAGATCTGAGGCGGCACGATCGCTCCGTTTCACACCATCTCGGCCAGGAGACGGCTTCGCGGGGGTTGAGGGTGCTTACACGGTAGACCCGGGCCCACCCCCCTTCTCTGTCAGAATGGCGTCATTGACGAGATTTTTACTACGCGGTGTCTGATTGAAGGGCCTTGCGGCGCTCCTCCGAGGCTCCGGGGAGACCTTGATCACGCGGTCGATTTTGTCCATCACGTATAAAAGTGAGAGTGGCCACTTCACTACGCGCCAGTAACCTACGGTTCCGTAAGATGCTGCCCATGACCGCGGAAGCGCTGGAGCTCGTGAAGCCCAAGTGGCGCGGCTGGCTGCATGCCGGGATGTTCCCGGCCGCCCTGGCCGCCGGAATCGTGTTGATCTGCCTGGCCGACTCGACGGCGGCGCGAGTCGCCTGCGTCGTCTACTCGGTGAGCGCCTGGATGCTGTTCGGGGTGAGCGCGGTCTACCACCGGTTCACCTGGGGCCCGCGCGGCGAGGCGGTGCTGCGCCGGCTCGACCACGCCAACATCTTCCTGATCATCGCCGGGACGTACACCCCGTTCACCATCCTGCTGCTGGACGGCGCGCGGCAGCAGGTGCTGCTGTGGCTGGTGTGGGGCGGCGCGCTGGCCGGGATCGCGTTCCGGGTGTTCTGGGTCGGCGCGCCGCGCTGGCTGTACACCCCGTGCTACCTGGCCCTGGGCTGGGCGGCGGTGTTCTTCCTGCCGGACTTCCTGCACAAGGGCGGCCCGGCCGTCCTGACCCTGATCGTCGTCGGCGGCGTGCTCTACACGGTCGGCGGGGTGATCTACGGCCTCAAGCGCCCGAACCCGTCACCGCGCTGGTTCGGCTTCCACGAGGTGTTCCACGCCTTCACCCTGGGCGCGTTCATCGTGCAGTACGTGGGGGTCTCGCTGGCGGCGTACACCGTCGCCGCCTGAACCCCCAGCTCCCCCCGTCAGTACCTGACCGGCTGGACGGCCCTGCCCTCCAGCCGCTCCCGGGCCCGCCGGCAGCGCTCGCAGTGCGCCGCGTCGGGCCCTTCGCCTGCCGTCCGCTGGTGGGTCCGGCCCCGGAACCGGTAGCCGACCCAGGCCATCACCGCCAGCACCTCGACCGCGGAGACGCCCCAGACCAGGCGGGCTCCGCCCAGCAGGTACCCGGCTATGACGGCCACCGCGGCCAGCACACCGACCACGCCGCTCCAGAACCGCGCCGCACCGTACTCCATTGGCAAACCTCCCGCCGGCCGACAGGTCTTCTGACAGGTCGTCAGAGAACTCCCCACCTACAGTGACATGTTCAGCACGCTCCGAGGGCGAACAGGGGATCAACAACGCGTCAATTCCAGAGGTGGGAATCCCGGAGGTCGCTCTTCGCTTGACGGTCGCCATCTTTTGAGAGTTACTGTCATTTGACTGAGACTCTCCGATGGAGGTTCCGCCATGTCCGCGTCCCCACCGGCCACCCCGTCCCCACCGGCCACGCCGTCCACGCCGTCCGCCCCGCACCCCCGGCGCTGGATCGCGCTGGTCGCGGTCGCGCTGAGCACGCTGGTGATCGGCTTCGACACCACCGTGCTGAACACCGCCCTGCCCGACCTGGCCCGGCAGTTGGAGGCGAGCACCGGGCAGCAGCAGTGGATCGTCGACGCCTACACGGTGGTGTTCGCCGCCGCCCTGCTGCCCGCCGGACTGCTCGGCGACCGGTTCGGCCGCCGCCGCACCCTGGTGCTCGGGCTCGGCCTGTTCGGCGCGGCCTCGCTGCTCGGCACCCTGGCCGGCGGGCCCGCCCAACTGATCGCCGCCCGGGCCGCGATGGGGCTGGCCGCCGCGTTCGTGATGCCGATGTCGATGGCGGTGGTCCCCGCCGTCTTCCCGCCCGCCGAACAGCGCCGCGCCACCGCCCTGCTGACCACCATGACCGCGGTCGGCGTGCCGCTCGGCCCGATCGTCGGCGGGCTGCTGCTGCGGCACTTCCGGTGGAACGCGGTCTTCCTGGTGAACGTGCCGCTGGTGCTGCTCGCCGCGGCCGCCTGCCTGCTGCTGCTCCCGGAGTCCGCCGACCCGGCCGCGCCCCGGCTCGACCCGCTCGCCGCCGCCCTCGCCGCGCTCGGCCTGTCCGCGCTGACCTGGGGCGTCATCGAGGGCGGCGACCTCGGCTGGGCGGACGCCCGGGTGCTCGCCGCGCTGGCCGGCTCGGTCCTCGCACTGGCCTGGCTGGTCCGGCGCAGCCGCCGCCACCCGCACCCGATGCTCGACCTGCGGCTGCTCGCCCAACCGGTGTTCCGCTGGTGCGCCGTCGCCGTCACCCTGGTCTCGGTGGTGCTGCTCGGCGGCTTCTTCGTGCTGCCCGCCTACTTCCAGAGCGTGCTGGGCACCGACGCGCTCGGCAGCGGACTGCGCCTGATGCCGATGATGGGCGGCCTGCTGATCGCCTCCCGGGCCGGCGAACGGCTGGTGCGCCGTTCCTCGCCGCGCGCGGTGATCGCCGCCGGCCTGGCCCTGACCGGGGCGGCCCTGCTGCTGGGCAGCCGCACCTCGGCCGGCGACGGCTACGGGTGGACGGCGCTGTGGCTGGTGCCGTTCGGCACCGGACTCGGCCTGGTGCTGATCACCGCGACCGCCTCCGCGCTGCTGCTGCTGCCCGCCGCCAAGGCCGGGGTCGGCTCCGGGCTGCTGCAGACCCTGCGGCAGGTCGGCGGCGCGGTCGGCGTCGCCGCCTTCGGCGCCCTGCTGGCCGCCGGCTACCGCGCCGAGCTGGACGTCTCCGGCCTCGCCGACCCGGCCGCGCGGCCGGCCCGCGGCTCGGTGACCGCCGCCGACGCGGTCGCCGCCCGGCTCGGCGACCCGGCGCTGGCCGCGTCCGCGCACGCCGCCTACCTGCACGGCATGACGCTGGTGCTGCTGGTCGCCGGGATCGTCGCGGTGCTCTCCGCCGCCTTGGTCGCGGCCCGGATGCCCGGCACCGACCCGGCGCCCGCCGACCCCGCCGACCCCGCCGGCCCGGTGCCCGCGCCGGTGCCGGCCGGCTCCGGCGGGCCGGTGCGGCCGGTGGCCCGGGCGGCGGGTGATCCCGGAGAATCGTCGGCATGACCACCCCGCGCAGCCCCCGGCCCCGCCCGTCCGACCCGGCCCCCTCCTCGCTGGAGGAGCTGGTCGAGGCCCCGCTGTCGCTGCGCGAGCGCAAGAAGCTGAAGACCCGCCAGTCGCTGCGCCGGGAGGCGATGCGGCTGTTCGCCGAGCAGGGCTGGGAGGCCACCACCGTCGACCAGATCGCGGCCGCGGCGGAGGTCTCCCCGTCCACCTTCTTCCGGTACTTCCCGACCAAGGAGGACCTGCTGCTCACCGACGAGTACGACCCGCTGATGGCCGAGGCGATCCGGGCCCGGCCGGCGGACGAGCCGTTCCTGGTCTCGGCCCGGACGGTGCTGGTCGGGCTGGTGCGCCGGATCGCCGCGGTGGAGCGCGACGAGCTGTACCGGCGGATGCGGCTGGCGACGTCCGTGCCGTCCGTCCGGGCCCGGATGCTGGAGGGCTCCGGGCAGCCGCGCGGCCTGCTGCTCGACCTGCTCACCGAACGGGCCGGCCTGGCCGCCCCGACCCTCGAACTGCGGATCACCGCCGCCGCGGTCTCCGCCGCCCTCACCGAGACCTCGCTGCACTGGGCCGACGGCGGCGCCCGCGAGGACCTCGCCGACCTGCTCGACCGCTCGCTGCTGCACCTGCAGGAACTCGGCTCCCGCTGACGGGAGTCCGCCGCCGACCGGGGTCCGCCGCCGGGCTCAGTCGGCGAGCAGCACCAGCTTGCCGGTGACCCGGCCGCCGTCGCCCACCGCGTGCGCCCGCGCGGCGTCGGCCAGCGCGAACGTCCCGGCGATCTCGGCCCGCAGCAGCCCGCGCTCGGCGAGGTCGGCGACGCCCCGCATGCCCTCCTGGTCGGCCTCGACCAGCAGCATCGCCGTCCGCACGCCGAGCCGCTCCGCCGCCTCGGCCAGGCCCTCGGCCGGGACCGGCCGGATCGACACCAGCAGGCCGCCCCGGCGCAGGGTGCGCAGCGAGCGCAGCTGGTAGTCGCCGCCGATGGTGTCCAGCACGACGTCGACGTCGCGGACCGCCTCGGCGAAGTCCACCGCCTGGTAGTCGACCGGCTCGTCCACCCCGATGCCGCGCAGGAACGCGTGCTTGCCCGCGCTGGCGGTGCCGATCACGTACGCGCCGCGGGCCTTGGCGATCTGCACCGCGAGGTGGCCGACCCCGCCGGCGGCGGCGTGCACCAGCACCCGGTCACCAGGCCGGACCCGCGCGGTGTCGACCAGCGCCTGCCAGGCCGTCAGCGCGGCCAGCGGCAGCGCGCCCGCCTGCACCACGTCCACCGCGTCGGGGCGGCGGACGAACGCCCGGGCCGGGCCGACCGCGTACTCGGCGTGCGAGCCGACGCCGTGCGGGTAGGGCAGCATGCCGAACACCTCGTCGCCGGGCGCGAACAGGGTGACGCCGATGCCGACCGCCTCGACCGTGCCGGCCACGTCCCAGCCGAGCACGAACGGGGGGTCGGGCAGGAAGATCTTCGCGGCGCGGTGCCGCCAGTCGGTCGGGTTCAGCCCCGCCGCGCGCACCCGCACCAGCAGCTGGCTCGGGCCCGGCACCGGCCGGGGCAGCTCCACCACCCGCAGCACCTCGGGGCCGCCGAGGGCGTCCTGGCCGACCGCGCGCATGGTGGCCGTGGCCTGGCCGGTCGTCTCGCGGGTCGGCTGGTAGGTCGGCTGGTGGGTCGTCGCGCGGGTCGGCTGGTGGATCGTCTCGTCGCTCATGCCCCCAGCCTGGCGGCCGCCGGGCACCGGCCGGGAGTGGCAAGATGGACACCGTCCGATGGGATCCTGCCAGGAGGTGCCCCCGTGGCCACCAGCCCGACGTCCGCCCCGCACCGGGTCGCCGTGCTCGCCCTGGACGGCGTGTACCCGTTCGAACTCGGCATCCCCCGGCGGGTTTTCGGCTCCACCGACGGCCTGTACGAGCTGGCCACCTGCACCGTCGACGGCCGGCCGGTCCGCACCGACGCCGACTTCGCGCTCACCCCCGACCACGGGCCCGAGGTCCTGGCCGACGCCGACACGGTGGTGATCCCGCCGTTCGGGCCGATCCCCGACACCGCCGAACCCGACCCGGCGGCCAGCGCCGCGCTCGCCCTGGTCCGGCCCGGCACCCGGCTGGTCTCGATCTGCACCGGCGCCTTCGTGCTCGCCGCGGCCGGCCTCCTCGACGACCGCCCCGCCACCACCCACTGGGCGCTCGCCGACCGCTTCCGCACGCTCTTCCCGCGCGTCCGGCTCGACCCCGACGTGCTGTTCGTCGACGACGGCGACATCCTCACCTCGGCCGGCGCCGCCGCCGGCGTCGACCTCTTCCTCCACCTGCTGCGCGCCGACCACGGCGCCGACGCCGCCAACCGGGCCGCCCGGATCTGCGTCGTCCCGCCCTGGCGCGACGGCGGCCAGGCCCAGTACATCGAACGCCCCGTCCCCGCCCCCGGCACCACCGGCACCGCCCCCACCCGCGCCTGGGCCCTCGCCCGGCTGCACCTCCCGCACACCCTCGCCGCACTCGCCGCCCACGCCGCGATGAGCCCCCGCACCTTCGCCCGCCGCTTCCACGAGGAGACCGGCCAGAGCCCCGGCCGCTGGCTCACCCAGCAGCGCGTCGCCCTGGCCCGGCAGCTCCTCGAAGCGACCGACCTCAGCATCGACCAGATCGCCACCCGCGTCGGCTTCGCCAACCCCGTCTCGCTCCGCCAGCACCTGCACACCGCGATCGGGGTCTCCCCGCTCGCCTACCGCCGCACCTTCGCGGGCAAGCGGTAGGCCGGGGCCGGGCTCGGGCACACGTCCGCCGTTCTCCGGGGCGGGGTCCCGGGGAACGGCGGACGGCACGGCGCGGGTCAGTGCGGGTCAGTGCGGCGCGGTGCGGGTCAGTACGGCGCGGTGCGCCCGATCAGTACGCGATGCGCCCCTTGCGCCGCCGCAGGCCGATCGCGGTGCCGGCCAGCGCGGTGAGCCCGAGCGCGGCGCCGGCGACCAGCGGGGCGCCGACCGGGCCGTCCGAGCCGGCGGGGGCCGTCGTCTCCGGGAGGGCGAAGCCGCCCGCCTTGCCGGAGGCGTCGTACCCGGAGCCGGGCAGCTTGTCGCCGTAGCGCTGCCGGACGAGCTGCTGGTAGGAGGCGACGGTGGTGCCGTGCGCGCCGACCGAGCGGCGGGCGTCCTCGTCGAGCGGGAGGACGCGGTCGCCCTTGAGTTCGTACCAGGCGTCGAGCTGGGGTTCGCGGAAGGCGGTGCCGCCGTCGGCGGCGGCCGCGGCCGCGTAGTCGGTCTCGTCGCTGCCGGAGGCGATGTTGACGACCCGCCAGCCGCCGTTCTGCTTGGCGCTCCAGACCGAGGCGCGCTGTCCGTCGGCGGCGACGGCGGCCGTCGCGGTGAAGCCGGCTTCGGCGACCTTCGCTCCGGGCCGGCCCGCCACGAAGTCCGCGCTGAGGGTGTAGACGGGCACGGTGTCGCCGGTGAGCCGGGGTACGGCGGCGGCCGCGGCCTTGGCCTCGTCGGCGGCGCTGATGCCGAGCTGCTGGGTGGGCGGCACGCCCTTGCGGGCGAAGAAGTGGCCCAACTGGTCGAGTACGGCGCTCTGTTGGGTGGCGCTGCGGGCGGCGGCGAGGTCGCCGGCGGCGGGCGCGGCCGGGCCGTCGGCGGCGTGCGCGGCCGGGGCGAGGAGGAGGGCGGGGGCGAGGGCGAGCGCGGCGGCGGCGAGGGCGGTCGCGGCGCGGAGGTGACGGCTGTTCATGGCGGGGCTCCTCACGCGCCGATCCGGTACAGGGAGTGGGTCCAGGAGAACGACCCGTTGCTCACGTAGTAGTTGTAGTCGCCCCAGTTGTAGCGGTAGTTGGACGGCCAGGGGTCGCCCCAGTACAGCCAGTTGTTGCTGAGGTCGTAGCCGTAGAGGACGTTCATGTGGCCGCCGCCGGAGCTCCACTGGATCCGGGTCTCGACCGGCCGGCCGGCGTCGATCTCGCCCTGCACGGTGGTGTAGCGCAGGTAGCCGCTGACGTACGAGCCGCTGCTGATGCCGATCCGGTACAGCGCGTTCTGCACCTCGGCGAGGCTGGCCTGGCTGTTGGGGCAGCTGGAGTTGACCGAGCGGCCGAACGCGAGGTTGCAGAACTGGTTCTGGCTGTAGCTGTAGCCGTAGTAGGTGGCGATGGTGTTGCCGCTCGCCGCCCAGCACCAGTTGCTCTGCTGCTGGGCCTGCATGGTGATGTTCAGGGTCCGCGCGGTGCCGGCCAGCGCCGGGGCCAGCGCCGGGGCCTGCGCCGCGGCGGGGGCGGCCGCGGCGGCCTCGTGCCGGGCGGCGGTGTCGGGGGCCGCCTGGGCGGGGGTGGTGGCGGCCACGCTCAGCGCCGGGGCGAGGACGCCCAGGGCGAGTGCGGCGACCGTCCGGCGGAGCCGGATCGGGAGGTGTGGCATGGGGGTGGTCCTCCTGGCAGGGGCGAGGAGTGGATGTGGGGGGCGGCGTCCGGACGGCGCTGGACGAGCATCCGGCCGGGCCGGTGCGCAGGTCAACGGCCTTCTCCGGCAAGGGAGTCGGGGTGTGAACGGGCCCGGCCCGGGTGTGAACGCGACGGCCCTGGGCAGCACGGATATCGTCCGGGCCGATGACAGGGCGGCCCAGAGGTGTGAATATTCACGGTCAAACCGCGGTCGATCGAGGAGGTGGCCGTTGCAGCAGCCGTCCGCACCGCCCGAGCTGGCCCTCGCCCTGCGCACCGGGCCGTTCCACCTCGCCCTGCGGGCGGCGATCGCCGCCCGCGGCCTCGCCCTGCACCGGCTGCGCGAGCGGCTGGCGCAGCGCGGCGTCCGGGTCGGGGTGACCAGCCTGAGCTACTGGCAGCAGGGGCTGCGGCGGCCGGAGCGGGCCGAGTCGCTGCGCGCCGTCGCGGTGCTGGAGGAGGTGCTGGAGCTGCCCGAGCACTCGCTGACCCGGCTGCTCGGCCCGCGCCGCAGCGCCCCCGGGCCGGCCCCGGCCGGGCCGGCGGTGCGCCCGTACCGGGACCTGATCAGCCCGGCCGAGGCGGTCGACGGGCTGCTCGCGGTGCTGTCCGGGCCGCCCGACACCGGGCTGCACACCATCACCCACATCGAGCGGATCCGGGTCGGCCCGGACCGGCGGCTGCTGCGCCGCGACTCCCAGCACGTGCTGCGCGCGCACCGCGACGGCATCGACCGCTACCTGGCCCTCTACCAGGGCGATCCGGGCGGCGACATCGAACGGGTCCGGGTCCGGGCCGAGGAGAACTGCCGGCCGGGCCGGATCCGCCGCGACCCGGCCGCGAACCTGCTGGTCGCCGAACTGCTGCTGGACCGCCGGCTGCGCACCGGCGACACCCACCTGCTCGGCTACGGCTTCGACGAGGCGCCGTCGGCCGGACCCAGCCACGAGTACGTCCGGGGCTTCAACGCGGGCGCCGGGCAGTACGTCCTGCAGGTGACCTTCGACCCGACCGCGCTGCCCGTCCGCTGCGACCGCTTCACCCAGCGCACCCCGGGCCAGTCCCCGCTGGAGATCGAGGAGTTGACCCTGGACGGCCACCACTGCGCGCACCTGGTGGCCGCCGACCTGCCGCCCTGCCTGCTCGGCCTGCGCTGGGACTGGGAGTGAACCCCCCTTCCCTTGACCCTAGTTGGTGATCCGGCCGCCCGCGACGTCGACGGTCAGGCCGGTCAGCCAGCCCGCGCCGTCGGAGGCCAGGAACAGCGCGGCGTCCGCGACGTCCGCCGGGGTGCCGAGCCGGCCCAGCGGGTGGGTCGCGGCGACCTTGGCCCGCACCTCGGCGGGCATCCGGGCCGTCACCCGCTCGGTCAGGATCGCGGACGGGGCCAGGCAGTTGACCCGGATGCCGTGCGGCCCGAGCTCGGTGGCCAGCTGCCTGGTCAGCATCACCACGCCCGCGTTGGCCACCCCGTACGCCAGGTTGGCGCCGCTGGGCTGCCGACCGGCCGCCGAGGACATGGTCAGGACGGTGCCCGCGCCGCGCTCCAGCAGGCCGGGCAGGAAGGCCCGGACGGTGAGGAACACCGAGGTCAGGTCGGAGTCCAGCACCTCGCGCCAGCGCTGCTCGGTGAGCTCGGCGCTCGGCACCGGGAAGCCCTGGCCGCCGGCGAACGCGGCCAGCACGTCCACCGGCCCGAACCGCTCGGCGACGGCCGCCCGGACCCCGTCCAGCGCGGCGGCGTCGGTCACGTCGGCCGGGGCGGCCAGCGCGGTGCCGCCCGCGGCGGTGATCTCCGCGACCACGCCGGCCAGCGCCGCCTCGTCCCGCCCGACCACGCAGACCGACGCGCCCTGCGCGGCGAACGCCCTGGCGGTGTGCGCGCCGATCCCGCGCGAACCGCCGGTGATCACGGCCGTGCGGCCGGCCAGCTCCGGGTAGCTCCCGGTCATGACGATCAACTCCCCTGGTTGTCACTACGGTTGGAGTGCCGACGGGTGAGCGGCAGCAGCGCGGCGGCGAACAGCAGCCACACCAGCCCGCCGAACCGGACCACCGGCAGCAGGTACATGAAGCCGTCCGCCACCAGGGCGAGCAGCGAGAGCATCCCGGCGGCGGCCACCACCAGGCCCGACCAGGTCACCGCGCGCGGCAGCAGCCCGGCCAGCAGCGCGGAGACCGACACCCCGGCGGCCAGCAGTCCGAACCCGGCCGCGAACGCGGGGCCGCCGGCCAGGAACGACACGTCCGCCAGCGCCCGGCCGAGCGCGGGCGGCGCGTCCGCCGGCAGCCGGCCGGACGCCCACGCGCCGGCCGCCGACAGCACCAGCGCGACCGCCGCCAGCACCCCGCCGACCAGCGTGATCGCCGAGCCCGGCGCGGTGATCCCGAGCGCCCGCAGCCGCCGGTAGAGCACCGCCGCGCACAGCGCCAGCGGCACCGCGGCGGCCAGCAGCAGCAACCCGCCCAGCCGGGCGGCGCCGCCGTGCTCCTGCGCGTACCTGACCACCTCGGCGCCGGTGGCGTCCGGGTGCGGCGTCGCCCGGTTGACCGCCGTGTACGCGACCGTCAGCGCGGCGACGGCGACCGCGGGCGCGAGCAGCGGCGGCCCGCTCTGCGGGCGCCGGGCGCCGGGCGCGGCGGCTCGGGGCGGAGTGCTGGCACTCATGGTTCCTCCGTGGGTCCTGCCGAATCGATGTACTCACGATAATGATTACACTGTGGAACGATTGTCAAACGGCTACGATGTCCCCATGAGTACGGATCGCGAGCAGCCCTGGCACGGCGAAGACACCCCCGGCGACGCCCACGACCCCGGCACCCCCGGCGGCGATCCCGGCACCCCCGGCGGCGGTCGGCCCGGTGGCGGCGCCGCCTTCCTGCTCGCCCAGCTCGGCGCGTACGCCGCCGAGCGCTTCGCCCAGCGGATCGCCGAACTCGACCTCACCCCCGCCCAGGCCGGCCTGCTCCGCCTGCTCGTCCAGCAGCCGGGCCGCAGCCAGCGCGAACTCGCCGACGCCCTGGGCATGCCGCCCAGCCGCTTCGTCCCCTTCGCCGACGGACTGGAGCAGCGCGGCCTGATCGAACGCCGCCGCAACACCGAGGACCGCCGCCTCTACGCCCTGCACCTCACCGACCGGGGCCTGGCCCTGCTCGGCCGCCTCCGCGACACCGCCCTCACCCACGAACGGGACCTCACCCAGGCCCTCACCCCCGAGGAGCACGCCCGGCTCACCGCCCTGCTCACCCGGGTCGCCGCCCAGCAGGGCCTCACCCCGGGCATCCACCCGGGCTACCGGCGGGCATGAGAAAGGGCCCCGCCGCGCGGAACGACGCGACGGGACCCTGACCCGCGGTGGCCGGTACGGCCGGGCGGCGCCCCTCCCCTACCGGAAGGCCACGTGCGCCGAGTCCCCCACCGGGACGTACCCGATCCGCTGGTAGATCGCGTTGCTGGTGGGGTTGGCCAGGTCGGTGTAGAGCAGCACCTCCGCCGCGCCGCCGGCCCGCGCGTGGGCGGAGGCCGCGGCCGTCAGCGCGCTGGCGTAGCCGCGGCCGCGCCGCTCCCGGGGCGTGTAGACCGGCCCGATCCGGGACATCCCGGCGACGGCCGGGCTCGCGCCGGCCATCGAGACGACCCGTCCGTCCGCGTCCTCCCAGAGCAGCAGGGTGCCGGCGGCGATCCGCTGGTCGGCTTCGAGCAGCGGGTCGTCGGGGCCGCGCACCCCGGCCTCGACGCAGAAGGCGGCGAGCCAGCGGCCGAGCAGTTCCCGGTCGGCCGCCGAGGCCAGCCTGGACCGCCCGGCGGGCGGCGCCGGCGGGGGCGTCAACTCGCCGAGCCGGTACAGCCGTTCGTCCGACTCGATGAACCACCCGCGGCCGGTCTGCCGCTCCCAGGCGGCCGCGAAGGCCAGCGCGACCTCCCGCCCGCCGCCGACGTCCCCGAGCTCCCCGGGCTGACCGGGCTGACCGGGCTGACCGGGCGCGGGCCCAGGCCCGGGCTCGGTGGCGAGCAGCCGGGCCAGCTCTCCGGCCGCGTCGGTGGTCATCCGCCCGAGGCGCTGCCCGTACGGCGGGGTGCGCAGGGTGGCGCCGGTGACGGTGCCGTCCGGCTCGCGCCACCAGCCGTAGCGCGGCGGGGTGTCGCCGTAGACGAGCGGGCCGTCCCGTTCGACGCGGTCGACGATGGTGAGCAGCACGGTGTTCTCGGCGGGGTCGGCCGCGAGGAACTCGCCCGCCGCGGCGCGGAATTCGTCCAGCGAGGTGGTGAGGGTCCAGACCATGCCCCATCGTCCCCCACCGCCCCCGCCCGCCACCAGCGGTTATCCCTCGGCCGCCGCGTCCTTCCCGCCGCGCAGCCGGTCGGCCAGGTCGGCGGCGTCCGCGGTCGGGCGCTCGCAGGCGAAGTGCCGGCAGACGTAGGCGGCGGGACGGCCGTCCAGCAGCGGGCGGTCGGCGAGCAGCGGCACCTCGGTGTCGCCGGGCTCGCCGACGGCGACCACCGCGCCGGGCGCGGTGGCCCGCAGCGCGGCCAGGTGCAGCGCGGCGCGGGCGGGGTCGTCGGGGGCGCCGACGACGGCGACCTCGCGGGGGCCGTCGAGCAGCGCCTCGGCGACGGCCAGGCCCCAGCCGGTGAACCGGGGGGCGCGGGTGCCGAGGGTCGAGACGATGCCGAGCGCCCGTTCGGCGGCGGTGCGGTGGCGGTCCGAGCCGGTGTAGGCGGCGTACGTGAGCAGGGCGCCGGCGGCGGCGGTCCAGCCGGACGGGGTGGCGTTGTCGGTGGGGTCCTGCGGGCGGCGGATCAGCTGCTCGGCGTCGTCCGCGGTGTCGTACAGCGCGCCGGACGCCTCGTCGGTGAAGTGCCGCAGCACCAGGTCGAGCAGTTCGCCGGCCAGTTGCAGCCAGGAGCTCTCCCCGGTGACGGCGTACAGCGCGAGGAAGCCCTCGGCGGTGTCCGCGTAGTCCTCCAGCACGCCCGCGTTGGCGCCGGCCCGGCCGTCCCGCGAGGTGCGCAGCAGCCGCCCGTCCGGGGTGAGGTGGACGGCGATCAGCAGGTCGGCGGCCCGCTCGGCGGCCTCGACCAGCTCGGGGCGCTCCAGCAGCGCGCCGGCCTCGGCGAGCGCGGCGATCGCCAGGCCGTTCCAGGCCGCCACCACCTTGTCGTCCCGGGCGGGGGCGGGCCGGTGCGAGCGCGCCTCGAACAGCTTCGCCCGGACGCTCTCGTACCGGTCCCGGTCCTCCGGGTCGGCGAGCAGTTGCAGCACCGAACTGCCGTGCTCGAACGTGCCGTTGGCGGTGACGCCGAACAGCTCGGCCGCGTAGCCGGCGTCCGCCGCCCCGAGCACCCGCTCCAACTGCTCGGGCGTCCACGCGTAGTAGGCGCCCTCGGCGGTCCTCCCGGTCGCCTCGTCCAGCGAGTCGGCGTCCAGCGCGGAGGCGAACCCGCCCTCGGGGGTGCGCAGTTCGCGCAGCAGGAAGTCGGCGGTGCTCAGCGCGACGCGGCGGGCCCGCTCCTCCCCGGTGGCCCGCCACAGGTGCAGGTAGACCCGCAGCAGCAGCGCGTTGTCGTAACACATTTTCTCGAAGTGCGGCACCGTCCAGGTCGCGTCCACCGCGTACCGGGCGAAGCCGCCGCCGAGCTGGTCGTGGATCCCGCCGCGCGCCATCGCCTCGCAGGTCCGCCCGGCCATCCGCAGCGCCGCCGCCGACCCGGTCCGCGCGTGGTGCCGCAGCAGGAACTCCAGCACCATCGACGGCGGGAACTTCGGCGCCCCGCCGAACCCGCCCCGCCGCTCGTCGTACGACTTCGCCAACTCCGCGACAGCCGCGCCCAGTTCACCCTCCCCCGGCACCCCGGCGACCCCGCTCCCCACCGCGTACACCGAGGCCCGCTCCGCCAGGTCCCGACTGATCCGCCCCGCCACCTCCCCGACCTCGGCCCGCCGCCCCGTCCACGCCTTGTCCACCCCCTCCAGCACCTGCCGGAACGAGGGCATCCCGTGCCTCGGCTCCGGCGGGAAGTACGTCCCGAAGTAGAACGGCTCCTTCTCCGGCGTCAGGAACACCGTCATCGGCCACCCGCCCTGCCCCGTCGCCGCCTGCACGGCCTCCATGTACACCGCGTCGACGTCCGGCCGCTCCTCCCGGTCGACCTTCACCGCCACGAACCGCTCGTTCAGGAACCCCGCCGTCCCCTCGTCCTCGAACGACTCGTGCGCCATCACGTGGCACCAGTGACACGCCGCGTACCCCACGGACAGCAGCACCGGCACCCCCCGCCGCTCCGCCTCCGCGAACGCCTCCGGTGACCACTCCCACCAGTCGACGGGGTTGTCGGCGTGCTGAAGCAGGTACGGCGAGGTCGCGTCCGCGAGACGGTTCGGCATGCCCCCCATCCTCGCGCACGAGAGTGACGAAACCTGCCCGCGGCACAACCAGACCGTCCTGTCCCTGGTCCGCTCTTGCCCACGCGGCGAAGTCCCCGGTCAGCACAGCGCTCCGCCACACTTCGATGCAGGCTCACTGCCCGAAGAGCACGCACTCGGCTCTCATGGGCTCTCGGTGGCGGCCTGCGTCTCAGCCTTGCGCACGTCCGCCAGGGAACAGCCGTCGTCGTCCTTCCATCTGTCCACCCCGTTGACGCTGTACCCCGTCATCACGCTGGCAGCCGGGGACGGGTGAGTGAAGGTGTATGCCTGTGTCAACCGCAGGCGCTTGTCGTCCTCAATGACCAGCACCTTCTCCTCCAGGAGCTGTTCGCGAAGCCTGAGAGAAGCCTTGGGCATGGAGTCGGCGACCTCCCTGCGCGCGAAGGAACCCTCCAAAACGGTGAAGCCGTGCGAGCTCTCGTAGCCACTCGCAAAGGCCAGCTTCGCCTTCGTCTTCAGGTGGTACGTGTGCCGCGAAGGGCCCGCGCCGGCCGGGTCCACAGGTACAGGATGCGCACTCAGTTCCTCATCGAAGTAAGTGGCTCCCTGCAGCAGCATGATCGCGAGGGCGTGCTGGCGGTACTCCCCCAGAAAATGGGCATCCTGCGGATCCAGTGCGAGCGGATGCGGCTGGTTGGTGTTGATGACGGCCCGCCCGATTCTGCGGACCAGCGCGATCAGTTCTCCCTCAAGGACAGCAGTCACCGCAGTGCTGAGAGGGTGGTCGCCCGTGCTCGTCAGAACGAAGGTGTAGCTCCAGAAGTCCTTCGCCTTGGCCGTCTGATAGCCATTCATGCGGGTCTGCAGGGAATCGCTTCGGCCGATGTACAAGCGGTGCGGCTTGGCGAGGCTGTCGCCGTTGGGACCGACCAGGACGTAGACACCAGGGCGCGCCAGCTCACCACGCTCGCGGACTTCGCGGTATGCCAGCCGTGGAAAGGCCAAGACATGTCCGGTCCAGCCCCGGCGAGTGACCCGGCGCAACCCAGCAGCAGCACCGTCAACCAGCTCGACTGTGTAGAACTCTCTGGCGTGATCTTTCCCTGGCATGTCGACAAGGCTCACACACAGCTCGGAGTCCCTGTACGCACCCCCCTGCTCCGCGCGTGATCCTCACGGTGTAATAGAGGTTGTCCTAGAATCTGAGCATGAAGCCGACCCGAGCTGGCACCACCGAGAACATCTCCGTGTCCATGCCCACCGAGCTGGTCAGTGAGCTCCGCTCTCGAGCCGGCCGACGCGGCCTGTCCAGCTACATCACCGAGGCCGTCAGGCACCAGCTCGCCATGGACGGGCTCGCCGAGATCGTCGCGGCCCACGAGGAGGAGCACGGCGCGCTCACGGAGCAGGAGGTCGAAGCCGCACGTCGCGAGCTCTTCGGAGACGAGAACGCCGAGAATGCCGAACGGGGCGCTGCGTGAAGGAGCAGCCGGCCCGCTCACTGGTGCTCGACTCCGAGGCGCTCTCCCTGCTCCTGCGCAACGACCGCGGGATGGCGGCTCGCATCGAGGCATCCCGGCAGGTCGGAGTTCCCGTCCTCGTGTCTGCGCTGACCATCGTTGAAGCCGCACGGGGGAAGACCGATCTGGCGCGCTTGAAGTGGGTGCTATCCCGGCTGCGGGTGGAACCGGTCAGCCAGGAGGACTCCCTGACCGCAGTAGCGCTGCTTCAGGACGCAGGCGGGCTGCACGGGCACAAGTACGCGATTGACGCCCTCGTAGCCGCGCTCGCGCTCCGTGTCCCGGCCCCCGTGATCGTTCTGACCTCCGACCGGGACGACTGGTCGAAGCTCTGCGGGAAGCGCGTGATCATCAGAGACGTGTAAGCACCGCCGACTACTGGGTTAGTGAGTTCACTGGCACCAGTGACACGCCGCGTACCCCCCCCCCCCCCCCCGCCGCCGCTCCGCCTCCGCGAACGCCTCCGGTGACCACTCCCACCAGTCGACGGGGTTGTCGGCGTGCTGCTGGAGATAGGGCGACGTGGCATCAGCGAGGCGGCGATACCCGTGCTCCGCAGCATGGTTCGGCTGCAGCGCGAGTACGGAGCGCGAGACAGGGCGCCCTGACCCGCGCGTCTTGACGACAACACGCTGGCACGGCTGGACAGTCCGATCCACAGAGCAGTATCCCCGGGCCGCAGAACAGTACGCTGGGCCGAGCAGGATCGAGCCCGTCGAGTCCACCCAGCGGAGGTGCGCCGATGACCGCCGAGATGGTCGCTCCCCAGTGGATGCACCACCCGATCACCGCTGACGAGTACGGCTCCTGGTCCGAGGAGCAGTGCGCGGGCATCGAGATCGTGGACGGGATGGTCGTCGTGAGCCCGCGCGCCTCCAATCGGCACAACCGCCTGGCCCGGATCCTGGCGAACGCCCTGGATGCGGCCGCCGGTCCGGACTGGAACGCCGACACGGACTTCGACGTCCGCCTGCAGGACGTGCCGCTCACCAACCGGCGGCCCGATGTCGTGGTCTACCGGGCCGAGACCATCGACATCACGCCTACCCGCCCGGAGCACGTCCTCCTGGTCGTCGAGGTCGTGTCATCGGGGTCGGAGACCACCGACCGCATCGTGAAGGCGGATCAGTACGCCCAGGCCGGCATCGCCTTCTACTGGCGGATCGAGCAGACCGCCAACGGCGTCCCTCTCGTCTGCACCTACGTCCTCGACCCCGCGAGCCGGTCCTACCGCGACGCGGACGTGTTCACGGGCGCGATCAGGACGGCCGTCCCGTTCGCCGTCGAGATCGACCTCAGCGTGATCTGACCCCGCTCTCCGGACGCGTGACCGGTCGGCCTCGGAACGGGACGGTTAGCTGGTCTTCAGCCCAGGCGGCTAAGCCCCGAGCCGATCACCATACGTGTCCATGCCGGCACTATTCGGAAAAATGCCAGGCCAGAACCACCTGGTTGTGTGAAGTCACTGGCAGCAGTGACCCGCCGCGAGCCGGGCGCGGTACCCGGCTCGCGGCGGGTGCGCCCGAGGACCGAAGGTTCCGCACTGGAGGCCCGGGACGGCTCCGATGGCCGTGGGCGGAGGGTGCGCCGCATCATGGGTGGCAGTGGTTCGGAACAGTCGTGCCCTTCGTCGGCGACGCGCTGCGCCGCTTCCACCACATGCGGTTGCGTGCACGGTCGTGCGCGCCCTGTCCCTCGCGCCCCAGGAGCCACTGTGGCGAGCCTGCGCTTCAACCCGCCCCCGAACTGGCCTCCCGCTCCCACCGGTTGGACTCCCCCGGCTGACTGGCGGCCCGACCCGTCCTGGCCGGCGCCGCCTGACGGCTGGCAGCTGTGGATCTCCGAGGACCCCGGAGTGTCGGCGGTCAGCCGACCGGCTCCACCACCGGGTTTCGAAGACCGGGGTGCCCGCCCGAAGCTCTTCGGCCGACGTCGCGGGCGGGCGGACGACGAGCTGGCCCAGTTGCGCGAGTGGATCGCTCGGACGCAGGGCCCGGACGCCCTGGAGGCGGTGCGGGCAGTGGTCCTGGCCCGGGCCGAGGCCGAAAGCATCCGGGCGGAGGCCGAGGAGGACGCCCGCGGGCTTCGCTTGGAGGCCCGCGACGCGGTACGCCGGGAGACCGCCGAGATGCAGGCCATCCTCAAGGAAGCGGGCAGGGCGCGGAAGGAACTGGAGCGGGCCCAGCAGGACCTGTCCGAGGTGCGGAACCGTCTGACCGAGGCCCAGGCGCAGATCGTGGTGACCGAGGACGCCGCCCTGTTGCAGCAGGTCGGGGTGTACGACTACCGGCACCCGCTGCAGGACGCGGTCGCCTATCGCACCCGCCTGGACTCGCTGCGGGCGGAGATCAAGGAGATGGTGCGCGCGGGGCAGGCGGTGCGGTCCGTCTCGCAGTGGACCGTCAACGGGTCGCAGCGCGAGGGCAGGAAGATGGTGCGGGACTTCTCCAAGCTGATGCTGCGCGCCTACAACGCCGAGGCCGACCAAGCGGTGCGCACCATGCGCCCGTACCGCGTCGGCCCGTTGGTCGACCGTCTCTACAAGACCCGCGAGACCATCGCCAAGCTGGGCGCCACCATGCAGATCCGCATTGCGGACGGCTACCACGACGCCCGCGTACGCGAGTTGACGCTGACCGCCGACTACCTGCAGAAGAAGGACGAGGAGAAGGAAGCCCAGCGCGAAGCACGGGCCCGCCAGCGCGAGGAGGAGCGGGCGCAACGCGAGTTCGACCGCGAACGCGAGAAGTTGGACAAGGAGCACGACCACGTCCAGACGGCTCTGCGGCGGCTGCGTGAGCGTGGCGACCCGCAGGGTGTCCTGGACCTGGAGAGCAGGCTCGCCGACATCGAGTCCGCCCTGCGCAGCGTGGAGGCCCGGGCGGCGAACATCCGCACCGGCTACGTCTACGTCATCTCCAATGTGGGTGCCTTCGGCGAACACATGGTCAAGATCGGTCTGACCCGCCGACTCGAACCCCTGGACCGCATCTACGAGCTCAGCGGCGCATCCGTGCCGTTCCGCTTCGACGTCCACGCGCTCATCTTCAGCGACGACGCCGTCGGCCTGGAGACCAAACTCCACCAGCACTTCGCGGACCGCCGGGTCAACCAGGTCAACACCCGACGCGAGTTCTTCTACGTCAGCCCCGCGGAAGTCCGGGACGCCCTGCAGGAATACGTCGGACAGCACCTGGTCGAATTCACCGAGGTGCCCGAGGCGCTCGAGTGGAGAGCCAGCGGCGGCAGCCCGGCTTGAGCGACGCGCTGGTGCGTGACCGCGTCCGGGACGTGCCGGCCCGGGCAGGTGTCGCTTCCCAGGACGTGTGCCGCCGGGCCGGACGCCGGGCCGGACGCCGTGTCCGGATGTGACAGCAGCCCGTCATTGTCCCGTCCGGCGGGGCGGCTGAGGATGGGGGCATGTCCAGTATCCGCCGCGTCGTGATCGCGGTCTTCCCCGGTGTCGACCTGCTCGATGTGACCGGCCCCGCCGAGGTGTTCGCGTTGGCCGGGCGGGAGGGCGGGGGCGGGTACCGGGTGGAGTTGGCGGGGCGGGCGCGGGGGGAGGTGGTCACGGCGGCGGGGGTGCGGCTGGTGGCGGACCTGGCGTTCGACGAGGTGGGCGGGGCGGTGGACACGCTGCTGGTGCCGGGGGCGGTCGTGGCGGGGCCCGGCGGGGAGGCCGCGCGGGTGGACGGGGACGTGGTGGCGTGGGTCGCGGCGGTCGCGGCGCGGGCCCGGCGGGTGGTGGCGGTGTGTGCCGGCGCGCACCTGTTGGCGGCGGCCGGGCTGCTGGACGGCCGGACCGCGACGACGCACTGGTCGGCGGCGGCGGGGCTGGCGGCCGGGCATCCCGAGGTGACCGTCGACCCGGATCCGATCTTCGTCCGCTGCGGGGACGTGTGGACCGGCGCCGGGATCAGCTCCGGCATCGACCTGGCGCTGGCGCTGGTCGCCGAGGACCTGGGTGACCGGGTCGCGCAGGCGGTCGCCCGGCAGTTGGTGGTGTACCTGCGGCGGCCGAGCGGCCAGAGCCAGGTCTCCGTCCCGCTGAGCCATCCGCCCGCGGCCCGCCAGGGCGTCGACGAGCTGCGGGTGTTCATCGTCGACCACCTGGACGGCGACCTGTCGACCCCCGCGCTGGCGGCCCGGATGTGCCTGAGCGAACGCCACTTCGCCCGGGTCTTCCGCCAGGAGACCGGGACGACCCCGGGCGCCTACGTGGAGGCCGCCCGGGTGGAGGCGGCCCGCCGCCTGCTGGAGAGCACCGACCGGTCGCTGGAGCAGGTCGCCGCCGACTGCGGACTCGGCTCGGTGGAGACCCTGCACCGCGCGCTGCGCAAGCGGGCCGGCACGACGCCCGCCGCCTACCGCCGACGCTTCCGGGCCGGTGCCTGACCGCCCCCGGAACCCGAACCGCCTGACCACAGGCCCCCGTTCACCCACCGCACCGAGGAGCCGGCGCCCGTCGGCCGATCGGCCGTGCCCTGCTGCCCGTACGCGTGCGCACACGCGTGCCCCCAGAAGAGGAAGGCCCGGACCGTGTTCCTGCCGAAGTCGTTGAGCGTCCTGCGAGAGCGCCCCTACCGCCTGCTGTGGACGGCCCGCAGCATCTCCGCGGTGGGCAACGCCCTGATGCCGGTGACGGTGGTGTTCGCCGTCCTGGGCACGGGCGGCAGCGTGCTGGACGTGGGGGCCGTGCTGACCTGCCAGGCGGTCGGGCAGGTGGTGATGCTGCCGGTGGGCGGGGTCTGGGCGGACCGGCTGTCCCGCAAGCTGGTGCTGCTGGTGACGGACGGCGCGCAGGCGGTCTGCTACGGGTTGCTGGCCGCGATGGTGCTGCTGGGGCAGACGGCGGTCTGGCAGTTCGGGGTCACCTACACGGTGGCCGGGATGGCCTTCGCGTTCTTCACGCCGGCCTCCCGGGCCGTCGTGCCGGAGCTGGTCGGGGCGGAGGACCTGCAGTCGGCCAACGCGCTGCTCGGGCTGACCGACAGCAGCACCAAGGTGCTCGGTCCGGCGCTCGCCGCGGTGCTGCTGGAGGTGACCGGCCCGGGGGCCGCGATCCTGTTCAACGCGGCGAGTTTCCTGCTGAGTTTCGTGCTGCTGGCCCGGATGCGGCTGGCCCGGCCGGCCGAGCCGCCGCAGCGGCGGCGGTTCTTCGCGGAGCTGCGCGAGGGCTGGACGGTGGTGGCGCGGCGCCGCTGGTACCTGGCGAACCTGATCGGCTGGGGCGTGTGGAACTTCGCGATCGCGTTCTTCTTCGTGCTGGGCCCGGTGGTGCTGCAGCAGGGCCGCGGCGGGGCCGCCGCCTGGAGCACGGTGCTGGTCACCGGCGCGGTGGGTTCGATCGTCGGCGGGCTGGTGGCGCTGCGCTTCCGTCCGCGCCGCCCGCTGGTGGCCACCAACGCGACCGCGCTGTTCGGCGCCGTCCCGCTGGCGCTGCTGGCCTTCACCGCGCCGGTCGCCGCGATCGCGGCGGGCGTGGCGCTGGCCTTCGTGATGACGGCGCTGGTCAACGAGGTGCTGGCGACCGTCCAGCAGCAGCTCTTCCCCAGGGAGCTGCTGGCCCGGGTCAGTTCGCTGGACTGGATGATCTCGCTGCTCGCGATGCCCGCCGGCTACGCGGTGGCCGGCCCGGCCACCGAGCTGTTCGGCACCCGCACCACCCTGCTGGCCGCCGCGGCCCTGATCGGCACCCCGTGCGTCCTGCTGAACCTGCTGCCGGGCGTCCGCTCGGTCCGCGCGCTCCCGGACGGCACCCTCACCGTCGCCCCCGCCCCGGAGGACCGGGCGGCCGCCGCACCGACCGGCTGCCCCCGCCCGCCGCTGCGCGCCCGCTGACACCCGCCGCCCACCGACAGCCGACAGCCCCGCACCCGTACGAGCACCTAGGGCGCCCGGACGCGGTCAGTCGTCCTTGGGGTCCGGCTGCTCGGCGAAGTCGATCTTCTTGAAGCGGGCGTTCATCGACTTCAGCAGGAACCAGGTGGCGACGCCGAGGGCGGCGAAGACCACGAAGCCGAGGAGGCCGGGGGTGACCTTGGCCTCGTCGAGGGCCAGGGCGTTGGCGAGCTGGACGGGGTTCACGGGGGTGCTCATTCATCCATGGTGACCCGGCCTTAAGCCGGCCGGGGCACCGGGGGGTGCCGGGCGGGCGCGGCGGGGTGCCGCGCCCGCCCGGGCGGGGGTTACTTGCGGAGGCCGGCGAACAGGTCGGTCTCGGGGAGGTCGGTGTCGACCAGGGACTTGGCGAGCTCGTAGTCCTCGGTGGGCCAGACCTCGCGCTGGATGGCGAGCGGGACGCGGAACCAGGGCCCGTCGGGATCGATCTGGGTGGCGTGCGCGATCAGCGCCTTGTCCCGGATCTCGAAGTAGTCGGCGCACTCGACCCGGGTGGTGATCTCCCGCTCGGCGCGGCCGGACTTCTCCCAGCCCTCGATCCACTCGCCGTACGGGGAGTCGTGCCCGTTCTCGCTGAGGTAGGCGTGCAGGGCGCGGATCCGGCCCATCGGGAAGCCGTGGTTGTAGTACAGCTTGGACGGCTGCCAGGGCTCGCCCGCCTCGGGGTAGGCCGCGGGGTCGCCGGCCGCCTCGAACGCGGCCATGGTGATCTTGTGGGTCATGATGTGGTCGGGGTGCGGGTAGCCGCCGTTCTCGTCGTACGTGGTGATCACGTGCGGGCGGAACTCGCGGATCAGCTTGACCAGGGCGCCGGCCGCGACCTCGACCTCCTCCAGGGCGAAGCAGCCCTCGGGCAGCGGCGGCAGCGGGTCGCCCTCCGGGAGGCCCGAGTCGACGTAGCCGAGCCAGGACTGCCGGACGCCGAGGATCTCCCGGGCGGCGTCCATCTCCTTGCGGCGGACCTCGTGGATGTTCTCCTCGACCCAGGGGTCGCCCTGCAGCTTGGGGTTGAGGATCGAACCCCGCTCGCCCCCGGTGCAGGTGGCGACCAGGACCTCCACGCCCTGGGCCACGTACATCGCCATGGTGGCGGCGCCCTTGCTGGACTCGTCGTCCGGGTGCGCGTGCACCGCCATCAAACGCAACTGCTCGCTCAACGCCTGGTCCCCTTCAGGTACAGGTATGTCCGGTTCGTCTGGCCGGCTCCCCCCGCCGCCTCCGGCGCGGACGTGCCCCTCCTATAGTGACGGACTGGAGGGCCTGTCCATTCCCACCGAAGGACGAACGCCCCTCCGCGAAAGGACCGACCTCCGCCATGGACCACAGCCCTACGCCCGGGACCCGCACCGCGCCGCCCGCCGCACCGCCGGCCGGCCGCTACAGCCGGGACGACGACCGGGCCGCCGACCGCAAGCTGCGGGTGGCCGCCGTGGTCTGCGGGGTGCTGTTCCTGGGGCTGGTCGCCTGGCTCGGCGGCTCGTACCTGGTGCGGGAGACCAAGCTGAACGGTACGGTGCCGACCTTCCAGGCGGTCTCCGACTCCGAGCTGCAGCTGCAGCTCTCGGTGCGCAAGGGCGACGGCGTCTCGGGGGTGTGCACGGTGCGCTCGCAGGGCGCGGACGGCTCGGTGGTCGGCCAGTCGGACTTCCCGGTGCCGGCCGCGGGCGACAGCTACGTCGAGGTGGTCACGCTGCGGACCACCGCCCGCGGCACCACCGCGGAACTGCTCGGCTGCACCCCCGACGAGAAGTGACACCCGCCGCCGGGACGTGACACCCGCCGCCGGGACGTGACGCCCGCCCCCACCGTCCGGACGTGGCGCCCGCCGCCGAGCGGCCGCGCCCGCCGTCGACCGGAAGTGGCACCCGCCCGCGCCGCCTCGCTCACCCTTTCGGTGGGTCCCCGGCCGGGGAGCGCCCCCGGCGGCCCGCAGACCTCCCGTCCGCGCCCGGAACTTGTTAGGCTCGTGGTTTCGCCCCTTCCGCGCCGCCCGGCTCGGGAGCGGGCGTTGCTTTGCATCTGCCCAGGAAATCGACCCACCGCCGCCGTTCCACCCCCGGGGCGGAGCCAGCACCGACGCGAGGAGCACCCTGTGACCCAGACCAACGATGACGTGACCTGGCTCACTCAGGACCACTACAACAAGCTGAAGGCCGAGTTCGACCACCTGACCGGGCCCTGGCGCATCGAGATCGCGAAGAAGATCGAGGCCGCGCGCGAGGAGGGCGACCTCAAGGAGAACGCCGGCTACCACGCGGCCAAGGACGAGCAGGGCAAGACCGAGGCGCGGATCCGCCAGCTGTCCCAGCTGCTGGAGCGGGCGAAGGTCGGCGAGGCTCCGGCCGACTCCGGCGTGGTGGCCCCCGGCATGCTGGTGAAGGTCGCCTTCGACGGCGACGAGGACGACACCATGGAGTTCCTGCTGGCCTCCCGCGAGGTCACCGACGGCGACATCGACGTGTACTCCCCGCAGTCGCCGCTGGGCCGGGCCATCATCGGCAAGTCGGTGGGCGAGGACGCCCAGTACGAGCTGCCGAACGGCAAGAAGGCGCGCGTGAAGATCACCGAAGCCAAGCCGTTCTCCGGCTGACCCGGCCGACCCGACAGCCGGTCCGGGCACCGCGTCCGGTCCGGCCGCCGCGGACGTACGACGACGGCCGCTCCCCCGGGTGGGGGGAGCGGCCGTCGTGCGTGTCGCGGGCGCGGGTGCGAGCGCGGGCGCTCAGCCGGCCGCGCGGCGGTACTTGCGCACCGACAGCCAGGAGAACACCGCCAGGATGACCAGCGACCAGGCGATCGACACCGGCACGGCGTGCTGCATCGGCCAGGAGTCCGGCACCGGGCCGAGCTGGTTGCCGAACAGGCTGCGGCAGGCCTGCACGGTGGCGGAGAACGGGTTCCAGTAGGCGACCGGCTGGAGCCAGTCCGGCATCGAGTCGACCGGCACGAACGCGTTGGAGACGAAGGTCAGCGGGAACAGCCAGATCAGCCCGGCCGAGGTGGCCGCCTCGGGGCTGCGCACCGACAGGCCGATCAGCGCGCCGATCCAGGAGAAGGCGTAGCCGAGCAGCAACAGCAGGCCGAACGCGGCGAGCGCGTCCAGCACGCCGTTGTGGATCCGCCAGCCGACCAGCAGCGCGACCAGGGCCAGCACGACCACGGTGAACGCGGTCTGCACCAGGTCGGCCAGGGTGCGGCCGGTGAGCACGGCGGCGCGGGCCATCGGCAGCGAGCGGAACCGGTCGACCAGGCCCTTGGTCATGTCCTCCGCGATGCCGGCCGAGGCGCCGGCCACCGCGAAGGTGACGGTCTGGGCGAAGATGCCGGCCATCAGGTACTCGATGTACGTCTGGTGGCTGGGCGGGGCGCCGGGGATCGCGATCGCGCCGCCCATGACGTACGAGAACAGCAGCACGAACATGACCGGCTGCATGAGCCCGAAGACCACGATCTCGGGGATCCTGGTCATCCGCCGCAGGTTGCGCTTTGCCACTACCCAGGAGTCGTGCGCGGTGGCGGCGACGCCGCGCCGCGGGGTGACGGGGGCGCCGCCGATGGCGCCCCGGGTGTCGGAGAGTGTCATCTCAGGCGTCCTTCCCCTGGCCGCGGCGGCCCTTCCCGGCCTTGGCCGGCGCGCCGTCCTCGTCCTCGTCGGCCGCGCCGTCCTCGGTGGCGTGGCCGGTGAGCGAGAGGAAGACGTCGTCGAGGGTGGGGCGGCGCAGGCCGATGTCGTCGATCTCGATGGAGCGGGCGTCCAGTTCGCGGATGACGTCGGCGAGGACGCGGGCGCCGCCGCTGATCGGGACGGTGATCCGGCGGGTGTTCTTCTCGACCGCCGGGTCGCCCTTGGCGTACGGGGTGAGCGCGGCGAGCGCCTCGGGGACGAGGTCGGCGGCCCGGACGACGACCTCGATCCGCTCGCCGCCGATCTGGCTCTTCAGCTCGTCGGCGGTGCCGCGGGCGATCACCTTGCCGTGGTCGACCACCGCGATGTCGTGGGCGAGGCGGTCGGCCTCCTCCAGGTACTGGGTGGTGAGCAGCAGGGTGGTGCCCTGCTCGACCAGGGTCTCGATGACCTCCCAGAGGGCGAGCCGGTTGCGCGGGTCGAGGCCGGTGGTGGGTTCGTCGAGGAACATCACCGGGGGCCGGACGACCAGCGCGGCGGCCAGGTCGAGCCGGCGGCGCATGCCGCCGGAGTAGGTCTTGGCGGTGCGGTCCATGGCCTCGGAGAGGTTGAACCACTCCAGCAGCTCCAGCGCCCGCTTCTTCGCGTCCCGGGCGCTCATCTGGTAGAGCTCGCCGACCATCTGCAGGTTCTCGCGGCCGGTGAGGTACTCGTCGACGGCGGCGTACTGGCCGGACAGGCCGATCAGGCTGCGCACCTTGTTCGGGTGCTTGAGGACGTCGACGCCGGCCACGGTGGCCCGGCCGGAGTCCGGCTGGAGCAGGGTGGTCAGGACGCGGACGGTGGTGGTCTTGCCCGCGCCGTTGGGGCCGAGCAGCCCGAGCACGGTGCCCTCGGGGACGTCGAGGCTCACGCCGTCCAGCGCGCGGACGTCGCCGAACGTCTTGACCAGGTTCTCGGCTTCGATGGCTGCCGCCATGGGGCTGCCTCATCTCCTGATGCGAGTCGGTTTTGGGTGGGGATCATCCGATTTGTTACCCGGGCTCGCCGAAGGCGAAGCTCGCGATACATCGCAAGATGCTTCCACTCGCGATATATCGCGTCAAGCCTCGTAGGTGAGCCCGATCACAGCCTGCCACCCGGCACCGACAATCCCGCCCGGGCCGGGCCGCTCAGCGGCTGACCACGTACCCGGCCTCGCGCAGCTCGCCGATCACCAGCGCGCAGTGCTCCGGGCCCTTGGTCTCCAGGTGCAGGTCCACCTCGACCTCGGTCAGGCCCAGCTGCGGGTCGATCCGGACGTGCGCGACGTCCAGCACGTTGGCGTCCACCCGGCCCAGCACGCCCAGCAGGTCGGCCAGCGCGCCCGGCCGGTCGAACAGCCGCACCCGCAGCGACAGGTAGCGGCCCGCCGCGGCCAGGCCGTGCCGCAGCACCCGCTGCATCAGCTGCGGGTCGATGTTGCCGCCGGAGAGCACCGCCACCACCGGGCCCTCGAACCGGCCGGGCTCGGCCATCAGCGCGGCGATCGGCGCCGCCCCGGCGGGCTCCACCACCAGCTTGAGCCGCTCCAGGCCGACCAGCAGGGCCCGGGAGAGCGCGTCCTCGGAGACCGTCAGCACGCCGTCCGCCAGCGAGTTGACCACCTCGAACGGGAGGTCGCCGGGGCGGCCGACCATGATGCCGTCCGCCATGGTGGCGAACCGTTCCAGCGAGACCGGGCGCCCCGCCGCCAGCGACAGCGGGTACGCGGCGGCCGCGGCCGCCTGCACCCCGATCACCCGGACGTCCGGGCGCAGCGCCTTGACCGCGATCGCCACGCCCGCCAGCAGCCCGCCGCCACCGGTGCCGACCAGCACGGTGCGCACCTCGGGGCACTGCTCCAGGATCTCCAGGCCGAGCGTCGCCTGACCGGTGATCACGTCGTGGTGATCGAAGGGGTGGATGAACGCGGCGCCGGTCAGCTCGGCGTACTCGTGGGCGGCCCGCAGCGCCTGGTCGACGTTGGCGCCGTGCAGCTTGACCTCGGCGCCGTACTCGCGGGTGGCGGCGACCTTCGGCAGCGGCGCGGCGAGCGGCATGAAGACGGTGGAGCGCACCCCCAGCAGCGCGGCGGCCAGCGCCACGCCCTGCGCGTGGTTGCCGGCGCTGGCGGCGACCACCCCGGCGGCCCGCTCGACCGGCGAGAGGCCGGCGATCCGCACGTACGCGCCGCGCAGCTTGAACGAGCCGGTGCGCTGCAGGTTCTCGCACTTGAGGTGGACCGGCGTGCCGGCCACTCCGGAGAGGTGGCGGCTGGTCTGCATGGGGGTGACCCGGGCCACCCCGGACAGCATCTTCTGCGCGCCCCGGACGTCGTCCAGGGTGATCGGCCAACTGTGCATGGCGGCAGCCTAGGACGCGGGTGGTTCCGGTGTGCGCCCGGCACGCGTACGCTGCTGGTCACGAGTCGCCCGCACCCCCACGTGAGCCGCGATGAGCCAGCCTGTGCCGGACCTGCCCGCCGATCCCGACGACCTCCGTGCCGAGAGCCAACTCCCCTACCAGGTCGCGGTGTTCGCGCGCCGGATCAGTGTGGCGGGGGAGCTCGACCGGGCCGCGTTCCTGCTGCTGGAGCAGCTCGCCGCCGACGGCCCGGCGAACGTGAAGACGCTGGCGGCGGCGCTCGGGGTGGACTCCTCGACGGTGACCAGGCAGGCCGCGCCGCTGCTGCGGGAGCGGCTGGTGGCCCGGCTGCCCTACCCGGCGGACCGGCGGGCGGTGCGGCTGGCGCTGACCCCGCTGGGGGCCGGGCGGCTGGCCCGGGTGCGCCGCCGGCGGCGGGAGTTGATCGGCGAGCTGACGGCGGGCTGGACGGCCCGGGAGCGGGCGCTGTTCTGCGCGCTGCTGGCCAGGTTCAACGACGGTCTGCTGGACCGCCGTTGAACCCCCGTGAGCCGACGGCGGGTCAGCCGAGCGCCTGCTCCAGGTCGGCGAGCAGGTCGGCGGCGGCCTCGATGCCGACCGAGATCCGCACCAGGTCGGCGGGCACCTCCAGCGGGGAGCCGGCCGCGGAGGCGTGGGTCATCCGGCCGGGGTGCTCGATCAGCGACTCGACGCCGCCCAGCGACTCGCCCAGGGTGAAGAGTTCGGCCCGGTTGCAGACCTCGACGGCCGCCTGCTCGCCGCCCGCGACGCGGAACGACACCATGCCGCCGAACGCCTTCATCTGCTTGGCGGCGATGTCGTGCCCGGCGTGGGTGGGCAGGCCGGGGTAGAGCACCTGGGTCACCTTCGGGTGGCCGGACAGCAGTTCGGCGACCTTCTCGGCGTTCTCCGAGTGCCGGTCCATCCGGACGCCGAGCGTCTTGATGCCGCGCAGCACCAGCCAGGAGTCGAACGGCCCGGCCACCGCGCCCATCGCGTTCTGGTGGTAGGCGACCTCCTCGGCCAGGCCCGGGTCGGCCACCACCAGGGCGCCGCCGACCACGTCCGAGTGCCCGCCCATGTACTTGGTGGTGGAGTGCACCACGACGTCCGCGCCGAACGCGATCGGCTGCTGCAGGTAGGGGCTGGCGAAGGTGTTGTCGACGACCAGCTTCGCGCCGGCGGTGTGCGCGATGTCGGCGACGGCGGCCAGGTCGGTGATGCCGAGCAGCGGGTTGGACGGGGTCTCCACCCACACCGCGCGGGTGGTCGGCCGGATCGCCTCGCGGACCTTCTCCGGGTGGTGCGTGTCGGCGACGGAGAACTCGACGCCCCAGCGGGTCAGCACCTTGGCGAACAGCCGGAAGGTGCCGCCGTACGCGTCGTTCGGGATGACGATGTGGTCGCCGGGCTTGAGCAGGGTGCGCAGCAGGGTGTCCTCGGCGGCCAGCCCGGAGGCGAAGGCGAGGCCGCGCGCGCCGCCCTCGATCGCGGCCAGGCACTCCTCCAGCGCGGTGCGGGTCGGGTTGGCGGAGCGGCTGTACTCGTAGCCCTCGCGCAGTCCGCCGACGCCGTCCTGCTTGTAGGTGGACACCTGGTAGATCGGCGTCACGACTGCCCCGGTCCGGGGGTCCGCTTCCTGCCCCGCGTGGATGGCGAGGGTCTCGAAGCCGTGGGAAAGCTGGTGCTCGGTCATACGGCTGAGCCTAGTGCGGTGGATGGTCCGATCGGGGGTGCCGCGACGGGGCGCCCGGCCGCCGGGTGACCGCCCCGCGTCGCGCGGGGCCGGTCGGGTGCGGAGGATGGAGGGGTCAGCCGCGCCCGCCGGCGGGCGCGGGTCGTTCTCGGCCGGAGGTGAACGGTGATGGCCGGGTTGGTGCGGATGAGTCTGGACGAACCGGAGGAGGTCCGCCCGTTCGAGGGCGGCAAGGGGCAGTTGGCGCTGGTCAACCTGGCGGCCGGCGGCGTCGGCCGGGCGGTCTTCGAGCCGGGCTGGCGCTGGTCGGAGCACGTGAAGCCGATCGCCGGCACGGACAGCTGCCGGGCCGCGCACGCCGGTTACGTGATCTCCGGCCGGCTGCGGGTGGAGATGGACGACGGCGAGGCCGCCGAGTTCGGCGCGGGCGACTTCATGCTCTGCCCGCCCGGGCACGACGCCTGGGTGGTCGGCGACGTGCCCTGCGTGGTGCTCGACTGGCAGGGCTACGCCGACTACGCGAAGCCCCGGAGCTGAGCGGGCCGTTCAGGCCCGCCGCACCTCGTGCAGGAAGCAGCCGTACTCGACGGCCCGCACGTGCAGCACGGCGTTCGCCGGGTCGGCCAGCAACTCGGCGGCGATCAGCGGGAGTTCCTCGGGCTCGCCGATCCGGCCGCCGAGGATCCGGCCGTCCGCCGAATAGGCCCGCAGCACCCGGTGCCCGCCGTGGAAGCCCGCCGGCCAGCCGCCGGGGTGGCCGGCGCACGGCTCGGCGTGCACGAAGACCGGGCCGGTCTCCAGGTACGGCCCGGGGTCGCAGCCGGTCTCGGCGGCCCAGCGCAGCAGCGGCGCGTACGACAGCAGGACGATCCGGTCGCCGGGCCGGGCCCTGGTCAGGCAGCAGCGCAGCGGGTGGCCGCCGGCCTCGGTGGTCTCGGCCGCCCGGGCCCGCCCGGCGTCGTCGGCCCGGCGCAGCCCGGCGAGCACCTCGGCGGGGACGGCCCGGACGTCCAAGCCGATCCCTGCGGTCGCAGGGATCACAGGGGCCTCGGCGGCTTCAGGGGCGGCAGTGGTTTCCATGCCCCCAGCCTGCGCCCGGACGGCGCCCCGGACCGGCGGCTTCCGGACGTCGCACTGCCCCGCGCCACCCGTCCCCGAGCGCCCCGAACGCACCACGGCCCGCCGCAGGGGTTCCTGCGCCGGGCCGTGGCGGCAACTCCCTTGTGGCTCAGGTGAGTTCGGGAGCGAGCTGCTTGATGTCGGCGAATTCGAGACCGCTCTTGTTCATCTGCTCGGCGGTCGGCCGGTCGATGCCGAGCTTCTCCAGTTCGGCGAACTGGGACTCGGTCAGCGGGGTGCCGGGGCCGAAGTCCTCGTAGTCCGTCTCGTCACCCGGCTCCCCGACGAACGAGGAGAACAGCCCGCCGAGTTGGTCCGCGGCGAGCGGGGTGGCGCCGGCCGGTGCGGTGACCTCGCCGGCGCCGGTGGAGATGCCGAAGCGCAGCGGGAGGTGGGTCGACCAGCTGGTGCTGTCGGCGAACTGGGCGACGTCGAAGGTGATCGCCTGGAGGTTGCCGTCCTTGAGCTGCAGGTCGGCGTGGAAGTTGCGGTTCGGCACGCTGTCGAAGCCCTTGTCGCCGGGGAACAGCGGGTAGTTCGGGGCGGTGTCCTTGGCGATCTTGCTGAACGACTCGTACAGGCTCTTGACCAGCGGGCGGGCGGGCGCGGAGACCCGGATCAGCTCGACGCCGTCGGTCTTGCCCTTGTCCTCCAGCCTGATGTTGTCGCCGAAGGCCTTCTTGACCGACTCGCAGGCGCTCCTGGCGATCGACGGGTCGGGGCTGGGCGCGCCCTTCGAGCCGGTGCCCTTGCCGGTGCCTCCGCCGGTGCCGCCCAGCGCGCCGAAGCCGGGCACTTCCTGGGCGAGCTTGCCGAACTCGGCGGTGTCGATCGAGACCCACTTGCCGTCGACCAGGTCCTTGAGCGGGGCGGCCTCGGGCGGCAGGTCGTCGATGCCGGCCGGGTCCTCGCTGGCCAGCTTGGCGATGCCGCGGAAGTCGACCTTGGCGTACGCCTTGTCGCCGATGACCCGGATGTCGGCGTAGGGCTTGCCGTCCTTCTTGCTGTTCAGCGCGTAGTCGAGCGCCATGCCCTTGGTGTCGCCGGTATCCGTGCCGGCCGTGTCGCAGCCGTTCTCGAAGAACCCGGTCTCCTTGAGCGGCTTGTCGAAGCCGACGGTCAGGGAGAGCGAGAGGTCGGAGAGGAGGTCGGCGGCCTTCCGGTCGATCGGGTCGTCCGCGGCCTTGCCGAAGGCGACCAGCTGCTCGGCGGTGGCGTCCAGCGAGAGGTCGACCTTGACGGACTTGGCCTCGCCGATCCGGTCGAACGCCTTCTGGACCTTCTGGCCGGTGGTCAGCTGCTCGACGGTGCCGCAGGCGGCGACGCCGCCGCCGATCAGGACGGCTCCGGTGGTGACGGCTATGGCCGCGCGGACGGAACGGCGGCGAATGGCGCTGTTGATGGCTTGGCTCCTGCTACTGGAGGCGGTTCGGGCCCGGTCGGCCCTGCCGCGGAGGCAAGCTCAGCACAATGGCGCGTCCCCCCGCACGCGAATATTTTTACCATTCGTTTAGACGGCTCTCACATCCCCCCTGCCGTTCCGTGCCCGAACCGGATCCGGTTCGGGCCCGGCCCCCGGACCGCCCGCGGCCGGGTCAGACGGCGCTCCCCGCCACCCAGTCCGCCCAGGCCATGTTCCAGCCGTTCAGGCCGTTGCCCGGATTCACCGTGCGGTCACCGGAGTTGACCACCTCGACCACGTCGCCGACCATCGAGCTCGCGTAGAACTTCGCCGCGCTGGTGGTCGGGTCGTTCCCGCCCTGCACGTCCTGGAGCGCGATGCAGCCGTGGCTGGTGTTGTCGTTGCCGAACTGCGAGGCGGGCGACCAGTAGTTGCCGTGGATGAAGGTGCCCGAGGTGGTCAGCCGCTGCGCGTGCGGCACGTCCGGGATGTCGTACTCGCTGCCGAGGCCGACCGTGCTGGAGTTCATCCGGGTCTGCTGGTACTTCTCGGAGATCACCAGCTTCCCGCCCCAGGTGCGGTGTTCGGGGGCGCCGCCGATCACCGGGTAGGTGGCGGTGACCTGCCCGTCGGTGCGGACGGTGAGGGTGTCGGCCCTGAGGTCGGCGGTGGAGACCTGGCTGCGGCCGACGGTGAAGGTGACGTCCTTGGACTGCGTCCCGTACACGCCCTTGGCGCCGGCCACGTCCTTGAGCCGCAGCTTGAGGGTGACCCGGGTGCCCTTCGCCCAGTACTGCTCGGGGCGGAAGTCGAGCCGGGTGGAGTCGAACCAGTGGCCGACGATCTCCACCGGCGGGTCGGCGACCACGGTGATCGCCTGCTGGACGGCCTTCCGGTCGGTGATCGCCTTGTTGAAGTTGATCGACACCGGCATGCCGACGCCGACGGTGGAGCCGTCCTCGGGGGTGAAGTAGCCGACGAAGGTGTTGGCCGGGGAGGCGGTCGAGAAGCTCGCGTTGGCGTCCGCCGGGCGCTTGTCCTTGTCCACGGCCGAGGCCGCGACGGTGTACGTGCTGCCGCTGGAGAGCTTCGCGGTGGAGGTCCAGCTGGCGCCGTCGGCGGCGAGCTGCCCCGCTATCCGCTTGCCGGTGCCGTCGGTGACGGTCACCGAGGTCAGCGTGCCGTCCAGCACGGTGACGGTGACCGGCTGGGTGAACGGCGCCGCGGTGGCGCCGTCGGCGGGCGTGACGGTGATCTGCGCGACCGAGGCCCTCGGGCTGGTCGACGGGGAGCCGGAGGCCCCGGACGCGGCGGGCTCCGAGCCCGCCGCGGACCCGCCGGACCCGTCCTTGCCGCCCCCGCCGCCCGAACAGGCCGCGACCAGCAGCACCGGAGCGCCCAGCAGCCCGGAGAGCATCCCGCGCCGGCTCCAGTTGCCGCCGCGCGGCCGGTCCTGCTTCTCCCCTGCGGTCACGACCACGCTCCTCGTCCCAAGATCACGCATTTATGTGCAGATCGTACGAGAGTACCCAAGTGCTGCGCAGAACGGACAAAAGCCCGGTCCGGGGGTACCGGACCGGGCTCTCGACCGCTGGGCGGAGGCGTCACTGCACCTCGTACTCGTCCCAGCTCTCGTCGTCGGGGTCGTAGTCGGTGCTGGCGGACTCCCAGGTCGCGGAGGCAAGCTCCACGCCGGGGACGTCGCCGAGCAGGGCGACCGGGTCGACGAAGTGGGCGAGCGAGCCGGTCGGGTCCACCTCGATGGCCTCGACGGCCTGGGCCCGCTCCTCGTCGTCCAGGTACTCGTCGTCGGAGACCTGGGTGAGCGCGGCGGCCTTCAGGGCCCCCTCGTCGGTGATCTCGGCGATCAGCTCGATGGTGAGGCGAACGTAGCGCGGGGCGTCCTGCTCGGGCAGGTCGGTGCTGGTCATGCCAGCGAGCCTAGGGCCTCGCACACCCTTCCGGAAACGAGCGCTCCGGGGGCCGGGGACGGCACGACCCGGGAGCGGCACGAGGAGGGGCCGGCCCGGACGAACCGGACCGGCCCCGCTCTCCTCCGCGCGGGCACCCCCACCCGGGAGCCGCGCGGAGCCGCGCCTCGCGGCGCGACATCTGCCGCGGGAACCGCCGCACCCTGATGACAGGGGCGGGACGACGGCGCCTCCCGCGGACCGGACACGGTGGGCCGGGTCAGGGCCGACCGGTCGTGTCCTTGGTGGTTCCGGAGTCCGGGGAGCCGCTCCCGTCGTCCTTCGCCACCGCTTTCGGCTTTTCTGCCGTGCTTCAAAGATGCCCTGCCCGTGTTAACCCGGTGATGCGCAGTTGTGACGTCCGGGTACCAACCGACCCGGGCCCCGCGCTTTCACCCGGACGGACGAATCCCGCCCCGGGCCGGCGGGCTACCGGGCCGGCGGGCTCAGTGGGCCACGGGCTCAGTGGCCGGCCCGGGAGGTCAGGAAGGCCAGCAGGTCCTGCCGGGTCACGATGCCCTGCGGCTTGCCCTCGACCAGCACCACCACCGCGTCGGCCTTCTCCAGCACCGCCATCAGGTTGGTCACCGACTCGCCGGAACCGACCACCGGCAGCGGCTTGGACATCACCCTGTCGAGGCTGTCGGTCAGCTGGATCCGCCCGCTGAACAGGGCCTCCAGCAGTTCCCGCTCGACCACCGAGCCGACCACCTCGCCGGCCATGATGTCCGGGTGCCCGGCGCCCTGGGAGACCACCGGCATCTGCGAGACGCCGAAGTCCCGCAGCACCCGGACCGCCTCGGCCACCGTCTCGTTCGGGTGCATGTGCACGAACTGCGGGATGCCCTCGTGCTCCAGCGCGTCCTTGCGGCCCAGCACCTCGCCGATGTGCGCCTCGTCGGTCGCGGTCGGCAGGAAGCCGTAGTCGGCCATCCAGTCGTCGTTGAAGATCTTCGACAGGTAGCCGCGGCCACCGTCCGGCAGCAGCACCACCACCACGTCGTCCGGCCCCAGCTCGCGGGCCACCTCCAGCGCCGCCACCACGGCCATCCCGCAGGAGCCGCCGACCAGCAGCCCCTCCTCCTTGGCCAGCCGGCGGGTCATCCGGAACGAGTCCTTGTCCGAGACCGCCACGATCCGGTCCGCGACCTGCCGGTCGTACGCGGTCGGCCAGAAGTCCTCGCCGACGCCCTCCACCAGGTACGGCCGCCCGGTGCCGCCCGAGTACACCGAGCCCTCCGGGTCCGCCCCGACGACCTGGACCTTCCCGCCGGAGACCTCCTTCAGGTAGTTGCCGGTCCCCGAGATCGTCCCGCCGGTGCCGACGCCCGCCACGAAGTGGGTGATCCGCCCCTCGGTCTGCTCCCACAGCTCCGGGCCGGTGGAGTGGTAGTGCGAGGCCGGGTTCTCCGGGTTGGAGTACTGGTCCGGCTTCCACGCGTTCGGGGTCTCCCGGACCAGCCGGTCCGAGACGTTGTAGTACGAGTCCGGGTGCTCCGGCGCGACCGCGGTCGGGCAGACCACGACCTCGGCGCCGTACGCCCGGAGCGTGTTGATCTTGTCCGTGGACACCTTGTCCGGGCAGACGAAGATGCACTTGTAGCCCTTCTGCTGGGCCACGATCGCCAGCCCCACCCCGGTGTTCCCGCTGGTGGGCTCGACGATGGTGCCCCCGGGCTTGAGCGCCCCGGACGCCTCCGCCGCCTCGATCATCCGCATCGCGATCCGGTCCTTCACCGAACCGCCCGGATTGAAGTACTCGACCTTCGCCAACACGGTGGCGCTGATCCCCTCGGCGACCTTGTTGAGCTTCACCAACGGGGTGTCGCCGACCAGCTCGATGATCGAATTGTGGTACCGCACGGGGGTCCTCCCGGTCGATGGCATCACTGATGTGCCGAAACCCCCAGCCTAGGCCCCACCCCCCTGCCCCCACCCCCCACCACGAAACCACCCCACCCAGAACCCGCCACCCCGCCACCGCCCCCACCCACCCACCCACCCACCCACCGCAGGCGCCCCCCACCCCCTCCCCACCCGCCGCAGGCGCCCCCCGTCCGGCAGCCGGGTGGTCCTCCCCCGGCGAGCCGGTACGCGGAGGCGCTCCGGGGGTACCACTGGGGTACCGGTGTGCGGAGTGGAGAGGGGGTTGCCGATGGCCGGCTCGCAGGCGTCGAGGGCCCGGGTGGCGCGGCGGATCGCCACCGCGGCGGCGTACGGGGGTGGTGGGCTGGGGCTGCTGGGGGTGGGTCTGGCGGGGGTGCTGTTGACCGAGAGCCGGATGGCGATCCGGGCGATCGGCGTGCTGGACGGGGACCCGCCGCACGCGGACGGGGTGTACGGCGAGGGTTTCGCCGACCCGGCGGACTCGCGGGAGCCGCTGGTGCTGGCGTTCCTGGGCGATTCGACGGCGGCCGGGCTCGGGGTGCGGCGGGCCCGGGAGACGCCGGGCGCGCTGCTCGCGTCGGGGTTGGCGTCGGTCGCGGAGCGTCGGGTGCGGTTGGTGAACGTGGCGCGTTCGGGTTCGCGCTCGTCGGATCTGGCGCGGCAGTTGGAGCTGGCGCTGCCGCACCGGCCGGACGTCGCGGTGGTGATGGTCGGGGCGAACGACGTGACCCGGCACGCCCCGGCGGCCCGGAGCGTGCGGGAGCTGGGCGAGGCGGTGGGTCGGCTGGTCTCGGCGGGCTGCCGGGTGGTGGTGGGCACCTGCCCGGATCTGGGCACGATCAAGCCGGTTCGGCCGCCGCTGCGCTGGGTGGCGCGGCGGGTGAGTCGGCAGCTCGCGGCGGCGCAGACCATCGCGGTGGTGGAGGCGGGGGGCCGGACGGTCTCGCTGGGGTCGCTGCTGGGCCCGGAGTTCGCGACCCGTCCGGAGCTGTTCGCCTCGGACCGCTACCACCCGTCCGCGCAGGGGTACGCGACGGCGGCGATGGCGCTGCTGCCCTCGGTGTGCGCGGCGCTCGGGCTGTGGCCGCAGGAGTCGGCGGCGGGCGGCGCGGCGGAGCCGCAGGCGGTGCTGCCGGTGGCGGTGGCGGCCGCGGCGGCGGCGGGGCGGTCGGGCACCGAGGTGACGGCGGCGGGCCCGGAGAACGGCACCTGGCGGTGGGCGACGCTGAAGCAGCGCTTCCGACTGGCGCTGCCCCGCGGCGCGGACGCCCAGCCGGCCGGCGCCGTCGACACCGCTGAGCGCTCCGGCCCGGCCGGGTCGGCCAACTCACATCCGGAGGCGGATGACGCCGGAGCTACCAAGCGGTAACTTTCCGGGGAGGTCCACCGACCGACCGCCCCGAGACAGTCCAGCGAGGAGCCCGCCATGCCCGAAGCCGTCATCGTCAGCGCCGCCCGTTCGCCGATCGGCCGGGCGTTCAAGGGCTCGCTCAAGGACGTCCGCCCGGACGACCTGACCGCGCAGGTGATCGGCGCCGCGCTGGCGAAGGTCCCGGAGCTGGACCCGCGGCAGATCGACGACCTGATGCTGGGCTGCGGCCTGCCGGGCGGCGAGCAGGGCCACAACCTGGCCCGGATCGTGGCCGTGCAGATGGGCATGGACTACCTGCCGGGCGCCACCATCACCCGTTACTGCTCCTCGTCGCTGCAGACGACCCGGATGGCGCTGCACGCGATCCGGGCCGGCGAGGGCGACGTCTTCGTCTCGGCGGGCGTCGAGACCGTCTCGCGCTCGGTGAACGGCTCCTCGGACGGCATGCCGGGCACCATGAACCCGCTGTTCGACGAGGCGCGGGCGCGCACCCAGCACCGGGCGGAGAACGGTGGCAACGAGGGGGCGGCGCGCAGCGCCTCGAACGAGGGTGGCGGTGGGCGACGGGCGGGCTGGCACGACCCGCGCGAGGACGGCCTGCTGCCGGACGCGTACATCGCGATGGGCCAGACCGCGGAGAACCTGGCGGCGCTGAAGGGGATCACCCGGGCCGAGCAGGACGAGTTCGGCGTGCGCTCGCAGAACCTGGCGGAGGCGGCGATCCGGTCCGGCTTCTGGCAGCGCGAGATCACCCCGGTGACGCTGCCGGACGGCACCGTGGTGAGCGCGGACGACGGCCCGCGCGCGGGCGTGACGCTGGAGGGCGTCTCGGGGCTGAAGCCGGTGTTCCGCCCGGACGGCACCGTGACCGCCGGTAACTGCTGCCCGCTGAACGACGGCGCGGCCGCGCTGGTGGTCACGTCGGACACCAAGGCGCGCGAGCTGGGCATCACCCCGCTGGCCCGGGTGGTCTCCACCGGCGTCTCCGCGCTCTCCCCGGAGATCATGGGCTACGGCCCGGTGGAGGCGTCCCGGCAGGCGCTGCGGCGGGCCGGGCTGTCGATCGGCGACATCGACCTGGTGGAGATCAACGAGGCGTTCGCGGCCCAGGTCATCCCGTCCTACCGGGACTTGGGCGTCGACCTGGACCGGCTGAACGTGAACGGCGGCGCGATCGCGGTCGGCCACCCGTTCGGCATGACCGGCGCCCGGATCACCGCCACGCTGATCAACTCCCTGCAGTGGCACGACAAGCAGTTCGGCCTGGAGACCATGTGCGTGGGCGGCGGACAGGGCATGGCGATGGTGATCGAGCGCCTGAGCTGACTGGACCAGACCACTGTGGCGCGCGTCTCACCCATCCGGAGTGACGCTGCGTGATTGAGGGCCGGATCACACCGACGGTGCGATCCGGCCCGTTTTTCGCCCCTCCGCGACCGAATGATCGACGCACCGGATTGGATCAACTCCGCAGCGTAGAAAGGTATTACCTAACAATTTGAGGACAAGTAGGAAAGTCACGTACAAATCCGACATCAGCCACTGCAGTTACCGCCGCCGATACGGCAGTGTGGAGGCGTAACCCCGTTCCGCTCCTCGTTGGGAGTACGTTCCGTGAGCGCCGTCTTCCTCTCCCTGCTGCTGGTACTGATCGCCCTGACCGCCGCCGTCCTGCTCCACCTCCGCCTGCTGGCACGGAAGTTGGACGCCAGGCAGCACGCCCCGCAGGTCGACGAGGCGTTGATACGCCACGCCGTCGCCGAGGCGCTCGCCGCCGACCGGGAACGGGAGATCACCGAGGCCCGGGCGTTCTGGGCCGAGCAGGAGGCGCGCGCCGCCGAGGACTCGCCGCTGTTCGACACCCCGTTCACCACCATCGGCGAGGACTGGCCGATCTTCTTCCCCCGCCCGACCGGCCCGCAGGACGCCGCCGACAACAACGGCGTGATGGACCCGGAGTTCGGCGAGGCGCTGCGCCACGCGCTGGAGGACCTGATCAAGGAGGGCCCGGCGGACGAGCCGCCGGCCGGCGGCTCCCGGGCCGCGCACCCCTCGCAGGGCGGCGGCCTCCCCGGCCCGCAGGGCCCCGGCTTCCCGGCTCCCGGCTTCCCGACCCCCGGTGACAGCGGCGACGTGCGGGCCCGCCGCGAGGCCGACCTGCTGGCCACCGGCCTGGAGGCCGGACTGCTGGACGCCGAGGCGGAGCCCGCGGCCGCGCCCGACCCGCGCCGGCACCCCTCGCACCCCGACTTCGTGCCCAGCCCGACCCCGTCCCGCGAGTGGACCGACGACCGGCTGGCCGCGCTCGCCGAGGAGCGGATCGCGCTGACCGACGTCCGCCCGGGCCCGCTCGGCACCCTGGACGTGTACGCCTTCGCCGACGGCACCACGCTCTGCGTCGCGCCCGGCGACCGGGAGGCCGCATACCGGCTGATCGACGCCGTCCGGGCCGGTGAGGACGTCCGGCTGCTCGGCGGCTCCCGGTTCTCCGGCTCGTACTCGCTGACCTTCTCCACCGACGACGAGACGGTCTACGTGCTCGCCGACCGGGTGGTCGCCTCGATCTGACCGGCTCGCCCGGCTCCCGCGACGGGGCGCCGACCGCACGGCAAGGGGTTGCCCGTGCGCTCGGCGCCCCGTCGGCGTTCCCGGCCCGACCGGGATCGAACCGGGCCGGTCAGGCGGTGAGCCGGTCGGTGTCCGCGAGGTCGGCGAGCGCGGCGGCCAGTTCCGCCGGGTGGCCGTCGCCCGCGGCGAGCGCCAGGTCGTGCCCGGTGACGGCGAGCTGGTCGCCGACCGCGAACGCCCCGCAGTCGGGCACCGGCAGCGCGGGCAGGCCCTCCAGCGCCCGGGCGGCGTCGGCCAGCCGGCGGGCCAGGTCGAGCGCGGCGGCGGCCCGGGACGGGTGCCCGGGGACGGCGGCCAGCAGGCGGCTCTGCGGCATCGCCCGGAAGCGGTCGGCGAGCCGGTCGACGGCCTCGGTGAGCCGCGCGGGGGTGGCGGTGGTCTGCTCGGACATGCCCCGAGCCTAGTGCCGCGCCGGGCGGCCTCCGCCGCCCTCGCCGTGCCCCCTCCCCATGGCCCGCCCCGCGGCCGTTCCCGGCTCCGGGGAGGGCCCGGGAACGGCCGCGGCGGGCCGGGGAGGATCGTTCCTCCGCGGCCCGCCGCGTGGTGCGCGCGGAGCGCCGGGGTCAGTCGTCGCCGCGCAGGATCGCGATCAGGCGCAGCATCTCCAGGTAGATCCACACCAGCGACAGCGTCAGGCCGAAGGCGGCCCGCCAGGCCTCCTTCTCGGGGGCGCCCTGCCGGATGCCCTCCTCGATCTCGGCGTAGTCGAGGGTGAGGAAGAACGCGCCGAGCGCGATGCCGACCAGGCCGACCACGATGCCCAGCGGGCCCGAGCGCAGGCCGAACTCGGCACCGAACAGCGAGGCGACCATGTTGACCAGCATCAGCAGCACGAAGCCCATGGCGATCGTGAGACCGATCCGGGTGTACCGGGGGGTGACCCGGATCCGGCCGCTCTTGTAGGCGATCAGCGTCGCCGCGAACACCGCGGAGGTGCCCAGCACGGCCTGGATCGCGATGCCCGGCAGGATCGCCTCGAACGCCTTGCTGATCGCGCCGAGGAAGAAGCCCTCCAGCGCCGCGTAGGCCAGGATCAGGCCGGGGTTGACGCTGCGCTTGAAGCTGACCACCAGGCCGATGACCATGGCGACCAGGGCCGCGCCGATCGCCGGGCCGAAGTTGTCCACCGGCAGGGTGAACCACGCCACCGCGCCGAAGGCGACCAGGGTCAGCAGCGTCATCGCCGTCCGGGCGACCACGTCGTCCATGGTCATCCGGCCGGTCTGCGCCGGGCCGGCGGACGGCGAGTTGTACATCGTGACCAACTGCTCGTCGGTCAGCGGCGGTTGCTGCGCTCCGGCCGCGTACGGGTTGGTGCCCGCGTACGGGTTCCCGTACGCCCCCTGACCGGGCTGGGCGGCCGTCTGCGTGCCGAACCCCGCGTACTGGTTGTCGCGGGTGAAGGACCCCTCCCGCGAGAAGACCGGGTTCCTGCTTCTCATCACATTCCCTCCGGGGCGGCACGGCACCACCCACACAGAGCACAAGAGTAATGGTTTGGCAAAGTATTCCGCGTCGGTCCCAAGGATGATCCCGTGTCGCCTGCGCGGGGGGCCACCGACCGGGCAGGGTGGGTGGCGCACCTGACGCATACCCAGAAAGGCGGCCCCGATGGCCGAGGAACTCTACGCCACCCTGAAGACCAACAGGGGCGACATCGTGATCCGGCTCTTCCCGGACCACGCGCCCAAGACGGTCAAGAACTTCGTGGAGCTGGCGACGGGCGAGCGCCAGTGGATCGACCCGAACACCGGGCAGCCCAGCAACGCGCCGCTCTACGACGGCACGGTCTTCCACCGGGTCATCGAGGGCTTCATGATCCAGGGCGGCGACCCGCTGGGCAACGGCACCGGCGGCCCGGGCTACAAGTTCGCCGACGAGTTCCACCCGGACCTCGCCTTCACCAAGCCGTACCTGCTGGCGATGGCCAACGCGGGCCCGGGCACCAACGGTTCGCAGTTCTTCGTGACGGTCGGCCCGACCACCTGGCTGACCGGCAAGCACACCATCTTCGGCGAGGTCGCGGACGAGGCGAGCCAGAAGGTCGTGGACGCGATCGCCACCACCGACACCAACCCGCGCAACGACCGTCCGGTGCAGGACGTGGTGATCGAGAAGGTCGTCGTCGAGACCCGCTGACGCCCGGCGCGCGGAGGCCGCCCGCCCCCTCGTCGGGGGCGGGCGGCCTCCGTCACGACCGGGTCAGTCGGTCTTGATGCTGCTCAGGATGTCCATCCGGGAGGCCCGGCGGGCCGGCCAGAGCGCGGCGACCATGCCGACCAGCGCGGCGAGGCCGAGGAAGAGGAGCACGCTGCCGTACGGGATCACGGTGGTCAGTCCCTTCAGGTCGGAGGCCAGCAGGCGGGTGGCCGCCCAGGCCAGGAAGCAGCCGAGCAGGACGCCGACGGCGGCGCCGAACAGCGAGATCACCACCGACTCCAGGCGGATCATCCGCTTGATGCCGCGCCGCTCCAGGCCGATCGCCCGCAGCATGCCGATCTCCCGCTTGCGCTCGAACACCGACATGGCCAGCGTGTTGATCACGCCGAGGACGGCGACGATCACCGCCATGCCGAGCAGGCCGTACATCAGGTTGAGCATGGTGGAGATGATCCGGTTGAACTCGTTGACCATGTCCTGGGTGGTGCGGACCTCGATGACCGGGTTGCGGCCGGTGGCGTCCTTGACCGCCTGCTTCAGCGCGGGGGTCGCGCCGTCGGCGCCCTTCACCAGGATCTGCTGGACCAGCGGGCTCTTGTCGTGCGCCTCGATCAGCCGGTTGGAGGCGACCACCGGGGAGACGCCGTCGTTGCGCTCGAAGACGCCGCCGACGGTGAGCGTCACGGCCTCGCCGCCGGGCGCGGTGGCCCGGACCGTGGAGCCGGCCGAGAGGTGGTGGCTGGTCGCGAACTCGTCGTTGACCAGGATCCGGTCCTGCTGGAGGGCCGAGGTGGCGCCCTCCGTCATCTTCAGGTTCACCAGCTGGTCGAAGGCGGCGGCGTCGTAGCCCTCGATGGCCTTCGCCTTGTCGGAGCCCTCGAACTGCCACCAGACGTTGTCGACCTGGCTGACCGCCTTGACCCCGGGCGCCTTGGCGACCAGGCCGGTCAGCTCGGGGGCCAGCTCGCGGTGGTTGGCCATGCCGACCACGTAGTCGGCCTTCATCGTCCCGGCGACCATCGAAGTGACCGCGCTGGTGACCGAGTTGCCGATCACGGTGAGCGCGGTGACCAGGGTCAGGCCGATGGTCAGCGCGGCCGCGGTGCTGGCGGTGCGGCGCGGGTTGCGCACCGCGTTCAGCCGGGCCAGCTTGCCGGGGGTGCCGAACACCTTGGCCAGCACCGGGCCGACCAGCGCGATCACCGGGCGGGACAGCAGCGGCAGCAGCACGAACACGCCGATCAGCGCGAGCGGGGCGCCCAGCTCCAGCAGGTGCTGGGCGCCGGAGCCCTTGCCGTTCGCGCCGGCCAGGATCAGGCCCAGGCCGGCGCCGGCGATCAGCACGCCGATCGTGTTCCGGATCACCAGGCCGCGCTGGGTGCTGGGCTGCTCGCCGCTGCTCATCGCCGCGACCGGGGGGATCCGGGAGGCCCGGACGGCCGGCAGCAGCGCCGACAGCACGGTGACCACCACGCCGGTCACCAGGGTGGCGACGACCGTGGTCGGGGCGACCACCAGCGCGCCGGTCGGCATCCCCTCGTTGAAGGCGTGCAGCAGCGACTGCAGGCCCGCGCCGATGCCGATGCCCGCCAGCAGGCCGCCGACCGAGGCGATCACGCCGATCGCGAGCGCCTCGACCAGCACCGACTTGGTGACCTGGCCGCGGCTGGCGCCGACCGCCCGCAGCAGCGCCAGCTCCTTGAGGCGCTGGGCGATCAGCATGGTGAAGGTGTTGACGATGATGAAGATGCCGACGAACAGCGAGATGCCGGCGAAGACCAGCAGCATGGTCTTGGTGGTGGAGACCGAGTCGTCGACCATCTTGACCTGGTCGTCCTTGAGCTGCTGGCCGCTCTTCAGCTCGACGCCGTCCGCGGGCGCCGCGGCCCGGGCCTGCTCCAGCAGCGCCTGCTCGCCGGTGCCGGCCTTGGCGGTCAGCACCACCGAGCTGAACCGGCCGGGCTCCAGCAGTTCGCGCTGCGCGGTGGCGGTGTCCATCAGCACCAGGGTGCCGCCGGAGGTGACCTGCGGGTCGTCGGTGGTGAAGACGCCGGTCAGCACCGCGTCCCGGGCGGCGCCGTTGCCGGCCACCCGGACGGTGTCGCCGACCCGGTAGCCGGCCTTGTCGGCGGCCTGCCGGTTCAGCGCGACCTCGCCGGCGGTGCGCGGCCCGCGGCCGTCCGCCATCGGGTAGCGGCTGTCCGCGCCGGAGGCGTCCGGGACGAAGTTGACGCCGCGGGCGCTCCAGGACTCGCCGATCAGGTTGCCGTTCTTGTCGGCGACGCCGGTGAAGCCGGAGACCACGCCCCGGGCCCGCTCGGTGCCGGGCAGCGCGGCCAGCCGCTGGACGGTCTCCTGGGTCAGCGCGCCCTTCTCGGGGCGGGGCGCGTCCCGGTCGGCCGGGCCGTCGTCCGGGCCGTCGGCGGAGACCAGCACCGAGACGTCCGAGTAGCTGGTGGAGTAGCTGTTGCGCATGGCCTGGCCCATGGTGTCCGAGAACACCAGGGTGCCGGCCACGAAGGCGGTGCCGAGCAGCACGGCCAGTACCGTCATCAGGAGGCGGCCCTTGTGGGCCAGCACGTTGCGCAGTGCGGTGCGATACATGGGGTCAGTCCCGGGGAGTGGATGCGGTCGGTTCGACTGGGCTGACGCGGGGTCAGCTGGTGCGGCCCTTGGCGTCGAAGCGACGCATCCGGTCCAGGACGCCGTCGGCGGTCGGGCCGTGCAGCTCGTCGACGATCCGGCCGTCGGCCAGGAACACCACCCGGTCCGCGTACGAGGCGGCCACCGGGTCGTGGGTCACCATCACCACGGTCTGGCCGAGTTCGCGCACCGAGTTGCGCAGGAAGGAGAGGATCTCCGCGCCGGAGCGGGAGTCCAGGTTGCCGGTGGGCTCGTCGGCGAAGATGATCTCCGGCTTGCTCGCCAGCGCCCGGGCGCAGGCGACGCGCTGCTGCTGGCCGCCGGAGAGCTGGGCGGGCCGGTGCGAGAGCCGACCGGACAGGCCGACGGTCTCCACCACCCGGTCCAGCCAGGCCCGGTCGACCTTGGTGCCGGCGATGTCCATCGGCAGCGTGATGTTCTCCAGCGCGGTCAGCGTCGGCAGCAGGTTGAAGGCCTGGAAGATGAAGCCGATCTTGTCCCGGCGCAGCCGGGTCAGCTGCTTGTCCTTCAGCCCGACCAGCTCGGTGTCGCCGATGGTGGCCGACCCGGAGCTGACGTCGTCCAGCCCGGCCATGCAGTGCATCAGCGTGGACTTGCCCGAGCCGGACGGCCCCATGATGGCGGTGAACTCGCCCCGCCCGAAGGAGACCGAGACGTCGTCCAGCGCCACGACGCGGGTCTCGCCCTCGCCGTAGACCTTGTTCAGGCCGGTGGCGCGGGCCGCCGCCAGGCCGGTGGGGGCTGCGTACGCGGTCGAGCTGCTCACGGTGGGGACTCCTGTCCGGGAGGGTGGGGTTTCGTCACGGCGCGACCGGCTCGGAACGCTCCTCCGACCGCTACTCCATCCTCGCGGCCGCCCTCCCCCGCCCACGTCGCTCCGCCGAACGGTTGCCCCACCGCCGCCAGGTGTACGGCCCCGGGCGCCTTCTCCTCCTCCGGGATGACCCCTCCCCCGAGGGCCGGCCGGGACTCCGGATGGCCGAGAACCGCCGGAGCGTGGCCGAAACCCCGGACGCTTCGTCAGATGGCATGGAAGCATGACAACTTCCGTCCCAGGAAATATGCGAAACCCTCGCCCGGCCGACTAGGCTCAGGAGTGAGTTCGCCAGCCCCCAGGCCCAGATGGTGGAACGCAGACACGGGCAGCTTAAAACTGCTTGGCCGCGAGGCCGTGCCGGTTCGAGTCCGGCTCTGGGCACCAGCATGCCCACCCACCGTCACCTGCGGTGATGACCCAATCACGGCCCTCGCACTTCGCGTGCGGAAGCGCCTTGGGAGCACGCGAGTCCTTACCTCGGGACGGCGTGCGTCGCGGAACGTGAGAGTGCCGCCGACGAGACCGCCTCGATCCAGGTGGAGTACGACGGGGAAAAGACCGGCGGAGCCAGCGGCGCGAGCGGTTCGACAACACGGACTCGGCCATCGTCTCCGAGGACTCGCCGGACGAGGCAGGCCAGTGCTGTCCACCGGGCCGGACCAAAGGCAAGGCCCGGCGCACCCCACGCAGCGAGGAGCGACCGTGGAGACCGGTATCCCGCTGCTGGACACCGTGCTGCTGTGGGGCGGCGTGGTGACCGTCCTCGCCACCCTCGGCGTCGGCGGGTGGAAGTGCGGCCGCGTGGTGCTGCGGCTGGCCGCGCGGGCGGAGGAGCTGGCGGACGACTGCTTCGGCGAGCCGGCCCGGCCGGGCGTCCCGCCCCGCCCCGCCCCCGGCGCGCTGGAGCGGGTCGCGGCGATCGAGGCCCGGGTCGCGGCCATCGAGCACGAGGTCCACCCCAGCGACGGCGGATCGCTGCGCGACGTCGTGGACCTGGCGAACCGTCGGCTGGCCCAGCTCTGCCCGGCCGAGGCCGACGGCGACCCACCGCCGGCACCGCTGGCGTCCTGAACGGACCGCCCGCCCCCACAGCTCCAGGGGCGGGCGGTTCATGGTCGGCACCATGCCGGCAGCGGAGGCCGGCCCAGGGCGGGCGTTGCAGGGCTGCTATCGGTTCACGCACATGACGTAGAGGTCGATGTCGGAGGTGCTCAGGTCGTCCGTCGCCTGGACCCACCAGCCGTCGTTCGAGCCGGTCTCGGCGGCCTTGGCGGGGCGGCTGGCGACCAGGCTGGCCCGCGGTCCGCTGCCGGAGGCGCCGCCACCGGAGACGATCTTGCCGGTGGGGCACTTGAGGAGGCCGCCGAGGGGGCTCTCGGAGGCCGCGTTGTAGCGGGCGATCGTCAGGTCGGGGACGGGTGCGGAGCAGATCGCGTAGGCCGTGGTGTTCGTCGTGCTGCTCGCCATGTCGAAGCCGCCCACGACCCACTGGTTCATCTGCGCGGAGCCGCTGGCGGCGGCCGGGTAGGACTTGCTCAGGCCGGTGTTGGGGCCACGGACCTCGCCGCCCCCTCCGATGGCGACCTTGCCGGCGGGGCAGGTCATCGCGATGGTCTGCCCGGAGGGCACCTGGGTGGGGGCGCCGCCGACCACCTCGTATCCGGTGGGCATGTAGGCGCAGATGGCGTAGGTCGTGACCGTCAGGGGAGTCTGGGAGGCCCAGTCCCAGCGGGCGTTGGAGGCCCACCCGAATGCTTGGGTTCCGCTCCCCATCGGGAAGCTGCCGACGAGGCTCAACTCATGGCCGCGCCTGGCGGGGTAGCCCGTGCTTGCCTCCCCGCCGCCGCCGATGGCGACCTTGCCGCTGGGGCAGTAGACGGTCTGCTGGCTGAACTGGTTGATCTGCCCGGTCTTCTTGACGATCTCGATCCCGACGAGGGCGGTCCAGTTCGTTCCGCCGTCCCTCGTCGCGGCGTGCGAGGCCGGCGCCCCCGGGCCGGCTGCCGCCGCGAACGCCCCGACCACGACGGCCAATGCGGTGACAACGGACCTGAGCTTCTTCGAAACGCGCATGGGAACTCCCCTGAATGAGCACGCGATCATTACGGGCGGTGATCATTCCATAGCCCAAAGTGCCTCCCTGGTTGTTCGACATCGCCACGTCCGCCTTTCGGGGCGGAGACCCGTGATACCCAACGGATTCGACGCCTGTCCGCTGTCACGGTCGAACGGTGATCGGTTTCGGTCGAACAGCGGCACTCGTGGTGACGGCGCGCGGCCGACCGGCCCGGCGCGGTTTGTGCCATCCTGTCCGGCCCAACCGAGCACGGAGGCTGAACATGACGTCGCTGCACCTGGGCACCGAGGACTTCCAGGGCGTGGTCTTCACCCACGACGGGAGGGTCCGGCTCGACCTGACGGACGGTGGGCTGGACCGCCTGGCCGGCGTGGTCCGGCAGTTCGAGCTGGCGAAGCGGGAGCCGGAGCAGCGCGCGATGTGGCTGCGGAACATCAGCGACGTGGAGTTGGTCGAGCTGGCGACGGGCCGGTGGGGCGGCCCCGAGCAGGACGTCCTGGACGAGGCGGTCCGGCATCTCCAGGCGATGGCCGAGAAGCTGCACCCGGCCCTCGGCGCGGTGAGGGCAGCCGGGCTCATCGACCAGGCCGCCGGGGAGCAGCCGGCGGACGGCTCGACCGAGACGGCCGGGAGCGGGGAGTGACGGCGCCCGGGCTGCCGCTCCCGGAGGTTCCGCGCCGGCCCGGCGGTCCGCCGGTGGGGTGCCTGCGCCGGCCGTGCTCCGAGGGGTGCGGCTGGTGCCACGAGGAGTGGCCCGGGCTGGAACCGGCGGTGATCGTGATCCCGGCCCCCGAGCTGGAGCTGGAGGGCCGGTCGGTGTTCGAGGCACTGGCGGCCTGCGGCCCGGTGGACCTCGACCGCGCCCTCACTGCGAGTGCGGACCGGCGCGAGGAGGAGCGGACGGCGCGCGTACTGGCCGTTCTGGAGGAACATCGGCAAATCGCCCATAGCGATCACGCTTCGGGGGCAGACTCGGCCTTGCTCCCGCCGAACGCCCCCCGAGCGGCGGGGAACTGCGGTGCCCTGCCGATCTCCCCCCCCATCGGCGGGGCACCGCCATGTCGGGGGTGGGCGGTGAATCTGCGCCCCTACACGCGGCCGAACCGCCGCCCGTACCCGCGGGCGGCCCGGGCCCGCCGCCAGATCGAGCGTGTGGCCCGGCTGCGGCCGTGCCCGGTGTGTACGCACCCGGTGCCGGAACACGCCGTCGAGGACGGGCACCGGGTGTGCAGCCGGGGCGACGGGCTGCGGATCTCCTGCCGGGTGTGCGCGGAGCTGTGGGTGCGGGTGCCGATCGCCAGCGCCTTCGGCGAGATGGCCCGGATGCTGGCGATGATGCCGCCGCCCCCGGACTCCTTCGTGCTGGCCTGACCAGCATCCGCCTGGCGCAAGTCCGCCCCGCTCGGCTTAACCGGGCGGCTTTCCGAAGACCGATTCAGCCCGCTACACCGCCTGCTCCACCGCCGCGAGGGCGCGCTCCCATGGGTACGGCAGGCGCTCACCCGGCCGGTTCGGCACGAACCCATCCGGGGGGCCGTACAGCACCCGCATCCCGGCCTCCCGCAGCACCGCCACGCTCCGGTCGAACTGCGGGTGCTGCACCAGCGCGGAGTTGATGCACGGCATCACCACCACCGGAATCCGCTTGCCGGGCGCCTCCGCCGCGAACCCCACCACCCACGACGAGGTGATCCCCGCCGCCAAGCTGTTGACGGAGTTGAACGTCGCCGGGGCGAACAGCACCGCGTCCGCCGGCGGCAGCACGTCCGGCTGCCCCGGACGCCGGTACGCGGTCTTCACCGGGTGCCCGGTCAGCTCCTCCAGCTCGGGCACCCGCTCGTCCAGCCAGTCCCGGGCGGTCGGGGTCAGCCCCACCGCGACGTCCCAGCCCCGGCCCCGGGCCCGGCGGACGACGTCGGGCAGCTCCAGTGCGGGCGGCGCGGCGGACGCGAACAGGTACACAACGGGGCGCGGGTTCGGCATGGGCCCATGCAACACGGCGGCCCCGGCGGGCGGCAACTCTCCGAAGCGGTCCCGCGCCCGCGCTCGACAGCGCTACCGTCGGGACGTGGACCAGGATTTCGGCCGGCGCCTCCAGCAGGCCCGCAAAATGCGGCACATGACGCAAAGCCAGCTCGCCCAGGACGCCGGGGTGTCGACGTCGTACATCGGCGCGATCGAGCAGGGCGCCCGCACCCCGGGCGACGGCGTCGTCGCGGCCCTCGCCCGCGCCATGGGCATGCGCGTACCGGACCTGCTCGGCCAGCCCCGAACCGACGAGCTGCGCCGCGACCAGCTCGCCGCGCTCGTCCAGCCGATCCGCGAGGCCCTCGACCTGTACGACCTCGGCGCCGACCCGGACGTCGCCCCCCGTGACCAGGCCGCGCTCGCCGCGGACACCGACCGCCTGTGCGCGCTGATCCGCGCCTCCGACCTGCGCGCCGCCGCCGCCGAGCTGCCCGGCCTGATCGTGGAGACCACCACCGCCGCCCACACCCACCAGACCCGCCGCCTGTGGCAGGCCCTGGCGATGCAGTACCGCACCGCCTACGACGTGGCCAGCAAGACCGGCTATCCCGACCTCGCGTCGATCGCGCTCGACCGCATGGGCTGGGCCGCCGAGCGGGCCTCCGACGCGGCCGTCGCCGGGCTGCGGATGTACAACCGGGCGATGCTCTACCTGAGGTCCGGGCAGGCCCGCACCGGCATCCGCATCGCGGCCCTCGCCCGCGCCACCGTCGAGCAGGCCGACCCGGGCCTCGACCGGCGCGCGGTCACCGGCCAGCTCTACCTCGCCAGCGCGGTGCTGTCCGCCGGCGCCGGGCAGCGCGACGATGTCGAGGAGTACCTGGCCGCCGCCGACCGGTACGCCGCCGCGACCGGCGAGACCACCACCTTGTGGATGTCGTTCGGCCCGACCAACGCCGCCGCGCACAGGGCCAGTTGCTACGTCGACCAGGGCATGTACCGGGAGGCGCTGGAGGTTGCCCGGCGGATAGAGATCCCCGCGACCTGGGCGACGTCCCGGGCGGCGCACCACCACGCCGAGATGGCCCGCGCGCACCTGTGGCTCGGCCGGCCCGAGGAGGCGTTCGCCCGCCTGCAGACCGCCCGGCAACTCGCCCCGCAGCAGATCCGGCACTCCGCCAAGGTGAAGGACGCCGCGACCGGCATCGTCCGGGCGCACCGCCGCCCGCCCGAGCAGGTCGTCCAGTTCGCCCAGTGGGCCGGCATCTGACGGACTCACACAGAACTGTGTGAGTCCGCCCGCCACCTGTGTCCGACATTGGTCATGACGGATCAGCAGGAGACAGGAGCGGGCGATGACGTTACCTCTCGACACACCACGGTGGGCACCGCCCCTGGGCACGGTCGCCGTGACCGAGGCCGGAATCCACTGGGACGCCGTCGCCGTCCAGCAGGAACCCGGCCTCGCCGCCCTGTCGGTCCTCGACCAGGAGACTGGCCACCGCACCGGTCCCGTCATCTGGGACACCCGCAACAGCACCCTCTACTTCCTCGTCCCGGCCGCCTCGGCCGCCGCAGCGGCGGACCCCGCCCTCGGCACCCGCCCGCTCAGCCGCGGCACCTACATCGGAGTCCCCGGCGTCGACAGGGTCGACCCGACCGGCCTCTGCTGGATCGCCCCGCCCTCACCGACCGACCTGGACCAGCTCGTCGACCCGCTGCGCCTGGCCGCCGTGCTCCGCCACCTCGCCACCGCCCGGTGGGTCACCCGGGCGGTGGCCGGCGGCCGCGAGGTGGACATCCTCGCGAGCGACGAGCAGCTCGCGGGCCGGGCGTGCATCGTGTGCCGCACCACCCGCAGGCCCCTCCACCCGGATGGCGTCGTCACGCTGCAGGCGGGTGCCGGGGTGGTGCGCGACTACGACACGGTGGTGTGCACCCGGGACCTGGAGGCCGGCCATGGCCAGTAGCCCGTCCCAGCGCCCGCAGCAGGATGCCCGGTACCGGCCGTGCGGGGCCTGTGCCCGCTGCCGGACCGGCGTCGGCCGCGACCAGAACCCGGCTGTCTCGGACTGCTGGGACGACTACCTCACCGCCGCCACCACTCAGCGGTCCGCGTGAGCACCGCGGTGTTCGACGCCGCCGCGCGCTACGCCGCCTCCACCGGCGCCGAGGCGGCGATACAGCGTGTGGGCTGCGGGTGCTATCGCGTGGCCGCGCCCGCCAACCCTGATTCGTTGGCGGACTGCTGGGCCGTGCTGGGCCTCGCCAGGGCGGCGGGCTCCTGCATCACCGCCCGCACCTGGACAGGTGGCGGCAGCATCGCAGCGATCATCCACGAGCCGCACTGTCGAGCCGGGAGGCCCGCGTGAGCAAGCAGCCCGAGATCTATCGCGCCGCGGTGGCCCGTACGTCCCGCCTGTGCGCGGTCTGGCCTCGCCGGGCGGCCGTGTAGGCACCACGAACTCCCGGGGTTGCTCCCCCGGGGGCCGCCGCGTCCATCGGCGGACAACGGCGTGCTGTCGGGCGCGCCGGGCCTCCCCCTCCCATGGGTCGGGTGGGGGAGGCCACCACAGCTGAGCGGTTGCCAGAGCCCCGAGACAGGACCGAGGATGACGAGCTTTCTGATCAGCAACGAGGCGGGGTCGGCCGGTCGGGCGTTCACCGTCCGGGCCGAGGAGGCGCTGTACGCGGCTGCTCCCCGGATCGTGGAGCTGTCGGCGCTGCCGCTGCCGGACGAGGTGACCGTGCGCCTGGTGCGCCCCGGCGCGGTGCCGGGCATCACGAGGGGGCACTTCACGATCGTCGGCCGGATGGTCTCGGCCGAGTTCGAGGCCGAGGAGCACCGGGCCGCCGCGCTGAAGCTGGCGGCCACCCAGGGCGCGATCACCGGCCTGATGACTCGGCTGTGCTGGCCGCTGATCGGCGGGCAGATGGTGCTCGGGCCCGTCGGCCCGGAACTGCTGGTCGTGCACCGGATGCACGCGGGGAACCGCACCTCGCAGCGGGCTTTGACCCAGACTCTCGGGCACGAACTCGTCCACGCTGCCGAGTTCCTGCGGTTCCCGGGTCTCGTCCCGATGTGGGTCCGGCAGATGGTCGAGGCCCGGATCGGCCGGCGGCCGGCGCGGGACGTCCTGCCGGTGCCGGAGGTCAGCGAGGGACACGCGATGTGGGTGCACCGCCGCCTGGTCGCCGAACTCGGCGGTGTCGAGGACCACTTCCCCGGTGACCCGAAGGCGAAGCTGCGATTTCGCGCCCTGCGCAGGGTGGCCGAGTTCCTGCCGATCGTCCCGGATCGGTCGCTGTACCTGCGCGGCCAGCAGTTCATGTCGGCCCTGCACGACGCCGGCGGCCCGGCGATGCTGAGCAGCATCTTCGACGGCGAGGACACCGTGCCGACGTCCGCCGAACTCGACAGCCCCGCGCTGTGGCTGGCCCGGCACCGGGCCGAGGCATCCCCGCCGCCTGCCGCGTGATCCGGACGGCCATCCCCTCCGCCGCCCCGGTGCCTGCGCCGTCGGGGCGGCGGCCATCTGCTCCGCCGGGCTGTCCGCCCGGCGGCACACGGCCGTCCACCACGATGGGCGGCCGGAACAACATCGGTACCCGGTACGGGTATTGAACACAGCGCGGCTGCTGCCGCGCCGAGAAGACAGGAGATCCTGATGGAGACGAAGCAGAGCGTCGAGGAAACCGACGGGCACGAGGAGTACGAGGCGCCGACCGCGACGCTGGCCGGGACGGTCGGCTCCTTGGCCGCCGGCTCGTACTCGTCGGGCATCTCCGACGACGGCGACTACTACACCACCAAGTACCAGCAGCAGGGCTGAGTGTTCGGACAGTGGTTCACCGTGCTGCCGGGGAAGCCCCCGGCAGCACGGCCTGCTGCTGCTCTCGTCCAAGCCGGCGCCGAAGTGCTGGCCTGGGCCGATGATCAGCCATGGATCGTCGGGCGCGCCGGAAGCGACCGGGTCACCAGCACGAGCGCCGGCCGGTACCGGGTCGCCGTGATCGGCGATCACCGGGTGGAGGCCGCCGAACTCGCCGACCGTGCAGGGGCGCTGCGGCCTTCGGGCCGCTGGGAGCGGCTACTGGAGCTGCCCGGCAGCTACCACCTGGTGGTGCTGGACGGCTCGGTGACGTGGCTGTTCGGCGACTCTGCGGGACTGCGCCCGGTGTTCGCCACCGTGCAGTCCGGCGCGGTGTTCCTCGGTTCCCGTGCCCGGCCGCTGGCCGCGCTCGGCCACCGGCATCTGGACGTCGACCACTTGGCGGTGCAGCTCCTCGCGCCCGCCCCGCCGCTGGCCCTCGCGGAGTCCGGCACCAGCCCCTACCGGGGCGTGTCCGAGTTGCCGCCGGGCACTGCGGCGCGCATCGACGCGTCCGGGGCACTGCGCACCGAAGCGTGGTGGACGGTGCCCGACGACGACGTTGGCGCCGCCGACGGGGCGGTGCTGCTCCGCGAGGCGCTGCGCGGAGCAGTCGCCGTCCGGTGCGAGGCCGACGCCCCGGTCGCGGTCGAGCTGTCCGGCGGCCTGGACAGCTCCGCCCTCTCGGCGCTCGCCTTCGAGCGGGTCGGACCGCGCACCCTGAACCTGTCGAGGGCGTCCGCCGACCCGGCCAACGACGACCTGCGGTGGGCTCGGCTGGTGACGGCCGCTCAGCCCGGTGCCGGGCACCGTGTCCTGGCGGTCGGCGAGGTGCCCGGGCAGTTCGACGGCTGGCAGCAGGCGCTCCCGCTGGACTCCCCGGGGCCCACCGCGGTGAGCCCGGCCCGGGCGGCGTTCCTGTGGCAGCAGGCGCTCGATGGCGGGGCCCGGGTCTTGCTGTCGGGGAAGGGCGGCGACGAGGTGCTGCTGCCGCCCCTGACGTACCTCGGCTCGGCTCCGCGGCTGCTGGCGCGCCAGCACCGGCGGGGGTGGACGGCACTGCGCGGCACCCGGGTGCGCGACGTCCGGGCCGAAGCCGCGTTTCCCGGGCCGTACCGCGCGGCCGTCGCCGGGGCGCTCGACGGCGCGATGGACTGGGAGTCCGGCCCGTGGGTGCCGAGGTGGCTGACCGTCACCGCGCGCCGGCGGCTGGAGGAGAGGCTGCGGGACGCCGCAGCCGGAGCGAGGCCGCTGCACGACCGGCCGCACCAGCACACCGCGGTCGCGGCGCTGCGGGCGATGGCCCGCTGGAACCGGCTGCAGGCGGATGCCGCAGGCACCTTGGGCCTGCGGATGGCCTACCCGTTCCAGGACCGGGCGGTCCTGGATGCCGCCCTGTCCGTACGCGGCCACCACCGCTCCTCGCCGTTCGCGTTCAAGCCCCTGCTGACGGGGGCGCTGCGCGACGTCCTGCCCGCCGAAGTCCTCACCCGGCGGACGAAAGGCGGCTACAACGCCGATGACCGCGCCGCCGCCCGACGGCACCGCCGCGGCCTGGCCTCGCTGCTGCTGCGCGACAGCGCGCTCGCCGACCACGGCCTGGTCGACCCCGCCGCCCTCGCTCCGGCGGTCCGGGAATGGGCGGCGGCCGAGGGCACGGACGAGCTGACGCTGCTGATGACCCTGAACGCCGAGGTGTGGGCGCGCACCGCCGAGGGCCGCCCGCTGACCGAAGGAGCCGTGCTGTGCTGACCCTCTCCCCCGGCGCCCGGCTGCTCACCGCGGCGGACACCGGCCGGGGCACCCTCGTCACCGCCGCCGGCGACGTGTGGACGCTCAACGCCACCGCCGTCACCGTGCTCCAGGCCATGGAGCGGGGAGGCGGCGCCGAGGCCGCGGCCGTCGCTCTGCTCGCACGTTTCCCCGAGCAGGGAGCCGCTGCTGTCCGCCGTGACGTCGCCGACGTCCTGGACGCCCTGCGCCGGCACGGGGTGGTGACGGATCGGTGAGCGTGGTCACTGCCCTTCCGTCCCGCGTCCGGCTGCGCCCCGGCGAGCGCCTGGTCGCTCTCGCCTCCGGGCTCGCCGCCGTCTGGACCACCCGGGGCGGCCGCCCCGACGGGCGGCTGCACACCGTCCTGAACCGGGCGCTGCGCGGCCGGCTGCCGCCGTCCACCCCCGAGCAGGCCGAGCACGCCGTGCAGGCCGTCACCACGGCCTTCCTGTGGCTCGGTGGCACAACGGCGTGCCTGCCCAGGTCGGTGGCCGCCGTCCTGTACTGCCGTTTCCACGGGCACGCCCCCACGCTGGTGATCGGCCTGCGGCCGGGCACCGCCGACGTCCACGCCTGGATCGAAGCCGCAGGCGAGCCCGCCGCCGAGCCGTTCGACCCGCGCCCCGCCTACCTTCCCGTCACCGTCTACCGGCAAGGAGCCGCCCTGTGACCACCACCGCCCCGACCGCCTGGCAGCAGGCCGCCGACGCTCTCGTGCAGGATCTGCGCGGCAAGGGCGCCGTCCGCACCGATGCCGTCGCCCGCGCCCTTCGAGAAGTCCCCCGGCACCTGTTCGTCTCCGGCCACTACGGGCCCGGCGGCTTCACCGCCGTCGACCCCGAGCAGCCCACCCCGGAGACCCTGGCGATCGTCTACTCCGACCGCGGCCTGACCACCCACGTGCCCGACGACACCTCGGGCACCTCCTCCTCGACGTCGCAGCCGTCGATCGTGGCGAAGATGCTGGAGGCCGCCGACCTGCACCCCGGGATGGACGTGCTGGAGATCGGCGCGGGAACGGGCTGGAACAGCGCGCTGATCGCGCACATCACCGGCGGCCCGGTGACCGCCGTCGAGCACTCGGAACCGGTCGCCACCGAGGCCCGCGCCGCGCTGGAGCGGGCGGCCGTCCCGGGGGTCCGCGTCCACACCGGGGACGGCTATCTCGGGTACCCCAGCAACGGCTACTTCGACCGGATCATCGTCACGTGCGGCATCGCGGGCATCCCCCCGGCGTGGCTCGACCAGCTCACCCCGAACGGCATGATCCTCGCACCGCTCGCGCACGGGGGCGTGCACCCGCTGACGCGGGTCTACGCCCCCGGGCCGGGCGGCACCCCGACCGGGCGCCTGGTCACGATGGCCGACTTCATGACCGCCGCCGGCCCCTTGTACGGCGGCCGACCCGTGCCGCCGTCCTCCCGGGGCTCGTACCTGCCGGTGCCCGCCGGCCGGGTCGCCGGGCCGTTCCCCGGCGGCCTGGACCGGGACGCCTTCGCCGACCTGTGCATGTTCCTGGCCGGGCACGACCCCCGGGTCACCTGCGCCGCCTCCGAGGACGGCACGTACGGCGGGTGCGCCGTCGTCACCGAGGACGAGACGGCCGGGGTGTTCGTCCAGCCGGACGGCCTCTACTCGGCCGGGAGCGACGCCGAGACCGCCGCGCTCGTCCGGACCACCGCGGACCGTGCGGCGGCCTGGGACGTGAGCGGGCGGCCGCCCCTCATCGCCTGGTCCTGCAGCATGCAGCTGGCCGGTCCCTCCTCTGACCCGCTGCTGGTGCCCGGCCGGTGGCACATCGCCGAGTGACCGACCCGCCCGCCCCTCGCTGGGACGCCTGCTGGCGGGCTGACCGCGAACCACCCTGCCACGGAAGGACACCACCCTGATGAGCACCACCGCCCCCGCCACGTGCCGGATCGCTGCCGACCGGGCCGCCGCCGACGGTGGCCTGTGCAAGCCGGCGATCCCGAGCCGCAGCCCCGCCCTGGCCGAGGGCGACTCCCTGGCCTACCTCATCTTGACCCGCCGCGAGGGCGAGGGCCCCGTCCGCTTCGAACTCGGCGCCACCGGCCGCGGCCCGGCCGGCCAGGATCTCGCCGACCGCCTGTGCAAGCAGATCCGGGCCTGGGACGGGGATCGCGAGGCCCGCCCCACCATCAAGCTGTACCCGGCCGGGACGCCGGACTCCAAGATCGGCAACGGGTACATCATCGACAAGCCGGGCTGCCGGGTGGCCATCTCCTACTGACCGAGCACGTACTCCGTCACGGCCCCGGCAGTCTTCGCCGGGGCCGTTCCCTTGCCCGGCTTTGGCTTCTCCGCTGGGGGAACGGAAGTTGACGTGCCGTCAGGCTGGCGGCTTCCCGCCGCGGCCGATCTCTTTCGGGTGATGTTTGCTCCGGACGGCAATCCGATCGGGCATAGTGTCAGCGGGCAACACAGACCGCCCGTGTCCATGCTCCGCAAGCTGGATGTGGGGTGGATAGGAGGGCTCGGCAGTACGCTGCCGGGCCCTCTTCCCGTTTCCCCCCGGGAGGTCCTTCCCGGCCTGCGCCGACAGGGGGCGGACTTCGGCCAACTTCTCGGAACAGTGGCCGGATCGCTCCAAGCCCCAGGCACCCACCCCCAGACCCCCCCTCACCCTGCGTGACCTGCCCATGCTCCCAAGCGTGCTCCCACGGGAGCACGGGGGCGGTTATATCCGGGGAGATCCGGGCTGGAACGGGGAGATGCGGGCTCGTTTTCGCAGGCCGGCAGATCGTCGCAGGTCAGCGGGGGCACTCCCTGCGGTTCGAGTCCGGCTCTGGGCACCAGCATGCCCACCCACCGTCACCTGCGGTGATGCCCCGCTCACCGACTTCGGGTACCGCTTCGCGACCCAGCCATTGAACAACTCGTTCACAACGAATCCTTCACCAGGCAGCGTTCATCGCCGACCCTGGAGCCATGACCGACCCCTCCCCCGGCACGAAGGGTCCGGTCGGCGAAGACCCGGATCTTGCGGTCCGCGGCCGGAGCCATCACGCCGTGGTAGCCGCAGTGGAACCACCGGGGCGGGCAGCGCTCCGACTTGACCTTCCGAACAGGATCGCCGCCCGGTCGTCACGGCCTTTGCCGAGTGCGCCCGGGTGCCGTCGACCCCGCCGGCTCAGAGGGCGACGGGCCGGAGCATGGAGACGTAGCGTGGCGACCCGGGGTGCTGGATGATCCCCATCTTCGTGTAGCCCCACCGCTCGTAGAGGGCCCGCACCCGCGGGTGGTCCTCCTCGACCAGGAGGTGCACCCGCTCCTCGGGACGGTGCGACAGCAGCTCCTCGTGCAGGGTGTGGGCGATGCCGGTCCCCCTGGACTCCGGGAGCACCATGATCTCGCAGAACGCGAACGTGCGGCTGTCCGTCTCCGCGAGGTCGGCGCCGGGCTCCGTCTCGATCAAGCCGCCCCACCGGTAGTCGGCGGTGCGGGCGAACCCGTAGGCGTAGCCGACCGGCCGGCCGTCGACCTCCCCGAGCGCACAGCCCCAGCGGGGAGCGGCGGCCTGGCGGTGGAGACGGCCGGTGAACGCCTCCATCGAGAAGAACGGGTCACCCGCCTTCTCCTCGGCGTAGATCCGGTCGTAGAGGTCGAGCAGCACCGGCTCGATCTCGGGCAGATCCTCGGCGGTGTAGTGGGCGACGGCCATGCTCCGGAGGGCCATGTCAGCTCAGTTCCCGCACCATCACGGCGTAGAGCGGGGAGTCCGCGAAGGGGCGGCGGTCGCCCACCTTCGCGTATCCCCAGCTCTCGTAGAGTGCCTGGACCTTGGGGTGTTCGGTATCGACGAGGAGCACTGCCAGGGCCTCCGGCCGGTCCGCGACCAGCTCATCGTGGAGGCGGGTGGAGTGCCCCTGCTTCTGCCAGGCCGGGCGGACCATCAGCTCGGACACCGCGAACGTGCTGGAGTCCTCCGGCGCGGGGACGATGTGCTCGCGCCACCACTCGCGGCCGGCCGAGAGGGGCGCCCCGTAGATGAAACCGATGGGCTCTTGGCCGTCGTACGCCACCACACAGGAGAAGCCCTCCATGCTGCTCCAGTGGTTGACGAACCACGGAAAGCGCTGGTTGAACTCGTCATCCATCACGTCGGCGTAGACCTCCGCGTGGATGGCGATCAGCATCTGGCGGAACGGGTCGTTCACGTCGTCGGCACGGTAGTGACGCAGGTGGGTCGCGTCGGTCACGTTCGGCTCCATTCGGCGCGGTAGCGATCCCCCCACTCTTGCGCAGCCGGGGCGTTCGTGGAAAGGGTCAACAGCTCGCGGTGGAAGTCTCCGAGGAGGGTGCGCATCCGCCCTGGCAGGGGGTCGCCGGCCATGACGTCGAAGACCGAGGACGCGGTGTGGACGGCGAGGTCCACCTCATCCTGGTGGAGTTGTGTCAGGGCGAGGCGGGCGGTGGCGAGTGCTCGGTTGCGGCGGAACTGGGCGGGCAGCAGTGCGAGGGCCTGGTGGCTGGCGCTTTCGGCGCTGACTGCGTCGCCGAGCCGGTCCTGGACGATCGAGGTGAGGGCCTGGAGTTCGGCAGCGCCGTAGAACGCGAACCAGCTCGGGCAGGGCTGGTCGCCGCGTGCGCGGCCGAGGGAGTCCGCTGCCAGGCCGATGGAGCGGAGGGCGCTCTGGCGGTCGTTCAGGCCGGCGCTGCCGATGGCTGTTCGGGCGTGGGCGAGCGAGGCGAAGGCGGGGTCGCGGCGGGTGATCCCGGTTCGCTGTGCGGCGCGGGCGGCTGCGACGGCGTCGGGGTAGTTCCCTAGCTGGTTGGCCAGCATCGCGATCATGTTCCAGGTACGGAAGACGGCCACGGGGTCTCGGGCGAGGCCGGCCAGTCGCATGCAGGTGTCGAGGTGCTTTTGGGCTTGGTCGAGGTCTCGGGCATCGATACAGGACCAGGCGGCGACGGCGGTGTAGTCGGCGGCGACACTGAACAGCCGGCTGCGGATCCGTTCGCTGGCGCTACCAGTTCGTTGGAGTGCCATCACCTCGGCTGCACCAGCGAGGGCGGCTTTCTCCAGCGCGCCGTGTCCGCCTCGGTGGTCGTCCAGGGCGTCGAGGGTTTCGAGGCCCGCGCGCAGGCGGATCACGTCGGATGTGCCGATGGTTGTCCGGGGCGCTGCGGTGGCGGGGGATGGGGTGAGACCGGCTGCTGTGGTGGCGGTGGCAGCGATCCCCTTGAGGAAGGTCTGACGCCTCACGTCGTTCTCCGTCGGTGGGGGTGCGGGGGTGGCTCCCCGTGGCTGGAAGCCGAGTTCCTCGGCCGTGCAGTCGAATACTTCCTCAAGTGAGCGGCGCTGGAGTCCGCGTGGCCAGGTGACTTTGCCTCTCACCCAGTCCCGCACGGTGCGCTCGGAGCAGGTGCCGTAACGGCCGGTGAGCGTCTTGATCACGTCGTTCACCCGGTGGGCCAACTCGACTTGACTGAAGCCCAGTTCGAGCATGCGTCGCTGAATTTCCAGGTTATCCCCCACGCACCGAGAGTAGCGACAGGGTGACGATCCGCGCCGGGCTTCGAGTAAAGGGAAAGTCAAAACTTCCGGGTGCTTGCGCGCAGTCGGATCCGAAACCACCCTGCCCCTGGCGGTCGCCCCCCCGTTTGACTGGATGCAGCCGACCCGGCGAGCCGCGCGAGCGGATCACGGAAGAGTCCGGGTCGACGTCGCGCCCGGCACGCCCCCCGACGTGCTGGGCGCGGCTCCAACCGTCCACAGGAGCTACCCGATGCGCAGCGCCCTTGTGTACCTCTGCACCGACGACAAGGTCAGCCGTCCCCTCATGGCGGGGTGGTGCGAGCAGCGCGCCGCCGCCGAGGGCATCCCGGTGACCGAGACCGTCCTCGACACCGACGGCCTGCTCCCGCCGGCCGAACGCCCCGGCTGGCAGCACGTGATGGCGCTCGTGGCCGGTGGTCACGTCGTGATGGTCGTGACCCTCGACCGCACGATGCTCGCCGTCGGCCGCAAGGACTGGGACCGGCTCGCGGCCTCCGTCGCCCAGCACGGGGCTGTTCTGGTCACCCATCGGACGCCCGGACCGTCCTTCCCGCCCACGGACGGGGCGCAGCAGCTCCCGCCCGCCCCCGCCGCTCCCCCCGCGGTGGAGCTGGTCGACGCCGGGGCGCAGCGGTGAAGGCCGACCCGGGGCGGGCGAATCCCGAGCTCACCGCGCGGATGACGGTCGAGGCCACCGCGGCGGAGCTGGAGAGCCGTCTGCACGCCGTCCCCGTCGTGCGGCACAGGGCGCGGACGGTGCTGCTGGAGGAGTGGGGGCTGGCCAAGGGCGACGTCCTGGATGCGTTGCAGATGCTGTCGGAGTTGGTCGCCAACGCGGCGCGGCACAGTCCGCCCGGCATGCACCACGTCGCTCTCCATCTGGCCCCGGACGGCACCGCCCTGGTGATGGAGGTGCACGACCTGAGCCGCGCGGTGCCGTACGTCCCGGCCGGTGCCCGCGAGGACGGGGTGCGGGAGAACGGCAGGGGGCTGCTCATCGTCGCCGACCTGGCCGAGGGCTGGGGCTGGGTGCCGACCTCGGGCGGCAAGAAGGTCTGGGCGCAGCTGCGGCTGGCCGTGCCCGTCCAGCCCCCGCACCCGAGGCGCGCGGTCCAGGGCGTGCCCGAGGCAGTGCTGCGCCGAGCCGCCGTCACCGCGGGGCTCCAGGTGTCCCGCCTCTGCGCGGTCAGGCGGCCCCGGGTCGCGTAGCGGTCCAACGAGTCTCCCGGGGCGGCACTGCCCCGGGTGCCGCCGGCTGCGGTCGGCGGTTGAGCGGGCCCCGCTGCACGGGCGGGGCCCGCTGGTCGCCCCGTCGCTGCGGATTCGACGGGGCGACCGCATCCAACTCGCTTCATCTACTGGGGGGTACCTCATGACACACGCCGAGATCCCGCACGACGGGCAGCCGAGGCGCCGGGTCGGCTGCCTGACGCTGATCCTCGACCAGGAGGACCGCGTCCTGTTCTCCGTCACGACGTACAAGCAGCGGCCGATCCTGCCGGGCGGTGCCGCCGGCAAGGACGAGCGCTTCGACCGGGCGGCCGCCCGGGAGCTGCGGGAGGAGACGGGCCTCGTCCGTCGCCTCTCGCACTTCTTCGCGGTCGACCAGACCCCGGAGAACGGGGAGACCGGCTCGAACGAGGGCCTGAACCTGGTCTTCGACGGCGGGGTGATCACGGACGAGGAGCTGGCCGCGCTGGCCGTGCCGGAGGCCGCCGCCGGGGAGATCGCCGGCCACGTGTGGCTGCGCGAGGACGAGTTCGACGGTGCTCTCCTCCCGGCGACCGCCGCCCGCGTCAGGGCGGTGCTGGCCGCCCGGAAGGCGCGCCAGCTCCTCCCGCTGCTGCACCACGGCGTGCCCGTCTCCGAGCTGCCCGCCTGACCGGCTGCGGGCCACCGGCGGACGGCCCGCAGCCTTCACGTGCTCCCCGGCCTGGCGCGGCCAGGCCGGGGAGTTCCACCCTCGCTCCCCTGGAGGACGCAGTGCACCCCACTCCTGATGAGCCGGTCCGGCTCGACGCGGCGGCCGTCGCCGCAGCGCTGGACCGCGTGGACCTGCTCACGGTCGGCGCCCAGGTCGGCGGGCCGCCGCCCGAGGACGGGATGGTGGAGCTGCTGGACGAGCTGGTCGGGCACCTTGCCCTGCTGGTCGCGGAGGTGGACGCCGCCTACGGTGCCCTGCCGGAGCTCTCGGCGGTGCGGGGCTCGGTCGAAGCGGCGCTTCACGGCGGCCGCCGCCTGCTGGGCAACCCGCCGTCGGATCTGTTCGCGGGCGTCGTCCTCTTCGGGGTGTACTGCCGGGTGCTGTCGACCTTGCGGTGGGTGCACCCTCGCCTCGAGGAGGACCGCCTGCCCGGCGTGCCGTACGGCGGGATCCGGCGCGGCGGCGGCCCGCCCGGTCGGCACCGGCACGCCCAGATGCGGGCTCCGCGCGGGCGGCGGCCGGGGGCGGGCCGGTGAGCGCCGTCGGGCTGGGCCCCCGGGAGGCCCGCCACTGGCTGGAGACGGAGCTGGGAAGGCTCGGCTACGACAGGAAGCGGCCCGAGTACACCGAGGACGGCCGGCACTTCCGGCCGGTGCTCGGGACGCCGGGTTGGTGCATGGTGATCTGGGCGCCGCCGGAGACGTGGCCGCCCGGTGCGCTCGCGTGCTGGCGCGTCGTCTGGCACCCCGCGGCAGAGTTCTCCCGCGACAGCCGCAAGGAAGTGCCGAAGGGCGCGGCCGGGCACTGGGAGGAGAGCACCGCCGCGGTGCTCGCGGCACTGAGGAGCCTGGGTCTCCAGGCTGCGGTCACCGGCCCGCACCGCGGTTCGGAGCGCTTCGGCTCCCGCGCCTTCCTGGCTTGGGAGCTGCCGCCCGGTGCCGTCGCCGACTGGCCGCCGGCCGGAGCCTGGGACGGGGTGCCGCCGACCCGGCCGAACTTCATCGACGGGTGGCCCCAGTGGGCCGAAGGCCCCGCCCCCGGTGATGAGGTCGCCGGGGCGTTGCGGGCGGTCGCCGAGAGGCGCCGCGGTGCCGGGGTAGCGGACATCGGGCGCCGGTCGGTGCTGGACACCGACAGTCCGCTGTGGCCGCCCGGCGCGCACATGTCGGCCCACGTCACGTGGTGGCCGGATCCGGAGTTCGCGCGGGCCTACGGGGAGCCGCTGCCCCCGGCCGCCGCCGAGCACTGGCGGGCCGGCGTCGGCCAGCTCCTCGGCGACCTCGCCGCGATCGGCCGCTACCAGTTCCGGACCGCGTGGGAGCACCCCGGCGCGCGCCACGACGGTGCCGGCGTCATCGTCTGGCGCGGCCCGAGCCGGCCCAGCTGATCTCCGCCGCCCCCAGACCCTGCGCCCTCAAGACCTTCTGAACCTCATCCTCCCTGGCGGGGCTAACGACTCAGGCCGGGGCCCCAACCATCTCGGACCTAGACGAGCTCTCGGAGGACACTGTGTCCCTCTCTCACTCGCTCACTTCTGCCACGGTCGCGCTCAGTGGGCCGGACAACTCGGGGAAGACGAAGCAGCTCGGGATACTGCTGCGGCGTCTCGGCCCGGCCGGAACGTCCGGCGGGACGCTAGACGCCCACGACCCGCGGTGGCCGGCCATCGTTGCGGGCCCAGGCGGCATGGGCGGCTGGTGGTGGGAGCACGGGCCGGTGGAGGAGGTCGCCGACGTCCTGGCCAGCTCCTACCTGGAGCGCGTCCGCCGGCTCGGCGACGCCCAGGTGCGCCTCGTCGACCGGGGCATCCCGATGCTGGAGGCGACCCTCGCCGCGACCGTCGCCGTCCGGGAGGGCCTGAGCGCCGACGCGGCGGCGGGCCGGGCGCTCAAGCTGCTGGAGCCGTTCCGCGCGGACCTCGCCGGGGCGGAGGCCGCCGAGTTCGGCGTGCTGCTCCTCCACCACGAGGACCCGGAGGTCGGCACGGCCCGGGCGCTGTCGCACGAGAAGTCGGTGACGCCGGGGTACGCGGCGTACCAGCGGCACCTGCACACCCAGCTTCACCGCCTGGCCGCCGACGGCCGGTGGTCGAACGTCATCGTGGTCAACGGGCGGCCGGTCGTCGAGGTCCAGGACGAGCTGCGCCAGCTCGTCCACCCGGTGGTGCCGACCGTTCCGGCGCGGGCGCTGCCCGGCGTCCGGATCGTCGCCCTCGGCGGGCTGTCCGAGTGCGGCAAGAGCAGCGCCGGGGAGTACCTGAGGGTGCAGCACGGGCACGCCCGACTCAAGATCGGTTACCTGTTGGAGGAGGCCGCCCGGTGGGCCGGGGTCGCCGACCCGTACCGGCTCCACCCGGTGGTGCGGGCGGAGCTGCTGGTCGATGCCCTCGACCGGTACTGCGCGGCGCACCACTTCCTGGACCGGGTCACCGTCGAGTCGCTGCACGAGTACGACAGCACGGCGGAGCTGCGCCGGATGCTGGGCGACCAGCTCTCGATCGTCTACCTTGACGCGGAGCCGGAGGTCCGGGCGCGGCGCGGTACGGCCGGCCCGCTCGACGTGGTTGACCGGGACGAGGTGAAGGTGTCGCGCGGGGCCGACCGGATCGCCGGCCTCGCGCACCTGGTGGTCGACAACAACGGCTCCCGGCTGCGGCTGGAGCGGCAGCTCGACATGGTCGCCCTCGGCTCCCGGTGGCCGCTGCGGACGCCGACCGTCGCGCCGGTCAACACCCTCGGCCTGCCGGTGAACCTGGAGGCGTACCTGTCGGCGCTGCTGGACCGCACCACCGTGCAGCAGCCCCCGGTGATCGACCTGCTGGCCGTCACCGGCAGCGGCGCCCGTGGCAAGTACCAGCGCGGCTGGTCCGACCTCGACGTGTTCGTGATCGCCGACCCGGCGGGCACCGCCGAGTTGCGGCGGGTGCTGGAGCAGTTGGAGGCCGACCTCGGCGGGGTGAAGCTCGGTCTGACCGTGCTCACCGAAGGCGAGTGCCGCAGCGGCATGGTGACGTCGCGTCTGCTGCACGTCCTCGCTCTCCTCGGCTCCGGGTCGCTGGCCGCGCAGTGGTGCCGGCCGGGCCTGGTGCTGCCCGCGCCGGACCTCACGGCGGACGTCGCCGCGTCGGTGAAGGCCGGTGTGCAGGGTGCGGTGGAGATCCGCCGTCAGCTGCTCAAGGGTGCGCCGGACCTGCGGGCCCTGTACAAGGTCACCGCGCTGCTGGCGAAGGTCATGCTGCGGTTCGACGGGGTCGAGGTGTCGGCGGACGACGACGCGCTGGCCGCGCTCCTCGGCCAGGCGGCGGGGGCGGGGCCGCGGCTGGTGAACGAGGACCGCAGCGACCGGGACCAGGCCGTCGCCCTCGCGGAGCTGGAGCTGGTCCGCGACGCCCGCCGGAAGCGGGAGCAGGCGGTCGTCCTCGCGGAGCTGGTGCTGGGGCACTGGCTGGCGACCACGGCCCTGCCCGCCGGTGGCCGGTGATGGGCGCCCGCGCCCGGGCCTTCGAGAAGCCGCTCGGCGCGGCGGAGGCGGACGCCGAGGCCGCGGGCTGGCGGGCCGTCGAGGACGTCCTCCCGGTGCCGCGGCTGCTGCGCCGCACGTCCCTCGGCGACCGGGTCGTCCTGGCCTACGAGGACGTCCTCAGCACCGGCCGGATGCTGCTGGGCGACGTGATCGCGGTCGCCGACCGCAGTCCGCTCGGCGGGCCCCGGGTCGTCGCCCTGGTCGACGCGGTGTGCGACAGCCTGGTCCTGAGCATCCGGAAGACCGGCAGCACGGCGCCGCTGTCCTCCTGCGTGCCCGGCCTGTACGCCGAGCGCATCCGGCCGGGCGGCCGGGTCGACGAACGGGTCCTCTCCGACCGGCTCACCGTTGCCTCCAGCAGTACCGGTCGGCCGGTGCGGGTGCGGGACCTCACCGGGTTCTCCGCGACCGTCAACGGCGTCCCGATGCTGCTCGACGTCCCGGACGCCGTCGCCTTCGCCCGGGACCGCCTCGGCGGCGGCCGGGCCGTCCTCGCCGCGCTCACCCAGGGCGACCCGACGGAGCCGAACATCGCGGGCGACCCGCTGTGCTGGCTGGACTTCCAGTACGCCGGGTGCAACAGCGTGGCCGGTGACGTCGCCGTGCTGCTCTGGTACCTCCTCGGCATGGGCGGCTGGCTCGTACCCCGGTACCAGCCCGACGTGTTCACCCGCACCCTGCCGCTGCACCTCCCTCCAGTGGCCGTGCCGCGCCTCGACCGGGTCGTCCTGGACGAGGAGCAGCGCCGGGTGGAGATCAGCTACACCTGGGAGGTCGGCGCCGGGCGGGAGGCCGCGATCGGCCGCCTCTTCGAGCGGCTGCACACCGACCTCGGCGAGGCAGCCGGCCTCGACCCGGACGCCCTCCTCACCCAGCTCCGCCCGTTCCTGCTGCTGCGCCTGCTCGGCGTCGTCCCGCTCGCACAGCTCACCGAGGCCGACCTCCTCCTCCTGCTGGCCAAGGTGGCGGAAGTCCACGCCGCCGCCGAGGCGTTCACCCGCACCTCTCCGCTTCCGCCGACGGACACCGCCGGCCTCGACGATCGGACGGACAACCATGACCGTGTACCCGTCGACTGAACAGCCCCTCTCCCGGCTGCCGCTCCAGGGCCGCACCGCGCTGGTGACCGGCGCCGCGACCGGCATCGGGGCGGCGATCAGCCGGGCCCTGGCCTCCGCCGGGGCGGCCGTCGCCGTCGCCCACCTCGCGCAGATCCCGCAGGCCCGCGCCGTCCTCGGCGACGTCCGCCGCGAAGGCAGGGCCGGCATCGAGGTGAGCGCCGACCTCACCGAGCCGGACGCGGTGCGGGCGCTCGCCAGCCAGGTGGAGAGCGAACTCGGCCCGGTCGGCATCCTGGTGAACTGCGCCGGGGCCTACCCGCGCGTCGCGTGGCAGACCCTCGACGAAGCGCAGTGGGCCGCCGCGATCGAGACCAACTTGACGATCCACTACCGGACTTGTGCCGCCGTCAGCCCCGGTATGGTGGCGCGGGGGTGGGGCCGGATCATCAACATCGGCTCCGTCAACGCGAGGGCGGGCCGGGCCGGGCTGACGGCCTACAGCGCGGCGAAGGCCGGGCTGCTCGGCCTCACCCGGTCGCTGGCGCGCGAGCTGGGCCCGGACGGGATCACCGTCAACGCGGTGGTGCCCGGGGCGATCCAGGTCGAGGCGGAGAACGCTCTCCCGCCGGAGCACCGAGTCCAGCCGGAGGAGCAGATCCGCCGGCAGTGCATCCCGCGCCGGGGCCGGCCGGAGGACGTCGCCGCGGCGGTCGCCTTCCTCGCCAGCCCCGCCGCGTCGTTCACCACCGGTCAGTCGTTGCACATCGACGGGGGTTGGCTCCTCCACTGACCGCCCGACCCACCGAGTAGAGAGTCACCACCATGTCCAAGAAGCACCGCGCCCGGGCCGTCCTCCTCACCCCCGGCGACACCCTGCTCCTGATCGGCCGGGTGCGCCCGGGCCTCGACCCGTACTCCGTCGTCGTCGGCGGGGGCGTCGAGGAGGGCGACGCGGACCCGGAGGCCGCGGCCGTCCGCGAGGTCTACGAGGAGATCCACGGCCGCGCGAAGATCGTCCGGCACCTCTACGCCCTGGAGGACGAGAAGGAGCGCCAGGACTTCTACCTCGCCACCGTCGCGGAGTGGTCGTTCGACGACAAGAGCGGCCCGGAGTTCACCCAGGAGGGCCGGGGCGAGTACACCCTCCTGGAGCTGCCGCTCACCGTCGCCGCGATCGACGCGGCGAACCTCATGCCCCCGGAGTTCGCCGCCGTCCTCCGCGGCCTGGTCGAGCGCGACGAGCTGGTGCCCGTCGCCCAGGGGGCGGAGTAGCCGGGGTGAGCGGACGCAAGCTGTGGCCGGAGGTGCCCCCGCCTGGGCTGGCCGACGAGATGGCCGCGGCGCTGGCGGCGCAGGGGCACGCGCCCGGGGTCGCCACGCCGACGGACAGCGCGCCGAAGTGGAAGCGGGACATCCTGACGGTGCTGGCGGCGGCGGATGCGGCCGGGGTGCTCAGGACGTGCCCGCACCTGCCGGAGAAGGCGCAGGCGTGTGCCGTCCTCGCGGAGGCGCCCGACATCCTGGTGTGCCTGTTGTGCTACCGGGAACTCACTCCGCGGCGGGTCTGCCCGGACTGCAAGGGTCCGTCAGGCTCGGCCAGTGCGGAGGGCGGCGTCGAGGACGTGATCACCGGTCCGACGATGATCTACTCCCGAATGAGGTGCGCCCGCTGCGCGCGGTCGGCCCCGGCGCCGACCGCACCGGGCGGGACGTTCGGTAGCTGAGTGCACCCCTGCTGTTGCGGCCCCGGCGGTCCTCGCCGGGGCCACAGTTCTGCCCGGCGGGCCCTGTATCCCGTCGGATTTACAGGAGTTGACGAAGGGTCAGATTGGCCGTTTGCGGTCGCGTGCACGCTCATTCGGGTGATGTTTGCGGCGGATGGCAATCCGATCGGGCAGAGTGGCAACTGGCAACAGAGGCCGCCCGTGTCCATGCTCCGCAGGCTGGATATGGGGTGGACGAGGGGGCCCGGCAGCACGCTGCCGGGCCCCCTCTCCGTTCCGCCCGGGGCCTGCGCCGAGGGGCGGTTTCCGGCCGTCTTCACGGCGGGATGGCCGGATCACTCTGCATCCAGGCGCTCGACCCCCACGAAGCCGCCTCACCCTGTGTGACCTGCTCGTGCTCCCAAGCGTGCTCCCACGGGAGCACGGGCACGGTTATATCCGGGGAGATCCGGGCTGATTCGGGGAGATGCGGGCCCGTTTTCGCAGGTCGACAGATCGTCGCAGGTCAGCGGGGGTGACCCTGGCGGTTCGAGTCCGGCTCTGGGCACCAGCATGCCCACCCACCGTCACCTGCGGTGATGCCCCGCTCACCGACTTCCGATACCGCTTCGCGACCCAGCCATTGAACAACTCGTTCACAACGAATCCTTGACCAGGCAGCGTTCATCGCCGACCCTGGAGCCATGACCGACCCCTCCCCCGGCACGAAGGGTCCAGGCGGCGCAGACCCGGATCTTGCGGTCCGCGGCCGGAGCCATCACGCCGTGGCAGCCGCAGTGGAACCACCGGGGCGGGCAGCGCTCCGACTTGACCTTGCCGAACAGGATCGCCGCCCGGTCGTCACGGCCTTTGCCGAGTGCGCCCGGGTGCCGTCGACCCCGCCGGCTCAGAGGGCGACGGGCCGGAGCATGGAGACGTAGCGGGGCGACCCGGGGTGCTGGATGATCCCCATCTTCGTGTAGCCCCACCGCTCGTAGAGGGCCCGCACCCGCGGGTGGTCCTCCTCGACCAGGAGGTGCACCCGCTCCTCGGGACGGTGCGACAGCAGCTCCTCGTGCAGGGTGTGGGCGATGCCGGTCCCCCTGGACTCCGGGAGCACCATGATCTCGCAGAACGCGAACGTGCGGCTGTCCGTCTCCGCGAGGTCGGCGCCGGGCTCCGTCTCGATCAAGCCGCCCCACCGGTAGTCGGCGGTGCGGGCGAACCCGTAGGCGTAGCCGACCGGCCGGCCGTCGACCTCCCCGAGCGCACAGCCCCAGCGGGGAGCGGCGGCCTGGCGGTGGAGACGGCCGGTGAACGCCTCCATCGAGAAGAACGGGTCACCCGCCTTCTCCTCGGCGTAGATCCGGTCGTAGAGGTCGAGCAGCACCGGCTCGATCTCGGGCAGATCCTCAGCGGTGTAGTAGGTGACCTTGAGCCGGGTGGCCATGTTGCTGCTCCTGTCCCCGATGATGGCGGTGGTGCTGTCGCAGCGTTCCACGGCGCTACGCCTCTGGGAAGAACGCCGCACTCTCCTCGGGCTGTCCCTCGTGGCGGAGTTGACGACGCCTGGCCTGGCGGCCAGTTGCGGGTTCTACGCTCAAGGCATGACGACTAACGATCACATCATGGTGACGACGACCCATGACGATGAGGCGAAGGCGCGGGAACTCGCTGCGGCGGTCGTGCGCGAGCGCCTGGCCGCGTGTGCGCAGGTGTACGCGATCAGCTCGGTGTACTGGTGGGAAGGTGAGGTGCAGTCCGGGCCGGAGTGGCGGGTCGATTTCAAGACCCGCGCTGAACTCGGAGACAGGCTCACGGCGTTCATCGGCGAGCAGCACTCGTACGACACCCCGGAAATCATCGTTGTACCGATCGTGTCGGGCAGCGCGTCCTACCTGGAGTGGATCAACGCCGAGACGGCGGGCTGACTCGCACTCACCCGAGCGCGCCCCGGATCTCTTCGCGGAAGGTCCGGGCCTCGCGCTGTTCGGGGAGTTGGTCGGCCAAGGCGTTGAGCCGGAGCTTGCCCATCGTGGTCTCGGTCTCCAGGGTCGCGGCCAGTGCGCGGCGGCCGACCTCGACGGCCTGGTCGACGGAGCCGGCGACGAGGTATCCGGACGCGACATCGCCGAGGACGGCGACGCGCATCTTGGTGTCGGCGGAACCGAGGTCGGCCAGGGTGTCGTCGGCGGCTTGGGTGAGTTCCCGGTGCCGTAGCTTCGCGTAGGCGGCGACCCGCATCGAGCCGAGCCGGGCTGGGCCGAAGAACGCGACCCACGCCTGCTCCCCGGCCGGGTTGGCGTAGTCGAAAGCGGTGGCGGCCCGGTCGAGGGCCCGGACGGCGGCCTCCTGGTCGCCGACTGCGGCGGCCTCCTCCGCTTCCCGGGCGCACAGCCATGCGCGGGCGGTGGCGTATCCGGGGCCGCGGACCTGTTCCTGGGCGGCTGTGAGCATCTGGCGGGCCTTGTCGGGGCCGACCCCGTACGAGGTGTATCCGAGGACGAGGGCGTTGACGGCACCATGGCCGGCGCGACGACCGGCCAGTGCCGCGGTGTTGTAGTACTTCATGGCGGTCCGGTGGTCGCCGAGGTCCCAGTGCACCCATCCGGCGAGGGCTGCGGCCTCTCCAGCGGCGATCATCAACTCTCGCTGGTGAGCTCCGGCATTGGGCAGCAGGCTGGTGATGGTGTCGAGGTGGGTGGAGAGCCGGGCAGCGAGAAGCCGCGCCGGCATGTGCTCCTCGGCGGTGAACATCTCCGCCGTGTTCTCCACCAGCCGAGCCGTGGTCGTCTTGTCGACAGGGCCACCGTCCAGGGCCGCAGCGAGTCGGCCCCATGGTTCGGCAGCGAGACCCGTGACCAGCGCAAGGCCGCTGATAAAGGTCCGCCTTTCCACTTCGTCCTCCTCTGGTTCCTCTACCAGGTCGGGCATCTGATCGAGTCGCCGTGCCCGCCGGCTGTAGGCCACTGCTGCCTGCACCTCCTCCAGGCTGATCCCGTACGCGTCTACGATCAGCTGAAAATCGGTGCTGGTAGGAATACGTTTCCCCGTCTCCCACCGCTTGATCCGCTCAGGATCGAACCACTTCCCGAAGAAGGTCTCGACGTGCTTGGCCTGCTCTGGCCGGCTCCGGCCCGCGTTCTTACGACAGCGGAGCAGCAGTTCGCCGATCGCTTGAATCTCCATCATGAGGCTTCCCCCGAAGAAGCGTTGAGTGAGGGGACCATCCTGGCCCCCTCACATGGCCCCTGCAGGAAAACGCACCCCTCCGTGGCCCCTACGGGTCAGGCGTGGCCGCAGTTGACTCGGTATGGCCGCTCGGGAAGGTCGCGCAAGCACCCTGCTGGGTCTCCGAGATGGCCGCCGCCGCCCGGACTTGCCCCCGGCAGGCCCGGATGGCGGCTCCAACTGTGTCGTCCACACAGGAGCCCCCATGCGCAGCGCCATCACCTACCTCTGCACCGACGACAAGGTCAGCCGCCCCCTCTTGGCGGGGTGGTGTGAGCAGCGCGCCGCTGCCGAGAGCGTCCAGGTGACCGAGACCGTCCTTGACACCGACGCCCTGCTCCCGCCGGCCGAGCGCCCCGGCTGGAAGCACGTGATGGCACTCGTGGCCGGTGGTCACGTCGCGATGATCGTGACCCTCGACCGCACGATGCTCGTCGTCGGCCGCAAGGACTGGGACCGGCTCGCGGCCTCCGTCGCCGCGCACGGAGGCGTTCTGGTCACCCATCGGACACCCGCGCCCTCGTTCCCGCCCACGGACGGAGTTCAGCAGCAGCTCTCGCCCGTCCCCGCTGCCCCTCCCACGGTGGAGCTGGTCGCCAACGCGGCGCGGCACAGTCCGCCCGGCACGCACCACGCTGCTCTCCGTCTGGCGCCGGACGGCACGGCCCTGGTGATGGAGGCGCACGACCTGAGCCGCGCGGCGCCGTACGTCCCGGCCGGCGCCCGCGCCGACGAAGTCCGGGAGAAGGGCCGCGGGCTGCTCATCGTCTCCGGCCCTGGCCGAGAACTGGGGATGGGTGCCGACCTCCGGCGGCAAGAAGGTCTGGACGCAGCTGCCACTGACCACACCCCGTGCCCCCGTACCCGAAGTACGCCGAGCAGGGCGCGCCCCACGCGGTGAGCTGAGCTCCGTCGCCTCACTTCGGCCGGCCTGCCCAAGTCAAAGGCCCTGGTGAACAGCTCTGGCGGCTTCACCAGGCACGTCTCACCGGCCTCCACCGCGCCGGATCATCCCGTCGCGCGGCAAGGCGCCTCTCCGTCTCGTGAACAGGAGCGTGTCGTGTCTCAACTCGCAACCCTGCCAACCATGTTCCCGCCAGAGTCCGGTCTGACGGCGCTGAGGAACTTCGCCGCGCTGCGCGGCCAACTCCGGGTGTCGTTCGGCCCGGCGTGCAACATCGGCTGCTGGTTCTGCCACAACGAGGGCGACGTGCCTCCTCGCACCACCCGCGAGGACCGCACCCAGCAGCCGCGCCGGCGGGCGCTGTGCGCGGAGCACTACCTCGCCGTCATCGGCGGCCTGACCAAAGCGGGGCTGCGCCGCGTCTACTTCACCGGCGGCGAGCCACTGCTGTCGAAGCTGGCGCGCCCGGTCCTGGAGGGCGTCGGCGTCTTCGCCGCGCCGGACGTCAGCTTCTCCCTGATCACCAACGGGATCCTGGTGCCCCGGAACCTGGCGTGGCTGCGGGACACCGCCATCGGCAAGGTCAAAGTGTCGCTGCACTACCTGAGCGACGAGTCGTTCCAGGAGATCGCGAAGACCAGGCTGCCGGTCTCCGCCGTGCTGGCCGGCATCGACGCCGCCCGGGACGCCTTCGAGCGGGTGGAGCTGAACACGCTGCTCCAGCGGCAGAGCGAGCACGAGATCCTGTCGATCCTCGTGTACGCGCTGGAGCGCCGGCTGCCGATCCAGTTCATCGAGCTGGTCGACACCGACTTCAACGCGGCCGGGCAGAGTGCCGCGGTCTCCGCCGACGGCCTGATGGCCCACCTTCGGACTCTGACCGGCCAGGAGCGGGTCGAGGTCATCGGAGTCGGCCAGGGGCGGCGGGTCTTCACCGTCGACGGCATCGAAGTGGAGGTGATCCACCGACAGCTCGGGCGTCACCACGTCGGCCAGTGCGGCGCCTGCCCGGTGAGGCCGCAGTGCGTCGAGGGGTTCTGGGCCCTGCGCTTGGACCACTCCGGCGGCCTGCAACCGTGCCTGCTCCGGGAAGACCTGCGCCTCGACGTCACCCCGCTGCTGGCCGCCGACGACCCCTCCGCCACGGTCGCCGCCGCTACCGCCAGGCATCTGGCCTCGTTCACGGAGGGAACCCTGTGACCATCGACCTGCCCGTCTGCTACCGACCGCCGGTCACCGGGCGCTCGGGCGCCCTGGTCGTCCTGGAGGGCATCAGCGGCTCCGGGAAGTCCACCCTCTCCGGCCTGCTCGCGCAGCGGCTCGGCGCGGAGGTCCTGCACGTCATCCCGAATCCGCTCGCCGGGCTGATCGGCTACGTCAACGACCACGGCGGCACCCTCACCCAGTTCGCCTTCCACCTGGCGGGGCTGCTCGACGGGGCGGACTCCGCCCGCCGCGCGCTGGTGAGCGGCAGCCTGGTCGCCGACCGGTGGACCGGGTCGGTGGTGGTCAACCACGCGGCGGTGAACCAGCTCGACCTGGAGGTGGCCGCCGCCCAGTTCGCGCCCTACCTCGGATACCTGCCACGGGCAGACCTGACGGTGTACCTGGAGACCTCGGAGAAGGAGATCCGGCACCGGATGGAGACCCGGCCGGCCCGCCCGGCGACGGACCGGTTCCTGGTCCGGCGCCCGCAGCTGCTGCCGCGTGTGCAGGAACTGTACCGGCGGTTCGCCGCCACCGACCCGACCGGCATCGCGATCAGCACCGACGGGCGCAGCCCGGACGAGCTGACCGAGGAGATCCACGCCCTGCTGGAGGTACGCCGTGCTCAACCCCGTTGACCTCTCCAAGGTGATCCGCCCCGACAGCGTCAGCGGCCGCGACCCCGACGAGATCCACAAAGCGGTCGCCTGGTGGGTGGGGTCCTGCCTGGTGCTCACCGCCAAGGTGCACGGCGTCGTGCTGGTCGACGACGGCACCGAGCTGGCCAAGGCGTACTCCGCGCTCTTCGCCCAGGGCGCCATCAACTGCCGGAGCTACGCGGCGACGGTGTCCGTTCTCGGCGAGGGCGACGAAGACCTGCTGGCCTACGGCGTGCGGACGTTCCAGGTCCCCGGCGCCCGGATCAGCAGCGCCGGAGACCAGGTGGTGATCCGTCTGCTCGCCGCCGACGGCACGGTCATCGGGATCGGCTCGGGTCTGGAGAAGATCAGCGACCTGATCGCCCGGGACAAGGTGCCGCTCCCGGTCAACGACCGGGCCCGGGGCCACATCGTCTACCGCCTGGACCTCGCCACCCACTACGCCGCCGCGAAGGGATGACCATGATCGACGCCGCCGAACACATCAGAGCGGGGCGCGGCATCCTGTTCGTCACCCTGGACTCGCTGCGGTACGACGTCGCCCGCGCCGCGATGCACGCCGGCGACACCCCGCGCCTCGGCGGGCTGCTGCCGGGCGGCCAGTGGGAGGAGCGCCGGACGCCGGGGACGTTCACCCTGCCCGCCCACATCGCGTTCTTCTCCGGCTTCCTGCCCAAGCTCCCGCAGCCGCAGCAGCCCCCGCGGCTGTGGGAGTGCCGCCCGCCGGCGTTCAAGACGGTCGACCCGGGCACCTTCGTGTTCGACGCGCCGAACCTCCTCGTGGGGCTCGGCCAGCACGGCTACCGCACGGTGTGCGTCGGCGGGGTGACGTACTTCTCCAGGGAGACGCCGCTCGGGGCGGTACTGCCCGGCATGTTCGACGAGGACTACTGGCGGCCGGAGTTCTGCTCCCCCGAGCCCGACTCCACCCGCTACCAGGTCGAGCACGCCTTGGAGCTGGCCGGCACCAGGCAGGACCGGCCGCTGTTCCTCTTCGTCAACGTGTCGGCGACGCACGTCCCCCACGGTCACTACCTGGGCAACAGCTCCGACAGCTGGGCGTCACAGGCCGCCGCGCTCGCCTACGCGGACGAGCACCTGGGGAACCTGATCGACGGCCTGACCGGCCTGGGGAGGTGGCTGGTCATCCTGTGCGCCGACCACGGCGACGCCTTCGGTGACGACGGCTACCACGGGCGCGGGATCGTCCACCCGGCGGTGACGAACGTGCCGTTCGCCTGCATGGTGGTCTGACCCCGGCTTACCCTCCCAGCATGGCCAACACGTTGCCCGACCGCGATGCGGCCGTGGTCGTCGCCCGCGACGACCACGGCCGCATCGCGGTGCTGAACGCCCCGTTCCCGCTGCACGGCGGCGAGTACCTGTTCCTGCCCGGCGGGCGCGCCGAGGGCGGCGAGTCGCCCGGGGATTGCGCGAGGCGGGAGCTTCGCGAGGAGGCCGGCATCATCGCCAAGACCTGGACGCCCCTCGGCTCGTACGCCATCGTGCCCGGCTCCACTGCCCGCCTCCACCTGTTCGAGGCCCGGGACCTGACCGTCGGCGCGCAGCAGCTCGCGGACGACGAGAACGACTTCACGCTGACGTGGTGGTCGATGGAGGACGCGCTCGCGGCGGTCCACGAAGGACGGTTCCTGCTCCAGGGCGGCCCGCTGGCGCTGCTCCTCGCGGATCGGCAGCCGGTGGCGGCCTGAGTGCTTCGTCGCGGCCTCGGCATGGCTCGTCGGGGCCGTCATGCTGCCAGGGCCCGGAAGCCGGCCGCGGCCACATGGGCTGTTTCCAGTCGATCACCGGAGGAGGCGTCCGGAATGCATCGCCTGAGGGCGGCGACGGTGCGTCACCCGAGGTCGGAGCGCCGTGTTCCCGCAGAAACACTCGGCCCCGTTTCGGCGAGCTGATCCGGGCCAGATCGGGGGGACCCGGGGAGATTCGCGCAGGTCACGGGAGCGTCGCAGGCCAGAAGCGGTACGACCTCCGGTTCGAGTCCGGCTCTGGGCACCAGCATGCCCACCCACCGTCACCTGCGGTGATGCCCCGCTCACCGACTTCCGGTACCGCTTCGCGACCCAATCATTGAACAACTCGTTCACAACGAATCCTTGACCAGGCAGCGTTCATCGCCGACCCTGGAGCCATGACCGCCCCCTCGCCCCGCCCCGACCACCAACCCGCCCCAGCCGGCGACCCGTTCGCCCCGCCCGACCCCGAGGCGGCCCGCGCCGGGCGGGTGTACGCCTCGCTGCTGCGGATCGCCGAACGGCACGCGGCCGACGCCGGGCAGCGGGCCCGGCAGAGCAACCCGGTGATGCCCGCTCCGCACGAGGCGGTGCGCCTGGTCGCCTTCCTGCTCAGCGGGGCCGCGCTCGCCGAGGAGGGCGAGCCGGAGGTCGACCGGGCCGACCTCACCGCGGCGCTCACCCTGCTGCCGCTGGTCCGGGCCGAACTCGACGAACTGGAGACCGGGCTGCTCACCATGGCCCGCGGCCGCGGGATGACCTGGCAGGAGATCGCCTTCGGCCTCGGCCTGGGCACCCCGCAGGCGGCCCGCCAACGGCACGAGCGGCTGGCCGGACGGACCGCGCCGACCGGCCAGGAGTGAGCGCCGGCACCGAGCGCCGGGCACCGGGCGCCGGGCACCACCGACACCCCCGGCACGCCCGAAGGCCCCCACCCGGTGGAGGGTGGGGGCCTTCGTCAACTGCCTGCTGTACTCCGCCCGGTGGCGGGGCCGGCTGAGCACCACGGAGGTCGTGGTCCGGCGGCGCTGCCGGGCGGAGGGCCTCCGACTCGTACCCGACCTGTGTCGGGTCTGGTCGCTCCTTCGTCCGCGGGCGGCTGCCCGCGGGCGGGCTACTTGCTGGCGGCGAGTTCCTTCTCCGGCGCGGCCGCGGCGGCCGGCTTCGGGGCGGGAGCGGTCGCCTCCTGGAAGGCGTCGAACGGCTTCTCCATCTCGGAGAGGCCGACCGTCTCGCGCTTGAGGAACATCGCCAGGGTCCAGTCGGTGAAGACCCGGATCTTGCGGTTCATGGTCGGGACCATCGCGCCGTGGTAGCCGCGGTGGAACCACCAGGCCAGGCGGCCCTTCAGCTTGACCTTGCCGAACAGGATCGCCACGCCCTTGTGCAGGCCGAGGCCGGCCACCGCGCCGAGGTTCTTGTGCTTGTACTCGGCCTGCGGGAAGCCGCGCATGCCCGCGATGACGTTGTCACCGAGGACGGCGGCCTGCCGGACGGCGTGCTGCGCGTTCGGCGGGCACCAGGCGCCCTCGCCGGCGGCCAGGTCGGGGACCTGGGCGTTGTCGCCGGCCGACCACACGTAGTCGAAGCCCTGGACCTGGAGGGTCGCCGCGGTGTCCACGTGGCCGCGCGGGCCGAGCGGGAGGCCGAAGCGGTTGACGACCGGGTTGGGCTTGACGCCGGCGGTCCACACGATGGTGGAGGCGTCGAACTCCATGCCGTTCTTCAGCACCACGTGCTGGTCGACGCAGGAGTCCATCGAGGTCTCGATGTAGACCTCGATGTCGCGCTCCTCCAGCCGGCCCTTGGTCCACAGGCCGAGGTCGGGGCCCATCTCGGGGAGGATGCGGTTGGCCGCCTCCACCACGACGAAGCGCATGTCGTCCCGGCTGACGGTCTTGTAGATCTTGGCGGCGTCGCGCGCCATGTCCTCGATCTCGGCGACGGTCTCGATGCCGGCGAAGCCACCGCCGATGACCACGAAGGTCAGGGCCTTGCGCCGGACGTCCTCGTCCGTGGTGGACTCGGCCTTGTCGAGCTGCGCCATGACGTGGTTGCGGAGGCTGATCGCCTCCTCGACCGTCTTCATGCCGATGCCGTGCTCCGCCAGACCCGGGATCGGGAAGGTGCGGGACACCGAGCCGGTCGCGACGACCAGGTACTCGAAGGGCAGTTCGTAGGAGTCGCCGGCCGCGGGCTGGATGGTGGCGACCTTGCGGGCGTGGTCCACCTCGGTCACGTGACCGGTGAGCACCTCCGCCTTCTTCAGGGCGCTGCGCAGCGGTGCGACGAGGTTGCGGGGGGCGACGTTGCCGCCGGCCGCCTCGGGAAGGAAGGGCAGGTACGTCATGTACGACCGCGGGTCGACGACCGTGACGGTCGCTTCGCCGTAACGCATCTTCTTGAGGATGCGCATCGCGGCATACAGGCCGACGTAACCACCGCCGACAATGAGGATGCGAGGACGCTCCGTGGTGCTCATATCCGAAAGTATCCACCCCCGCCTGACGGACCATTCGTGAGGCCCGTCACAAGCTTCTGGACACCTGGTGCTACACTGCGCGCCCGCACTTCCGCCCCGGTGGGCTCTCCCCGCCCCCGGCGGCCGCCCGGCGCGAGCGGCCGGCCACCCGGTGCCGCGCTGAGCAGCAACGATCCTTGTGCCGCACGGGTTCCCGAGTGGGGTTTCGATTTCTCCGAGATGAACACCGGGTTGCCTGCGATCCCATGAGCAACCCGCTGGCGGCACCTTCGGTCCCACATTTCGGACGGACTGGACACCCGGGTGGCGCGAAAGGCTGGATTGCCATGTGAAGAAATTCACGAAGCTTCTTCGGCCGACACGCCGGAAGGCCCCCGGACGGCCTCCGGACGGCCCGCGCGGAGCCGTCCGCGGGGTCGTCCGGGGCCGCCGGGGGCCTTCCGGGGAGCCGTCCGGGGGACGCCCGTTCAGGCGATCGACCAGGCGATCCCGTCCAGGATGTCGTGCTCGGAGACCAGCAGCTCGGCGGCCCCGGTGCGCTCCATGATCTCCAGCAGCACCAGCGCGCCCGCCGCGATCACGTCCACCCGGCCGGGGTGCATGACGGGCACCGCGGCCCGCTCGGCGTGCGAGGAGCGCAGCAGCCACTCGGCGGTCTCCCGCACCCGCGCGACGTCCAGCACCGCGTGGTGGATCCGCTCGGAGTCGTAGCCGGGCAGTTCCAGGGCGATCCCGGCGACGGTGGTGACGGTGCCGGCCAGGCCGACCAGGGTGGCGCCGGAGTCCAGCGGGACGGCCTCGGCGACGGTGTCCAGCGCGGCCCGGATGTCGGACCGGGCGGCCTCGATCCGCGCCTCGGCGGGGTGCCCGCCGGCGAAGTGGCGCTCGGTCATCCGGACGCAGCCGATGTCCATCGAGTACGCGGCCCGGACGTCCCGCTCGCCGAGCACGAACTCGGTGGAGCCGCCGCCCAGGTCGAACACCAGGTACGGCGGCCGGTGCGGGCCGCCGAGCAGTTCCCGGGTGGCGCCGGTGAAGGAGAGCCGGGCCTCCTCGTCGCCGCTGACCACGCTCGGGGTGACGCCCAGGATCTCCTTGACCCCGGCGGCGAACTCGGCGGCGTTCTCGGCGTCCCGGGAGGCCGAGGTGGCGACCATCCGGATCCGGTCCGGGGCGACGCCGTGCTCGGCGATCACCTCGGCGTACTCGCGGCAGGCCGCGAAGGTGCGGGCCAGCGCCTCGGGGTGCAGCCGGCCGGTCCGGTCGACGTCCTGGCCGAGCCGGACGATCAGCATCCGCCGGTCCAGGTCGGTGATCTCCCCGGTCTCCGGGTCGAGGTCGGCGATCAGCAGGCGGATCGAGTTGGTGCCGCAGTCGATGGCGGCGACCCGGGTGGCGGTCACGACTCCTCCGCCTCCGCCTCGGCGGCGGCCTTGCGGGCGGCCCGCTCGGCGCTCAGCGCCTCCTTGGCGGCGATCGTGTCGGCGTGGTCCCGGCCCGCGTTCTTCGCCCGGTTGCGCAGCACCCGCTCGCCGGCCGCCTCGACCTCGGCGGGGCTGACGCACGGGCCCTTGGCCCACCACTGCTCCAGCATCCCGATCGCCTCGTCGCCGAGCGGGTTGACGCCCTCCCCGGCGGCCAGCGAGTGGCCGACCAGCACGTGCAGGCACTTCACCCGGTCGGGCATCCCGCCGGCGCTGGGGAAGCCCTCCAGCACCTCGATCGCGTCCCGGCGGGCGATGTAGTCCTCGTGCGCCCCCCGGTACGCGGCGGCGAGCTCCGGGTCCTCGGCGAGCCGGGCGGTCTGCTCCTTCATCACGCCGTCCGCCTCCAGGGTGCCGATCAGCGAGGCGGCCCGCGGGCAGGTCAGGTAGTAGAGCGTCGGGAACGGCGTGCCGTCGGGCAGCCGGGGCGCGGTCTCCACCACGTCCGGGTTGCCGCACGGGCAGCGGTGGGCGACGCCGCGCAGCCCGCGCGGCACCCGGCCGAGCTGGGCGGCGATGGCGGCGACGTCGTGGTCGGACACCTCGGGGGCGTCGGGCGCGGGAGGGTTCTGGTTGCTCATCAGGAGTCTGTTCGTCAGGGGGCGGGGGTCGGGGTGTCCGTGGAGGTGCGGGGAGGCGCGGGCGGGGTCAGGGCACCGGCTGCGGCGCGGGCAGCGCGGCGTCGGCGGCGTCCACCGAGTCCCAGAGCGCGGCGTACCAGGGCTTGACGGCCTTCGGGCGGGCCGCGGCGTCCGCCGGGGCGGACTTCGCGCCGGGCGGGGGCGGTGGGGCGACCGAGACGAACGCGGTCTCGCCGGGCAGCGCGTAGTGCAGCCGTTCCCTGGCCTGCGCCTTGACGTACTCCGGGTCCTGCCAGCGGGCCTTCTCCCGGCGCAGCTCGTCGACCTGCTGGCGGGCGTGCTCGGCCTTGGCCCGCTGGTCGGCGATCTCGCCGCGCTGGGCGATGTACTGCCGCGCCGGGTAGGCGAGTATCGCCACCAGGGAGCACAGCACGAGCACCAGCACGGTGGCCCGGCTGGTGAAGCGCGGTCGCGCCGCCAACCCGGGAATCCTCCACTTGGCCATGTCTGCTCGCCCCTCCTGCGCATGCCGGTGCCCCGGTCCCCACCCTACGCGGTGGGGACCGGGGCACCGGTCACAACAGGCTCGGTACCGGTCTCAGCCCTTGAAGCGGGGGAAGGAGGAGCGGCCCGCGTACTCGGCGGCGTCGTCGAGGATCTCCTCGATGCGCAGCAGCTGGTTGTACTTGGCGACGCGCTCGGAGCGGGCCGGGGCGCCGGTCTTGATCTGGCCGCAGTTGGTGGCGACGGCGAGGTCGGCGATGGTGACGTCCTCGGTCTCGCCGGAGCGGTGCGACATCATGCAGCGGTAGCCGTTGCGCTGGGCCAGCTCGACGGCGTCCAGGGTCTCGGTGAGCGAGCCGATCTGGTTGACCTTGACCAGCAGCGCGTTGGCGGTGCCGGTCTCGATGCCCTTGCGCAGGCGCTCCGGGTTGGTGACGAACAGGTCGTCGCCGACCAGCTGGACCTTGTCGCCGATCGCGTCGGTGATGGCCTTCCAGCCGTCCCAGTCGGACTCGTCCAGCGGGTCCTCGATGGAGACCAGCGGGTAGTCGGCGACCAGCTCGGCGTAGTACGCGATCAGGTCGGCCGAGGAGAGCGCCTTGCCCTCGAACTGGTAGGCGCCGTCCTTGAAGAACTCGGACGCGGCGACGTCCAGGGCGAGCGCGACGTCCTTGCCCGGGGTGTAGCCGGCCTTCTTGATGGCCTCGGTGATGAGGTCCAGGGCCTCCCGGTTGGAGTCCAGGTTCGGGGCGAAGCCGCCCTCGTCGCCCAGGCCGGTGGAGAGGCCGCGCTCCTTCAGCACGCCCTTGAGCGTGTGGTAGACCTCGACGCCCCAGCGGACGGCCTCGGAGAAGGACTCCGCGCCGATCGGGGCGATCATGAACTCCTGGATGTCGACGTTGGAGTCCGCGTGCGAGCCGCCGTTGAGGATGTTCATCATCGGGACGGGCAGCACGTGGGCGTTCGGGCCGCCCAGGTAGCGGAACAGCGGCAGGTCGCTGGCCTCGGAGGCGGCGTGCGCCACGGCGAGCGAGACGCCGAGGATGGCGTTGGCGCCGAGCGAGGACTTGTCCGGGGTGGCGTCCAGGTCGAGCATGGCCTGGTCGATGAGGCGCTGCTCGGTGGCGTCGTAGCCGACCAGCTCGGGGCCGATCTGCTCGATCACGGCGAGGACGGCCTTCTCGACGCCCTTGCCGAAGTAGCGGTTCTTGTCACCGTCGCGGAGCTCCAGGGCCTCGAAGGCGCCGGTGGAGGCACCCGACGGGACGGCCGCGCGACCGGTGCTGCCGTCGTCGAGACCGACCTCGACCTCGACCGTGGGGTTGCCGCGGGAGTCGAGGATCTCACGGGCTACGACGACATCAATGGACGGCACGAGGCATCTCCTAGCGGAAGCGGATGTGTGGTCGTTACGACCAGAGCCTAGCCGTACACCGCCGCTGGGCCACTCTCGGCCGGGCCCCGTCTCACGGTGTGGCCGGACTACCCCCCGGTAGTTCACCTGTTTGACGGCCGCCGCACCGCTCCCGGCGGCGCGAACCGCGCCGCGCGTGCCGGGGGCGGACGGGGTGTCAGGGGACGCGGCCCTCGTCAGGGCGGCGGCGGGGCCTCGTCAGGCCGCCGGCCGTGCGCGTCCCGGATGCCGGGATCCGGCGCCCCGCGGGGTCAGAGCGCGAGCACCTGGCCGGGGACGATCAGGTCCGGGTCGGCGCCGATCAGCTGGTGGTTGTCCCGGTAGATCCGCTCCCAGCCGCCGGCCACCTGCCGGGCGACGGCGATGCCGGAGAGCGTGTCGCCCTCCCGGACGGTGTAGCCGCCGGCGGTGGCGTCCTGCGGGGCGGCCTGCGGGGCGGCGGCGGGCTGGGAGTCGGTGGAGCGCGGCTGCTCGGCGGGCCGGGTGGGCGTGGCGGTGGGCTTGCCGCCGGGCTTGGCCGGCTTCGTCGGCGGCTGGCCCTTCGGCGGCTGCGGTGCGGGGGTGCGCTCGCCGGAGCGCGAGGCGGCGTCGTCGGAGACGTCGGCGGGCGCGCCGCCCTTGGCGAGTCCGGCCCGCTTGGAGCAGACCGGCCAGGCGCCGGGGCCCTGGCCGGCGAGCACCCGCTCGGCCACCGCGATCTGCTGGGCGCGGCTGGCCTGGTCGGCGCGGGCCGCGTACTGGGCGCCGCCGTAGGCGCGCCAGGTGGAGGAGGTGAACTGCAGGCCGCCGTAGAAACCGTTCCCGGTGTTGGTGTTCCAGTTGCCGCCGCTCTCGCACTGGGCGACGCGGTCCCAGGTGTCGACGGGTGCGGCTGCCGCTCCGGTGGCGGCGAGCAGGGGCAGGGCCAGGCCGACCGAGGCCACGCCGGCGGCGGCGATGACCTTCTCGGCCTTGGTACTACGGCGGTGACGGGCAGCGTTGGAGAACAGCACGGGACTTCCTCTCCGCACGCCTGCGAGGTGAGCTGTCGGGTTCGGACCGGGAGGCTGGCCCGGCCGCCGGACGGTTCGGACGCGGTTGCGCCCGCTCCTCGGCGGCTTCACCCCAAGCCGTTGGGACGACGGCGTTCACACTGGTTCCCCCGCTCCTGTCCGGTACCTGGTCGATGGCCCGAGGACGCGGCGGACAGGACTCGGCGTACCGCGGTCGGGGCCCGGCAGCTGCGGGCATGTCGGAGAGTAGGCAAAGCTGACGAGCAATCACAAGCTCATATCACCATGATCACGCCGAAATTACGGATCTTCGATTCGGGTATACGAACGATCCGCTTATGTCCTGATTTCTCCCGAGCAGGCGTGCGACGCGCGCCCCCGCCCCGGCGCGTCGTCGACCCGGTCGTACGGCGTGTCGGGTGGGTTGAAACGGCGTCAGCGGGGCGTGAAGGAGATCGGGAGGTCGCGCAGACCGCGCATGATCAGCCCGCCCCGCCAGCGCAGTCCGGCCGGATCGGCCGCCAGCCGAACGTCCGGAAGCCTGGTCAGTAGGCTGCCGATCGCGTACTGCCCCTCAAGCCGGGCCAGCGGGGCGCCGATGCAGTAGTGGATGCCGTGACCGAAACCGAGGTGCGGGTTGTCGGCGCGGGCCAGGTCGAGGGTGTTCTCGGCGGCGAACCGGGCCGGGTCGCGGTCGGCCGCGGCGAGCACCACCAGCACCGGGTCGCCGACCGGGATGTCCACCCCGCCGATGGTCAGCGGGGCGGTGGCGAAGCGCCAGGTCGCCAGCTCCACCGGGCCGTCGTAGCGCAGCAGTTCCTCGACGCCGGTGGCCAGCAGGCCGGACTCGCCGCGGGCCAGCGACCCCTGGAGCAGCGCGCGCTGGTCCGGGTTCCGCAGCAGCGCGTACATGCCGTTGCCGATGAGGTTGATGGTGGTCTCGAACCCGGCGAAAAGCAAGATGAAGGCCATCGCCGCGGCCTCGTTCTCGGTGAGGTGCTCACCGTGGTCGCCGGCCCGGATCAGGCCGGAGATCAGGTCGTCGCCGAGGTCGGCCCGCTTGCGGTGGATCAGGTCGGCCAGGTAGCCGCGGATCTGCTTGACGGCGCGGCCCACCCCTCCCCGCTTCCCGCCCGTGTGACGGATCATCATCCCGGCCCAGTCGCGCAGGTCGTCCTGGTCCTCGGGCGGGACGCCGAGCAGGTCGCAGATCGCGTAGATGGGCAGCGGGAAGGCGAACTCGTGGATCAGGTCGGCCTCGCCGCGGCCGGCGAAGGAGTCGATCAGCCGGTCGGTGATCTCCCGCACCCGCGGTTCGAACTCGGCCACCCGGCGCGGGGTGAACGCCTTGGAGACCAGCCGGCGCAGCCGGGTGTGGTCGGGCGGGTCGATGTTCAGCAGGTGGGTCATCAGGTCGGCCTGCCGCTCGCCCGGGATGCCGACCCGTCCGCTGCGGTGGGCCTGCTCGCTGTGGTGCGCCGGGTTCTTCGACAGCCGGGCGTCCGCCAGCGCCTGCCGGGCGTCCGCGTAGCGGGTGACCAGCCAGGCGTCGACCCCGCTCGGCAGGGTGGTGCGGTGCACCGGGGCGTGCTCGCGCAGCCAGGCGTACGCCGGGTAGGGGTCGGCCGCGAACTCCCAGGTGAAGAGTTGCGGATGGGCGGCGCGGGGCTGATCGGGCATGTCTTGACCGTATCGGGAAGCGCCGTCGCGTGAGTCTGGTCACCTGGTGGGTATTCCCTGTTGCGGAGCGTCGGGGCGTGCCTACGATCCTCCGATAACCACAGTGGGCGGCGTGCGGGCCGGCCACGGGTTCGCTCTGAGAGGGGAGCAGACCATGCGGGTAACCGGTGCGGTGGTGGTCGTCGCGGTGCTCGACGGGGGTTCGGGGGCCGACCTGGCCCGCCGGTTCTCCGCGGCGGGCGCGGCCGGCCTGCTCATCGCCGACCTGCGCCCCGGCGTCGCCGAGGACCTGGCCGCCGAACTCGACCGCCCCGGCTGCCCGGCGGTCGGCGTCTCCGGCGACATCCACCACCCCGCGGACATCGCCGCCCTGGTCGACACCGCCGTCAAGCACCTCGGCCCGATCGACCTGTTCGCGGTGGCCGGCCCGGAGGGCGAGCGGATCGTCCAGCTCGCCGACCTGCCCGGCCACCTGAACCCGCTCGCCGAACTGCTCGCCCTGGTCGGCGAGGCGATCGGCGAGGTGGTCGGCGAAATCGTCCCGGCCCAGCGCCGCCCGGTCGCGGACGTCCCGCTGGCCGGCTAGCCGGCCGCGGCGTACACGCCGTTGCCGATCGGGTTGACGGTCGTCTCGGACCCGGTGAAAAGCAGGATGCAGGCGATCGCCGCCGGTCAGTCCCGCAGCCCCTCCGCCGCCCGGACCGCCGCGCGGTAGCGGCGGGCCGCCGCCCGCAGGGCCGCGTCCACGTCCACCCCCCGGTCGTGGGCGCGCTGCGCGACGGCCAGCAGCAGCTCGCCGGCCGACTCGGCGGTGAGTTCGCCGGGGAGCGCGTACGGCGCGTCCGGCACGCCGGTGAAGTCCGCCCGGCGCACCCGGGAGACCAGCTTGGCCGCGTACGCCAGCGCGGGCAGGCCGGCCGGCACGCCGTCGAGGACGGACTCGCGCTGCTTCTCGGCCGCCTTCAGCTGCTCCCAGTTGGCCTCGGTCTCGGCGGAGCCGGTCACGCTCACGTCGCCGAAGACGTGCGGGTGGCGGTAGATCAGCTTGTCGACGATGTCCCCCGCGACGTCGTCGACCGAGAACGGGTCCTCGGCGTGCTCCTCGGCGATCCGGGCGTGGAAGAAGACCTGCAGCAGCACGTCGCCGAGTTCCTCGCGCAGGGTCTCCCGGTCGCCCTCCTCGATCGCCTCGACCAGCTCGAAGGTCTCCTCGACCAGGTACTTCACCAGGCTCCGGTGGGTCTGTTCGGCGTCCCACGGGCAGCCGCCGGGCGAGCGCAGCCGGTCCATCACCGAGGCCAGGTCGAGCAGCCGGGCGCCGGGCAGGTCGTACGAGCCGGGCAGCAGTTCGATCTCCGGGTGCTCGCCGGCCTCCTCGACCGCGATCCGGGCCAGCGCGTCGGTCAGCCCGGGGTCGCCGTCCGGGCTCTCCAGCCAGACGGCCGGGGCGGCGGCGAGCAGCAGGCGGGCCAGCGCGGGCGCGGAGGGGCGCTCCAGCACCTCCGGTTCGACCCCGGCCGCGCGCAGGGCGGCCAGCTGCGGGTGGTCCGCGTCGCCGGCCAGCACCCGGGGCGCGGAGCGGAGCGCCTCCCAGGCGGGCCAGGAGAGCAGGCCGGGGGCGACGCGGTGGGTGGTGGTCAGCAGGATCAGCTTCGGAGTCTCCACGGGGTCGAACCTACCGGCCCGGAACGCGCCGCAGGACCGCGGCGCCGTGGGGCGCAGCGGTCCTGCGGGGTCCTGCGGGGTTGTGCGCGGCGGGGCGGCCGGGCTCAGTGCCGGCGACGGCTCCGGGTGGCCAGGACCATCAGGCCGGCCAGCACGCAGCCGAGCGCGGCCAGGCCGATCAGCGGGAGGGCGCCGGTGCTGCCGGTGTCGGGCAGGTGGCCGCTCTCGGAGGGGCTGGGCACCGGCTGCGGGGTGGTGCTGCCGGTCGGCGCGGGCGACGGGGACGGCGACGGGCTGGCGCTCCCGGTCGGCGACGGCGAGGGCGACGGCGACGGGGAGGGGCTGGGGACGGTCACGGTGACCGTCGCGCCGCAGGCGGTGTCGGTGCTGCCCTGGGCGCAGTTGTTGCGGTAGGTCGAGGAGGTGACGGTGTTGTCGAGGGTGGTGTCGGCGGTCAGCCCGGGCTTGACGGTCACCGTGTAGGTGATGGTCGCGCGGCCGCCGACCGGCAGGTCGCCGGTCCAGTGCAGGGTGGTGCCGGTGACGGTCGCGGTGCCGAGGTCGGCGGCGGCGTCGTTGTTGTACGTGGCGTCGGCCAGCACGTCGGCGAGGCTGTCGTCGAGGGTGACGCCGGTCGCGGCGACCCGTCCGGTGTTGGTGACGGTGACCTGGTAGGCGACGGTGTCGCCGGGGGCGGCGCTGGTCGGGGTGGCGGTCTTCGCGATCCGGTACTGCGGCAGGTCGACGACCGTGTTGCGGACGGTGTTGCTGGTGCGGCTCTGGTCGCGCTGGGTCTGGCTGCCCTTGAAGGCGAGGGTCGCGGTGTCGTCCAGCTTGGTGCCGCCGGTGGCGGACTGGTCGACCGTCACGTCGAAGGAGACGTTCGCGGTGGCGCCGGGGGCGAGGTCGGGCACGGTGCAGGTGACGGTCTGGCCGCTGGCCGAGCAGTTCGGGTTGGAGCCGGCCTGGTAGGTGGTGCCGGCGGGCAGCTGGTCGGTGACGGTGACGCCGGTGGCGGTGTCGAGGTTGGTGGTGGTGCCGTCGGCGTGCTGGTTGGCGACCGTGAAGGAGTAGGTGATGGTGTCGCCGGGTTCGACGTTGCCGGGCGGGTTGTCGTCGGTGCTGCCGGCCGGGCTGTTGGCCTTGGTGATCTGCAGGTCGGGTTCGAGCGCGTCGACGGCCAGCCAGGCGACCTGCGGGTGCAGGGCGTCGCCGGAGCCGTTGATCTGCAGGACGGCCTGCTCGGCGCCGGCCGGGATCTTGCCGGTGACGTCGATCATCCGGGCGTCGTAGCCGTAGTTGTTGACCGGGTTCGGGTCGCGGGTGGTGATGTTGGTGCCGGAGCCGTCGGCGGCGACCCGGTCGATCCGGCTGGCGAAGGCGTTGTCGGTGGAGACGCCGGTCGGACCGGGCATCGGCAGCAGGGTGAGGTCGGCGGTGCTGGAGCCGACGGACAGCTGGTCGCCGGCGATCTGCACGTCGCCGTCGCCGACCACCACGCCCAGGGTCCCGGGCGGCGCGGTGGTGGCGGGGGTGCGGATGCCGCCGAGGGTGAGGGTGGCCAGGTTGTCGGGGTCGCGCAGCAGCTGGAAGCCGTCCCAGACGTTCAGGTAGCGCAGCGGGTCGGCCGCGTTCTCGTACGCGACGACCAGCGACCAGCCGCCCCAGCAGCCGACGTTGTTGCCGCCGAAGTTCTGCGCGGAGGAACGGCCTTCGCACGCCTGGATGTCGGCGACGGTGTAGCTGCCGGGGCCGGCCGCCTGGACCTCGGCGGTGACGTCCTTGACGCCCGCGCCGGCCAGCAGCGGTTCGGGCGGGTTGCCGCCGGCCTGCTGGTCGAACCAGTCGTAGGTGTCGGCGGTCAGCTGCTGGTACGAGGAGCTGCCGGGGACCTTCCAGGACACCCGGTTGCCCAGGTTGATGTCACCGGAGTGGCCGCCCATGGTGCTGGTGTTGGTCGGGTTGAACTGCCAGTACAGCCGAGCCGAGAGCACCTTGGCCCCGGCCGGGACGACCAGGTCGGCGGCGGAGGCGTTGTCGCCCGGCGCGTTCGGGTCGGACTTCACGTACATGACCCGGTTGTTGTTGCTGCCCTCGGTGTCGTTGCAGGGCGAGCCGTCACTGGGGTCGCAGGTCAGCACCGAGTTGGCGGCCATCGTCAGGTCGCCGTGCGCCAGCAGGCTCACCGCCGGGTCCGGCCCGATCGGCCGCTGGGTGCCCGCCCCGCGCAGCGCGGCCGGCACCGCCGGGACGGCGGGGGCCGCCGCGAGCGGGACCAGCAGCCCGGCGACGGGCAGCGCCGCGCACAGGGCGCGCAGCATTCTCGGCAGGGGTGAACGGCGCTGAACCACGAGTGACCTCGCAACCGGTACGACGAACTGGGCAGGGAACCCCAGCGTCACCGGCTCCGGGTCGGGATCCGGGCGGACACGCAGAAACGATCACTCGTCCGGCGCAGGAACCTGCCGGGGCACGCCCGCGGTGCCTGCGGCCGGTCGGGGTTGGCGTCAGAGCGTCCGGACGGTCTTCGGCAGCCAGTCCTCGGTGCTGTCGGTGAGGCCGATCCGGGCGGTGTCCCAGCTGCCGTAGCGCGGGTTGACCTCGACGTGCAGCGCGGTGCCCGCGTCCACCAGCGCCTTGCGGATCGCGGCGTCGCCCGCGTCGCCGTTCGGGTCCTGGCCGCCGGCCAGCTTCACCAGGCCGATCTGCTGGCGGTAGAAGCCGTCCACGTCGCCGGCCGGGACGCCCTGCTTGGCGCGCAGCAGTTCGGTGAGCTTGGCCTCGCCGCCGAGGGTCTTCGCGTCGGCGGTCCGGGCGCGGTCCACCTCGGCCTGGCTGACGCCGAGTTGACGGTCCGCCAGGGCCTGGGCGATCAGCTTGCCGAGGATCAGGTCGGAGACCGCGTGCCGGGCCAGGCCGGGCTGCTCCTCGGTCGCGGCGCCGCTCGCCGCCGCGCCGTCCCGCACCGCCGCGACCCGGGCCTCGACCTGGGCGATGCTGATCCGGTCCGTGCCGACCACGGCGGCCGCCCCCTGCCGCGCCGGCGCGGTGCCGCAGGCGGAGAGCGCGGCGGCGGCGACCGCGACGCCGAGGACGGCGAGCGGTCGGCGGACGGAGCTGGTGCGGATCACTGGGGCCTCCTGGGGGGATGGAGCGCGGTCCGGTGGTGCTCGGCGCGAGTGGCTGGGACGAACACTATTGACCGCCGCCCCCGGGTGCCAGACCCCGCGCGCGCCGCGCCCCCGCGCGTCGGATCCGGCCGTCGCGGGAACGGGGTGTTGCCGCGGTGTGGCGGCGCGTGGCGCCGGGCGTCCCCCGGTGAACATCCGCCACCGGTGCTTGATCGGCCGCGCGCGGGGGTGACAGCGTCCTCGTCCGTCGTCCGGTCCGGTCGCCCGTAGGAGGTTGTCGTGTGCGTGTTCTGCCCGTCCGATTCGGATGGCGGCCCTTCGCGGCGGAGCGTGGCCGCCGCGCTGCTCGGCGGCGCCGCGCTGGCGCTGGTGCCCGGGGTGGCCGCGGCGGGCGAGGCGGGCGGGCGGCCGGTGTCGGCGGGGCGGCCGCGCGGGGTGGCGGACCGGGTCTGGCACAACGGGAACGTGGTCACGCTGGACGGGCGGGACCGGGTGGTGTCGGCGGTCGCGGTGAAGGACGGGCGGATCCTGGCGGTGGGCGGCGACCGGGAGGTGCTGCGGTACGCCGACCGCGGCACCGAGCTGGTCGACCTGCGCGGCCGGACGGTGCTGCCCGGCTTCTTCGACGCGCACAGCCACCTGCCCGCGCCGGGCCTGATCGACCTGTACTGGGCGGACCTGTCGAGCCCGCCGGTCGGCGGGGTGACCGACCTGGCCTCGCTGGCCGCCGCGCTGCGGGCCAAGGCGGCCGGGACGGCGCCGGGCGGCTGGGTGTTCGGCTGGGGCTACGACCAGACGCTGCTGCGCGAGCGGCGCCACCCGACCGCCGCGGACCTGGACCGGGCCGACGCCGACCGGCCGATCTGGGCGCAGCACACCAACGGCCACATGGGCGTGGCGAATTCGGCCGCGCTGGCCCGGGCCGGGATCACCCGGGACACCCCCGACCCGGCCGGCGGGGTGATCGTCCGGGACGCCGCCGGGAACCCCACCGGGCTGCTCCAGGAGACCGCGCAGGGCCTGCTGACCCGGGTCCAACCGGCCTGGAGTGCCCAGCAGTTGAGCGCCGGCGCGGCCCGCACCAGCGAGCTGTACGCGGCCGGCGGCGTCACCAGCACGGTGGTGGCGGGCGGGGACGCGGCGACCTACGGGGCGCTGCGGGCCTGGCAGCGGGCCGGGCTGGTGCGCCAGCGCGCCCTGCTGATGCTGGGCGGCGACCCGCTGGCCCCGGGCGGGCTGCCGCTCGCGGAGGGCGAGGGCGACGAGTGGGTGAAGGTGTCGGGCTACGGCGAGGTGGTCTACGACGGGTCGATCCAGGGCTGGACCGGCTACCTGCGCGAGCCGTACCACACCGTCCCGGAGGGCCTGCCGACCGACTACCGGGGCTACACCAACTACGGCCGGGACGTGCTGCTGCGCCGGGTCGCGGCGGTCTACGCCGAGGGCCGCACCGCGCGCCTGCACGCCAACGGGGACGCCGCGATCGACGACCTGCTCGACGCGTACGAGGCGGCGATCGCCGCGCACGGGCCGCGCGACCACCGGCTGCGGGTGGAGCACGCGCAGACCGCGACCGAGGACCAGCTGCGGCGGATGCGCCGCCTCGGCGTGACCGCGTCCTTCTTCGTCTCGCACACCTACTACTGGGGCGACCAGCACCGGGACATCTTCCTCGGGCCCGAGCGCGCCCGCCGGATCAGCCCGCTGCGCTCGGCGCACCGGCGGGGCGTGCGCTACAGCCTGCACCTGGACACCCCGGTGGTGCCGCAGCGGCCGCTGGACGCGGTCTGGTCGGCGGTCAACCGGCTGACCCGCAGCGGGCAGGTGCTCGGCCCGGAGCAGCGGGCCACCCGGCTGGAGGCGCTGCGCGGGGTGACCTCGGAGGCGGCCTGGCAGCACTTCGAGGAGGACGTCAAGGGCACCCTGGAGCCCGGCAAGTACGCCGACCTGGTGGTGCTCGGCGCGGACCCGCTGCGGGTGCCCGCCGAGGAGATCAAGGACGTCCCGGTGCTGGAGACCGTGGTGGGCGGCGCGAGCTGGACGCCGGGCGGCTGAGCCGGGCCGTCAGGTGGCGTACGGGTTGGTGGTGGTGCGGTGCCGGCCGAGCTGTTCGAGGTGGGTGCGCAGGCGGCGGACGTCGGGGTGGTGCGGGCCCTGGCGGCGCTCGGTCTCCAGCAGGAGTTCGAGCAGGTGCTGCCAGCCGGTCTCGGTGTGGCCGAGGGCCGCGAGCAGCAGGCCGGCCCGTTCGCGGGCCTCGGTGCGGTGCGGGGAGTCGGCCGGGAGGGCGGCGAGGAGGGCCTGGTACTCGGCGAGCGCCTCGGCGGGCCGGCCGAGGTGTTCCAGGCAGCGGGCGGTGTGCCGGCGGTGGTCGGGCAGCGCCGGGTCGCGGGGGTCGGCGGTGGCGGTGAGCCGCCGCAGTTCGGGCAGCGCCTCGGCCCAGCGCCGCCCGGCCAGCAGGGTGCGGGCCCGGATCGCCCGGACGGTGCGGACCAGCGGCGCGTCCTCGCCCTGTTCGGCGGCGGCCCGGGGCAGCAGCCGGGCGGACAGGTCGAGCACCTCGGTGTGCCGCCCGGCGTCGACCAGGTCGGAGAGCCGGGCGCAGGCCGCCCCGAGGGTCTCCGTCCCGGGCGCGGCGGCGGGCGAGGCGAGCGGCGGGGCGGCGGGCGGGGCGAGCGGCGGGGGTGCCGCCGGGAGCGGCGGGGCGGGCGGCGGCGGGGGTGCGGCGAGCACCGGGGCGGGCTGCGGGTGGTGCGGGTAGCGGTAGGGGTCGCCGGGGTCGGGGACGGCGGGCAGCCGGGTGCGGACCCGGTCGGTGGGGGCGGGCAGCATCGGCAGCAGCACGGCGTGCACCTCGGCGGCGTCGGCGGGCCGCTCCTCGGGGCGCTTGGCGAGCAGCCGCAGGACGAGCGCCTCCAGCGCGGCGGGCACCTCGGCGCGCAGCCGGCGCAGCGGGACGGGCGGGTCGTCGACCTGGCGGCGCAGCACGGCGAGCGCGGTGGGGGCGGGGAACGGCGGGGCGCCGGCCAGCATCTCGTGCAGCATGCAGCCGAGCGCGTACAGGTCGCTGCGGCGGTCGGCGAGGGCGGCCATCGCCTGCTCGGGGGCCATGTAGGCGGGGCTGCCGATCGGGCTGCCGGTGAGGGTGAGCCGGGTGGCGCCGGGGTCGAGCGCGGTGGCGATGCCGAGGTCGAGCAGGACCGCCCGGCCGTCCGGCCGGATCATCACGTTGCTGGGCTTGAGGTCGCGGTGGACGACCCGCGCGCCGTGCACGGCGGCGAGCGCGGCGCACAGCTGCCCGGCGACGGCGACGGCCTGCCCGACCGGGAGCGGGCCCTCCTCGGCGACCAGGTCGGCCAGGCTGAGCCCGGGGACGCGCTGCATCACCAGGTACAGCTCCTCGCCGTCGGTGCCCGCGTCGTAGACGGTGACCAGGCCGGGGTGGTCGAGCCCGGCGCCGATCCGGCACTCGCGCAGGAAGCGCTGCCGCAGCAGGTCGGCCTGGCTGTCGCCGCGCCCGGCGGGCTGCGGCAGGGTGTCGGTGCGCAGCAGTTTGACGGCGACCGCGCGCTCCAGCCGCTGGTCGCGGGCGGACCAGACCTGGCCCATCCCGCCCTGCCCGATCTTCTCGTCGAGCAGGTAGCGCCCGCCGACGACCCGGCTCACGGCTGCCCGTCCCCGGCCTGCCGGCGCAGCAGTTCGCCGAGCTCGCGCAGCTCGGCGGCCCCGGTCGGCGCGGCGGGCGCGGGCTGGGCGGGCGCGGGCTGGACGGCGGCCGCGGGCTGGGCGGGGAAGGCCGGCGCGGGGAGGGTCGGCGCGGCGGGCGGGTAGCCGGGGTACGAGTGCGGGTGCGGGTGCGGGTACGGCGACAGGTGGGCGGCAGCCTTCGCGGCGGCCCTCGCGGCGGGCCACTGGTCGCGCCGGTTCATCAGCAGGAAGTGCACGGGCGTGCCGAGGAGGAGCGGCAGCACCAGCAGCCCGGTGGTCAGGTTGCCGATCGGCTCGCCCTTGGGCGTGAACGCGGCGGCGACGAACATCCCGACCTGCATCAGGCCGATCACCGCGGCGCCCGCCAGGTCGGCCGGGCGCCGCCGGTCGACGGCCAGCACGGCCGACGGGACCATGCCGAGCAGGCCGAGGCTCAGCACCGGGACGAGGGCGAGCAGCACCGTCAGCCCCTTCCGGTACGGAACGACGCGGGCGGGCATGCGGGCTCCTCGGCGACGGCGGGACGTGCTGCGCACACGCTACCGCCACGAACCGACCGACCGGGAGTCCGTTTCCGACCCGTCACCCGCCCCGTCTCCCGGCCCGTCACCCGGCCCGCGCGACCGGCCGGCCGGGTGTCCGACGGCCGGTCAGGCGGGTTCGCCCGCGCCGGAGGCGAGGGTGTCGGTGAGTGCCCTGGTCAGGGTCCGGGCCTCGGCGGCGGCGGCGGCGAGCGCCTCCTCGTAGGCGGCGATCCGGCGGAACGCGGCGCCGAGGGCGCGCTGCCGCTCGATCGGGACGCGCGGCAGCTCGACCCGGCGGATGTCCAGCCGGCTGGTGGTGGAGGCGTAGCTGCTGGCGCGCCGTCCGGCGCCGGTGGCGCGCAGTTGGCCGGCCAGGAAGTCGGGGTCGAGCAGGTCGGGGTCGGGGCGCAGCAGGTGCAGCCGGGGGCCGAGCGCGGCGCCGAGGTAGGGGCTGCCGGGGTGCACGGCCCGGGCGCCCTCGCCGCCCAGCACGGGGACCAGGACGTCGCCCTGACGGACGGTCGGCTCGTCGTCGTCGGTGGCGGCGCTCGGCGGGGCGCCGGTCTGCAGGTCCTGGTCGGTGAGCAGCGGGGTGCGGCCGCCGGGGCGGGCCGGGGCGCCCTGGCCGGAGGAGTGCACCCGGAGGGCGCCGGAGCGGGCGAGTTCGCCGATGCTGACCTGCGGCGGGGCGGGCCGGTCGGGGGCGGCGGGGGCGGCGGCGGGCAGCGCGGTGTCGAGGTCGGCGAGCCGGGCGAGTTCGGCGGCGAGCCGGGCGCGCAGGCCGGTGAGCAGGTCGGGGGCGGCTCCGGCGGGGGCGGCGGGCAGGTGGCGGGCGGGGGTGAGGTCGGTCTCGTCGTCGAGCAGGTCGAGCGCGGGCACGGCCCGGGACCGGCCGGGCCGGTCGGCGGGCAGCGGGCCGCCGGTGCGGGCGGCGGCGTCGAACGCGCGCCAGGCGGTCAGCACGGTGTCGTGCAGGGCGGCCCGGTCGGCGCCGTCCTCGGTGGCGTCCAGCAGCAGCACGTGCCGGAACTCGTCGCCGGGTTCGGGCCCGCGCAGCACCCACACGTGCAGCGGGACGCCGTAGGGCGGGGCGGCGCCGGCCGGCAGCGCGGCGACGGCGCGCAGGGCGCCGGAGCGGACGAGTTCGGCGCGCACCCGGCGGCCGGCCCGGCGGGAGGCGACGGTCGGCGGGAGCAGCAGGACGGCGGTGCCGCCGGGGCGGGTGTGCGCCAGGCAGTGCAGCACCCAGGCGAGTTCGGACTCGCCGCGCGGCGGGACGAGCCGGCCGGGCCAGCGCGCGTCGTACTGCAACTGGTCGTGGCCCCAGTCGCGTTCGTTGTACGGCGGGCGGCAGAGCACGGCGTCGGCGGCGCGGCCGGGGAAGGCGTCGGCGCGCAGCGCGTCACCGGGGCGGACGTCCAGCGGGAGCGGGCCGGGGGCGTCGGCGGGGGCGGCCAGGGCGAGGCGGAGCAGGGCGACGCCGGCCAGCGCGGGGTCGCCCTCCTGGCCGAGGCGTTCGGTGCCGGGGGCGGCGAGCAGGACGCCGCCGGTGCCGCAGGCCGGGTCGAGCACGGCGGCGTCCGCCGGGGGTGCGGCGAGGGCGGCGAGCAGGGCGGCGGTGTCGGCCGGGATGGGCGGCTGGAGGCGGGGGTTGGCCTCGGCGTGCCGGGCGAGCAGGTGCCCGTAGGCGGCCTCGGGGCCGGTGTCGGCGGTGAGTTCGGCGAGCAGCCGGGCCAGGTCGAGGTGGGTGGCGCCGGCGATCAGCGGCAGGTCGAGGGTGGCGGGGGCGTCCGGGCCGAGGGCGGCGGTGGCGGTGCGGCGCAGGGCCCTGGGGAGGGCGGTGGCGAGCCGGGTGTCGGGCTCCCGGTCGAGGTCGGCGCGGGCGGCGGGGTCGCGGTGCAGCAGCAGCAGGACGGCGCCGGCGGTGACCAGCGGGGCGGCGGCCGGTCCGGCCGGGTCGCGGAGGGTCTCCAGTTGGCGCCAGATCCGTTCCAGCAGCGGGAGTTCGGCGAGTTTGCCCTGGTCGCGGAGCCACTGCTCGACCTGGTCGAGGCGGAAGGTCGGGCTGGTCTCGGTGCCGCCGGCCGGCTTCGGGAAGTCGGGGTGGCGGCGGCGCCAGTTGGAGACCGCGGCGCGGCCGACCCCGGCGAGCCGGGCGATCTCGGCGGCCGTCACCTCGGGGCGGTCCGGCATCGGCGGTCTCCTTCACTGCGGTGTGGCCCCACAGCATAGTCAGGATCGAACGGCCAAGGGTTCACACGTGAACAGAGACGTTTCGTGAATCGTGATTGACACTGTTCACAGCAGAGTGGTTCAGTAGAGCCATCGCCGGAACGACCACCGGCCCACCGCAGACCTCCTGGGGGGAACCCGCCATGTCCGTCCGCCTCCGCACCCGCCGCTCCGCCGCCGTCCTGCTCGGCGCGGCCCTGCTCGCCGCCGCCACCGCCTGCGGCCCGACCGACAACTCGGTCGCCACCTCCCCCAAGAGCACCGCCGCCGCCCCGGCCGCCGGTGGCGGTGGCGGCTCCGCCCCGGCCGCCGACGCCAAGGCCCCGGCGGTGGCGAAGACCGGGGACACCATCGCCCTGAAGGGCACCGAGAAGGGCAACACCGCGGACGTCACGGTGGTGAAGGTCGTCGACAACGCCAAGGGCGCGGACGAGTACACCCGGCCCGCCGCCGGGAAGCGCTACGTCACCGTCCAGTTCCGGATCAAGGCCACCGGCACCGCCGCCTACTCCGACTCCCCGCACAACAGCGCCAAGCTGGTCGACTCGCAGGGCCAGAACTTCGAGGCGACCATCGCCGAGACCGACGCCGGCCCGGAGTTCCCCGTCCCGCTGGCCATCGCCCCCGGGGACAGCGCGCTGGGCTGCGTCACCTTCGAGGTCCCGGCCGACGCCAAGCTCGACAAGGCGCAGTTCACCCTGGACAGCGGCTTCGCCCAGCAGGCCGGCCAGTGGAAGCTGTCCTGACCCGGCCGGGCGCGGGCACCGGAACGCGGACGGGGGCGCCGGGGGGCGCCTTCCGGCCGCCCTCCGGCGCCCCCGTCGACGGGTGCGCTCGGTCCGGGTCCCGCTACCGCCTGAGGTCCTCGAACATGGCACCCAGGAACTCGGCGCACCAGGACAGCAGTTCCCGGCCGACCAGCGGCTTGCCGCCGATCCGGCCGCCGCTGCCGGGGCGCGGCACCAGCAGTTGCCGGGCGGTGGCCTTGACCTGGGTGCGCGGGTAGAGCCGGTTCAGCCGCAGCTCCTGCGACTCCCGCAGTTCGACCGGCCCGAACCGGACGAAGGTGCCCTGCAGGGTGATGTCGCCGATCCCGCAGCGCCGGGCGAACAGCCGCAGCCCGGCCACCAGCAGCAGGTTCTCCACCGGCTCGGGCAGCTTGCCGTACCGGTCGGTCAGCTCCTCGCGGACCTGCGCGATGTCGGCCTCCGAGTTGACCGCCGCGATCGAGCGGTACGCCTGCAGCCGCAGCCGTTCCCCCGGCGCGTAGTCGTGCGGGACGTGCGCGTCGACCGGCAGCTCGATCTTCACCTCCAGCGGCTCCTCCTCCGGCTCCCCGCCGCCGCCCTCCAGCGACTCGCGGAACTCGGCGACCGCCTCGCCGACCATCCGCATGTAGAGGTCGAAGCCGACGCCCGCGATGTGCCCGGACTGCTCGCCGCCGAGCAGGTTGCCGGCGCCGCGGATCTCCAGGTCCTTCATCGCGACGTACATGCCCGCGCCCATCTCGGTGTGCTGGGCGATGGTGGCCAGGCGCTCGTGCGCGGTCTCGGTGAGCGGCTTCTCCGGCGGGTACAGCATGTACGCGTAGCCGCGCTCGCGGCCGCGGCCGACCCGGCCGCGCAGCTGGTGCAGCTGGGACAGGCCGAAGGTGTCGCCGCGCTCGACGATCAGGGTGTTGGCGTTGGAGATGTCGATGCCGGACTCCACGATGGTGGTGGAGACCAGCACGTCGAACTCCTTCTCCCAGAAGTCGACGACGACCTTCTCCAGCTGGGTCTCCCCCATCTGCCCGTGCGCGGTCGCCACCCGGGCCTCCGGCACCAGCTCCTTCAGCCGGGCGGCCGCCTTGTCGATCGACTCGACCCGGTTGTGGATGTAGAACACCTGGCCCTCGCGCAGGAGTTCGCGCCGGATCGCGGCCGAGATCTGCTTCTCGTCGTACGGGCCGACGAAGGTCAGCACCGGGTGCCGCTCCTCCGGCGGGGTGGTGATGGTGGACATCTCGCGGATGCCGGTGACCGCCATCTCCAGGGTGCGCGGGATCGGCGTCGCCGACATCGTCAGCACGTCCACGTTGGCCCGCAGCTTCTTCAGCTGCTCCTTGTGCTCGACGCCGAAGCGCTGCTCCTCGTCGACGATCACCAGGCCGAGGTCCTTGAACCTGGTCTCCGAGGAGAACAGCCGGTGGGTGCCGATCACCACGTCCACCGAGCCGTCGAACAGGCCCTCCAGCACCGCCTTCGCCTCGGTGTCGGTCTGGAACCGGGACAGCGCCCGCACGTTCACCGGGAAGTTCGCGTACCGCTCGGCGAAGGTCGAGAAGTGCTGCTGCACCAGCAGCGTGGTCGGCACCAGCACCGCCACCTGCTTGCCGTCCTGGACGGCTTTGAAGGCCGCTCTCACTGCGATTTCAGTCTTGCCGTAGCCGACGTCGCCGCAGATCAGCCGGTCCATCGGGACGGACTTCTCCATGTCGGCCTTGACCTCGCCGATGGTGGTCAGCTGGTCGGGCGTCTCCGCGTACGGGAAGGCGTCCTCCAGCTCGCGCTGCCACGGCGTGTCCGGGCCGAAGGCGTGGCCGGGGGCCGCCATCCGGGCCGAGTACAGCTTGATCAGGTCGGCGGCGATCTCCTTGACCGCCTTCTTGGCCCGCTGCTTGGTCTTCGCCCAGTCCGCGCCGCCGAGCCGGTGCAGCGTCGGCGCCTCGCCGCCCACGTACTTGGTGACCTGGTCGAGCTGGTCGGTCGGCACGAACAGCCGGTCGCCGGGGTGGCCGCGCTTGGCGGGCGCGTACTCCAGCACCAGGTACTCGCGGGTGGCGCCCTGCACGGTGCGCTGCACCATCTCGACGTACCGGCCGACGCCGTGCTGCTCGTGCACCACGTAGTCGCCGGCCGCCAGCGCCAGCGGGTCGATCGCGTTGCGGCGGCGGGACGGCATCCGGCGCATGTCCTTGGTGGAGGACTTCTGGCCGGACAGGTCGGTCTCGGTGACGACGGTGAGCTTCAGCTCCTCGTCGACGAAGCCGTGCTCGATCGAGCCGCACGACACGTAGACGACGTCCCGGGTCGGGGCCTCGGCGAGGTCGGCGACCAGCCGGGCCGCGATGCCCTCGTTGCCGAGCACCTCGGCCAGCCGGGAGGCCGGGCCGTGGCCCTCGGTGACCATCACCACCCGCCAGTCGGCGGCCAGCCGGTCCTTGGCGTCGGCGATCGCCCGCGCCGTGTCGCCCCGGTACGCCTCGACGGCGTGCATGCCGAGGGTCAGGGTGTCGGCGTCGCGTTCGAGGACGCCGCTGACGGCGGAGTCGCTGGTGGCGAACGGGCTGACCGACCACCACGGCAGGCCGATGCCCGCCGCGTGCTCGCGGACGTCCGCCAGCGACCACAGCGAGGCGGCCGAGACGTCGATCGCCTCCAGGTCGATCGGGCGGTCGGCGCCCGCCGCCGCGGCCACCCAGGACGCGGCCAGGAACTCCTGGCTGGTGGCGACCAGGTCGGCGGCCCGGGTGCGGACCCGCTCCGGGTCGCACACCACGGCGACCGAGCCGGCCGGGAGGACGTCCAGCAGCAGCTCCATGTCGTCCACCAGCACCGGGGCCAGCGACTCCATCCCCTCGACCGCGATGCCCTGCGCGATCTTGTCCAGGATCTCGCCCAGCTCCGGGTGCTCGGCGGCCAGTTCGGCGGCCCGCGCGCGCACCTGGTCGGTCAGCAGCAGCTCCCGGCAGGGCGGCGCCCACAGGCCGTGCTCGGCGATCTCCAGCGAGCGCTGGTCGGCGACCTTGAAGTAGCGGATCTCCTCGACGTCGTCGCCCCAGAACTCCACCCGCAGCGGGTGCTCCTCGGTCGGCGGGAAGACGTCCAGGATGCCGCCGCGCACCGCGAACTCGCCGCGCTTCTCGACCAGTTCGACCCGGGCGTAGGCGGCGGCCGCCAGCCGGCGGGCCACCTCCCCCAGGTCGTACCGCTCGCCGGTGCGCAGCGCCACCGGCTCCAGCTCGGCCAGGCCCTTCACCTGCGGCTGCAGCACGCTGCGCACCGGGGCGACCACCACCTGCACCGGCCCGGCGGCCGGGTCGTCGGCGCGCGGGTGGACGATCCGGCGCAGCACCGCCAGCCGGCGGCCGACGGTGTCCGAGCGCGGGGAGAGCCGCTCGTGCGGCAGCGTCTCCCAGGCCGGGAACTCGGCGACCGCGTCGGCGGGCAGCAGCGAGCGCAGCGAGGCGGCCAGGTCCTCGGCCTCCCGCCCGGTGGCGGTCACGGCCAGTACCGGCCGGCCCCGCTCACCGCCGCGGCCGGCCAGCGAGCGGGCCAGCGCCGCGATCGCGAACGGCCGGGCGGCGGGCGGGCCGACAAGGTCGAGGTGCTGCCTGTGCCCCGTGGCCGCCGCCTCGATCGCCTCGGCGAGGGCGGCGTCCCGTACGACGACATCGAGCAGTCCGGACAGGCTCATACGTCAGTTTCTCCACGACGGGGAGTGGCCCGGCACAGCGACGGCCGGGCAGCGCGAGAGGCCCGGAACGCGGTGCGCCCGGGGGGTGTCCAGCCTACGCCGAGCCGCCGCCCGGTACGCGGTGCGGCGTCCCCGGCTGCCCTTCCGGGCGGATTCGTCCTGACTCACCGGTATCCGAAGTGGCTTGTCCAGAGATCATGCGGTCGACACATTGCTGTCACTGTGCGTCCATGGTGGGCGCGCACCATGGATCTCAGCGCAGGCCGCATCCAACCGTGGGGGATGGCTGCGGAAGCGCGATCGCACCTTCGATGGGGGTCGGGAGTGCGAAGGCCGGGCGACCCTGGGTGGGGGCGCCCGTGCCACTCACGCCGAGGACCGCGGCACCTGCTCCCGGGCGGGTGCCGCGGGTCTCGGCGTCCTGCGTTTCCGGGCCCCTCCCGCCGCTCCCGCACCACTTCGGGCGAAGCCGCCCGCTCGGCGGGGCCGCTCCGTACCCTCGTGTGAAGAAGGTGTGGGGACGCCGGCCATTTCCAGGGGGTTTACTTCGCATGCGCGTTGTCATCGCAGGTCAGGGCTATGTCGGCCTCCCGCTCGCGGTTCGCGCCGCCGAGGTGGGCCACCGGGTCGTCGGGTACGACGTGGACGAGCGCCGGGTGAAGCGGCTCGCGGTCGGCGAGTCGTACGTCGAGGACATCCCCGCGGCGCGGCTGCGCCCGCTGCTCGACAGCGGGACGTACCTGCCCAGCGCCGAGCCCGCCGACGTCGCGGACTTCGACGTCGCAGTGATCACCGTCCCGACGCCGCTGCGGGACGGCGTGCCCGACCTCTCCTACATCGAGGCGTCCGCGCGGCTGCTGGCCCGGCACCTGAAGCGCGGCGCGACCGTCGTGCTGGAGTCCACCACCTACCCGGGCACCACCGAGGAACTGCTCGCCCCGCTGCTGGAGGAGGGCTCCGGGCTGCGGGCCGGCCAGGACTTCCACCTCGGCTACAGCCCCGAGCGGATCGACCCGGGCAACCCGGTGTGGAAGCTGGAGAACACCCCGAAGGTCGTCTCCGGCACCACCCCCGAGGGCCTGGCCGCCGTCGCCGACTTCTACGGGCAGCTGGTCGAGCGGACGGTGCCGGTCTCCTCCTGCAAGGAGGCGGAGCTCACCAAGCTGCTGGAGAACACCTTCCGGCACGTGAACATCGCGCTGGTCAACGAGCTGGCGATGTTCGCCCACGACCTCGGCATCGACGTCTGGGAGGCGATCGACGCCGCCTCCACCAAGCCGTTCGGCTTCCTCCGCTTCACCCCGGGGCCGGGCGTCGGCGGCCACTGCCTGCCGATCGACCCCTCCTACCTGTCCTGGCGGGTGGAGCGCGCCCTCGGGCAGTCCTTCCGGTTCGTCGAGCTCGCCAACGACGTCAACAGCCACATGCCCGACTACGTGGTGCGCCGCCTCACGGAGGCGCTCAACCAGCGCCGCCGCAGCGTCAACGGCTCCCGGGTGCTGATCCTCGGCCTCGCCTACAAGGCCAACACCGGCGACGCCCGGGAGACCCCGGCGGCCCGGGTCGTCGACCTGCTCACCCGGCAGGGCGCCGAGGTCCGCGCCGCCGACCCGCACGTCGTGGCCGGCGTGCACGTCGCCGAACCGCACGTCCCCGGCCAGCGCACCGCCGCCCACGAGGGCGGCCCGCTCGCCGCCGTCCGGCGCGTCGAGGCCACCCCCGAGGAGCTGGCGGCCGCCGACGCCGTCGTCCTGCTCGCCGACCACGACGAGTTCGACTACGAGGCGGTCACCACCCACGCCCGGTACGTCCTGGACTGCCGGCGGCGGCTGGCGGGGGCGGCGGTCGAGGTCCTGTAGGCGCCCCCGCCCGGCCCCCGACCCGGGCGGGTCAGCCCTTGCGCTGGATCCGGTTGCGGTCCGGGCGGGTGTCGTGGTCGATGCCGTCGTCGACGATGACGATCTTCGGGACGATGCGGTCCTCGACGGTGGCGTCCGGGCCCTTCGCGGGCTCCGGCGCGGCCGCGGGCTCGGCGGGCGCGGCCGCGGGCTTCGGCGGGAGCGGGTCCTTGCTGAAGCTCGCGGGCTTGGCGGGCGGGGCCGGGGGCGTGGCGGGGGCCGCCGGGGTGTAGGGCTTGCGGGGGTCGCCCTGGGCGGGCCGGACCGGGCCGAGGACGGTGGTGGGCTGGTCGACGGCCGGGGCGGCGGGCTTCGCCGGGGCGGCGTCCGCGGGGCCCGCGGCGTCCTCGGGGTCCTCGATGGCGCCGACGGCGGCGCCGGTGAGGGAGGCCAGGGTGCCCTTGATGTGGTCGAGGTGGGTCTGGACCTTGTCGAGGCGCTTGGTGAAGTCGGCCTGCTCGCGCTCGCTGGCGGCCCTGATCCGGTCGGCCTTCTCCCGGGCGGCGGCGAGCGCGGCGTCGGCCTTGGCCTGGGCGTCGCCGTCGAGGCGGCGGGCCTCCGCGAGCATCGCCTCGCGGTGCTGCTCGGCCTCCTTGACCCGGGCGTCGGCGGCGGCGGTGACCTTGGCCACGGCGGCGTCGGCGGCGGTCTCGGCGGCGGCGAAGTCCTCGTCGGCCTTGCGGCGGCGCTCGGCGAGGGCGGTCTCGGACTGCTCGGAGGCGTTGGCGGCGGCGACCCGGACCCGGGCGGCGTGGCCGGTCGCGGCGTGCACGACGGCGCGGGCCTCGGCGTCGGCCTCGGCCCGGACCCGCTCGGCCTCGGCCCGGCTGCGCTCGTCGGTGCGGCGGACGAACTGGTCGGTGTCCTCCCGCAGCTTGAGGGCGAACTCCTTGGCGGCCTTCGCGGCGGCCTCGCCGGCCTCGTGCGCGGCGTCCCGGGCGTCCTCGCCGGAGCGCTTGGCCTTGGCGTGGATGGCGTCGGCCTCGTTGAGGGCGATGCCGAGCAGGGCGGCCGCCTGGTCGCTGAGCTCGGCGAAGTCGGGGTCGGGGGCGTCCTCGGCGGCCTGCCGGATGTCGGCGAGGCGCTTCTCCATCTCGCGCAGGCCGCCGCCCAGGACGCTGAGCCGCTCCCACGCCTCGTCGCGCTTGCGACTGAGGGCGGTGACGGCCTCGTCGACCTGGTCGGGCGCGTAGCCGCGCCGGGAGACGGTGAAGCCGTACTGGGACACGGCGTCGCTCATTTCGGCTGTTCTCCTCGTGCTCGCGGGCTGCGCGGCCCCGCCGGGTGCGTGGTTCGACTGGGTCGGCTGAACCGTCCCATTGACCTATTTTGCGCAGATACGAACGCAAACCAAACAGGGACCGGTCGCGCGGCCGGGGGAACCGGCCGCGCGGCCCGGGGGACGACGGGGCTACAGCAGGCCGTCCCAGAGCTGTTCGACCAGGACCGCCCACCAGCTCTCGGGGGTGTGCAGGGCCGCCGGGTCGAGGGCCATCAGCTGGGCCTGGAGGTCGGTGGTCCAGCGGCCGGCCTGCTCGGGGTTGAGGCCGAGCCGCAGCCGCCACATCCGGGCCAGCACCGCCAGCGAGGCGACGAACTCGGGGACGCCGGAGTTGACGAACCGCGGCGGCTCCGCCGGGTTCTCCAGGTCGACCGCGACCACCGCGGCGGTGCCGTACTGGACGCACAGCTGCCGGCCGTAGTCGTTGCCGAGCACCAGGTAGCCGCCGAAGTCCGGGCCGGGCGGCAGGCCGCGCTCGGCGGCGAGCTCGGCCAGCGTCGGGATCGGCCGGCCCTCCTGCGCCTGGGCCCAGAAGAACGGCGCGAACTCGCGCGGCAGACCGACCCACATCAGGACGTGGGCGACCACCTCCGGGACGCCCTGCCGGGCCACCGCGCGCTGCTCGAACCGGAACATCGACGGCCCGAACATGCCGCCGAGCTCCGCCGCGAGCTGCTGCGGCGGCGGGGGCGGCACCTGCGGGACGCTGCCCGGCGCGGGCAGCGGCACCCGGACGGTGCGCGGGCGCGGCGGGGCCGAGACCAGCTGGTGCAGCTGCTCGACGTGCTCGCTGAGCACGTTCATGCCGGCCTGCCGGGCGGCCGCGTCCCGGCCGTACGGGGCGGTGTGGCTGATCCGGGCGTTCGGCCAGGACGCCCGGACCATCCGGGCGCAGTAGCCGCCGGGCAGGTCGCACAGCTCCAGGTCCGTGTGCACCTCCAGCACCTGGTCCGGGGGCACGCCGAGGCGGCGCAGCTCCTGCAGCGCCTTCCACTCGGGGTGCGGGGTGCCGAGCTCGGAGGTCATCACCAGGTTCAGCTCGGAACCGTCCGGGCCCCGGTAGTTGACCACCGCGGTGGTGCCCGGGCCGACCGTCGGCGGACCGGCCGGCGGCGGGGCCGCCGGGCCGCCCGGGGCACCGGGCGGGAAGCACTGGCCCTGCGGCCCGCCGGGGAACGGCGGCGGGGGCGCCTGGAACGGCGGCACGCCCGGACCGGGCCCGCCCGGCGCCGGGAACGGCGGGGTGGCGCCCGGCGGCAGCTCGATCGCCGGGGCCAGCTGGGTGGCCTGGTAGGCGACCGCGGCGGCCTCCGGCGCGGCCGGGGCGCCGGGCGCGGGCGGCGCGGCGGGCGGGGCCGCGGGCGCGGCGCCGTCGGGGCGCAGCCCGGCGGGCGCGGGCGGCGGCGGGGCGCCCGGGCCGGAACGGCCGCCGGTGTGCTGGGCCGGGCCGCCGCCGGCGGACAGCAGGTCGGCGGGAGGGGGCGGCGGGGGCGCGCCCGGACCGGAGCGGCCACCGGTGTGCTGCGCGGGGCCGCCGCCGGCGGGCAGCAGGTCGGCGGGCGGGGGCGGCGGCGGGGCGCCGGGGCCGGAGCGGCCGGTCTGGCCGGGCGCGGGCGCGCCGGGGGCGCCGGGGGCACCGGGCAGGCCGGGGGCACCGGGCAGGCCGGGGGCGCCGGGCAGGCCCATCAGGCCGGGCGGGCCGTCGGTGGCGAGCATGGTCGCGGCGTAGTTGACCCCGGGCCCGGACGCGGCGGGCGCGGGCGCGGGCGCGGGCCCCGGCGGTACCGGCCCCGGCGGCACCGGCGTGCCGGGTGCCGGGGTGCCCGGGCCGCCGACCGGGTACGGCGGGGTGGCACCGGGCGGCGGCGGAGGCGGCGGCGGGGCGAGCACGGTGGCGGCCTCGGAGCCGGGCGGCGGCGGGACGGGCGTGCCGGGCCCGGGGGTGGGCGTACCGGTGAAGTAGCTGGGGCCCTCCCCGCCGGCCTCCGGCACCGCCTGCGCGACGGGCGGCTGCGGCTGCGGCGACTGCGGGGACTGCTGCTGCGGTGCGGGCGGCACCGGCCCGGGCGGCGCCGGGGTGCCGGGCGCGGGGCCGCCGAGGCGGCCGGCCTCGGCTGCGATCGCGGCGGCGCCCGCCTCCTGGAGCCACTGCGGGGGGCTGAGCAGGAAGGAGGTGGCCTCGACGGCGCCGCGCACCGGCTTGGCGGCGCCGGCCGGGTGGGGTTCGCTCGCGCTGCCGTACAGCTCCTCGTACTGCCGGACCACCTCGTTGACCGGCAGCGGCGGCCAGAGCGTGCTGGCGCCGCTGTCGCGGGCGATCACCAGGCGCGGCGAGGTGCCGGGGCCGCCGGTGTGCTCGCTGCCGTCGAGGGCCCAGCAGACGTAGCCGAGGTCGAACTCGCGGACCTTCACCTCGCGGTGCTGCGAGCGCGGCACCCCGGCGTTGATCCAGTCCTCGGCGGTCTCCTGCGCCTGCGCGTACGTGGTCACCACGTCTCGTCCCACCCCTGTCGTTCTGGTCAGTTCACCGGGACGGCGCGGGCGAAGCCGCCGTCCACCATGAGTTCGGCGACGGTCTCCAGCTCCGCGGGGCTGCCCGCGAGGCGCAGCAGGAACGCGTCGAAGCTGTCGCCGCAGGGCAGCAGGAGGCGCCGGACGCGCTGCTCGACGGGCTCGTCGGAGCCGTCGTCGCGGGCGTCGTCGTAGGGCAGGAAGCCGACCGAGCCGGTGCCCTCGCCGCGGACCTTGACGGTGAGCAGGCCGCCCTGGAGGTAGGCGACGGCGAGGTGGTCCTTGGTGAGGTGGTCGCGCAGGCACTTGTTGGCGTACACCAGGTCGTCGGTGCCGTACTCCTCGCTGAGGGTGAGGAACGGCTGGTCGACCAGCAGGCCGAGGTCGACGTCGAGGGCGACGCCGGCCGGGGCGCGGCCGCCGGCCAGCTTGAGGAAGTCCCGGTAGGCGGGCGGCAGCGGGTGGCCGAGGCGCTGTTCGGCGCGCTGGACGAGGTCCTCGGTGACGGCGACCGGGTCGCCGCCGTCCTTGGCGAGCGGGAAGTGCGCGGGGCGCTGGTCCTGGAGCGGGCGGGTGCCGCGGCGGGTGTGGTCGGCGGTGGAGCGGGCCAGACCGCCGTGGTGCCGCAGCAGGGCCTTGACCTCGACCGGGACGAGTTCCATCCGGCGCCAGCCGCCGGCCGCGCCGCCGACCGCGTGGTGCCAGGTCCAGCCGGGCGGGGTGGCGACGGCGCAGTCCAGGTCGGCCCAGAGCTCGTGGCCCTGGGTGTAGAGCGCGGCGTTCGCCGACACGTAGTCGGTCAGGCGCAGTTCGTCGACGCCGAAGCCGGCCGGCGGGTCGGCGACCTCGGCGGCGGCGGCCGCGTACGGCGAGAAGTCGGGGTACCCGTTCTCGTCGACGCGCACGCCCCCGGGGTGCCGCTGGGCCCGGACCGGGTCCGGGAACTGCACCACCTGGCCCGCGTACGCCGCGTTGGGCGCGGCGGCGGTGCCGGGCCGACCTGTCGTCATCTGTGGTCCCCCACTGGCAGAAGCCGATTTCCTCGGCACCAGGGTAGGGCAACGGCCGTTCGCGTTCAGGGGCACGGGGGTACCCGGCCGGGCGGTGGGCGGCCGGGTGCCGGCGGCGGGTCGGCGGTCGCGGAGCGCGGCGGTCAGCGGTGGCGGAGCGCGGCGGCCAGCGCCTCGGCGACCCGGGTCTGCTGGTCCTCGGTGAGCTGCGGGAACAGCGGCAGGGTGAGCAGCTGTCCGGCGGCCCGCTCGGTGACCGGGAAGGCGCCCTCGGCGTGGCCGAGGTGGCGGAACGCGGGCTGCAGGTGCACCGGGACGGGGTAGTGCACGCCGGCCCCGATCCCGGCCCGCTGGAGGGCGGCCAGCACGCCGTCCCGGTCGTGCTCGACGCGGACGGCGTACAGGTGCCAGACGTGCTCGTTGCCGGGCAGGGTGCGGGGCAGCGTGATGCCGTCCAGGCCGCCGAGCAGTTTGTCGTAGCGCTCGGCGGCGGCCCGCCGGGCCTCGTTCCAGCCGGGCAGCCGGCGGAGCTTGGCGCGCAGCACGACGGCCTGCAGGGTGTCCATCCGGGAGTTGAAGCCGAACGTCTCGTGGACGTACTTGCGGGCCGAGCCGTGGTCGCCGATCAGCCGGACCGCGTCGGCGAGTTCGGCGTCGTCGGTGACGACGGCGCCCGCGTCGCCGTACGCGCCGAGGTTCTTGCCGGGGTAGAAGCTGGTCGCCGAGATCCGGCCCCAGCTGCCGGACGGCCGCCCGTGCCGGCGGGCACCCTGCGACTGGGCGCCGTCCTCGACCACCGGCAGTCCGTCGGCGATCTCCAGCAGGGCGTCCACCGGGGCGAGTTGGCCGTTCAGGTGGACCGGGAGCAGGGCGACGGCGTCCCGCACCCGGGCCGAGGTCTGCTCGACGTCGATCAGCAGGTGCTCGTCGTCGACGTCCACCAGCACCGGGGTCAGTCCGGCCCGGACCACCGCCTCGGCGGTCGCCACGAAGGTGTTGGCGGGCAGCACCACCCCGCCGCCAGGCTTCAACTCCAGCGCGCGCAGCGCGAGTTCCAGCGCGTCGGTGCCGTTCGCGGTGCCGACCGCGTGCCCGACTCCGGAGAACTCCGCGTACTCCCGCTCGAACGCGGCCACGTCGGGGCCCTTGATGTAGGCGCCGCTCGCCAGCACCGCGTCGAAGCCCGCGCGGACCTCGTCGGCGATCTCGGCGTGCGAGGCGTGCAGGTCGACCAGGGGGATGTTCGTCACGGCGTGGGCCTCTCTTCGGCGGGAGCGGGACGCGGGCCGGCCGCGCGGGGGCCGGTCACGGCCGCAGCGCGGCCTTGAGCGCGGCGACGACGTGGTCCTGCTGCTCGTGGGTGAGCGAGTGGTACAGCGGCAGGATCAGCGTCCGCGCGGTGATGGTCTCGGTGGCGGGGAGCGGCACCCGGGCGGTGCCCTTGTACGGGGCCTCCAGGTGGGCGGCCATGATGCCGCGCCGGGCGGAGACGCCGGCGGCGGCGAGCCGGGTGAGGACCTCGGCCCGGTCGGGGGCGCCGTCCGGGAGCAGCAGCCACAGCGACTGGAAGTTGCCGGTGCCGTGCGCCGGGTCGGCGACCAGTCCGGCGGCGAGCTCCGGGCCGAGCAGGTCGCGGTAGCGGGCGGCGAGTTCGCGCCGCCGGGCGACCATCGCGGGGAGCTTGCCGAGCTGGACCAGGCCGATCGCCGCCTGGACGTCGGTCATCCGGTGGTTGTAGCCGATCTCGTCGTAGGTCTCGACGACCCCGGCCCCGCCCGCGCCGGCGTGCCGGTCGGCGGCCGAGACGCTCATCCCGTGCTCGCGCAGCCGCCGCAGCCGGGCGGCGAGTCCGGCGTCCCGGCAGGTGACCATGCCGCCCTCGCCGGTGGTGAGCAGCTTGCGCGGGTGGAAGGAGTACGCGGCGATGGCGGCGCCCGCGCCGGCCGGGCGGCCGCGGTAGGTGGAGCCGGCCGCGCACGCGGCGTCCTGGACGACGGTGACGCCGCGCGGTTCGACCAGGGCGGCGATCGCGTCCAGGTCGACCGGGACGCCGCCCTGGTCGACCGCGATGACGGCCCGGGTCCGCTCGGTGAGCAGCGGGGCGACGGTCTCCGGGGTGAGGTTGCCGGTGGCCGGGTCGACGTCGGCGAAGACCGGGGTGCCGCCGACGTAGGTGACGGCGTTGGCGGTGGCGATGAAGGAGAGCGAGGGGACGACGACCTCGTCGCCGGGGCCGACGCCGGCGCCGATCATCGCCAGGTGCAGGGCGGTGGTGCAGGAGGAGACGGCGATGGCGTGCGGCACGCCGACGGCCTCGGCGAACGCCCGCTCGAAGGCGGCCACCCGGGGGCCCTGCGCGACCCAGCCGGAGCGGACCGCCTCGGCGGCGGCCCGGGCCTCCTCCTCGCCGAGCCACGGGATCATGACGGGGATGACGGGGGCGGCCGGGGTGACGGGGGTGCTGCTGGACATGGTGGTGGTGCTCCTTCGCCTCACGCACGGTTTCGCTTCGAACGGGACCGCCCGGCGGTCAGACCTGCGCGCGCCACCAGCCGACGAGCTTGCGCAGCCCGTCCTCCAGCCCGAGTTCGGGCTTCCAGCCGAGGTCGCGCTCGGCGGCGGAGACGTCGGCGAGCCGCCGCACCACGCCGCCGGCGGTGTCCCGGGCCGGGCCGTGCTCGACGTCCAGGTCGGAGTCCATCGCGGCCAGCAGCGCGTCGGCGAGGCCGCGCAGCGAGACCTCGCTGCCGGAGGCGATGTTGTAGACCCGGTCGGTGACGGGGGCGGCGGCGGCCAGCAGGTTGGCCCGGGCGATGTCCTCGGTGTAGACGAAGTCCATGGTCTGGGCGCCGTCGCCGAAGATCAGCGGGGGCTTGCCGTCGGCGATCCGCTCCATCCAGCGGATGAACACCTCGGTGTAGCGGCCGTGCACGTCCATCCGCGGGCCGTACACGTTGAAGTACCGCAGCGCGACGTAGTCCAGGCCGTGCATGGCGTGGAAGCTGCGCAGCAGGCCCTCGTTGAAGACCTTGGCGGCGCCGTACAGGGTGTCGTTGTGGTACGGGTGCTGGGTCTCGGGCGTCGGGAAGGTGTCGGCGAGGCCGTAGACCGAGGCGGTGGAGGAGGCGACGACCTTGCGCACGCCGGTCTCGGCGGCGGCCTCGACCACGTCGAAGGTGCCGTCGACCATGACCTCCAGGGCGAGCCGGGGTTCGGCGGCGCACTGGGTGATCCGGATCGCGGCGAGGTGGAACAGCACGTCGGTGTCGTCGCCGAGCAGTTCGCGCAGCAGGGCCCGGTCGCGGATGTCGCCGTCGACGACCCGCAGCTGCCCGGGGGCGGCGAGCTCCTCGGCGCGGGCCAGGTTGGCCATCCGGCCGCGGACGAAGTTGTCGAGGACGACGACCTCGCGGGCGCCGGCCTCGATCAGCTGGTCGACGACGGTGGAGCCGATGGTTCCGGCACCGCCGGTGACCAGGCAGCGGGAGCCTTCGAGGGGGACGGCGGCGTTCATCGCGCGGTGGCCTTCTGCTGGGCGGGAAGCTGGCGGGTGAGCAGGGCGGTGTCGTCGGCGGGGCCGCCGAGGGCGCCGTCCGCGTCGACCGGGACGGTCGCGCCGCCGAGTTCGAGGCTGCGGGAGGCGGCGTGCAGCAGGCGCAGCACGCGCAGCCCGGCCCGGCCGTCGGTGAGCGGGGCGCGGCCCTCGGTGATGGCGGCGGCGAACTCGGCCATCACGTTGCGCAGCGCCTCCTGCTCGACCAGCGCGGGGGCGACCACGTCGCCGACCCGGTAGGAGATCAGGGCGCGGTGCCGGATCGCGTCGGTGAGCTCGTCGGGCGGGGTGAGGTCGACGCCGCGGTCGTGGACGGCGAGCCGGGCCTGCGGGTTGAGGTCGTCCCAGACCAGGGTGCGGCGGGAGCCGCCGATCAGCGTGGTGCGGACCTTGGTCGGGGAGAGCCAGTTGACGTGGCAGTGGGCGAGCGCGCCGTTGGACAGGCGCAGCGTCAGGTAGGCGACGCAGGCCCGGCCGGCCCCGATCGGGTCGGCGGCCTGGGCGCTGACGCCGACCGGTTCGACGCCCGGCGGCAGCACGAAGTCGAGGATGGAGAGGTCGTGCGGGGCGAGGTCCCACAGCACGTCCACGTCGGGCTGGACCAGGCCCAGGTTGATCCGCACCGAGTCGAAGAACTGGACGTCGCCGATCTCGCCGCCGTGCACCAGCTCGCGGATCCGGCGGACCACCGGCGTGTAGCAGAAGGTGTGGTCGCACATCAGGGCCAGGCCGCGCTCCTCGGCGAGGGCCACCAGGTCGGCGGCCTCCTCGACGGTGGTGGTGATCGGCTTCTCCACCAGCACGTGCTTGCCGGCCTCCAGGGCGGCCCGGGCCAGCCGGTGGTGCGCGCCGGCCGGGGTGGCGATGGCCACCGCCTGCACCCGCTCGTCCGCGAGCACCTGCTCGTACGAGGTGGTGGTGGCGACCGTGGAGTACTCGCCGAGGACCTTGCGGGAGCGCTGCTCGTCGAGGTCGCACAGCCAGTGCAGCCGCAGCGCGGCGGTCTGCTGGGCGTTGCGGACCAGGTTCGGGCCCCAGTAGCCGGCGCCGATCACGGCCAGGCCGATCCGCCGGTCGGGTTGCTGTTCGGTGCTGCCCGGTGTGGGCACGTGTTCCCCTGGCGCCTCGTGCGCCACGACGTTCGACCCCATCGCAAGACCCCCCTTGCCGCCGCGTCGCTCGAACGGTACCGGCCCGGCCGGGCCCATCGGGGCACAATCGGCAAAACCGGTGCAGCCCACCAGGGGCGCGCGGGGCGGCAGTTCGGCCCTCCGTACACCTCCGCGCGCCCCGTGTCCCGACCCCGGCGCGGCGCGGCGCGAAACGGTTTGGCAGGCTGGATGCTCTGGGGTGAGGATTCACTGTCAGTGGGGACGGCTACCCTGCGTGATCCACACCGTCCGTCAGCAGACCCCCGGCAGCGGAGAACTGCCGGTGCGCCGCACCAACGCCGAGGAGCAGTCATGGACCAGTCGGGCCCGCCGCCCGTGTTGCGCCACCAGCGCGACAGCCTGCTGCCCGCCGTCGCGGCCGCGCTGTCGCTGCGCGGCGGCGAGGTGCACACGCTGGCCGGGGAGAAGTCCGAACTGCCGCCGATGCTGCACCCGCTGGTCGGCGAGTTCCTGGCGGCGCTGCCGGTGGACAAGCGCGAGCGCTTCGCGGGCCGCTGCCCGGAGGCCGCGCTGCTCTCCCAGTACCTGGGGCAGGTCGACGCGTCCCGCTCGAAGCGGGCCGCGCGCAAGCCGATGACGGTGCAGGAGGCCCGCAAGGCGCTCAAGGGGGCCCGGATGACCACGCTGCGGATCCGCGAGGAGGGCGACCCGGCGCACGGCACGCACGCCCCGCCGTGCCGCTCCTGCGCCCCGCTGCTGGACCACCTGAACGTGGCCAGCGTGGAGGTCGGGCCGCCCGCCCGCTGAGAACCCCCCGCCCTGTCCCCGACGCACCGGAGCACGCCCTGAACGCCAGCACCGTCCGCACCCAGCCCCGCTTCCCGGCCGACGTGGCCGCCGCCCTCAAGCAGGCCGGCTGGCACCCGGGCCGCTGGGAGATCCGGCAGGCCGAGCAGTGGGCCGACGCCCTGGTCGCGTACGGCGGCCCGCTGGACCCGCAGCACGCGGTGTTCCCGGCCGCGATCGAAGCCTGGGCGGAGTTCGGCGGCCTGGCCTTCGACGTACCGGGGCCGGGCGACACCCTGGCCCGCACCCCGTTCCTGCTCGACCCGCGCTGCGGCCTGCACGCCCCGCGCACCCTCGCCGACCTCGGCCGCGCGCTGGACACCCGGCTCGCCCCGCTCGGCGAGGAGCGGTTCGGGCAGGCCCTGCTGGCCATCGACGAGCACGGCCGGGTCTACAGCCTCGACCACGCGGGCGAGTGGTTCCTCGGCCCGAGCGTCGACCGGGCGATCGGCACCCTGGTCCTCGGCCGCGCCCCGTCCCGGCTGCGCACCGCCCCGGCCGAGGGAGGCTAGTCCAGGGGCTTGAGCGCGCGCCGCAGCCGGGACGGCAGCACCGCCTCGACCCGGAACCCGCCGCCGTCCTCCGGCCCGGCGTGGAACGCCCCGCCGAGCGCGACCACCCGCTCGCGCATGCCGACCAGCCCGTTGCCGCCGCTGGGCAGCGCCACCGGCGCCGCCCCGCCCGGGCACTCGTTGACCACCGACACCCGCACCCCGTTCGGCACGTACGCCAGCAGCACCGCGACCCGGGCCCCGCCGGCGTACTTGTGGGCGTTGGTCAGACCCTCCTGGACCACCCGGTACGCGGTCTGCTCGGCCTCGGCGACGTACTCCAGCCGTTCGCCGCTGACCGTCAGCGACACCGCCATGCCGGCCACCCGGGACTGCTCGACCAGCTCCGGCAGCTCCGGCAGGCCGCCGACCGGGGCCTCCACCTGCTCCTGCGGCTCGGTCATCCGCAGCACGCCGAGGATCTCGCGCAGCTCGTCCAGCGCCTGCCGGCCGGTCTCGCCGATCAGCTGGGCGGACTGCTGGGCCCGCACCGGGTCCTTGGGGACGATCCGCTCCACCGCGGCCGCGTGCACCACCATCAGGCTGACCCGGTGCGCGACCACGTCGTGCATCTCGCGGGCGATCCGGGTGCGCTCCTCGGCCCGGGCCCGCCAGGCGCGCTCCCTGGCCTGCTCGGCGAGCAGGGTCAGCTCGGCCTCCAGGCCGAGCGCGCGGTCCTGCAGCGACTCGACCAGGCGGCGCCGGGCGCCCACGTACAGGCCGGTCACCATCGGGGCGACGGCCATGCCGACCGCGACGAACGCGGCGATCACCGGGTAGACCCAGGTCGGCGGGAGCTGCTCGGCCGGCGGCGGGTTCTTGGCGGGCGCGGTCATCGCGAACAGCACCATGCCGAAGGTCTCCACCATGGCGACCGCGGACAGCACCACCACCCGGACCCGCCGGGTCGGCCACTCCCAGGTCGCCGCGAGCGTGTACAGCGACACCACCAGCAGCACCACGCCGAAGAACCCCGGCACGAAGACCAGCGCCACCACCACCGGCACCACCGGCCAGCGCCGCCGCACCAGCAGCGACGCCCCGGCGAGCGCCCCGAGCACCACGCACAGCACGGTGACGGGCGGGCCCGCGTGCAGTCTGTCCCGGACCAGTCCGTACGCCCCGGCGGCGCACTCCGCCGCCGACACCGCCGCCAGCGCGACGTCCAGCGCCGCGCTCCGCCTCCGTGCCCACCACCACAGGCCGTCCCCCGCCGGCTTCTCACTCATGACCGACACGATACGCAAGGGGCCCGGGCCGGACGGCGCCCTCCCGCCCGTCCCGCGCCCCCTCGCCCGCCGGGGCCGCGAACGCCCGGGCCGCACCACCGAACGCCCCCGGCCGCACCGCCGCGCGCCCCGGGCCGCAGCGCCGCACGCCCCGGGCCGCACCGCCCGGCGGGCCGACCTGTCCGCCATCCGGCCACCTCTCCGTGCTGGCACCCCGTGCCACCTATGCTGTTGCCCGTCGGACAGCGCGGTCCGCACCCGTCACCCGCACCGCGGTGATGTCAGAGCCGTTGCCGAACCCCACCACCACAGGGAGACAGCCGTGACCGCTCCGGTCCCCACTCCGGCGGACAGCCCCTCCTCGATCGCCGACGCGGACAACGCCGCGCTGCGTGCGGACATCCGCCGCCTCGGCGACCTGCTCGGGGAGACCCTCGTGCGCCAGGAGGGCCCCGAACTGCTGGGCCTGGTCGAGCAGGTGCGCCTGCTGAGCCGCACCGACGGCGAGGCGACGGCGCAGCTGCTCGCGGAGATCGACCTGGACACCGCCGCGAAGCTGGTGCGCGCCTTCTCGACCTACTTCCACCTGGCGAACGTCACCGAGCAGGTGCACCGCGGCCGCGAGTTCGCCGCCCGCCGGGCCCTGGAGGGCTCGGTGCTCTCGCAGACCGTCGACCAGCTGAAGGAGGCGGACCCCAAGCACCTGGCCGACACCCTGGCCAACCTCTCGGTCCGCCCGGTGTTCACCGCGCACCCGACCGAGGCGGCCCGCCGCTCGGTGCTGAACAAGCTGCGCCGGGTCGGCGAGCTGCTGGAGCGGATCCACCGCGAGCAGGCCGCCACCGGCCGGGTCGACAGCGCCCGGCAGACCTCGGCCCGCCGCCAGGCCGACCGCCGGCTCGCCGAGGTGATCGACCTGCTGTGGCAGACCGACGAGCTGCGGATCGCCCGCCCGGAGCCCACCGACGAGGCCCGCAACGCCGTCTACTACCTGGACGAGCTGTACCGCGAGGCCGTCCCGGAGGTACTGGAGGAGCTGCACGAGGAGCTGGCCCGGGTCGGCCTGACCCTGCCCGAGGGCGTCCGCCCGCTGACCTTCGGCACCTGGATCGGCGGCGACCGCGACGGCAACCCGAACGTCACCCCGCGGGTCACCTGGGACGTCCTCAACCTGCAGCACGAGTACGGCATCAAGGACGCCCTGGAGGCGGTCGACGACCTGCGCGCCTCGCTCTCCACCTCGGTCCGGCTGGCCGGCGCCTCCGAGGAGCTGCTGGCCTCGCTGGACGCCGACCTGGCGCACCTGCCCGAGCTGAGCCCGCGCTACAAGCGGATGAACGCCGAGGAGCCGTACCGGCTCAAGGCCACCTGCATCCGGATCAAGCTGGAGAACACCCGCGACCGCCTCGCCGCCGGCACCGCGCCCACCCCGGGCCGCGACTACGTCGGCACCCGCGACCTGATCGCCGACCTGCGCCTGGTCCAGGACTCGCTGCGGGCGCACCGCGGCGGCCTGATCGCCGACGGCCGGCTGGCCCGGACGATCCGCACCATCGAGGCGTTCGGCCTGCAGCTCGCCACCATGGACGTCCGCGAGCACGCCGAGGCCCACCACCACGCGCTCGGCCAGCTCTTCGACCGACTCGGCGAGGAGGCCTGGCGCTACACCGACATGCCGCGCGAGTACCGCCAGCGCCTGCTCTCCAAGGAGATGCGCTCGCGCCGCCCGCTGGCCCCCACCCCGGCGCCGCTGGACGCCGCGGGCGCCAAGACGCTGGGCGTGTTCACCACCATCCGCGAGGGCTTCGAGCGCTTCGGCGACGAGATCGTCGAGTCGTACATCATCTCGATGTGCCAGGGCGCGGACGACGTCTTCGCGGCCGCCGTGCTGGCCCGCGAGGCCGGCCTGATCGACCTGCACGCGGGCATCGCCAAGATCGGCATCGTGCCGCTGCTGGAGACCACCGACGAGCTCCAGGAGGCCGACCGGATCCTGGACGAGATGCTCTCCGACCCGTCGTACCGGCTGCTGGTGTCGCTGCGCGGCGACGTCCAGGAGGTCATGCTCGGCTACTCGGACTCCTCCAAGTTCGGCGGCATCACCACCTCACAGTGGGAGATCCACCGCGCCCAGCGCCGGCTGCGCGACGTCGCGCACCGCTACGGCATCCGGCTGCGGCTCTTCCACGGCCGCGGCGGCACCGTCGGCCGCGGCGGCGGCCCCTCGCACGAGGCGATCCTGGCCCAGCCGTGGGGCACCCTGGAGGGCGAGATCAAGGTCACCGAGCAGGGCGAGGTGATCTCCGACAAGTACCTGCTGCCCTCGCTGGCCCGGGAGAACCTGGAGCTGACCCTCTCCGCCACACTGGCCGCGTCCGCGCTGCACACCGCGCCCCGGCAGGCCCCGGAGGAGCTGGCCCGCTGGGACGCCGCGATGGACCGGGTCTCCGAGGCCGCGCACACCGCCTACCGGGCCCTGGTCGAGCAGGAGGACCTGCCGAAGTACTTCTTCGCCGCGACGCCGGTCGACCAGCTCGCCTCGCTGCACCTCGGCTCGCGCCCGTCCCGCCGCCCCGACAGCGGCGCCGGGCTGGACGGCCTGCGGGCCATCCCGTGGGTGTTCGGCTGGACCCAGTCCCGGCAGATCGTGCCCGGCTGGTACGGCGTCGGCTCCGGCCTGGCCGCCGCCCGCGAGGCCGGCCTGGGCGACGTGCTCGACGAGATGCACGGCAACTGGCACTTCTTCCGCAACTTCCTGTCCAACGTCGCGATGACGCTGGCCAAGACCGACCTGCGGATCGCCCGGCACTACGTCGAGCAGCTCGTCCCCGCCGAGCTGCACCACGTCTTCGAGCAGATCGTCGCCGAGCACGACCTCACCCTGCGCGAGGTGCTCCGGCTGACCGGCGAGAGCGAACTGCTGGAGCACAACGACGTCCTGAAGCAGACCTTCACCGTCCGCGACGCCTACCTCGACCCGATCTCCTACCTGCAGGTCGCGCTGCTGCGCCGGCAGCGCGAGGAGGTCGCGGCCGGCCGCCCGGAGGACCCGCTGCGCGCCCGCGCGCTGCTGCTCACCGTGAACGGCATCGCGGCCGGCCTGCGCAACACCGGCTGACCGGGCCCCGCCCGCGCGAACGGCGGCCCGCCCCCTCGCTCTCCGAGGGGGCGGGCCGCCGCCGTTCGTCGCGTCGCGCGCTCAGGCGCCGCGGCGCTTGCGCAGCCACGTGGCCGCGCCGCCGGCCACCACCACCAGGCCGCCGCCGACCGCGTACAGGCCGGCCGAGCCGACCGAGCCGGCGGGCGGGGCCAGCCGGGCCGCGGCGGGCTCGGGACCGGTGGTGGGCTCGGCGGCCGCGGCGGCCCCGGCGGCCCACCCCCCGGCGGCCAGGCACAGCACGGTGCCTCCGACGACCTTGCCCACGCGCTTTGACCGGATCACGGTCTTTACCCCCATAGACGGCACTTCAATCCTTCGCTGTACCGGTTCCGACGGTATCCGATCGGGTGACGTTTCTGACCCCAGGTCAGCTTCCTCCCGGCAAGCGTTGCATGAACGTTGTGTACGGAACGTGGTCGGGGCCCGGTCACCGGCGGAGCGCCTCGGCCGGCTCCACGGTGGCGGCCCGCAGCGACGGGTAGAGGCCCGCCAGCAGGCCGACCAGACTGCCGGCCAGCGGCGCCGGCAGCACCGTCCAGGTCTGCAGGACGGCGGTCCAGTCCCGGGCCAGCGCCACCGACACCACCACGGCCACCCCGATCGCGGTGCCGACCAGCCCGCCGAGGGTGCCGAGCACCGTCGACTCGGTGAGGAACTGCGCGGCGACGTGCCGCGGCCGGGCCCCGAGCGCCCGGCGCAGCCCGATCTCGCCGGTCCGCTCCAGGACGGCGACCAGGGTGGTGTTGGCGATCCCGACCGCGCCGATCACCAGGCAGATCGCGGCCAGCAGCAGGAACAGGCCGGTCAGGTCGTCGGCGACGGAGTCGCGCAGGCCGTGCGGGTCGGGCGGGGCGGTGGCGGCGAACAGGCCCGGCTGCTCGGGGCGCAGCGCGGTCGGGGCCTGCCCGGCGACCAGCGGGGCGGCGCCGACGTCGGTGCGCACCAGCATCCGGGCCCGGCCCTGTTCGAGCGGCTGCGGGTCGCCCCACAGCGTCCGGGCGGTGGTGTCGGGCACCAGCACGCCGAGCAGGGTCTGCGGGAGCCGCCGGGTGTCGCCGATGATCCCGATGACGGTGAAGCCGACGCCGTTGACGAAGACCGCGGGCTGGGCGTCGAGCCGGCTGATGCCGAGCCGGGCGGCGGCGGTGGAGCCGAGGACGGCGACCCGCATGCCGTGCTCGGCGTGGAAGCGGTTGTAGGTGGTGCCGGCCTGCAGCCCGGTCTCCATCGCGTCGAACAGGCCCGGGGAGGCGGCGTACAGGCCGAGGCCGCCGCCGTCGTCGCTGCCGGCGGCGGGCGAGGAGGAGATCCGCGGGTTCTCCAGCGGGGCCGGCCAGTAGACGCCGGCGGCGCGGGCGCCGTTCAGCCCGGCGACCCGGGTGTCGGCGTCGGCGGGGAAGTCCACGGGGGCGCGCGGGTCGCCGCGCTGGCCGGGGGCCGGGGCGCCGTTGTCGACCAGCGTGACGGTGGTGTTCTCCAGCAGCGAGAAGCGCTTGCCGATCTGCCCGGAGGCGGTGGAGGTGAGGCCGAGCACGGCGACGAACGCGCCGACGCCCAGCACGGTGCCGAGCAGGGTCAGCACCGAGCGGCCGGGCCGCTGCACCATGCCGGACAGCGCCTCGCCGAACAGGTCGGCGAGGGACAGCCGGGACAGCGGCACCCGGTCGTCCGCCGCGGGCCGCTCCGGGCTCCGCGGGGGCCGCTCCGGGCTCCTCCCGGGGCGCTTCAGCGGGCTCTTCACGGGGCGGCCACCTCCTCCGCGTCGTGCAGTCGGCCGTCCCGGATGGTGACGGTGCGCCGGGCGCGCGCGGCGACGTCCCGGTCGTGGGTGATGACCAGCAGGGTCAGGCCGCCGGCGTGCAGTTCCTCGAAGAGCTCCATCACCTTGCCGGCGGTCGCCGAGTCGAGGTTGCCGGTGGGTTCGTCGCAGAGCAGCAGCGAGGGCTGGTTGACCAGGGCCCGGGCGATCGCGACCCGCTGGCGCTCGCCGCCGGACATCCGGGACGGCAGCGCCTCGATCCGGTGCCCGAGGCCGACCCGTTCGAGCACGGCGCGGGCGGCGGCGCGCCGCCCCTCGCGCGGGGTGCGGTTGTAGACCTGGCCGAGCACCACGTTCTCCAGGGCGGTCCGGTAGGGCAGCAGGTGGAAGGACTGGAACACGAACCCGATCCGGGCGCCGCGCAGCGAGGTGCGCCGCGACTCGGGGAGCGCGCCGGTGTCGATCCCGTCGAGCTCGTACGTGCCGCCGCTGGGCCGGTCGAGCAGGCCGAGCAGGTTGAGGAAGGTCGACTTGCCGGAGCCGGAGGGGCCGGTCACCGCGACGTACTCGCCGCGGGCGATCTCCAGGTCGGCGGGGTGCAGCGCGGTGACCGGCGGCGGGCCGGGGAAGGTGCGTGACACTCCGTGCAGCCGGATGACCGGGGCCGCCATCAGCCGGCCCCGACCCCGGCGCTCGTACCGCCCGCGCCGCCCGTACCGCCGGACGCCCCGGGCGGGCGGGCCTGCGCGACGCCGACCAGCACCTGGTCACCGGGCTGCAACTCGCCTTCCTTGGCCGTGACCTGGACGAAGTTGTCGGCGATCACCCCGGCCGTCACCTCGACCTCGCGGCGGCTGCGGTCGGCGGCGACCACGGTGACCGTGGTGCGGCCGTCGACCGAGGAGCTGATCGCCGAGGACGGCACCGCCAGCACCTCGCCCGAGGTGGCCGCCTCGACGATGGTGATCCGCACGTCCTGCCCGTCCAGCCCCGGGTCCCACGGGCTGTCCGGGAGGACCGTGACCGGCGCGTACGGGCTGCCCCCGGCCCCGGCCCCGGCCGCGGGCTCCTGGCCGGCGCCCGCGACGGCGCCCGTGCCCGTGCCGGCGCCCGGGGTGACCGGCGCGCCGACCCCGCCGACCTTGGCGGCCAGCTCCCGGCCGGTCGACTCGGACAGCACGGTGACCTTCATCCCCGGCTTGACCAGGGCCGCGTCGGCGGGCGGCAGGTGGCCGGTGAGGTTCAGGCCGCCCGCGGTGAGCGTCATCACGGGGGCGGCGACCTTGTCGCCGACCTTCGCCGGGACGGCGGCGACCCGGGCCGGCAGCGAGGGCAGGAACAGCACCTCGGAGAGCGGCAGTTGCGGCCCGTCCTTGGCCTGGGCCTGCGCCAGCTCCTGCTGCTTCTGCGTCAACAGGGTCTTCGCGCGCGCCAGTCGGGTGGCACTGTCAGCGGCCGCCGGGGCGCTCGCCCCGCCCTTGCCGCCACCGGTGTCGGCGGTGCCGGCGGTGCCGGCGGCCGCGGTGGCGCCGTCCTGCAGGTCCTGGACGACCTGCTGCTGCTCCTGGACGGCCTGCTGGGCGGTGTGCACGGCCGCGGCGGTGGCCTCGCCGGTGACCGCCGCCGGGTAGCCGAGCTGCTGGTACAGCCTGCCGACCGCGGTCTTGGTGCCCGCGCCGAACACGCCCTTGGCGTCGCCGCCGGTGGAGATGCCCAACCCCTTGAGCACGTTCTGCAGTTGGGCGATGTCGTCGCCGGACTGGCCGGGCTGCATGTCCCGGTAGGCGGGGATCGTCCCGGGCAGCACGAACACCGGCCGCCCCGACACCTCCGCGATCACCTGCCGGCTCTGCACGGTGTCGCCCGCGGCCGCCTTCAGCGCGCTGACCACGGGCGTGCCGCCGCCGGGCCCGCCGGTCGAGGGCGCCACCGCGGCGGGCTGCACGGCGAAGGTCTGCCCGGCGGCGAACGTCCCGCGCAGCACCGTGGTGTTGGCCAGCACCCGCTGCACCACCGGCGCGGTCAGCACCGACGCGGCGGGCGGCTTGGCGTCCGCCGCGGCCTGCTCCGGCGACTTCACCAGCGTGGCCGCGCCCAGCCCGGCCCCGGAGACCACCGCCGCGCCGACCGCGACCAGCACCACCAGCCGGCGCCGGCGGCCCGTCCCGCCCGTCGGCCCCGGCCCCGGCCCCGGTCCTGGCTCCGGTCCCGGCCCCGATCCGTCCTGGTCGGCCGGCCCGTCCTGGTCCGGCTTCGCCCTGCGCAGCGGCATGGTGCGCTCCCGCCTCACGGTGTCCTCCCGTCGTCCCGCGGTTCGCAGGGCACGGGCTTGCGGCTGTTGGTGACGACCCAGCGGCCGTCGACCCGGTTCAGGGTCAGCACGGCGAGCTGCCGGCGCTTGTCGGTGAGCTGGCCGGGCAGCGGCGCGCCGGTGCGGTCGTCGTGGATCCGCCAGCCGGACAGCTCCACGCAGTCGTAGACCAGCCGGCTCTGCCCCTCGGCGGCCATCCCGACCAGCCGGTGCTCGACCGTCCCCTCGTTGTGCTGGTGCGCGCGGCGCGCCTCGGCGAGGGTGGCGCGGGCGGCGTCCAGCCAGGGCGGCCCGGCGTGCCCGGCCAGCCCGTCGTCGGCCGCGCCGGGGTTCCGGTAGGCCGCCAGCCAGGCGTCCCAGTACCCGAGGTAGGCCGCCCGAACCTCGCCGTCCGGCTCCTCCAGCCGCTCCCCGTCCGGCCCGACCCCGTACGGCGGGGCCGCCCGCTCCGGCGCCCCGCAGCCGGCGGCGGCGAGCGCGAGCACCAGCAGCACCCCGGCGGCGGCCCGGGCCCTCACTGGCCCTTGCTCCGCAGGATCTCGGCGGCCTTGCGCACCTGGCCGGCCTTGAAGTCCTTCTCGGCCTTCAACTGCTGCTGGTGCTGCTCGATCTGCTGCTGCTGGATGGCGCTCTGCACGGCGAACGCGATACCGGGCAGGTTGGTCTGCTTGGTGCAGGCGACGTCGGCCTTGGCGGTGTCGATCTCCCGCTGGGTGACCTGCGGGCCCCAGGCTTCGACGCTGAGCGCCTTCGGGGTGCTGTAGGTGAAGCCCTTCTGCTTCATGCAGTCCGACCAGGCCCTGATGCCGTCGACGACCCGGCTGTCACTGGCGGTGCGCTGGTAGGAGTCGCCCATCAGGTCGTCGTAGACCGACCCGGCCGGCTTGTCGAGGCCCGCCCGGATCGTGCGGAACGCCTCCCCGCCGCAACCGCCCTGCGGGACGTTGCCGGGCGCCGCGTTGCCCGCGCCGTCGCTGCCGGTGAGGGCCGCCAGCTCGCCGGGCTGCATCCGTGGGCCGTCAGTGGGCTTGCCCTTGAGCGCGGCGGCGGACCGGAACCCGTACTGAGCGGCCTGGGCCTCGTCCAGGTAGCCGTAGTCACCGGCGGTCTCCACCGGTTTGCCGACCGGCAGGGTGGTGTCGGTCTTCCAGCCGGCGAAGCCGAGCCGGTGCATGCAGTCCTGGGTCAGCAGGTCGGTGGCCCGGTCGATGGTCCGGTCGCCGTCCGCGTCCTTCAGGAAGGCGACCAGCGGCAGTTCGGCCAACTGGGTACCGGAGGTCGGCGTGGGCGTGGCCGTCACTTTCGGCGGCTGCCCGGCCGGCTGGCCGCCCCCTCCGCCCCCTCCACCGGTGCCACCGGTACCGCCCGAGGACGAGCAGCCCACCAGAGCCGCCGCCGACAGCAGGAGCGGCAGCACGGCCGCCGGAAAACGCTTCTTCATCACCGGGATTCCTCGACACGGAAGGCGGATAGGCTTCTGCCGCGGTGCCCCTCGCCCTCATTGCGGGAGGGCGAGGGACACCGAGGTGTTCACCGGCGGTGTCGGTCACCGCCGGTGGGTCAGCAGTGGGTCGGCTGGGCGTACCCCTGGGTCAGGTAGAACTCGGCGCTGTAGCCGGTCACGCCGGTCGCCTTGTCCGTGTTCCAGTCCCAGAAGCTGTTGCCGCCCACGGTGGTCCCGCCCTTGTAGCAGTGCGAGACGTTGCCCTGGCCCGGGTAGCCCACGCCGTAGGCGGTGGCGCTGGTGTTGGAGTCGGCCCGGAGCTTCACGGCGGTGGTGTAGTCGCCGGGCAGGTCGGTGGCGTTGGCGGCGCCGACGCCGAGCGAGAGCGCGGCGGTGGCCGCGACGGCCACCGCGAGTGCGCGCAGCGAGCGGGTCTTGAGCATGGCGGATCCCCTCATCGCGAGAGTGGTTCGGTCGGCCCGGATTCGGGCTCGAACCAATTCCAGCGGCTCAACCGCACCGGCACCATTGGCCGTTCGGACACACTTGGTGGTGCAGGCGCTGCGCCATCAGCGCCGCCCGGGTGCGCGTCTCCGCCCCGGTCTTGATCAGGATCCGGGCCAGGTGGGCCTTCACCGTCGAGCCGCTCACGACCAGCCGGTCGGCGATCTCGGCGTTCGACAGGCCCTTGCCGAGCAGGTCGAAGACCTCCCGTTCCCTGGCTGTCAGCTCCTCGTAGGCGATAGCGGTTTCCATGGATATCCCCCCAGACATTGCGGGCGCCCGCCCGAGGGCGGACGCGGTGCACGGAAACCATCTAAGCATCGGCCGAACGGGCGGGGGGCATACCAACTGGCATGCCCCCCAAGGAAATTGACTATCAGTAACGTTGGAATCACCAAAAGTTGACTATTGTGGAAGGCCACCGGAGGGCGCCCTCGGGGCCCGTCGGCCCGCCATCACCCTCCGGAATCGAATGTGACCTCGGTCACAACTCCTCCCCCGGGGTCAGGAGTTGTAGTTCTGCTGGGCCCGCTCCAGGCCGTCCGAGAGCAGCGCCTCGACGGCGTCGGCGGCGCGGTCGACGAACCAGTCGAGGTCCTTGCGCTCGGTGGACGAGAAGTCCTTGAGGACGAAGTCGGCGACCTCCATCCGGCCGGGCGGGCGGCCGATGCCGCAGCGGACCCGGTGGTAGTCGGGGCCGAGCGACTTGGTCATCGACTTGAGGCCGTTGTGGCCGTTGTCGCCGCCGCCGGTCTTCAGCCGCAGGGCCGCGTAGTCGAGGTCGAGTTCGTCGTGGACGGCGACGATCGCCGAGGTGGGGACCTTGTAGAAGTCGCGCAGCGCGGTGACCGGGCCGCCGGAGAGGTTCATGAAGCTCATCGGCTCGGCGAGCACCACCCGCCGGCCGGCCAGCCGCCCCTCGGCGACCTGGGCGCGGCTCTTGTGGGCCTTGAACTTCGCGCCCGCCCGCTGGGCCAGCAGCTCGACCACCATGAAGCCGATGTTGTGCCGGTTGCGGGCGTACTCCTTGCCGGGGTTGCCGAGGCCCACCACCAGCCAGGGGCCGTCGTACTCGCTCATGCCGCTCCTCACGCGGGTGTTCTCCGTACCGTCACATCATCCCGGACACGCCGCTGCCCCGGCCGTCCCGCGCGGGGCGGGGCGGCCGGGGCAGCGGCAGGGGCGGTGGTCAGCCCTCGACGACCTCGGTGGCCTCGGCCTCGTCGGCGGCCTCGTCCTCGGTGGCCTCGGGGGCCTGGGCGCCGATGACCTGGAGCACGACGGCGTCGGCCTCGACGGCCAGCGAGACGCCGGACGGGAGGGCGATGTCGCCGGCGGTGATGGCGGCGCCGGCCTCCAGGCCCTCGACCGAGACGGTGACCGACTCGGGCAGGTGGGTGGCCTCGGCCTCGATCGGGAGGGCGTTCAGCACGTTCTCGATCAGGTTGCCGCCGGGGGCCAGCTCGCCCTCGGTGTGGACCGGGATCTCGACGGTGACCTTCTCGCCGCGCTTGACCAGCAGCAGGTCGACGTGCTCGATGGTGCGCTTGATGGCCTCGCGCTGCACGGCCTTCGGCAGCACGAACTCGTCCTTGCCCTCGATCGGGACGACCAGCAGGGCGTTCGGGGTCTTGAGCGCCATCATCAGGTCGTGGCCCGGCAGGTTCAGGTGCACCGGGGCGTGGCCGTGGCCGTAGACGACACCGGGGACGAAGCCGGCACGGCGGGCACGACGGGCGGCACCCTTGCCGAACTCGGTGCGGGACTCGGCGGCAAGGCGGATCTCGGACACGACTGCACTCCTCGTGAAGCGAAGGGGTGCAGGAACGACAGAACCGCCGGGCCACACCCTCAATACCAGTTGGGGGGACGCTCGGCGGTTCGATCAAGGCGCATCGTTCTCGCGCGTCGATCACGGAGCACCGAATGGGCATCCCTCGCCGAGCAGTCTCCCAAGACTAACCGGGGTGTGGCGCGGACGTGAAATCGGCCCCCGGCTCCGTGTCGGAGCCGGGGGCCGGTCGCGGGGCCGACGCGCCCGCGAAAGGTCAGTGCACGCCCTCGAAGAGGCTGGTGACCGAGCCGTCCTCGAACACCTCGCGCACCGCGGCGGCGATCGACGGGGCGATCGACAGCGTGGTGATCTTGTCCAGCTGGAGCTGGGCCGGGGTCGGCAGGGTGTTGGTGAACACGAACTCGCTGACCCGGGAGTTCTTCAGCCGGTCCGCGGCGGGGCCGGAGAGCACGCCGTGGGTGGCCGCGACGATGACGTCGGCGGCGCCGGCGTCGAACAGCGCGTCGGCGGCGGCGCAGATGGTGCCGGCGGTGTCGATCATGTCGTCGACCAGGACGCAGACCCGGTCGCGGACGTCGCCGACCACCTCGGCGGAGAGGATGGTGTTGGCCTGCGTCATGTCCCGGCGCTTGTGGATGATCGCCAGCGGGGCGTCCAGCCGGTCGCACCACTGGTCGGCGACCTTCACCCGGCCGGCGTCCGGGGAGACGATGGTCAGCTTGGAGCGGTCGGGGACCCGGTTGCCGACGTAGTCGGCCAGCATCGGCAGCGCGAACAGGTGGTCCACCGGGCCGTCGAAGAAGCCCTGGATCTGCGCGGTGTGCAGGTCCACGGCCATCAGCCGGTCGGCGCCGGCCGTGCGGAGCAGGTCGGCGATCAGGCGGGCCGAGATCGGCTCGCGGCCGAGGTGCTTCTTGTCCTGGCGGGCGTAGCCGTAGAACGGCAGGATCGCGGTGATGCTGCGGGCCGACGCGCGCTTGAGCGCGTCGATCATGATCAGCTGCTCCATGATCCACTGGTTGATCGGAGCCGTGTGGCTCTGGATCACGAAGCAGTCCGCGCCGCGGGCGGAGTCCAGGAAGCGGACGTAGATCTCGCCGTTGGCGAAGTCCAGCGCCTTGGTCGGGACGAGTTCGGTGCCCAGTTCGCGGGCGACCTCCTCGGCAAGTTCGTGGTGGGCACGGCCGGAGAAAAGTTTCAGCTTCTTCTCGCCGGAGGTCGTGATCCCGCTCACTGCACCGTCTCCTCGTGTATTGCCACTCTGGGTGAGTACGCCGAGGCACGGCCGAAGAGGCCCGATGGCGCACGTATGTACTTCAGGTTACGCGCCCCGCGCGCGGTCCGACGGCCGGGGACCACTCCTCAAGATCCCCGACCGCCCCGTCCGACCGCCCGGTCCTACTGCGCCCCACCTGCCTCGGCGGCCGCCCGGGCGGAGGCCGAACCGGGCCGCTTCCGCTCGACCCAGCCCGGGATGTTGCGCTGCTGGGCGCGCGCGACACCGAGCGAACCCGCAGGTACGTCGTGGGTGATCACCGATCCGGCGGCCGTGTAGGACCCGTCACCGACCGTCACCGGAGCGATGAACATGTTGTCGGAACCCGTGCGGCAGTGGGCCCCGATGACCGTCCGGTGCTTGTCGACGCCGTCGTAGTTGACTGTGACGGACGCCGCACCGATGTTGCTGCCCTCGCCGATCGTCGCGTCCCCGATGTACGACAGGTGCGGGACCTTCGCCCCTTCGCCGAGCTCCGAGTTCTTGATCTCGACGTAGGTGCCGGCCTTCGCCTTCCGGGCCAGCTTCGTGCCCGGCCGCAGGTACGCGTACGGGCCGACGGACGCCTCCGGGCCGATCTCGGCGCGGTCGGCCGTGGTGTTGCTCACACGGGCGCCGGCGCCGACCGAGGTGGCGGTCAGCGTGCTGTTCGGGCCGACCTCGCAGCCCTCGCCCAGGTGGGTGGCGCCGTGCAGCTGGGTGTTCGGGTGGACCAGCGCGTCCGGCTCGTACGTCACCTGGACGTCCAGCCAGGTGGAGGCCGGGTCGACCACGGTCACGCCGGCCCGCATGGCGTTCTCCAGCAGGCGGTCGTTGAGCAGCCGGCGGGCCTCGGCGAGCTGCACCCGGTCGTTGATGCCGACGATCTCCCGGTGGTCGGCGGCGACCACCGCGCCGACCCGGTGGCCCTCGCGGCGGAGGATCTCCAGGGTGTCGGTCAGGTACTCCTCGCCCTGCGCGTTGTCGGTGCCGACCAGCGAGAGGGCGAGCGCCAGCAGCTTGGCGTCGAAGGCGAACACCCCGGAGTTGATCTCGTCGACCGCCAGCTGCTCGGCACTGGCGTCCTTGTGCTCGACGATCGCGGCGACCGCGCCGTCCGGGCCGCGCAGGATCCGGCCGTAGCCGGTCGCGTCGGGGACCCTCGCGGTCAGCACGGTGACGCCGTTGCCCTGGGCGGCGTGCGCGTCGGCCAGCGCGGCCAGGGTGGCGCCGGTGAGCAGCGGGGCGTCGCCGGTGGTGACCAGCACGGTGCCGTCCAGCTCCACGCCGTCGGCGGCGAGCGCCTCCAGCGCGGTGCGCACGGCGTGGCCGGTGCCGTTCTGCTCGGTCTGGACGACCGGGCGGGCGGCCGGGTAGTGCTCGGCCAGGTGGGCCTGGACCAGCTCGCGCAGGTGGCCGATCACCACGACCAGCTGACCGGGCGTCAACTCCCCGGCGGCACTGACCGCGTGGCCCACCAGGGAGCGCCCGCAGATCTCGTGCAGCACCTTCGGCAGCGCCTTGGACTTCATACGCGTGCCGCCGCCGGCGGCGAGCACGATCACGGCAGCGGGCTGGTTGGCACTCACGCGGGGAGACTCCTCGGTCTGATGCGGGGTTGAGGGCGCACCGAGAATACCGAGAGAAAAGGAACGGAAACCGTCCGAAACGGTACGGGGCCGATCGGAACGGGCCCCAGCAGGCCCGGCAGGGCTCCGCCGCTAGGATTCGAACCCAGACAAAGGCCTCCAAAGGGCCCTGTGCTGCCATTACACCACGGCGGAAAGGCGCGCTCGCGCGCCCAGCACAGCCTACGGGTTGACGGCCCGTAGCTCCACCACCTTCCGCCAAGGCACGCGAACGACGCGCGGCACCCCGTCCGACGACCGGCCGGGATCCGGCGGGCGAACAGTGCGACACGTGCGCCCCGGGGCCTTCCGCTTGCCCCGGAGCGGTACCTACGATGCCGTAGGTTACGGAAACGTAGGTACCAGGTACCCGCCGGTCCCCCTCTCCCCCCGGGAAGCGCCATGACCATCCAGGCCGGGCAGGCGCCGCCGCGCGCCGCCGAGGACGCCCGCACCGCCGAGGACGCCCGCACCGCCACCACGCTCTCCGCCACCAGGGGCGGCGAGAGACAGGGCGCGCTGGAGCGCGCCACCCTGGGCCTGTTCATCGCCCTGCCGTTCGCGGCGCTGCTCGCCGCCGTCCCGCTGGCCTGGGGCCGCGGGCTGTCCTGGCTGGACGCCGGCCTCGCGGTCGGCATGTACTTCCTCACCTGCCACGGCATCACCGTCGGCTACCACCGCTACTTCACCCACGGCGCCTTCAAGGCCAACCGGCCGCTGCGGCTGGCCCTGGCGGTGGCCGGCTCGATGGCCGTCGAGGGCCCGCTGGTGCGCTGGGTCGCCGACCACCGCAAGCACCACCGCTACTCCGACAAGGACGGCGACCCGCACTCGCCGTGGCGCTACGGCGAGAACCTGCCGGCCCTGCTCAAGGGCCTGTGGTGGGCGCACACGGGCTGGCTGTTCGACGAGGAGCAGACCCCGCAGCTCACCTACGCGCCCGACCTGGTCCGCGACCCGGCGATAAGGGCGGTCTCCCGGCTGTTCTGGCTCTGGACGCTGCTCTCGCTGGCCCTGCCGCCGCTGGTCGGCGGCCTGGCCACCTGGAGCTGGCAGGGCGCGCTGTCCGCCTTCTTCTGGGGCTCGCTGGTCCGGGTCGCGCTGCTGCACCACGTCACCTGGTCGATCAACTCGATCTGCCACGCGGTGGGTTCGCGCCCGTTCCGGTCCCGCGACCGGTCCGGCAACGTGTGGTGGCTGGCGGTGCTGTCCTGCGGCGAGTCCTGGCACAACCTGCACCACGCCGACCCCACCTCGGCCCGGCACGGCGTGCTCCGCGGCCAGGTCGACTCCTCCGCCCGGGTCATCCGCTGGTTCGAGCGGGCGGGCTGGGCGCGCGACGTCCGCTGGCCCGGCGCGGAGCGGATCGCCGCCCGCCGCGCCGCATGAGTCAGCGCCTACAGCATGATGGAGGGGTGAACGGGACCAACGGAGACAGCACCGGCCATCGACAGCCCTCGCGCCGCGGCGGGGGCAAGACCGGCGGCCGGGTGCGGATGACCGGCAAGCAGCGCCGCGAGCAGCTGCTGGAGATCGGCCGGTCGGTCTTCGCCGAACGCGGCTACGACGGCACCTCGGTGGAGGAGATCGCCGAGCGCGCCGGGGTCTCCAAGCCCGTGGTGTACGAGCACTTCGGCGGCAAGGAGGGCCTGTACGCGGTGGTGGTCGACCGCGAGATGCAGCTGCTGCTCGACATGGTCACCGGCGCGCTCACCGGCGGGCACTCCCGCGAGCTGCTGGAGCAGGCCGCGTTCGCGCTGATGGACTACATCGACACCTCGACCGACGGCTTCAAGATCCTGGTCCGGGACTCCCCGGTGGCCCAGTCCACCGGCTCGTTCGCCTCGCTGATCGGCGACATCGCCACCCAGGTCGAGGACATCCTGGGCCTGGAGTTCAAGTCCCGCGGCTTCGACCCCCGGCTGGCCCCGATGTACTCGCAGATGCTGGTCGGCATGGTGGCGCTGACCGGGCAGTGGTGGCTGGAGGTCCGCAAGCCCGGCAAGGCGGAGGTCGCCGCCCACCTGGTCAACCTCGCCTGGCACGGCCTGGAGGGCCTGGAGCGGCACCCCAAGCTGGTCGGCGAGCGGAAGAACTGACGCCCGGCCCGGGCCCCGGCGGGGCCGGGCCGACCCGCACGACAGGAGCGCCCGTGGCGGTCTTCCTGCTGGCCCTCGGCGCCGCCTGCTGCCTGGGCGCCGGGTTCGTCCTGCAGCAGCACGCCGCCCAGCGCGCGCCCAGCGGCGACCTGCTGCGCTGGCGGCTGCTGCTCGACCTGGTGCGGATGCCGGACTGGCTGCTCGGCATCGCCTTCATGATCGGCGGCCAGGTGCTGTCCGCGCTGGCCCTCGGCGCGGGCGAGGTGGCCCTGGTCGAGCCGCTGCTGGCCACCAACCTGGTCTGGGCGATGCTGCTGGCCGGCCGGCTCACCGGCACCCGGCTGGGCCGCTCCGGCTGGATCGGCGTCGCGCTGATCGCCCTCGGCGTCACCGCGTTCATCGCGGCCGGCCGGCCCGAGGGCGGCGGCCCGGCGGCCGGGCCGCTGCGGCACTGGCTGGTGGTCGGCACCGTCGCCGGGCTGGCCCTGCTGCTGGTCTCGGTGGCCCGCCGGCTGCCGCTGTTCGAGGAGGCCACCCTGCTGGCGCTGGCCGCCGGCCTGCTCTACGGCCTCCAGGACGCGCTGACCCGGACCACCTTCGACCGGGTCGACCGGGACGGCGCGGCGGCCGCGCTGGCCTCCTGGCCGCCGTACGCGGTGCTCGGGATCGGCGTGGTCGGCCTGCTGCTGGTGCAGTCCGCGTTCGAGGCGGCGCCGCTGCGGATGTCGCTGCCCGCGCTGACCGCCGCCCAGCCGCTGGCCGGGATCGCCTGCGCGGTCGGCTTCCTCGGCGACCGGCTGCGGCTCTCCCCGGGGGCGCTGGCCTGGCAGAGCGCCGGGATGGCCGCGATCGTGGTCGGCGTGGTCGTGCTGGGCCGCCACCCGGCGCTGCCGGGCGCGAAGTGAGCCCCCGTCAGCCCTTCACGGCGACCGCGAGGACCCGGCGGAACGGGAACAGCGTGCCGTGCCGGGTCGCCGGGTACGCGGCGCGCAGCAGCGCCCCGTACTCGGCCAGGAACGCGGCCCGTTCGGCCGGCTCCGGCAGCAGGTCGAGCACCGGGCGCAGGGTGGAGCCCTTGACCCACTCCAGCACCGGGTCGGGGCCCGGCAGCACCATCGTGTACGTGGTCTCCCAGACGTCGGCGGCGCAGCCGGCCGCGAGCAGCGTCCGGGCGTAGCGGTCGGGTTCGTGGCAGGAGGCGTCCGGGCGGGCGGCGGCCAGCCGGTCGCGCCAGCGCGGGGTGCGGCGCAGGTCGGCGAGCAGGGTGTGGCTGGGGGCGGCGAAGTTGCCGGGCAGTTGGAAGGCGATCACCCCGCCGGGGCGCAGCGCGGCGGCCCAGCGCGGCAGCAGCTCCAGGTGGTCGGCGGTCGGGGTGTCCATCCAGTGCAGGGCGGCGTTGGAGGCGATCAGGTCGGGCCGCTCGGGCGCCGGGTCGTACGCCGCGACGTCCTGCTCGCGGTAGGCGGCGGTGGGTTCGCCGTCGGCGCCGCGGGCCTTCGCCAGCAGCTCGGGCGAGGTGTCCAGGCCGATGAGCCGGGCGTCCGGCCAGCGGCGGCGGAGCGCGGCGGTGGAGTTGCCGGGGCCGCAGCCGAGGTCGAGCACGGTGGGGGCGGGCGGCAGGTCGGGGACCCGGGCGAGCAGGTCGGCGAACGGGCGATTGCGCAGGTCGGCGTAGCGCAGGTACTGGTCGGCGTCCCAGTGGGCGGGCATGGCGGGCTCCCGAAAGTATCTCGACGTCAAGATATCTCTGTTACGGTCGAGATTTCCTTTGTTATCTCTTGATGTCAAGAGACTTCACATCGACACACCCCCCGATACACTGATCGCCATGGAGGACGAGGTCGACCGCCTGGTCGCAGCATGGCGCCGAGAGCGCCCCGACCTCGACGTGGAACCGCTAGAGGTCCTCAGTCGGGTGAGCCGGCTCGCCCGCCACCTGGACCGGGCCCGCCGCACCGCCTTCGCCGAGCACGGCCTCGAACCCTGGGAGTTCGACGTCCTCACCGCGCTGCGCCGCGCCGGGGACCCCTACCAGCTCTCCCCCGGCCAGCTCCTCACCCAGACCCTGGTCACCTCCGGCACCATGACCAACCGGATCGACCGCCTCACCGCCAAGGGCCTGGTCGTCCGCCTGCCCGACCCCGACGACCGGCGCGGCGTCCTGGTCCGCCTCACCGACGCCGGCCGCGACCAGGCCGACCAGGCCCTGGCCGGCCTGCTCTCGCACGAGCGCGAGATCCTCGCCCAGCTCGCCCCCGCCCAGCAGACCGAACTCGCCGCCCTGCTCCGCAGCCTGGTCGCCCCCTTCGACCGCGCCGGCTAGTGCCGCCCCGGGCGCGCGAAGGGGGCCGGGCCGAAGCTCCCGCCAGTCCCCCGCCCGCTAGAACCCGTCCGGGTACGGCGTCGCCAGCGCGGGCGTCCTGGCGGGGGCGGTCTGGTAGCCGGGCAGCAGCGCCGCCAGGCGCTCGCGGACCTCGGGGTCGGAGTTGACGGTGGCCGCGCCGTACAGGCCGGTGAGGCCGCCGGCCAGGTCCTCGGGGGCGGTGGCGTGGTCGGCGGCGGTGGCGAAGATCCGCGGGTGGGCGGTGGGGAGGCGCTCCTCGGCGTCGGAGAACAGCGCCTCGTTGAGCTTCTCCCCGGCGCGCAGGCCGGTGTAGCGGATCTCGACCTCGTCCGCGCCGAGTTGGACCTGTTCGGCGAAGTTGTGCACCAGGTCGACGATCCGGACCGGCTCGCCCATGTCGAGGACGAACACCTCGCCGCCCTCGGCCATCCGCCCGGCCTCCAGGACCAGGCCGACCGCCTCCTCGATGGTCATGAAGAAGCGGGTGACGTCGGGGTGGGTGACGGTGACCGGGCCGCCGCTGCGCAGCTGCTCCTCCAGCACGGAGAGCAGCGAGCCGCGCGAGCCGAGCACGTTGCCGAAGCGGACGGCGGCGAAGACGCCGGTGCCGAGGTTGCGGGCGTCCCGGGCGTTGGCCTGGACGATCAGCTCGGCCAGCCGCTTGCTCGCGCCGAGCACCGACGTCGGGTCGGCGGCCTTGTCGGTGGAGATCAGCACGAAGCGCTCGACGCCGGTGGCCAGCGCGGCCTCCACCAGGTGGTCGGTGCCGAGCACGTTGGACTTGACCGCCTCGCTGGGGTGGCGCTCCAGCAGCGGCAGGTGCTTGTGCGCGGCGGCGTGGAAGACCACGTCGGGGCGCAGGTCGCGGAAGATCTGCTGGATCCGGGGGCGGTCCCGGATGTCGGCGATCACCAGCGACTCGTCGGTGAGCAGCGCCTCGCCCCAGATGTCGAGCTGGAGCCGGTGCAGGTTCGACTCGTCGTGGTCGAGCATGTAGAGCGCGGCCGGCCCGAACGCCTGGACCTGCCGGCACAGTTCGCTGCCGATCGAACCGCCGGCGCCGGTCACCAGCACCCGGCGGCCCTCGATCACCGTGCGGACGTCCGGCGAGACCACGTGCACCTCGTGCCGGCCGATCAGCCGGTTGACGTCCAGGGTGCGCATGTCGGAGCCGACCACCTCGCGGCGCAGCGCCGACAGGAAGGACGGCAGGTAGCGGACGGCGGCGCCGGCGGCGGCCGCGGCGGTGGCGAGTTCGCGGACCCGCTGGTGCGGGAGGCCGGGGATGGCGAGGACGACGACCTGGGCGTCGTGCGCGAGGGCCAGCCCGGTGAGTTCGGCGAGCGGGCCGAGGACGGGGCTGCCGGAGACGTCCAGGCCGGCCTTGGCCGGGTCGTCGTCCAGGACGCCGACCGGGGTGAGGCCGAACTCGGGCGTCCGGCCCAGGTCGCGGACCAGGGCGGTCCCGGCGGCGCCGGCGCCGACGACCAGGGTGCGCAGGCCGGTCGAGCCGGCCCGCTGGGCGGGCAGGCGGGTACGGTCCCCGTCCGGGCGTGCGGCAGTGGGGTGCGGCGACATCTGAACCTCCGGTCTCCCTGGACTCGCGGAGTGGAACGTGCGGGATGGGGCGCGGCTGGTTCAGCCCGCGCCGGGGCCTGCGGTCGAGGCCACGGTCGGTGGGGGGACGGGGGCGGGCGGTTCGGACGGCGCGATCCCGGCCCGGCGGGCGACCGCGACCGCCGCGAGGGTCGAGTGGACGCCCAGCTTGCCCAGGACGTTCTGCATGTGGGTGCGGACGGTGTGCGGGGAGAGGAACAGCCGCTCGGCGACGGCCTGCCGGCCCAGGCCGGCGACCATGCAGCGCAGCACCTCCTCCTCGCGCGGGGTGAGGGCGGCGACCAGCCGCTCGCTCTCCGAGCGGTCCCGGCGGGCCGAGGTCAGCTCCCGGACCACTCCGGTCAGCAGTGCGGGCGGCAGGTGGGTCTCGTCCCGGCGCACGCCGCGCACCACGGTCATCAGCGCGCCGAGCGAACTCTCGCGCGCCACCCAGCCGTTGGCCCCGGCCTGGAGGGCGCGGGCGGCCCGCTGCGGGTCGTCCGCGGCGGCCAGCAGGACGGCCCGGACATCGGGGTGGGCCCGCCGGATCCGGGCGACCAGGGCGATCCCGTCGGTCAGCGACCTGGCCTCCTCGGGCCGGCCGGCGGACGGTGCGGTGGGCGCGGCGGCCGGCGGTGCGGCGGCCTGCGCGGGCACCCCGGTGGCGGGCGGCCCGGCGGCGGAGCGCCCGGCGGACCCGGGCGGGGTGCGCCGGGGCGCGGGTAACGCCGCCTGGGCGCGGGGTGGCGGCGCGGCGCCCAGGTCGACGTCGACCAGCACCACGTCGTACGGGCGGTGTTCGGCCACCGCCCGTTCCAGTGCGCGTTCGGCCGCCGCCGCGCTGCCCGCCGCCCCGACGTCCACGTCGGGTTCGGCGGCCAGTGCCGTGGCGAGCGCCTCGGCGAAGATCCGGTGGCCGTCGACCACCAGGACGCGCGTACGCCCCATCGTCCTGCCCCCCTGCTCGTGGCCCGACCCCCACCGGTGCCGCACTCAGCCTACGGGCGGGCGCCGCCACGGCGTGGGGGTTTGGTGAAGTTCCTGTACACAGGGTCTTCGGGGCTTTCGGGCCGGCCGGGGAGCCGCCTGGTCACCGGCCGGGGATCCGCCAGGTCAGGCGCGGCGGCGAGGGGTTCAGGCGCGGTGGGCGAGGGTGAACTCCCAGGCGTCGGCGACGATCCGGTCCAGTTCGGGGCGCTCGGGCGTCCAGCCGAGGGCCTCCCGGGCGCGGTCGGCGGCGGCGACCAGCACGGCCGGGTCGCCGGGGCGCCGCCCGGCCGTCCGGACCGGGATCTCGCGGCCGGTGACCCGCTTGACCGACTCGATCACCTCGCGCACCGAGAAGCCGGTGCCGTTGCCCAGGTTGCAGATCAGGTGCTCGCCCGGCTTGGCCGCGGCCAGCGCCAGCAGGTGCGCCCGCGCCAGGTCGGCGATGTGGATGTAGTCGCGCACGCAGGTGCCGTCCGGGGTCGGGTAGTCGTCGCCGAACACCGCGATGTCGGGGCGCTGGCCGAGCGCCGCCTGGAAGACCAGCGGGATCAGGTGCGACTCCGGCTCGTGCCGCTCGCCGAACCGCCCGTACGCGCCCGCCACGTTGAAGTAGCGCAGGCTGACGGCGGCCAGGCCGTGCGCGGTCGCCTCCGAGGTGATCAGGTGGTCGACCGCCAGCTTGGTCGCGCCGTAGGTGTTGGTCGGCGAGGTGCGGGCGGTCTCCTTGATCGGGACCTCCTCCGGCTCCCCGTAGACCGCGGCGGTGGAGGAGAAGACCAGCGTGCCGACGCCGGCCTTGCGCATCGCCGTCACCAGTTCGAGCGAACCGGCCACGTTGTTGCGCCAGTACTTCTCCGGGTCCGCCACCGACTCGCCGACCTGCGAGGAGGCCGCGAAGTGCAGCACGCCGTCGAAGGACGGGTCCAGCACCTCGGCGGCGTCCTGGATCCGGCCGCGGACGAACTCGGCGCCGTCCGGCACGCCCGCCGCGAACCCGGTCGACAGGTCGTCCAGCACCGTCACCGAGTGCCCCGCCTCCAGCAGGTGCGCCGCCACCACGCTCCCGACGTAGCCGGCTCCGCCCGTGACCAGGTACTTGCCCATGCCTCTTCGACCTCCGCACAACTCTCGGGTGTTCCTCGTCCGGAGCATAGAACACCCGCCCCGGGGCCCCCGTCCGGAACGTCGGGCCGCCCGCACCGCCGGCGCCCGGCCGCCGGCCGCCGCCCCCGCCGCCCGTGGGCGCCGAACTCCGCTTCCTCTCAGGCCAGTTGGTCGAGCAGCCCGGTCCGGGCCGCCAGCGCGGCGGCCTCCAGCCGGGAGCGCGCGCCCAGCTTGGTCAGCACCCGCTGGACGTGCGTGCGGGCCGTCGACGGCGCGATCCGCATCGCGGCGGCGATCGCCGCGGTGTCCTCGCCGTCCGCGATCCGGGCCAGCACCTGGACCTCCCGCCGGGTCAGCAGCCGCAGCAGCCGCAGCGCCTCGTCGTCCGGCTCCGCCACCGGCCACAGCAGGTGCTCGAACGCGGCCCGCAGCACGTCCACCGCGACCGCCACCTCGCCGGCCCGGACCCGGGCGATCGCCCGGTCCACCACCTCGATCCGCTCGTCGCTGCGCACGTAGCCGGCCGCCCCCGCGGCGAACGCCGCCGCGACCCGCCCCGGCGCGCCCAGCGGCCCCAGCACCACCACCGCGATCTCCGGCCGCTCCCGCCGCAGCCGGCGCAGCGGCTCGAACGGATCCTCCGGCCCGCCCGCCGTCCCCAGCAGGCACACCTCCGGGCGGCGCCCCGCCACCAGCTCCGACACCGCCGCGCTCGGCGACCCGACGCCCAGCACCCGGTGCCCGCGCTGCTGCAGGGCCGAGCCCAGCGCCTCGGCCATCAACCGGTGGTCGTCCGCCACCACGAGCCGCGCACTCATCCGTCCCTCCCCTCCCGGCTCGACAGACGCACCATCAGAGCGCACAATCGCCCGGCCCGCCAGAGGCCCTCCGGAACCGGTCCCGGGGAAACGCGCGGGCAGGGAGGACCCGGACGGGGAGGGGAAAACGCGGAAGGCCCCGCCTCGCGGCGGGGCCTTCCTGTCTGAGCCCCCATGCGGAATCGAACCGCAGACCTTCTCCTTACCATGGAGACGCTCTACCGACTGAGCTATAGGGGCTTGTTGCTCCGGGCACCTGGCGGTTCCCCTTGCGACGAGGAAGACATTACATGCTCCGCCGACCTCATGGGAAATCGGCTTCGGCCTGGTCGGAGGGCTAAACTGCCCGAGAAGACCCGATCTGCCGTGCAATGTCGCCCAGCAGCCGCGAACTCCCGTGCAGCGAAGGCGCGTGATCCTGTGCCAGCCCCCGGCCGCAGCCGTGCTTCCGGCGACCCCTCCGCCTGGTGGGCGCTGGCCCTGCGGCCGACCCGGCCGGCCGTGCCGTGGGCGCTGATGGCGCGGGCGGCGCTGGGGATGGCGGTGCCGCTGGGGCTCGGGCTGCTGTTCGACCGGCTGTCGCTGGGGGTGTTCGCGGCGCTGGGCGCGATGCACGCGACGATGAACGACCGGGTGGAGCCGCTGCGGCTGCGGGCGCCCCGGATCGCCCTCGCGCTGGCCGCCTCGGCGACCGGCATGCTGATCGGCGCGGAGCTCCAGCACCGGGGCGCGGGCGGGCTGGAGACCGGGCTGGCACTGACCGCGGTGGGCTTCGCCGGCGGGGCGCTGTCGGCGACCGGGCCGCGCGGCTCGGCGGCCGGGATGCTGCTGCTGGTCTCGGCCTCGCTGGGCGGCGGGATGGCGCTGCCGCACCCGTGGTGGGCGGCGCCCGCGATGATGCCGTGCGGCGCCGCGCTGGTCCTGCTGCTGGGGGTGCGCTACCGCACCGACGTCCGCTCGGACCCGCGGACCCGGGCGCTGGCCGAGGTCTACCTGGCGCTCGGCGGCCTGCTGACCGCCCTCGGCACCCCGGACGGCGCGGCCGCCCGCCGACTGCTCACCGGCCGGCTCAACCAGATGCAGGACCTGCTGCCGCCGCCCCGCCCGGGCCGCCGCGAGTCGGCCCGGCTGCACTGGCTGCGCCGCTCGTACGAGGCCGCGCTGGGCGCCACCGAGGCGGCGGCCGGGCTGCTGTGGGCCTGGCGGCCGGTCCCGCCGGAGGTGGCCGCGCTGCCGGCCCGGCTGGCCGCGCAGATCACCGGCGGCCCCGAGCCCGGGTACCCGCACTGGCGGCCCGACACGCCGTCCCGGACGGCGTTCGACACCGCGCTGCGGGCCGCCGCCGACACCGTCGCGGGCCGCTGGGCGCCGCTGGACACCGCCGTCCCGCCGCCGCCGGACCCGTGGCGGCTGCGGGTGCGGCTGCTGTCCCGCGGCTCGGTGCGCTACGGGCTGCGGGTGGCGCTGTGCGTGGCGGTCGCCGAGGCGGCGGTGAACGGGCTGACGCTGAGCCGCAGTTACTGGGTGCCGATGACGGTGGCGTTCGTCCTCAAGCCGGACCTCGGCTCGGTGTTCCAGCGGGCGGTCAGCCGGGCGCTCGGGACGGTGCTGGGCATCGCGGTGACCGCGGTGCTGCTCGCGGTCACCACCGACTCCTGGGCGCTGAGCCTGGCGGTGGCGCTGTGCGTGGCGCTGCTGCCGTACTCGGCGGCCGTGCACTACGGGGTGAACACCATCGTGATGACGCCGGTCGCGCTGCTGCTGGTGCAGCTCGGCGGCGAGAGCGGCGCCGCCGAGTTCTGGCCGCGGGTGCTGGACACCGCGCTGGGCAGCGGCATCGTGCTGCTGTTCGGCTACCTGCTGTGGCCCGAGCGGCCCTCGCACCGGATCGAGCCGGGCATCGTCACCGCCGCGGCCGCCGTCCGGGCCTACCTGGCGGCGGTGGCCCGGGTCGAGCCGGTCGCCGAGGTGTGGCTGCGCCGCACCGCCTACCGGGCGCTGGCCGACGCCCGGCAGCAGGTCAACCTGGGTCTGGCCGAACCCCCGCCGGCCGGGCGGCTGGCCGAGCAGTGGGTGCCCGCCACCGCCGCGCTGGAGCGGCTCTCCGGGGCGGTCGCCGCGTACGCCGCGCAACTGCGCTACGGCGGGCGGCGGCCCGAGCCCGAGGTGATCGAACGGGTGCTGGACTCGCTGGACCGGCTCACCGGCGCCGCCCGCGCCCACCGCCCGCCGGCCGGCCTCGCCGCCCGGCCGACCGGCCCGCACGACCCGGAGCGCAGCGCGCTGGCCCGGGCCGCCGACGAGCTGGACGTGCTGCTCGGCTGAGCGGCGCCGCCCGCCGCGGCCCGGCGGTCAGACCTGCTCGGCCAGCTCCAGCCAGGACAGCTCCAGCTCCTCCTTCTCCTCCCGGACCTTGCGCAGCTTCGCGTCCAGCTCGGCGACCTTGGAGAAGTCGGCGGCGTGCTCGGCGAGTTGGGCGTGCAGCTTGGACTCCTGCTCGTCCAGCTTGGCGATCTGCCGCTCCAGCTTCTGCAGCTCCTTCTTCGCGGCCCGCAGGTCGCCCGCCGACAGGCCGGAGGTCTCCGGCGCGGCCGGCAGCTGGGCGGCGGCGCTCGCGGCGGCGGCCTCGGCCATCGCGGTGCGGCGCTCCAGGTACTCGTCGACGCCGCCCGGGAGCATCCGCATCCGGCGGTCGCCGAGCAGCGCGTACGCGGTGTCGGTGGTGCGCTCGACGAAGAACCGGTCGTGGCTGATCACGACCATCGAGCCGGGCCAGCCGTCGAGCAGGTCCTCCAGCTGGTTGAGGGTCTCGATGTCGAGGTCGTTGGTGGGCTCGTCGAGGAACAGCACGTTCGGCTCGTCCATCAGCAGCCGCAGCAGCTGGAGCCGGCGGCGCTCGCCGCCGGAGAGGTCGCCGACCGGCGTCCACTGCTTGTCCTTGCCGAAGCCGAACTGCTCGCACAGCTGCCCGGCGCTCATCTCCCGGCCCTTGCCGAGGTCGACCCGGCCGCGGACCTGCTCGACGGCCTGGAGGACGCGGGTGGTCGGGTCCAGCTCGGCGACCTCCTGCGAGAGGTACGCCAGCCGGACGGTCTTGCCGACCTTGATCACGCCGCCGGCCGGCTGCACGTCGCCCTCGGTGGCGTACGCGGCCTGCATCGCCCGCAGCAGCGAGGTCTTGCCGGCGCCGTTGACGCCGAGCAGGCCGATCCGGTCGCCGGGGCCGAGCTGCCAGGTGAGGCGCTCCAACAGCAGCTTGTCGCCGGCTTTGACGGTCACGTCCTCCAGGTCGAAGACGGTGCGGCCGAGCCGGGCGTTGGCGAACTTCATCAGCTCGGACTTGTCGCGCGGCTCCGGCACGTCCGCGATCAGCGCGTTCGCGGCCTCGATCCGGTAGCGCGGCTTGGAGGTGCGGGCGGGGGCGCCGCGGCGCAGCCAGGCCAGCTCCTTGCGGGCCAGGTTCTGCCGCTTCTGCTCCTCGGTGGCCTCGATCCGGGAGCGCTCGGCGCGGGCGAACACGTAGTCCGAGTAGCCGCCCTCGTACTCGCGGACCTCGCCGCGCTGGACGTCCCACATCCGGGTGCAGACCTGGTCCAGGAACCAGCGGTCGTGGGTGACGCAGACCAGCGCGGAGCGGCGGTTCTGCAGGTGCTTGGCGAGCCAGGCGATGCCCTCGACGTCGAGGTGGTTGGTGGGCTCGTCCAGCACCACCAGGTCGGGCTCGCCGAGCAGCAGCTTGGCGAGCGCGATCCGGCGGCGCTCGCCGCCGGAGAGCGGGCCGATCACGGTGTCCAGGCCGTCGGCGAACCCGGGCAGGTCGAGGCCGCCGAACAGGCCCTGGATGATGTCGCGGATCCGGGCGTCGCCCAGCCACTCGTGGTCGGCCCGGCCGGCGATCACCTCGTGCCGGATGGTGGCCTCGGGGTCCAGCGAGTCGTGCTGGGTCAGCACGGCCAGCTGCAGCCCGCCGGAGTGGGTGATCCGCCCGCTGTCCGGCTCCTCCAGCTTGGCGAGCATCCGGATCAGCGTCGTCTTGCCGTCACCGTTGCGGCCCACCACACCGATCCGGTCGCCCTCGCTGACGCCGAGGCTGACCCCGTCCAGCAGGGCCCTGGTGCCGTACACCTTGGTGACGGACTCGATGGTGGCGAGGTTGACGGCCACGAAGCTGCACTCCTGAGGAAGGGGCTGGAACGAGCCTCCAGCCTAGTGCCGCGCGCGGCCGTCCCCTCCTCGCTACCGGGCCTGGTCCAGCAGCGCGCGCTGCTCGGCGGTCAGTTCCAGGTCCAGCGCGGCCAGGCTCTCGTCCAGCTGCGCCACCGAGGACGCGCCGACCAGCGGGATCGCCGGCAGTTCGCCGCCGAGCAGCCAGGCCAGCACCACCTGGTTGCGGGTGGCACCGGTCTGCTTCGCCACGGTGTCGAGCGCGGCGAGGCGGGCCGGGGTGCCCGCGTGGTCGAAGGACGGGCCGAGCGGCTTGTCGGCCCGGACGTAGCCGCCGCCGAGCAGCGGGGAGTACGCGACCAGGGTGAGCTCGGGGCTCTCCTTGAGGTAGGTGACCAGGTCGCCCTGGACGGCGGCCTGGTCGCCGTCCGCGCAGGTCAGGCCGGGCAGGTCGCCGCGCCGCCGCAGGTAGGTGTGCCCGTACTGGAGCACCTCGTACCCCGGGAGCCCGGCCCGCGCGGCGAGGTTCCGGGCCCGCTCGACCCGCCACGACCAGTGGTTGGAGACGCCCAGCAGCCCGACCGTCCCCTCCCGCACCAGCGCGCCGAACGCCTCGACCGTCTCGGCCGGCGACACCGTCCGGTCCTCGACGTGCGCGTACAGCAGGTCGAGCTTCTCCACCCCGAGCCGTTTCCGGCTGGCCTCCGAGGACGCCCGGATCACCTCCGCCGACAGGCCCTCGCCGTTCTCGACGAACCCGGTGCCGGGCGCCTTCGGCCGGGCCCCGAGCTTGGTCGCGATCACCACCTCGTCGGTGATCCCGCGGCTGGCCCGCCACCGCCCGAGCAGCTCCTCGCTGGCGCCGCCCTGGCTGTCGTCCTGCCAGTACGCGTAGTTGTTCGAGGTGTCGATGAAGTTGCCGCCCGCCGCCACGTACCGGTCCAGCACGGCGAACGAGGTCGCCTCGTCGGTGAGCGTGCCGAACAGCATCGCCCCCAGGCTCAGCACGCTGACCTCGCGACGGGTGCGCGGATCGGTTCCGATGGTGCGCTTGCGCATCCGGGATTCCCCTCGTCTCCGCGGCCCGCCCGGTGCGGGCCGCGATGACGAGTCTGGAACCCGGAGCGCGCTCCAGGTCAAGCAGAGGTGTGGACCACCCGGGCGCCCGGGACCGGGCCGTGGGTGGGGTGGGCGGTGCGGCAGGTGCCGGAGGCGCGGAGGGCGGCGGCGATGTGGGCGGCGGCGTCGGCGTCCTTGGCGAGGAAGGCGCAGGTCGGGCCGGAGCCGGAGACCAGGGCGGCCAGCGCGCCCGCCTCGGTGCCGGCGTGCAGGGTGTCGGCGAGGGAGGGGCGCAGCGAGACGGCGGCGGCCTGGAGGTCGTTGGCGAGGGCGGCGGCCAGCGCGACGGGGTCGCCGTCGGCGAGGGCGGCGAGCAGCGCCGGGTCGGCGTCGGGGGTGGGGACCTGGTCGATCGAGGAGCCGAGGCCGGACTCCTCGCGCAGCCGGTCGCACTCGCGGAAGACCGCCGGGGTGGAGAGGCCGCCGTCGGCGACCGCGAACACCCAGTGGAACGTCCCGGCGACCGGCAGCGGCTCCAGCAGCTCGCCCCGGCCGCGGCCCAGCGCGACGCCGCCGAGCAGCGCGAACGGGACGTCGGAGCCGAGTTCGGCGGCCAGTTCCAGCAGGACGGGCAGCGGGGTGTCCAGGCCCCACAGCGCGTCGCAGGCGAGCAGCGCGGCGGCGCCGTCCGCGCTGCCGCCGGCCATCCCGCCGGCCACCGGGATGGCCTTGTCGATGTGCAGGTGCACGCCGGGTTCGGCGAGGCCGTGGCGGGCGGCGAGCAGCCGGGCGGCGCGGGCGGCCAGGTTGCTGTCGTCGAGCGGGACGGCGGCGGCGTCGGGGCCGTCGCAGCTGAGCGTGACGCCCGTGCCGGGGGTGGCGGTGACCTGGTCGCCGAGGGCGACGGCGAAGAAGACGTTCGCCAGGTCGTGGTAGCCGTCGGGGCGGACCCCGCCGACGCCGAGCTGCACGTTGACCTTGGCGGGGACCCGGACCGTGACCATGCTCAGTGCTCCTCGGTGGTCTTCGGCTTGTGCTCGGCGATCGCGGCGAACTGCTCGACGGTGAGCATCTCGCCGCGCAGCGTGTGGTCGATCCCGGCGCCGCGCAGCGCCTCCTCGGCGGCGGCGGGGGAGCCGGCCCAGCCGGCCAGCGCGGCGCGCAGGGTCTTGCGGCGCTGGGCGAAGGCGGCGTCCACGACGGCGAACACCTCGCGCCGGGTGGCGGTGGTGGCCGGCGGGTCGCGGCGGACCAGCGAGACCAGGCCGGAGTCGACGTTCGGCGCGGGCCAGAACACGTTCCGTCCGATCGCCCCGGCGCGCTTCACGTCCGCGTACCAGTTGGCCTTCACCGACGGGACGCCGTACACCTTGTTGCCGGGCTTGGCGGCGAGCCGGTCGGCGACCTCGCTCTGCACCATCACCAGGGTGCGCTCGATGCTCGGGAAGTGCTCCAGCATGTGCAGCAGCACCGGCACGGCGACGTTGTACGGCAGGTTCGCGACCAGCGCGGTCGGCGCCGGTCCGGGCAGCTCGGTGACCTCCATCGCGTCGCTGAGCACCAGGTCGAAGCTGTCGGCCTTGGCGGGCATCCGCCCCCGCACGGTGTCCGGCAGGTGCCGCGCCAGCACCGGGTCGATCTCCACCGCCGTGACGTGCCGCGCCACCTCCAGCAGCGCCAGCGTCAGCGACCCGAGCCCCGGCCCGACCTCGACCACGGCGTCCTCGTCCGTCACCCCCGCCGCCCGGACGATCCGCCGCACGGTGTTCCCGTCGATGACGAAGTTCTGCCCGCGCTGCTTGGTCGGCTTCACGCCGAACGCCTCGGCCAGCGCGCGGATGTCGGCGGCCCCCAGCAGGTGGCCGTCGGAGGTGGGTTCGGTGGTGCTCACCCGCCAAGGATAAGGGTCAGCGCCTGACGAGCCGCTTCAGATCGATCTCGACGGGGAACGGCAGCTCGGTGCGGAGCGACCCTTCGTGCACGGCGACGGGGAGGTGGACGCCCTGCTCCGGGTCGAGCCGGAACTCGTGCACGACGGGGACGTCGTCGTCCCCGCGCTCGACGCGCCAGTAGGACGGGACGCCGCCTCCGGCGTACTGCGCCGGTTTGCGGAAGCGGTCGGTGGATCGGGTGGCCGGGACCACGACCTCCACGGTGAGCAGCACCGACCTCAGCGGCAGGGTGACAGTGGTGCGGACGTCAAGGCCCGATGCGTCGTACACCACCATGTCGGGCCGGACCCAGTTGCACGGATCGAACACCAGCGTGGTGGGGCCGATCACTGACACCGGCTCCACCGCCTGCGGGCGAACCGCCGCGTTCAACGAGTCTCGAACGCGGTCGTGCCACCAGTCGTGCAAGGGCACCGGGGTGACCAGCCCGTCCACCAGCTCCCAGCTGAACGGGAACTCGGTGTCGCCGATCTCTTCGCCGGTCCAGCCACGCGCGGGCGCGTTCATCCACTTGCTCCACACGCCGCCAGGGTAGCGCTGCGGGCACCCTCAGTAGCCGAAGGCCCGGGCCGTGTTCGCCGCGATCGCCGTCGCCAACTCGTCCTCGCCGAGCGCCAGGTGGTCGGCCATCGCGCGCAGGGTGACCGGGATCAGGTACGGGGCGTTGGGGCGGCCGCGGTAGGGGTGCGGGGTGAGGAAGGGGGCGTCGGTCTCGATCAGGACGCGGTCGAGGGGGGTGGCGGTGAGGGCTTCGCGCAGGGCGTGGTTGGCCTTGTAGGTGACGGGGCCGGCGAAGGAGAGGTACCAGCCGTGTTCGGCGCAGGTGCGGGCCATCGCGGCGTCGCCGGAGTAGCAGTGGAAGACGGTGCGTTCGGGGGCGCCCTCTTCGAGGAGGAGGGCGATGACGTCCTGGTGGGCGTCGCGGTCGTGGATGACCAGGGCCTTGCCGTGCCGTTTGGCGATCTCGATGTGCCGGCGGAAGGACTCCTTCTGCAGGTCGACGCCCTCGGGGCCGGTGCGGAAGTAGTCGAGGCCGGTCTCGCCGACGGCGAGGACGTGCGGGAGGGCGGCGAGCCGGTCGATCTCGGCGAGCGCCTCGTCGAGGGCGTCCTGCCCGCCGGGGGTCCGCCGCTGCCCGGACCAGCCGTCGGGGTCGCCGAGGAAGATCCGGGGCGCCTCGTTGGGGTGCAGGGCGACGGCGGCGTGCACCTGCTCGTGCTCGGCGGCCAGGTCGGCGGCCCAGCGCGAGCCGGGCACGTCGCAGCCGACCTGGACGACGGTGGTGACGCCGACGGCGGCGGCCCGGGCCAGGCCCTCGGCGGGGGTTCCGGACTGCATGTCGAGGTGGGTGTGCGAGTCGGCGACCGGGACGGCCAGCGGCTCGGGGAGCGGCGGCGGGGTGCGGTCCTGCTCCTTCTTGCCCTTGCTCGCGGCCATCAGGCGGGCTTCTCCTCGAGCCGGGGGAAGAGGATCTCGCCCTTGGTGACGGTGGCCCCGGCGGGCAGTCGGCCCCAGTCGGCGACGGTGGCGATCCGCTGGTCGGCGAGGGCGCCGAGCGCGGGCTCGGCGCCGAGCGAGTCCCAGAGCTCGGCGGCGGAGTCCGGCATCAGCGGGTTGAGCAGGACGGCGGTGGCCCGCAGCGCCTCGGCGGCGGTGTACAGGACCGTGGCGAGCCGGGCCTGTCCCTCCGCGGTGGTGTCCTTGGCGACCTTCCAGGGCTCCTGCTCGGTGAGGTAGCCGTTGACCAGCTTGACGAACTCGAAGACGGCGGCGATGCCGCCCGCGAAGTCGAGTTCCTCGCCGATCTTCCGGTCGGCCTCGGCGGTGGCCTTCACCAGCGCGTCGGCGAGGGCCTGTTCGGCGGGGCCGTGCGCGGTGGCGGCGGGGAGCGCGCCGTCGAAGTACTTGCCGACCATGGCGGCGACCCGGGAGGCCAGGTTGCCGAAGTCGTTGGCGAGTTCGGAGGTGTAGCGGGCGGTGAAGTCCTCCCAGGAGAAGGACCCGTCGGTGCCGAACGGGATGGCCCGCAGGAAGTAGTAGCGGTACGCGTCGACGCCGAAGTGCGAGGTCAGGTCGGTGGGCGCGATGCCGGTGAGGTTGGACTTGCTCATCTTCTCGCCGCCGACCATCAGCCAGCCGTTGGCGACGACCCGGCGCGGCAGCGGCAGTCCGGCGGCCATCAGCATGGCGGGCCAGATGACGGCGTGGAAGCGCAGGATGTCCTTGCCGACCAGGTGCACGGAGGCGGGCCAGAGCCGGGCGAAGCGCTCGGGGTCGCTGCCGTAGCCGGCGGCGGTGATGTAGTTCTGCAGGGCGTCGACCCACACGTACAGGACGTGCTTGGCGTCCCAGGGCAGCGGGACGCCCCAGTCGAAGGTGGAGCGGGAGATCGACAGGTCCTTGAGGTCCTGCTCGACGAAGCGCAGCACCTCGTTGCGGGCGGAGGCGGGCTGGATGAAGTCCGGGTTGGCGGCGTAGAACTCCAGCAGCTTCGGGCCGTACGCGGAGAGCCGGAAGAAGTAGTTCTCCTCCTCCAGCCACTCGACCGGGCGCTTGTGGACCGGGCAGAGCTTCTCGTCCTCGGTGGTGCCGGGCAGCAGTTCGCCGGGGAGCTTGTACTCCTCGCAGCCGACGCAGTACGGGCCGGTGTAGCTGCCCTGGTAGATCTCGCCCTTGTCGTACAGGTCCTGGACGAACTCCTGCACGCGGTCGGTGTGCCGGGCCTCGGTGGTGCGGATGAAGTCGTCGTTGGCGATCCGCAGGTGCTCCCAGAGCGGCTTCCAGGCTTCCCCGACCAGCTTGTCGCACCACTCCTGCGGGGTGACGCCGTTGGCCTCGGCGGTGCGCAGGATCTTCTGGCCGTGCTCGTCGGTGCCGGTCAGGTACCAGACGTCCTCGCCGCGCTGCCGGTGCCAGCGGGTCAGCACGTCGCCCGCCACGGTCGTGTACGCGTGGCCCAGGTGGGGCCGGTCGTTCACGTAGTAGATCGGGGTGGTGACGTAGTACGCGTCGCTGCTGGTGTGCTCTTCCAAGGCCGCCATACCCCGGAATCCTAGTGGCCCGGCCGCACCGCCCCGGACCGCCCCGCACCGGCCGCACCGCCCCGGACCGCCCCGGACCGCCCCGGTCGGGGGCGGTCCGGCGGGAGGCGCGGTCAGCCGGTGCGGCGCAGCCAGCGGAGCCAGCGGAGCCCGGCCCGCAGCCGGGCGGGCACCGGCGGGCCCTCGGGTTCGGCGGTGGGGGCGTAGCCGGAGCCGTTCTTCATGACGGCGGCGACGCCGGCCACCCGGCCGGCCCGCATGATCCGGACCCGCTCGCCGCCGCAGCCGGGGCAGACCAGCTCGCGCAGCGGGGAGGGGACCCGGACGCCGTTCGCCGTGTACTCGACCACGGTGTGGCCGTCCTTGGCCGTGTGGTGCTCGATGTCGTACGCCTGCTCCCAGCCGTAGCCGCAGTTGAGGCAGGCGAAGGAGTACGCCTCGTGGACCGTCTGCACGGGCGCGGGACGGCTGGTCGTGCCGAGTCCGCTGGGTGCTCCGCCGTTCCGGGGGCTGTCGATCGTGTCGCTCATGCGCGCCACCTCGCTTCGCTCGGAGCCCGTCGCCCGGTCCTGGCGGCCGGGTGCGGGGTGCTGCATCCCAGGAAATGCCCGGGCGGCTGCGTCCGATGCCCGGCTTGCCAAGTCTTGGCCCCGAATTGGCCCACCGCTGGGGTGCTCATTCCAACGTACGCGCGATTTCGGCCATTGCCATACAAGCTGACCGGCCGGGCCGCCGGGGCCCCGGCTCAGGGCGCGTGCTTGGCCGCCACCACCGCGTCGAACACGACCGACTTGCGCAGCCCCAGCTCGACGGCGACCGCCGCGATCGCCTCCTTGCGGCGCTCCCCGGCCTCCTCCCGGCGGGCCACCCGCCGGGCCAGCTCGGCCGGGCCGACCTCCTCGGGGGCGGCGGGCGGGGCGCCGGCCACCACCACGGTGATCTCGCCGCGGACGCCGTCCGCCGCCCAGGCGGCGAGCTCGGCCAGCGGGCCGCGCCTGACCTCCTCGTAGGTCTTGGTCAGTTCCCGGCAGACCGCGGCGGAGCGCTCGGCGCCGAACGCCTCGGCCATCGCGGCGAGCGTCTCGGCGATCCGGTGCGGGGCCTCGAAGAACACCATGGTGCGCGGCTCGGCGGCGACCTGGGCGAGCTGCCGGGCCCGGTCGCCGGCCTTGCGCGGCAGGAAGCCCTCGAAGGTGAACCGGTCGACCGGCAGCGCGGAGAGCGCCAGCGCGGTCAGCACCGCGGACGGTCCGGGCACCGCGGTGACCTTGATCCCGGCCGCGACGGCGGCGTCCACCAGCCGGTAGCCGGGGTCGGAGACCGAGGGCATGCCCGCGTCGGTGACCAGCAGCACCCGGGAACCGTCCAGCAGCGCGGCCACCAGCTCGGGCGTGCGGGCCACCTCGTTGCCCTCGAAGTACGAGACCACCCGGCCGGCCGGGACCACGCCCAGCGCCTGGGTCAGCCGGCGCAGCCGCCGGGTGTCCTCGGCCGCGATGACGTCGGCGCCGGCGAGTTCGGCGCGCAGTCGGGGCGGCGCGTCCTCGACGTCGCCGATGGGGGTACCTGCCAGTACGAGAACACCAGTCACGTGCACCATCCTCCCCTACCGGGCGGCCCCTCGTGGCTGGTGGAAGGGGCGCGGGTCGCAAGCGAGGGCCGGGGACCCCTTGTGACTTCCGCCGTTGCCCCTACGATGTGGCCCGTGAACGGCGACATGGAGAGTGGTATGGACCACCCCGAGCGGGGCGGCGTGACCGTGCTTGAACCGGCCGACCCGGCCGCCGTTCCGGCGCCGCGGACGGAGCCCGAACCGGCCTCCCGGTGGGCCCGGGCGCTGGCCGGCGCGGGCTACCGGGCGCTGCGGCGCACGCCGCTGGAGCAGCAGTTGGTGCCGCCGATGCCGGACGGCCCGGGCGTCACGCCCGCGACCGTCCCGCCGTCCCCGCTGCTGGTGCGGCTGGGCGTCCGGCTGCCCGACCCGGTGTGGTCCTGGCTGTGCCGGTGGGCCGGCTGGCTGGGGCCGCTGGCGGTGGCGCTCTTCGCGGGCGTGCTGCGCTTCGCGAACCTGGGCAGCCCGCACGCGCTGATCTTCGACGAGACGTACTACGCGAAGGACGCGTACACGCTCTGGGACCGGGGCTTCGAGGGCAACTGGCCCTCCGACGCCAACGCGCTGATCACCGCGCCCAACCCGGTGGTGTCGCCGAGCGACACCGCGGCGTTCGTGGTGCACCCGCCGGTCGGCAAGTGGATCATCGGCCTGGGCGAGCAGTGGTTCGGGATGACCCCGTTCGGCTGGCGCTTCATGGTGGCCGTGCTCGGCACCCTCTCGGTGCTGATGCTGGCCCGGATCGGCCGCCGGATGTTCCGCTCGACCCTGCTGGGCTGCGTGGCCGGCCTGCTGCTGTCGGTCGACGGCCTGCACTTCGTGCTCAGCCGCAGCGCGATCCTCGACCTGATCGTGATGTTCTGGTTCCTGGCCGCGTTCGGCCTGCTGCTGGTCGACCGGGACAAGAGCCGCGCCAGGCTCGCCGCCCGGCTGGAGCAGGGCCTGGGCGCCGACTGGTGGCACCTCGGCTGGCGCCCGTACCGGCTGGCCGCGGCGGTCTGCCTGGGCCTGATGACCGGCACCAAGTGGAGCGGCGCCCCGGCGATCCTGGCCCTGGTGCTGCTGGCCGGCTTCTGGGACTCCTCGGCCCGCCGGCTGGCCGGCGGCCGGGTCGGCCTGCGCGACCTGTGGGACTTCGCCTGGTCGGCGGTGTCGGTCGGCCTGACCGCCGGCGTCACCTACCTGGCGACCTGGACCGGCTGGATCCTCTCCTCCCCGGAGAGCGGCAAGGGCGGCTACCTGCGCGACTGGGCCGCGCTGAACCCCAGCGACACCTGGGGCTGGATGCCGGACTGGGCCCGCAGCCTGTGGCACTACCACCACGAGATCTGGCACTTCAACGTCAACCTGCACGACCCGCACACCTACCAGTCCAACCCGTGGAGCTGGCTGCTGGTCGGCCGCCCGGTCTCGTTCTTCTACGAGTCGCCGAAGAACGGCCAGGCCGGCTGCACCACCGCCGAGTGCGCCCGCGAGGTGCTCGCCATCGGCACCCCGTTCCTGTGGTGGGCGGGCATCGCCGGCCTGCTCTACTGCCTGTACCGCTGGGTGATGCGCCGCGACTGGCGGGCCGGGGCGATCCTGTGCGCGCTGGCCGCCGGCTACCTGCCCTGGTTCAACTACCAGGCGCGGACGATCTTCCTGTTCTACGCGGTCTGCTTCGTCCCGTTCCTGGTGCTCGCGGTGACCATGATGATCGGCGGCATCCTCGGCCGCTCCGACGCCTCGCCCGACCGCAGGCTGGCCGGGGCCACCGGCGCCGGGCTGCTGGTCGTCGCGATCATGTGGAACTTCCTGTACTTCTACCCGATCTACACCGGGCAGACGATCCCGATGGACGAGTGGCGGGCCCGCATGTGGCTCGACACCTGGATCTGACCCGGCACCCGCACCGCACCGCCGCCCGCTCCCGGCGGCCGCCACACCCGCTCACATGTACCGGAACTGTCACAAACCGCTTCGGTGTCGTGAGTGCACGGAAGATGTCTGCCTATGGTGTCGTGGCCGCCGGTCCCAGCCGGCCACCACACACCATGGGGGACTCCACGTGAACAAGGGCGCGAAGATCGGCGTCTCCGTCGTCGCCGCAGCCGTGCTCGTCGGCGGCGGCTACGGGGCGTACGCCCTGGTCGGGGGCGGCGGGTCCGGCAAGGACGAGGCGAAGAAGCCGCGCACCGTGGTGGCCGAGCCGCCCAGCCAGGAGCTCGCCGCGTCCGGCGCCAAGGCGTTCCTGGAGGCCTGGGCCAAGGGCGACCTGTTCGCGGCCGCCAAGCTCACCGACGACCCGGACAAGGCGCAGGCCGCCCTGCAGTCCTTCCAGGACAAGGTGAAGCCGAGCGCCGTCCACCTCACCGTCGGCGGCCCCACCACCGCGCCCAGCCCGGCCGCGTCCAAGTCCGCGAGCGCGCCCGCCTCCGGCGCGGCCACCGCCTCCGCCGCCGCGAGCGCCCCGGCGGCGCCGACCGGCGTGCTGGAGAGCTTCAAGGCTTCGGTGGAGTTCGCCGAGACCGGCACCCCCTGGAACTACGACGGCGTCCTCGGCGTGGTCAAGATGAGCGACGGCACCGCCGCCGTGCACTGGGCCCCCAGCGTCATCCACCCCAAGCTGGACGCGAACGAGACGATCACGGTCAAGCCGCTGTACGCCGCGCCGTCCACCGTCACCGACCGCAAGGGCAAGCCGCTCGGCGGCTACCCCTCGCTGACCGGCCTGCTCAACCAGCTCCGCTCGGCGGCCCCGCAGGGCGGCGACCCGGCGGACGCCGGCAGCGGCGTGGTGATCACCTCGGCGGCGGACGCCGGCGCCGGCGCCGGCGCCTCGCCCAGCCCGAGCGGCTCCCCGGCGGCCGGCGGCGGTGCCAAGACCGCCGACGAGAAGCTGTTCACCCTCAAGGAGCCCAAGGCCGTCCCGAACCTGAAGCTCACCCTGGACGCCGACCTGCAGGCCGCCGCCGAGCAGGCCGTCGCCGGGCAGGGCGGCAAGCCCGCCTCGCTGGTGGCGATCGAGCCCAGCAGCGGCGGCATCCTGGCGTACGCGTTCTCCCCGTCGACCGGCCAGAACCGGGCCTTCTCCGGTGCGACCGCGCCCGGGTCGACCATGAAGGTGCTGACCTCGGCGGCGCTGCTGGAGGCGGGCGTCACGCCGACCACCCCGATGCCCTGCCCCGAGACCACCATGGTCACCGGCAAGTCGATCTCCAACGACGAGCCCGGCGCGCACCCGGACTACACGCTCACCGACGCGTTCGTGAACTCCTGCAACACCTCCTTCATCGAGAAGGGCAAGGACGTCCTCAAGCCGAACAGCCTGCCGGCGATCGCCAAGGACGTCTTCGGCCTCGGCCTGGTCTGGCGGACCGGCCTGTCCAACTTCGACACCGACATCCCGGTCGAGGGCAACATGGCGGGCGCGGCCAGCGAGTTCATCGGCCAGGGCAAGGTCCGGGCCAACCCGCTGGGCATGGCCTCGGTCGCGGCGACCGTGCAGTCCGGGGTGTTCCGCCAGCCGATCCTGGTGCCCGGCATGGAGCAGAAGAAGGCCGCCCGCAACCTCTCCCCCGAGGTGCTGGGCAGCCTGCAGTCGCTGATGGTGCAGACCGTCCGCTCCGGCACCGCCGCCGTGGTCAAGCCGGCCCTGCCGGCCGGTTCCGGCGCGAAGACCGGCACCGCCGAGGTCGACTCCAGCGCCGACGCGAACTCCTGGTTCACCGCCTACTCCGGCAACCTCGCCGTCGCCGCCGAGGTCCAGGGCGGCGGCCACGGCTCGGCGGCCGCCGGCCCGGCGGTCTCCAAGGTGCTGCACGTCGGCAACAAGTAGGCCCCGGCGGGCGGGCCCCGGCTACCCGGTCGCCGCGAACCTCCGCAGCAGGTTCGCGGTGACCGCCCGGGTGAAGTCCCCCGCCCGGCCGTCGATGCCGTGGACCGCGCTGCCGCCCGCCGGTCCGGTCGCCTCCAGCGACTCCACCCAGCGCATGGTCCCGGTGGCGAAGACCAGCGCCCCGCTGCCCGCCGTGTAGAGGGCGCTGTCCGCGTACGAGTGCCGGCCCTCGCAGACCACCGGGGAGTGCGCGAGGATCCGGATCCCGGCGGGGGTCGGGGAGGACGGGTCGACCCGGTCGTACTCGACGCCGACCAGGTGCGGGAAGCTGTCGCCGTTCTTGGCGCCGGTGCCGGCGAACAGCCAGTGCCCGGCGTCGGTGACGACGTACGGGGCGTCGACGGGGTAGCCGTCGTAGCGGACGCCGAGCAGCGAGGACTCGGGGTCGGCGCCGGGCGGGGAGCGGAAGTCGGTGGTGGCGGGGTGGCCCGCCCGGTAGCCGGGGTCGTCCTTCCAGGCGCCCTTCCAGCAGACCACGGTGCGGTCGGGCCCGGTCGGCGAGGGCTCGTAGCGGACCCGCCGGTAGCAGCAGTTGGCGCCGAGGACGGCCAGGTGGGTCCCGGCGTCGCGGGCGGCGGTGACGTGGGCCCGCTGCTCGGGCGACCAGTACTCGTCGTGGCCGAGCGAGAGGACCGCCCTGGCGCCGTGCAGCAGTCCGGGGTCGGCGGCGAGGTCGATGCCGGTGGTGTACGACAGCGGGACGCCGAGCTTCTCGGCGAGCGCGATCAGCGGGGCCTCGTAGACCAGGAACAGCCCGGCGCCGTCGTCGTACTGGTAGGGCCGGTCGAAGGTGACCTGGAGCGAGCGGGTGGGCAGGCCGCCGGTGGGGCCGTTGTACAGGTTGTAGCCGCCCCACTCGTTGTACGCCTGCCAGGTGGTGACGGCGTTGACCACGACGGCCGTCCCGGCGGTGCTCCGGGAGCGGACGGTCAGCGGGACGTAGCGCTGCCCGGCGCCGCCGACGGCGTCGAGCCGCAGCAGGTAGCAGCCCTCGGGCCAGCCGGTGGTGTCCACGGCGGTGGTGCGGGACCAGCCGGTGCTGACCGTCCGGGTGGCCTTGTCGACGGTGAACGGCGCCTGCCGGGTGCCGGGTTGCGGGTCGGAGCGCCAGACCTTCCGGGCCCGGGCGCCGCCGTACCAGCCCATCCGGTAGGCGGTGACGGTGTAGCCGGGGGCGGTGGTGGACACGTGCAGCCCGAAGCTCTCGCCGGGCAGGACGCTGACCCGGTCGGCCCAGCCCTCGATCGCCGCGGCGGGCCCGGCGCCGGTGATCCGCCAGTCCGGGTCGCCGGGCCTGGCGTTCTCCGCGGCGCTCGCCGACGGGCCGGGGCCCGGCGCGGCGGCGGAGCCGGTGGAAGGGCCGGCGGCGGCCTCGGCACTCGCGGTGCCGGAAGCCGGGGCGGCGGGCCGGTCGGGGCGGCCGCCGGGGCCGCAGGCGGTGAGGCCCGCCGCGGCACCCGCGGCCAGCCCGAGGAAACGGCGGCGTCCGGTGGTGCCCAAGGTGTCACTCCCGTGTTCGAACGTTCGGCCCCGCCAGCCTAGGGAGTGCGGGCCAGCCGGGAGTGCTTGGCGCTGTAGCCGAAGTAGAGGACGGCCGCGCAGGCCAGCACGATCGCGAAGGCGACGAAGGTGTCGGTGTGCAGCTTGGTGATCAGGTAGACGCAGCAGGCCGCGCTGAGCAGCGGGGTCACGGGGTAGAACGGGACCTTGAAGCCGCGCGGGAGGTCGGGGCGGGTCCGGCGCAGCACGATGATGCCCACCGACACCGCGCTGAACGCCACCAAGGTGCCCATCGAGGTCATGTCGGCGAGCAGTTTCAGCGGGAAGACCGCGGCGAGCACCGCCACCGCGGCGCCGACCACCAGGGTGTTCCAGACCGGGGTGCCGGTGCGGGCGGAGACCCGGGTGAAGGGCGGCGGCAGGAGTCCGTCGCGGCCCATCGCGTAGAGGATCCGGGTCTGGCCGTAGATCACCACCAGGGTGATCGAGAAGATCGAGACGATCGCGCCGCCGGCGAAGACCAGTGCGGGCCAGGTCTGGCCGGTGACGTTCTGCAGGATCTGGGCGAGGCCGGCCTGCTGGCCGTCGAACTGCTCCCAGGGCTGGGCGCCGATCGCGGTGACGGCGACGGCGAGGTAGAACACGGTGACGACGACCAGCGAGATCAGGATGGCCAGCGGCAGGGTGCGGCGCGGGTCGCGGACCTCCTCGCCGGCGGTGGAGACGGCGTCGAGGCCGATGAACGAGAAGAAGATGGTGGAGGCGGCGGTCTGCACGCCGTCCCAGCCGTTGGGCGCGAACGGGGTGAAGTTGCCGGCGGTGAAGCCGGTCAGGCCGACGGCGACGAAGAGCACCAGGATCGCCAGCTTGATCGCCACCATCACGGCGTTGACCTTCGCGGACTCGCCGACGCCGCGGATCAGCAGGACGGTGACCAGCACCACCAGCACCACCGCGGGCAGGTTGAAGACGCCGCCCTCGCCGGGCGGCGCGGTGAGCGCGGCGGGCAGGTGGACGTCGAAGGCGAGGTCGGAGAACTGGTTGAGGTACTGCCCCCAGGTCACGGCGATCGCCGAGGCGGAGACGCCGTACTCCATCAGCAGGCAGACGCCGACCCCGAAGGCGACGAGCTCGCCCATGGTGGCGTACGCGTACGAGTAGGAGGAGCCGGAGACCGGGATCGCGGAGGCGAGTTCGGCGTAGCAGAGCGCGGTGAGGCCGGCCGTGACGGCGGCGATCACGAAGGACAGCACGACCGCGGGGCCGGCCTCGGGGACGGAGGTGGTGAGGACGAAGAAGATGCCGGTGCCGACGGTGGCGCCGATGCCGATCGCGGAGAGCTGCCAGAGCCCGATGGAGCGGCGCAGCTGCCCGGCGCCGGTGCCTCCTGCTTCGGCGATCAGGGTGTCCACGGGCTTGCGCCGCAGCAGGGGGGTGGTGCTCATCGGTGTCCTTCTGGTGGGGAAGGTGGGGAAGGCGGGGAAGGTGGGGAATCAGACCGGGACAGTAGCAAATCACCGCTTTTCCGCCGTTTGCGCCGGGTCACTTGTCGAGCACGGCCTGCATGACGGACTTCGCGATCGGCGCGGCGAGCCCGCCGCCGGTGACGTCGGTGGCCTGGCTGTCGGCGATCACGACGGCGACCGCGACCGGCGGGACGGCGGCGGAGCCGGACGGGCGGGCCCAGGCGATGAACCAGGCGTACGGGGTGCCGGAGTTGTCGACGCCGTGCTGGGCGGTGCCGGTCTTGCCGCCGACCTCGGCGCCGGGGATCCGGGCGTTGCGGCCGGTGCCGTTCTCGACCACGTTGACCATCAACTGCCTTAGCTGCTGGGCGGTTCCGGCGCCGAACGCCTGGTGGTACAGGCTGGGGTGCATCAGTTGGACCTGGCTGCCGTCGGCCTTGGTGAGCCTGTCGACGAGCTGGGGGTACATCACCTGGCCGTCGTTGGCGGCCCCTGCGGCGACCATGGCCATCACCAGCGGGGTGGCGGCGGTGTCGTACTGGCCGATCGAGGAGAGCGCCAGCTGGGACTTGTTCATGTCGGTGTCGAAGTTGGAGCGGGCGGCCCGGACCGGGGTGTCGAGCCTGGCGTCGTTGAAGCCGAAGTTCCCGGCCATCGCGGTCATCCGGTCGAGGCCGGTCTGCACGCCGAGGTAGCCCATCACGCTGTTGCAGGAGAGCGTCATCGCCTCGTCGAGCGAGAGCCCGGCCTGGTCGCAGGCGGTGGTGTCGTTGTTGAGCGGGGTGGTGGTGCCGGGCATCACGTACGGGTAGGGCGCGCCGGTGGGGGCGTCGATGTCGGTGACCACGCCGTTGGCGAGCGCGGCGGCGGCGGTGACCACCTTGAAGGTGGAGCCGGGCGGGTAGATCTGCCGCAGCGCCCGGTTGAGCATCGGCTGGTCGGGGTCGTCCTGGAGCTTCTTCCAGGCCGCCTGGTCGGCGTTCGAGGTGCCGGCGAAGCTGCCGGGGTCGTAGCTCGGGGTGGAGGCGAGGGCGAGGATCCGGCCGGTGGCGGGTTCGATCGCGGCGACGGCGCCCTTCTGGTTGCCGAGGCCCCGCAGGGCGGCGCGCTGGGCGGCCGGGTCGATGGTGGTGACGACGTCGCCGCCGGGCTGCTGCTGCCGGGTGACGGCGTCCCAGACCGCCCAGCCGGCCAGCCGGGGGTCGGTGCCGGAGAGCAGGTCGTCGTCAACACCCTCCAGCTGGGTGTTGCCGTAGGTCTGGGACGAGTAGCCGGTGACCGCGGCGTACAGCGGGCCGTCGGTGTAGGTGCGCTGGTAGGCGTACCGGCCGCCGGTCGCGCTGGAGCCGGTGACCGGCTGCCCGCCGACCAGCAGGTTGCCGCGGGGCTGGGCGTAGCGCTGGATGGTGGCGCGCTGGTTGGCGCTGTTGTGGTCGAGCTCCTTCTTCTGGAACACCTGGACCCGGGTGGCCTGGAGGGCGAGGGCGACGATCAGCAGCATGCAGAAGGTGCCGGCCCGGCGGCCGGTGGTGGAGATGCCGGGCAGTCCCTGCGGCCCGCCGTTGGTGCCCTCGGGGCGGGTGAGCCTCACGCGTTCTCCTCGGGGGCGGGCCGCCGGGCGAGGTCGCTCATCCGCACCAGCAGCGCCACGATGATCCAGTTGGTGACCACGGACGAGCCGCCCTGGGCGATGAACGGCAGCGTCATGCCGGTCAGCGGGATCAGGTCGAGGACGCCGCCGGCCACCACGAACACCTGGATGGCGACCAGCGCGGCCAGGCCGATGGCGAGCAGCCGCCCGAACGGGTCGCGCAGCGCGATGCCGGTCCTGAAGCCGCGGGAGACCAGCAGGGCGTACAGCAGGAGGACCGCGAACAGGCCGGTCAGGCCGAGTTCCTCGCCGACGGTGGCCAGGATGAAGTCGGACTTGGTGGCGAAGCCGATCAGCGCGGAGTGGCCCAGGCCCAGGCCGGTGCCGAGCTGGCCGCCCCAGGCGAAGGCGAACAGCGACTGGGCGATCTGGTTGGCGCCCTGCCCGGCCTCGATCGAGGCCAGCGGGTGCAGCCACTCGGTGACCCGGCTGTGCACGTGCGGGGAGAGCCAGCCGACGCCGACGGCGGCCAGCGCGGACAGCAGCAGGCCGATCACGATCCAGCCGGTGCGGGCGGTGGCCACGTACAGCATCACCACGAACAGGCCGAAGAACAGCAGCGAGGTGCCGAGGTCGGTCTCCAGCACCAGCACGCCGACGAACGCGGCCCAGATCAGCAGCACCGGGCCGAGCACCCGGCCGAGCGGCAGCTGGAACCAGAGCACCTTGCGGCCGGTCAGCGCCAGCGCGTCGCGGTGCGCGGCCAGGTAGGCGGCGAAGAAGACCGCGAGCAGGATCTTGGCGAACTCGCCGGGCTGGAAGGACAGCGGGCCCAGCGTGATCCAGATCCGCGAGCCGTAGACCGGCGGGAAGAACACCGGCAGCACCAGCAGGACGAGGGCGACGAACGCGCCGACGTACGCGTAGCGCTGGAGCCGGCGGTGGTCGCGCAGCAGGAGCAGCACCGCGATGAACAGGCCGACGCCGAGGGTGGACCAGAGCAGCTGGGTGGGGGCGGCGGTGCTGCCGGGGTTGCGGTCCAGCCGGTAGATGACGACCAGGCCGATGCCGTTGAGCAGCACCGCGATCGGCAGCAGCAGCGGATCGGCCCACCTGGCCCGCCAGCGCACCGCGGCGTGCGCGAGCAGGGCGAGCACGCCGAGCGCGGCGCCGTACTGGGCGGCGTCCGGCGGGGCCTTGCCGTCGATGTTGACGCCGACCTCGACGTAGCCGAAGACCGCGAGGCCCACGGCGGCCAGCACCAGCACCAGTTCGGTCCAGCGCCCGGTCCCGGCCGGGCGCGCGCGGGGCACCCGGGCCGCCCGGGTCGCGGAGTCAGTCGCCACCGGCAGCCGTCCTCGGCAGCTCGTAGGGGCACGGACGGCGGGGTGCCGGGCGTCACGGCGCCCGGCACCCCGCCGGAGGGGTCCTGCGGTGGTGTCAGAGCGTGGACGCGGGGTTGGCCGCCTTGGCGATCTCCCGCAGGTGCTCCTCCTCGTCGTGGCTGAGCGAGGTCTGGATCAGCTCGCCGCCGAACTGCGCGACCGCCGGGATCACCTTGTCCTGGGTCGCCGAGCGGACCAGCGCGAACACCGCGGCCTTGCCGGGCTCCAGCTTCTCGCCGACCTGGCGCATGAAGTTGTCGTCGACGCCGGTGTCGGTGGAGGCGCCGACCGCCGCGCCGGTCGCGCCGCCGATCGCCGCGCCGAGGAACGGCATGAAGAACAGCAGGCCGATCACCCCGCCCCAGAGCGCGCCGGAGGCCGCGCCCAGGCCGGTGTTGGACACCGCCTGGTGCAGCTTGATCTTCCCGTCCTCGCGGCGCTCGACCACGACGACGTCCTCCAGGTCGACCAGCTTCTGCTTCTGCAGGCCGACCAGTTCGTCACGGACCCGCTGCGCGGTGGGGACATCCGGGTAGGCGATGGCGAACAGGTTGCTCACGGCGGGCTTCCTTCCGACAGGCTTGGGGCACGTCTCCCAGCACCCTAGCCAGGATTTGCCGTATTTAATCCCATCCGTTCCGGTGTGTCCGTTTCCGGCGGGCCGGAAATTGGTCTGGACCTTGCCGCGGTTCGGTCCGCTTGCGAACATGAGGCGCGGATGCCGGAACGGGGAGGCCGAGCGGTGCGGTCAGTGTCATCGGCGCGGTCGGCGCAGCGGGTTCCGCGGGTACCGCCGGCGCCGTCCGGGCGGGAGCCCGGCCTGCTGTCCCGGGAGCACCGGGCGGCCACCGCCTGCTTCACCGCGGTGATGTTCCTGGCCGGGTTCGCCGCCCTCGCGGTGGTGCCGGTCCTGCCGACCGCCGTCGCCGACCTGCACGGGCTGACGCTGTTCCCGCTGGTGGCCGGCGGCTTCGTGGCCGCGAGCCTGCTCGGCGGGGTGCTCGGCGGCGCCTGGTCCGACCGCTCCGGCGCGCGCGCCCCGCTGGCCGCCGCGACCGCCCTCACCGTCGCCACCCTGCTGGTCTCCGCCGCCGCGGGCACGGTCTGGCAGCTGGCCGCCGGGCGCTTCCTGGACGGCCTGGCCGCGGGCGCGGTCGCCGTCGCGGTCAACGCCGCCATCGGGCAGGCGTACCCGGAGCGGCTGCGCGCCCGGGTGCTCGCCCTGATGAGCACCTGCTGGGTCGTCCCCTCGCTGGTCGGGCCGCCGCTCGCCGGGGCGGTCAGCGCGCTCTGGTCCTGGCGCGCCGTGTTCTACGGCCTGGCCGCGCTCACCGCGCTGCCCGCCCTGCTGCTCGTCCTGGTGCTGCGCCGCCTCCCCCGACCCGCCGCGCCCGCCGAACGGCCGCCCCGGCCGCCGCTGCTGGTCGCCGCGGCGGTCAGCGCGGGCGCGGCGGTGGCCCAGTACGGCGTCTCCGGCCGGGACGGGCGGCACCTGTCGGCCGCCGCCGCGGGCGCCGCCGTGCTGGTCGTCCTCGCGCCCCGGCTGCTGCCCGCCGGCACCTGGCGGGCGGTGCGCGGGCTGCCCGCCACCGTGCTGCTGCGCGGCCTGGGCTCGGGCACCTTCTTCACCCTGGAGGCGTACGTCCCGCTGATGCTGGTCACCGAGCGGGGCGTCGACCCGGTGGTCAGCGGGCTGGCGTTCACCGGCTCGGCGCTCGCCTGGGCCGGGGCCTCCTGGGCGCAGGGCCACCTGCTCGACCGGGTGCCCCGGCACCGGCTGGTGGCCGTCGGCGCGCTGGTGCTGACCGGCGCCGTCGCCCTGGCCGTCCTCGGCACCCTGCCCGGGCTGCCCGCGCTGACCGCCGCGCCCGCGATGCCGCTCGCCGCGGTCGGCATGGGCCTGGCCGCCCCCGCGCTGACCGTGCTGTCGCTCACCCACAGCCCGGCCGGGCGCGAGGGGCGCACCAGCGGCGCGATGCAGACCAACCAGAACCTCGGCCAGCTCGGCGTCCTCGCGCTGGCCTCCGCCGTCCTGAACGCCTGCCTGGCCCTCGGCGGCGGCCGACTCGACGGCTACCGGGCCGCGTTCGCGCTGCTCCTGCTCCCCGCCGCGCTGCTCGCCGCGCTCGCCGCCCGGGCCCGCGCCGACTGACCGCGTACCCCGATCGTGCCTCGGCCGCCGCGGTTCAGCCGCCCCGGCGGACCGCCGCCGCGACCGCCACCCGGCAGCAGGCCGCCGCGAGCAGCGCCGCCACCGGCAGCGTCCACCACGGCGCGCCCGGCTCGTGCCGCCGCGCGCCCAGCACCAGGGCCCGCACCACCGCGTTGGCCGGCGACCCCGGCACCAGCAGCACCGCGACCACCCCGGCCAGCCCGAGCGGCACCGCGTACCCGCCCAGCACCACCGGGCGGTTGCACACCGCGCCCACCGCCGTCCCCGACAGCACGCACACCAGCGTCGCGAGCACGCCCGCCGCGGCCGCCGGGCCCGAACCCCCGCTGCCCACCAGCAGCACCGCGGCCAGTCCGAGCGCGCCCAGCCCCAGCCCGGCCAGCGCGGCCGCCAGCAGGGCCGCCAGGTGCACGCGCGGCCGGCCCGCCGCCGCGACCAGGCAGGCCCGCGACTGCGGCGGCTCCGCCCCGACCGCCGCCCGCACCAGCCAGCCCGTCACCGGCACCAGCAGCCCGGCCGAGAACGCCGCCGCCGACAGCGCGTCGTCGCCGGCCGACACCCCGAGCCCCATCAGCACCACGTACGCCAGCCCGGGCCCCAGCCAGCGCTGCGAGCGCACCAGCAGTTCCAGGTGGTAGCGGGTCAGCACGCGCAGCGTCACGAGGGGGTCCCTTCGGTGGTCGCGGGTCCGACCGCGTGGACGTGCACGGCGGGCGTCGCGTGCAGCAGCCGGCGCAGCAGCGCGTCGGAGTGCGCGGCCGCCACCTCCAGCCGGACGGTGCCGTCGGCGCGGGGTTCGCGCGCGGGGCGGCCGGGGAGGTGCTCGGGGAGGCGCTCGGCGCGGACCACGACCGCGGTGCGGGGGCCGTCCGGCTCGGCGGCGGGGAGCGGGGCGGGGCGCAGGGCGCCGTCCCGGACGAGGTGTCCGGCGGTGGTGAGGCCGGCCAGCCGGCCGGGGTCGTGGTCGACGAAGACCACCAGGCCGCCGGCGGCGGCCCGTTCGGTGACGGCGGCGTCGAGTTCGCCGCGGGCGGCCTGGTCGAGCCCGGTCCAGGCTTCGTCCAGCAGCAGCAGGTCGGCTTCGGCGAGCAGGGCCTGGGCGACGGCGACCTTCTGGCAGGTGCCCTTGGAGAGCCGGCCGATCGGGGTGCCCGCGTGGCGGGCGATGCCGAAGCGCTCCAGCCAGTGGTCGGCCCGGCGCAGGCTCTCGGCGGCGGTGAGGCCGCGGGCCCGGCCGAGGTGGCGCAGGTAGTCGCGGGCGTCGAACGGCAGCGCGGGCGGGAAGCGTTCGGGGACGTAGGCGCGGCTGCCGGGGGCGTCGACGGTGCCGCGGTCGGCGCGCTCGATGCCGGCCAGCACCTTCAACAGGGTGGACTTCCCACTGCCGTTGGCGCCCTCGATCCGGATCACGCCGCCCGCGTCCAGGGCCAGGTCGACGTCGCGCAGGATCCACGGGCCGCCGCGCCCGTAGCGCTTGCCGACTCCGGTCAGACGCACCGTCACGCTCTCTCCTCGCCCGTCCCGCCCGTCCGTTCAGGGTAGGTGCCGCCCACCACCCGCGTTGGGCGAATCGAACTGACGGTCCTTAGGATGCGGCGGGTGATCACCACCACCACACCACGACGGACGGCCCGCGCGGCCGCCCTGCTCGGGGCCCTGGCGATAGTCGCGGGGACCGTGCTGGGCACCCTCCCCGCGCACGCCGACGAGCCCGGGGCCCCGCCCGCCGCGACCGAGGCGCCCAAGGTCGACCTGATCCTGGACGGCTCGGGGTCGATGCGGACCATCGACATCCAGGGCAAGAGCCGGATGGAGGTCGCCCAGCAGTCGATCGCCGAGGTCATCGACGCGCTGCCGAACGAGACCGAGTTCGGCATCCGGACCCTCGGCGCGACGTACCCGGGCAGTGACCAGAAGGAGGGCTGCAAGGACACCCAGCAGCTCTACCGGGTCGGGAAGACGAACAAGGTGGAGGCCAAGACGGCCGTCGCCACCGTCCGCCCGACCGGCTGGACCCCGATCGGGATCGCGCTGCGCGCCGCCGCGCAGGACCTGGGCACCGGTCCGACCACCCGCCGGATCGTGCTGATCACCGACGGCGAGGACACCTGCGCCCCGCCGGACCCGTGCGACGTCGCCCGCGAACTGGCCAGCCAGGGCATCCACCTGGTGGTGGACACACTGGGCCTGGCGCACGACGACAAGACCCGGCAGCAGCTGATCTGCATCGCCAACGCGACCGGCGGCACCTTCACCGACGTGCGCACCCAGGAGCAGCTGACCAAGCGCGTCAAGCAGCTGGTCAACCGCGCCCAGGACACCCACGCGATCACCCCGGCGAAGGTCTCCGGCACCGACAAGTGCGCGGACGCCCCGCTGCTGACGCCCGGCGTCTACACCGACCGGGAGAAGTTCTCCGAGCACCGGGTCTACCGGGTGCCGGTGAAGGCGGGCGAGGAGCTGCGCGCCTCGGTCAGCGTCACCCCGGACCGGGCGGTCGCCCGGGACTACGGCGTGCTGCTGCGGGCCACCGACAGCGGCGGCCAGGAGCTGGTGCGCGGCAGCGACGCCGGCTCGGGCCGCACCGACGTGGCCTCGACCGGCCTGCGCTGGTCGGCGGCCGAGGACGACGACTCCGCGTCGGCGTCCCCGTCGACCGGCTCGACCGGCTCGAAGGGCGCGAAGGGCACGTCGTCCGACGTGCTGTCGGGCACCCGGACGGTCTGCCTGGTCGTCAGCAACTCGTTCGCCGCGCAGGCGGGCGTGCAGGCCGACCCGGGCCTGCCGCTGGAGCTGACGGTGGACGTCGCCGCCGCCTCCCCGGCCCCGGACGGGCCCGCGATGGGCCTGGGCCGCGGCTGGATCCTGCTCGGCGTCCTGACCCTGGCCGGCCTGCTCGCCGGTCTGATCTTCGGCTGGCTGGCACGCTGGCGGATCGCCGTCTGGCGGGAGAACTGACGATGCGTACGCTCCGCACCGCCGCGGCCTCGGCCGCCGCGCTCACCGGGCTGCTCCTGCTGGCCCCGGCGCCGGCCTCGGCCGCGTCCCCGTCCGCCTCGCCGTCGCCGTCCGCGTCGGCCTCCGGCTCCGCGAAGCCGGTGCTGAACTCGGTCGGCACCAGCTTCCTGACCGCGACCACCCTGGCGGCCGGCCAGGACGCGGACGTCCCGGTCTCCACCGGTGACTACCTGTACTGGGCGTTCCCCGCCTCGGAGGGCCAGACGCCGACCGTGCAGGTCACGGTGACCCTGCCGGAGGCCGCCGACCGGCACGGCCCGCAGACCTGGTCGGTCGAGCTGTTCGACGGCCTGCGCCGCCGGCAGTCCTGCACGGCGGGGCCGCAGGACGGCACCGCCGAGCAGAGCGCGCCCTCGCTGGGCCTGAGCTGCACGCTGCGGCAGATCCGGTCCTGGGCCGAGCCGTGGTCCGGCGACCCGCTGCCCGGCACGTACTACGTCCGGCTGTCCACGCCGGACATCCCGCAGACCGACCTCGGCCTGGCCGCGACCGTCCACGTGCACGTCGCCACCAAGGGCGGCGCGGACGACGCGCAGCCCGAGGGCGGCACGCTGAAGGACCCGCTGGTGCCGCCGGTGAACGCCGGCGCGACGGCGGCGGGCCCGGCGGCCACCCCGGCGCCGAGCGCGAGCGCCTCGCACGCGGCCGCGCCGGTCGCGGAGGAGAGCCACTGGTACTCGGACCTCTTCTCCGGCTGGAACACCCGCTGGTGGTGGACGGTCGCCGGCGGTGTGCTGGCCGCGCTGGCCGGCGTGCTCGGCTACACGCTGACCCGGCACCCGCGCGGCCACCGGCACCACCCGCAGCGGTCGGCCCCGGTCCCGCCGCAGGCCGGCCCGGCGCCGCACCAGCACCCGCAGCGGTCGGACAACTGGCAGTAGCGGCAGGCGCGGAGGGGTGCGCCGGGCGAGGCCCGGCGCACCCCTCCGTCGGTTCCGGCTACCTGCCGATGGTCTGCAGGATCCGGGCCGCCGACATCCCGAGCTCCGGGGTGACGGCGGTCGGCGGGGCGAAGTGCCGGCGCAGCACGTCCTCCGTGTAGCGGTCGCACTGCTGGTGCCAGTTGAGGACGGCGGCCATCCAGTCCTCCAGCTCGCGGACGTATCCGTCGAGGGCCCGGGCGGCCTCGGCGTCGAGGGCGAAGTCCTGCTTGAGCAGCGGGAGTTCGCTGTCGACCACGTGCCGGAACTGGCTGAGCCGGGAGGCCATCAGGTCGGCCACGATGTCGGCGGCGACGGGGTAGTCGCAGGAGAAGAAGTTCTCCACCACCCGGACCAGGTTGTGGAACTCGCCCTCGTACTCGACCTCCTTCTGGTACGAGTGCAGGTCGTTGACCAGGCAGCCGTAGTCGGCGGCGGAGTTCTCGATCGCCCGCAGGGTGCCGCTGGCGTACACCTCGGCGGGGATGGTGTCGCCGCGGCCGAGCCGGGACAGGCTCATCGTCAGGTCGGAGCCGAAGGTGGCGCGGCGCATCTCGATGTAGTCGACCGGGTCGGGGATCCGGTTCTGCGCGGTGTTGGCGAGCTCCCAGAGCCAGCTGTCGAGCATGTCGCCGACGGCCTGCCGGAACTTGGCCCGGGCGCCCTGGTCGAACGGGGCGACGGTGCGCCGCCAGAGGTCGGCGAGGCCGGTCTCCAGCGCGTTGCGCGGCGCGAACGGCAGGGTGCCGTCGAGCGTCATCAGGGCGTGCAGCCGCTCGCCCTGGGCCTTCGCGCCGAGCAGGTCGCGCGGGCGGCCGTAGACGGCGGGGTAGTAGTCGTCGGCGTAGGTGCCCCAGGTCAGCCAGGCGGAGGAGAGGTCGAGCTCGGCGGGGGTGCCGTCGGGGTCGATGCCGGCCGCGCAGAGCGGGAAGTCGTAGTCGCGGAGCTTGGCCTCGGTCCAGATGTCGGAGGCGGGCACGCCGGGCTCGGGGTCGAGCAGGCCGGTGCTGCGGGCCCAGCCGACCACGTACGCGCGGGCGGCGTCCAGGTGCGGGTTGATCGACAGCGGGAACGGCATCGGGAAGTCGGGCAGCAGGGCCGGGCCGGTCTTCCGGTACGGGGTGTGGGCGAGGCCGCGCAGGCCGCGCAGGCCCGCCGTGAGCCGGATGTTCGCCGCCGAGGTGCCCAGGCCGGTGGGGCCGGTGGCGGGCGCGGCGGCGCCGCCGCCGTTCATGTACCGGCTGGAGCGCATGTGCCACTCGTGGCCGCCGGACTGCCAGTCCTGCATGCCCTTGACGTAGGCCAGCACCCGGCCGGCCTCCTCCGGGTCCAGCGCGTGCTCGGCGCAGAGCGGGGCGAGTTCGGTGAGCGCGGTGTTCTCGAACTGCTGGAGCCGGGAGGTGAGCAGGTCGTTGACGGCGTCGGCGGCCTGCTGGGTGGAGCAGCCGAGGAAGGTCTCCAGGACCAGGACGCCGTTGCTGAGCTCGCCCTCCTCGCCGATCTCCCGCTCGTACGAGAACAGGTCGTTGCGCAGGTGCACGCTGTCCGAGAAGGCGTCGCGCAGCACGCGCAGCGGCCGGGAGTGCGCCACCGACTCGGGGACCTCGGCGTTCGCCGCGTACTCGATCAGGCCGGCCGACCAGGGGGCGCCGCCGACCTTGCGGCGCATCTCGATGTACTCGACCGGGTTCGAGATCCGGCCCTCGTTGATGTTGGAGAGCTCCCAGAGCGACTCGTTCAGCAGGTTCCGGGTGGACTCGGCGAACCGGGCCCGCCAGTCGGCCGACATGTGCGGGACGGTGCGCCGCCACAGGTCGGCCAGGCCGGCCTCGACCGGGTTGGTGGGCTCGGGGTAGCCGGCCTCGGGGTCCATCGGCATGAAGGCGGGCAGCCGGTCCAGGTACGCCTTGCCGCCCTCGCGGTCCAGGGTGCGCTTGAAGGTCTCCAGGAAGTGGTCGTCGAAGAAGAAGACCCAGGTGTACCAGTCGGTGACCAGGTCGAGCGCCTCGGGGCCGCAGTCCGGGTGGGTGTAGGAGCAGAGCAGCGCGTAGTCGTGCGAGTCGAGGTCGTGCTCCTCCCAGACGCCGGAGCCCTCCAGCATGCCGAAGCCGCGCGCCCACTCCTTGGTGTGGACCCGCGCCCTCTCGTAGTGCGGGTTGATCCGGGCCGGATACGGCACGTAGAAGTCCGGCAGTTCGAACGGCTGAGCCACTGGGTCCCGCCCCTAGGTGTGCGTCTGGTGGTGTGCGGCTGGTGGTGCTCGTCGACAGGGTGCGACGTGGTGCCTAACGAGCCCGTGGGCCCGCGGTCACCGATACCCCGCTGAGCCACCCGGATTCCGAAGTCCACTCGTACGGGTGATCTCCGGCGGGTTCGCCCGCGCGCCTCCGTGACAGCGGTCCGGGCGGCCGGGGGGTGCAGCTGGCTGCACCCCGGTCGGGCAGGTGGGTGCAGTGGATCGGGGCCGCGCGCACGGAATCGTCGGGGGTGGCAGGAGAAGGCGGACGAGAGGCGGGGTGGACGTGCGGACGCGATGGGTCGGGCCGGCGGTGCTGTTCCTGGCGGTGGCGTTCCCGGCGGCGGGGCTGCTGGGGGCGGTGCAGCCCGCGACGGGGCTGCCCGCGGAGGTGCTGCAGTTGACGCAGTTCGGGCCGCTGCTGGGGGTGGCGGCGGTCGCGGCGTGGCGGCCGGCGCTGGTCCGCCGGCTGCTGGCGGGGCGGCCGGGCCGGGCGGGCGGCCCGGCGGCGGCGCTGCTGCTGCTGGCGGGGGTGGCGGTGCCGGGGCTGGCGGCGGCCGGGGCGGCGCTGTGCGGGGTGCCGGTGGCGGTGCGCGACCCGGGGTCGCTGGCGGCGCCGTTCGGGGTGGTGGCGGCGGCGCAGCTGCTGGGCGCCTGCGGGGAGGAGATCGGCTGGCGCTGCCTGCTGCAGCCGCTGCTGCGGGAGCGGTTCGGGCCGTGGGTGTCGTCGGTGGCGGTGGGGCTGGCCTGGGGGTGCTGGCACGTCGGGGTGTTCGCGCAGGCGCCGGCCTACGCGGCGGGGTTCCTGACCGCGACGGTGGCGATGTCGGTGCTGCTGGGCTTCGCCTGGGAGCGGATCGGGCGGTGGCGGCTGCCGCTGGCTGGCGGGTTCCACGCGCTGGTGAACCTGGGCCTGCTGCTGTTCCTGGACCAGGAGTCGGGCGCGTCCGGCCCGATGCTGCTGTTCGGTGCGGCGGCAGTGCTGGTGGCGCTGCCCTGGGTCCTGACGGTCCGTCGGCCGGCCCGCACGGATAGCATCGCGCTGATATGACCATCCGACCGCGTACTGTCGCGCCGCGTGCCGTCGCGCCGCGTGCCGTCGCTCTCCGGGCCGCGCTGCGCGCCCTCGGCGGCTGCCAACTCGCCTCGCTGCGCTCCCTGGTGACCTCCGTCCGGGGCGTCGCCGCGGCCGGCGCGCTGACCCTGCTGCCGGTCGGCCTCGGCCTGCCGCTGATGGCGCCCGCCGCCCGGCTGGTGCGCCGCGGCGCCGACCGCGAGCGCGCCGCGCTGGCCCGCTGGACCGGCCACGCCACCGCCGCGCCCGAACCGCTGCCCGACACCGGCCTGGTGGCGCTGCTGGGCGCGCCCGGCTTCCGCCGCGAGCTGGCCTGGTCCTGGCTGAGCCCGTGGGCCGGCGGCATGCTGGTCGCCGTCCCGCCGACGCTGGTCGGCTACGGCCTGTCCGGCGCGCTGGTGCAGCCCTTCGTGTGGCGGCTGCTCGGCCCGGGCAACTGGTACGCCTTCGTCCCGGTCGACTCGACGGCGAACGCGGTCGCCGCCGCCGTGCTCGGCCTGGGCTTCGCCGCCGCCGGGGTCTGGCTGGCCCCGGGCGTGCTGGAGCGCTACGGCACCTGGACGGCCCGGCTGCTGGACGGCCCGGACCGGGACCGGCTGGAGCGCCGGATCGACCAGCTGACCGACAGCCGGTCCGTCGTCCTGGACACCCAGGCCGCCGAACTGCGCCGGATCGAACGGGACCTGCACGACGGCGCGCAGGCCCGGCTGGTCGCCCTCGGGCTGACCCTGGACCGCGCCGAGCACCTGCTCGACGAGGACCCGGCCACCGCCCGGCGGCTGCTCGGCGAGGTCCGCGCCACCTCCGAGCGCGCCCTGCAGGAGCTGCGCGACCTGGTGCACGGCGTGCTGCCGCCGGTGCTGGCCGACCGCGGCCTGGCCGACGCCGTCCGCTCGCTCGCCCTGGACTCCTTCCTGGACGTCGGGGTCGACGCCGCACTGCCCGGCCGGCTGCCCGCCCCGGTCGAGGCCGCCGCGTACTTCGCCGTCGCCGAGCTGCTCGCCAACGCGGCCAAGCACTCCGGCGGCAGCCGGGTGGACGTCGAACTGCGCTGCGCGGACGGCCTGTTGCGGGTCACCGTGCGCGACGACGGCCGGGGCGGCGCCGACCCCGGGCGCGGCAGCGGGCTGGCCGGCGTGCGCCGCCGGCTGGCCGCCTTCGACGGCACCCTCGCCCTGGACAGCCCGCCGGGCGGTCCGACCACCGTGATCCTGGAGCTCCCGTGCGCGTCGTCCTCGCCGAAGACCTCTTCCTCCTCCGCGACGGCCTCGCCCGCACCCTGACCGAGCACGGCTTCGAGGTCGTCGCCGCCGTCGACAACGGCCCCGAACTGCTGCGCGCCCTGCGCGAGGAGGCCCCCGACGTCGCGGTGGTCGACATCCGGCTGCCGCCCACCCACACCGACGAGGGCCTGCAGGCCGCGCTGACCGTCCGCCGGGAGCGCCCGGGCCTGCCGGTCCTGGTGCTCTCCCAGTACGTGGAGCAGCTGTACGCCCAGGAGCTGCTCGCGGACGGCCGCGGCGCGGTCGGCTACCTGCTCAAGGACCGGGTCACCCGCACCGCCCAGTTCGTCGACGCCGTCCGCACCGTGGCCGCGGGCGGCACCGTGATGGACCCCCAGGTGATCGCCCGCCTGATGGCCCGCTCCACCGCCCGCGGCACCACCGCCGACCTCACCCCGCGCGAACTCGACGTGCTGCGCCTGATGGCCGAGGGCCACTCCAACGCCGCCGTGATGGCCGCCCTGCACATCGGCGAGAGCGCGGTCGCCAAGCACACGGCCGCGATCTTCGCCAAGCTCCGGATCGAGCACACCCCCGACAGCAACCGCCGGGTGCTGGCCGTCCTGGCCTACCTGAAGCGCTGACCCGCCGGCCTCACCGCCGGTAGGGGTTCGCCTGCCGCGGGTCCGGCGGCTGCGGGTACGGGGGTTGGGCCTGCTGCTGGTACGACTGCGGCTGCGCGTAAGGGAGTTGGGCCTGCCCCGAGTACGACTGCGGCTGCGGGTACGGGGGTTGCTGCGGCCGGACCTCGATCAGGCCGACCTCCTCGAACCGGGCCGTCTCCCAGCGCACCCGCCACCCGCGCCGCGCCGCGAGCGCGGCCAGCCCGTCGAGGCCGGTGCCCCGGTAGTAGTGCCGGCGCAGGGTGGTCTCGGGCACCAGCGAGGGGCCGGCGAACGCGCACGGGTACGTCCCGCTGTCGTTCCTCGCCTGCCGCTTCGCGACCTCCTCCCGGGCCCGCGCGATCGCCCGGTCCAGGGCCTCCCCCGTCCAGGTCTCCCACTCCTCGCGGGTGCCGCGCCGTTCGAGCCGGTACCGACGCGGGGTGAGCACGATCTTGTGCGACAGCGGCTCGGTGCTGGGGTCCTCGAAGTCCAGCGGGACCAGCCGGATCGGGATCCAGAGCCACTGCAGGCAGAACTGCAGCGCCAGCGTGAGGCCGGAGCGCCGGCGCGGCCCGGTGTCGAGGCCGGGCGGGGCCGGCGGGTGCCAGGTGCTCATGCGGTTCCCTCCGGGAGCGGCTGCGTGATCACGAGCTTCCTGCTGTCCGCGCTCTCCCAGACGACCTGCCAGCCGCGCCGGGCGGCGAGCACGGCGACGCCCTCGGCGCCGATGCCGCGGTAGTAGCGCCTGGGGATCGTGGTGTGGCAGGCGCGGTGGAGCCAGGCGGGGTTCTTGCCCTTGGCCAGCTGCGCGAGGTGCTCGTCGTACGCCCACATCACCTTGTTGGTCGCCTCGGCGATGCCCCGGTCCATGGCCCGGTCGGCCCAGGCTTCCCACTCCTCGCGGGTGCCGTGCCGTTCGAGCCGGTAGCGGCTCGGGGTGAGGACGTACCGGCCGAACGCCGGTTCGGCCCGGCAGCCCTTGGAGTTCTGGTCGGTGAGGACGAACGCGGCGATCCGGACCGGCAGCCAGAACCACTGCAGTGCGAACTGCAGCCACAGTCCGACGGCGGAGCGCCGGGGCAGCGGCCCGGTGCGCGTTCCGGGCGGGGCCGGCGGGTGCCGGTCGCTCATCCGAACATCTCCGTGATCCGGTCGGCGGACTCCCGGCTGAGCGCCGGCGCGACGCGCTGCTCGCCGGGGCGGACGAGTTCGACGCTCTCGACGACCGTGGCGAGCGCCGTCATGTAGTCCGCGAACTCGCTCAGGGTGGGGGTGCTGACGGTCATGGTGACCAGCGTGTCAGCCTGCGGCACCGGGATGTACGCGGTGGCCCCGGCGAGTTCCAGCCTGGCCCGGCCGCCCTCGCCGTCGTCGAACTCGTTGACGGTGCCGTACGCGGCGACCACCACCGGGCCGACCGGGGCGTCCACGGTGAAGACCTCGTTGGCGGGTTCGAGGGAGAGCAGTTCCTCGATCGAGCCGGCCACCGCCTCGGCGTCCGCGGTGTCGACCTGGTCGACCTGGATGACCAGGGTGCCGGTGCTGATCCGGCCGTCGTCGAGGCCGCCGAGCAGGAAGCCGGAGTAGACGGCGCCCGCCGCGGCGGCGGTCCGCGCGATGTCCCGGTACCAGGAGGCCACGGTGTCGCGCTGGAAGTCGGTGCCGCCGACCCAGACCTCCCGGGCGACCTCGGCGATGTGCGCCTCCCGGTCCTCCTCGGGCAGTTCGAGGCCGAGCGAGTGGAAGAGCACCGGCACGTTCCAGTACAGCATCGGCTGGTCCGCGGCGGGCTCCGCCGCTGCTTCCCGCCGGGCTTCCGGCGTGGTGTTCTCGGTCATCAGGATCCCGTCAGGTGGCCGATGATCTTGGGCGCGTTCAGGGCCAGGCCGATGCCCTTGAACGCGATCTGCGGCCCGGTCGACCACAGGGACTTGGCCGCGAGGCCGCCGCCCTCGGTGAGGATGACGCCGGGCAGGGAGCGCAGCGGCGTCTTGGTGATCAGCGGGCTGATCGCCATCTTGTGCATGAGGTTGCCCTCCTCGGTGGCGGCGACCACGCCCTGCCAGGAGGCCTTGGCGACCTTCTGGGTGTTGGAGACGACGCCCGCGCCCTTCACCACGACCGGGGCGACGCCCTCGGCGCCCTTGATCGCCGTACTGGCCGCCTTGATGCCCTTGAACGCGCCCGTCCCGAGCGGTACGACGCCCAGTCCGTCCAGCGCGAGGGTGGTCCAACTGACGTTCGCGCCGCCGAGTTTGGCCATGCCGTGGGCGCCGAGCGCGACCGCCGAGGCGGCGCCGGAGGCGATGCCGAGGCCGGCCGCGAGCGGCGGGCACCACATGGTGGCGAGCGAGGCGATGCCGAGGACCGCGGAGACGCCGCTGGCGATGTCGCCGATCTTCATCAGCGTGTCGGCGTGGTCGGTCGCCCACTTCTTGATCGACTTGCCGATGTCCTTGAACTTGTTGCCGATCTTCTCCCAGGCGCTGATGTCGGGCGCGTTCTGGTTGGCCCGGCGCAGCGACTTCGCGGTCCGGCCCGCGTCGTCCTGGTGGTGGTAGTAGAGCTCCTCGGCCTGCTTGATGATGGCGTCGAGCTCGTCCTTGATCGCCTGCAGGTCGCGGCCGGCGGCCTCCAGCGCGTCGCCGGCGGCCTGGTACTCGGCGTTCGCGGTGTCGATCCGGTTCTGCGCCTGGGCGAAGGTCGCCTGGTCGTCGAACTTCATGCCGATCAGGCCGAAGGCCGGGTTGTCGGCGGCCTTGTCGTAGCGGTCGGAGGCCCGTTCGCGGTTCTTCTTGGCGGAGTCGAGGCGGGTCTTCGCGTTCTCGGCCTCCTGCTCGTAGCGCCGCGCGCTGTCCTGGTACGAGGCGAGCTGGGTGCGCCAGTTGGTGAGCGCGGAGGACGCCTGGCGCATCGCGTCGACGCTGTCCTCCAGGTAGCCGGGCAGCTCGCCGACCTTGCCGGCGAACGCCTTGGAGGCGTCGCCCTCCCAGAGCGAGCCGCCGCGGCCGACCGCGACCAGGGTGCGGTGGGCGCTGTCCATCGCGGTGGCGGCCTTGTTGAGCTTGGTGACCAGGCCGTCGACGTTGTCGGGGTTGCCGGGGGCGGGGTTGAAGCCGAGCGCGGGGAAGTTCCGGTCGAACCCGGCGATCATCGTGAGCGGGCTGAAGTCGTTCACGCGGGGCTCCCGCTGAACATCGCGCGCAGCGCCTCTTCGGTCTCGCCGTAGTTCTTGCAGGTCTGGTCGAGCTTGGCCTCCAGGGCCTCGACGCCCTGCGAGATCCGGGTGATGGCGTCCTGCCAGCTGTCGTCGAAGTCGTCGCAGGCGCGGTCGAGGTCCTTGGTGCCGGTCGTCTTCGGGCCGGTGTCGCGCATCGCCCGCAGCGCCTCCCGCATGTCCTGCTGACTGTCCTTCAGCTGCTGCATGAGCTTGGAGAGTTCGTCGACTTCGACGCGGAAGTAAGCCCCCATGGCGCGCTGGTCCCCCTAGGTCTCCGAATAATTCAGGCCATCAGATTAGAAGCGCGTTCCGGGCCGTGTACAAGCGGGTAGCCGCCACCACACCTCCTTCACGTCCACGGCACGACCACCCCATCTTGTGGAGCCCGCACCACCCCTCCGACCAGGCACGATGCCGTCGACGGACACATCGCCCCGCCCGCCCGTCCCGATACCAACCCATGGGGAACCGGGCCGACCGACCACCGGAAAACCTTGATCCTTTACCGAAACGCGGTCCACCGGAAGAACGCGCCCGCACCCCTCCTCGGACCGGCGTTCGAGCGGACTATGATCCCGGGAACCGCCCGTCCGCACCCGGACGGAGCACGGGAACCACGGGGGTAGCGATGACCACTGGCCGCGCCTGGCACCGCAGGCCGCTGACCTGGGCCCTGGTCGTGCTGCTCGCCCTCGGCGGCGGCCTGGTCGGCGCCCGCGAGGCCTGGGGCGACTGCTGGCCGATGCACCCGCACGACGCCCGCGCCTACCGGCAGTACGACTGCGCCAACCTCGGCGGGCCGCGCAACCTGGCCACCCTGCTGCGCTACTACGCCGTCACGCTGCCGCCGGACGCCACCGGAGTGCGCTACTACAGCGACGACAACTCGGCGACCGGCCCCGACGTCCTCTTCCTGCGCTTCACCGCCCCGGCCGGCACCGCCGCCGACTACCTCGCCGCCCTGCACGGCACCCCGGTCGCCCTCACCCCGGACGCCGCCCTCCACGAGACCGCCCGACTCCGCCACCGCGACCACGTCGACTGGGAGTTCCCGCCCGGCCTCGACCACCGGGTCCTCAGCTTCGGCCCCACCCCGGCCGGCACCGCGGTCAGCACCCCGGACGGCGCGGCCACCGCGATCGTCCGACTGACCGTCCTCAAGCCCTGAGACCGCCGCTCAACGCCCCGGGTGCAGCAGCGCCCCGCCGATCACGCACTGGCCGGAGACCGGTTCGCCGCCCTCCGCCGCCCTCTCCGGCTCCCAGCGCACCGGGGCCGCCGCGTGGTGGGCCGGCGGGAGTTCGGGGCGCAGCTCGCTGCCGACCCTGACCCGCAGGTCGGACGGGCCCCGGCCGGGCCGGGGCGTTCCCCCGCCGCGCTACTTCCGGCCGCCGACGGCGAACAGCAGGATCACGAACCCCGCGAAGAGGTGGGTTCCGGCGATGTAGACCAGGGCGCGGACGACCATCGCCCGGCGCTTGCCCTTCTCGTCGCGGACGGCGTCGCTCATGGCAGCTCCAGCGGGGTGCTCGGGTTCGGGGTCGGGTCGAGGGGCAGCCGGGCCCGGACGGCCTTGCCGCCGCCGGGGGCCGGCAGCAGGGCCAGCGTGCCGCCGAAGCCGGCGGCCAGGTCGGCGAGGGCGGCCAGGCCGCCGCGCTCCCCCGGCCCGGGGAGCGCGGCGGGGTCGGGGTGCCGGTCCTGGACGGCGACCTCCAGCCGGCCGGCCTCCAGGGCGAGCACCAGGTCGAAGGACGGCGAGCGCGGCGCGGCGTGCCGGACGGCGTTGACGGCGAGTTCGGTGACGGCCAGCACGGCGGCGTCGTGCACGCCGGTCCGCGGCCGGACGCCCCAGCCGGTGAGCACGGTGACGGTGACCCGCCGGGCCAGCGCGACGCTCGGCGGCCGGTTCTCCAGCACCGCCCGGTAGTACTTCCCGCCCGGCCGCCCCTGCGCCGGGACCGGTTCCGCCCCGGGTTCGTGCCGCCGCCGCCAACGCCCGATCACCGGGCCGCCCCCGGCCCGGGCAGACCAGGCTCGGCCCAGTCCGGCTCGGGCAGACCGCGCTCGGACAGACCGGGCTCGGGCGGACCCAGCTCGACCGAGCCCCGCCCACGTTCCCCGGCCAGGTGCCGCCGTGCGCAGGCGACCGCCTCGGGGGTGCTGCCGAAGACCCGGCCCTGTTCGCGCAGCCGGTCCAGCACGCCGAGCGCGTCCAGCGGCCGCCGGTGCTCCGCGCGCAGGCCGGTGACCAGCACCAGGGTGCCGCGCCGTTCGAGTTCGGCGATCGCGTCGCCGAGCACCGCCGCGCCGCTGGCGTCGATCGCGCTGACCCGGGACATCCGGAGGATCGCCACCCGGCTCCGGGCCTCCGCGGTCAGTTCGCGCAGGAAGCGGTGCGCGGCGGCGAACAGCAGCGGCCCGTCGATCCGGTAGGCCACGACGTGCTCCCCGAGCGGCTCGCCGGACAGCGGCACCCGTTCGACCCGGGCGGCCCGGGCGACCTCGGCCAGGGCCAGCGCCCCGGCCAGCAACAGGCCCGCCACCACGGCGGTGACCAGGTCGAAGGCCAGCGTCGCGGCGGCGGTCAGCAGCAGCACGGCCGCCTCGCCGCGTCCGCTGCGGGCCAGCGCCCGCAGCCCGCCGAGCCGGACCATCCGGGCGGCGGTGGCGATCAGCACGCCCGCGAGCGCGGCGAGCGGGATGCCGGCCACCAGCGGCGCGGCGGCGAACACGATCACCGCGAGGACGGCGGCGTGCACCAGCGCCGCCAGCCGGGAGGCCGCGCCGGAGCGGACGTTGACGGCGGTCCGGGCGATCGCGCCGGTCGCGGCCACGCCGCCGAACAGCGGGGCGGCCAGGTTGGCCAGCCCCTGGCCGAACAACTCCCGGTCGCCGTCGTGCCGTTCGCCGTCGCCGAGGGCGTCCGCGGCGGTCGCCGACATCAGCGACTCCAGCGCGGCGAGCGCGGCGACGGCCAGTGCGGAGGGCAGCAGCGCGGGCACGTCGGCCGCCGTGAAGAAGTCGAGCGAGGGTGCGGGGAGCCCGGCGGGCAGGTGGCCGATGGTCGCCACCGGCAGGTCGAGGAACCGGGTCAGCAGGGTGGCCGCGACGACCGTGAGCAGCGAGAACGGGATGGCGGGCCAGCGCCGTCCGCCGACCAGCAGCACGGCGGCGACCCCGAGCGCCAGAGCGGGCGCCGCCCCGTGCGGGGCGGCGAGGAAGGCGTCGGCCGCCCGGGCCGCGACCACCGCCGGGTTGTCGCCCGCCGGCTTCGGCACGCCGAGCGCGCCCGGCACCTGCTGCAGCGCGATCACCCCGGCGATGCCGAGGGTGAAGCCCTCCACCACCGGCACCGGCACGTACGCCATCCAGCGTCCGGCCCGGGCCAGCGCGAGCAGCACCAGCAGGACGCCCGCCAGCAGGCCGACGGTCAGCACCCCGTCCGGGCCGTAGCGGTGCGTGATCGGCACCAGCACCACGGTCATCGCGCCGGTCGGCCCGGAGACCTGGAGGTGCGAGCCGCCGAAGACGGCCGCCAGCGCGCCCGCGACCACGGCGGTGGCGAGTCCGGCGGCGGCGCCCGCGCCGGAGGAGATCCCGAAGCCGAGCGCGAGCGGCAGCGCGACGACCGCGACGGTCAGTCCGGCGGTCAGGTCGCGGCGCGGGGAGCGGCCCAGCGTGGCGAGGGTCCGGCGGTCCGGCAGGACGGCCAGCAGCCGGGCCCGGACGGCGTTCACGCCCGGTCCGGCGGCAGTGCGATCCCGTGCCGGTCGGCGATCCGCCGCAGGGCGTCGGCCCGCCCGGCGTAGGCCCGGGCGCCGTCCTCGGCCCCGGCGGCGCGCGCCTCGGTCTCGGCCCGGCGGGCTCCGGCGAGTTGGTCGCGCAGTTCCGCGTCGAAGATCCCGGACACCCTGGCCTCCTCCGGCCGCTCCCGGCCCGGCCCGATCAGGTGCGCCGGCCGCCGGTCCCACAGCAGGCATCATGTATGGACTTTACGAATTTCGCAACTAAACGTTTACGCATGTCGTGGGCCCGGAGATCCACTTCCGGGGCCCCGCGGAACGGAGGCGCTCAGCCCTTGGCCGGAGCAGCCGGAGCGGCCGGGGGGATCGACCCGGCCGGCGCGCGCAGGCTGTCCAGCAGCTCGGCCTGCCCGGTGATCACGCCGCCCAGGATCTCCCGGGCCACCCGGAGGAGTTCGGCGACCTGCGGGCTGGTCAGGCTGTAGTGCACGGTGCTGCCCTCCCGCCGGGCGACCACCAGGTTGGCCCGGCGCAGCACGGCGAGCTGCTGGGAGAGGTGCGCGGCTTCCACACCGGTCTCCGGCAGCAGTTCGGCGACGGCGTGCTCGCGCTGGCTGAGCAGTTCCAGCACCCGGATCCGGACGGGGTGGCCGAGCGTCTTGAAGAACTCGGCCTTCACTTGGTAGAGCGGCGTGCTGACCACCGGGGTCACGCGGGGGGTGTCGGCGCCCACTTCCTCACCCCATCTCGGTCGCTTCCCGGCACGGTGCCGTCACCCACGACCTTAGCATCCGGGCGGCGGCACCGAGCGGGAGCGCACTCCCCCGGCGGCCGCCCGCCGTCCGCCCGCCGACCGCCCCCGGGCCCCCGAACCAACGACCTTCGCAGTTGCTCATATGCGCAATCACGAGGTGGCGAACGGCGCGGCCGGGCCCACCGGACGGCCGCCCCGCACCGGCCGCCCCCGCTCCCGCCGTGCGCCGCACGGCAGTTCGCCCGCTAGGGTGGGCGAAATGAGCGAGAACCTCCCCCCTTGTCCGAAGTGTTCCGGCGAGTACACCTACGCGATGGACGCGCTGGTGGTCTGCCCGGAGTGCGGCCACGAGTGGTCCCCGACCGAGGCTCCCCCGGCCGGCGACGGCGGCCGGGTGGTCCGGGACTCCGTCGGCAACGTGCTGAGCGACGGTGACACCGTGACCGTCGTCAAGGCGCTCAAGGTGAAGGGCAGCCCGTCCGGCATCAAGGCCGGCACCAAGGTCCGCAACATCCGGCTGGTCGACGGCGTCGACGGCCACGACATCGACTGCCGGATCGAGGGCTTCGGCGCGATGCAGCTGAAGTCCGGCGTGGTCAAGAAGGTCTGACCGGGGACGGGGTCAGCCCCCGCACCGGACGGCTCCGGTGCGGGGGCTGACCCCGTCACAGCGCTACCGCGCCGCTACGACCGGCGGCTCCGGCGCCGCAGCGTCCCGGCGGTGAGCAGGGTGCCGGTGGCGACGGCGAGCGCGGCGGCCATGCCCGCGTACCAGACCAGGCCGCCGGTGCCGGTGTCCGGCAGCGGCGCGGGGCCGGGGTGCGGGCCGGGCGCGGGGTTGGCCGGGGTGACCTCGCCGTGAGTGGCGCAGTCGGTGTCCTTGCCCCCGGCCGGGCAGTTGGACGCGGCGGGGCCGACGACGGCGTTGTCCAGCGCGTGGTCGCCGTTGTCGGGGTCGTCGACCGTCACCGAGTAGGTGACGACGGCCTGCGCGCCGGGCGCCAGGTCGCCGGTCCAGGAGAGCACGGGTGCCGCGTACGACACCGTCCCCGAACTGGCCCGCGCGTCACCGTCGTACGCCGCGTCGTCCAGCAGCCCGCCCAGGTCGTCCTGGAAGGCGGCGCCGGGGTAGGCCGCGGTGCCGGTGTTGGTCACCGTGACGGTGTACGACACCGTGCCGCCGGGGTCGACGCGGTCGGTGGAGGCCCGCTTGACGATCGCCAGCTGGGCGACCTCGTCCGCCGTCGAGCAGCGCGGATCGGTCGACCCGGCCGGGCAGTTGGAGCCGTCCGGCCCGACCACCGCGTTCTTCAGCTCGTGGTCGCCGCCGTCGGGGCTGTTCACCGTCACCGAGTAGGTGACGGTCACCGACCCGCCCGCCGGCACGTCCCCGCTCCACGACAGCACCGGGGCCGCGTACGACACCGTGCCCGAACTCGCCTGCGCGTCACCGCCGTAGGCCGCGTCGTCCAGGTCACCGCTCAGGTCGTCAGTGACGACCGCCCCGGGGTACGCCGCGGCGCCGTCGTTGCCGATGGTGACGGTGTAGGTGACCTTGTCGCCGGCCTTGACCGGGTGCTCGGCGTCCGAGGTCTTGGTGATCGCCAGCTCGGCGACGCCGTTCTCGGTGCTGCACTGCGGGGCGCTGCGCAGCGGCGGGCAGTTGGAGCCGATCGGGCCGGAGACGGCGTTGACCAGCCGGTGGTCGCCCTGGTCGGGGTTGCCGACGGTGATCGAGTAGGTGATCGTCACGGTCTGCCCGGCCGCCACGTCGCCGTGCCAGGAGAGCAGCGGCGCCGCGTACGACACCGTGCCCGAACTGGCCTGCGCGTCACCGTCGTAGACGGCGTCGTCCAGGTCGCCGGTGAGGCTGTCGACCAGGACGGCGTTCGGGTAGTCGGCGGTGCCCTCGTTGGTGACGGTGACGGTGTAGGTGACCTTGTCGCCGGCCTTGACCGGGTTCTTGGCGTCCGAGGTCTTGTCGATCACCAGCGAGGCGACGTCGTCGTTGGTCGAACAGGCCGGGTCGGTCGAACCGGCCTGGCAGTTGGAGCCGTCCGGGCCGACGACGGTGTTGGCCAGCTCCTTGTCACCGGTGTCGGGCCGGTTGACCCGCACCGAGTAGGTCAGTGTGACGGTCTCGCCCGGCGCCACGCCGCCCGTCCAGGACAGCACGGGCGCCGCGTAGGTGGCGACCCCGGGGTCGCCGCCGGTGCTGGAGACCACCACCGCGTCGTTGTCGTACACGGCGTCGTCCAGGTCCCGGCTGAGGTCGTCGCTCAGCTGCGCGGCCGGGTACGGGGCGGTGCCGGGGTTGGTGACGGTCACCGTGTAGGTGACCTTCGCCCCGGGCCGGACGGGTGCGCGCCGGCTGTCGGAGGTCTTGCTGATCCGCAGCGCGGCGATCCGGTCGCGGGTGGAGCAGCGCGGGTCCCTGGTGCCCTTCGCGCAGTTCGAGGCGTCGGGCCCGACGACGGTGTTGGCCAGCTGGTAGTCGCCGGTGTCGGGGTTGTTGACGGTCACCGAGTAGGTGACGGTCACCGATCCGCCCGTCGGCACGTCCCCGTTCCAGCTGACCACCGGGGCCGCGTACGAGACCGTCCCCGAGGTCGCGCTCGCGTCGTTGCCGTAGGTCGCGTCGTCCAGGTCGCCGGTCAGGTCGTCGGTGACGACCGCCCCGGTGTACGCGGCCTTGCCCGGGTTGCCGATGGTCACCGTGTAGGTCACCTTGTCCCCGGCCTTCACCGGGTTCTTCGCGTCCGAGGACTTCGCGATCACCAGCGCGGCGACCTTGTCATCCGTCGAACAGCGCGGATCGGCCGACCCCGCCGCACAGTTGGAGCCACTGGGCCCGACCACCGCGTTCTTCAGCTCGAAGTCACCGGTGTCCGGGTTGTTGACCGTCACCGAGTACGTGACGGTCACCGACCCGCCCGCCGGCACGTCCCCGCTCCAACTGACCACCGGAGCCGCGTACGACACCGTGCCCGAACTCGCCTGCGCGTCACCGCCGTACACCGCGTCGTCCAGGTCGCCGCTCAGGTCGTCCGTGACGACCGCCCCGGTGTACGCGGCCTTGCCCGGATTGCCGATGGTCACCGTGTAGGTCACCTTGTCCCCGGCCTTCACCGGGTTCTTCGCGTCCGAGGACTTCGCGATCACCAGTTCGGCGACGCCGTCGCTGGTCGAGCAGGCCGCGTCGGCGGAGCCGGGCGGGCAGTTGGAGTCGGGCGGGCCGACCACCGCGTTGGCGAGTTGCTTGTCCCCGGTGTCGGGGTTGTTGACGGTCACCGAGTAGGTGACGGTCACCGACCCGCCCGCCGGCACGTCCCCGCTCCACGACAGCACCGGGGCCGCGTACGACACCGTGCCCGAACTCGCCTGCGCGTCACCGCCGTAGGCCGCGTCGTCCAGAGCACTGCTCAGGTCGTCCGTGACGACCGCCCCGGTGTAGTCGGCCTGGCCGGGGTTGCTGATGGTCACCGTGTAGGTGACCTTGTCGCCGGCCTTGACCGGGTTCTTGGCGTCCGAGGTCTTGCCCAGGTGCAGTTCGGCGATCGGCACGCTCGCGCTGCAGGAGCCGTCGGGCGCGCCGGGCGGGCAGTTGGAGTCGGCCGGGCCGGTGACGGTGTTGGCCAGCTTGCCGTCGCCGGCGTCGGGGTTGTTGACGGTCACCGAGTAGGTGAGGGTCACCGACCCGCCCGCCGGCACGTCCCCGCTCCACGACAGCACCGGGGCCGCGTACGAGACCGTCCCCGAGGTCGCGCTCGCGTCACCGTCGTACGTCGCGTCGTCGAGGACCGCCGACAGGTCGTCCGCCACCGTCGCGCCGCTGTAGGCGTGCCCGTTGGGGTTGGTGACGGTCACCGTGTAGGTGACCTTCTGGCCGGGCTTGGCGGTGGCGGTGTCGGAGGTCTTGGTGATCTGCAGGCTGTTGACGTTCTCGTGGGTGGTGCAGCCGGGTTCGGTGCCGGTGGGGCAGTTGGAGGCGCTGCTGCCGGTGACGTGGTTGTCGAGCTGCCCGTCGCCGGTGTCCGGGGTGTTGACCGTCACCGTGTAGGTGATCGTGGCGCTCTCGCCGGGTTGCAGCGTCCCGGCCCAGGAGAGCGTCGGCGCGGCGTAGGAGACCGTCCCGGCGGTGGCGGCCGCGTCGTTGTCGTACGCGGCGTCGTCGAGCACCGCGGTCAGGTCGTCGGCGGCGGTGGCGTCGACGGCCACCGCGCCGGTGTTCTGGACCACCACGCGGTAGGAGACCTGGTCGCCGGGCTTGACCGAGCTGCCGGAGGCGGGGGTCGCGGTCTTGGTGATCGTGTACTGCGGGACGGCGAAGACGACGTCCGCGCACTCCGTCCAGTTCATGCCGATCAGGTTGCTGTTGGCGTCCGGGCAGTTGTGGTACGTCCCGGCAGTGGACGAGGTGACGTCCACGCTGAGCGTGCACATGGCCTGGCCCTTCACCAGGTCGCCGGAGAGGCCGACCGTGCTGCCCCCGGCGGTGGCGGTGACCGCGCCGTTGGTGCAGGTGGTCGAGGTGTTCGCGGGGTTCGCCACGACCAGGCCGGCGGGCAGGTCGTCGGTGAACGACCAGCCGTCCTTCTCCAGCAGGTCGGTGGTGTTGGTGACGGTGATGGTCAGCGTCGAGGTGCCGCCGACGACGACGGCCGCCGGCGAGAACGCCTTGGTGGCGGTCGGCGTGACGTCCAGGATCTCGATGTCGTCGAACGCCGCGTCGTTGCCGGCGCCGGTCGCGGCGGCGTTGCGCATGATCACGCCGACCGTGCTGCCGGAGTACAGGATCGGCTTGTCCGCGGCGCCGTGCACGACCCCGATGGGGTACTGCTTCCCGGTCGGGTAGGTGAACCGCTGGGCGCGCGGGTTGGTGCACGGGTTGATCGGCGTCGCCGACACCGGGTACTCGGTCGTGCCGTCGGTCAGGTAGAAGTTCGTCAGCGGGTCCGCGTAGGCCCCGTCGTAGCAGACCGCGCCCGAGGTGCCGGAGCCGGTCAGGAAGCGGTTGGAGTTGACCAGCGGGATCTGCTGGACGGTCCGGAACTGCACGTCGTTCGCGGTGTAGCTGCCGTCCTCCGACCAGGCCGCGACGCCGTGGTTCAGGCCGGCGGCCGTGTCGTCCTCGCCGCTGTACTGGCCCATCGCCCTGGTGACGTTGGCCAGCGTGTCCCAGTTGATCGGCGCGCCGCACTCGGTCGGCACGGTACCCCGGTCGACGTCGTCCATCACCCAGCCGTTGCAGTACGCCAGCCAGACCGGGTCCGCCGTGTAGGTCTCACCTGAGGTGCCGGTGTAGGAGGTGATCCGGACCGGTCCGGAGCCGGCCGGGACGTTCTCGAAGTCCTCGGCGTACACCGGGATCGGCGCCGCCGGCACCCCGGCGACCCGGACCGCCCCCGCCGCCGGGTGGCCCTGCGCCGCGCGCCCGCCGTGGCCGGTGCGGTCCGCGGCCGCGACCGGAGCCGTGCCCAGCGCGCTCAGCGCGAGGCCGAGCGCCACCGCCACGGCCGATTCCCAGCGCGTCCGTCCCCGGCCCCCGGCCGGTCTCAAGCGGAGCATTCGACGCCTCTCCCTCAGGACTGATTAACCGTCAAGAGGAACTTTGGGTGGGATTCTCACCATTTCCTCAGCCAGGGCTCCCGACACGCGGGGTCCGCCCCCCGAACGGCCTCCCATATGGCCCAGCCCGCTTGCGCCCCGCCTCCGGGCCCGGTCCGGGCGCGGCGGGCAGGATGAAACCCACCGAAACAGGATGAAAACGCCCCGGCTGACCGGGGCGGGGCAGCGGGAGGCACCGGTTGGAGAGCGTGATCCACGACGCCGAGGACATCGTCGACCCGAAGGCGGCCCAGGCCGCCGTCTCGACCGGGCGGCTCCCCTCGGACGAGGCCGTCCGGGCGGCACTGTCCCGGGTGCACCGGCGCTTCCGGGACGACCGCGGCGGGAAGGTCGCCGACTACATCCCCGTGCTGGCCGAGGCCGATCCGGAGCTGTTCGGCATCGCGCTGGCCCACGTCGGCGGCAGCCTGCACGCGGTCGGCGACGCGGAGCACCTGTTCTCGATCCAGTCGGTCTCGAAGGCCTTCGTGTTCGCCCTGGTCGACCAGGAGCTCGGGCACCACACCGTCCGCCGCCGGATCGGCGTCAACAGCACCGGCCTGCCGTTCGACTCGGTGCTGGCCGTCGAGCTCAACCACGGCAGCCCGATGAACCCGATGGTCAACGCCGGGGCGCTGGCCACCGCCGCCCTGGCCCCGGGCGACAGCCCCGAGGAGCGCTGGGAGTTCGTCCGCCGCGGCCTGTCCCGCTTCGCCGGCCGCGAACTGCGGCTGGACCAAAGGGTGTACGCCTCCGAGGCGGCCACCAACCAGCGCAACGAGTCGATCGCCCGCCTGCTGGACAGCTACGGCGTCCTGGCCCGCGACCCGGCCACCACCACCGACCTGTACACCCGGCAGTGCTCGCTGGCGGTCTGCGTCCGCGACCTCGCGGTGATGGGCGCCACCCTGGCCAACGGCGGCGTCAACCCGCTCACCGGCGACCGGGTGGTCAGCCCCGGGGTCTGCCGCGACACCCTCGCCGCGCTGGCCACCTCCGGCCTCTACGAGCGCAGCGGCGACTGGCTGTACGAGGTCGGCATGCCGGGCAAGAGCGGCGTCTCCGGCGGCATCGTCACCGTCGCCCCGGGCAAGGGCTCCATCGCGGCCTTCTCCCCCCGCCTCGACCCGGCCGGCAACAGCGTGCGCGGCCAGCGCGTCACCCACTACCTGTCCGGGGCCCTCGGCCTCGACCTCTTCGCCTCCACCCCCCACCCGGGCAGCGGCGGGTGAACCCGGAAAGCAGAAATCCCGCCCGGTCTCCCGGGCGGGATTTCGTTGGTGGAGCTGAGGGGATTCGAACCCCTGACCCCCTCGATGCGAACGAGGTGCGCTACCGGACTGCGCCACAGCCCCAACAAGAAAGAACTCTATCACCTCTGCCGGGGTACTCGTGACCATGGTCGCCGCGGCCCGGCCACCGGGCCTGCGGGTACGCGAACGCCCCGGCGCGGGTGGGGCGTTGCGGCCGGGGCGGACGGGGTGGAGCGGGACGGGCGGGGCCGCTACTCGTTGGCGGCGCGGGGGCGGGTGGCCCAGTCGGCCCGGGCGGACGGGCCGGGCTCGCCGTACTGGTCGAAGAGCGGGGTGGCGGGGCGGCCGGAGTCCCAGGTGTTGGGGCCGGAGAGGTCGAGGCCCCGGGTGGTGCGGGGCGCCACCGGGGCGGTGACGTAGGTGGGCAGCGGGACGGGGACGGGCTCCCAGGAGTCCGGCCCGGCGGCGGCCCGGGCCCGGACGCCGTCGACCCACTCCTCGTGCTCGGTGGCCTCGGCCAGCACGGTGGCCCGGGTGGTGCCCGGGTCCGCGGCGGGCTCGGCGGCGGGCACCGGGCGGGCGGCGGGCCGCTGCTCGGCGGCCGGGCGGACGGCGGTCCGCTCGCGTTCGCGTTCGCGCAGCCGCTCGGCGGCCTGCGCGGCCTTGGCCCGGTCGAACTTCACCTCGTAGCGCTGCCGCTCCAGCCGGCGCAGGTGGCCGATGTAGACGGTGAGCAGCGCGCCGGGGACGGCGGGCACCCAGAGGAAGGCGAAACCGGCCACGGCGGCGACCACCGCGCCCAGCGCGAAGGCCAGGAACAGCATGGTGACCATCCGCCGCCGCCGGGCGAGCAGCCGGGCCCGCCGCTCGGCGGACCGCCGGTCGTCGTGGTCCCGCTCGCGCTCGCGCTCGGGCCGCTGTTCGGCGGCGGCCGGGGCGGGGGCGCCGACGGGGGTGGCGGCCGGAGCGGCGGCGGGCGCCGCGGCGGGTCCGGTCGCGGGTCCGGGGTCGGCGAGGGCCCCGTCCGGGTCGTCCCCGGCGGGGTGCTGCTGGTCGGCGGTCTGCTCGCCGAGGGCTCGGGCCGCGCGCCGCTCCATGGCCGATCGACCGGCCAGCAGGCGGATCGCCGTACTGAAGCGTTCCGTCGGACGCGACTCGTTGAGCTCGTCCTGCCGGCGGAGCCACATCGGCACCAGATAGGCAGCCCAGGCCCCTACGATGACCGCGTAGATAAGGCCGCTACTGCTCACGTTTCCCACGGTAAGGGCGCGGGCGAAGGCGCTGCAGCAATTTGGCGCGGCGTGTCGTGCGATCAAGCTGATTCTCAGACTATTTTGCCGCCATTTGTGGCGGCTCGCCCCGACCCCGATGCCATATCGATATCTATATTCGAACAGGTATTCAATTACTTTGCGGCGGCCGGTTCCTGAGTCCGTGCCAGCGCCGCAGCAGCCCGTCGGCGGCCTCCTCGGCGGTCAGCGCGTAGACCAGGTGGTCGCGCCAGTCGCCGTCGATGTGCAGGTAGCGCGGGCGCAGGCCCTCCTCGCGGAAGCCCAGCTTCTCGACCACCCGGCGGCTGGGCCGGTTCTCCGGGCGGATGCAGACCTCGACCCGGTGCAGACCGAGGTCGCGGAAGCAGTGGTCGACGGCGAGCGCCACGGCGGTGGGCATGATGCCGCGGCCGGCCACCGCCTCGTCCACCCAGTAGCCGACGTTGGCGGAGCACATCGAGCCCCAGGTGATCCCGCCGACCGTCAACTGGCCCACCAGGCGGCCCTGGTGGAGCACCACGAAGGGCAGCATCCGGCCGGCGTTGGCCTCGGCGCGCAGGTAGCGGACCATCTGCCGGTAGGTCGGCCGGGGCAGCGGGGCCCGACCGGGCGGGGCGGGCGGGACGGTGGCCTCCCAGCGGCGCAGCCAGTCCCGGTTGCGGCGGCTGACCTCCTGCCAGTCGGCCTGGTCGCGGCGGCGGATCGGCCGCAGCGTGACGTCCCCCTCGACCAGTTCGACGGGCCAGCCGGCGTTCAGTGCGCACCGCCCGCGGGTCGCGGGTGGTCGCCGCCGGCCAGCTGGTCGACGGCGTGCGGCAGCAGCGGGGCCAGCACGGCCAGGCCGTCGCGGACGCCGCCGGTGGAGCCGGGCAGGTTGACGATCAGGGTGCGCCCGGCCAGGCCGGCCAGGCCGCGGGAGAGCGCCGAGGTCGGCACCTTCGCCCGGCCGTGCGCGCGGATCGCCTCGGGGATGCCGGGGATCTCCCGGTCGATCACCCGGGCGGTCATCTCGGGGGTGAGGTCCTGCGGGGAGATGCCGGTGCCGCCGGTGGTCAGCACCACGTCGTAGCCGGCGGCGACGGCCGCGCGCAGCGCCGCCTCGACCGGTTCGCCGTCCGGGACGACCCGCGGGCCGTCGGTCTCGAAGCCCATCGCGCGCAGGCCCTCGACCAGCAGCGGGCCGCCCCTGTCCTCGTACACGCCGGCCGAGGCCCGGTTGGAGACGGTGACGGCGAGCGCCCTCACTTGGCGTCCGCCCGGTGCCAGTCGCCGCTCTTGCCGCCGGTCTTGCTGAGCACCCGGACGTCCTCGATGGCGGCGGCCTTGTCGACGGCCTTGACCATGTCGATGACGGTGAGCGCGGCGGTGGCGACGGCGGTCAGCGCCTCCATCTCGACGCCGGTGCGGTCGGCGGTGCGGACGGTGGCGGTGATCTCGACGGCGGTGTCGGTGACGGCGAGGTCGACGGTGGTGCCGGTGAGCGCGATCGGGTGGCAGAGCGGGATCAGCTCGGGCGTCCGCTTGGCGCCCATGATCCCGGCGATCCGGGCCACCGCGAGGGCGTCGCCCTTCGGGACGCCCTCGCCGCGCAGCAGTTCCACCACCCGGGGGGCGACCCGGACGCGGCCGGCCGCCACCGCGACCCGGGTGGTGGCGGCCTTCTCGGAGACGTCGACCATCCGGGCGGCGCCGGTGTGGTCGACGTGGGTGAGGCGGTCGCCGGGGGGTGTGTCGGTCACGAGTGGGCTCCAGTGGCACGGTGCGAATCTCGCGCTACCGTACAGCCCCGCCCGGGTCAGTCCGTGAGAAGGACCACATCGACGGCGCTTCCGGCGGCCAGCGCGGTGCTGTCCTCGGGGACGGTGATCAGGCAGTCGGCCCGGGCCAGCGCCCCGACCAGGTGCGACCCCTCGCCGCCGACCGGCGAGACGGTGCCCGCCGCCGGGTCGTACCGGCCGCGCAGGAACTGCCGCCGCCCGGCCGGGGAGCGCAGCGCGGCGGTGGTCGCGGCGCGGACCACCGGGCGGTGCACGTCGGGGGCGCCGAGCATGGTGCGGATCACCGGGCGGACGAACAGCTCGAACGAGATGTACGCGCTGACCGGGTTGCCGGGCAGCGCGAGCAGCGGGACACCGGGCCCGGCGCCGATCCGGCCGAAGCCCTGCGGCTTGCCGGGCTGCATCCGCAACCGCCGGAAGTCCACCCCGCCGTAGTCGGCGAACACCTCCTTGACCACGTCGTACGCGCCGACCGAGACGCCGCCGCTGGTGACGATCAGGTCGGCCCGGCCGAGCTGGTCCTCCAGCACCGCCCGCAGCGTGCCGGCCTCGTCGGGGACGCCGCCGACCCGGAAGGCGACGGCGCCGGCCGCGATCGCGGCGGCGGTCAGCGTGAAGGAGTTGGAGTCGTGGATCCGGCCGGGCCCGGCCGGCTCGCCGGGCTGGACGAGTTCGCTGCCGGTGGAGAGCACGACCACCCGGGGGCGGGGGGAGACCCGGACGGTGCCGCGGCCGATCGCGGCGAGCAGGCCGAGCTGGGTCGGGCCGAGCACGGTGCCGGCCTCCAGCACGGTGTCGCCGGCGGTGACGTCGCTGCCCCGGCGGCGGATGTGCGCGCCCTCGGCGACCGGGCGCAGCACCCGGACCTCCTCGTCGGCGACGGGCGCGCCCATCGCGTCGGCGGCCTGCCCGGTGCCGGTGCCGCCGTCGGTCCACTCGACCGGGGCGACCGCCTCGGCGCCGGGCGGGAGGGGGGCGCCGGTCATGATCCGGGCGGCCTGGCCGGGGCCGACCCTGGGCAGGTCGGCGGCGCCGGCCGCGATGTCGCCGACCACGGCCAGCACCGACGGGTACCGCTCGGTGGCGCGCACGGTGTCGGCGGTGCGCAGCGCGTAGCCGTCCATCGAGCTGTTGTCGAAGGGCGGCAGGTCGTCGCCGGCCCGCACGTCCTCGGCGAGCCGGCAGCCCTGGGCGTCCAGCAGTCGCAGCTCGATGGGCGGCAGCGGGGCGACCGCGGCCAGGACGTCGGCGAGGTGCTCGTCGACGGTCCACAGGCGCGGCGAGGCCGGGGAGCCGGCTCCCTCGCAGCAGGGGTCGTGCTTCCCGGTCATCGCCTCACGCTCCTTCGCGGGTGGGTCAGCCCTGCATCTCGGTGGCGACGAACTGCCGCAGCCAGCTGCGGAACTCGGGGCCGAGGTCGTCGCGCTCGGCGGCCAGCCGGACGATCGCCCGGAGGTAGTCGGCGCGGTCGCCGGTGTCGTAGCGGCGGCCCTTGAACAGCACGCCGTGCACCGGGCCGCCGTTGGACTCGTCGCGGGTGGCCAGCTCGCGCAGCGCGTCGGTCAGCTGGATCTCGCCGCCGCGGCCGGGCGGGGTCTCGCGCAGCACGTCGAAGACCGCCGGGTCGAGGACGTACCGGCCGATGACCGCGTAGTTGGAGGGGGCGTCGGCGGTGTCGGGCTTCTCGACCAGGTCGGTGACCTGGAAGACGTCCTCGCCGATGCCGGTGGCCTTGACGGCGGCGCAGCCGTACAGGTGGATCTGCGCGGGGTCGACCTCCATCAACGCGACGACGGAGCCGCCGAGTTCCTGCTGCACCTCGATCATCCGGGAGAGCAGCGGGTCGCGCGGGTCGATCAGGTCGTCACCCAGCAGGACGGCGAACGGCTGGCCGGCGACGTGCTGTTCGGCGACCGAGACGGCGTGGCCGAGGCCCTTGGGGTCGCCCTGCCGGACGTAGTGCATGCTGGCCAGCTGGACCGACTCCTGGACCCGGCGCAGCCGCTCCTGGTCGCCCTTGCGGCTGAGCAGCTCCTCCAGCTCGTAGGCCCGGTCGAAGTGGTCCTCCAGGGCACGCTTGTTGCGGCCGGTCACCATCAGTATGTCGGAGAGGCCGGCGGCCGAGGCCTCCTCGACGACGTACTGGATGGCCGGCTTGTCGACGACCGGGAGCATCTCCTTGGGCGTGGCCTTCGTGGCGGGGAGGAACCGGGTGCCGAGGCCGGCAGCCGGAACGACTGCCTTGGTGACCGGCTGGCGGGCGTGCTTGTTCGTCATGCGTCGACCTTACTGAGGCGGGCATTCCACCCGGCTGAGAGCGGAGTGAAGCGATGATTGGGACCTGTCACCTGTCGGGCCCGGACCGACGGTGGTCACGTGCGGGGTGAGGGAGGCCCCGCCGGGGCTGGGAGACACCTTACCGGGCGCCGGTGAAGCGTTCGGACCGGTCAACTCGGGCGGCAGCTGGTCGGTGGAGCGCCAGCAGTCGCCGCCGGCCGCGCGGGCGGCGGCCAGCGCGCGGTCGGCGGCCCGGAGCAGGACGGCGGCGTGCGCGCCGTCCCGGGGCAGCACGGCCAGGCCGACGGACGCGGTCAGGCCGCTGCGCTCGTCGGGATCGGCGCTCTCGCCCGGGTGGCGGTCCGTCAGCCGGTGGCGGCGGACCGACCAGCACAGCCGCTCGGCGACCTGCGCGGCGCCCTCCGGGCCGGTGTCCGGCAGCAGGGCCAGGAACTCCTCGCCGCCGTATCGCCCCAGGGTGTCGCAGCCGCGGATCTCCATCGCCAGCCGCTGGGCGAGGTCGCGCAGCATCGCGTTGGCGCGGGCCCGGCCGTGCTCGGCGACCACCCCGTCGAAGCCGGCGACCTCCACCAGCAGCACGGCCAGCGGGCGCGGGTCGATCGCGGTGGCCTCGGCCCGGCGGGCCCGCTCGATCTCGCGGTCCAGGGTGAGCTGCAGGTGGCGGTAGTTCCACACGCCGGTCAGCGGGTCGCAGGAGGCGGTGCGGACCAGTTCGTCCCGTTCCTCGGTCAGTTCCGTGATCTTCGCCAGAAGTTCCGCCTCCCGGGCGCCGTGCGCCGCCCCGGAGCGGCGGCGGCGCAGCACGAGGACGCCGGCGGCCGCCGGGGCGGCCGCGCCGAGCGCGGCCAGGGCTTGGAGCAGGAACGGGCTGGACATGCGGCGGCCTCGGCGTGTCAGGCTCGTGTCAGTGCACGGCTCGGAGCTGAAGGGAATCGAACAGTGACTGCGGATCGGTTGTCCAACGACAAGGCGGCGTTGAGGACACGGCTGCTCGCCGAGCGGCGGGCGCTCGACGGCGCGGAGCGCGCCGCCGCCGCCGAGGCGCTGGCCGGACACGCCGCCGCGCTGGTCCCGCCGGGCGGCACCGTCGCCGCGTACGTCTCGGTCGGCGCCGAGCCCGGCACCCGCCCGCTGCTGGGCGCGCTGGCCGCGGCGGGCGTCCGGGTGCTGCTGCCGGTGCTGCTGCCCGACAACGACCTGGACTGGGCGCCGTACGAGGACGACGGGCGGCTCGCCCCGGCCGGCCGCGGGCTGCTGGAGCCGACCGCCGCCCGGCTCGGCCCGGACGCGGTGCTCGACGCGGACGTCGTGCTGCTGCCCGGCCTGGCCGTCGACCGGCGCGGCGTCCGGCTCGGCCGCGGCGGCGGCTCCTACGACCGGGTGCTGGCCCGGCTGACCCGGGCGGGCGCGGCGCCGCTGCTGGCCACCCTGCTGTACCCGGACGAGCTGCTGCCGGAGGTCCCCGCCGAGCCGCACGACCTGCCGGTGCACGCGGCGGTGACCCCGGAGGGCGTGACCCGGTTCTGACCCGGTTCTGCCCCGGCGAGGCCGACCGGACAGGACCTAGTTGGTCAGCGTCAGCGTGTTCCGGCCGGCCTTGCCGACCGCGTCCTTGGTGTAGGCCCAGGGCAGCAGTTGGCCGGAGGCCCAGAGCGAGGTCTGGTCGTTGTAGTGGGGGTGGTAGGCGTGGCCGGAGGCGCCGCCGACGTTGATCCAGCGGGAGGCGTCGAAGTCGCTGAGGTCGACGACCATCCGCATCGAGGGGATCCAGTCGACGTCGTAGCCGGCGGCGGCGTTCCAGCCGGTGGCGTCGACGGCCGCGCTGCCGCCGGAGAGCTTGTAGGGGCCCCGGTTGAGCAGCTTGTGGACGAGGCCGGAGGCGAGCGAGGAGTCGTCGCTGCCGAGGGTGGGCTCCTCCAGGGTGAGCTGGTGCAGGCGGCCCCAGCTCCAGGTGGAGATGTCCTTGCTGAGGCGCGAGGTGAGGTCCTGGCGGGCGTCCTTGAGCGCCTCGGCGAGCAGGTTGTCGAGGCCGTGCTGCGGCACGTGGTCGGAGTCGATGTAGTCCCACCAGGGCGACTTCGGGTCGGCCAGCTGCTGCCGGACGACCTCCATCCAGCGGTCGCCGCCGTCCGGCTGGGCCTTCGAGGCCGAGCGGGTGCCGCACTCGGTGACAGCCTGCGCGGCGCCGCCGAGGGCGTCGTCGGGCAGGGTGTTGTCGCGCTTCTGCCGGACCAGCAGGCAGTCGCCCTCGACCCGGAGGTCGGCGGGGAACTTCTGCCCGAAGGCGAGGGTGAGCAGCGCCCGCCAGACGCCGTTGTAGTACGCGGCGGCGGCGGAGTCGGCGTCCTGGCGGTAGTTCCAGTCCTTGAGCAGGTCCTGGGCCTCGCGCACGTAGGGGTCGTCGATCCGGACCTCGAGCAGCAGCGGGACGAGCTCCTTGGCCAGCACGCTGGTGTTGTCGAGCTGCAGGGACTGCATGTCGTCCAGCGAGATCTTGCCGCCGTTCTTCAGCTTGGCCTGGATCTGGTCGGCGATCTCCTTGGCCCGGGTGCCGTACTCCCAGTCGGTGGTGAGCAGCGGCTTGTAGTTCTGGTCGACGACGGCCTGGTTGGCCGTGACGATGTAGCCCTCCGGCGGGTTGTACGCGTAGGGCAGCGACTTGAACGGCAGGTAGCTGCTCTTCCAGGCGTACGAGGAGTCCCAGCCGGGGGCGGGGTAGCGGCCGTCGCCCTTGCCGCGGACCGGGATCAGGCCGGGGGCCTGGTAGCCGATGTTGCCCTTGGTGTCGGCGTAGAGCAGGTTCTGCGCGGGGACGGCGAAGTCCTGCGCGGCGGACCGGAAGGAGGCGAAGTCGGTGGCCCGGTCGAGCTTGAAGACGGCGTCCATGGTCCTGCCGGGGACGAGCGCGGTCCAGCGCAGCGCGACGCCGTAGCCGGCCGCCCGGTCGGGGGCGGCGTTGCCGGCGGGGGCGTACTGGCCGACCTTCTGCTCCTCGGAGGACTGGTCGGAGATCAGCGGCATGCCGTCCTGGGTGGTGCGGACGGTGATGGTGCGGTCCTCGCCGCCGGCCACCTTGATGGTCTCCTTGCGGACGGTGAACTTCACGTCCTTGCCGTCGAGGAGGTAGCTGTCGGGGCCGGTGACCTTCTCCAGGTACAGGTCGGTGACGTCGGCGCCGAGGTTGGTGAAGCCCCAGGCGACGTCCTTGTTGTGGCCGATGACCACGCCGGGCATCCCGGCGAAGGTGTAGCCGGCCACGTCGTAGCCGCAGGCCGGCGAGACGGTGCGGCAGTGCAGGCCCATCTGGTACCAGATGGACGGCATGCCGGGGCCGAGGTGCGGGTCGTTGGCCAGCATCGGCTTGCCGGTGGTGGTGTTCGTGCCGGACACCACCCAGGAGTTGGAGCCGATGCCCTGGCCCTGCGGGCCGAACGGCTCCGGCAGCGCGGCCAGCCGGCCGGACAGGTCGCCGATCAGCGCCTGGGTCGCGGCCCGGGCCTGGGCGCTGCTCGCCGGGGTGGCGGCGGCGGGCGCGGCGGGCACCACGGCGCCCTCGCCGGGGGTGTAGGTGCCGTCGGCGGAGAGCTTGCCGGTCTTCACGATGGTGCCGTTGCGGTCGTACGGGTACTGCGGGTAGAGCTGGTCGATCTGCTCGGTGCCGAAGTCCTGGGTGAGCAGCGAGCGGTCGATCTCCTCCTGCAGGTTGCCGGAGAGGCTCCAGGCCATCGCCTTGAGCCAGGCCACCGAGTCGACCGGGTCCCACTTCTCGGGCCGGTAGCCGGAGTTGACCGTGCCGAGCAGCGCGTACTCCAGCGAGGCGCCGGCGCCGCCGGGGTGCTCGGCGAGCCAGGCGTTGACGCCCTCGGTGTAGGCGGTCAGGTTGCGCTTGGTGTCCTCGGAGAGGACGGTGTCCCACTCCTTCTGGGCGACCTGGCGCCAGCCCATGGTGCGCAGGAAGGTGTCGTTCTCGACCGAGGAGGAGCCGAACATCTCGGAGAGCCGGCCGGCGGTGACGTGCCGGCGGACGTCCATCTCCCAGAACCGGTCCTGGGCCTGCACGTAGCCCTGGGCGCGGAACAGGTCGGCGTCGGTGTCGGCGTACAGCTGCGGGATGCCCTTGTCGTCGCGGACCACGTCCACCGGGGCGGACATGCCGGCCACCTTGACGGTGCCGCTGACCTGCGGGAAGGAGGAGCGGACGGTGTCGACCGCCCACCAGCCGCCGCCGACCAGACCCGCGATCAGCAGCACGGCGAGCAGGATCATGATCAGACGTGCGCGCCGGAACTTCTTCGAGCGGGGCATCCGAGTCCTTGTTTGAGGGAGCGTGGCGGCCGTGAGCCGTGACAGGTCACCACATTAGGGCGAGCGCGCCGGCCGCCGTGCACGGGGGACACCGGCGGCGGTTCGACGGCACCGCTGGGACCCTACCGGGCGGTGCGGGATCAGCGGACTAGCGTAAAGATCAAGTAAAATGTTAGGATGGGTAACGATCCGTCAGTCGCTCCTTCCCTGCCCGAGGTGCCCCTGCGTGACCGTTGACCACCTGAACACCCTGCTGCTCGAGTCCGCCGTGATCCTGCTGTTCGCCGTGGTGGCGGTGCGGATCTCCACCCGCTCGGGGCTGCCCTCGCTGCTGATCTACCTCGGTATCGGCGTCGCCCTGGGCCAGAACGGCATCGGCATAAGCTTCAACAACGCCGAACTCACCCAGGTCCTGGGCTACGCCGCCCTGGTGGTCATCCTCGCCGAGGGCGGGCTCAAGACCAGCTGGCAGGCCATCAGACCGGTGGTCCCCGCCGCGGCCGTGCTCGCCACCCTCGGCGTCGCGGTCTCGGTCTTCGTCACCGCCGCCGGCGCGCACTGGCTGGTCGGCCTGGAGTGGCGCACCGCGCTGCTGCTCGGCGCGATCGTCTCCTCCACCGACGCCGCCGCGGTCTTCTCGGTGCTGCGGATGGTGCCGCTGCCCAAGCGGCTGACCGGCCTGCTGGAGGCCGAGTCCGGCTTCAACGACGCGCCCGTGGTGATCCTGGTGGTCGCCTTCGCCACCACCGGCGAGCTCGACCCCTGGTACGTGCTGGTCGGCACCATCGTCGTCGAGCTGGCGGTCGGCGCGGCGGTCGGCCTGCTGGTCGGCAGGCTCGGCGCGTACGCGGTGCGCCGGGTCGCGCTGCCCTCCTCCGGCCTGTACCCGATCGCGGTGCTGGCGCTGATCGTGCTCGCCTACGCGGGCGGCGCCCTGCTGCACGCCTCCGGCTTCCTCGCCGCGTACCTCGCCTCGGTGGTCCTCGGGAACTCCAAGCTGCCGCACGGCCCCGCGGTGCGCGGCTTCGCCGACGGGCTGGCCTGGATCGGGCAGATCGGCATGTTCGTGCTGCTCGGCCTGCTGGTGACGCCCGCCAGCATGGGCTCGGCGGTGGTGCCCGGGCTGGTGGCGGGCGCGGTGCTGGTGTTCGTCGCCCGGCCGCTGTCGGTGCTGCTGACCATGACGCCGTTCCGGATCCCCTGGCAGGAGCAGGCGCTGCTGTCCTGGGCCGGGCTGCGCGGCGCGGTGCCGATCGTGCTCGCCACCATCCCGCTGGTGGCCGGCGCGGCCGACGCCCAGCAGCTGTTCAACGTGGTGTTCATCCTGGTCGTGGTCTTCACCCTGCTCCAGGGCCCGACCCTGCCGCTGGTGGCCAAGTGGCTGCGGATCGGCGAGGGCGACATCGGCCAGGACCTGGGCATCGAGTCCGCCCCGCTGGAGAAGCTGCACGGCCACCTGCTGTCCGTCCAGCTCTCCCCCGGCTCCCGGATGGCCGGCGTCGAGGTCTCCGAGCTGCGGCTGCCCAAGGGCGCCGCCGTCACCCTGGTGGTCCGCGAGGGCTCCAGCTTCGTGCCCGACCGGATGACGGTGCTGCGCGAGGGCGACGAGCTGCTGGTGGTCACCACCGACGAGGTCTCCGAGGCCGCCGAGCGCCGGCTGCGCGCCGTCGACCGGGGCGGCAAGCTCGCCGGGTGGCTGCACAACGCGGAGGCGCCGTCCACCGGCAACCGGCCTTCCAACCCCAGGAAGAAGACCGGCTGAACACAGGAAGCGAAGGCGGAACACCCTGATATACGCTTGTACATTCTGATCCACCCTGATTTTCCGCATCCGCCTGATGCAGGGTCGGCGCGGCGGCCCCGGTCGGCGCGCGAGAGGACGACCCTCGGCGCCCGGCCGGTCCCACCCGCGCGGCGCTACCAGGCGGCAGAGAGGACCGACCGTGGCGGCCCGCCGACCGGTCGACGACCCCAGCACCCCCCACGGCACCGGCTACGGCGCGCTGCTGCGCACCGCCGGCGCCTGGACCTTCCTGCTCCCCGCGCTGGTCGCCCGGCTGCCGTACGCCATGCTCAGCCTGGGCATCGTGCTGCTGGTCCACCAGTCCACCGACTCCTACGGCCTGGCCGGCGCGGTCGCCGCGGTCGCCGCCGTCGCCCAGGCGCTGGTCGGCCCGCAGACCGGCCGGCTCGCCGACCGGCACGGCCAGGCCGCCGTCCTGGTGCCCGCCGTGGCCGTGCACGCCGTCGCGGTCGCCGCGCTGATCGCGCTGGCCCGCTCCGGCGCCCCCGACTGGACGCTGTTCCTGGCCGCCGCGCCGGCCGGCGCCGCCGTACCGCAGGTCGGCGCGATGGTCAGGGCCCGCTGGGTGCACCGGCTGGACGAGCGGCCCGCCCTGTTGAACACCGCGTTCGCCTTCGAGTCCGTCACCGACGAGTTCACCTTCGTGGTCGGCCCGATGCTGGCCACCGGCCTCGCCACGCTGGCCGACCCGGCCGTCGGACTCGCCGCCGAGGCCACCCTCACCCTGCTCGGCGGCCTGGCCTTCGCCGCCCGCCGCGACACCGCGCCCGCGCCCACCGGCCCCGCCGCCCCCGGCGACCGGCGCGCCTCCGCGCTGGCCTCCCCCGGCGTCCGGCTGCTGGCCGGCGCCTTCCTCGGCCTCGGCACCGTCTTCGGCACCCTCCAGGTCTCCATCACCGCCTTCGCCCAGGACGCCGGCGCCGAGGGCCTCAGCGGCCTGGTCTACGGCCTGTTCGCGGCCGGCTCGATGGTCGCCGGCGTGCTCTACGGCCTGGTCCCGTGGCGCAGCGGCGCCGCCGAGCGGATGGTCGGCTGCTACGCGCTGCTGGTGCTCGGCTGCTCCACCCTGTGGGCGATGCCCAACCTGGCCGCGCTGTCCGCCGCCGGGCTCTTCTGCGGCCTGGCCATCGCCCCCACCCTGATCACCGGCTACACCCTGGTCGAGACCCTCGTCCCGGCCGGCGCCAAGACCGAGGCGTTCACCTGGCTCACCGGCGCGATCGGCCTGGGCCTGGCGCTCGGCTCCACCGCCGCCGGGCAGCTGATCGACCACGCCGGCGCCCGGCCCGGCTTCACCGTCGCGCTGGCCGGCTCCGGCCTCGGCCTGGTGGCGCTCGTCACGATGCGCCGCCTGCTGCTCGCTCCGGCCCCCGCGCCCCGTACCGTGGCACGGGGCGGCGCCGCCCGCGAGGAGGCGGTCGGGACCGCCCCGCGCGGCTGAGCCGCTGGACTCCACCAGCGGAATGCCGCATCATGGACCGTCGTTAGCACTCATGGCGTGAGAGTGCCAGGGGGAGTGACAGGAGGAAGCGGAAAGTGCCCACGTACCAGTACCAGTGCACCGAGTGCGGCAACGGCCTCGAGGCGGTGCAGAAGTTCAGCGACGACGCGCTGACCACGTGCCCCGACTGCCAGGGGAAGCTGCGCAAGGTCTTCTCTGCGGTGGGCGTGGTCTTCAAGGGCTCCGGCTTCTACCGCACCGACAGCCGCTCCAGCTCCAGCAGCTCGGTGAGCGGCTCGTCCTCGACGGCGGCGACGTCCTCGGCCTCCTCGACCGCGTCGACCGGCTCGTCCTCGACCGGCGGCAGCGGCTCCGCCGCCTCGACGAGCTCCTCCGCCGGCTCCTCCAGCTCCGCGTCCACCGCGAGCTGACCCCGCCGCCGCTCGCCGCGGAAGCCCCCGTCCGGCCTCGCCGGGCGGGGGCTCCGTGCTGTCCGGGGGGGGTTCGCGGGGCCCGCGGGGCCGGGTTACGCGGGTTCCTCCGGACGGTGGGGAGGGGCCGGTCACGGAGGTTCCGCCGAACGGCGCAGCGGTTCACCCGCCGGGGTGAGGGCGGTTTTCCACAGGGCCGGGTTGTCCACAGGGTGGGGAAATCCGCGGGACGGGTCGGCGGGCCGGCCGCAGGATGGCTGCCGCGGCCCCGTCCGGGGGCCGCGCCGCCCGACCCGCCCGACCGGAAGGACCGCCGCCGTGACCTCCTCCGTACTGCCCCCGCTGCCCGCCGTCCTGGTGCCGCCGCGCCGCGCGGTGCCCGATTTCCCGCCGATCCGGGCCACCGCCCGGGGCCGCCACCGCGTGCGGCGGGCGCTGCTCCGGTGCCCGGGGCCGGTGGCCGCGGGCGCGCTCGCGCTGGCCGCCGCGCTGCTCTGGGGGGCGCCGCCGCCCGCGCCGCCGCCCGGCGGCGGGCCCGCTCCCGGGGCGGCCGGCTGCCCGTCGGCGTCAACCTGACGCCGGTGGGTTCACCCGTGACCTTCGCCGGAGTCCGCCGTTCGACGCGGCATGAAAGGCTTCAAGGAATTCCTGCTCCGCGGCAACGTGGTGGACCTGGCCGTCGCCGTCGTCATCGGCGCGGCCTTCACCAGCGTCGTCAACGCGTTCGTCAAGGGCGTGATCAGCCCGCTGGTCGGTCTGTTCGGCACCAAGGACCTGGCCGCCTACAGCTCCTGCCTCAAGGGCCCGTGCGAGGTGGACGCCGCCGGCAACGTCACCTCGGGCATCTTCATCCTGTGGGGCTCGGTGCTCAGCGCCGCGCTCAGCTTCCTGATCACCGCCGCCGTCGTGTACTTCCTGCTGATCCTGCCGATGAACCACTTCATGCGGAAGCGCAAGTCGGTGGAGGAGGAGGCCCTGGAGGCCGAGGCGAAGGAGGTCGAACTGCTCACCGAGATCCGCGACGCGCTGGTCCGCCGCGGCTGACCACGCCCGACTCGGCCCGGGCCGGGGCGGCCCGCCCGGCCCGGGTCGCTTCTCCGGCCCGGGTCACTTCTCGCCGTGGTGCGGGGGCCGCTGGCTGCGGTACCAGTCCAGGCCCCGCTCCCCCGTCGACTCGCCCCAGCCGCGGTCGGTGTCGTCGGAGGTCTGCTGCTCGAACGGGTCCTTGAAGACCAGCCGGGGCGCGGGCCGCCGCTCGGCGGGGGCGGCGGGGGCGGCGTCGGGGGTCTCGGGGGCAGTCCCGGGGGTGGCGTCGGAGGGGCTCATGGCCCCCACTGTAGGACCGCCGCGCGGGCCGGCGGGGGCGCGGTCGCCCGCGCCCCCGGGGCCGCCCCGGGCCCGCCGCCCGGTCACGCGGCCTCGAAGCCGGCGTGGTCGGCGATCTTCTTCAGCTCGGCGAGGGCGTGCTTCTCGATCTGGCGGATCCGCTCGCGGGTGAGGCCGTGCTGCTTGCCGACCTCGGTGAGGGTCCGCTCGCGGCCGTCCTCCATGCCGTAGCGGCTGCGGATGATGGACGCGGTGCGGTCGTCGAGGCGGCCGATCAGGCCGTCCAGCTCCTCGCGGCGCAGCATCACCATGACCGCGTCCTCCGGGGAGACCGCGCCGGTGTCCTCCACCAGGTCGCCGAACTGGGTCTCGCCCTCGTCGTCGACCGCCATGTTGAGGCTGACCGGGTCGCGGGCCCAGTCCAGCACGTCCTTGACCCGCTGCTCGGTGGTGTCGAGCTCGGCGGCGATCTCCGCCGGGTCGGGCTCACGGCCGAGCTCCTTGGCCTTCTCGCGCTGGACCTTGCGGATCCGGCCGAGCTCCTCGACCAGGTGCACGGGCAGCCGGATGGTGCGGGACTGGTCGGCGATCGAGCGGGTGATCGCCTGGCGGATCCACCAGGTCGCGTAGGTGGAGAACTTGAAGCCCTTGGAGTAGTCGAACTTCTCCACGGCGCGGACCAGGCCGGCGTTGCCCTCCTGGATCAGGTCGAGCAGCGGGAGGCCGCTGCGCGGGTAGCGGCGGGCGACCGCGACGACCAGGCGCAGGTTCGAGCGGATGAAGACGTCCTTGGCGCGCTCGGCGTCCTCCGCTATCGCCCGGAGCTCCTCGGTGCTGACGCCGTCGAGGCCCTCCCCCTCGTCGAGCAGGTGCTGGGCGAAGACCCCGGCTTCGATGCGCAGGGACAGCTCGACCTCCTCGGCGGCGTCGAGCAGGGGCGTCCTGGCGATCTCGTCGAGGTACATGCCGACCAGGTCGCGGTCGGCTTCGAGGTTGGTCGGGCGGGCGGTGCGAGTCCGATCGGCCCTGTCGCGAACGACGGCACGGGTGGCCATGCTTGCTCCCTCACTGACGCTGCCGGGCGCGCTCCGATCCGCAGCTCGGCACAACCGTGTGGGCCGTTCGTGGCTCACACGTAACGATCCAACGCACAGAAATCGGACAACATTCCCAAGTGGCTCAGTTTTTCGCCAGCGATGCAGTATGCTGCCGGATTTCATCCGCGCGGTACACGCAGCGTGACCCGGGACGCACGCGGGGCGTCCGGCGGGCGGGCCCGGCGGGAACCGGCCGGACGTCCACCGGGCGTCCACCCGTCGGCACCGGATCGGCGCGGGACCTTCGCCGCATATCCGCACAACCGATGCGCAATCGCTATCGCACCAGCGCCGGTTCGGCTCCCGCCGCTGGGAAGGTGTCTGTCATGCACCAGTCCACCGCCCCTCGGGCCCGGGCCCGACGGATACAGCGGGTACAACGCGCGAGGGTGCTCCGTTGTGCCTGGCCGGCCCTGGCGGGCCTGCTGGGGTTCGCGGCGCTGCTGGTGCTGGTCCGGGCCGGCTGGGCGCCGCTGGCCCGGCTGGACCGCGGCTGGGTGGCGGCGCTGCACCGCTGCGCGCTGCGGCACCCGGTGGCGGCGGCGGCCACCCAGACGCTGGCCGACCTGGGCGCGCCCTGGGTGACCCGGACCCTGCTCGGGGCGGCCGCGCTCCGGCTGTGGGCGCTGGGCGCCCGGACGCTGGCCCTCTGGGCGGCCGGCGCCGCCGCGCTGGCCTGGGCGGCGGCCGCGGCCGGCCCCGCGCTGGCCGGCCGGGCCGGGCCGCACTTCGACGACCAGGTGGCGCTCGCCGCCGGGGCGTCCTTCCCGTCCGGGCCCGCGCTGACCGCCGCGGTGACCTGCGGGGCGCTGCTGGCGCTGGTGTGGCCGCGGGCCGAGCGGCCGCTGCGGGCGGCGGCCGGCACCGCCGCGGGGCTGGCCGTCGCGCTGGTCGGCTGGACCGGCACCGCGCTGGGCACGCACTGGCCGAGCGACGTGCTGGCGGGCTGGGCGGCGGCGGTCGCCGTGCTGGCCGGGACGGCGCTCGCGGTCGAGCTGTGGCGTCCCGGCCGGCTCGGCCGGGACGCCCGGCTGCTGCGCCGCCGGGCCGGCCCCCGGGTGCAGCGGGTGCTGGCCGCGCCGCTGCCGGCGGAACCCGCCGCGGAGCGTGATCCGGGCCGCCCCTGACGGCCCGTGAGCAACGTCACACCGCGTTGCCCGCATCCTCCGGGCGGGGGAACCGCGTCGTCGGCATTCCGCGTGTTTCCGGGCGCAAACGGGGTTCTCCGGGCGCTGCGGCAAGGCCCCCGGGGAGTGCCGCGACCGGCTCGGACGGCCGGACGGGCGGCACCCGACTCCCCATCGGGTGCCGAAGTGGGGCAGACTTCTGCGGCTGGTGCACCCTGCAACCGGCAGGCGGAGCGCGGGCCAGGACCGACAGCTCCCGCACTCACCCACGCAACGCCGGACGGGCACCGATCGACGGGGGGTCCGATGACCATGCACACCGCGGACGGCTCCGGCGACCCGTACCAGGCGCAGCAGGCGGCCCAGCAGCCGCCGCCCCAGCCGTACCCGCAGCAGGCGCAGCAGCCCCAGCAGCCGCCGTACCCGCAGGCGCAGCCGTACCCGCAGCAGGCGCAGGACCAGCCGACCATGCAGCTCGGCCGGATCCCCGCGTCCGCCCTCGAACAGCCCTGGCCGCCGCTGCCCGCGCAGGCGCCGCCGCCCGTCCCGATGCGGGTGCCCGGGCCGCCGGTGCCGTCGCAGCGGTCGGGCGGGGAGGGGGCCGCCGAGCCGCCCGCCGCCAAGAAGCCCGCCTCCACCGGGCGCAACGGCCTGATCATGGCGCTGGGTTCGCTGGCCTCCCGGGCGCTGGGCTTCGTGCGCAGCGCGGTGATCGTGGCGGCGCTGACCAACGGCCCGGTCGGCGAGGCGTTCAACGTGGCGAACTCGCTGCCGAACATCGTCTACATGATGCTGATCGGCGGCGCGCTGGCCTCGGTGTTCGTGCCGGAGCTGGTGCACGCGATGCAGACCCACCAGGACGGCGGCACGGCCTACACCGACCGGCTGCTCACCCTGTGCGGCGTGATCCTGGTGGTGCTGACGCTCGGCGCGTTCCTGTTCGCCCCGCAGATCGTCGACCTGTACTCGGAGTTCGACGGCACCCAGCGCGAACTGGCGATCGACTTCGCCCGGTACTGCCTGCCGCAGATCTTCTTCTACGGCGTGTTCACCCTGCTCGGGCAGGTGCTGAACTCCCGCGACCGGTTCGGCGCCATGATGTGGACGCCGGTGCTGAACAACGTCGTCGCGATCGGCGTGTTCGGCGCCTACCTGGCGATCGGCCGGCACGCCTACCAGGTCGGCGACGTGACCGACGGCGACACCATGCTGCTCGGCCTCGGCTCGACCCTGGGCATCGTGGTGCAGGCCGCCGCCCTGTTCCCCTCGCTGCGCTCCTCCGGCTTCCGCTACCGGCCCCGCTTCGACTGGCGCGGCGCGGGCCTGACCCGGCCGCTGCGCTCGGCGGGCTGGGCGCTGCTGCTGGTGGTCGCCACCCAGCTGTCCTTCGCGGTGATCACCAGCCTGGGCACCGGCGCGGGCAAGCAGGCGCACGACGCGGGCATCGCCGGCGGCCACGGCTACGCCGCCTACGCCAACGCGTACCAGCTGTTCGTCGTCCCGCAGGGCGTCATCACCATCTCGCTGGTGACGGCGCTGCTCCCGGGCATGTCGCGGGCCGCGACGGCCGGCGACTTCCGGAGGATCGGCGAGGACCTGTCGGGGATGCTGCGCTCCTCGGCCGCGATGATCGTCACCGCCGCGGTGCTGTTCCTGGCGCTGGCCCCGCAGATCGCGATGGCCGCGTACGGCTACGGCTCCGGCCCCACCGTGCACGCCGACGCCATGGTCGTCGCCTCGCTGCTGATGGCCTTCTCGATCGGCCTGCCCGCGTTCTGCGCGCAGTACGCGCTGGCCCGCGGCTTCTACGCGATGGGCGACGCCCGCACCCCGTTCTGGCTGACCCTGGTCACCACCGGCACCAACGCGCTGATGTGCTGGATCGCGTACGAGGCGCTGCCGCTGCGCTACAAGGTCGTCGGCATGGCCTTCGCACACACCACGGCCGCCGTGGTGTCGGTCGCGGTCACCGGCACCGCGCTCGGCCGCCGGCTCGCCAAGGGCGCGGCCGGCGCTGCGGCCCCGTCGGCCCCGGCGGCCGCGCCGGTGCCCGCGCCGCGCTCCGACAGCACCATGGTGCTGCGCACCGACGCCTTCGCCCCCGGCGCCGACGCGACCGTCGACCTCGGCACCCGCCGGCCGGCCCGGCGCGGCAGCGGGCTGGAGGGCGGCCGGCTGGTCGTGCTGCACGTCGGCCTGGTGCTGGCCTGCGCGCCGGGCGCGCTGGCCGCGCACTGGCTGGCGGGCCGGTTCGGCGAGGGCCTGTTCGGCAGCCTGGCCGGCCTGGTCGCGGGTTCGCTGGCCGTCCTGGTGTCGCTGTTCGCGCTGGCCCGCCCGCTCGGCGTCGGCGCCTCGGTGGCCCCGTTCGCCCGCAAGCTGCGCATCCCGTACCCGACCCCGGCGCCGACCAGCGGCAAGCACCGCCGCTGAGCGCACCGCCCGGCTGAGACCCGCGGGCCTCAGCGGGTCGCGGCAGGTCTCAGCGGGTCGCGGCGGCGAACGACGCGACGATGCCGCTGATGACGGTGCCCAGCGGTGTGGCGGCGATCAGGACGCCGAGGGTGACGGCGCTGACCACGGTGACCGTCTCGTCGAGGCGGGAGCGGGCCTGGGTGCGCCGCCGGAGCCGGACGAGAACGATGATCGCGAGCAGCGCGGACGCGCTGACGGTGTACCGCACACCACACCCCTGGGAACGGACCGGAAAGACTCCGGCGAGCCTGCCCCGGCCACCGCGCCCGCCGCACCCGGAACCGGCGGACCGTCCCCGGGAAACCGTCCCCACCGGCCACCGACCGCCGTGTTCCGGCCACGCGCCGCCCGGGCTGCGCCGCGCCGTGCCGTCGCGGGCTACGCCGGGGCGTCCTCGGCCGCCTCCAGCCAGCCGAGGGCGGCGACCTGGATGCCGGCCTGGAAGCGGCTGCGGGCGTCCATCCGGATCATCAGGTCGGCCATCATCCGGCGGACGGTGCGCAGCGAGACGCCGAGGCGCTGGCCGGCCCGTTCGTCGGTGAGGCCCTCGGCGAGCAGGCGGAGGAGTTCGCGTTCCTGGCCGGTGAGGCCGCGGGGGTCGCGCTGGGGGCTCTCGCCGAGCGGGCGGGCGTGTTCCCAGACCTGGTCGAAGAGGGCGCGCAGGGCGGCGACCACGCCGGGGCTCTGGAGCAGGGCGGCGCCCTTGCGGGGGTCGTCGGGGTCGATCGGGACGATCGCGGTGGCGTTGTCGACCACGATCATGCGCAGCGGGAGGGTCGGGGTGGTGCGGACGGCGCCGCCGAGGCCGTGCAGCCAGCGGGCGTACTGGACGGTGGCGGGGTCGTTGCGGACGCTGTCCTGGTAGACGGTGCGCATCCGGACGCCGCGTTCCAGGGTCTCCTGGTCGAGGGCGCGGCTGGCCTCCATGACGGGGGCGGGCTGCGGGCCGCCGGGGGCGAAGGCGAGGACCTCGGCGGTGGCGTCGGAGGCGAGCTGGATCAGCCGGTCGCGGACCTGGTCGAGGCTGGCGAGCAGTTCGAGGCCGCGCTGGTCGCCGCCGCCGGGGGCGTGGATGCTGGCGTACTCGGCGATCAGACCGGCCATCGCGGCGCGGCTGCGTTCGGCCTCGCGCTGGCGGCGGGCCTCCTCGGCCTCCTGGTGGGCGAGCAGGGTGGCGAGGCCGCGTTCCGGGTTGACGGCGCGCCAGCGGGTGCCGCAGCTGGCGGGGCGGGTCAGGGCGAGGTCGGCGAGCCGGTCGAGGGCGTCGCCGACCTCGGCCTCGGTGGAGTCGAGGTGGCCGGCCAGGCCGCCGGTGTCGAGGTCGGGGTGGAGCAGCATGGCGCGGTAGACGGCCTCGCCGAACGCGTCCAGCCCGATCGGGCCGCCGGCGGTCAACAGCCGGTCTTCCGCGCGTTCCGCCGGGTGTGCGTCCGCGTGGTTCTGCCCATGTCGCTGCCTCCCGCGCGCCGGGTCTCGGCGCGGCCCCCGGATTCCTGCCGTTGTCCCGCGGCTTCCCGCTGACGGGGCGTCACTGTGCGCCCACCGACGGCGAGAAGAAGCGGCTTGCGGAGATTCTGTCGCACTGGTGGGCGAGGAGTGAAGAGTGCCGGGCAACTGTCATATTCGTGCCAGGCGGGGATGTGACACCCGTCGGGCGGCCCGGATCGGGTCGCGGTTTGCCAGGCTGGAGTGATGTACGCGATCCGTCTGGAGCTGGTTGCGCCGTCCGCCGGGGGCGGGTGCGCGGAGTCCGCCGGGGCCGGTCCGGTGCGGGCCGCGCTGCTGCGGCTGCCGCTGGCCGGGGCCCGGGTGTGCCACGTCCGGGTGCGGGAGCGGGCGGACGGGCTGGCGGCGGTCTGCTTCCTGACCGCGCCGTCGCTGCTGGCCGCGGAGCACGCGCTGCGGGCGGGCACGGCCGCCCTGGTGGGGCCGGACGGGCCGCTGGGCGGCTGGTCGGTGGCACTGTGCGAGGCCGATCCGTGGATCGCGCTGGGCCGCTGGCAGGACCGCGCCCACCGCTGACCGGGGCCGGCCGCCGGGCCGGGCGAGCTGACCCCAGAGTGCCACGGCACTCTGGTGCCAGCTCCGGCTACTGACACGGAGGTGCCATCGGGAGCACTCTCGTTGTTGTCGGAAGGACGACGGAGCGGAAACCGCGGGAGCAGCCCCCGGCGGGGGACGCGGACCGCACCGGACGCCGGACGACGGCTCTTTCACCACGCTCCCCGGTGGCAGCCCGGGGATCAGCCGAACGCGAGAGGATCGGGCACTCCCATGTCGCTGAACTTCCGTTTTGTCGCGATTGCCGTACTTGGCGCACTCACCGTGGGCGGCGTCGCCACCGCCGCCGAACTGGCCGGGCCGGCCCGGCCGGCCACCGTGGTGACGGCGGACGCGGCGGTCGCGGACGGCCCGCGGCAGCCGGTCGACGCGGGTGCGCAGTCGTCGGTGGTCGGCCCCGGCGTGACGGACCCGACCCCGGTGCCGTCGGGCAGCCCGACCCCGACCGCCACCCCGTCCGGCCCGCAGCAGTCGGGCACCTGGGGCTGGGGCTGACCGAGCCGGAACGGACCGCGGAGGCGCACGGATGACGACCGCACTGGAACGCCCGCCGGCACGGCGGGTCATGACGGACGGGTTCCCGCTCGGCGGGGCGGCGGCGGTGGCGGTGACGGCGACCAGGATCCTGCTGGCCGACGGCCACCACCTGTTCCGCTCGGGCCTGGGGGCCCTGCTGGACCGGGAGGAGGACCTCGCGGTGGTCGCCGAGGCGGCCGGCTGCGAGGAGGCCGCGGCGGTGGCCGCCCGGGCGCGGCCCGCGCTGGCGGTGCTGGGCCTGGAGCCCGAGCAGGCCGACGGCGCGGTGCTGGCCCGGCAGGTGCAGCAGGCGGCGCCGGGCGCGGCGGTGCTGCTGCTGGTGCCGGCCCTGCCGCGGACGGCGGAGTCGCGGCGGGCGCTGGTGGAGGGCGCGGCCGGGGTGCTGGTGAAGGACGTGCAGGCGCCGGCGCTGATCGCCGCGGTGCGCGAACTGGCCCGCGGCGGCCGGGTGTACGACCCCCGGCTGGTGCTGGACGTGGTGCGGGCCGGGCAGGCCGGGCCGCTGAGCCGCCGGGAGCTGGCGGTGCTGGGCGAGATCGCCGAGGGCAGCACGGTGCGGGAGGCGGCCGCGGCGCTGTCGCTCTCGCCGGGGACGGTGCGCAACTACGTCTCGGCGGCGATCGCCAAGACCCGGGCCCGCAACCGCTGCGACGCGATCCGGATCGCCCGCGAGTGCGGCTGGCTGTAAGAGGGCTCACGGAGGAACACGCAGGCTCGCCGACGACCCGTCAGATTCCCGCTGACGGGTCGCAGGCGTGCCCGCGTGCTCGCGCTTGTGCTCGTGCTCGTGCTCAGAAGTTCTCGCCGAAGCCCTCTCCGCCGCGGGCGGCGTCCACCACGTCGGCGAAGCCGTGCGCGGTGCGCGGCACGTTGTCGGGCCGGCTGCCGATCAGGAACTCGCCGACCGAGGACTCGGCCGTCCAGTCCAGGCCGAGCGCGCGGGCGGCGGCGTCGGTGTCGCCGGAGCCGAGGCCGCAGGGGGCGAGGCCCATCGCGGTGGCGACCAGGTAGAGGGTCTGGTAGAGCACGCCGACGTGCTTGAGGGTCAGCGCGTACGCGATCTGGCTGTACTTCCAGGAGAGCCGGCCGAACCGGCTGGTGACGGTGAGCAGCACCTGCGGGTCGACGGTGCAGGCGGTGGCGCGCCAGGCGGCGGTCACGAGTTCGCTGAACGCGGCCTCCTCGCCGGGGTGTTGGAAGGGGCGGGGGCGCAGCCGGTGGGCGGCGGCGTCGTAGCGGTAGACGCCGGGCTCCAGGCCGACGCACTTGACCACCGAGAGGTAGACCTCCAGTTCGCCGGTGGCGCCGCCGGCCGGGTAGGGGCGTTCGACGCCGTCGTAGCCGTGCGGGTCGGCGGGGTCGCCGGGGATGACGCGGCGGACCCGGGCCACCCGGTAGAGCAGTTCGGCGAGTTGGTCGACGGTGACCGGGGTGTCGGCGTAGCTGCGGACCGAGCGGCGGCCTTCGAGGACCTCGCTGAGCGCGGGGTCGCGGGCGACCACGGTGTTCCAGTCCGGGACGGGCAGGTCGATGCCCTCGCCCTCCTCGCGGGCGCCGGGGGTGGAGACGGCCGGCAGCTGCGGGACGTCCTGGTGGGCGAAGACGCCGCCGGTCGGGTAGTCGTGCCGGCCGGGGCGGCTGCGGGCGTGGAACAGCAGGTCGTGGAAGTCCCAGAGCGGGGCCTCGCCGCCCTGGCCGGCGTCCAGGAAGCCGCCGCCGGCCAGCAGTCCGGCCAGCGCCTCGCCCTCGCCGGGGGACATTCCGGCGAGCAGCGCGGCCTCGGCGGCGGTGCGGGAGGTGCTGAGCGCGGCGACGAAGGCGCCGGCCGCGGCCTGGTGCAGGGTGAGCCGGAACGGGGCCATCGGCGATTCGAGGACGCAGCTCTCGCCGTCCGCGCCCTGGCCGTCGGGCAGCCGGCGCAGGTAGGCGAACCGGGAGAGCACCAGCGGGCCGGTGGGGCGGGCGAAGCCGGGCAGCGCGGCGGCGCGGGCGATCGGGACGGCGGTGGCCAGCGGGGTGCCGAGCGGGCCGGCCACGGTGGTGGTGACCAGGTACGGGAAGCGTTCGAGCAGTTTGAGCAGCCGGACGTGGTCGAGGGCCAGCAGGTCGAGGTCGGCGTCGGCACGGGTGAGGTCGAGCAGCGCGGCGACGGTGCGCTCGCCGAGCGCGTGGACGCGCTGGCGGCCCCACGGGTGGGCGAGTTCGACGTCGGCGCCCTGGGCGGTGACCTCGACCTCGGGGCGGAGCCGGAGCAGCCGGCGCAGCGGGTGGTGGCCCCCGGTGGCGGGGGCGGGCGGCAGGGTGTCGATGACGGTCATGGTGTACCTCCCCGGAGGGGCGGGACGGCCGGGCCCGGCCGTCCCGCGTGTGCGGTCAGATGAAGATGGGGATCGGGTTGAGCTCGCTCTCCGGGGTCGGGGTGTCCAGCCAGCCGAGCCGGACCGGGACGTCGTAGAGCCGGCCGGGCGCGAACCTGGCCCAGAAGTGCCGCATGCCGGGGACGATCACCCGGGCGACGGGCAGCCCCACGTCGGGGCGGGTCTGGTCGGCGACCAGGAACTCCATGCCGCGGTCCTCGACGATCTTCTGGACGAGCGCCAGGTCGTCGGCGAGGTCGGCGCCCGCGAGCGGGAGCCAGCTGGCCGGGGTGGAGCGCGGTGCGTGCGGGTCGGGCAGCAGGTAGGGCTGGTTGGCGGTGGTGGCGGTGGTCCACCACGCCTTCTGCTCGGGGTCGGCGCCCGCGTAGTTGACCCGGCCGTGCTCGTCGCCGGCCACCGGGCCGAGGAACTGGTTCATCTCGGTCAGGGCGCGGGTGAGCGCGATGTGCGGGTCGAGGTGGGCGCCGAAGGCGATCAGCACGTCCTCGTTGGTGCCGCCGCCCGGCTTGGCGTCGGTCCGGCGGGAGAACGCGCCGACCACCGGGATGCCGAAGTCGGCGGTCAGGTCGAGCGCCCAGATCTCCCGGCGCAGGCCGCGGTAGACCTCGCGGAGCTGGTCGATGTACGGGTCGCCGAAGGCGTCGAGGTCGACGGCGGGGCGCTGGACCCGGTTGTACCACCAGAGCGCGACGGCGTCCCGTTCGACGAGTTCCAGGAAGCCCTGGAGGACGGCGTCCTCGAAGGAGGTGCCGGCCGCGCAGCCGTTGGAGTCGCCGGCGGCGTAGAACCGGCCGCCGTGCCGGTAGCCGTAGTACATCGCCTGGGTGGGCAGCCAGCGCTGCCGCCGCTCGGTGAGCGACCAGGCCGGGGACCACTCGATCGGGTCGTCGGCGCGGAACGGCACCGGGACGACGTTGAACATGGACTGCTTGACGTTCCAGCGGTCGCGCTCGGCGTACTGCTTGGCGGAGTAGAGCAGGGTGCGCTCGGGGTGGATCGCGGCGTCGCCGAGTTCGGCGAAGGTGGCGGTGCGGCGGGCCTCGTCGCCCTGGAAGACGCCGGAGAAGCGCTCCATCGCCTCGCCGAGCGCGGAGGCCCTGGCCTGCACGTCGGTGCGGCCCTTGCCGCAGGAGACCGAGCGCAGGCCGGTGCGCAGCTGCTTGAGGTCGCCGCTCTGCCGGGACAGGTTCTGCCCGGAGACGTAGACCCGCAGGCCGGTGGGGGTGCGGGCGGCCGGGACGAGGGTGGTGACGACGCCGGTGATCGGGCTGAGCTGGGGGCGGTACTTCTCCAGCATGTCCTCGGGCGAGGCGGAGCGGTGGCCGCCGTCGGCGGTGAACGCCTTGGGGCGGGACTCGAAGGCGACCGGGGCGAGTTGGCGCGCGGCCACCAGCGTGTCGTCGCCGCAGGACGGGCACTGCGGGCGGCGCACCAGGACGTGCTTCTCGCTCTCCAGCAGCACGGTGTCCAGGGTGGTGACGGCGGGCCGCTCCGGGCGGGCGCCGGCCAGCCACTTGGCGGTCTCCAGGGCGGCGAGCTGGGTGCCCAGGGCCAGGGTGGCGGGCAGGTGGGCGCCCGCGGTGGAGATCGGCTCGTCCTGGCCGAGGCGGTGCTGGAGGTAGCTGAGCGACTGCCGGTTGGCGGAGAGCCGGTGCGCCAGGCACTCCCAGCAGCCGGAGCCCTCGGCGCCGCCGGGGCCGTCCGGCTGGAAGACCGGGCCGACCCAGACGATCGAGCCGACCGGGCGGGCCAGCAGCCAGGGGCGGCCGTCGGCGAGGGCCTGCCGGTTGCGCTCGGCCAGGCCGGGGTGCAGGTAGTCCTCGGTGAGCGCGACGGTGAACTCGGCGTCCTGGTCGACGGTGACGCCCGCGGCGGCGAGCGCGGCCAGGAACGGCGCGGGGTCGAGTTCGCCGTGCACCTCGATCCGGACGGTGGCGGCGCGCAGCGCGGTCATCGCGGCGTCGCCGTCCTGCCCGGCCATCTCGAAGAAGGCGGCGCCGGGGCGGTCGGTGCCGGGGTCGGCGGCGGTGACCCAGCCGCCGGCCCGGAGCTTGTCGACGCCCGCGCGGAGCTTGTCGGCGGGCACCACGCCGTCCAGGGCGGCGCCGATCTGCTCGGCGGTGCGGGTGCCGTCCAGCAGCGGGGCGAGGGCCTGGGCGAGCCGGCCGTCGACCACCGAGACGCCGCGCTCGGAGACCAGGTAGACGGCCTCGCCGTCGACCACGTACGGAGTGAAGTGGCGTTTGAAGCCGATGAGTTCGGACATGGCGGGGTACTCCTCGAAGCGGCGCGCGGTCAGCGCAGGGTGGCGAGCGGGGCGGCGGAGGCGTCGTGCAGGCGCAGCAGCAGCAGGCCGACGGCGACGGTGCCGTCCAGCGCGCCGAGGTTGACGGCGTCGTGCGCGGCCCGGTCCGGGAACCAGGTGCCGTGCAGGCGGTGGCGGGTGAGCAGTTCGCGGACCATCAGGGCGGCGGCCTCCCGGCCGTCGTAGAACGGGCCGTCCAGCAGCGCCTCGGCCTCCTCGGGGAGGGTGTGCACCAGGCCGGCCTCGGCGGCGGTGAGCGCCTCGGTGGCGGCGGAGAGCAGGGCGCGGCCGGTGAGGGCGGCGAGTTCGGGACCGGTGACGGGCGGGGCGAGCACGCCGAGGTCGTCCTGGTCGACGGCGTCGGCGCCGAGCGAGACGGCGCTGTCCAGGCAGGCGAGCCGGCCGGCCCGGGTCGCGGTGTCGAAGCGGTGGGCGTGCAGCCGGGCCCGGACGTCCGCGGGGTCGGCGAGCAGCGCGGGGGCTTCGGCGAGGGTGCGGGCGAGCGCGGCGGCGACCGAGTCGGAACCGCCGGGGACGAGCTGCTGGAAGTCGAACGCGGTGTGCTCGTCGGCGAGCCGGTCGAGCGCGTCGGCGGCCAGGGTGCGGATCGCCTGGTCGGTGTCGGGGTGCGCGCCGGCGGCGCGGCGCAGCCGCAGCAGGTTGAGCAGCAGTCCGGCGGTGCCGAGCGGGACGTCGGCGTGCGGGGTCCGCATCGGGCGGCCGGGGCGGCTGGAGGCGGACTCGGCGACCGTCATCGCGCCGGGCACCAGGGCCTGCGCGGCGGTCAGGAAGTCGGCCTCGCCGAGCAGCAGGCCGCCGCGGGCCAGGCCGTGGATGATCGCGCCGGGGCCGAAGAAGCCGCCGGGGACGGGCGCGCCGGAGGCCAGCCGGGAGTCGCCGGCGAAGGCGAACGCCTTGGGCTCGGCCGGGTCGATCAGCGCGGCGGCCTCGGCGAGCAGGGCGTGCGCGGCCCGGTGGAAGCGCGGTTCGCCGGTGGCGGACCAGAGTTCGGCGAGGTAGAGGGCGATGCCGAGGGTGCCGGAGGTCAGGTCGGGGCCGAGCACCTCGACCTGGCGCAGGCCGGTGCCGGGGTACCAGCCCTGGGCGACCCAGCCGGTGCCGCGGCGGGCGGCCAGGATCCGGTCGCCGATCGCGACGGCCTCGGCCAGCAGTTCGCCGGGGGCGGGCGGTGCGGCGGCGGGCGGTGCGGCGGCGGCGGGCGGCCGGACCGGCTCGGCCGGGGGTTCCTCGGTGCCGGACCGGGCGGCGTCCACGCAGCCGGAGAGCACGGCGACGTGGGTGTCCAGGTCGAAGCCGTCGAGTTCGGCGACCCGCTGCTGCAGGCGCTGCCAGCCGGTGGAGCGGAAGTGGCCGGGGATCTCGCGGCCGTCGGCGGTGAACACCGAGGAGGAGGTGGTCAGCGAGCGGAAGAACGGGATGTCCAGGGTGCGGAAGGAGTCGAGCTCGGCGAGCACCACCTCCAGCAGGTCGCCGCGGTCCGGGTCGCCGGAGCGGGCGGTGACGGCGCCGCGCAGGGCGCCCGCGATGACGGTCTCCCGGGTCGCGCCGTCGTCCAGCGCGAGCGGGCTGGTGGAGGCCCGCAGGATCTTGTAGCCGTCCCAGGTGTGCCGCCAGATGTAGCGCACCCAGACGCCCCGGAATCCGCTCAGCGGCCCTTCGGGGTCGGCGAGTTCGGCCCGGATCCGGTACAGCGCGTCGTGCATCTCGCGGTAGCCGTCGACCACCTCGGCGCTGTACTGCCACGGGTCGGCGGGCTGCCCGTCGTGCACCGGGCGGTAGGCGGTGATCGGCAGCGCGGGGACGCCGGGGACGACCTCCAGGCTGCCGACCCGGGACAGGCAGCCGATGTCGAGGGCGTCGGTGCGGCCGGCCGGGGTCCACGCCTGGAAGGCCATCGCGGTGCGCACCACGGTGGTCTCCAGCTCGTCCAGCAGGGCGTGCTGGGCGTCCTTGAGCACCGGCGGGTTCTGGACGCGCGGGTAGAGCAGGCACTCCAGGTCGATCAGGACCGGGTGCTCGCCGTCGGCGAGCAGGTTGTCGGCCCACATGTCGCGGCCTTCGAGCAGCTGCACCAGCCGGATGGTCATGCCGAGGCGGCGGTAGAACCGGGCGAAGCCCGCGCGGTCGGCGCAGGGGCGGGACGGGACGAGCTCCTCCCAGCCGTAGTCGCCGGAGCAGTCGGTGCTGAGCGAGGCGGCGTGGCCGTCGTCGCCGCGGTCGGAGCGGATCAGCACGGTGCGCAGCGGCAGGTCGAGCGAGAGCTCCCGGTTGAGGCGCTCGACCAGGCCGAGGAAGGCGGTGGCGTGCCGCATGTCCTTGGGCTTGTAGACCACGCCCGCGCCGCTCTCGAAGCGCAGCAGCGCGACCGAGCGGCCCTGGGCGTGCCGGTCGCCGGCGTCGCCGTGCACGGAGTCCAGCGCGCCCGGGTCGGTGCCGCCCCACATCTCGGCGACCAGGCTCGCCCGGTCGGCGGAGAGCCGGGCGAACATCTCGGTGTACATCTCCTGCCACTGGCGGCAGACCGTGCCGATCAGGTAGGCCAGCGCGGGCAGCCGCTCCAGCCGGGCCAGCCAGCCGGCGGCGGAGGCGTCCGGGCCGCCCTCGGCGTCCCAGGCGGTGGCGCGCGGGCGGCCGGTGGCGAGCTGGAACTCCTGGCAGAGCGTCAGGTTGGCGACCTCGACCAGCCGTCCGGTCAGCGTGCCGACCACGTCGGCGCGGCCCTTCGCGGTGACCGGGACGCCCAGCACCGAGCCCGCCCCGGCCGGCAGCAGCGCGTCGGCGGCGGCCCGGAAGCCGGCCGCGACCGCACCGGGCCCGGTGGCGGGCGCCTCGCTCTGGGCGCGCAGGAACACGGCCAGCGGGTACGCCCAGCCCGGCAGCTTCGCCGGGTCGGTGAGGCGGACGCGGCGCAGGCCCTCGCCGAGCGGGCGGCCGGTCTCGGCCAGGTGGTCGAGCAGCACCCCGGCGGAGCGCTGGTCGCCGGCCGCGCGGCGCAGCCAGGTCTCGACGGCGGCGGTGCGGCTGCGCCGGTCCTCGGCGGGGTCGGGGGTGAACAGGGCCTGTCCGTCGTCGCGGGCGGCGGCGCGTTCCTCGAAGCTCGCCGCGGCGGCGATCACGGCGTGCAGCCGCTCGTCGGCGCCGGGCAGGCCGGGCAGCAGGGCGGCCGTCGGGGCCGGGTGGCCCGGGGTTCCGGCGGTGCGGAGCCAGGTCTGAACGTCGAGCGACATCTCACATCTCCTGGAAGCGGGCGAGGCGGGTGAACAGCGGGTCGGTGCCGAGAAGTTCGCGGTAGGTGCCCTCGGCGGACACCCGGCCCCCGTCCAGCACGTAGATGCGGTCGGCGGTGCGGATGGTGCTCAGTCGGTGGGCGATCACCAGGCGGGTGCGGTCGAGGCCGGCGACGGCGTCGGCGACCCGCTGCTGGGTGGCGTTGTCGAGCGCGGAGGTGGCCTCGTCGAGCAGCAGCACGGCCGGGTCGCGGACCAGGGCGCGGGCCAGCAGCAGGCGCTGCACCTGGCCGCCGGAGAAGCCCTGGGCGTCCTCGCCGACCCTGGTCCCCAGGCCCATCGGCAGGGCGCGCAGTTCGTCGGCGATGCCCGCGAGTGCGGCGGCGCGCCAGATCCGCTCCTCGTCGGTGTCGGGGTCGGCGCCGGCCAGGTTCTCCAGCAGCGAGCCGCGCAGCATCCGGCCGTGCTGGAGCACCGAGCCGAGCTGGCGGCGGACCAACCGGGCGTCCAGCGCGGCGAGTTCGCGGCCGTCGTAGCGGACCGCGCCGGACTCCGGCCGCTCGAAGCCGAGCAGCAGCCGGATCAGGGTGGACTTTCCGGCGCCGGACGGGCCGACCACGGCGACGAACTCGCCGGGTTCGGCGCGCAGCGACACCCCGTCCAGGGTGGGCAGCGCGCTGCCCGGGTAGCGGAACACCACGTCGTCCAGGGCGAGTCGGCCCTTCAGCCGACCGGGGTCGGCGAGCTGTCCGGCCCGTTCGGCGGCGTGCGCGGCGGGCTCGGCGAGGATCGGCCGCAGCCGCTCCAGCACCGGGGCGACGCCGTACGCGCCGGCCGCCGCGTGGGTGACCTGGCCGAGCGCCAGGGCGACCTGGCCGGCGGCCACGCCGGCCGCCATCAGGTGCCCGGCCTCGGCGGCCGGGCCGTACGTCGCCCCGGCCAGCAGGACGGCCAGCAGCAGCGGCTGGAGCGCGGTGGTGAGGGCGCCGGAGAGCGCCTCGGTGCGCATCGCGGCGGCGTCGGCGCGCTTCTGCCCGGCGAACGGGACGGCCCAGCGGGCGAACGCCTGGATCTCCCGGCCGGCCGTCTGGATCTTGTCGATGCCCAGCAGCAGGCCGTACAGCACGCCCTGCAGCTGCCCGTGCGCCTCGTACACCAGCGATTCGTGCTCCTGGCGGCGACGGCCGAGCAGCAGCAGCACGGCCGTCACCGCCAGCACGGCGAGCAGCAGCAGCCCGCCGAGCCGCCAGTCCACCAGCAGCAGGACCGTCAGCCCGGTGACGGCGAACACCGCACCGAGCACGGCGCCCACCAGCACCTCCGAGAGGGCCTGGCGGGCCTGCGCCACCGCGTTCGCCCGGTGCACCAGGTCACCCGTGGTGTAGTCGCGGAAGAACCGCGCGTCCTGGGCCAGCAGCCGGTCCCAGACAGCGGGTTCGAGCGCGTGCTGCACCCGGCTGGTGAGCCGGACGGCCGCGGTGTTGCGGACCAGCGTGAGCAGCCAGGACGCCACCACCGCGGAGCCCAGCAGCACGGCCAGCCAACGCACCGGGTGCCGTTCGGCCAGCAGCAGGCCGGGCAGCAGCACTCCGGTGGAGAGCGGGACGAGCAGGCCGAGCAGCGCCGACACCAGACCGGCCAGGCTCAGCGCCGCCAGGTCCCGGCGGGCACCGGGCACGGCGAGCGCGAAGCGCAGCAGGTCGGCCGGGGTCGGGCACCCCGGTGGCAGCGGCGGGTACAGCAGCAGCGCCTGGCGGCTCAACTCCGTACGTGCGTCGGCCCGTTCGGAGTCCGGGTCGTGGCGGCGGTGCCGCCCGGCCCGGGGTATCAGGGCGATCGGCCGGCCGTCCTCGGCGGCGAACGCCACCATCGGCCCGGCCGTGCCGGCCTCGTCCCCGCCGGCCAGGGTGACCGGGCGCCAGCGGACTCCGGCCCGGCGCAGCAGCGCCGTGACCGGGTCGGCGGCGTCCCGCACCCCGGCGGGAACCTCCTTCGGCACCGGCACCCCCAGCGCCCGCAGCACCTCCCGCGCCTGGTCCGCGCGGTGGCGCGGCGCTGTCGGCGCGGCTCCGCCGCGGCGCGGGGAGGCGTGCGGGCGGGCGGTGGTGCCGGTGGTGCCGGTGGTGCCGAACTCCGCCAACGCGTCCGCGAGTGCGGTCCGGTTGGCGGCCGCGGTGGCGTCGGCCCGGGTCGCCGGGCCGCGCTCGTGGTCCGCCGCGGCAGTCCTGGTGCCGCCCGCGGGGGCGGCGGCGGTGGTGGTACTCATGCCTGCTCCTCCGTCCGGACGGGCTGGTCCTGGGTGGTCTCGGTGGTCTCGGTGGTCTCGGTGGCCTTCGCCTGGGCGGCCTCGCGCAGCAACTCGCGGTAGGGGCCGTCCTGTTCGGCGAGTTCGGCGGGCGGTCCCTGCTGGACGATCCGGCCCTCGCGGATCACCACGACCCGGTCGGCGGCCTGGATGGTGCTCAGCCGGTGGGCCAGCACCAGGCAGCTGACGCCGCGCCGGCGCAGGTGCCCGTTGACGGCGGCCTCGGTGTGGGCGTCCAGTGCGCTGGTCGCCTCGTCGAGCACCACCAGCGCCGGGTCGAGGGCCAGCGCCCGGGCGATCTCCAGGCGTTGGCGTTCGCCGCCGGACCAGTTGCGGGCGTCCTCGTCGATCCGGGCGTCCAGTCCGCCGCGGCGGCGAACGAGTTCGGCGGCTTCGGCGTCGGCCAGCGCGCGGTGCAGGACGTCCTCGCCGGCGGACGGGTCCCAGAGCGTCAGGTTCTCCCGGACGGTGCCCTCGAAGAGCCGCAACTGCTGTTCGACGTAAGCGACTTGGCTGGTGACGACGGCGCGGTGCCAGTCGTCGCGGGGCCGGCCGTCGAGCAGTACCTCGCCCTTCCAGGGCCGCAGCACGCCGGCCGCGAGCCGGGCCAGCGTCGACTTGCCGCTGCCGCTGCCGCCGACCACGGCGACCCACTCGCCGGGGGCGATCCGCAGCGAGATGCCGGCCAGCGCGGGCGGGCGGTTCGGGTCGTAGCCGAACTCCAGGTCGCGCAGCTCCAGTTCGCCGCGCAGCCGGACGGGTTCGGCGGGGGCGTCGAGGACCGGCGCGAGGTACGGGTCGACCTCGCTGGTCTCGATGTCCTCCAGCAGCGCGTTCTGCGCCCGGGCGACGGTGAACTCGGATCCGGTGCCGACCAGTTGGGAGACCGGCAGGAGGAATCCGTTCAGCAGCAGCAGGAAGGCCAGCAGGGTGCCGAAGGAGAGCGAGCCGGCCAGCAGCAGCGCCGTTCCGGCGACCACCGCGGCCGCGGCGGCGGCCGAGTTGAGCGCGCCGGGCAGCGAGAGCGGCACCAACACGCTGCGGGCGACCTGCTGCCCGGTGTGCGCGGCGCGGGCCTGCCAGCCGGCCCAGGAGCGGAACAGCGCGTCCTCGGCGCCCTCCGCCTTGACCGTCTCGATCGCCGACACCCCGGCGAACGCGACGCCGTCGCGCTTGTGGCCCTCGGCGTGCAGCCGGTGGATGGTGCCGCCGCGCCGCCGGTCGGCCGAGCGCAGCGCCAGCGCGTCCAGCACGGCGACGGCGAGCGGGATCGCGGCGAGCCTCGGCGCCAGCCAGAGCAGCGCGGTCAGGTGGACGGCGGCGGCGGCCAGCGAGGAGAGCGCGCCGGCCACCCGGTAGGACAGCAGGTTGGCCAGGCCGTCGTTGAGCTGCACCCGGGTCACCAGGCCGCCGAGCTGGCGGCGGTGGAAGAACGCTCCGGGCAGCCGCAGCATCCGCCACAGGAAGGCCGCCGAGGAGCGGGCGGCCATCGCCTCCAGCACCCGGTTGACCAGCGCGGAGCGCAGCCAGTTCCCGGCCAGCACCAGGCCGGCCACCGCCAGCCCGGCCAGCGTCAGCGGCACCGCCCACTGGCTCGCGCCGCCGTTCACCACGGTCGACAGGTAGGTGCGCAGCAGGAACGCGGACGCCACCCCGGGCAGCGTCATCAGCATGCCGACCAGCACGGCCGCCAGCATCGGCCAGGCGTACGGGCGCATCCGGGCGCCGAGCGAGCGCAGCAGCGGGAAGCGGCGGCCGCCGCGTTCGAAGTCGGGGCCCGGCTCGAAGCCGACGGCGATGCCCGCGAAGGAGTCCCAGAACTCCGCCGGGGTCGCCGAGTAGGAGCCCAGCGACGGGTCGTTGACGTGCACCCGGCCGCGCTTGACGCCCTCGAAGACGGCGAAGTGCGGGCCGGTGACCAGCACCATCGACGGGACGGGCACCGCGTCCAGTCCCTCCAGCCGCTCGCCCTCGCGGCGCACCACCCGGCGGCCGCGGGCCAGCAGCCCGTACCGCCCGGCGGCCCGGGCGACGGCGGCGGCGCTGACGCCGTCCCGGCTGACCCCGCAGGCCCGGGACGCCTCGTTCAGCGTCACCCGCTTCCCGAACGCGCCGAGCACCACGGCCAGGCAGGCTGCCCCGCAGTCCTGCTCCTCCATCTGCGGCACCACGGGCGTGCGCAGGTAGGTGCGCCGCTTGGGGGCCTTCACCGGGTCGGGTGTCCGCGCCTTCGGCGGGCCGCTGTTGGCGGCCAGCGGCTCGGTCGCGGGCGGTTCGGCGGTGGCGGTCCGCACCGGCTTCATCGCTTGGCCTCCTGCCCGAGCACGGCCTGGTACGGGTGCCGGCTGCCGAGGTCGACCCGGACGTCCAGCGCCAGCGGGCCGTTCAGCGCGACGCCTCGCGGCAGCCGGGCGTACGCCACCCAGACCGGCGCGCCGCCGGCCGGCAGGCCGGGGACGGCGACCGGCAGGGTGCCGTCGAGCGAGTCGGCGCGGACCGGCAGCGGCTCGACCCGGTCGACGACGGCGCGGACCGCGCCCCCGCCGGGCACCGGGACCAGCACGGGCAGGCCGGGGACGAGCCGGGCGGCGTCCTTCGGGTCGCTCGCCAGCAGCCGGACGGTGGCCGGGGCGCCGGCCGGGTCCATCGCCAGCACGGGGGTGCCGGGGGCGAGTTGCGCGCCGGGCGCGGCCAGCAGCGCGCTGACGGTACCGGCGCCCGGCGCGGTGAGTTCACCGTCGCCGACCAGCGCGAGCACCTGCCCGGCGGTCACCGCGTCGCCCGGCCGGACCTCGAACTCGACCAGGCTGCCCGCGCGTTCGGCCGCCACCCGGACGGGGGCGTCCCCGTGCGCGGCGACGGCGGCCACCGTCATGGTGTGCGGGAGGCGGCCCCACACCGCCCAGCCCGCGCCCGCGCCGACGGCCAGCACCAGCGCGGCGCCGGCCAGCCACAGCCGGGGGCCGATCAGCCGCACGGGCTGGTCCAGGCCGGGTTCCAGGACGGCCGCGGCCCGCGCGGCGGCGACCGCCGCCGTCCGGGCCTCCGTGCCCCTCCCCGGGTGCCGGTGATCGTTCTCCGTGGTCGGTCGCTCCGTCGCGGTGCTCATGCCGCCACCTCCATCAGTTCGGTGCGCGGCGGGCAGGCCACCGGCAGTTCGCGCACCCCGCCGAAGGCGAACTGCTCGTTGCCGCGGGCGGTGGCGTCGGTCAGCGTGGTGCTCAACTCCCGTACGGCGTCGGCCTCGGCGAGGCCGCGCAGGACGGCGGAGCCGGCGATCAGCGAGAGCGGCGCGCCCAGGCAGTGGTGCGGGCCGTGGCCGAAGGCGAGGTGCTGGCGCTCGGGGCGGTCGGGGTCGAAGCGGTCGGGGTCGGCGAAGCGGCGCGGGTCCCGGTTGGCGGCGGCGTACAGCAGCATGGCGACGCTGCCGGCCGGGACGACGGTGTCGCCGAGGACGACCTCCCTGGTCAGCGCGCGGGCGCTGGCCCGGACGGGGCTGCCGAGCCGCTGGGCCTCGTCGAACACGGCGGCGGCCAGCGCGGGTTCGGCGCGCAGCCGGGCGGCCAGGCCCGGGGTGCGGATCAACTCCCAGGCGGCGACCGCGAGTCCGGAGGTGAGCGTCTCCAGCCCGTTGGCGAGCAGCATCACCACGAAGGCGAGCAGTTCCTCGGTGTCGAGCCGGCCCTCGCCGCGCGCGGTGGCCAGCCGGCTGATCAGGTCGTCGCCGGGCGCGGCGGCCCGGGCGGCACACAACTCCTCGACGTAGGAATGGAATTCGGTGAACTCGGCGTCGAGCGCGGCGGCCTCGGGGCCGTCGCCGAACGGGTCGAGCATGGCGCGGGCGACCAGGCCCGCCCAGCCGGTGATCCGGCCCTGCTCGGAGTCGGGGACGTCGAGGATCGCGCAGGAGACGGCGACCGGCAGCGGAACGGCCAGGTCGGCGACGAGTTCGAACGAGCCGGAGGCGACCAGCGGGGCGAGCAGCCGGGCCGCGGTGGTCTCGATCCGCTCGCGCATCTGCTCCAGCCGGCGGTGGCTGAACGCGGCGGTGGCGAGCCGCTTGAGCCGGGTGTGATCGGCGCCGTCGCGCATCGGCAGCATCCGGTTGACGACCTTGAGCAGCGCGGTGTTGCCCGCCCTGGGCAGGCCGACGGTGGTCGGGTCGACGTGGGTGCCGGGGTTCATCAGGACGGTCAGGACCTCCTGGTACCCGGAGACGACGTACAGCGGGCCGAGGTCCAGCACGGGCGCCTCGGTCAGCAGCCGGCGGTAGAGCGCGGGTGGGTCCTGCTGAGCGGCGGGCTGCTGGATGAACCGCGTCAGCTCGTGCCGGAGGCTGTCCATGCCCGGCTCTCCTTCGGTCTGGCTTCGGACGGGGTTTCGCGGGGCCGGACGGGGGTGCGGGGGTGGGCCGCCGGTGGGCGGACCACCCCCGCACAGGTCCCGAATTACTCGGCCGCGACCTCGGCGACGGCGTTCGACACCGAGCTGAAGCTCGACACCGGGCAGGCGGCGGAGAGCAGCGAGGAGACGGAGACGCCGCCGTTGACGGTGTCCAGCTCCTCGACCTCGATGTCGAACTGCTCGTCCTTGTTGATCTCGTTCTGCGCCATGGGAATCTCCCTCGGTTTCGCGGCGCCGGCCCGCTTCTCGGGTCGGCCGCCTCGGTTTCTCCTTTTCTCGCCCCGGGCTTTCCCGGTTTCGCTTTCCCCGGTTCCGCTCTCGGCGATGTCTCAACTATGACCGGGATCCGAAAGTCCGTGCAGTAGGAGATGTCAGATTCGGCGGGGCGTAAATGTCACCACCCGGGATGACATTTTGTACATGTTCTGACCTGCGGCGATGCGCTACTTGCCGGGCGGGCCCGGCACGCGTCACGCTTCCCGCATGACACCTCTTTCCGAGAATTCCCCGGCCGTGGAGGTAGTGGATCTGCGGCGCGGCTACGGCGACTACGAGGCGGTGCGCGGAATCTCCTTCTCCCTCGCCCGCGGCGAGCTGTTCGCCCTGCTCGGCACCAACGGCGCGGGCAAGACCACCACCCTGGAGGTACTGGAGGGCTACCACCCGCCGACCGCCGGGACGGTCCGGATCTTCGGCCTGGACCCGTACACGGCGGGCGCGGAGGTCCGCCGGCGCACCGGGACGATGCTCCAGGAGGGCGGCTTCTTCAAGGAACTGACCGTCAAGGAGACGGTCGACTGCTGGCGCGCCTTCACCAGCCGGGCCCGGCCGACCGCCGAGGTGCTGGCCAGGGTCGGCCTGGAGCCGAAGGCCGGCACCCGGATCGCCCAGCTCTCCGGCGGCGAGCGCCGCCGGCTCGACCTGGCGCTGGCCGTGCTGAACGACCCGGAGCTGCTGTTCCTGGACGAGCCGACCACCGGCATGGACCCGGAGGCCCGGCGCGCCACCTGGCGGCTGGTCAAGGAGCTGCGGGCGGCCGGCACCACGGTGGTGCTGACCACCCACTACCTGGAGGAGGCCCAGCAGTTGGCCGACCGGGTGGCCATCATGGACCGCGGCCTGATCGCCGCCACCGGCACCGTCGCCGAGGTGCTGGCCGGCCGCGGCGACCTGATCACCCTCCCGCTGCCGCCCGGCCACCGCCTCGCCGACCTGCCCGAACTGCTCGGCACCGCACCGGTGTTGACCGACGGCCTGGCCGGCTACCGGGTGCCCCGCTCGGCGCCCGCGCTGGCCGCGCTGCACGGCTGGGCGGCGGCCCGCGGCGTCGAACTGGACGGCCTGGAGGTGCGCGCCGGCTCGCTGGAGGACGTCTTCCTCGACCTCGCCGCCGCGTCCGGCACCTCCGCCGCGTCCACCACTCCGCTGGGAGCGTCCCGATGACCTGGTCCGCTTACGCCAAGGGGCAGTTCGCCCTCTCCTGGAAGGTGTTCTGGCGCAACCGGCGCTCCACCTTCATCGGGTTCCTGCTGCCGGTGCTGCTCAACCTGGTGATCGCCGCGCCGCTGCGCGACAAGGAGATCGGCGGGGTGAACGCCGCCGGGTACGTCGCGGTCGGGCTGCTCGGGCTGGCCCTGGTGACCTCGTTCGTGAACCTGCTGGGCAGCGTGGTGTCACGCCGCGAGGAGCTGGTGCTCAAGCGGCTGCGCGGCACCGAGTGCCCGCCGAGCGCGATCTTCGCCGGGCAGCTGGGCGCGGGCGGGGTGGTGGTGCTGATCCAGGCGCTGGTGCTGGGCGGTGTCGCGGTGGGCTGGTTCGGGGCGCCGCTGCCGGCCGACCCGCTGCTGCTGCTGCTCGTGCTGGCCGGCGGCTACCTGCTGTTCTCGGTGCTGGCGGTGGCGCTGTCCGGGGTGACGCCGTCGACCGAGTCGGCGCCGCTGGTGGCGACGCCGGTGCTGGTGCTGTGCATGTTCGGCGCGGGCGTGTTCACCCCGGTCGCGGGGCTGCCCGACTGGCTGCGGCAGCCGGCCGGGGCGCTACCGCTCTCCCCGGTGGTCCGGGGGCTGCGGACCGCTTGGTTCGGCCGCGAGTTCGGCGCCGAGACCTGGACGGGCGGGCCGCTGCCCGAGCTCGACCTGCTGCACGGCTGGGCCGCGGCCGGGCCGTCGCTGCTGCTGGTGGCGGCCTGGCTGGCCGCCGTCGCGGTGCTCTCCCGCCGCCTGCTGCGCTGGGAGCCGCGCCGCGGCTGACCGCCCGTCAGGTGAACGCCCGTTCACCCCCTTCGACCGGTCCGCCCGTCCGAAGTGCCCGGAGCCCCGGGGACTTCCGGCCGTGGCGGGCCGTCGGCGTCCGGCCGGATCCTGGGTGGTGCGGGTCGTCTCCTGTCGTCGTCGGGTGCCCGCGCGCACCACCACCGGGAGGCCCGCGATGTCCCGAAACCGGCCGCAGCTCAGCCTGTTGACGCTCGACAGCACCCCCGAATCGGTCGCCGGGGCCCGCCGCCACACCGCACAGGTGCTGGAGTGCTGGCGCGCCCGGGTCGAACTCTCCGACGCCGCCCGGCTGGTGGTCTCCGAGCTGGCCACCAACGCGGTCCGGGCCCGCTCCGACCGCAACGGCTTCACCCTCTCGCTGGCCCTGCGCGACGGCGCCCTGCTGGTCCAGGTCGGCGACCCGGACCCCCGCCCGCCCCGCCCCCGCCCGGCCGGCCCCGACGCGACCGGCGGCCGCGGCCTGCACCTGGTCGACGCGCTCTCCACCCGCTGGGGCTACTACCGCACCCGGCCGCACGGCAAGGTCGTCTGGGCCGAACTCCTCGCCGAGGCCGAGGCCGGCACCGGCCCCGGCCCCACCCGGGTCGACGCCCGGCAGCCGCTGCTCCCGGCCACTCCCCCGTCCGCCGAACGCTGTTGACGCCTTGGCGCACCCGGCGGCTGATGTTGCGTCATCGATGTCACGGCACGGATGCGCTGTCACCGATGCCCTGACACCGGTGACGCAACATTGGTGTCGCGACATCCGTGACCCGACATTGATGACGCGACATCCGTGTCACGACACCAATGCCGTGTGATCGATGCCGTGTCACCAAGCGACGGGGTAGCGCACCGGATGCCCGCCGACCCGGTGCGGCAGCAGCCCGAACAGCACCAGCACGGCGGTCGCCAGCGCCAACAGCGGCAGGAACACCAGCGGGCGCGGCGCCTGCAGCACCACGATCACCGCGGTCGCCGCCGCCGGCGAGTGCGGCACGTGCGCGAGCAGCATCGCCACCAGCGCCAATCCGCCCGCGACCGCCGCCGCCCACGGCCCCGACCCCGCCACCGCCAACACCCCGAACCCCACCACCGCCGACAGCAACTGCCCCCCGACCAGGTTCCGGGGCTGCGAGATCGGCAGCCCGGGCGCCCCGTGCACCAGCGCCGCACTCGCCGCCAGCGGCGGAATCAGCACCGGCTGGTGCAGCGCCACCCCGAATCCCACCAGCACCAGCAGTGCCCCCATGGCAAAGCTTCCGGCCCGCATCGCCTGCCACGCGCGTGTTCCCCAGGTGGCCGCGTTCGAGGTGACGGACATGCCCAGGCTCCCTGATCAGGTGATGTACAGATCTCAGGATCCTAAACAGACTGTTGACACTTCAAGAATTCCTTTGCCTCAGTGGCAAGAATCGCTCACCTGACCCCGATGGCCCGGCGACACCGCTCCTCGGCGGCTCCGGGCTGCCCGTCGGCGTCCGAGGCGTCGGCGGCCGAGGCGTCGGCGTCCGACAGGGAGGCGTCCGCGCACCCGTCGGCAGCGCCCCGGACCACAGGTGCGCGCTGGCGGGACGCGGGGGCCGACCGCGCCCACCGCACCGCCCCCGCCGCCACCACGACGCCCGGTGCCGGCCGCCGGCCGCCATACCGGCGTGGCTCTTTCGCCCGCGGGGTCATGTCCGTCTGGCCCGCCCCGAGGCCAGGCCGTTGCACATCCCACCCCGGAACCGCCCGCCCTGCCGACGGGCACCGCCGGCGCACCGGAGTCCAGGGCCACCACGCGCTTCACCGCAACGCGATCCCGCCGCGGGGACCGGCCCCGGCAGCGCCGTGCAGCCCTGCCGCAGACCGGGGCCCGGCCCCGTTCCGGTTCCGCGGGAGCACCCGCTTCGGCGGCGTGCTCCGCGATCCGCCCGGCCGTGGGCTGCCGCTCCACCGGCAGGGCTGCCCGGGCACCGGTCGCACGCGCCGGGGGGAGGGAGCCTTGACCACCGCACCGGCCACGCCGAGGGCCGCGAGGGTGAAGTCGGCGGCCCGCCTACCGGTCCCACGGCGCGGGCCCGACCGCCGGCGGCAGCAGGCAGGCATCGAGGCGCGCCAGCTCCCGAGGCAGCCCGCTCCGGCCCCGGGACACCGCCGGCCCGGGCCTCAGCCCCGGCTCAAGCCCGAGCCTGGCCCTGGGCCTCGGTTCGGGCGGCAGCGCCGTCCGGGCCGAACGGAGGGCGCTCCGGGCCTGCTGGGCGCCGACCCTCGCAGCCGGCCAGCCTCCGGCGATCGCGGGTGCCCGGCGGGCCCGGCCCAGGCAGGGCCCGCAGGTGCCGGGTCGCGGGATCGGGTCGCGGCACTCGACGCATTCGGCGGGGCCGGTACGCGGCGCGGAGAGCGCAGGACCGGAGGCGGGACCGGGAAGCGTGCCGGGCTCGGGCGGCAGCTTGCGTTGCAGTCGGGAGCGCAGCACGGCCACCGCCGAGTGGATCGGCACCGGCAGGCCGGGCAGCAGGGCCCGGGCCAGGTCGTCCGCCGTGCTGCCGCGCCGCTGCCACTCGACGACCAGCGGGGCCAGCTCCAACGCCTCCGCCTCGCCGATCCGCAGCCGGGGCTCCGGACGGACGACCCGGAGCAGCAGAGCGGCCGCACCCCGCACCGCCTCGTCCGCCGCCTCACACTCCGTCCCCGCCCCCACCCCCGCTTCCGCCCCTGCTTCGACGGTCGGCTCACCGACCGGTTCGGGGTCCGGGAGGGAGGGTTTTCCCTCCCGGGTCTTTTCCCTTAGGCCGTCAGGTCGCCCGGGTCCCGGTGCACCGGGACCCGGAAAGGCGGGATCCGGTGCGACCTGCGGCGGAGCGTCGAACCGGACCGGCTCCGGGGCGGCGGGCTGCGGGGTGTCGAAGAGGTGGGACTGGCTGACGAGCCGTCCGCTGGAGAGCCGGAACGCGATGACCCAGTAGAAGCCGCCGGCCCGCAACTCGCGGAGCATCCGGGCGATTCCGGCCCGCCCGTCCGGCCCTTCGGCGGCGAGTTGGCGGCCGTCCTTGTCGCAGCCGTCGGGGCTGGTGAGGAGCTGGACCGCGAGGCCGTACGCGCCCTTGGAGAGGCCGGAGCGCTCGGGTCGCAGGTGCGGGAAGGGGTCGAAGGCGCGCGTGGGCGCGCTACGATGCAAGAGCATGGGGAGCGTTCACTCCTGGTGCCGGGCCCCGGGGTGTTGGTAGCACCGCCGGGGTCAACTTTTTGTGGTCCGGGCACGGAACGTAACACACTTCCCACGCCCCGGAGGAACCGGTCGAATGTGATCGTCGAGGCGTCAAAACCAAAGCTCAAAGCAGCAATTGACGAATCATCGAAAGCACTGCGTACCGCTCGGGCGTCACCACTCCCGCACCAGCTTCACCACCCCGACCGCGGCGGCGGTGAGCGGCACCGCCAGCAGGGTGCCGAGCAGGCCGCCCAGCGAGGCGCCCGCCGCGATCGTCAGCAGGACGACCGCCGGGTGCAGCATCACCGTCCGGCTCTGCACGGCCGGCTGCAGGATCGCCCCCTCCAGCGCCTGCACGCCCAGCACGATGCCGAACGCCCAGAGCGCCTCCCCCAGGCCGCCGTCCGCGAACGCCACCACCACCGCCGTCAGACCGGACAGGAACGCCCCCGCGTACGGCACGTAGGCGCCGACGAACACCAGCGCGCCCAGGCCCAGCGCGTGCGGCACGCCCAGCAGGGTCAGGCCCAGTGCGATGAAACCGGCGTCGATGCCCGCGATGATCGTCGTCCCGCGCATGAAACCGGACATCGCGCCGTAGCCGGTCCGCGCCACCCCCAGCACCTTCTCCTCCTGCCCGGCCGGCGCGATCCGGCGCAGCGCCGCCACCAACTGCGGCCGGTCACGCAACAGGAAGAACGCCAACGCCAGCGTCAACACCCCGCAGGCCAGCACCTGCGCGGCCAACCCCACCCCGCCCAACGCCCCGGAGACCACGCCCGCGCCCAGACTCCGCCCCAACTGCTCCAGCCCGCTCGCCGCACCGCGCACCGCCTGCGCGAACGGATCCGTCCCGGACGCCCGCTCCGCCGCCGCCCGCAACGAGGCGGCCAGGCCGGCCGCCGCGTCCGAGATCAGCCGCACCACCACCCACAACGCCCCACCCACCACGACCACCAACAGCAGACAGCCCGCCGCCGCGGCCGGCGCCCGCGGCAACCCCCGCACCACCAACCGCCGACTGACCGGCTCCACCAGCGCGGTGATCAGCACCGCGATCAACAGCGGCACCACCGCCGCCCGCAACAGCACGCACAGCGCGACCACCAACGCCACCACCGCGGCCGCCACCAGCACCGCCGCCCCCCAACGCGACGCCGACCGCCAACCCGACCCCTCCGCGACAGGTTCCCGCCCGAAATCCACCGAGGTCCACCCTTCCGCCGCCACCACCACCGCCACCCGCTCTGCGCCGAATCCTCCCCCCTCACCCCCACCCCCAGACGGCCCTACACCCCCAGCCACCCCCTTTCACCCACCCGGCGCACCCCCACTGGCGCCCCCGCCCTGACGGGGCGGGGGCCCGTACGACACGGTCGCACTCGTGCCCCGGACAGGAATCGAACCCGCAGCACCGGCTTGAGAAGATCCCCCAGGGCAGGGCCCTGGCCTGCGGAAATCCGCACCTCACCTACCTTGAGCCGCAAAGACTCCCGTCATCGCTCCACGCTGACCCGCAAGGCTTCTCACTCCCGTGTGCACTGAACGCGCACCACGACAGCGCCGAATCACCGCGAGCAGCTCTCCACCTGAGGCACATGAGCGTGGCAAGGCCAACCTGCCATTCGGCACCCAGCCCTCCTGGAGGAGGAGTACGCCGGGGCTGGCCGCTCACCACCGCGTTCGGCGACAACCGGCCCCGCGGGTACGTCCTCCACGCCGAGCAGGACCGCTCCACCCCGACCGCCGCGATGCGCCGCGCCGCCGAGCTCTACCACCAGCACAAGGCGGACTGCGTCGTCATCGGGACCAACCACGGCGGCGACTACCTACCGGCGCTGCTGATGGAGGTCGACACGACGGTGAACCGACCCATCGTCCACGCCACCAGGGGCACGCGGGCCCGCGTGCACCACGTCGGCCCGGCCCGGCTGTACGCCGAGTTGGAAGAGCAGCCGTGGAGGTGCAGCGCATCGAGCCGGGAAGGATCATGAACATGACTGGCAATATGGGGATATGAGTGACCGTCCAGAGCTTCCCGAAAGCCTCAAGCGCGACCTTGCCCTTGAAGTGGGCTTCACGTGCCCGTTTCAGGGTTGTCAGTTCCCCGTCCAAGATCGCTGCCACATCATCGACCACGCCAAGGGCGGACCCGATGTCTTCGGGAACCTCCTGAGTGCGTGCTCCGCCCACCATCGGATGCACACTCTCGGACAGATCACCTCTCAGGACCTTCGCGTGATCAAGGCTCGACTGGCATGGGAGTCGGATCGGTACACCGGAACCGAAACGACCTTCCTCTCCCTTTTCGCGCAGAACCACGGCACCTACTTCGCGCATCCTGCCGCGACCCGGACGTGCCTCCGCAACCTTGTGGCCGACGGCTACATCGAGAGGGTGGAGTCCGGTCCGGACGCAGCCCGAGAAAGCGCGCAGGGCCGGGACCTTTGGCACCTGACCGAAGTGGGGCGTCACTTCGCGCGCGCATGGGCGGAGTCGAAGGCCCTGCAGAACACCTTCCACGGCTCTGGCCTGAGGGCCCGTCCGGGAGCGTAGGCCGCCTCTGGCCGTCCGGCTGCCCGCGCCGGTGATGACGCCGATCACCGGCGCGGGGGCGCTGCTCCGGAGAACGTCCGCATGGCCCACCGCTCCCTGCCGCCGACGTCCCCCTCGAACGGTTCCACCCTGGCAGGCGTGCTGAATGCCTACCGGGACGCCGCAGGCCCCCGCCCCCGAGGGGGTGGAGGGCCTGCGGCCTGCGGTCGCACTCGTGCCCCGGACAGGAGGCGCGCCGCCGTGCTCGTGATACTCGATTCACGCGCGAGCGCGCCAGGTGGGCCGGCTCCGGCCACCTGACGCGCTCGTCCGGTTCGTTCCGTACGGCCGCTCGCCGCCTCGTCAGGGAACGGCGTCCTCCTGCGGGGCGGCGTCTTCCCGCAGCTCGGGATCCTCTCGCGGCGCGGCGTCTGCCCGCGGCGCCATCGAGACCAGGGCGAGGACCGCCGAGACCAGGCCCAGCAGGCCGCAGACCCACCACACCCCGCGATGCAACGCCTCCCAGACCGCGACGCCGAAGACCGGGCCCAGTGCCAGTCCGAGCCCGAACGACGCCTGGTGCGCGGCGATGTAGCGGGCCTTCACCGTGTCCGGGAAGGTCGCCGGGTACGAGAACATCATCGGTCCGCTGAACATCGCCCCGAACGCGACCAGGAGCGTGGCGATGAAGAGAACGGTCACGTTCAGTGCGGCCAGCGCGTACCCGATCAGCCCGATGCCGAAGACCGCCTGACCGAACGCGCTGACCCGGTGGGCCGGACGGTTCTGGGTGTACGAGGTCACCTTCAGTTCGAACAGGATGAGCGTCAGCGACGAGACCACCAGAACGGCGCTGTACACCGCGGTGGGATATCCGTCGGCGGTGATCTGCAGCGGCAGGGCGACGTAGTACTGGCCGTAGATCAGGGCGCCGAGCAGCATCGAGAGCAGGAAGAGCAGGAACCGGCCGTCCCGCAGAAGAGCGAGATAGGCACTCCGGGTGGGGACGTTCGTCCGCTCCTGGGCCCTGGTCGACGTGCCGGCCGGGAAGAAGATCAGAGCCAGGCCGGCGTACGCCAGGGCCGTCAGGCCGTCCACCCAGAACAACAGGTCCCAGTCGACCAGCACCAGCGCGGCCGCGATCAGCGGGCCGAGTGCCGAGCCGGCGCTGATCGCCGTGCGCTGCATGGCGAAGGCCATCACCCGGTTCTCGGCCGGCATCAGCTCCGCCAGCAGCACGGACGACGCCGGACGATAGGCCTGGGTGGCGAGACCGGCCAGTCCGACGACGACCAGCAGCACTCCGTAGAGCGCCGGCGTGGCCAGCCAGGGGACTGTCGAGATCAGAACCGCCGAGACGGTCATGGCACCGATGATCGTGTTCCGCGGACCCGCTCGGTGCGTCACCTCCCCACCGGTCAGGGTGCCCAACACGGCTCCCGCGCTGTAGACGGTGAGCGCGATGCCGGCTTGACCGACCGAGAAACGGTTCACGGTCAGATAGAGCAGCAGAAAGCTCTGCGCGAAGGCACCGGCCTGGTTGACCAATATGCCCCCGAGCAGGTATCTGACCGGAACCGGGGTAGCTCGGAAACTCGCGAGAACGCTCGGCGAATCCGGACGTTTATCAGAGTTCGTTGTGATGCTCGCCATGGGCACGATCCCAGCGGAGACGGTAATTGACCGCCAGGACGCCGATGCCGGAACAATCAATTCCGTGGCCGGGGCGCCTCATCCGCAGTCGTACCAGAAGCCGCTGAGGGCAGGCTCGTGGGGGACCGGTCCGGATCGCGGGACCGAGCGCAGCACGGGTCGCCGCGGCACCTCCGGCGCGCGCGCACTGCGGCGCTCGACGTCGAGCATCTCCCGGAGGAACGCCCCGACCAGCCGCAGCGAGTAGTAACGTCCGGTCGTCGCGGACCGCCAGAGCAGGCCCGCGTCGACGCTCGACTCCAGCCTGGTTTCGGCCGTTGCCTGCGGTATGTCCAAGACCGAGGCGGCGGTGGCCGCCGTGGTTCCGTCGGACAGGTGGTGGGTCAAGAAGAGCAGGGCCGAGCGGGTATCCGCCGGCAACCGTCGGTAGGCGGCGGCGAGCCGGTCGCGGAGCTTGACATCGCCGACAGCGATCAACTCCAACGCCAGGTCCGGACGGCTCAGCTGGTCGGCGACCGAGCGGATGGTCTGCTCGGGCCGCGCCGCGAGCCGGCGGCCGAGCAGGTTGAGCGCCAGCGGGGAGTTGCCGCAGGCGTCGGCGACGGCGGATACGGCATCGCCCTCGGCCCGCATCCGCGCCGCCCCGGCGATCCGGCTGAGAAGGGTGACCGACGCCTCGTTGCTGAGGGCACAGAGCTCAACGCGATGCGTGTCGTCGAGTCCGAGCAGCCGGGCCCGGCTGGTGACGAGGGTCAGGCTCTGTCCCGACGCGCCGATCAGCGGGCGGATCTGCTCCTCGTCCTTGACCCCGTCGAGCAGGACGAGCAGTCGGCGTTCCGCAAGCATCGAGCGATAAAGACTGACCTGCTGGATCGGGTCCGCGGGGAGTAACTCCGGCGGCAGGCCCAGCGCGTGGAGAAAGCCGGTCGCGACGTGGTGGGCGCCCGCCCCGGGATCCGTACAGTTCAGGTTCGCGAAGAGCTGGCCGTCCGGGTAGTCGTTCGATGCCATGGCGGCCAGGCGCAGCGCGAGTGCGGTCTTGCCCATACCGACCGGACCGGTGATCAGCAGCGGACGTCGGTGGTCGGCGTCGAGCCGCATGCGGCTTATCGCCTCGGCCGTGATCGACTCCCGGCCGACGAACGTGGTGAGACCCCGGGGGATCTGCTTCGGCCGCGGCAGGCGCGTCACGGCGGGAACGGACCTTCGCCCGCGCTTGCCGGTCGCGCTGGAATGCCGCCCGGCCGATGCGGCGTCCACCTGGTGGACGCCCAGATGCCGGGCGAGCCAGCGCCAACGGTGTTCCCACTCCTGCTGATCGCCACCGCATGCCGCGACGAACGCCAGTGTCACCGGCAGTGTCGGAAGACGATGGCCGCTCGCGGCGCTGGAGAGGACCGACGGGGCGAAGAGCGCGACCTTGGCAAGATCCCGGTAGCTCGGCTTTCCGGAGCTTTCTCGCAGAGCTCGCAGGTCATTGGCGAACTCCGCCAGTGGCCCGGCATCGGGGTCGATCAGACGTTCAGGCCTGGCCACGACTCTCCTCGCATCACATCGCAGTGCGGCGCACGGGGACGGTCTGGAGTGTGCGGGTATTCGCGTCTAATCTCCGGCCGGCGTACTTTCGTACGGGTTTGCGACGCGCATAGGCCCACCCTCGTGGAGCCACTTTGAACGGCTTTCAGGCGTCTCCACCATAGTGGATCTCCCACTGACTCGATAGGATGATGGAAGGTGTGGGCTGGGTCACAGGGCGTCATCTAGGTATTGCCGCCAGCCCGAGGCGGTTCCATCACGAATGAGGTGTTCTCAACCGGTTTGGCCTAGTGGTTGACGATTGGTCCAGTTGTGGTCTGGTTGGACTGCACTCGTCCGGCGGCAAGGCGGCCGTCGAAGAGCTGGTCGAACTCGTTGAGGGCGGCCTGCCCGTTGGGGAAGTGCCCGCAGGCGGTGGCCGCGCGGCGGTAGCGGGCGTTGAGGGACTCGATGGCGTTGGTGGTGCAGACGACTTCGCGGATGTGGTCGGAGAAGGCGAGGAAGGGCACGGACTCGGCCCAGGCGCGTTCCCGCACGGCCGGGATGGAGCCGTACGTGGGCCACTTCGCGGCGAGCTCGTTCAGGCGCCGGCGGGCGTCGGCCTCGTTGACGGCGGTGGAGACGGGCTTGGGTTCGGCGGTCACCTCGGCCCAGTCGGCGCGCGACGCGTAGCGCGGGCTGGACCTGATCAGGTGGACTACGCACTGCTGTACGACGGTCTGCGGTCAGACGGTGTTGACCGCGTCGGCCAGTCCGGTCAGTCCGTCGCAGACCAGCATCAGGACGTCCTTCACGCCGCGGTTGCGGATCTCGGTCAGGACGGTCTGCCAGTACGTGGCGCCTTCGCCACCGCCGCCGGCCGACTCCCCGACGCCGCCCGCGTCCACCTCACCGCCGTCGGCCGCACCCTCGCCGCACCCGAGGGCTACAGCGCCCGCGACCTCGCCCGCCACCGCCTCGCCGACGGCCTGCCCGCCGGACAGCGCCACCGGCTCGCGGCCATCGCCGCCGAGTCCGGCGTCGGCGGCCCGGCCACCCTGACCACCGACCGCGACAACCGGATCACCGCCGCCCTCGCCCGGGCCGGCACCGTCATCACCACGGCCGCCGCCAACGTCCCCCCTCGAACCGCTCCCTCCCGGCAGGCATGCTGAACGCCTACCGGAACGCCGCAGGCCCCCGCCCCCGAGGGGGTGGAGGGCCTGCGGGCTGCGGTCACACTCGTGCCCCAGACAGGAATCGAACCTGCGACACCGGCTTTAGGAGAGCCGTGCTCTATCCCCTGAGCTACTGAGGCGAGCCACCGGTGTGACCGCCCCATAGCCTAGCGGATCGCCCCCGCCGGGCGGCCCGCGCTTTTCCGGGGGTCGCCAGGGGCCGCCGGGGGCCGGGGGCGGCGGGGCCGGCCCGTCAGGGGCGGATGAGCCCGGGCGGGCGGGTGGTGCGGATCGCGCGGCTGGCGATGCTCGCCGCCGCGAGCAGGGCCAGGGCGGCGGTGTAGCCGGCCACCGTGCCGCGGGGGCCGGCGAGGTCGAGTGCCAGGCCGGTCAGGGCGGCGCCGACAGGGAGGCTGCCGAAGGAGAGGAAAGCGGTGAAGCTCTGGACCCGGCCCATCAGTTCGGCGGACGTCGCCAGCAGCACGTGCTTGCGCTGGATCACGCCGACGACCGACACCTGGAAGGAGATCGCGCCCCACAGCAGCCCCACCCCGAGCGGCGGCAGGCCGAGCAGCAGGACGGGGAAGAGCAGCGCGGTCAGGACGTGCTTGCCGATCACGGCGGCGGCCATCCCGAGCCGGTCCTCCAGCCGGTTGGCCACCAGCGATCCGGCCAGGCCGCCGGCCGCCGCCACGGAGAACACCAGCCCGATCCCGGCGCCCTGCTGCCCGCCGCCCCGCAGCAGCACGATCATCAGCAGGCCGACGCCCGCGAACAGCAGGTCGCCGGCCGAGTTGAGCAGCGTCAGGTCGCGCAGCAGCGGGTCGCGCAGCAGGCTGCGGGCCCCCGCGAGCAGCCCGCCCCGCGGCGGCTCGTCCGACGGCACGCCCGACGGCGCGTCCGGGCCCAGGTGCGTGCGGATCCGCCCCAGCAGCACCGCGATGACGGCGAACGAGAGGGCGTCCACCAGGAACGGCGCCGCCGGCCAGACCCGGTGGAACAGGACGGCGGCGGCGGGCGGTCCGAGGATCGCGGCCGTCCGCTCCGCCGACTCCGCCTGCCCGGTCGCCGCGCCCAGCTGCCCCGGCGCCACCAGAACGGGCAGCGCCGCCTGCTGCGCCACCGAGAAGACGACCGTCGCGCAGCCGTTGGCGAACGCCACCGCGTAGAGCTGGGCGGCCGTCATCGCCCCCAGCGCCTGGGCCGCGGGCACGGTGGCGAACGCCAGCATGCCGACCAGCGCCGAGCCCAGCAGCAGCGGCCGCCGGTCGCCCGGCGACCCCCGCACGGGCGTCCGGCGGGTGCCCGGCGGGTGTCCGGCCGGAGGTGCGGGAGAATCAGGCCGTCCCGACCTGCCCGCACCCGCTCCCGCACCCGACGACCTGGGGCACCCCGTACCGTGACCTACCGTGGAGATCGCGCGCACGCACGCGTGCGTGCCGCTCCGGCCAGCCGATCCTGAAAGGCACCCACCTGTGAGCTCCTCCCCGGAGACCCCGTTCGCCGGTCTCGGCAAGATCCTGGTGATCATCCCGACCTACAACGAGGCCGAGAACGTCGAACGGATCGTGTCCCGAGTCCGCGCCGCCGTCCCCGAGGCGCACGTGCTGGTCGCGGACGACAACAGCCCGGACGGCACCGGCAAGCTCGCCGACGCCGTCGCGGACGCCGACGACCACGTCAAGGTGCTGCACCGCAAGGGCAAGGAAGGTCTCGGCGCGGCCTACCTGGCCGGGTTCCGCTGGGGCATCGACGGCGGCTACGACGTGCTGGTCGAGATGGACGCGGACGGCTCGCACCAGCCGGAGGAGCTGCCCCGGCTGCTGACCGCGCTGCGCAGCTCCGACCTGGTGCTGGGCTCCCGCTGGGTGCCCGGCGGTGCGGTGGTGAACTGGCCGAAGTCGCGGCTGCTGCTCTCCAAGGGCGGCTCGACCTACTCCCGGCTGATGCTGGACGTGCCGATCCGGGACGTCACCGGCGGCTACCGGGCCTTCCGCAAGGAGACCCTGCTGGGCCTCGGCATGGACCAGGTGGCTTCGCAGGGCTACTGCTTCCAGGTCGACCTGGCCTGGCGCGCGGTGAAGGCCGGCTTCAAGGTCGCCGAGGTGCCGATCACCTTCGTCGAGCGCGAGCACGGCGCGTCCAAGATGAGCCGCAACATCGTGGTCGAGGCGCTCTGGCGGGTCACCGCCTGGGGCCTGGACGAGCGGCTCTCCAAGCTCACCCGGAAGAAGTAGGCGGTCGCCCGCGCGCCCCGCCGGCCGGTGAGGATGGAGACCCGGCCGGCGGAGCGTGCGGAGGTTGCGGCGTGACGGAGTCGACAGAACCCCTGCGACGGGCGGAGCAGGACCCCTCCCCCGGCCCGGGCCGGTGGGACGCGGCGAAGGCCCGGGCGGCCCGGCTCGCCGAGACCGCGAAGGGCGCCCCCGAGCGGATCCCGCTGGTCGGCCGGGCGGTCAGCAACCTGATCCGGGTCAACCTGCTGGACAACGCCACCCGGCTGGCCGCCCAGGCCTTCCTCTCCGCGCTGCCCGCCCTGTTCGTGATCGCGGTGTTCGCCCCCGCGACCCTCAAGCACAGCGTCACCGGCTCGCTGCGCGACCAGCTCGGCCTGGAGGGCACCGCCCAGCAGCAGGTCCAGCAGCTGATGAGCACCCCGGCGGACGGCGCCGCGCAGAGCTTCGGCGTGCTCGGCGCCGTGGTCACCCTGGCCTCCGCGACGGCCCTCAGCCGGGCCCTCCAGCGGGTCTGCGAACGGGCCTGGGAGATGCCGAAGAACAGCGCCCGGCTGGCCCTGTGGCGCTGGGTGGTGTGGCTGCTCGGCTGGCTGGTCTTCCTGGTCGTCCAGGTGCCGCTGCGCAAGGGCTTCGGCGCCGGCCCGTGGCTGGGCGTCCCGCTGCTCTTCCTGGCCTCCACCGGCGTGTGGTGGTGGACCCAGCACCTGCTGCTCGGCGGCCGGATCCGCTGGTACCCGCTGCTGCCCGGCGCGGTGCTGTGCGGCGTCGGCGAGGTCTGCCTCGGCGTCGCCTCCCAGGTGTACCTGCCGCACGCGATGACCACCTCGGTCGAGAAGTTCGGCCCGTACGGGGTGGTGTTCACCGCGCTGTCCTGGCTGATCGTGCTGTTCAGCGCCGTCACGCTGGCCCTGGTGCTGGGCCGGGTGCTCGCCGAGGAGCCGGTCCTGAGCCGCTACCTCGGCACCCGCACCGAGCCCGGCCGCTGGTAGGCCGGGGGCGGCAGGAGGCCGGGGACGGCAAGAAGCGGGGCACGGCGAGAGAGCGGGCACGGCAGGACGAAAGCGGAGCGGCCCGGACGGGAAGTCCGGGCCGCTCCGCTTTCGCCGTGCCCGGGCTCAGCCCAGGCGCAGCAGCCGGGCCGAGATCGACGCCGGCGCGAGGTCCTTCTGCAGGGTGACCGGCACCTCGACCCGGCCGTCGCCCTCGCCCGCCGCGAGGGTGCCGATCCGGGTGCCGGCCGCCAGGGTGTGGGCGATCGTGCCGACCGGGGCCAGGGTGACCTTCGCGGTGACGCCGTTCCAGCCCGCGACGGTCAGGTCCTTGGCGGCGACCAGCGGCACCCGGCCGCCCACGCCGTCGTCCACGTAGCCGACCACGTCGCCCTGCTTGGCCAGGGTCTGCCCGGCCAGCGCGGCCTGCGCGGCCACGTTGATCCGCTGGCTCGGCGGCTGGGCGGCGCGCACCAGGCTCATCTCCTCCTTGGTCTGCGGCTGGCCCAGCGTGACGCCGAGGATCATCCGCTGCACGCCGCCGATCTCCTTGACCGCCGCCCACATCAGGCAGGACTGGGCGGGCGTCGACGAGCCGGTCTTCACGCCGATGTTGCCGTTCTTGCCGAGCAGCGCGTTGGTGTTGAAGACCCGCTGGCCGTTGAACTTGGTGTCCGGCTCGGCGACGATCTGCTTGAAGATCTCCAGCTGCATGACCTTCTCGGCCAGCTTCAGCTGGTCCTTGGCGGTCGACTTGGTGTTGTTGTCGTAGCCCGCCGGGTCCGCGTAGGTGGTGTTGGGCATGCCGAGCTGCGCGGCGGTGGCGTTCATCTTCTTGACGAACTCCTCCTCGCTGCCGGAGTCCCAGCGGGCCAGCAGCCGGGCGACGTTGTTGGCCGAGGGCAGCATCAGCATCTCCAGCGCCTCGTACTCGCTGAGCTGCTGGCCCTCCTTCAGCGTCACCGTCGACTCGTCCGCGTTGCCGGACTCCTGGGCGGCCTGCTTGTCGACGGTGAGCGTCGGGCCGCTCTCCCCCTTCTTCAGCGGGTGCGCCTGGAGGATCAGGTACGCGTTCATCACCTTGGTGACGGACGCGATCGGCACCGGCTTCTCCTCGCCCGACCCGCCCAGCGGGCCCACGCCCACCACCTCGGCCGCGGCCTGGCCCTTGGCCGGCCACGGGATGTTGGGCTGCTCGCCGCCGAAGGTGAACGAGTCGGCCAGCGAGAGCTTCGCCGCGGGCGTCGGCAGCGGCCGCAGCAACTGCGCCGCGACCAGCACGCCCACCACCACGGCCAGGAACACACCCCAGATGGTGATCCGCTTCAGCGCCCGCCGCAACGGCGTCATCGGACGCGCGCTCAGCGCCTTCAGCACCTCCAGCGCCTCGATGGTGCTCTCCGGCCCGGCCGCGGCCTCCGCGGCGGGCACCGGAACGGGCGCCTGGGCGGGCGGCTGGACGGGGGCGGCAACGGGCGCGGGCGCGGGCAGCGGCTTGGTCCGCGCCTCGGGCTTCGCGGCCGGGACGGGCTCGGTCCGCGCCTCGGGCGCGGCGGCGGGCTCGGGCTCGGGTGCAGGCTTCGCGGTGGGCGCGGGGAGCGGCTTGGTCTTCGCCTCCGGCCCGGCGGCCGGCTCGGCGGCCTCCTTGGGCAGCCGCAGCATCACGGTCCGCTCGGGGCGGTCCTTCTCGACCCGCAGCGTCATCGTCGGCTCGGGCTTCGCGGCGGACGCGGCGTCCTCGACGTCGGCCTTCGCCGGCTCCTCCGCCTCCGCCTCCGCCTTCTCCTTCGGCTTCGCCTTCTCCGCCGCGGCCAGGTCGGACATCCGCAGCGTCATGGTCGGCTGCGGACCGGCCGGAACGCCCTCCGGCTCCGACTCGGGCTCTTCCTCGCTCCCGGCCTCGGCCTCGGCCGGCTCCTCGGGCGCCGTCGGCAGCCGCAGCATCATGGTCGGCTCGGCCTTCGCCTCCGCCGCCCGGAGCGCCATCGTCCGCCGCGGGTCGGCCGGAGCCGGCGCCTCCCCGGCCGGCTCCCCGTCAGGCTCCTCGGTCCCGTCCGGCTCCGCCGTCTCGTCCTCCGCCGTCTCGTCCTCCGCCGTCTCGTCCTCCGCCGTCTCGGATTCGGGGGCCGGTTCGTCCCGAGGGGTGGGACGGGGGTCGGTCAGGGCGGCGCTGGACTCGGGGAGGTCGGCCGGGAGGCGGAGGCTGGTGGTGGGGGTGTCCGCATCGCGGACGCGGAGGTGGACGGTTCCGTTGCCCGCCGCGCGCTCGCCGGGTTCGTGCGGGGCCTCCTCGGTCTCGGCCGACCGCGCCTCGCCGTCACGCCGCTCGCTCTGCGGGGACTCGCCCACGTAACCCACTCCTCCTCGTCCGCCCGGCACCGCCGGTCCGATCACACAAGCTGGTTTTTTTCGGGCGGGTTCTCGACCCGGCCCGGCACCTGTACAGTCTCCGGCACCGAACCCGCGAGGGCCCGCCGCACCCCGCCCGACCGGCGGTTTTTCCTGCCCGTACGGGCCGTTGCCCGGTGGGACGCGGAGCCGTCCGGCGGTGGTTCCACCCTGCCCGGGCAAGGTCACGATTCGGAGGCGTACTCGACAAGCCTGTGTGAGAGGCGTCACCCTGTCATTCATCCACGCGGGGAGGCTTGGATGGGCAGAGGCCGTCGAACCATTCCCGAGGAGTTGCTGTTGCTGGCGCTGGACCCGGCCACGGGTACCACCGCGCAGCCGCAGACCCTCGACCTCGGACTTGCCGGGGCGCAGCTCGTCGAGCTGTCCCTGGCCGGAAGGATAGTCCCGGACGGGGACCGGATCGCCGTGGTGGTGCCACGGCCGACCGGTGACCCGACACTTGACCACGCATTGGAGCTGTTGCGCCGACGCGGCAGTCCGGTGCGCGCCGCGCACTGGATCGGCGGTCCGCGCCTGGGCCTGCGGCAGACGTACCTGGCGCACCTGGAGAGGTGCGGCATGGTGACGGCCGTCGCGGGGCAGGTCTGCGGGGTGTTGCCGACGACGCGCTACCAGGCGTCGGACGACTGCACCAACGCGGCGATCAAGCAGCGGCTGGACACGGCGATCCGCACCGGCGTGCCGCCGGACCCGCGGACGGCCGCGCTGGCGGCGCTGGCGCACGCGGTCGGCCTGGGCAAGCACCTGTACCCGGGCAACGAGGGGCGGTCCTCGCGCTCCCGGCTGCGGGACCTGATCAGGTACGACCCGCTGGGCGGCATGGTGGCCCACGCGGTGATGGACGTGCAGAACGGTCTGCCCGCCCAGCAGCAGCAGGGCAGGTCGGCACCGGCGGGTTCGCGCGGTCCGGCCGGTCGTCCGGCGGCCGCGGGGCGCGGGGTGGCCAGTCGGGTGGGCGCGCGATGAGCGGCGCACGCCGTTAGCGATCGGTTCGACGAGTGGGCGGGCGGCCCGGTGCGATGCACCGGGCCGCCCGCCCTTCGGCGTTCCGGGGTGTTCCGCGCGGAGCGCTCCGGAACCCCCCGGAACGCCCCGGAGCGCCAGCGCCCGACCGCCCGTCAGGGGCCGTCTAGCGCAAGCGGATCCCTATACCGGGTAGGCGCGCCGTGCGCAAGCCCCGGGATCCCGATTGAGCTATTTTCCGACGGTCTGTTCTACTGCGGTACCGCGATTCCTGGGCACGGACCGCAGTTGAGGTGTCATGCTGCTCAGCGTCAGGGGGGTTGGTACCAATTACCGCACTGTTGCCAGAAGTAGGCCCGGAGGTCGATGTGTCCGCCAGCGTGAACCCGACGGTCCGCCGTCGCAGGCTCGGCGCCGAACTCCGGCGCCTGCGCGAGCTCAAGGGGATGACCGCCGAAGAGGTGGCCGGCCGCCTGATGGTCTCCCAGTCGAAGATCAGCCGGCTGGAGAACGGCCGCCGCTCGATCAGCCAGCGGGACGTCCGCGACCTGTGCGACGTGTACGAGGTCGAGGACGAGCGGGTCCGCGCCGGGCTGATGGAGATGGCCAAGGAGTCCCGGCAGCGCGGCTGGTGGCACGAGTTCGGGGACATCCCGTACAGCGTGTACATCGGCCTGGAGGCCGAGGCGTCCTCGATCCGGGCGTACGAGTCCTCGTTCGTGCCGGGGCTGCTGCAGACCCGCGAGTACGCGGAGGCGGTGGTGGCCGGGACGCAGCCGGACACCGACCCGACCGCGATCCGCCGCCGGGTGGACGTCCGGCTGAAGCGGCAGCACCGCATCCGCGGCGAGGACCAGTTGGGCAGCCTGTGGGTCGTCATAGACGAGGCCGTGCTGCGCCGCCAGGTCGGCGGGAAGGTCGTGATGGCCGAGCAGTTGTACCAACTGGTCGAGCTGGGCGAGCGGGCGAACATCAACTTGCAGGTCATTCCGTTCACCCACGGCTCGCACCCCGGCATGACCGGCACATTCTCCTTGCTGGAGTTCCCGGAGTCGGCGGATTCCACGGTCGTCTACTTCGAAGGAGTGACGAGCGATCTCTACCTGGAGAAGGACGCCGACGTACGCCGCTATACCAATCTGTACGACCACCTGAGGGCCGCGGCGCTGAGCGTCGCGGAGAGCAGGTCGATGATCACCACCATCGCAGAGGAGTTCATGAAATGAGCAAGGCCACCGAGAGCCTGACCTGGCGCAAGAGCAGCTACAGCGGCGGCAACGGCGCGTGCGTCGAGATCGCCGTGCCGGGTCCGGCCTCGATCGCGGTCCGTGACTCCAAGGACCCGCAGGGGCCGCAGCTGCGCTTCTCCGGCGAGTCCTGGGCCGCGTTCGCCGCGGCGGCCGGCACGGGCCGCTTCGGCGAGGTCTGAGTCCGCCGCACGGCTTCGGAGGTGCCCGCCGCTTCCCGCGCGGCGGGCACCTCCGCGTCCGGAGCCGTCCGGAGCCGTCCGGAGTGCCCGGTGGAACCCCTGGTGGAGCCCCCGGTGGAGCCCCTGCCGGAGTCCGGCGTCAGCCGGTCGCGGCGACCGGGTAGCGGGTGCTCCAGGCTTCGGTGCCGTGCAGTTCGGGGCCGTGCAGCAGTTCCAGCACCAGGTCGTCGGCGAGTTCCAGCACGGTGCCCCGGCCCTCCAACTCGGCCAGCAGGTCCGGCGGGAGGGCGGTCTCGCCGTGCAGGGCGCCGAGCAGGTTGCCGCAGATCGAGCCGGTGGAGTCGCTGTCGCCGGAGTGGTTGACGGCCAGCAGCAGGCCGCTGCGGACGTCCTCGGCGACCAGCGCGCAGTACAGGCCGATGGCGAGCGCCTCCTCGGCGACCCAGCCCTCGCCGAGCTCCTCGACCCGCTCGGGGGACGGCGCCCCGGCCCGGACGGCGTCCAGCGCGGCGCGCAGGGCGGCGGTGGTCTCCTCGTGGCCGGTGCGCTCGGAGAGCAGGGCCAGCGCCAGGTGCACGCCCTCCTCCAGGGTGCCGCCGCGGGCGACCGCGTGCACGATCACCGCGAACGCCCCGGCGGACAGGTAGCCGGTGGGGTGGCCGTGGGTCAGCACCGAGCACTCGACGGCGAGCTGGAAGACCAGCGCCGGGTCCCAGGCGGTGAGCAGCCCGAACGGGGCGGCCCGCATCACGGTGCCGCAGCCCTTGGAGCCGGGGTTGCGCGGCTCCTCGACGGTCGGCAGCGGCCCGTTCTCGGTGCCCGCCAGGCCGGACAGGCAGGCCTGCCCGGGGGCGCGGCGGGCGTACAGCCACTCCTCGCGGCCGAGCCAGCCCAGGTCCTTGCGGCGCTCGTCCGGCCCCCAGTCCTGCTGGGTGGCGTACCAGCGCAGGTAGGCGCGGTGCACGTCGGACGGCGGGTGCCAGGCGCCGCTGTCGCGGCTGATGTGCGAACGGATCAGGCCGTCGACGGTGAACAGCGTCATCTGGGTGTCGTCGGTGATCGCGCCGCGCCGCCCGTAGGCGGGGACGTAGCCGGCCACGCCGGCCTCGCCGTGGACCGCCCGGATCTGCTCCAGCTGCTCGAACTCGATGCCGCCGCCGAGCGCGTCCCCGATCGCGCCGCCGAGCAGACAGCCCCGGACCCGGCTGCGGAAGTCCTGCTGCTGGGCGCGTGACCACAGAGGCATCACGGGACGGAACCCTTTCGGTCGGTGGAGACGGACACCGGCGCGGACGCGGACAGTAGACGCACTTTATTCGAAGGAGCGCGCGAAACGGCGATCCGTCCCGAACATCGATTCGTTCAACCGTCCGCCGTGGTGCGGACACCCGCAGGTCACCGGGCCCGTGGCCGGTGTGCCTACGGTCGGCGTCCATGACCTCCCCCCGCACCAGGCTGGTCGCCGCGGCCGCCCTCACCGCCGCGCTGACCGTCACCGCCCCCGGGTTCGCCGCCCCCGCCCTCGCCGCCCCGTCCGCCGACCCGGCGCAGCACTCGGCACAGCACTCGGCGCACGCGATCCCGTTCACCGCCGCGACCGCCGTCCAGCAGGCCGACGGCTCCTTCACCCTGTCCTGGACCGCCCCGGGCGCCCGGCACGTCACCGTGTACGCGGGCACCGACCAGGAGCACGTGCCGCACCGCGCGGCCGTCGCGCGCGGCGCCGGCAGCGCCACCGTCACCGTCTCCGGCCTCGGCGCGGCCGACCGCTGGTACTTCGAGCTGGTCCCGGACCGGGGCGCCCCGCTGGTGGTCGCCGACCGCTCGCTGCACCTGGCCTCCGCCCCCAACTTCCGCGACCTGGGCGGCTACCGGACGGCGGACGGCCGCTGGGTGCGGCTCGGCCGGGTGTACCGCTCGGACGACCTGTCCAAGCTCACCGACCAGGACCTCGCCAAGCTGCGCCGGCTGGGCATCCGCACCGTCTTCGACCTGCGCACCCCGGCCGAGCGGCAGGCCGCCCCGGACCGGCTGCCGGCCGGCGCGCGGAGCGTGGCGGCGAACGTCCTGGGCACCGCCGACACCGGGCAGTTCAACGTCACCAGCCCGCAGGCCGCGGTCGACGCGATGATCGCCGGCGAGCGCACCATGGTCTCCGCCGACAGCGCCCGCGCCGCCTACGGGCAGCTGCTGGACGCCGCCGGCGGCCGCGGCGCGGTGCTGTTCCACTGCACCGCCGGCAAGGACCGCACCGGCTGGGGCGCGGCCGCGCTGCTGACCGCGCTCGGCGTCCCGGCGGAGACCGTCCGGGCCGACTACCTGGCGTCCAACACCTACCGGGCGCAGGCCAACGCCGCGGTCCTGGCCCAGCTGCCGCCCGCCTACCAGGCGCTGTACCGGCCGCTGCTGGACGTCCGCCCCGAGTACCTGGCGGCCGGCTTCGACGAGGTGGCGGCCCGCTACGGCACCTTCGACGCCTACCTGGGGCGGGGCCTCGGCGTGGACGCCCGGGAGCTGCGCCGGAGCCTGCTGGCGGGTTAGGGCCCAGTGCCGCGTCAGGCAACCTTTGCCGTCAAGGAGCGGCGTCCGGTGCGTGCTATCGGCGTGCCGGCCGGAAGTCCTCGTACTGGATGTACTTGGGCTTTCGTCCGGTGCGGCGAGCGGGCCCCTCCTGCCCGGTGGCGGGCAAGGAGGGCGCGTGCCGGGCGTCGCGACGGGCGAAGGTTGCCTGACGCGGCACTAGTCCGCCAGGGGCAGCAGCGCGGGCAGGTGCCCGTCGGAGGCCAGCGCGGCCGCGCGGCGCTCGGCGGGCACCTCGCCGTAGGTGGTGGTGCGCTGGCGGGCCGGGCGGCCGGCCAGCGCGGCGATCGCCTCCAGGTCGCGGACCGACCGGTAGGAGCCCCAGGAGGAACCCGCCATCCGGGAGATGGTCTCCTCCATCAGGGTGCCGCCGAGGTCGTTGGCGCCGGAGCGGAGCATCTCGGCGGCACCCTCCGCGCCGAGCTTGACCCAGCTGGTCTGGATGTTGGTGAGATGCGGGTGCAGCAGCAGCCGGGCCATCGCGGTGACCGCCCGGTTGTCGCGGGCGGTCGGTCCCGGCCGGGCGATGCCGGCCAGGTAGACCGGCGCGTTGGTGTGCACGAACGGCAGCGTGACGAACTCGGTGAACCCGCCGGTGCGCTGCTGGAGTTCGGCGAGCAGCCGCAGGTGGCCCAGCCAGTGCCGCGGACTGTCGACGTGGCCGTACATCATCGTCGAGGACGAGCGCAGGCCCAGCTCGTGCGCGGTGGTGACCACCTCGACCCAGGTCGCGGCGGGCAGTTTGCCCTTGGTCAGCACCCAGCGGACCTCGTCGTCGAGGATCTCGGCGGCCGTGCCGGGGATCGAGTCCAGCCCGGCGTCCTTGGCGCGCAGCAGCCACTCGCGGATCGGCAGGCCGGTGCGGGTCGCCCCGTTGACCACCTCCATCGGGGAGAACGCGTGCACGTGGATGCCGGGCACCCGCTCCTTCACGGCCCGCGCGATGTCGAAGTAGGCGGTGCCCGGCAGGTCCGGGTGGATACCGCCCTGCATGCACACCTCGGTCGCGCCGACCCGCCAGGCCTGCTCGGCCCGTTCGGCGACCTGGTCGAGCGAGAGGGTGTAGGCGTCGGCGTCGGTGCGGCGCTGCGCGAAGGCGCAGAACCGGCAGCCGGTGTAGCAGACGTTGGTGAAGTTGATGTTCCGGGTGACGCAGTAGGTGACGTCCTCGCCGACGGTGTCGCGGCGCAGGTCGTCGGCGATCCGGGTGAGCGCGTCGAGCGCGTCGCCGTCGGCCTGGAACAGCGCCAGCGCCTGGTCGTCGGTCAGTTTGACCGGGTCGTCGGCGGCGGTGGACAGCGCGGCCCGCAGGTCCGCGTCGAGCCGGCGGGGGACGGCCGGCGCGGCCTGTTCGCGCAGCGCCTCCCAGTCGCCGTACACGTCGTCGAAGTCGGAGCGCCGGTCGCCGGTGCGGCCCTCGGTGTCGACGGTGCGGAACAGGTCGGTGCGGCCGCCGCCGGTCATCGGCTCGTCGGGCTCCTGCCAGGGCAGGCCGACCGGGATCCGGCCCTCGACGGCCAGGCCGGTGGCCGGGTCGGCGAGCGCCCGGACGTGCGGCAGCAGCCGCGGGTCCAGCCAGGGTTCGCCGCGCTTCAGGTACTCGGGGTGGATCGTCAGCCGCTCGCGCAGGGTGAACCCGGCGGCGGCGGTGCGCGCGGCCAGTTCCTCGACGTGCGGCCAGGGGCGCTCCGGGTTGACGTGGTCGGGCGTCAGCGGGGAGACCCCGCCCCAGTCGTCCAGGCCGGCGCCGATCAGCAGCGCGTACTCGGCGTCCACCAGGTTCGGCGGGGCCTGGATCCGGGCGGCCGGGCCGAGCACCAGCCGGGCCACCGCCACCGCGGCCGCCAGCTCGGAGAGTTCGGCGTCCGGCATGGCGCGCATCGCGGTGTCCGGCTTGGCCCGGAAGTTCTGCACGATCACCTCCTGCACGCCCTGGTAGGCGCGGGCCACCTTGCGGATCGCCAGCAGCGACTCGGCCCGCTCCAGGTGGGTCTCGCCGATGCCGATCAGCACCCCGGTGGTGAACGGGACCGCGCTGCGCCCGGCGTCCTCCAGCACCCGCAGCCGGACGGCGGGCTCCTTGTCGGGCGAGCCGTGGTGCGGGCCGCCGGGCTCGGACCAGAGCCGGACGGCGGTGGTCTCCAGCATCATGCCCATCGACGGGGCGACCGGCTTGAGCCGCTGGAAGTCCGTCCAGGACAGCACGCCCGGGTTGAGGTGCGGCAGCAGCCCGGTCTCCTCCAGCACCCGCACGGCCATCGCCCGGACGTACGCCAGGGTGTCGTCGTAGCCGTGCGCGTCCAGCCACTCGCGGGCCTCCGGCCAGCGCTCCTCGGGGCGGTCGCCGAGCGTGAACAGGGCTTCCTTGCAGCCGAGTTCGGCGCCCTTGCGGGCGATGTCCAGCACCTCGTCCGGGGAGAGGTAGAGGCCGTGGCCGTCCTTGCGGAGCCTGCCGGGGACGGTCGCGAAGGTGCAGTAGTGGCAGCGGTCCCGGCACAGCCGGGTCAGCGGGATGAACACCTTCCGCGAGTACGTGATGACGCCCGGGCGGCCCGCCTGCTCCAGGCCCGCGTCCCGGACCCGGGCCGCGACCGCGCACAGCTCGGCCAGGTCGTCGCCGCGGGCCTGGAGCAGCACCGCGCCCTCCGCCGCGTCCAGCGCCACGCCGTCCCGGGCCCGGCGCAGCGCCCGCCGCATCGCGGTCGCGGTCGGGGCCCCGGTCTCGGTCGCGGTCGCGGTCGGCGCCGCGGCGGCAGCCGGGGTCGGCGGGGGCGTGGCGGCGGGCCCGGACGGGGGCTGAGGAATCATGGACCGACCCTACGCGAGAGGTAGACCTCCGGGACTACGGAACCCTGACGCCGTCTCAGGGTCGACGCGCCCCGGATACGACGCGAGACGTACCCCGATCTGCTGCCGCCGGGCGACGCGGCCGGACGCCCCGGACGGCTCTAATGGGAACCGTCAGCACACAGGCACTCGGAAGGGGGCTGCGATGGACCACGACTCCAGCGCAGAACACGACATGACGACGCCGCTGCGGATCGCCCCGGCGGCCCACGAGGGCGGCGGACGGCCCGGCCGGCCCGCGAAGCGCCGCACCGCCGTCCGGATCGGCGTGCCGGTGGCGGTCGCCGCGGTCGTCGCGGCCGGCGTCGGGCTGGTGCCCGCGCTCGCCAGCGACGAGGCGCCCGACCTGCCGTCGATCACCGCCCAGGACCTGGTCGCCAAGGCCCTCGCCGCGGACACCGACACCTTCTCCGGCACCGTCCGGGTCAGCGCCGACCTCGGCCTGCCCACCGCGCTGACCGACGCCGCGTCCGGCTCCGGCCCGCTCGGCAACCTGGCCCGCAGCGCCGGCGCCACCGTCGGCGGCGCCGACCCGCAGCTCAAGGCCGTCGAACTGCTCGGCGGCGCGCACACCCTGACCATCGCCTCCGACGGGCCCGACCGGCAGCGCTTCACCCTGGCGAGCGAGAAGTCCGGCTACGAGCTGGTCCACAACGGCGGCCAGCTCTGGGCCTACGACCGGGACTCCCAGCAGGCCCTGCACTTCACCGGTACGGGCGACGGCGGCGACGGGCACCGGAAGGACGCCGGGGGCGGGCTGGGCGCGGTCACCCCGCAGGAGGTCGCCAAGCAGTTCCTGGAGCACTCCGCGGCGACCACCTCGGTCACCGTCAGCGGCACCGAGCGGGTCGCCGGGCACGCCGCGTACCGGCTCAGCGTCAAGCCCAAGCAGGCCGGCTCGACCATCGCCGAGGTGCGGATCGCGATCGACGCCGAGAAGGGCGTGCCGCTGGCCGTGCAGCTGCGCACGGTGGACGGCGCGACCGCGTTCGACGTCCGCTTCGGCACCCTGTCGTACGCCAGGCCGGACGCCAGGACCTTCGAGTTCACCGCCCCCAAGGGCGCCAAGGTCACCGAGCGGTCCGCGGGCGAGCTGCCCCGCAACGCGCTGGCCGACGTGCTGCCCGAGCTGCCGAAGGCGCCCGCCGAGGACGCCGCGAAGGGCGCGGGCGAGAACGCGGGCGGCGTGATCGGCGAGGGCTGGACCGTCGTCGTGCACGGCGACGCGGGCGCCGGCGCGGCGAAGGGCCTGGCCAAGTTCGCCGGCCGGCACGTCGACGGCGGCACGCTGGTCTCCACCCGGATCGTCAACGCGCTGGTCACCGACGACGGCCGGGTCTACGCCGGCGCGGTCACCCCGGAGGTGCTGGAGCGGGCCGCGAAGCAGAAGTAGCGGCCCCGCGCCCCGAGGGCCCCCGGTCATCCGGCCGGGGGCCCTCGGCGTCCGCCGTCACGGGTGCGCGGCCGCCGGTGGGCGCCGGTGGGTGGAGGCGGCCGCGAGCGCGAGGGCGGGCAGGCCGGACGGGGGCACCAGGAAGAGCGCGGACCCGTCCGCGGTGACCAGCCGGACGCCCGCGGTCAGTCCGTGCAGGCGGGCCCGGTGGGAGTGCCGCAGCTCGACCCGGTCCAGCCGGTAGGGCGGCAGCAGGTCGACCGGGTCGCCGCCGCTCGGCCGCCAGCGGATCACCGCGGGCCGGCCGGACTCCCGGAGGATGAGCAGCTCACCGCTCTGCGACCCGCACGTCTCCCGGCGCACCGCGGGAACGTGGTGGGACACGGGTCGGGCGAGGTGCACCATCGGAGTTCCTCCCGCGCGCCGGGACAGCTGCGGCCGGGTCGCGCAGCACGGACGTTAGCAGCCCGGCAGTCCGGTTGAGGAGATCCCGAGGAGGCGTTCTTCGCGCGTGCCCGCCCGGTCCCGGCCCTTGACGCGGACCGGGGCCGGACGGTGGGATGGTGGGCCGCCGCGAACCGTTCGTCCGTTGTTCGCCCGCCCGTTCGTTCGACCCCGCTGGGAGTGCCGTGCCGATCCGCCGCCGTCAGGTCCTGCTCGGCGGACTGGCCGCCCTGGGCGGCACCGCACTGGCCAGGTACGGCTCCGCGGAGGCCAGTTCGACGGACGGCCCGGCGGGCCTGCTGGAGGTCGCCACCGGCTGGACCGCGGGCCCCGAGCAGAACGGCCTGCAGGCGATGCTCGCCGCCCTGAAGGGCCGCGCGCCGGACGTCACCTTCGTCTCCGGCGACCGCTCCAACCCGACCGGCACCGACCTCGCCGCCCGGCTCGCCGACGGCCCCCCGCCGGACAGCTTCCGATGTTCCGGCGGCGCCGAACTCGCCGACCTGGCACCCCACTTGGAGCCCCTGGACGCCCTCGCCCGGGCTCACCGCTGGACGGCCGGCCTCCCCGCTCCGCTGCTGCCCCGGCTGCGCGCCCAGGGCGCCCTGTACGCCGTCCCGGCCGGGGCCCGCCGCACCAACCTGCTGTGGACCAACCAGCGGCTGCTCGCCGACGCGGGCGCCGCCCTCCCGGCCGCCGACCCCGGCGCGCTGCTCGCCCGGCTCCGCCGGGTCGCCGCCACCGGCACCGTCCCGCTCGCCGTCGGCGGCCCCACCGAGGTGCTGCAACTCGCCGAGACCGCCCTGCTCGCCGCCCACGGACCGGACGGCTTCGCCGCCCTCTGGCAGCCCGGCGGCCCCTGGAGCGCCCGCGCCACCACCGACGCGCTGCGCACCCTGGACGACCTGCTGGCCCTCGCCGCCCCGCCCGCCGCCGACGCGGACTGGACCGACGCCGCCCACCTGCTGGGCACCGGCCGGGCCGGCTGGCTGCTGACCGGCGACTGGGCCGACAGCTGGCTGCGCGACACCCTCGACCTGCGCCCCGGCACCGACTACGGCTGGGCCGCCGCCCCCGGCACCGGCGACCTGTTCCAGGCCCGGGTCGACGCCTTCGCCCTCCCCCGCGGCGCCCGCCACCGGGCCGCCGCGCTCGCCTGGCTCGACGTCTGCGCCGGCCTCGACGGCCAGGTCGCCCTCAACGGCGCCCGCGCCGCCGTCCCCGCCCGCACCGACCTGCCCGAGCCCACCCGCGCGCTGTTCGGCCCGTACGCCCGCTGGTCGCTGGACGAGTGGCGCGGCCGCCGCCCGGTCGACTCGCTCACCCACGGCGGCCTGCTCACCGCCCGCCGCCGGCAGGCCGCCCAGGCCGCCGCGCGCGCGTTCACCGCGCACCGCGACAGCACCCGGCTGGCCCGCGACCTCGCCGCGCTCTGACCGGCCGGCCCGGCGGTCGGGCAGCCGGCCGGCCAGGTGGCCGGGCGTCCGGCCGGCCGGTCAGCTCACGACCGGCTCCGGCCTGGCTGCCGGGGCCGCCCGGCGGTCGTCGCGGATCCGGCGCAGCGCGTCCGCGCTCAGCACCACCAGCGCGACCCAGACCAGCGCGAAGCCCGCCCAGCGGGCCGGCGCCATCGACTCGTGGAACACCGTGACGCCGATCAGGAACTGCGACACCGGCGCCAGGTACTGGATCAGCCCGAGCGTGGTCAGCGGCACCCGCAGCGCGGCCGCGCCGAAGCACATCAGCGGCACCGCGGTGATCAGCCCGCTCAGCACCAGCAGGGCGCTGTGCCCCCAGCCGCCGGTCCCGAAGCTGCCCTCGCCGCGCACCGCCAGGTACCCCAGGAACGCGAGCGCGAACGGGAACATCACCGCGCTCTCCACCGCGAGGCTCTCCGCCCCGCCGAGCGCCACCTTCTTCTTGATCAGCCCGTAGGTGGCGAACGAGAACGCCAGCGTCAGCGCGATCCACGGCGGCCGCCCGTACGCCAGCGTCAGCACCACCACGGCCGAGGCGCCCACCCCGACCGCCGTCCACTGGGCGGGGCGCAGCCGCTCGCGCAGCACCAGCACGCCGAAGGCGATCGTCACCAGCGGGTTGATGAAGTAGCCGAGGCTGGTCTCCACCACGTGCCCGGAGTTCACGCCCCAGATGTAGACGCCCCAGTTCACCGAGACGGTGACCGCGGCGAGCGCCAGCAGCGCCAGCCGCCGGGGCTGCCGCAGCAGCGGGCGGATCCACGCCCAGCGGCGCCGCGCCAGCAGCAGCGCGGCGACCGCCACCAGCGACCACACCATCCGGTTCGCCAGGATGTCCGCCGCCCCGGCGGGCTGCAGCAGCGGCCAGAACAGCGGGAACAGCCCCCACATCCCGTACGCCGCGAAGCCGTTCCACAATCCGACCCTGGCCTCCCGCGAACCCTCCGCCATGGCCTGCCCTTCACCCGCGCGCCGTTCCGTCCCCCGAAAGGTAGCGGCCCGACCGCGGGGATGTCATCCCCGTATCCCGGTTTGGCTCCTGACAGGCCGGGAGGGCGGGTGGCCGGGAGGCCCGGAACAGCGGGAGGCCCGGGGGACGGCGGCCGTCCCCCGGGCCTCCCGGCCGCCCGCGGGCCGCTACTCGCCGACCGTCCAGGTGCTGCCGCCCGCCAGCAGGGCGGCCAGGTCGCCGCGGCCGCGCTGCTGCTCGGCGAGGGCCAGCTGCTCGTTCAGCTGGGTGTCGTAGACCGGCCGCCGGACGTCGCGCAGCACGCCGATCGGGGTGTGGTGCAGGGTGTCCGCGTCGGCGAGGCGGGTCAGCGCGAAGGCCGTGCTCGGGCCGGCCGCGTGGGCGTCGTGGACGATCGCGGTGCCCTCGTCGCGGGGGGCGATCCGCAGTTCGCCGTCGGGGTCGCGGACCACGTGGTGCCCGGCGCCGACCAGCACCGGCTGCCCGTGTTCGAGGCGGATCAGCGCCTCGTCGCGGGTGCCGGGCTCCTTGAGCAGTTCGAAGGCGCCGTCGTTGAAGATGTTGCAGTTCTGGTAGATCTCCACCAGCGCGGTGCCCTCGTGCCGGGCGGCGGCCCGCAGCACGTCCTGCAGGTGCCGGCGGTCGGAGTCGATGGTGCGGGCGACGAAGCTCGCCTCGGCGCCGATCGCCAGCGACAGCGGGTTGAACGGGGCGTCCAGCGAGCCCATCGGCGTCGACTTGGTGATCTTGCCGACCTCGCTGGTGGGCGAGTACTGGCCCTTGGTCAGGCCGTAGATCCGGTTGTTGAACAGCAGGATCTTCAGGTTGGTGTTGCGGCGCAGCGCGTGGATCAGGTGGTTGCCGCCGATCGACAGCGCGTCGCCGTCGCCGGTGACCACCCACACCGACAGGTCGGGGCGGGAGGCGGCCAGGCCGGTGGCGATCGCCGGGGCGCGGCCGTGGATCGAGTGCATCCCGTAGGTGTTCATGTAGTACGGGAAGCGCGAGGAGCAGCCGATCCCGGAGACGAAGACGGTGTTCTCCCGCCGGATCCCGAGCTCGGGCATGAACGCCTGCACGGCGGCGAGGATCGCGTAGTCACCGCAGCCCGGGCACCAGCGCACCTCCTGGTCGGTCTTGAAGTCCTTCGCGGTCTGCGGCCCGTCCGCCTTCGGGACGAGGCGCAGGGCGGGGAAGTCGGTCATCGGGTCTCCTCCGCGTCGAGGCTGCCGAGCGCGGCCTGCAGCACGTCGGCGAGCTGGGCGGCCTTGAACGGCAGGCCGCGGACCTGGTTGTAGGACTGGGCGTCGACGAGGTACCTGGCGCGCAGCAGCAGGGCGAGCTGGCCGAGGTTCATCTCGGGGACGATCACCCGCTCGTAGCCGCGCAGCACCGCGCCGAGGTTGGCCGGGAACGGGTTGAGGTGGCGCAGGTGCGCCTGGGCGACGTCGCCGCCGTCGGCCCGGACCCGGCGCACCGCCGCAGTGATCGGGCCGTAGGTGGAGCCCCAGCCGAGCACCAGGACGCGGGCCCGCCCGGACGGGTCGTCGACCTCGACGTCCGGGACGGCGATGTTGTCGACCTTGGCCTGCCTGGTGCGGACCATGAAGTCGTGGTTGGCCGGGTCGTAGGAGATGTTGCCGGTGCCGTCCTGCTTCTCGATGCCGCCGATCCGGTGCTCCAGGCCGGGCGTGCCGGGCACCGCCCAGGGGCGGGCCAGCGTGTGCGGGTCGCGCTGGTAGGGCCGGAAGGTGCCGTCCGGGCCGTTCGGTTCGGTCGCGAACTCGACCCGCAGGTCCGGGAGTTCGTCGATCTCCGGGAGCTTCCAGGGCTCGGAGCCGTTGGCCAGGTAGCCGTCCGAGAGCAGGAACACCGGGGTGCGGTAGGTCAGCGCGATCCGGGCCGCGTCCAGCGCCGCGGTGAAGCACTCGGCGGGCGTCGCGGGGGCGACGATCGGCACCGGCGCCTCGCCGTTGCGGCCGAACATCGCCTGCAGCAGGTCGGCCTGCTCGGTCTTGGTCGGCAGGCCGGTCGAGGGGCCGCCGCGCTGGATGTCGACCACCACCAGCGGCAGCTCCATCGACACCGCCAGCCCGATCGTCTCCGACTTCAGCGCCACGCCGGGCCCCGAGGTCGTGGTCACCCCGAGCGCGCCGCCGAACGCGGCCCCGAGCGCGGCGCCGATCCCGGCGATCTCGTCCTCCGCCTGGAAGGTGCGCACGCCGAAGTTCTTGTGCTTGGCCAGCTCGTGCAGGATGTCCGAGGCCGGGGTGATCGGGTACGAGCCGAGGAACACCGGCAGCCCGGAGCGCTCCCCCGCCGCCACCAGCCCGTACGACAGCGCCAGGTTCCCGGAGATGTTCCGGTAGGTGCCGGCCGGCAGCTTCGCGGGCTGCACCTCGTAGGAGACCGCGAAGTCCTCGGTGGTCTCGCCGAAGTTCCACCCGGCCCGGAACGCCGTGACGTTGGCCTCGGCGATCTCCGGCTTCTTGGCGAACTTCTGCCGCAGGAACAGCTCGGTGCCGTGGGTGGGCCGGTGGTACATCCACGACAGCAGCCCGAGCGCGAACATGTTCTTCGCCCGCTCGGCGTCCTTCCGGGCCAGCCCGCTGTCCTTCAGCGCCTCCAGCGTCAGCGTGGTCAGCGGCACCGGGTGCAGCCGGAACGCCTCCAGCGAGCCGTCCTCCAGCGGCGAGGCGGCGTAGCCGACCTTGGCCAGCGCCCGCTTGGTGAACTCGTCGGTGTCGACGATGACCTCGGCCCCGGCGGGCAGGTCCGGCAGGTTGGCCTTCAGCGCGGCCGGGTTCATCGCGACCAGCACGTCCGGCGCGTCGCCCGGGGTGAGGATGTCGTGGTCCGCGAAGTGCAGCTGGAACGAGGAGACCCCCGGCAGCGTCCCGGCGGGGGCCCGGATCTCGGCCGGGAAGTTCGGCAGCGTGGACAGGTCGTTGCCGAACGCGGCCGTCTCCGAGGTGAAGCGGTCCCCGGTGAGCTGCATGCCGTCGCCCGAGTCGCCCGCGAACCGGATGATCACCCGGTCCAGCCGCCGGATCGGCTTGGCGGCCCGCCCGGCCGACACCCGCGCGGAGCCCTCCGGGCCGTCCGAGCCGTCCACCGCTTCTGACTGATCGACCTGACTGGTCACTGCCGCAGACCTCCTCGTCGGAAAGCCAGCCGCGGGCGTGAGCCGTGTGCCCCGTCCGCCTGGCGCACCACAGGGCATCCTAAGCGGGCGGAGCACAGCTGGAGGGGAACTCGCGCAGACGGTTCCGGCGGGTCAGCGGGCGGGTCGGCGGGGGTCAGGACTCCAGGTAGGCGAGGACGGCGAGAACCCGCCGGTGGTCCTCCTGGCTCTGCCCCAGGCCGAGCTTCTGGAAGATGTTCGACACGTGCTTCTCGACGGCGCCGTCGGAGACCACCAGCTGCTTGGCGATCGCCGCGTTGGTGCGGCCCTCCGCCATCAGGCCGAGCACCTCGCGCTCGCGCGGGGTGAGGCCGGCCAGGGTGTCGACCTGCCGGCTGCGGCTGAGCAGCTGCTGCACCACCTCGGGGTCGAGCGCGGTGCCGCCCGCGGCGACCCGGGCGACCGCGTCGACGAACTCGCGGACCTCGGCGACCCGGTCCTTGAGCAGGTAGCCGACGCCGCGGATGGAACCGGCCAGCAGCTCGCCCGCGTACTGCTCCTCGACGTGCTGGGAGAGCACCAGGACGCCCAACCCGGGGTGCCGGGCGCGCAGTTCGACGCAGGCCCGGACGCCCTCGTCGGTGTGCGTCGGCGGCATCCGGACGTCCGCGACGACGACGTCCGGCAGCTCGCCCGCCGCGTGCAGCTCCCCGACCGTCCGGACCAGCTGCTCGCCGTCCCCGACCCCCGCCACGACCTCCATCCCACGATCCGTCAGCAGCCGTGTCAGCCCCTCGCGGAGCAGCACGGAGTCCTCGGCGATCACCACGCGCAACATGGCACCGACCCTAGCGCGCCGTGCGGGGGCGTCACATCGTCCGGATCGCGACGGTGTCGCAGAGCTCCTGGAGGGCGGCCTTGGCGGGGCAGTCGGGCAGCGTGTCGAGCAGGGCGCGGGCCTCCTCGGCGTAGCGCAGGGTCTCGCGGCGGGCCCGCTCCAGTGCCGGGTGGCGGCGCAGCAGGCGCAGCGCCTCGGCGTGGGCGGCGTCGTCGGCGGCGAGGTCGGTGTCGAGGAGCTCGCGGAGCCGGACGTCCTCGGGGTCGTCCGGGTCGGCGGGGGTCTGCCGGAGCATCAGCACCGGCAGGGTGGGGACGCCCTCGCGCAGGTCGGTGCCGGGCGTCTTGCCGGACTCGTGGCCGTCGCTGGCGATGTCCAGGACGTCGTCGGCGAGCTGGAAGGCGGTGCCGATCCGCTCGCCGTACTGGGTGAGCAGGTCGACGATCCAGCGCTCGGCGCCGGCCATCAGCGAGCCGAAGCGGCAGGCGACGGCGATCAGCGAGCCGGTCTTGCCGGAGATGACGTCCAGGTAGTGGCGGAGCGGGTCGTCCTCGGGGCGGGGCCCGGCGGTCTCCAGGATCTGGCCGGTGACCAGCCGCTCGAAGGCGTCGGACTGGATCCGGACGGCCTCGGTGCCGAGGTCGGAGAGCACCTGCGAGGCCCGGGAGAACAGGAAGTCGCCGGTGAGGATGGCCACCGAGTTGTCCCAGCGGCTGTTGGCGCTGGGCGCGCCGCGGCGCACCGGCGCCTCGTCCATCACGTCGTCGTGGTACAGCGTCGCGAGGTGGGTCAGCTCGACCACCACCGCGGAGGGCACCACGCCGGGCGCCGTCGGGTCGCCGAACTGCGCGGCGAGCATCACCAGCAGCGGCCTGAACCGCTTCCCCCCGGCCTCGATCAGGTGGCTGGCGGTCACCGTGATGAAGGGCACGTCACTCTTGACGGCCTCGATCAGGGCGGCCTCCACGGCCTCCATCCCGGCCTGGACGTCACGGGTCAGATCGCGGTCCTGCACGCTCAGCCCGAAGGGCCCCACGACGGTCACGCTGACCACTCCTGTCCCTGGTCGATCCAGCGGGCCGGTCCCTCAGCGCCGCCGATGCACATACAAGGCAGCGTATCCGGTCCGGAGTGGATCACTGCACGGGCATGGGCCCGACTTCCCTGGTGGCGGGAGGTGGGCCGTGGACGTTCCGGTTCGCGCCGCTCCACGGCTCCGGCCCCCGCCCGGGGCGGGCGGGGGCCGGGGGGCCGGTGCGGGCCGGTCAAGGGCCGGTCAGCGGGCGAACAGCGAGGCCTTGGAGGCCAGGTCCAGGAAGTACTGCGGGAGCAGGCCCAGACCGAGGGTGACCAGCACGCCGACGCCGATGGCGGTGGCGGTGAGCGGGCTGGGCACGGCGACCGCGGGGCCGGAGGGCTGCGGGTCGGAGAAGAACATCAGCACGATGACCCGGATGTAGAAGAACGCGGCGACCGCCGAGGAGAGCACGCCGACGATGACCAGCGGGGTGGCCCCGCCCTGCGCCGCCGCCTCGAAGACCGCGAACTTGCCGGTGAAGCCGGAGGTCAGCGGGATGCCCGCGAAGGCCAGCAGGAACAGCGCGAACACCGCCGCGAGCAGCGGCGAGCGGCGGCCGAGGCCGGCCCAGTTGGACAGGTGGGTGGCCTCGCCCTTGGAGTCCCGCACCAGGGTGACCACGGCGAACGCGCCGAGCGTCACGAAGGAGTAGGACAGCAGGTAGAAGAGCACCGCGGCGACGCCGCGCCGGTCGGTGGCGATCAGGCCGGTCAGGATGAACCCGGCGTGCGCCACCGACGAGTAGGCGAGCAGCCGCTTCACGTCCTGCTGGGTGACGGCGAGGATCGCGCCGACCACCATGGTGAGGATCGCCACGCCCCACATCACCGGCCGCCAGTCCCAGCGCAGGCCGGGGAAGGCGACGTAGAACAGCCGCAGGAAGGCGCCGAACGCGGCGGTCTTGGTGGCGGCGGCCATGAAGCCGGTGACGGGCGTCGGGGCGCCCTGGTAGACGTCCGGCGTCCAGGTGTGGAACGGGACCGCGCCGACCTTGAAGAGCAGGCCGACGGCGAGCATCGCCAGGCCGATCAGCAGCAGCGCGTCGTTCTGGGTGGTGACGGCGAGCGCGGGGGTGACCGGCGCGACGCCGGAGACCACGTCGGCGATCTCGCCGAGCTGGACCGAGCCCGCGTAGCCGTAGACCAGCGCGGTGCCGAACAGGAAGAACGCCGAGGCGAACGCGCCGAGCAGGAAGTACTTGACGGCGGCCTCCTGCGAGAGCAGCCGGCGCCGGCGGGCGATCGCGCACATCAGGTACAGCGGGAGGGAGAGCACCTCCAGCGCGACGAACATGGTCAGCAGGTCGTTCGCGGCCGGGAAGAGCAGCATGCCGCCGACCGCGAACAGCGTCAGCGGGTAGATCTCGGTGGTGCGCAGGCCCTCCCGGGTGGCCTGGCGCTCCTGCTCGCCGCCGGGGACGGCGGCGGCCTGGGCGGCGAACGCGTCGACCCGGTGGCCGTTGATCCGCGGCTCCAGCCGGCCCTCGGCGTAGGTCAGCACCGCCAGCACCGCGGTCAGCAGGATGACGCCCTGGAGGAACAGCGCGGGGCCGTCGATGGCGACCGCGCCCATCGCCAGCAGGCCGGACTCGGTGGTGGCGTGGCCCTGGGCGGCCAGCACCACCACGGCGGTGAAGGCGCCGCCCAGGCCGAGCAGCGACACGCCCAGCTGGGCGGAGGCGCGGGCCCGGCGGGGCAGGAACGCCTCGACCAGGACGCCGACCAGGGCGGCGCCGAACACCACCAGCATCGGCGAGAGCTGCCCGTACTCGACGTGCGGCGCGGGGATGCTCGGACTGTTGCCGCCGGCGGCGGCCAGCGCGTGGGTGGAGATCACTTCTGCTCACCTCCGTTGGTGGCGGCGACCGGGTGGGCCGGTGCGGGGTCGGTGCGGTGCACCTGGCTGAGGGTGTCGTCGACGGCCGGGTTGACCAGGTCGGTGAGCGGCTTCGGGTAGACGCCGAGCAGCAGGGTCAGCGCCACCAGCGGGGCGACGACCGCGAGTTCGCGGACCTTGAGGTCCTTGACGCCCTCGACGCCGGCCTTCACCGGGCCGGTCATGGTGCGCTGGTACAGCAGCAGGGCGTACAGCGCGGCCAGCACGATGCCGAAGGTCGCGACCACGCCGAGCGCCGGGTAGCGGCTGAAGGTGCCGACCAGGACCAGGAACTCGCTGACGAACGGCGCCAGGCCGGGCAGCGAGAGGGTGGCCAGGCCGCCGATCAGGAAGGTGCCGGCCAGCACCGGGGCGACCTTCTGCACGCCGCCGTAGTCGGCGATCAGGCGGGAGCCGCGGCGGGAGATCAGGAAGCCGGCCACCAGCATCCACGCGGCGGTGGAGATGCCGTGGTTGACCATGTAGAGCGTCGCGCCGGACTGGCCCTGGCTGGTCATCGCGAAGATGCCCAGGATGATGAACCCGAAGTGCGAGATGGACGCGTAGGCGACGAGGCGCTTGATGTCCTTCTGGCCGATCGCGACCAGCGCGCCGTAGACGATGCCGACCAGCGCCAGCACCATGATCACCGGGGCGAAGGTCTTCGAGGCGTCCGGGAACAGGCCGAGGCAGAACCGCAGCATCGCGAAGGTGCCGACCTTGTCGACCACCGCGGTGATCAGCACGGCCGTCCCGGCGGTGGACTCGCCCATCGCGTTCGGCAGCCAGGTGTGCAGCGGCCAGAGCGGGGCCTTCACCGCGAAGGCGAAGAAGAAGCCGAGGAACAGCGCCCGCTGCGCGTTGGGCTCGATCACCAGCTGCCCGGAGGAGATCGCGTCGGTCAGCCCGGTCAGGCTGAACGTCGCGTGCCCCTGGTCGCCGGCCACCACGTACAGGCCGATCACGGCGGCCAGCATGACCAGGCCGCCGAGCAGGTTGTACAGCAGGAACTTGACGGCCGCGTAGGACCGCTGCCGGTCCGCGTCCGGGCCGCCGGCCCGGTCGCCGAAGCCGCCGATCAGGAAGTACATCGGGATCAGCATGGCTTCGAAGAACACGTAGAACACGAAGACGTCGGTGGCCAGGAAGGACACCAGCACCATCGACTCGACGGCCAGGATCAGCGCGAAGAACGCCTGGGTGCGCCGCTTGGACTCGAACGAGCCCTCGGGGGCCGCAGGGTCCGCGTCGTGCCAGCCGGCCAGCATCACCAGCGGCACCAGCACGGCGGTCAGCAGCACCAGGGCGGTGCCGATGCCGTCCGCGCCGAGCGAGAAGCTGATTCCGAACGAGCGGATCCAGCTGTACGACTCGGTCAGCTGGTAGCGGGCGCCGCCGGTCTCGAAGGAGGCGGCGACCGCGGCGGCCAGGCCGAGGGTGGCGGCCGAGACCGCCAGCGCGACGGCCTTGGTGGTGCGCCGCCGGGACTCGGTGGTCCCGGCCGGGAGGGCGGCGGTGAGCACCGCTCCGGCGGCCGGGACGGCACAGGTGGCGGAGAGGAGGTAGCTCATCAGACCGACCTCATCAGGAGAGTGGAGGCGACCAGCACCAGCGTGCCGCCGAACATGGAGAGCGCGTACGTGCGGACGTAGCCGGTCTGGATCCGGCGCAGCCGACCGGAGATCCCGCCGATCGCGGCGGCCAGGCCGTTGACGAAGCCGTCCAGGCCCCGGCTGTCGAACCAGACCAGGGTGGCGGCCAGCGCGGTGCCGGGCCGGACCAGGACGGCGTGGTTGAAGTCGTCCTGGAGCAGGTCGCGGCGGGCCGCCCGGGTGAGCAGCGAGCCGACCGGCGCCTGGACCGGGACGGGGCTGCGCCCGTACATCTGCCAGGCCAGGCCGGCGCCGAGCAGCATGCAGGCGGTGGCCAGGCCGGTGACGGTCCACGGGCTCAGCGGGGAGTCGCCCTCGGCGTGGCCGGTGACCGGCTCCAGCCAGTGCAGGAAGGAGCTCCCGTAGACGAACAGGCCGCCCGCGAAGACCGAGCCGAAGGCCAGCACGACCATCGGGACGGTCATCGACTTCGGGGACTCGTGCGGGTGCGGGTCGTTGCCCTCGGCGTCGGGCTGCCAGCGCTTCTCGCCGAAGAAGGTCAGCACCATCACCCGGGTCATGTAGAACGCGGTGACCGCGGCGCCGAGCAGGGCGCACAGGCCGAGGATCCAGCCCTCGGTGCCGCCCTTGGCGAACGCCGCCTCGATGATCTTGTCCTTGGAGAAGAAGCCGGACAGGCCGGGGAAGCCGATGATCGCCAGGTAGCCGAGGCCGAAGGTGGCGAAGGTGACCGGCATGTACTTCCGCAGGCCGCCGTAGTGCCGCATGTTCACCTCGTCGTTCATGCCGTGCATGACCGACCCGGCGCCGAGGAACATCCCGGCCTTGAAGAAGCCGTGGGTGACCAGGTGCATGATCGCGAAGGCGTAGCCGATCGGGCCCAGGCCCGCCGCCATGATCATGTAGCCGATCTGCGACATGGTCGAGCCGGCCAGGGCCTTCTTGATGTCGTCCTTGGCGCAACCGACGACGGCGCCGAACAGCAGCGTCACGGCGCCGACCACCACCACGGCGGTCTGCGCGTCCGGCGCCAGGTCGAAGATCGCGCCGGAGCGGACGATCAGGTAGACGCCGGCGGTGACCATGGTCGCCGCGTGGATCAGCGCGGAGACCGGGGTCGGGCCCTCCATCGCGTCGCCCAGCCAGGACTGCAGCGGCACCTGCGCGGACTTGCCGCAGGCGGCGAGCAGCAGCATCAGGCCGATCGCGGTGAGCTTGCCCTCGCTCGCGTCGCCCGCGGTGGCGAACACCGGTTGGAAGGCGAACGAGCCGAACTCGACGAACATCAGCATGATCGCGATGGACAGGCCCATGTCGCCGACCCGGTTGACGACGAACGCCTTCTTGGCGGCCGTCGCGGCGCTCGGCTTGTGCTGCCAGAACCCGATCAGCAGGAAGGACGCCAACCCGACGCCCTCCCAACCGACGTACAGCAGCAGGTAGTTGTCGGCCAGAACCAGCACCAGCATGGCGGCCAGGAACAGGTTCAGGTAGGCGAAGAAGCGGCGGCGGCGCTCGTCGTGCGCCATGTAGCCCACCGAGTAGAGGTGGATCAGCGTGCCGACGCCGGTGATCAGCAGCACGAAGGTGATCGAGAGCTGGTCGAGCTGGAAGGAGACGTCGGCCTGGAAGCCGTTCACCGGGATCCAGCTGAACAGCCGCTCGGTGACGGCGCGGTGCTCGGCGTCGCGGCCGAGCATGTCCGCGAACAGGGCGAGTCCGGCGGCGAAGGAGAACGCGGCCAGCAGGGTCGCGATCCAGTGCCCGGCCCGGTCCAGGGCCCGGCCGCCGAGCAGCAGCAGGGCAGCGCCGGCCAGCGGCGCCGCGACCAGCAGCGGAATGAGAGAGTTCACTGAGGGGCCCTCCGCCTACAGCTTCATCAGGTTGCTGTCGTCGACCGAAGCGGAGTGCCTGGTCCGGAAGATGGAGACGATGATGGCGAGGCCGACCACGACCTCGGCCGCCGCGACCACCATGGTGAAGAACGCGATGATCTGGCCGTCCAGGTTGCCGTGCAGCCGGGAGAAGGTGACCAGCGCCAGGTTCGAGGCGTTGAGCATCAGCTCGACGCACATGAACAGCACGATCGCGTTGCGCCGCACCAGCACGCCGGAGGCGCCGATGGTGAACAGCAGCGCGGCGAGGTACAGGTAGTTGACCGGGTTCACTCCGCCTCCTCCTTGGTCGGGACCGGCACCGTCTCCAGCGCCTGGCGGGGGCCGGACACCTGCGGGCGGGCGGAGGACGGGCGGCCCAGCCAGTCGGCCGTGGTCTCCTCCAGCTCGGCCATCCGGTCGAGCATCTCCCGGCTGACGTCGCGGACCTGGCCGCGCTCGCGCAGGGTGCCCATCACCGAGTCCTCGGCGACGGTGCCGTCCGGCAGCAGCGCCGGGATGTCCACCGCGTTGTGCCGGGCGTACACGCCGGGGGCGGGCAGCGGCGGCACCTGGATGTTGTCCTTGACCCGCTGGGCGGCCAGCTGGCGCTGGGTCGGCGGGGCCTTCACCTTCTCGCGGTGGGTCAGCACCATCGCGCCGACCGCCGCGGTGATCAGCAGCGCGCTGGTCACCTCGAAGGCCCACACGTACTTGGTGAAGATCAGCCGGGCCAGGCCCTGCACGTTGCCCTCGGCGTTCGCCCCGGCCAGGCCGGTGAAGTCGCGGAGCTTCGCGTTGGCCAGGCCGGCCACCAGCAGCACGCCGAAGCCCAGGCCGCAGAGCGCCGCGGCGACCCGCTGGCCCTTCAGCTGCTCCTTCAGCGAGTCCGCCGCCGAGACGCCGACCAGCATCACCACGAACAGGAACAGCATCATGATCGCGCCGGTGTAGACGACGATCTGCACCACGCCCAGGAACACCGCGCCCTGCGCCAGGTAGCAGACCGCCAGCGCGATCATCGTGGCCGCCAGGCAGAGCGCCGAGTGCACGGCCTTGCGCATCAGCAGCATGCCGAGCGCGCCGCCGACCGCGATCACGGCCAGCACCCAGAACTGCACGGCCTCGCCGGTGGAGGTCATGACCGCTCCTCCTTCTCGTGCTCGTGCGCGTGCCGCTCCTGCCGGACGGTGCCGGGCGCCGCGCCGGTGACCTCGCCCCGGTAGTAGGCGCCCTCGTCGGCGCCCGGGAAGATCGAGTGCGGGGAGTCGACCATGCCCTCGGTCAGCCCGACCAGCAGCTGCTCCTTGGTGAAGATCAGGTCCTGCCGGGAGGAGTCCGCCAGCTCGTACTCGTTGGTCATGGTCAGCGCCCGGGTCGGGCACGCCTCGACGCACAGCCCGCACAGGATGCAGCGGGCGTAGTTGATCTGGTAGACCGCGCCGTACCGCTCGCCGGGCGAGTAGCGCTCGTCGTCCCGGTTGTCGGCGCCCTCGACGTAGATCGCGTCGGCCGGACAGGCCCACGCGCACAGCTCGCAGCCGACGCACTTCTCCAGGCCGTCCGGGTGCCGGTTCAGCTGGTGGCGGCCGTGGAAGCGCGGAGCGGTGGGCTTCTTGTACTCCGGGTACTGCTCGGTGAGCCGCTTCTTGAACATGGCCTTGAAGGTCACGCCGAAGCCGGCGGCCGGCCCGAGGACCGACTTCTCTGACGGTTGGTCAGGCATCGCGGATCAGCTCCCTTCGGAAGGGTCGGCCCCGTTGAGGGCGTCCTGGAGTTGCGGGGTCCGGCGGCGGCGGCGCGGCACCGGCGGCAGTTCCTGCCCGGGCAGCGGCGGGACGGGGTAGCCCCCGGCCATCGGGTCGAACGCGGGGGCCGGCTCCGGCGCCGGCGCGGGCTTCTTCCGCACCAGGTCGACCACCAGCGCGACCAGCAGCACCGCGCCCAGCGGGGCGCCCACGTACAGCACCACGTTGGCGAAGTCGTAGCCCTCGTTGCGCAGCGCCCGCACGGTGGCGACCATAACCAGCCAGACCAGCGAGACCGGGATGAGCACCTTCCAGCCCAGCTTCATGAACTGGTCGTAGCGCAGCCGGGGCAGGGTGCCGCGCAGCCAGATGAAGAAGAACAGCAGCAGCTGGATCTTCAGCACGATCCACAGCATCGGCCACCAGCCGTGGTTCGCGCCCTCCCAGAAGGTCGAGATCGGCCACGGGGCGCGCCAGCCGCCCAGGAACAGCGTGGAGGCGACCGCCGAGACGGTGACCATGTTGACGTACTCGGCCAGCATGAACATCGCGAACTTCAGCGAGGAGTACTCGGTGTTGAAGCCGCCGACCAGCTCGCCCTCGGCCTCCGGGAGGTCGAACGGCGCCCGGTTGGTCTCGCCGACCATCGCGATGACGTACACGATGAACGACACCGGCAGCAGCACCGCGAACCAGGTCGGCTGCTGCGAGGCGACGATCTCCGAGGTCGACATCGAGCCCGAGTAGATGAACACCGCCGCGAACGACAGGCCCATCGCGATCTCGTAGCTGATCATCTGCGCGGACGAGCGGATGCCGCCCAGCAGCGGGTACGTCGAGCCGGACGACCAGCCGGCCAGCACGATGCCGTAGATGCCCACCGAGGCGGTGGCCAGGATGTACAGCAGCGCGATCGGCAGGTCGGTCAGCTGGAGCGGCGTCCGGGTGCCGAAGATCGACACCTCGTTGCCGGCCGGGCCGAACGGGATCACCGCGAACGCCATGAACGCGGGGATCGCCGCGACGATCGGCGCCAGCACGTAGACCGCCTTGTCGGCGCCCTTGACCACCAGGTCTTCCTTCAGCGCCAGCTTCACGCCGTCGGCCAGCGACTGCAGCAGGCCCCACGGGCCGTGCCGGTTCGGGCCGATCCGCAGCTGCATCCAGGCGACGACCTTGCGCTCCCAGACGATCGCGATCAGCACCGTCCCGACCAGGAACGCGAAGCAGAACACCGCCTTCAGCAGCACCAGCCACCACGGGTCGCGGCCGAAGAAGCCGAGCGTCTCGGCGTTGGCGGCCAACGGACCGGCCAGCGGACCGGCCAGCGGACCGGCGAGGGGGGCAGCGAGGGGGCTCATGATTCCTCCGCCGGGGCGATGGTGACCAGGTGGCCGACCGTGGTGCCGAGCGCGCGGTACGCGCCGCCGTCCGGCGTCGAGTTGAGCGGCAGCCAGACCGTGCGGTCCGGCATCGCGTCGGTGACCGCCAGCGGCAGGGTCAGCGAGCCGGCCGGGCCGGTGACCCGGAGCGCGCCGGCCGCGGTGGCGCCGATCTCGGCGGCGGTGGCGGCGGAGAGCCGGGCGACGGCGGCGTGCCGGGTGCCGGCCAGGTGGGTGTCGCCCTCCTGGAGGGTGCCGTGGTCCAACAGCATCCGGTGTCCGGCCAGCACGGCCTGCCCGGTGGCCGGGCGGGGCAGCGCGGCGGGGTGCGCGGCCGGGGCGGCCGGGCGGTCGCCCCGCCACGGGGTGAAACGGTCCAGCTCGATCCGGGCGGCCCGGACGTCGGGCAGGCCGATCGGCCGGTCCAGCGCGTCCGCGACCATGGTCAGCACCCGGACGTCGGAGTGCGGCTGGCTGCGCATCAACTGGTCTGGCTTGAGCGCCGGTTCGAACATCCGGACCCGGCCCTCCCAGTCCAGGAAGGTGCCGGCCTTCTCGGCGACCGCCGCGACCGGCAGCACCACGTCGGCGCGCGCGGTGACCGCGGACGGGCGCAGCTCCAGCGAGAGCACGAAGCCGACCCGGTCCAGCGCCTCCTCGGCGAGCGCCGGGTCCGGCAGGTCGTCCAGGCCGACGCCGCCGAGCACCAGCGCGTCCAGCTCGCCCGCGGCGGCGGCGGCCAGGATCTGGCCGGTGTCGCGGCCGGGGCGGGACGGCAGTTCGGCCTGGCCCCAGTGCGCGGCGGCCTCGGCGCGGGCGGCGGGCACCGCGACGGCCCGGCCGCCGGGCAGCAGCCCGGGCAGCGCGCCCGCCTCGACGGCGCCCCGCTCGCCGGCCCGGCGCGGCACCCAGGCGAGCTTCGCCCCGGTGGCGTGCGCCAGCCGCAGCGCGGCGGTCAGGCCGCCGGCGGTCTGCGCGAGCCGCTCGCCGACCAGCAGGACGGCGCCCGGGGAGCGCAGCGCGTCGGCGCAGCGCCCGGCGTCGTCGGCGAGCACCTCGTCGCCGGCCAGCGCGGCCAGCCACTCGACCTCGGTGCCGGGGGCGGCGGGCAGCAGCGCGCCGCGCAGCTTGGCCAGGCCGCGGGTGGCGTGGGTGGCGATCGAGAAGACCCGCAGCCCGGACGCCCGGTTGGCCTTGCGGAGCCGGAGGAAGACGATCGGCGCCTCCTCCTCGGCCTCCAGGCCGACCAGCAGCACGGCGGGCGCGGCCTCCAACTCCCGGTAGCTGACGGCGTCCCCGTCCAGGTCGACGCCGTGGCCCGCGACCGCGGCGGCCAGGAAGTCGGCCTCCTCGCCGCTGTGCGGCCGGGACCGGAAGTCGACGTCGTTGGTGCCGAGCGCGATCCGGGCGAACTTGCCGTACGCGTAGGCGTCCTCGACGGTGACCCGGCCGCCCGCGAGCACCGCGGCGCGCGCCCCGCGCAGCCCCTCGGCGGCCCGGGCCAGCGCCTCCGGCCAGGAGGCGGCGACGAGTTCGCCGTCCGCGCCGCGGACCAGCGGGGTGCCGAGGCGGTCGCGCTGCTGGGCGTAGCGGAACGCGAACCGGCCCTTGTCGCAGTTCCACTCCTCGTTGACCTCCGGCTCGTTGCCGGCCAGCCGCCGCAGCACCTTGCCGCGCCGGTGGTCGGTGCGCTGCCCGCAGCCGGCCGAGCAGTGCTCGCACACGGACGGGGAGGACACCAGGTCGAACGGGCGGGAGCGGAACCGGTAGGCGGCGGAGGTGAGCGCGCCGACCGGGCAGATCTGGATGGTGTTGCCGGAGAAGTACGAGTCGAGCGGCTGGTCGACGCCGGTGCCGATCTGCTGGAGCGCGCCGCGCTCGACCAGGTCGATGAACGGGTCGCCGGCGATCTGCTGGGAGAACCGGGTGCAGCGGGCGCACAGCACGCAGCGCTCGCGGTCCAGCAGCACCTGGGTGGAGAGCGGCAGCGGCTTCTCGTACGTCCGCTTGACGCCCTCGAACCGGGTGTCGGTGTCGCCGGTGGACATCGCCTGGTTCTGCAGCGGGCACTCGCCGCCCTTGTCGCAGACCGGGCAGTCCAGCGGGTGGTTGATCAGCAGCAGTTCCATCACGCCGCGCTGCGCCTTCTCGGCGACCGGCGAGGAGAGCTGGGTGCGGACGACCATGCCCTCGGCGACCGGGATGGTGCAGGAGGCGACCGGCTTGCGCTGCCCCTCGACCTCCACGATGCACTGGCGGCACGCCCCGGCGGGGTCGAGCAGCGGGTGGTCGCAGAAGCGCGGGATCTGGGTGCCGATCTGCTCGGCGGCGCGGATCACCAGCGTGCCCTTGGGGACGCTGACCTCGACGCCGTCGATGGTGAGCGTGACCAGCTCGGTCTGGGTGGAAGGCTCCGTGACCGTCACGCGTGCACCTCCCTCTCGGTGGCGGACTCGTGGGCGGGGGCCCGGCCGGCCCAGACGGTGGAGGCCGCCGGGTCGAACGGGCAGCGGTGTTCGTTGAGGTGCTGCTCGTACTCGGCGCGGAAGTGCTGGAGCGAGGAGACGATCGGGCTGGCCGCACCGTCGCCCAGCGCGCAGAAGGACTTGCCGTTGATGTTGTCGGCGATGTCCAGCAGCTTCTCCAGGTCGCCGGGGGCGCCCTGGCCGGCCTCGATCCGCTTGAGCAGCTGGACCAGCCAGTAGGTGCCCTCGCGGCACGGGGTGCACTTGCCGCAGGACTCGTGGGCGTAGAACTCGGTCCACCGGGTGACGGCCCGGACCACGCAGGTGGTCTCGTCGAAGACCTGGAGGGCCTTGGTGCCGAGCATCGAGCCGGCCGCGCCGACGCCCTCGTAGTCGAGCGGGACGTCCAGGTGCTCCTCGGTGAACATGGGGGTGGAGGAGCCGCCCGGGGTCCAGAACTTGAGCCGGTGCCCGGCCCGGACGCCGCCGGTGATCTCCAGCAGCTGGCGCAGCGTGATGCCGAGCGGCGCCTCGTACTGGCCGGGGTTGGTGACGTGCCCGGAGAGCGAGTACAGCGTGAAGCCGGGCGACTTCTCGGTGCCCAGCGACGTGAACCAGTCCTTGCCGCGGGCCAGGATCGGCGGCACCGAGGCGATCGACTCGACGTTGTTCACCACGGTCGGGCAGGCGTACAGGCCGGCGATCGCCGGGAACGGCGGGCGCAGCCGGGGCTGGCCGCGGCGGCCCTCCAGCGAGTCGAGCAGCGCGGTCTCCTCGCCGCAGATGTACGCGCCGGCGCCGGCGTGCACGGTGATGTCCAGGTTGATCCCGGAGCCCTGGATGTCCTTGCCGAGGTACCCGGCCGCGTACGCCTCGGCGACCGCCGCCTGGAGGCGGCGCAGCACCGGGACGACCTCGCCGCGCAGGTAGACGAACGCGTGCTCGCAGCGGATCGCGTACGAGGCGATGACCATGCCCTCGATCAGCGCGTGCGGGTTGGCGAACAGCAGCGGGATGTCCTTGCAGGTGCCCGGCTCGGACTCGTCGGCGTTGACCACCAGGTAGTGCGGCTTGCCGTCGTTCTGCGGGATGAACTGCCACTTCATGCCGGTCGGGAAGCCGGCGCCGCCGCGGCCGCGCAGGCCGGAGTCCTTGACCAGGGCGATGACGTCGTCCGGGGGCATCGCGAGGGCGGCGGCCAGGCCGTCGTAGCCGCCGTGCCGGCGGTAGGTGTCCAGGGTCCAGGGGCGGTGGTCGTCCCAGGAGGCGGACAGCACCGGGGAGAGCAGCTTCTCGGCCGGTTCGGCGGAGGTCATCACGCTTCCGTCCCTTCGTGCCGGGGGGCGACCACCTTGGCGCCCGGGGTGCCGGGCAGCGCCTCGCCCTTGGCGAGCCGCAGGCCGGCCAGCGAGGGGGCGCCGCCGGCGCCGGACTCGTCGTTGGCACCGGGGCGCTCGTCGGCGAAGCCGGCCAGGATCCGGGAGCTCTCCTTGAACGAGCAGAGCTTGGCGCCCCGGGTGGGGCGGACCTCCTGCCCGGCCCGCAGCCGGTCGACCAGCTCCTTGGCGCTCTCCGGGGTCTGGTTGTCGAAGAACTCCCAGTTGACCATCACCACGGGGGCGTAGTCGCAGGCCGCGTTGCACTCGATCCGCTCGATCGAGACCGAACCGTCCTCGGTGGTGCGGTTGTTGGCGATGCCGAGGTGCTCGGAGAGCTCGTCGAAGATCTGGTCGCCGCCGAGCACCGCGCACAGCGTGTTGGTGCAGACGCCGACGTGGTACTCGCCGGCCGGGCGGCGCCGGTACATCGTGTAGAAGGTGGCGACCGCGGTGACCTCGGCGGTGGTCAGCTCCAACTGCTCGGCGCAGAACCGGATCCCGGTCGGGGTGACGCAGCCGTCCTCGGCCTGCACCAGGTGCAGCAGCGGCAGCAGGGCGGACCGGGACTGCGGGTAGCGGGAGATCAGCTCCCGTGCGTCGGCGGCGAGTCGGGCCTCGACCTCCGGCGGGTAGGGCTTGGCCGGCAGCGCCGGCAGGCCGAGTTCTGTGCTGCTCACCGGTCCACGCCTCCCATCACCGGGTCGATCCCGGCCACCGACACGATCACGTCGGCCAGCGGGGCGCCCTCGCACATCGCGGCCATCGTCTGCAGGTTGGTGAACGACGGGTCGCGGAAGTGCACCCGGTAGGGCCGGGTGCCGCCGTCGCTGACCACGTGCACGCCGAGTTCGCCCTTGGGCGACTCCACCGCGGCGTAGGCCTGGCCCACCGGCACCTTGAAGCCCTCGGTGACCAGCTTGAAGTGGTGGATCAGGGCCTCCATCGAGGTGCCCATGATCTTCCGGATGTGGTCCAGCGAGTTGCCCATGCCGTCCGGGCCGACGGCCAGTTGGGACGGCCAGGCGATCTTCTTGTCGGCCACCATGACCGGTCCGGGCCGCAGCCGCTCCAGGCACTGCTCGACGATCCGCAGCGACTGCTTCATCTCCTCCAGCCGGATCAGGAACCGCCCGTAGGAGTCCGCGGTGTCGGCCACCGCGACGTCGAAGTCGTAGGTCTCGTACCCGCAGTACGGGTCGGACTTGCGCAGGTCGTGCGGCAGCCCGGTGGCCCGCAGGATCGGGCCGGTGGCGCCGAGCGCCAGGCAGCCGGGCAGGTCGAGGAAGCCGACGTCGACCAGCCGGGCCTTGAACACCGGGTTGTCGGTGGCCAGCTTGTCGTACTCGTGCATCCGCGAGCGCAGCAGGTTGACGCCCTCGCGGATCTTGTCGACCGCGCCGGGCGGCAGGTCCTGGGCCAGGCCGCCGGGGCGGACGTACGCGTGGTTCATCCGCAGGCCGGTGACCAGCTCGAAGATGTCCAGCACGACCTCGCGGTCCCGGAAGCCGTAGATCATCAGGGTGGTGGAGCCGATCTCCATGCCGCCGGTGGCCAGCGCCACCAGGTGCGAGGAGATCCGGTTCAGCTCCATCATCAGCACCCGGATCACGGTGGCCCGCTCGGGCACGTCCGCGGTGATGCCGAGCAGCTTCTCGACGGCCAGGCAGTAGGCGGTCTCGTTGTACAGCGGGGTGAGGTAGTCCATCCGCGTCACGAACGTGGTGCCCTGCACCCAGGAGCGGAACTCCATGTTCTTCTCGATGCCGGTGTGCAGGTAGCCGATGCCGCAGCGGGCCTCGGTGACCGTCTCGCCGTCGATCTCCAGGATCAGCCGGAGCACGCCGTGGGTGGACGGGTGCTGCGGGCCCATGTTGACGATGATCCGCTCGTCGTCGGCGCCGGCCACCGCCTCGGCGACCTCGCCCCAGTCGCCGCCGGTGACGGTGAAGACCCGTCCCTCGGTGGTGTCCCGGGCGCCTGCTTCGTAGTGGGTGCTGCTCATCAGCTGTACGCCCTCCGCTGGTCGGGAGCCGGGATCTGGGCGCCCTTGTACTCGACGGGGATGCCGCCGAGCGGGTAGTCCTTGCGCTGCGGGTGCCCCAGCCAGTCGTCCGGCATCATGATCCGGGTGAGCGCCGGGTGGCCCTCGAAGACCAGGCCGAAGAAGTCGTAGGTCTCCCGCTCGTGCCAGTCGTTGGTCGGGTAGACGCTCACCACGGACGGGATCCGCGGGTCCGCGTCGGGCGCGGTGACCTCCAGCCGGATCAGCCGGGTGTGGGTGATCGAGCGCAGGTGGTAGACCGCGTGCAGCTCCCGGCCCTTGTCCTGCGGGTAGTGCACGCCGCTGACGCCCAGGCACAGTTCGAAGCGCAGCGCCGGGTCGTCGCGCAGCGTCCGCACCGCCTTCAGCAGGTGCGCGCGGTCCAGGTGGAAGGTCAGCTCGCCGCGGTCGACGACGGTCTTCTCGATGACGTCCGCCGGGTCGAGGCCCTGCTCCTCCAGCGCGCCCTCGAACTCGTCGGCCACCTCGTCGAACCAGCCGCCGTACGGGCGCTCGCTGGCGCCGGGCAGCACGATCGGCGCGGTCAGGCCGCCGAACCCGGAGGTGTCGCCGGTGCCGCGGGCGCCGAACATGCCCTGCCGGGAGCCGACCACCTCGACCGGGATCTCCCGCCGGGTCGCGGGCACCTCGGGCTTCCCGGCGGACTTCTCGGAGTCGCTCATCGCAGCAGCCCCCGCATCTCGCTGGTCGGGACGGCCTGGAGCGCGAGGCGCTCGGCCTCCTCCTCGGCCCGGCGCTTGTGCACGCCGAGCTTCTCGTGCTGGATCTTCTCGTGCAGCTTGATGATCGCGTCCAGCAGCATCTCCGGGCGGGGCGGGCAGCCCGGCAGGTAGATGTCCACCGGGACGATGTGGTCGACGCCCTGGACGATCGCGTAGTTGTTGAACATGCCGCCGGAGGACGCGCAGACGCCCATCGAGATGACCCACTTGGGGTTCGGCATCTGGTCGTAGACCTGCCGCAGCACCGGCGCCATCTTCTGGCTGACCCGGCCGGCGACGATCATCAGGTCGGCCTGCCGGGGCGAGCCCCGGAAGACCTCCATGCCGAACCGGGCCAGGTCGTAGCGGCCCGCGCCGGTGGTCATCATCTCGATCGCGCAGCACGCCAGGCCGAAGGTGGCCGGGAAGAGCGACGCCTTCCGCACCCAGCCCGCGGCGGCCTCCACGCTGGTGAGCAGAAAGCCGCTCGGCAGCTTCTCCTCGATACCCATCAGTTCCCTCTCAATGCCCTCGACTCCGGTGGCTTGTACGCCCGTTCACGAGCGCCGCGCGCGGCGGCGGCCGGTGGTCAGTCCCACTCCAGGCCGCCGCGGCGCCAGACGTAGGCGTAGGCGACGAACACGGTGGCGATGAACAGGAGCATCTCGACCAGCCCGAAGATCCCCAGGGCGTCGAAGCTGACCGCCCACGGGTAGAGGAAGACGATCTCGATGTCGAAGACGATGAACAGCATCGCCGTCAGGTAGTACTTGATCGGGAACCGCCCGCCGCCCACCGGCTGCGGGGTCGGTTCGATGCCGCACTCGTACGCCTCCAACTTGGCCCGGTTGTAGCGCTTCGGGCCGGTGAGCGAGGCCATCACGACGGAGCCGACCGCGAACGCCGCCGCGATGGCACCGAGTACGAGGATCGGCGCGTAGGCATTCATGCCCCGCTCCCTCCGTCCAGTCGTCCTTGACTGCAGATCGGAACCACCAGGTCACCAAGGGTGAAACGATGATCCACTTCGTGAGATCCGGCTCCATGTGAGGCAGTTCACAAAGCCAGGTTGGAGCGCATCCTATGCCTGTCCGCTTGTGATCTGCGACACGCAGTTCCCGATGATCTTTGTGATCTTCGCCACCCGACGAAGGCCCGCGAAACCGGATCGATCACCACTGTTCGACCAGCAGTGGGCAGATGACCACATACAGTCGCAAGGCACCGCGAAACGAGCACCGTTCGGCCACGCCCCATATCAATTCTGCTGCGGTCCAGGCAAATTTCGGAGTGATCCGGTTTGCGTGATAGTGGATCTCACCCGCGAGGTGGACCCGGGACGGCGGCCGCTTGACCCTTCGTTCACAAGCCCTCAGGACCCGGCCGGCCACCGCGGCGCCCGCCGCCGCCCCCACTCGGTCCCCGCCAGCACCGCCACCGCCCCCAGCAGCGCGAGCGGCCCCGGCCGGTCCCCCGCCAGCAGCACCCCGCACAGCGCCGCCCACAGCGGCTCGGTCCCCAGCAGCAGGCTCACCCGGGACGGCGAGGTCGCCCGCACCGCCCACAGCTGCACGAAGAACGCGAACAGCGTGCACAGCAGCGACAGGTACAGCAGCAGGCCCCAGCGGGCCGCGTCGAAGGACGCCGCCACGCTCAGCGGCGACGGCCCGGCGAACGGCGCCGCCGACACGAACACCAGCGTGGCGAAAGCGAGTTGGACCCAGGTCAAGGCCAACGCGTCCACCCCCCGGACCGCCCGCAGCCGAGCCGTCGCCAACACGTTCACCGTCCGCGCCACCGCCGCCCCCAGCACCAGCAGGTCACCCGCCGACGGCGCCCGCAGCCCCCCGTCCCCGGTCAGCAGCGCCACCCCCAGCACCGACAGCCCCGCCGCCGCCAGGAACGCCCCCGACGGCGCCGACCGCCGCAGCACCGCCTCCGCCAGCGGCGTGAACACCATCGTCAGACTGATCACCAACCCCGCGTTGGTCGCCGACGTGTGCACCGCCCCGTACGTCTCCAACAGGAACACCGCCCCCAGCACCACCCCCAGCACCGCCCCGCCGCCCCACTGCGCCAACGACAACCCCCGCAACCGCCGCCACGCCACCACCCCCAGCACCGGCAGCACCACCCCGAACCGCAACGCCAGCACCGCCACCACCGTCTCCGGCTCCGCGACCCGCTTCACCACCAGGAAGCTCGACCCCCACACCACCGCCACCGCCACCAACGGCAGATCCCGCACCACCTGCGGACGGACACCAACGGACACCACGGCCACGGCACGGCTCCCGGAAGACTCGACGGGGCCCGCACGGCATCGGACGGGACGGTTCGGAGGCGCCACTCTCCCGCACCCGCGAGGCGGCGGGCAAGCGCTTTCCCGCCCGCCGCGGGCCCCGGCGCCGCACCCGGAGCGCCGATGTGGATGACATATGCTGGATGTCAACATCGCCCACATTCCCGGAGGCGCGGAGTGAGCATCACGCAGATCGACATCGACGACGAGGCCCTCGCCGCGGCGATGAGACTGATGGGCACGACCACCAAGAAGGACACCGTGAACAACGCCCTCCGCGAGTACACCGCGCGGATGAGGCGGCTGGAGGCGGCGGAACGGCTGGCCGCCAGGGGCGCCCGGGGCGAGTTCGACGCGGCCGCGGCCGCCCGGGCCGCCGCGAAGCGGGCCCGCCAGGAGGGCCTCGGTTGATCGGCTACCTGGTCGACGCCTCGGCCCTGTGGCACCTGTTCCGCACCCCCGGGGCGCTGCGCGCCTGGGAGGGGCACATCGCCGCCGGGGTGCTGCACGTCTGCGAGCCCACCCGCGCCGAGTTCCTGTACTCCGCCACGGGTCCGGCCCACCGCGACGAGCTGGCCGACGAACTGGACGCCCTGTGCGGCACCGCCGCGGTGCCCAAGTCCGCCTGGCGGTGGGTGGATTCCGCCCAGTACCGGCTGACGCAGCGGGGCCTGCACCGCTCGGCCGGTGCGATCGACCTGCTGGTCTGTGCCACCGCCGCCCACCACGACCTGACGGTGCTGCACGTCGACAACGACTTCACCACCGTCGCGTCCGTCGTGTCCGACGTCCGCGAGCGGGACGCCCGGCACTGAGCGGGGCCCACGCGAAAGGCGGCGGGCAAGCGCTCTCGCGCCGCCCGCCGCCTTCCCGGAGCCCGTGCCGTCAGGCGCGGGGCGCCACCTTGGTGAGGCCGTTGATGATCCGGTCGGCGACGTCGCCGCCGCTGGGGTCGGTGAGGTTGGCGAGCAGCTTGAGGACGAACTTCATCAGGACGGGGTGGGTGAGGCCGCGTTCGGCGGCGATCCGCATGACCTTGTCGTTGCCGATCAGCTTCACGAAGGCGCGGCCGAGCGTGTAGTAGCCGCCGTAGGTGTCCTTGAGGAGCTGGGGGTAGCGGGCCAGGGCGCGTTCGCGGCCCTCGGGGGTGATCCGGGCCATCGCCTGGACGATGACGCCGGCGGCGAGCTGGCCGGATTCCATCGCATAGGCGATGCCCTCGCCGTTGAACGGGTTGACCATGCCGCCGGCGTCGCCGACCAGCAGCAGGCCCTTGGTGTAGTGCGGCTGCCGGTTGAAGGCCATCGGGAGGGCGGCGCCGCGGATCGGCTCGGTCATGTTGTCCGGCGTGTAGCCCCACTCCTCGGGCATGCTGGCGCACCAGCTCTTCAGCACCTCGCGCCAGTTGAGGTCGCCGAAGGCGGGCGAGGAGTTGAGGATGCCGAGGCCGACGTTGGAGGTGCCGTCGCCCATGCCGAAGATCCAGCCGTAGCCGGGCAGGAGCTTCTTCTGGCCGCCGCGGGTGTCCCAGAGTTCCAGCCAGGACTCCAGGTAGTCGTCGTCGTGCCGGGGCGAGGTGAAGTACGTCCGGTAGGCGACGCCCATCGGCCGGGACTCCATCCGGTGCAGGCCCATGGCGAGGGAGAGCCGGGTCGAGTTGCCGTCGGCGGCGACCACCAGCGGCGCGTGGAACTCGACCTCGCGCTTGTCCGGGCCGAGTTTGGCGGTGACGCCGGTGATCCGCCCGGCGCGGTCCTTGACCGGCCCGCTGACGTTGCAGTTCTCGTACAGCCGGGCGCCGGCCTTCTGGGCCTGCCGGGCGAGCAGTTCGTCGAAGTCGGCGCGCTTGCGGACCAGCCCGTAGTCGGGGAACGCGGCCAGGTCGGGCCAGTCCAGCTCCAGCCGGACGCCGCCGCCGATGATCCGCAGGCCCTTGTTGCGCAGCCAGCCGTCGGCGGACACGTCGATGCCCATGTCGACGAGTTGCTTGACGGCGCGCGGGGTCAGGCCGTCGCCGCACACCTTCTCGCGCGGGAACTCGGTCTTCTCCAGCAGCAGCACGTCCAGGCCGGCCTGGGCCAGCCAGTAGGCGGTGCTGGCACCGGCCGGACCGGCGCCGACCACGATGACGTCGGCGGTGGACTCGACGGCGGTCTCGGTCATACGGGCTTCTCTCCTGAGCGCGTCGGGGTCACGGAGTCGGGGGCCGACCCCTCGTCAGCGCCTTTCCGGCGGACGGGGTGCCGAACCACCGCAGTCTACGGCGCCTTGAAGCCGCGGTGGAGGGCGACGATGCCGCCGGTGAGGTTGCGCCAGGCGACCTTCGTCCAGCCCGCGCGCTGCAGTTCGGCGGCCAGCTCGGGCTGGTCCGGCCACTCCCGGATCGACTCGGCGAGGTACACGTACGCCTCCGGGTTGGACGACACCCGGGTCGCCACCGGCGGGAGCGCCCGCATCAGGTACTCGGTGTAGACCGTGCGCAGCGGCGTCCAGGTGGGGGTGGAGAACTCGCAGATCACCAGCTTGCCGCCGGGCTTGGTCACCCGCAGCATCTCGCGCATCGCCGCCTCGTGCTCCTGCACGTTGCGCAGCGCGAAGGAGATGGTCACCGCGTCGAACGACTCGTCCGCGAACGGCAGCCGGGTCGCGTCGCCCGCGGTCAGCGGGAGTTCGGGGTGGCGGTTCTTGCCCTCGGTCAGCATGCCGATCGAGAAGTCGCACGGCACCACGTCGGCGCCCGCCTCCAGGAACGGCAGCGAGGACGTGCCGGTGCCCGCGCCGAGGTCCAGGATGCGCTGGCCCGCGACGGCGCCGACCGCGTCGGCCACCGCCCGGCGCCACAACCGGGCCTGGCCCAGCGAGAGCACGTCGTTGGTGCGGTCGTACTTGGCCGCGACGTCGTCGAACATGGCGGCGACGTCCTGCGGCTGCTTGTCCAGATGGGCTCGGGTCACGCCCCCATTGTTCACCTTGCGACGCCGCGGGCGGTCACCAGGGCTCGCCAGCGGCCCCGGCGTCGCCCGGAAGGTGGCGGGCCCGGCTCAGCGCAGGGCGCGGCGGCCGCCCTTGCGGCGGCGGCGGGAGCGCTTGCCGTGGGTCAGCGCGGGCATCCCCTCGGCGGCGAACGCCACCGTGAGACCGGCCTGTCCGCGTTCCGCGCCGGCCCGGCCGCGGCGGATCCGCCACAGGCAGAGCGCGCACGTCAGCACCGCCGCGGGCACGCTGGTCTGCGCCAGCACCACGCCCACCGGCTGCGGGTAGGTGCGCCCGCAGACCCGCACCGCGGACGGGTCGTCGGCCGCCCGCTCCAGGCAGACGCTCTCGCCGACCCGGGCGTCGGCGGGCAGCCAGAGGTCGGCGGCGGTCAGCCGGCGCCCGTCGACCTGGTAGGCGACCTGGCTGTAGGTGCCGCTGCCGCCGGGCAGCTGGGTGACCGTCCCGTCGACCCGGACGGGGTGCGCGTCGATCCGGTCGGCCTGGTCGGCCTGGCGCCAGCCCAGCAGGCACATCGCGACGGCCACCACCGCGCTCAGCACGGCCCCGACGTACCAGCCCCGAGCCGGTCGGGTCCGGAGGCGTTCGGGGGTCGCGGCTCGCATGCGTCCTGTTCCTGGCTCGGGTGGTGGTCTGAACCGGGATGGTAGCCGCAAAGCCCTCCCCAGGTCACGGGGAGTCAGAAAGCGGGGGCTCCGCGGGCGCTCCCCGCCCGCCGCCGTCCGGGACGCCGAGCGCGGCCAGCAGGCGCTCGCGGTGGGCGGCGAAGTCGGGGGCGCCGCGGCGGTCCGGGCCGGCCGGGCCGGTGAGCGGGAGGTCGAGGGAGAAGCGGCCGTCGGTGAGGACGAGGACCCGGTCGGCGAGCAGCAGCGCCTCGTCGACGTCGTGGGTGACGAGCAGCACGGCGGGGCGGTGCCGGGCGCACAGGTCGCGCAGCAGGGCGTGCATCCGGATCCGGGTGAGCGCGTCGAGGGCGCCGAACGGCTCGTCCAGCAGCAGGAGTCCGGGCTCCCGGACCAGGGCGCGGGCGAGGGCGGCGCGCTGTGCCTCGCCGCCGGAGAGGGTGCCGGGCCAGGCCCGTTCCCGGCCGGCCAGGCCGACTTCGGCGAGGGCCGCCCGGCCGCGGGCGAGCGCGGCGTCCCGGGGGCCGGGCAGGCCAAGCACCACGTTGTCCAGGACCCGGGCCCAGGGCAGCAGCCGGGCGTCCTGGAAGACCACCGCGCTGGGTTCGGGGACCTCCACCAGGCCGTCCCCGTCCGCGCCGTCGTCGAGGTGGCCGACGGCGCGCAGCAGGGTGGACTTGCCGGAGCCGCTGTGGCCGAGCAGTGCGGTGAACCCGCCCTGCGGGATGTCGAGTTCGATGCCGTCCAGGACGGTGCGCCCGCCGTAGGAGCGGCGCAGGCCGCGCAGCCGCACCCCTCCGGCGGGGGCCGTCGGGCCGGTCAGCCGAGTGTCGTGCGCCATCGCAGGACTCGCCTCTCCAGGAGTCGGACCAGGGTGTCGGAGGCCAGGCCGAGCAGTCCGTAGACGACCAGGCCGACCACGATGACGTCGGTCTGGCCGAAGGTGCGGGCCTGTTCCATCAGGTAGCCGATGCCGCTGTCGGCGTTGATCTGCTCGCTGACCACGAGGACCAGCCAGGAGACGGTGACCGCCAGCCGCAGGCCGGTGAAGAAGCCGGGCGCGGCGCCGGGCAGGGCGATCCGGCGCAGGAAGCCGAGGCGGCCGAGGCCGACGGTGCGGGCGAGTTCGGCCCAGCGCAGGTCGAGGCCGGTGAGCGCGGCGTGGGTGTTGACGTAGACCGGGAAGAAGGTGCCGAGCGCCACCAGGATGATCTTCACCTCCTCGCCGATGCCGAACCAGAGGATGGCCAGCGGGACGAGGGCGAGGATCGGCAGCGCCCGGAACAGCTGGGCGGTCCCGTCGATCAGGGCCTCGCCGAGCCGGGACAGCCCGGCCGCCAGGGCGAGCAGCACGCCGGCGGTGGTGCCGAAGGCGAGCCCGAGGGCGGCGCGCTGGAGCGACACCCAGAGGTGGTGGCCGAGTTGGCCGCTGCTCAGCAGCTCCCAGCCCTGCTGTCCGACCGCGCCGGGCGGGGCGAGGGTCTGCGGGTCCAGCAGGCCGGTGGCGGAGCAGAGCTGCCAGAGCGCGAGCAGCAGCAGCGGGCCGAGCGCGCGGGCGAACGGGATCCGCCGCCGGGCGCCGGGCCCCGGCGTCCGGCCGGCGCGCCCGGCGCGGGGGCGCCGGGCGGTGGCGGGGGCTCGGGTGGCCGTCATCGGTCAGCCCTTGGCCGCGGCGGCCTGGACGGCGTCGAAGCGGCGGTCGAAGACGCCCGAGACGTCGAAGGGGCGGATCACCCCGGCCTCGACCAGCACGTCGGCGATCTTCTGCAGCCGGGCGGCGGCGGTGGCCTGGTCGGGGACGGTGGCGGTGCCGTTGTTGGCGACCACGGCGCGGCCGACCTCGGCGGGCAGCTGCTGGGACTCCACGTAGTAGGACTGCACCCAGGCGTCCTTGTGCTGGGTGATCCACAGTTCGGCGCGGGTGAAGCGGGCGGTGAGGTCGGCGAGGGCGGCGGCGGTGGCGTCGTCGGCGACCGCCTTGGCGGGGGCGATGAGCAGTTGCAGGCCGCTGGTGAGGCCCTTGTCGCCGTCGAGTTCGTGGGCGCCCTTGTCCTGGTAGCCGGTGGCGTACTTGCTGACCAGCGGTTCGGTGAGGGTTCCGGCGTCGACCTGGCCGGCGGCCAGCGCGGCGGGGATCTCCGGCGGGTTGAGCTTGACCAGGGTGACGTCGCCGGGCTTCAGGCCGGCGTTCTTGAGGGCGTTGAGCACGGCGGGCTGGAAGGTGGTGCCCTCGGTGTAGGCGATCTTCCGGCCCTTGAGGTCGGCCACGGTCCGCGCGGTGCTGCCGGGCGAGGTCCAGAGGTGGACGGCGTCCGGGCTGTTCTGCACCAGGCCGATCACCTGGGCGTTCTGCCCGTGCGCGTTGGCGAAGACCACCGGCGCGTCGGAGACGAACCCGGCGTCGGCGGCGCCGGCCCGGAACGCCTCCAGGACGGCGGGCCCGCCCTGGAACGAGGACCAGCTGATCCGGTACGGCAGGTCCTTGTCCTGTCCGGCGGCGGCCAGGGTGGTCTTCAGCAGGTCGTTCTGGTCGGCGACGCGCAGCGTGAGGCCGGCCGGCACGGCGGTGGGCAGCGGCTTGTCGACGGGCCCGGCCGGTGCGGCCCGGCCGGCGGTGGAGGCGCAGCCGGTGAGCACCGCGGCGGCGAGTACGGCGGTGCCGAGGGCGGCGGCGGTCTGGCGGTAGGTGGGCATGGCGGGACTCCCGGACGGGCCGTGTGGGCGGGGGGTGAGGTGGCCTCATGCTGGGTGCGGGGTTCCGCCGGTGTCAACGAAATCCTGTAAATAACTTTCAATCTCACCCGGTAAATTGCAGAAGTGTTTCCCAGCGTTGCTCAGTACTACGCGATGACCTGGTTATTCTCCGATCGGTATGAAAGTTATTTACGAGTCTCCGCCACCTGGCTAGGGTCGGTCACCGTGCGCTCCTGCTACCTCCTCGATCCGGGCTCGCCGTCGCTGCCCCGGCTGCTGGACCGGGCCGCCGCGGCCGGCCTCGACACCGTCGTCACCGGGCTCGACGCGGTCACCCCCGCCCTCGCCGACCGGGCCCGCCGCCTCGGCCTGCGGGTGTACGGGAGCTTCGCCTGCTTCCGCGGCCCCGACGGGCCGCCCGCCGTCGACCAGGACGGGCGGCCCTGGCAGCCGATGGAGTGGTACACCGGCGTCCGCCCCAACGACCCGGCCTGGAACGCCCGCCTCGCCGACCGGCTCGCCGCCGCGCTGGCCACCGCCCCGGTCGACGGGCTGCTGCTGGACTTCCTGCGCTGGCCGCTGCACTGGGAGCTGGAGCTGCGCCCCGGCGCCCGGCCCCGCTCCGCCTCCTACGACCCGGACACGCTGCGGCAGTTCACCGCCCGGACCGGCCTGCGCCCACCCGGCTCCGGCGCGGCCGCCGCCCGCTGGATCGCCGCGCACCACGCCGCCGCCTGGGAGGAGTTCCGCACCGACGCCGTCACCGACGCCGCCCGGCTGCTCGCCGGGACGGCCCGCGCCGCCCGCCCCGGCCTCCCGGTCGGCGCCTTCCTGGTCCCGGCCGCGGACGAGGCCGAGCGCCGCGCCGCGGTCGGCCAGGACGCCGGCCGGCTGGCCGGCCCCCTCGACCTGCTGCTGCCGATGGCGTACCACGCGATCCTGCACCGGGGACCCGACTGGCCGGCCCGGGTCGTCCGGGCCACCGGGTCCGCCGTCCCGCTGGTGCCCGTCGTGCAGACCACCTCCGCCGCGGCCGCCGTGCTCGGCCGGGACGCCGACTGGGGCCCGCCGGTCGGCGACGCGGGGTTCGCGGCGCTGCTCGACCACACCCTGGCGGCCGGCTCGGGCAGCATCTGCCTGTTCCCCGGCGAGGGCCTCGGCCCGGCCCGGTGGGACGCCCTGGCCGACCGGCTGGCCGGGACCAGGCCGCCGCACCGCCCGTTGGAAGGACCGCCCCGTGCCCGATGACCTCCTCGCCCGCGTCCGCGACCGCCGCGACCAACTGCCCCGGGCCGAACGCGGCATCGCCGACCTGGTGCTCGCCGACCCCGGCGCCGCCGCGACCCGCACCATCACCGAACTCGCCCGCGCGGCCGGCACCTCCGAGGCCACCGTGCACCGCTTCTGCCGCAGCCTCGAACTGCGCGGCTACGCCCAGCTGCGGCTCGGCCTGGCCGCCGAGGCCGAACGGCTGCGCGCCGACACCCGCCCCGACCTCGGCCTGGGCACCGACCTCGGCCCGGACGACACCCCCGAGCAGCTGGTCCGCAAGGTCGGCTGGGCCAACGCCCGGGCCGCCGAGGAGACCGCCGCCGCCCTCGACCCGGCCGTGCTGGCCGCCCTCGGCGACCGGGTCCGGCGGGCCCGCCGGATCCTGGCGGTCGGCGTCGGCTCCAGCGCCCTGGCCGCCCTCGACGCCACCCAGAAGCTGCAACGCCTGGGCTACCCCGCGGTGTTCGCCAGTGACGTGCACGCCGCCCTGATGACCGCCGCGCTGCTCGGCCCGGACGACCTCGCCCTCGGCATCAGCCACTCCGGCCGGGCCCGCGAGGTGGTCGAGGTGCTGGAGGAGGCCCGGCTGGCCGGGGCCGCCACCGCCGTCGTCACCAGCAACCCCCGCTCCCCCGCCGCCGCGCCCGCCGACCTGGTGCTGCGCACCGCCGCCCGGGAGACCGAGTTCCGCAGCGGCGGCACCGCCTCCCGCACCGCCCAGCTCACCGTGGTGGACGCCCTGTACGTCACGCTCGCCCAGCACGACCACGCCCGGATCCTGGACGGCCTGGAACGCGCCCACGACGCCATCCGCCGCCACAGCCTGCGCCGCCCCCGCTGACCCCGTCCGCCGTCACCGGCACCCCGCCCGCAAGGAGCCCGCCGATGCCCGCCACCCCCCGCCCGGCCCCCGCGCCGCGCCGCGTCCTGACCCTGCTGCTGGCCGTCGCCGCCGCCCTGCTGCCGCTCGCCCCGGCCCCGGCGCACGCCGCCCCGGCCGGTTTCACGCTGTACGACGACACCGCGTACGCCACCGCCGCCGTCGGCCACGGCGCGGTGCCCGCCAACCTGGTGCCCAACCGGGTCTGCACCCCGCTGGTGGCCGGCGGCGCGCTGCCCGCCGAAGCGGACTGGAAGGCCCTGGTCGCCCAGTACGACACCCACCCGGACGCCCCGCTGGTCCTCGACTGCGAGAGCCTCTACCTCACCGGCACCGCCGCCATCGCCGCCGACCACCTGAACCGGCTCGCCACCCTCCAGGGCTGGGCCCGGCAGGTCGCCCCGACCCAGACCATCGGCTGGTACGGCCTGCTGGGCAACACCGCCACCGCCCACCAGGGCCTGTACCGGCAGCTGATCGCCCAGGACCGGAACACCGCGTTCTTCCCGTCCGCGTACACCTACGCCACCGGCTACGACGGCTGGCTGTCCACCCTGCGGGGCAACCTGGCCGCCGCCGCGCAGATCGACCCGGCGGTCCCCGTCCTGCCGTACGTCTGGCCGCAGTACCACGACGGCACCGGCGCGCTCTCGCTCACCTGGGTGCCCGCCGCCCAGTTCGCCTTTCAGCTCGCCACACTGCGCGACCTGGGCCTGCCCGGCGCCGTGATCTGGGGCGGCTCCAACCCCGCGGTCTGCGACACCGCCTGCCAGGACGGCGCCGGCGCCCAGGGCTGGCTCCCCGCCACCCGGGCCTTCCTGGACTGGTCGGCCGGTCCCGAGGCCACCGCCCAGGACCTCGCCGCCGGCCGGCCGGTCACCGTCTCCAGCAGCTACGACTCCACCCTGACCGGCCCGAACGCCGTCGACGGCAACCCGTACACCCGGTGGGCCAGCAGCTACGCCGACCCGCAGGAGATCACCGTCGACCTCGGCTCGGTCCGCGCCGTGGAGGGCGTCCGGCTGGTGTGGAACACCGGCTACGGCAGCGCCTACCGGGTCCGGCTCTCCACCGACGGCACCGCCTGGACGACCGTCCGCACCGTCACCGGCGGCACCGGCGGCGTCGAGTACCTGACCGGCCTGCACGGCACCGGCCGCTACCTGCGGCTCGAACTCACCGCCCGGGGCACCGCCTACGCCTACTCGCTGTGGAGCCTCGATGCCTACGCCGTCTGACACCCTCGACCGGCTGCCCCCGACCGAGCGCCGCCACCCGCTCAGCACCGGCCTCGACACCCTCGGCACCCGGGCCCTGCTGGAGCTGATCAACGCCCAGGACGCCACCGTGGCCCCCGCCGTCCGCGCCGCCCTGCCCGCGCTCACCGCCCTGGTCGACAGCGCGGTCGCCGCCCTGGACCGCGGCGGCCGGGTGCACTACTACGGCGCGGGGGCCGGCGGCCGGATCGCCCTCGGCGACGCGCTGGAACTCGGCCCCACCTACGGCGTCGGCCCCGAGACCCTGGTCGCCCACCTGGCCGGCGGCCCGCGGGCCGCCGACCGGGCCGCCGAGCACGCCGAGGACGACGCCCCCGACCCGGCCGACCCGGACCGCCCGGGCCCCGCCGACCTGGTCATCGGCGTCACCGCCAGCGGCCGCACCCGCTACGTGCTGGCCGCCCTCGCCGCCGGCCGCGCCACCGGCGCCACCACCGCCCTGCTCACCGGCGACCCCGACACCCCGGGCGCCGCCCACGCCGACCTGCTGGTCGTCCTCGACACCGGGCCCGAGGTGGTCACCGGCTCCACCCGGATGAAGGCCGGCACCGCGCAGAAACTCGCCCTGAACGCCTTCTCCACCGCGCTGATGGTCCGCACCGGGCGGACCTGGTCGAACCTGATGGTGGCCGCCTCCGCCCGGAACGGGAAGCTCCGCGACCGCGCCGTCCGCACCCTGGTCACCTCCTGCCAGGTCAGCGCGGCCGAGGCCGCCGACTGCCTGGACGCCTGCGCGGGCGAGACCGCCACCGCCCTGGTCGCCCTCGCCACCGGCCGGCCGCCCGCCGACGCCCGCACCGCCCTCGCGGCCCACCGGGGCCGTCCCTTCGCCGCCGTCCGCGCCCTCACCCGCGCCCCCGGGAGCACCGGGAGCACCGGGTGACCCTGCACCTGGGGATCGACGCCGGCGGCAGCCACACCCGCGCGGTCCTCGCCGACCGGACCGGTACCGTCCTCGGCCGCGGCGCCGCCCCCGGCGCCAACCCGGCCGGCGGCGACCCCGGCACCGCGCTCGCCCACCTGGCCGCCGCCGCCACCGCCGCCCTCGGCGGCCGGCCGCCCGGCGCGGTGGCCGGCTGCGCGATCGGCCTGGCCGGCCACCGCGCCCTGCCCGACCCGGCCGCCTTCGCCGAACGCTGCCGCGCGGCCCTGCGTCTGGACGTCCCGGTCCTGCTGGTCCCCGACACCGTCCCCGCGCTGGCCTCCGGCGGCGTCGCCGACGGCACCGGCACCGTGCTGATCGCGGGCACCGGCGCGATCTGCGTCCGGCTCGACGCGGGCCGGACCGCCGACCGGCGCGGCGGGCTCGGCTGGCTGCTCGGCGACGAGGGCAGCGGGTTCTGGCTGGGCAGCCAGGCGCTGCGCCGGGCCCACGCCCGCCCCGGCGGGCCGCTGGGCGGCCTGGTCCGCGCGCACTGCGCCGCCGACACCCCGGACGGGCTGCTCCGCTGGGCCTACGCCGGGCCGCCCCGGCGACTCGCCGAACTGGCCGCCCCGGTCTGCGCCCTGGCCGCCGCCGGCGACCCCGACGCCCGCGCGCTCACCGACCGCGCCGCCGACCACCTGGCCGCCCTGGTCCGCGCCACCGCCCGCCCCGGTGCCCCGCTCGTCCTGAGCGGCTCGGTCGCGGCCTCACCGGGCCCGCTGCGCGACCGCCTCACCGACCTGCTCGCCGACCTCTCGCCCCGCTTCCCCCGCACCGATCCGGCCGCCGCGGCCGCCGCCCTGGCGCACTGAGCGCCGCTACGCCCGCCGGTACACCAACCGCCCGCCCAGCACGGTCGCGAGGCAGGCCGCCCCGCCGCCGTCCAGTTCCTCGACCGTCGCCGCGGCGAACACCGCGAAGTCGGCGGCCGCCCCGACCGCCAGCGGCCGGTGGACGGCGTTGGCGAGCGGGCGGCCGGCCAGCGGGTCGAGCGGGCCGGGTCCGGTGTCCGGTCCGGGGAGGTGGCGCAGGCCCGAACGGGCCGTCGCGGTGCGGACGGCGGGGCGGTGCAGCGGTCCGGCGAGGGCCGTCGCGCCGTGGCCGAGCAGCCGCTGCAGGCCGCGCCGGGCGCTGCCGCCCCACTGCCCGTCGGTGAGCCCGGCGGGGGGCGGCAGCGGGTGGTCGCCGAGTTCCTCCCGGGGGTCGGGGTGGTAGGCGTGCTCCAGCAGCCAGGCGGCGTGCGGGTTGAGCAGTCCGGGGACCAGCACGCCGGGCCAGTCGCGGACCCGGGCCGGGCCGTCCGCCAGTGCGGCGTACGGCCCGATCGCGGTGACGGTCGCGCCGTCGACGAGCACCGCCGCGTCCCGGAGCGTCCGGGTTCCGGTGTGCAGCAGTCGGGCCCGGTGCAGGGTCGGCACGGCGGCGCGGGGGGTCAGTTGGCGGCGAGGATGGTGAGTTCGGGGTGCGCGGTGCCGCCCTCGATCGCGGTGGAGGCGATGTGCGAGGCGACCCGGGGGTCGACCGGGTCGTTGGCCGGGTCGTCGAGGACCCGCAGGTGCTCGTAGGTGGTGGCGCGCTGGGCGGGCACCCGGCCGGCGGTGCGGATCAGGTGGATCAGCTCGTGCAGGTTGGAGCGGTGCTTGGCGCCGGCCGCCGAGACGACGTTCTCCTCCAGCATGACCGAGCCGAGGTCGTCCGCGCCGTAGTGCAGGGAGAGCTGGCCGGCCTCCTTGCCGGTGGTGAGCCAGGAGCCCTGGATGTGGGCGACGTTGTCGAGGAAGAGCCGGGCGATCGCGATCATCCGCAGGTACTCGAAGACCGTGGCCTGGGTCGAGCCCTTCAGGTGGTTGTTCTGCGGCTGGTAGGTGTAGGGGATGAACGCCCGGAAGCCCCCGGTGCGGTCCTGGACGTCGCGGATCATCCGCAGGTGCTCGATCCGCTCGGCGTTGGTCTCGCCGGTGCCCATCAGCATGGTGGAGGTGGACTCGACGCCGAGGCGGTGCGCGGTCTCCATGATCTCCAGCCAGCGCTCGCCGGACTCCTTCAGCGGCGCGATCGCCTTCCGCGGCCGCTCCGGCAGCAGTTCGGCGCCGGCGCCCGCGAACGAGTCGAGGCCGGCGGCGTGGATCCGGGTGATCGCCTCCTCGATGGAGACGCCGGAGATCCGCGCCATGTGCTCGACCTCGGAGGCGCCCAGCGAGTGGATCACCAGCTGCGGGAACGCCGCCTTGATCGCGGCGAAGTTCTCCTCGTAGTACTCGACGCCGTAGTCCGGGTGGTGCCCGCCCTGGAACATGATCTGGGTGCCGCCGAGCTCGACGGTCTCCGCGCACCGGCGGAGGATCTCGTCGAGCTCCCGCGACCAGCCCTTGTCGCTCTTCGGCGGCACGTAGAACGCGCAGAACTTGCACGCCGTCACGCAGACGTTGGTGTAGTTGATGTTCCGCTCGATGATGTACGTCGCGATGTGCTCGACGCCCGCGTACCGCCGCCGGCGCACCGCGTCGGCGGCCGCCCCGAGCGCGTGCAGCGGCGCCGAGCGGTAGAGCTCCAGCGCCTCCTCGGCGGTGATCCGGCCGCCCTCGGCCGCGCGGTCCAGTACGGCCTGCAGCTGGGTGGCGGAAAGGTTCTGCTCGGACACCTGGCGGGCCTGCTTTCGTCGTCGAAGGGGCGGACCAGCCCAGCCTACGCCAGCACATTTCCGCCCCGGCGCAGGCCCGTTCCGCGCCCGTCCCGCCCCCTTCACTGCTTGACCAGGTCGCCCTCCGGGTTGCTGCCGAGCTCCGCCTCGGTGACCGCGACGTGCAGGCCGCCGCCGGTCAGCAGGGTGTACGCCTGCTTCTCCGGCACGCCGGTGCAGGCGCTGTCCGCGCCGTCGGGGCGCTCCTGGAGCAGCACCCGGCCGTCCTCGACCGAGAGCAGGGTGAGCACGCCCCGGCAGACGGTGCTGCTGAGCTGCGAGGCGTTGCTGGTGCGGCCGACGTCCTGGCCGACCCGGCCGGGCGCGAACGTCACGGTGAAGGTGGACGCCAGCGGGACGAGCTTGGTGGTGATGGTGCCCTTGAACGTCCCGACGAAGGCGGCGGGCAGCGCCTTGCCGTCCGCCGGCGCCGTCCCGCCGCCGCTCGGGCCGCCGCTCGGACCGGGGGTGGCACTCGGACCGGGGGTGGCACTCGGGCTGGGGCTGGGGGTGCCGCTCGCGCTCCGGCCGGGCCCGGGCGTCGTCCCGCGCGGCCCGGGCGTGCCGGTCCCGGCCGCCGCGTCCTGGCCGGGCGGGCCGCTCGCCTCCGGGGTGGCGGCGGACCAGGGCAGCTTGCCGCTCAGCGCCAGCCCGCCGTAGAGCCCGCCCGCGAGCACGGCGACGGCGGTGGCCGCGGCCCAGCGGCGCCGGGCCCGCCGCCGCCGGGCGGCCCGGCCGCCGTCCAGCACGGTCGGGGTGCGGTCCACCGGGGCGGGCCCGGCGTCGCCCTCCAGGTCGAGGAGTTCGACGGCGGCCCGGCCGACCGCGGCGGCCAGCGGCCCGGGCAGCCAGCCCTCGGGGCCGTCGGCGGCGGCGGGGGCGAGCCGGGCGCGCAGCTGCGCGGGGGTGGGGCGGGCGGCGGGGTCCTTGGCGAGGCAGGCGGCGACCGCGTCGCGCAGCTCGCCGCGCAGCCCGTCGAGCACGGGCTCCTCGTGCAGGACGCGGTAGAGCAGGACGGCGGCGCTGACGCCCTCGCCGAACGGGGCGGTGCCGGTCGCGGCGAAGGCCAGCAGCGCGCCGAGCGAGAAGACGTCGCCGGGCGGTCCGGCGGGCGTGCCGGCGGCCTGCTCGGGCGACATGAAGCCGGGCGAGCCGACCACGTAGCCGCTGTGGGTGAGGGCGGCGGCGTCCAGCGCCCGGGCCACGCCGAAGTCGATCAGCCGGGGGCCGTCCAGGGTGAGCAGCACGTTGGACGGCTTGACGTCCCGGTGCACCAGGCCCAGCGCGTGCACCTGCTCCAGGGCCTCGGCGAGCCGGGCGCCGAGGGCGTGCACCGAGGCGGCGGGCAGCGGGCCGCCGGTCCGGACGGCCTCGCCGAGGGCCGGTCCGGCGACGTAGCCGGTGGCGACCCAGGGGTGCGGGCCCTCGGTGTCGGCGTCCAGCACGGGGGCGGTCCAGCGGCCGCCGACCCGGCGGGCGGCGGACACCTCCTGGCGGAACCTGGCCCGGAACTCGGGGTCGTCGGCGAGTTCCGGGCGCACCACCTTGACGGCGACGGTCCGGCCGCCCGCGGTCCGGCCCAGGTAGACCCGTCCCATGCCGCCCGCGCCGAGCCGGCGCAGCAGCCGGTAGTCGCCGATCACCGACGGGTCGTCAGCCGCCAGCCGTTCCATGCCCGTCCGCCTCCCGCCGCCGGGGGCCGCCGCCCCGGCCGGGTCCGATCATCGCAGGGCGGCCGCGGCCCGGTACACGCTTCGCTCAGACGACGACCGGCGCGGTCTCCAGCAGCCGGACCGGCACGTCGGGGGCGAAGCCGCTGTCGTGCGCGACCCGGCGGGCGAACTCGGCGATGCCGGCCAGCTGGCGGGCGCCGAGCGAGAAGTCCAGCGCCTTGGAGAAGTACGTCTCCAGCAGCGGGGCGTCGAACTCCTCCCAGCGGGCGGCCTGCTCGGCGACCTGGGCGGCCTCGGCCAGCGAGAGGTCGCGGGACTCCAGGAAGGCGCGGTGCACGGCGGTGGTCAGCTCGGGGTGCCGCTCGGCGTAGTCGCGGCGGGCGGCCCAGACCGCGAAGACGAACGGGAGGCCGGTCCACTCCTTCCACATCGCGCCGAGGTCGTGCACGGCCAGCCCCTGCCGGGGGGCCTGCTCCAGCGAGGCGCGCAGCGCGGGGTCGCCGATCAGCACGGCGGCGTCGGCGTCGGCGAGCATCGCGTCCAGGTCGGGCGGGCTGGAGAAGTACTCGGGGCGGACGCCCTCGCGCTCCTCCAGCAGCAGCCGGGCCAGCCGCACCGAGGTGCGGCTGGTGGAGCCGAGGGCGACCCGGCGGCCGTCCAGCTCGGCCAGCGGGACCTTGCTGACGATCACGCAGGACATCACCGGCCCGTCGCTGCCGACCGCGATGTCGGGCAGGACGACCAGCTCGGCGGCGTTGCGCAGGTACTCCACGCAGGTGACCGGCCCGATGTCGAGCGTGCCGGCCACCAGCCGGTCGCTGAGCTTCTCCGGGGTGTCCTTGCTGAGGTCCAGGTCGAGCAGGTTCCCCGTGCGCGCGAGGCCCCAGTAGAGGGGCAGGCAGTTGAGGAACTGAATATGGCCGACCCGGGGCCTGACCGCGGTCTCCGACCGGTCCGCGTCCCGACTGCTCACCGTGTGCTCCCTTGCCGTTGGTGCTCTCCCGGCAGGGTATGCCCGCTGATTGGGACGCTCCGCATCCGGTCTCCGACACACCGTCCGACACCGCTGTTCACCCCTGGTCGGGGCAGCCACCGCGTGCTACCGTTCCCCTCAGTTGCAGTTTGATTCCCCTTGCAGTACTTGGAGCCTGCGGAGCATGTAACCGCAGGCTTTTTGTAATTTTTCAGCAGTATCAGGCGTCAATTGAGCATTGATTGAAGCACTGTGCGAAAAAACTCCGGACTCGTCCGGAGGCGGGGCGATCAGCGCAGCGGACCCGGGCGCCACAAGGTGTGGCGTCCACAACGTCCCTCGCAAGGAGAACGGTATGGCGACCGGAACCGTCAAGTGGTTCAACGCCGAGAAGGGCTTCGGCTTCATCGCCCAGGAGGGCGGCGGCCCCGACGTCTTCGTCCACTACTCCGCCATCAACGCGAGCGGCTTCCGCTCGCTGGAGGAGAACCAGGCGGTCAGCTTCGACGTCACCCAGGGCCCGAAGGGCCCGCAGGCGGAGAACGTCACCCCCGTCTGAGACGGGATCTCCCAGTGATCGCTCACGGCCCCTCGGGTCCGTACGAGTAGCAGTTCCCAAGGAGGCCCGCCCCGGCGGGCCTCCTGCCTTTTCCGGATATCCCCGCCGCATTCCCCCCGGCGCCCCCGCATTCCCCCGCGCCGCCGCTTTCCGGGCCCCGGCCGCAGCCGCTCAGAAGCGGGAGGTGTCCACCCGCAGCCCGAACGGCGCCGGCAGCTCGATCGGCTCCCCGAACGGCAGCGGCCCGACCGCCCGGGTGTAGCCCAGCGCGCCCGGCTCGGAGAACAGCGTGCAGGCCCGGTCCTGCCGGTCGATCAGCAGGTACAGCGGGGCCCCGTACTCGGCGTACCGGCGCCGCTTCACCACCCGGTCGGTGTCCGCGTTCGACTCCGAGGTCACCTCGACCACCAGCAGTGTCTGATCGGGCAACAGGGCCGCGGCGCCCTTCCCCAGTGCCTCGGGCACGACCGCGACATCGGGGATGTACCAGTTGCTCGACCCCGGCAGGTCCAGGTCCCCCGAGCCCATCACGCAGTCGAGCTCGAAGACCCTGGCCGTCAGCTGGCGGCGCAGGTGGCTGGCGATCGACTCGTGGTCCCACCCCGGCGACATCGGCTCGATGATCCCTTCCACGATCTGGACGCGGTCACCGGCGTGGTGCTGGATCGCGTACTTCAACGCCTGCTCCGGGTCGACCGAGCCGTACGGTTCCTCATCGCTGGGCAGCGCACTCATCGGCCCCTCCTTCAGTCGCCTCCCACGCTACCGACCGCCCCGACCCGCCCCAAGCGTCCTCACCCCAACGGGCGAAGGCCCGCACCCTCCCGAGGTGCGGGCCTTCGTGTTCGTGGGGCGGGGCCGGTCAGGCGGTGACGGGCTCCTTGGTGGCCTGGGCGGGGATGCCGGCCGGGCGGTCCTCGGCGAGGAGGTCGCCGGTGGGGGCGTTGTAGGCGGTGAGGTCGAGGGTCTTCTCACGGGCGGAGACCAGGATCGGGACGACGACCTGCCCGGCCACGTTGGTGGCGGTGCGCATCATGTCGAGGATCGGGTCGATCGCCAGCAGCAGGCCGACGCCCTCCAGCGGGAGGCCGAGGGTGGAGAGGGTGAGGGTCAGCATCACGATCGCGCCGGTGAGGCCGGCGGTGGCGGCGGAGCCGATGACCGAGACGAAGGCGATCAGCAGGTAGTCCTTGATGCCGAGCTGGATGCCGTACACCTGGGCGACGAAGATCGCGGCGAGCGACGGGTAGATCGCGGCGCAGCCGTCCATCTTGGTGGTGGCGCCGAACGGGACCGCGAACGAGGCGTACTCGGACGGGACGCCGAGGCGCTCGGTGACGCGGCGGGTGACCGGCAGGGTGCCGACCGAGGAGCGGGAGACGAAGGCGAGCTGGATCGCGGGCCAGGCGCCCTTGAAGAAGTTCAGCGGGTTGAGGCCGGCGGCGAAGCGCAGCAGCAGCGAGTAGACGCCGAACAGGACGATCGCGCAGCCGGCGTAGACGTCGATGGTGAGGGTGGAGAAGGGCTTGAGCAGGTCCCAGCCGTAGATGGCGACGGACTTGCCGATCAGGCCGAGGGTGCCGAGCGGGGCGAGCCGGATGACCCACCACAGGGCGGTCTGGACGAGTTCGAGGACGGCCTCGGAGAGCTTGCGGACCGGCTCGGCCTTGTCGCCGAGCTTGAGCAGGGCCGCGCCGACGACCACGCCGAGGAAGACGATCTGGAGGACGTTCACCTTCAGGAAGGCGTCGGCGATGTTGGTCGGGATGATGCCGGTCAGGAAGTCGACCCAGGTACCGCTCTTGTCCACGCCCTTGACGCCCGCGGTGGAGAGGTTGGCGCCCTTGCCGGGGTCGGTGAGCAGACCGAGGCCGAGGCCGACGGCGACCGCGATCAGCGAGGTGGCGAGGAACCAGAACAGCGTGCGGGCGGCCAGCCGGGCGGCGTTGGTGACGTTCCGCAGGTTGGCGACCGAGACGATGATCGCGGTGAAGACGAGCGGCGGGACGGCCAGCTTGAGCAGCTGGACGAAGGTCTTGCCGATGGTGTCGAGGGTGGTCTTCAGCCAGGACACGTCGCCGGACCTGGCGATCCAGCCGAGCAGCAGGCCGAGGACGAGGCCGCCGACGATCTGGACCCAGAAGGGGGTGCGGCGGAGGCGTCCCAGCAGGGTGGGCGCGGGCGCGGTGGACATGGGTGTGCGTCTCCGGGGGGTGGTGGAGCGAGGCGGGGGGAGGAGCGGAGGCGGCGGCACGACGGACGCGGGACCGGGCGGGGAGACCCGGGAGGACCGGAGGGGACCGGTCGGCGTCAGGAGTGGCGTGCCGCCCGCATACAGCCGCCGGAGCGACAGCGGCGCGGGCCGTCCACGGCACCGGGCAGACGCGGGCAGCGCGGCATGAGCGGGGTGCTCGTCCCGGCCTGGCGCGCGGCGTCTGCGGTGGTCATGAGCGGCACATTAGCAACAAACCTTTGAGATGTTCAAAGTACTTGTTTGAGATCGTTACCGAACCACCCTTTCCTGACGGGCCATCAGCGATCACCGGGCAGCTTTGACGCCGATCAGTTATACGTATAACTTGAAGCGACCCCCGGACCAGACCCCCCGGAAGGACGCCCATGGGCTACGCCGCACTGCTCCGCGCCCCGCACGTCGCCCGGCTCCTGTTCGGCACCCTGCTCGGCCGGCTCCCGGCCGGCATGACCGCCCTGGTCATCGCGCTCGCCCTGCGCGAGGCCGGCACCCCGTACAGCCGGATCGGCCTGGCCACCGCCGCGTACGCGATCGCCGCCGCCGTCGGCGGGCCCGTGCTGGGCCGGATCGTCGACCTGACCGGGCAGCCCCGCGTCCTGGTCGCCTCCGCCGCGCTGGCCGGCACCGGCTACGCGCTGCTCGCCCTCGCCCCCGGCGACGCGCTCGCCGCCCCGCTCGGCGCCGCCGTCGCCGGGCTCTGCATGCCCCCGCTGGAACCCTGCCTGCGCTCGCTCTGGCCCGACGTCGTCGCCGAGGACCAGCTCGACACCGCGTACGCCTTCGACTCCGCCTCCCAGCAGGTGCTGTACGTCGCCGGGCCGCTCGCCGTCGCCGGGATCGCCGGCGCGCTCTCCCCCACCGCCGCGCTCTGGACCGCCGCCGTGCTCGGCCTGCTCGGCGCCCTGGTGGTGGCCGGCTCCGCGCCCGCCCGGGCCTGGCAGGCCCCGCCCCGGGCGGCCGGCGCCGGACTGCTCGGACCGCTGCGCTCCCCCGGCCTGGTCCTGCTGCTGCTCGGCCTGGCCGGCGCCGGCTGGGCGGTCGGCGCGCAGAACGTGCTGTTCATCGCGTACGCCGAACAGCACCCCGGCGGCCTGCCCGGCGGCGCCGGCACCCTGCTCGCGCTGGCCGCGCTGGCCGGACTGCTCGGCGCCCTCGGCTACGGCGCCGCCCGCTGGCGGGCCGGCACCGCGACCCGCACCTGGGTGCTCGCCCTCGGCATGGCCGCCTGCTACCTGCCGCTGCTGCTCCTGCCCGGCCCCTGGCCGATGGCCGCCGCCGCCTTCGTCTCCGGCCTGGGCCTGGCCCCGCTGCTGGCCGCCGCGTTCGTGCTGGTCGCCGAACTGGCCCCGACCGGCACCGTCACCGAGGCGTTCGCCTGGCTGGTCACCCTGTTCGCCACCGGCAACGCGGCCGGCTACGCGGTCTCCGGCGCCCTGGTCGACGGCTCGCTGCACGCCGTCGCGCTCTGCGCGGTCGGCGGCATCACCCTCGGCGGCGCCCTGCTGCTCGCCACCCGCACCCGGCTGCGCCCGGCCGCGGCCGTCCCGCTCCCCGCCTGAGCCCCGCCAAAGCGCTCGCCCGCACTGCCCCCGACCTGCTTGGATGCGCCGCATGACGCGCTTCGACCTCCCCGCCGGACACTCCGTCTCCACCGACCCCGCCCGCCTGGACCGGGCGGCCGTGCACCGCTGGCTCTCCGAGGACGCCTACTGGGCGCTCGGACGGCCCCGCGAGAAGCAGGACCTGGCGATCGACCACTCGCTCAACTTCGGCCTGTACGAGGACGCTTCGGGCGCGCAGGTCGGCTACGCCCGGGTGGTCACCGACCACGCCACCTTCGCCTGGCTGTGCGACGTGTTCATCGCCCCGGAGGCCCGCGGCCGCGGCCTGGGCACCGCGCTGGCCGCCGCCGTCCGCGACGAGCTGGCCGCGCTCGGCCTGCGCCGGCTGCTGCTCGCCACCCGGGACGCGCACGAGGTGTACGCCAAGGTCGGCTTCGCGCCGATGAGCCGGCCGGAGAAGTGGATGGTCCTCGGCGAGCAGTAGGCCGCTCAGGCCGGGGCGGTGGAGCCGCGGACCACCAGGGCGGTCGCCAACGGGGCCACCGGCGGCGGGGCTTCGCCGCCCAGCAGGGCGGCCAGCAGGGCCAGCCCGGCCCGGCCGAGCCGCTCGCCCGGCAGGTCGACGGTGGTCAGCGGCGGGCTCAGCAGCTCCGCCACCGGGACGTCGTCCATCCCGACCACCGAGAGGTCCGTCGGGATCCGCAGCCCCAGCTCGCCGGCCGCCCGGTACAGGCCGGACGCCACCACGTCGTCGTCGCAGACCACCGCGCGCGGCGGCCGCGGCCCGGCCAGCAGCTCGCGGGCGGCCCGGGCCGCCTCCCGGCTGCCGTCGTTCAGGCTGACCGCGAGCTCCCTGACCTCCAGGCCGAGGCCCGCCGAGGCGGCCGCGAACGCCGCCTGCCGGACCCGGAAGGTGTGCGCCGAGTGCGCCGAGCGCAGGTAGCCGAAGCGCCGGTGCCCCAGCCCGACCAGGTGGTCGACGGCGGCCCGCATGCCCGCCGCCAGGTCGAGTTCCACCGTCGGGCGGCCCGGGTGGGCCGCCGGGTCGGCGTCCAGGAACACCGCCGCGGTGTCCGCCGGCAGCGCGCCGAGCTGCCGGTCGTCGGGCGAGCAGACCAGCAGCCCGTCGAACCGGCCGGCGGCGGCCGCCTCGGCCAGCACCGCCGCGTCCCAGCCGCTGGAGACCACCACCGCGAGGCCGTGCCGGGCCGCCTCCTCGTGCACGCCGGTCAGCACCCGGCCGAAGAACGGGCCGAGCAGGTTGGGCACGGCCAGCAGCACCATGCCGCTGCGCCCCAGCCGCAGCTGCCGGCCGGCGGCCTGCGGGCGGTAGCCCAACTCCCGGGCGGCGTCGTGGATCCGCTCCCTGGTGGCCGCCGAGACCCGGTGCCCGGAGCTGCCGGAGAACACCAGCGAGACCGTCGCCTGCGAGACGCCCGCCAGCCGGGCCACGTCACGGCCGGTCGGGCGCCGGCGCGCGCCCCCGCCGGGCGGGCTGTCCGCCAACGCCGGTCAGCCGGCCTGGGTCTGCCGGGCCGGCTGGGCCTGCTGGGCGACGGCCGCCCGGGCCGCGTCGTCCGCCTCGTCCTCGGCCGCGTCGCGCAGCACCGAGCGGGACTTGCGGTTCTCGATCCGCTCGGCGATCTGCGCGGACATCTCGTCGCGCTGCTTGCTCAGCAGGACGTAGCTGAGCGCCGAGGAGGCCACCGCGGCCAGCGCGAACAGCAGCAGCAGGCCCATCGTGCCGACCACCGGGATCACCTCGAAGTGGCCCAGCAGCAGCGCGACCAGCAGGCAGGCCAGGAAGATGCTCACCCGCAGGGAGGTGTAGCGGAGCGTGGCGTGGTTCTTGCTGCTCACCGGGTTCGTCCTTCGCTGCCGGGTCGCGCCGAAGGGCGCGCGGGGGTAATGGCCCTCCCAGTGAAGCACGACCTCACACCGCTCAGGCGCGCAGGTCGAGCCACATCGTGACGTCGTCCCGGTCGTCCCCGGGGGCGACCCGGATCGCCCCCGGCACCCGGCCCACCTCGACGTAACCGCTGCGGCCGTAGAACTCCTCCAGGCCGTGCCCGCCGCGCAGCGTCAGCCGCAGCCCGGCCAGCCCCCAGCCGCGGGCCACCCGCTCCGCCTCCGCCAGCAGCAGCGCGCCGTAGCCCCGGCCCTGGAAGTCCGGGTGCACCATCACCCGCTTCAGCATCCGCCAGTGGTCCATCAACCCGAACCGCATGTCCTCGAAGAACAGCACCGCGGCGACCCGGCCGCCCGGCTCGAACCCCACCAGCAGCCGGTCCGGGCCGAGCGCCCCGAACTGCCGCTCCGCGACCGGCCGCACCTCGGCGGCCGCCACCGGCGGCACGAACCCGACCGCGCCCCCGGCGTTGGAGACCTCGGTCCACAGCGCGGTGACCTCCTCGCGCAGCGCGGGGGTCGGCTCGGGGTCCAGGACGAATCGCAGGCTCATGGGCCCAGCCTAGGCGGGGGCACCGACCGGGCCGCCCCGGCGCAGCAGCACGCAGCAGCCGACCGCGACCGCGCACAGGCCGCCCGCCGCGTACCAGGTCGCGTCGTAGTCGCCGAAGCTGTCGCGGGCCAGGCCGGCCAGGCCGGCGACGGCGGCGGCGCCGAGCTGGTGGGCGGCCAGCACCCAGCCGAAGACGACCGGGGCGTCGGCGCCGAAGTGGCGGCGGCAGAGCGCGACGGTGGGCGGGACGGTGGCGACCCAGTCCAGGCCGTAGAAGATCACGAAGGCCAGGATCGGCGGCCGCAGGCTCTCCCCGAACAGGGCGGGCAGGCAGGCCAGCGAGAGTCCGCGCAGGGTGTAGTAGGTGATCAGCAGCCCGGTGGAGTCGAAGCGGTCGGTGAACCAGCCGCTGGCGACCGTCCCGGCGATGTCGAAGAGGCCGATCAGGGCGAGCAGCGAGGCGCCGGTGGTCACCGGCATGCCGTGGTCGTGCGCGGCCGGGATGAAGTGGGTGCCGACCAGGCCGACCGTGGTGGCGCCGCAGATCGCGAAGGACCCGGCGAGCAGCCAGAAGACCCGCTGCCGGAGCGCCGTCCGCAGCACCCGCAGCGTGCGGGCGACCGCCGAGCCGCCGGCCGCGGCCGGCGCCGGGGCCTCGGTCGCGCCGTAGGGCAACTGGCCGACGTCAGCGGGCCGTTCGCGCATCAGCAGCAGGACGGGGACGGCCACGGCGGTGGCGCAGAGCGAGACCAGCACGACCGCGGTGCGCCAGCCGTGCCGCTCGACCAGGGCGGCGAGCAGCGGCATGAAGACCAGGTTGCCGGCCGCCCCGGCGGCGGTCAGCACGCCGGTGACCAGGCCCTGCCGGGCCTGGAACCAGCGGCCGGAGACGGTGGTGGCGAAGGCCCCGGCCATCGAGCCGCTGCCGAGCCCGACGACGACGCCCCAGCCGAGGACCAGCTGCCAGGGCCGGGTCATCAGGATGCTGAGGCCGCTGCCGGTGGCGATGGCGAGCAGCGCGCAGACCACCACCGGGCGGACGCCGAAGCGGTCCATCAGGGCGGCGGCGAACGGCGCGGTGACGCCGTACAGCGCGAGGTTCACCGAGACCGCGCTGGAGATGGTCGCGCGCGACCAGCCGAACTCGTCGTGCAGCGCGTCCATCATCAGGCTGGGCGCGGACCGGAACCCGGCCGAGCCCATCAGGACGAGCAGCGAGACGGCGACCACGATCCAGCCGTAGTGGATGCGGGGCGCGCGCGGGGCGCCGGGGCTGCGGGAGGCTGCGGGGGCGGGGGATTCGGCGGTGAGCTGCGGTTCCTTCACCCGTCCGAGTCTCCCGACCGGACCGGCCCTCCCGCGACGGCCCCGACTGCCACGGATGCCCGAATTCCTGACAGCCGGGGCCGGCCCCGGGGCGGTCCGCTCAGTGCCCGGAGGCGACCATCTCGCCGTCGGGGACCCGGCGCAGTTCGCGGATCGGCCGGCTGAGCAGCAGCGCGGCGGCGGTGGCCAGGGTGACGACGCCGCCGATCAGGTAGACCCGGGTGGTGCCGAACAGCTCGACGGCCGGGCCGGCCAGCGCCGAGCCGAGCGGGAACATGCAGACCGAGCCGGCCACCTCGTACGCGTGGATCCGGTTGAGCACCTCGCCGGGGACCTGGGTCTGCACGCTGGTGGCCCACATGACGCCCCAGAAGCTGATGCCGATGCCGGAGACCAGCTGGGCGGTGCCGAGCAGCGGCCAGGGCAGGCCGGCCGCGAAGGCGAACTGCTGGACGGCGAACAGGAACACGGCGCAGGCGCCGGCGGCCAGCGGGCGGGTCGGCTTGAGCCGGATCGCCAGCACGCCGCCGATGATGGTGCCCGCGCCGAGCATGCTGTTGATCACGCCGTAGACCACGACGCCGTCGCGCTTGGCGATGTCGCCGACCACCACCGGGGCGAGCGGGCCCCAGGACAGGACGGTGAAGACCATCCAGATCAGGATGACGCCCCACATCCAGCTGCGGGACCAGAACTCGTGCCAGCCGGCCACCAGGTTGCGCCACAGGCTGTCGCCGGGCGGCGGCGCGGGGACGGGGCCGAGCCGCAGGGCGAACAGGCAGCCGGCGCTGACCGCGTACATCACGGCGGCGAGCACCATCACCCAGCCGGTGGAGAGGGTGATCAGCGCGGCGGCCAGCGAGGGGCCGGCCAGGCCGGCCAGCGCCTCGGAGATCCGCAGCACGCCGTTGGCGCCCTGCACGTCGCGGGAGACCAGCGGGACGGTGGAGGCGGCGCCGGGCTGGAACATCGCGGCGGCGGTGCCGGCCAGCGCGAGCAGCAGGTAGAGCTGCCAGAGCTGGTCGAGGCCGCGGAAGAACAGCACCGCGAGCAGGACCCGGGTGAGGAGGTTGAGCAGGTCGGCGAAGATCATCAGGCGCCGGGCGGTGAACCGGTCGGCGAGCACGCCGCCGAACAGCACCAGGCCGGCGAACGGGCCGAGCAGGAAGGCCATCGCGAAGCCGACTTCGGAGGTCTTGTAGTGGGCGGTGATCAGGCCGGCCGAGACGGCGACCGGGAGCATCGCGTCGCTGAGCAGCCCGGCGGTGCGGGCGGTGAAGTAGAGCCGGAAGCTGCCCGACCAGATGGCGGGCGCCTTCGCCGTACTGACCTGCGGGGTGGGGGCGGTATGCAGTTCGGGTGCGGTCACGACCTCAGTTTTGGTGTAGACCACTACCGGTTTCCAGTGATTTTGGGTCACGATGCGGCCTCTGCCCCGTCCGTCGCCCCGCCCGCGACCCCGCCCACCTGGGGCGGACCCGGAACCGGCGGGCCGCCGCGCGTGCCCCGAGCACGGCACGGCGGCCCGCCGTCCGGTCGGCGTCCGGACCCTGAAAGCCGTGACGCCGGGGCGGCCCGATCTCGCCGAGGTTCCGGGCGGAGTCGGCCAACGACCCCCTGAGTGTCGGCACCGCCCGGGCTCCCTCGGCGTCCCCTCGCAACGGGCGCCGCACCCAAGAGTGATCAGTCGGATACGTCACGTCAATGGGTTGTCCGAAATTCAGACCGGATCATCCGGGGTGTGGACAGCGCGCGACCGGCGCGCGGCAGCGCCCCGGGCGGGCGCGCGGGCCGGCACCGCCGGGCGGCCGCTCAGCGCGCCGGGACCGGCGAGGCGACCGGGGCCGCCGAGGCCGCCGGCCGCGCGGCGAGCGCGCCGACCGCGCCGTCCGGATCGCCGATCTCGCACCACACCCGCTTGCCGGAGCCCTCCGGGTACCAGCCCCAGCGCTCGCAGAGCAGCTCGACCAGCTCCAGGCCGCGGCCGTTGGTGGCGTCCTGGTCGGCGCCCGCGTGCCGCGGCGCGGGGGCGGTGCGGCTGGCGTCGGCGACCTCCACCCGGACGGCGGGCGGCACGGCGGCGGGGTCGGCCGGCACCAGCAGTCTGAGCACCGCCGGGGAGCCGGTGTGCACCACCGCGTTGGTGACCAGCTCGGAGACCACCAGCACCAGGGTCTCGGCCACCGCGGAGTCCTGGTCGATCCCGGCCGCCCGCAGCCGGTCCCTGACCCACCGCCGGGCCCGTGACACCTCAGCCGGGTCCGCCTGGACCGCCAGCTGTACCTGGAGTACCTGCACCGTTCCACCACCCGCACTAGGTATTCGGCCCGTTTGGTCCCGCCGGTCCGGTCGGCCGCTCCGCCGAGCGGAGGCCACCGACCCGCGACTGCCCATGGCATCGACACGAATACGCCCCAGAATGATTCCGCGGCCGGATCGCAGCAAGAGCTTCGGGCATATTCCAGCGTTCGGGGGACGGCTCGGTGCATACTGTCCCGCTCACCCGGCCGGGGTTCGCACGACCGGTCGGCGGCACCGGCCTCACGGGTACCCAAGACCGTACCTCCCGCGACAGCCCGGAACCGGGGCGCCACGAGCGAACCACCCTTCCTACAAATGTCCACCGGTGCTCGAACACCCGGGTGCGGCCGGGCAGATGGGCACGTCGGGCCGGACGGCGGCCGGGGCCCGGAGTCCGGGGCTCGGAGTCCGGGCCCCGGGTCAGGCGAACACCACGGTGCGCGAACCGTTCAGCAGCACCCGGCGCTCGCTGTGCCACTTCACCGCGCGGGCCAGCGCCTGGCACTCGACGTCCCGTCCCAGCGCGACCAGTTGATCGGGCGTCACGTCGTGGGTGACCCGGGCGACCTCCTGCTCGATGATCGGACCCTCGTCCAGGTCGGCGGTGACGTAGTGCGCCGTCGCGCCGATCAGCTTCACGCCCCGGGCGTGCGCCTGGTGGTACGGCTTGGCGCCCTTGAAGCTCGGCAGGAAGGAGTGGTGGATGTTGATGACCCGGCCGGACAGCGCCTTGCACAGGTCGTCCGAGAGCACCTGCATGTAGCGGGCCAGCACCACCAGGTCGACCCGCTCGGCGGCGACCAGGTCGAGCAGCCGCTGCTCGGCGTCCGCCTTGGTGTCGCGGGTGACCGGGAGGTGGTGGAACGGGATGCCGTAGGACTCGGTCAGCTCGCGGAAGTCGGTGTGGTTGGAGACCACCCCGGCGATCTCCACCGGCAGCGCCCCGATCCGGGTGCGGAACAGCAGGTCGTTCAGGCAGTGGCCGAACTTGGAGACCATCAGCAGCACCCGCATCCGCTCGGCGGACGCGTGGATCTGCCACTCCATCCGGAACGAGGCGCCGATCGCGGCGAAGCTCGCCCGGAGCTTCTCCGCGGTGACCGGCTCCTCGGCGGAGAAGTGCACGCGCATGAAGAACAGTCCGGTGCCGGCGTCACCGTACTGCTGGCTGTCGATGATGTTGCAGCCCGTCATGAACAGGTAGCTGGACACCGCGTGCACGATGCCCTGCTTGTCGGGGCAGGACAGCGTCAGGACGTACTGCGAGCGGGCGGTCTCTTCCATGGGTGCGCGGGACCCCGTTTCTGGGCTCGGATGGTGACGGCGACCGCCCAGCCTGGCACAGATCGGGCGGCCGCGGCCGCGCCGCCCGGCACCCGAGACTCCGGCGCGCCGCGCCGGGCGGGCCCCGCCCGGCGCGGCCCGGTTCAGCCGCGCGCGGTCAGCCGGGCCAGCTCGTCCAGCGGGAGCGGCGGCGACTGCGGGTCGTCGCCGTCGGCGACGGCCAGCCGGTGGTGCGCCTCGCGGGCCGCGCGGACCGCCTCCGACCAGTCCGGGTGGGCCAGGTAGGCGGCGGCCGGGGCGTCCTCACCGACCTGGTGCACGACCAGCAGCACCCGCAGCACCGCCGCGTTCACCGCGACGGCCTCCGCGGAGTCCCGGAAGACCGAGCCGACGTACTTCTCCGCCGACCAGCGGTCCAGCCAGCTGTCCTCCACCAGCCGGTACACCGCGTCGGAGGGGTCGCCGTACCCCGCGCGGCCGCCCTCCAGCCAGGCCCGCTGCTGGAAACCGAGGTCGGAGAGCATGTGCAGCGCCGAGCGGATCCGGGCCCGCCAACGCCACCAGGGCAGATCACTCAGAGGCATGACGCCCATCGTGCTGGAGCGCGCGCCCGTTCGAGAAGTGTTTCGGGCAGACCGCTGCGGAGAATCGATGCTGTCGGACACGGGAGCCGATCGTACGTTCCCCTCCGGGTGCGGCTCCACTCCCGCCTCTACACGCGTCACCGACCGGCAACGCTCCGTGTTCCTCCCTCGTTGGCGGTCCGTTCACTTTGCGTCCCTCTCGGCGTGCGCGGTGACGACCACCCTTGATCCGCCGAGCCTGCGCAACGGAGCCCGGGAACCCCGAAGCAGCATGTCCAGGGAGGACAAGAGCCACCATGACGCGGACCGGAACCCCCCACCCGCTACCCGCCGTCAGCGGACGCCGCCGCACCACCGCCGCTCTCGCCGCCTCGGCCGCGGTCCTGCCCGCCCTGCTCTCCGCCTGTGGCGGACCCGCCGCCGCCGACGCCGCCGGCAAGGACGTCACCGTGATGACCTGGGCCCCGTCCGGCACCGGCGCCGCGGACCGCCCCGGCATGACCGCGCTCGCCGACGCCGTCGGCCGCCAGCTCAACGACCAGGGCGGCCTGGCCGGCCGCAAGGTCCGCGTCCTGACCTGCAACGAGCACGACAGCACCGACGGCGCCACCGCCTGCGCCGAGCAGGCCGTCAGCGCGCACGCGGTCGCCGTGGTCGGCTCGGCCAGCCAGTACGGCAGCAGCTTCATGCCGATCCTGGAGCAGGCCGGCATCCCGTTCATCGGCGGCTACGGCCTCTCCGGCCCGGAGTTCAGCAGCCCGCTGTCCTACCCCGTCAACGGCGGCCTGCCCGCCCTGGTCGCGGGCAGCGGACGCCAGCTGGTCGAGGCCGGCTGCAAGCAGATCTCGCTGATCCGCCCGGACAGCCGGGCCGGCGACGCACTGGTCAACTACCTCGGCGGCGCCGTCCGGCAGACCGACGTCAAGCTCACCGACATCAAGGCCCCCGAGAAGTCCAACGACTACTCGGCGTACACCCGCCGGGCCATCGGCGACGACCGGCCGGGCAACTGCGTGCTCTCCGCGCTCGGCGCCGAGCCCACCGCCAACCTGCTCGACCCGTACCGCCGCGCCAACCCGAAGAACACCCAGCTCGCCTCGGTGATCGGCTCGTTCCAGCAGTCCGTGGTCGACTCCACCGGCGGCGACAGCGGCCCGCTGCACGGCGCGTACGCCACCGGCTGGTTCCCGGCCGAGTCCTCCAGGGTCTGGGACGGGCTGCGCGAGACCGTCCGCGGCTACGGCAACGGCGCCACCATCGACGTCTCCGACCCCGGCGTGCAGACCACCTGGGTCGCCTACGAGGTGCTCCGGCAGGCCGCCGGCCGGATCGACAAGAGCCGGACCATCACCCCGAAGGCGCTGCAGGTCATCCTGGACAGCGGCGACCCGATCGACACCGCCGGAGCCACCCCGCCGCTCGGCTGGGGCGTCACCAACATGCTGCCCAGCGCGAACTCGCCCCGCCTGGTGAACACCTCGGTCACCTTCCAGCGGGTCCAGAACGGCCGCCTGACCGAGCAGCGCCAGGGCTTCACCGACATCCGCTGGGTCCTCACCAACGGCAGGCCCCCGGCCTGACCGGGCGACCGGCCGGGCGACGCGGCGGGGCCGCGACGAGCAACCCTCGTCGCGGCCCCGCCGCGTCGCCCCCGCCGCTACAGCTCGCTCGCGCTCTTGCCCTGCAGCCCGGTCTTGCCGGCGATCGCCCCCCACAGGCTGGACGCCTGCTCCTTCGCCGTGGTCGCGGTGCCGCTCGCGGTGTTGCCGTTGCGGTAGTGCTCGTTGTCCTTGGCCTTCGCCGGGTCGCAGCCCGCCACCAGGTCGCCGGCCCAGCCGGCGTACTCGGTGTCGGCGGTGGCGGAGGCCTGCCACGCCTGCTGGAGCTGGGCGACCAGCTTCGGGCCGTCGGCGAGCTGGTCGACCTTGAGGTCGCCGAGCTTCTTGAGCAGGTCCTGGCGCTGCGCGGCGGCCGCGGTGAGGGCGGCCTGCGACTCGGGCAGGCTCTGGCACTTGCCGACCGCGGTGACCGCGTTGACCACCGAGGTGCGGCTGGCGCTCGCGGTGCCCAGCAGGTCGGACATCGCCTGCGCCTGCGCCTTCGTCTCGGGGCTGACCGCGGCGTTCCCGCTGTTCGCGCTGGGCGCGGCCGCGCTCTGGGTGGCCGCGGTGCCGCCCTTGGCGGTCTTCTCGTCCTTCTTGTCGCCGCCGCCGCTGGCCAGCACGCCGACCAGCACCGCGATCACCGCGACGCCGGCCACGCCCGCGCCGATCAGCACCTTCTTGTCGGGCTTGCGGCCGCCGCCCGCCGCCGGCTGCGGCTGGTAGCCGCCGGGGGCGTACCCCTGCGGCGGCTGCTGCTCGTAGCCCTGCTGCTCGTAGCCCTGCTGCGGGGCGCCGTAGCCCGGGACGCCGCCGCCGAAGGTCTGCGGAGCGGGGTAGCCGGGCTGCGGGGCCTGCGGGGGCTGCTGGGGTGCGAAGGCGGGCGGCTGGGCCGGGAAGCCGGGCTGGGTGCCCGCCGCGGGGCCGCCCACGGACGGGCCGCCGGACGGGTAGGGCGGGAGGTACTGGGTGGCGCCCTCGTCGGCCTGCGGGGCCGCCGCGGGCTGCTGCGCGGGCGCGCCCCAGTACTCCGGGCTGCCGCTCTGGCCGAGCGGCGGCGCGGACTGCTGCTGCGGGACGGGGGCCTGCGGCGGGACGGGCTGCTGCGGCTGGGCGTACGGGGGCTGCGCGTACGGCGGCTGGGCGGCCTGCGCCGGATTGCCCTGGCCGTCTGCGGCGGGCTCCGGGCGGAACAGGTCGTCGAGATTGAAGTCGCCGGAGTTGGGATACGAGCGGCGCTGGCTCAACGCGATTCCTCACCTGTGCACGGCACCGGGATCCCGGGCCTCTCGGTTGCCCCGCCGGACCGGTTGTGCTGACGGCGGACCACAACTGCGAGGCCACGCTACCGGTTCACCGGCACAGGTGACTACGCGGGCCGCTGTTCTGTGCTATTGCTTCACGTTCGCGCGGCCCGGCCCCGGCGCCGGCCGGGGCCGGGCTCCGGCTACGCCGCCTCCCCGTCCATCCGGGCGTGGAACTCGCGCACCGCGCGGTGGCCGCGGTACGGCTCCAGCCGGGTGCGGAAGTCGTCCAGGTACTCGACGCCGCGGTTCGAGCGCAGTCCGCTGAGCAGCCGGACCGCCTCGGTGCCGGTCTCGCAGGCGCGTTCGAGGTCGCGCTGCTGGAGCTGGGCGGTGGCGAGCAGCACCAGGTCGACGGCGCGCCGGCGGACCCGGTGCGCGGGGTGCAGTTCGAGCGCGGTGCGGGCGTAGTGCTCGGCCCGCTCGCCCTGCTGGAGGTCCCGGTGACAGTGCGCCAACTCGTCGGCGAGGTACGCCTCGTCGAAGTGCACGATCCAGTCCGGGTCGTCGGCCGGGTTGCGGCGCTCCATCGCGGCCAGCGCCTTCGCCGCGACGTTCTCGCAGGCGTACGCGTCGCCGAGCAGGGCGTGCCCGCGCGCCTCGGCGGCGTAGAACATCGCCATCGCGGTGGGGGTGGCCACCGTGCGGGCGCCCTCCTGGGCGGCGCGGGCGAGTTGGGCGATCTCCCGGGGGTTGCCGAGGGTCGCGGCGAGGTGGCTCATCGAGGCGGCGAGCACGTAGCCGCCGTAGCCGCGGTCGTCGGCGGCCTGGGCCAGGCGCAGCGCCTGGATGTAGTACCGCTGGGCGAGTCCGGGCTGGCCGGTGTCGACCGCCATGTAGCCGGCCAGTTCGGTCAGCCGGGCGACGGCGCCGAAGAGCTGGCGGCCGGTCTCGTCGCGGTAGGAGCCGCCGAGGAAGCCGGAGACCACGCTGTTCAGGTAGTGCACCACGACCGGGCGGACGTGGCCGCTGCCGAACCGGTGGTCGAGGTCGACCAGCATCTGCGTGGTGGCCCGGATCGCGGCCACGTCGGCCAGCCCGACCCGGGTGCCGCCGGTGCGGGCGACCACCGGGTCCGGCGGGGTGATCAGCCAGTCCCGGCTGGGCTCGACCAGCGCGGAGGCCGCGACGGTGGTGCCGGCCAGGAAGTCCCGCTTGCCGACGTCGCTGCGCCAGAGCTCGCAGATCTGTTCCAGCGCGGCGCCCAGGCTGGGCACGAACTGCAGGCCGACGGCGGAGCTGAGGCTCTTGCCGTCGGCCATGCCGATCTCGTCCACGGTCACGCCGCGGCCGAGCTTGCGCCCGAGCGCCTCGGCGATCACCGCGGGGGCCTGCCCCCGGGGTTGTTGCCCGCGCAGCCAGCGGGCGACCGAGGTCTTGTCATAGCGAAGGTCGAGTCCGTGCTCGGCTCCGCAGAGGTTGACCCGGCGGGCCAGGCCCGCGTTGGAGCAGCCCGCCTCCTGGATCAGCTGCTGCAGACGCTCGTTCGGCTCTCGTGCGACGAGTGGTCTCGCGGCCATGGGATTTTTCCGCCTCCCCAACGCCGTCCGGACCCGACCGGAGGGCGACGACTGTGCAACACCATGCGGAATACCCACGGTGACGTACCCGCTCCCCACGCGCCCGGGTGAATGCCCCTGTGCGCCCCCACTGCGCCCGTTACCGCCCCTGCTCGATTGACGGGTTCCGACCAGGATCACCGTCCCGGGTGACAACGCGCGCGCCGTTCGAAGCGTTCGGCCCCCGGCCGTAACCCGCACTCACGGACGGTAGTTGTGCTGCACGTGGACAACACCCCGGGAGCCCCCGAACAGAACCTGCCGCCGCTGCTGATCGAAGCCGTCCGCTACGCCGAGGACCGGCACTGGGAGGTCGCGCCGGGCAGTTGGCTGCTCGACGGCGACGGCCCGGCCCGCTGCTCCTGCGGCGAGGAGGGCTGCGCGCTCCCCGGTGCGCACCCCGTCGGCGCGGACTGGCGGCGGAAGGCGAGCGCCGGGCCCGGGGTGGTCCGCAAGTGGTGGACGGAGAACCCGGAGGCGTCGATCCTGCTCCCCACCGGCCGGGCGTTCGACGTGCTGGACGTGCCGGAGGTGGCGGGCTGCCTGGCGCTGGCCCGGATGGAGCGGATGGGGCTGCAGCTCGGCCCGGTGGTCGCGGTGCCGGCCGCGCCCGGGCGCACCGGGCGGCGGCTGCACTTCCTGGTGCTGCCCGGGGTGGTCGACAAACTGCCGGACCTGCTCCGGCAGATCGGCTGGTCGCCGGAGCGGCTCGACCTGGTGGCGCGCGGCGAGGGCGACTGGGTGGTGGCCCCGCCGTCCCGGGTCGGCGGGTACGCGTCGGCGCAGTGGGCCCGGCCGCCGTCCGCGCTGAACCGCTGGCTGCCGGACGCGCTGGAGCTGATCAGCCCGCTCGCGTACGCCTGCGGGCGCGAGGCCGCGGCCCCGCGCGCCGTCCAGCGCCCGGCGGCGGCCGTGCGCTGACCCCCCGAGCGTGCCCCGGCCGATCCCGGCGGGGGCGTGTCCGCGCGGCACCCCGCGCGGCCGCGGCGGGTCCGGCCCCCGATCCGGGGGCGGGGCCCGCCTCCGGCGTGCCCGGGGGCGGCTCCGGCCGGTCCGGAGCGCGATCTTCCGGAACCGGTCGTCATACCCGCAGGTCAACGGGGGAAGCCCACCGATCGGGTGACATCGCTCAAGGATTGGCCGCCGCTGCCGAGGGGATCATCCTCAGCGTCGGCACCGAACGGACGGGGGCCAGCGGAAGGAGCGGAGCGAGGAACGGCGAGGAACGGCCGAGGGCCGGGGAGGGGCCGCCGGGAGGGGGTTCGGACGGGGAAGCCGAACGCGGCGGCGGGCGGGGAGACCGGCGGGGAGCCGGTGGGGACACCGACAGGGGAGGGCGGGCGGGGAACGGGGCGGGAGGGAGGGCGTGGGCGGGCGCGGCCGGGGAGCCGCACGCGACCGCGACCGGCGGGGGAACGGCGCAGGGCCCGGTGTGGGGACACCGGGCCCTGCACTGCGCGCCTTGTGCCGCGCGCCCCGCGCTGCGCGCCGTGCGCCGGACCCTAGGGCTGCGCGACGAACACGTGCGCGGCGATCTCCTTGCCGAGCTCGGCCGCGCTCTCGCCGGTGCCGACCAGCACGCCGCCGGCCGCCGGGGAGACCCGGACCGTCGCCCCGGGGCGGACGCCCGCCCGGCGCAGGGTGCGCATCAGCTCGCCGTCGGTCTGGATCGGCTCGCCGATCCGGCGGACCACCACGTCCGTCCCGTCCTCGGCGGCCACGGCCTCCAGCGTCACCAGCCCGGCGTCGTAGCCCTCGCCCTCGGCCTTGGTGTCGCCGAGCTCGTCCAGGCCCGGGATCGGGTTGCCGTACGGGGACTGGGTGGGGTGGCCGAGCATCGCGAGCACCTTGCGCTCGACGGTCTCGCTCATCACGTGCTCCCAGCGGCAGGCCTCCTCGTGCACCTGCTCCCACTCCAGGCCGATCACGTCCACCAGCAGGCACTCGGCGATCCGGTGCTTGCGCATCACCCGGACGGCCAACTTGCGGCCCTCGCCGGTCAGTTCGAGGTGCCGGTCCTCGGCGACCTGGAGCAGGCCGTCGCGTTCCATCCGGCCCACCGTCTGGCTCACCGTCGGGCCGGACTGCTCCAGCCGCTCGGCGATCCGGGCGCGCATCGGGGTGATGCCCTCTTCCTCCAGCTCCAGGATGGTGCGGAGGTACATCTCAGTGGTGTCGATCAGCCCTGACATCGCCCCTGGCTCCGTTCTTCGGTGTCCTCACCGCCAATTCTGACGTACCCGGGTAACAACCAGGTGCGCGAGCCGGCTATGCCCGCACTCTTCCGTGGCTGTTGACAGCCGGGTCCGGCGCGGGCCACCGTGCACGCCGTAGCTTTCTCCCACCAGCGGTCTGGACCACCGGCCGCGCCCGAGCCCGTACGGAGCAGAGATGAGCGAACTGGTCGGCCGGTACCTGGACGCCGCCGTGGCCCACCTGGAGCGGATCCGCGCCGAGGAGGGGGAGAACATCGAGGCCGCCGCCGAGCTGCTGGCCGAGGCCGTCGAGCACGGGCGGCGGATCTTCACCTACGGCGCCGGGCACTCCTCGCTGGCCGCCCAGGACGTGGTCTACCGGGCCGGCGGGCTGGTCGTGATGAACCTGCTGAACGTGCCCGGGATGACCGGCGTCAACGTGATGCCCGCGCACCTGGGCAGCGCCCTGGAGCGGGTCTCCGGCCTGGCCACCACCACGCTCGACCTGACCCCGGCGCGCAGCGGCGACCTGCTGTTCGTGATCTCGCTCTCCGGCCGCCAGGTGATGCCGGTCGAGCTGGCCCGGCACGCCCGCGACCGCGGCCTGAAGGTGATCGGCGTGACCTCGCTGGCCTACCCGGGCGCGGTCAGCTCCAACGACCCGTCCGGCACCTACCTGAAGGACAACTGCGACGTCGTCCTGGACAGCAAGATCGGCCTCGGCGACGGCGAGCTCGACCACCCCGGCGCGGGCGCCCCGTTCGGCTCGGTGTCGACCATCACCACCAGCGCCCTGATGCAGTCGGTGACCGCCTCGGCGATCGCCAAGCTGGCCGACCGCGGCATCACCCCGCCGCTGTTCCGCTCCGGCAACGTGGACGGCGGCACCGAGTGGAACAACAAGGTGATCGCCGACAACGCGGACCGGATCTTCTACGCCTGGTAGCCCGCGCCCCGATCCGCCCCCGGACCGTGGCGCGGACCCGCCCCATTCGGCCAACTCCGGTACGCCTCGTGTGAGTTCGCCCGTCACTGGGCAGGACTCCCGAGACCGGTGGGACTTGCGCTGCGGGGGCGGGGATGGCGGCTGGGGCTGGGGCTGGGCGTTCGATCGGCTTCGTGCGGGAGCAGGACCTGCTCCCGCGCGTCTTCTGGGCCGCCGACGGCGCGTCCCTGCAGGGGCAGGCCCGGGCGGTGGCGCTCTCCCGCTGGGAACTGCTGCTGCTGGTCGGCGCCGCCTTCGCCGGCTCGGCGGACGGCGCGGTCTGGGCCTGGGCCGCCGCCGCGGCCTACCTCGGCGCGCTGTTCATCGCCGTCACGGTGGCCCGGCAGAACCCGCAGCGGCTCTGGTACGACGGCCGGGCGGTCGCCGAGTCGGTGAAGACCCTGGTGTGGAAGTACGCGGTGCGGGCCGACTCCTACCAGCCGCCGCCGCGCAAGCTGCCCGACGCCGACCGCCTCTACGACATCCAACTGTCGGGAATCCTGGGCGAGTTCGACACCGACCTGGTCTCCCCCGGAGTCACCGCCGAGCTCAGCACCTGGCGCGCCCCGGCCCGCCACCCGCAGATCACCGAGACCATGGAGCGGCTGCGCGACCAGCCGCTGCCGGTGCGCCGCGAGGTCTACCTGCGCGAGCGGGTGCAGAGCCAGCGCCAGTGGTACCAGGCCAAGGCCATCCAGTGCCGCAACGCGACCCGCCGGGTCGGCCGGCTCGCCATCGTGCTGCCCGCCCTCGGCCTGCTGCTCGCCGTGCTGCGGGCGCTCGGCGAGTTCAGCTTCGACGCGCTCGGCTCGATCTCCGCCGTCGCCGCGTCCATCTCGGCCTGGGCCCAGCTCCGCCAGTACCGCCCGCAGGCCGCCGCCTACACCCTGGCGGCCGCCGAACTCTCCAAGGTGGAAGCCCAGTTGGCCGCCGCCGACCTGGGCGCCGCGGACGCCGAGGAGATCTGGGCCCGGCTCGCCCGGGACGCCGAGGACGCCATCTCCCGGGAGCACACCACCTGGCAGGCCCGCCGCGAGGTGCGCAGCCTCGACATCCCCAGCTGACCATGGAGAGCCGCGTGGCGACACGGAAGATCGATACGCCGGACGGCGGCGTCCTCGCCGTCGAGACGTCCGGGGACCCTTCCGGCAGGCCCGTGTTCCTGCTGCACGGCACCCCCGGCAGCCGGGTCGGCCCGGCCCCGCGCGGCGCCGTGCTGGCCCGGATGGGGGTCCGGCTGATCTCGTTCGACCGCCCCGGCTACGGCGAGTCCACCCGACTGCCCGGCCGGGACGTCGCCGCCGCCGCAGCCGACGTCACGACCATCGCCGACGCGCTCGGCCTCGACCGCTTCGCCGTGGTCGGCCGCTCCGGCGGCGGCCCGCACGCGCTGGCCTGCGCCGCGCTGCTGCCCGAGCGGGTGCTCAGGGCCGCCACCCAGGTCTCGCTGGCCCCGCGCCACGCGGACGGCCTCGACTGGTTCGACGGCATGACCCCGTCCAACGAACGCGCCTACCGCCAGGCCGAGTTGGGCCCGCCCCGGATCTCCGGCCCGTTCCAGGTCCGGTCCCGGGTGATCCGCCGCGACCCGGCCCAGCTGATCCGCAACCTGGTGCCCGAACTCTCCACACCGGACCGCACCGTGGTCGCCGACATCGGCATCCGCCGGATGCTCCACTCCACCTACCGGCAGGCGTTCCGGTACGGCGCCGACGGCTGGATCGACGACGTGCTGGCCTTCATCGCCGACTGGGGCTTCACCGTCGACACCATCGGCGTCCCGGTCCGGATCTGGCACGGCGCCGACGACAAGTTCTCCCCCGTCGGCCACTCCTCCTGGCTCGCCGACCACATCCCCGGCGCCCAGCTCTACCTCGAACCGGGCGCCGCGCACTTCGGCTCCCTCAAGGAGATGACCGGCGCCATCCGCTGGGCCGCCCACGCCTAGCCGCGCGGGGCGCGGCGAAGCGCAGGCCCGGCACGGACAAAGCCCAGCGGGGCGGCGACCAGGCCCAGGAAGCACAGCAAGGCGGCAGCCCGGCGAAGCACCGGCACGACACCGCACAGCGGGGGCACGACACCACGCCAGCACGGGCACAGCACCGCGCAGCGGGAGGCGGGGCGCGGGCCGGGGGAACCATGCGTGAGTGGTGTGCCGCGCGGTTCCCCCGGCCCGTTCCTGCCCCGGTCCCTCTCCCGCCCGCGCCCCCGCCTTACAGCGGTTGCGGTTCCAGGTCGCGGTTGCTGCGCTGCCAGCTGCGGGCGGCGACGACGGACGGGTGGTCCTCGCCGAAGAGTTCGACGAGGCCGGCGACCGCCTGCATGCGCAGGGCTTCGGCCTCGCCGCGGCGGCCGGCCGAGCGGAGGGTGACGGCGAGGTTGGCGCGGCAGATGAGGGCGTCGGGGTGGGTGGCGCTGTAGCGCTCGACCAGGCCGTCGTAGGCGGTGCGGCCGAGTGTCTCGGCCTCGTCGTACTGGCCGTTCTCGGCGAGCGCGTTGGCGAGGTTGATGTTGGCGTTGAGGACGAAGGGGTGGTCGTCGCCGAGTACGCGGGCGAGGCCGGCGGCGGCGGTGCGGCCGTGGGCGATGGCGCCTTCGAGGTCGCCGGAGCCGCGGAGGTAGATGGCGAGGTTGTTCTCGCAGGCGAAGGTGAAGGGGTGGTCGTCGCCGAAGAGCCGCTGGTGGCCTTCGTAGGCGTCGGTGGCGATGTCCCGGGCGGTCTCCTTGTCGCCGGCGGCGCTGTGGTCGGCGGCGAGGTTGAGCCGGCAGGCGAGGGTGTCGGCGAAGTCGGGGCCGAACAGGTCGACGTACCGCTCGTAGGTGCGTTCGGTGAGTTCGCGGGCTTCGGCGTACTGGCCGGCCCGGCGGAGCGAGACGGCGAGTGACTTGGCGTTGCGGAGTTCCTCGGGCAGGTCGGACTGCGGGAGGTCGGCGAAGGCTTCGGTGACCTCGCGGAGCAGTTCGACCGAGCCCTTGTAGTCGCCCATCTCGCGCAGGTCGCGGGCCAGGTTGGACTTGGTGCCGAGGGTGTAGGGGTGGTGCGGGCCGCGGACGGCGGAGCCGCGTTCGACGGTGTCCTGGTCGAGCTCGCGGGCGGCCAGCGGGTTGCCGACGAGGCGGTGGTCGATGGCGAGGTTGTTGGCGACGGTGAGGGTGCGCGGGTCGTCCTCGCCGAAGAGTTCGACGAACTGGTTGTAGGTGTCCTGGTCGAGGGCGAGCGCTTCCTGGAACCGGTTGAGGTAGCGCAGGTCGGCGGCCATCGAGTTGGCGGTCATCAGGGTGTACGGGTGGTGTTCGCCGAGGAGTTCGCGCTGGCCGAGCAGGGTGGCCTGGTTGAGGGCCAGCGAGTCGCCGTAGGAGCCTTGGGAGCGCAGCACGTTGGCGATCTGCAGGCGCAGGCTGAGGATCTGCCGGCGCCAGATCTTCTGTTCGGCGGGGTCGGGTTCGGTCTCGGCGCGGACCGTCCAGGCGGCGTCGAGCTGGCGGCCGAGTTGCAGGGCCTGTTCGAGGTCGACGCGCTTCCACAGGTAGCGGACCCGGTCGATGAGCAGTTCGCGGACCTCGCGCTCGTCGCAGTCCTGGGCCCTGGACGGCGTGAGGTGCGGCCAGATCTTCTCCAGGGTGGGCCAGTTGGCGGGGTCGTCGGTGTCGCCGCGCTGGGGCCGGGCGTTGACCAGGATGCGGTGCACCTGGTGCATGGCGAGGTTGCGTTCGGCCTCGGGCATGCCGCTGCGGACGACGGCCTGGACGAGGCGGTGCACCTGGAAGGAGTCGGAGCCGGCGTCGGTCTTGGCCAGCGCGTAGCGGCTGACGGCGCGCAGCACCTTGCCGAGCAGGAAGGTGTCGGTGAGTTCCTCGTCGTAGGGGACGAGGGCGAGCCGCATCTGCTCGGAGAAGAAGAACTGCCGCAGCGAGATCGGCTCGGGGGCGAAGAACGCGCAGAGTTCGAGCAGCCGGACGGCGGCGGGCGACTGCTCGCGCAGCCGGGTGATGGAGACGTTCCAGGTGAGGCCGACGGGGGTGGGGTAGTCGACGGGGGTCTCGCCGGCCGCGAGGACCTTGGTGGCCTCGGCCTTGAGCTGGTTGACGTAGGTGTCGACGGGGGTGCGGGTGGTCTCCAGCCAGGCGGCGGCGACCTCGACGGCGAGCGGCAGGTCGCCGACGGCCTCGGCGACCCGGTCGGCGTCGGGGCGGGACAGGCCGCGGACCCGGCGGGTGAGGTGGTCGACGGACTCGGTGCGGTCGAACACGTCGACGTTGAGCACGCCGGCCTGCCCGGACCAGCCCTGGTTGCGGGAGGTGACCAGGATGTGGCCGGGGCCGTCGGGGAAGAACCGGCGGATCTCGGCGGGCTCGTCCGCGTTGTCGAAGATCAGCAGCCAGTTGGAGGTCGGGATGCCCTGCCGGAGCGCGTCGCGGGCGGCCTGCGCGGCCTCGCTGACGTTGTCGCCGACCCGCAGTCCGAGCCGTCCGGCGAGGTCGGCGAGGTCGACGACGACGTTCTCGCTCTGCTCGGCGTCGATCCACCAGACCAGGTCGTAGTGCGACATGTAGCGGTGCGCGTACTCCAGCGCGACCTGGGTCTTGCCGACGCCGCCGAGGCCGTACAGGGTCTGCGGCGGCGGCAGCACCGCGGTGGTGCCGCCGGCGAGTTGGGCCCGCAGGTCGTCGAGGACCTTGACCCGGCCGGTGAAGGAGTGGTTGCGCTGCGGCACCTCCCAGTGGGTGGGCTTGGTGCCGGGGAAGCGCGGCGCGCCGGGGCTGCGCTCGGGCGGTTCGGTCTCGGTGCGGCCGAGGGCGCGCAGCAGGGCGGTGGCGGCGGCGGGCTCGTCGCGGCCGATCAGGTCGACCGGGTTGCGGTTGTTGTAGGGCGCGTTGAGGCGGACGTCGGAGACCCGGACCGGGATCAGCTGGCGCCGGGCGCCGGCCGGGTCGGCCAGCACGGTGCGGTCCCACAGCGCCTGGGCCTGCGGCGACTGCAGGTAGGCGGCGGAGAGCAGCGCGACGGTGCGGTAGGCGGAGTCGATGCCGCGCCCGGTGGCCTCGCGCGGGTTGGCGCCGGCCCCGGCGTCGCGCGGGACGACCCGGTAGCCGGCGTCGGTGAGCAGCGCGGAGATCCAGTCGGCCCAGGCCCGGTCCTCGGGGACGTAGCTGAGGTACAGGTCGGCGGGGGCGGTGGGGCGGCGGCGGGCGAAGCCGTCGAGGAAGCGCAGCCGCAGGTCCTCGGCCATCGGCGGCAGTCCGGCGACCCGGCCCTGGGTGATCTCCCGGGTGAGCCGCTCGTTGGCGGCGAGCATCGAGCCGGGCAGGCCGGGCTGGTCGCCGAACGGGGCGAGGATCTCCTCGTACGCGTAGAACGGCCGGTAGGGGATCTCGACGCCGGCCCAGTAGCGGGCCAGGTCGGACTCGCCGAAGCCGGCGGGCAGGCCGGCGAACTTGATCCGGGCCAGCGCGCGGCCGGCGTCGGCCTTCTCCTTCTCGCCCTCGTCGATCCGCATCGGGACGGGCATGATCCGGATGTCGCGGTCGCCGTAGCGGTCCTCGATGACCCGGGCGATCCGGGAGGCGCCGTCGATCGACTGGTCGCTGAGGGTGAAGCAGACCACCAGGTCGTCGGGCATCTCGACGGTGCAGATGTCGGCGGTGTCGGTGAGGCCGGTGCGGCTGTCGATCAGCACGTAGTCGTAGCGGCGCTTCATGTCGGCGCGCAGCGACTGGATGAACCGGCGGCCCTCGTAGCGCTCGTAGAGCAGGTCCCAGTCGAGCCGGGCCACCGAGTAGTCGCGGTTCTGCTGGCCGGCCGGGACGAGGTCGATCCGGCCGCCGCCGGGGAAGTGCGGCCAGGCCAGCGAGAGGGCGTGCGGGTGGATCCGGGCGAAGTCCTCGATCCACTCGGGGTCGCGGTCGACCGGGCGGCGGGCCTCTTCGAGGTAGTCGCCGAACAGGTCCATGATGCCGGTGGTGGCGGCGACCACCTCGGGGTTGAGGAACGGCCGGAAGAACTGGGCGAGGCCGGGGGCCTCCAGGTCCCAGTCGACGACCAGCACCCGGTAGCCGTTGGCGGCGAGGATCCAGGCGCTGTTGGCGAGCGCCATGGTGCGGCCGGTGCCGCCCTTGTAGGAGTAGAAGGTGATGATCCGGCCGTGCCGGTTCTCGATGGTGGCGTCGCGGCGGCGGGCCTGGATCTGCGGGCCCTTCGTCGGCCTCTCGGTCATGACGTTCCCTCCCCCGGGCCCTTGGGTGCCCGTCGTGGTGCGCACGCCGTGCTCACCGGCCGGAGTCCCGACCGCCCGGTGCCTTGCTGGTGCCGTGCCCGGGCTCAGGGCCCGATGCTGGGTCTGCGGTCGACCGGCCCGTCGTCGTCGGGTCCGCCGCGCTGCTGCTGCTCGTGGGCGGTGCAGGCGCGCATCACGGCGCGTTCCATCTCGCCGCGGAACTCCTCGATGCTGCCGGGGGTGCCGCCGCCGCCCTCGTCGCGCAGGCTGGGCCGGCGGCGGGCGCCGCGGCTGACCGGCAGCACGCCGTCGCCGAGGTCGTTGAGCATCCGCTCGTGGTCGCGGCTCTGCTGGTCGTCGCGGTTCCAGGGTTCGATGACGGCGACCGTGCCGTGGTTGCGCCGGTCGAGCCGGCGCACCAGGTCGGAGCGCCGCCCGTCCAGGAAAGCCCAGCGGTCGACCAGCAGCACGCAGGGGGCGGGCGGCCCGCCGGCCAGTAACTGCTCGGCCTCCTCGTCGAACTCCCGGACGGTGGGCAGGAAGCCCATGCCGCGGGCGATGTCGGCGGCGTCCTGGGCGAGCGGCCGGGAGGAGTCGGGGCGGTAGGGCTGCCAGTCGGTGCGCTGTTCGCCGTACCAGGTGGCGGAGCGCTGCGGGGGCAGTTCGCGGTCCTGGTAGGAGAAGACCGAGATCCGGACCTGGTCGGCGGTGTCGGGCTGGTCGAAGGCGGACGGCTGGGACTCGAAGTCGAGCACCTGGCCGGTGGGGATGACGGTCTGCTCGGCGACGTCGACGATCCGCCGGGCGAGGCGCCACACGGCGGTGTGGTACTCGGAGCTGAACGCGGCGATCTTCATCAGCGCGTACAGGCCCTCGGTGGCGTACTCGGCGCCGAAGCTGTCGTGGTTGAACTGGAGTTCGCCGGCCACCCGGGGCAGCTGGTAGTGCTCCATCGAGACCCAGAGCGCCGGGACGATGCCGGTCATCCGCTCGGCGGTGGGCCGCCGCTGGTAGACCGAGCGGCGGCTGAACAGGTGCCACTCCCGGCCGCACGCCTCGGACTTGAAGTAGCGCGGCGAGTACAGCGGCACGAAGACCCGGCAGCTGGCCAGCTCCCGGGAGAGCCGCTCGGCCCACTTCTGGCCCTGGTGCATGGAGCGGTCCATGAACCCGACCGGGTGGCCGGACGGCGCGTCGGTGATCTGCAGGATCGCCTCGCACAGGTCCTGGTAGAGCTTCGCCACCCACAGGTTGGGGTCGGCCGCGCCCCGCGAGTTGATCCGGGGCGTGTGCGCGTAACTGAGGAAGAAGTACGGCCTGGGCGCGTCCTTCCTCTGGCCGGCCCCGCTGTTCACACGCGCCTCCCCCGAGCCCGCCTGTCACTGTTCCCCCGAAAGGGTCTCAAGTGTAGGAAGACCGGCGGTCCGAATGGAATAGGGCCTTGATCTGATCCGGACTCAACCCGCCCTGTTCGGATACCACTTGGCGGCGAGGTCGACCGCCTCCCGGATCGGCATCAGGAAGCTCGGGGCCCGGCCGACCGGGCCCCGGCGCAGCGCGTCGCCGAGCTCCCGGTCGAGCAGGTCGCCCATCGCGGGGAAGTGCCGGTCGAACAGCCGGACGCCGGTGAACCGGAGCAGTTCGCGCTCGCCCGCCGGGCCGCTCCGCACGCAGGTGTACTGCTGCTCGGGCCGGTCGGGCTGCCAGTACTCCAGCAGGTGGAGGGGGGTGCAGCACCACACCGGCACGCCGATCATCAGGCAGCGGGCGCCCGCCCGGTAGAGCCGGCCGGCCGGCGAGTCCTCGCCGAGGTGGCACTCCAGCAGGTGTCCGGCGGTCAGGTCGGCGGCGGCGGGCCCGAGCGCGGTGAACGAGGTCTGCGGGTGCGCGCTGCGCAGCGCGCCGGGCCGCAGCCTGACCTCCTCGGCGAGCCGGCCCATGGTGGGCGAGGCGGGGGTGCGCAGGCGGTCCCAGGCGAGCATCCCCCGGTGGTATTCGGCCAGTTCGGCGGGGGTCAGCCCGGCGGTGGCGGCCCGGTAGTACGGGGAGGTGCGGGAGTTCTCGGGTGTAGCGGTGTACACGACCAGCGTGCCGCGCGCCCCCAGCGCCCGGACGAGCGCCTCCACCACCCCGCGCGCGCCCCCCTCGACCGGTCCGACCGCCCGCAGCGAGGACTGCACCAGCAGCACCTCGCCCTCCCGCACGCCCAGCTCCCGCAGCTGCCCGACGAGCGCGCCGACCGGCTGCGGGCGCCCCGGCGGCTCCGCGGGCGCCCCGGCCGGGCGGACCACCGTGCCGGTCACCGCCGGGCCGCCGCGCCCTGCCAGGCGGCCAGGTCGGCGGCGACGGCCTCCCTGGCGGCCCGCTCGGCGGCGGCGCCGACCGGCACCGCGAGCGCGGGGGCGAGCCCGGTGCGCATCCCGGCGGCGAAGCGCTCGCCGAGCGGGGTGAGCGAGCCGGAGCCCGCCAGCGTCTCGATCGCGTCGGCGGTGTGCGCCCGCCAGGTGGCCAGCTGCCGCCGGGCCGCCGTGGCGGCGTCGCCCCGGATCCCGTCGTACGCCCGCACCCGGCTCGCCCAGTACGCGGCGACCGCGAGGTGCGCGTAGGTACCCTGCAGCAGCCCCTCCAGCGGGCGCGGGTCGGGCCGCCACGGCGCGCGGTAGAGCCGCTCGTCGGCCGGGTCGTACAGGTCGTACAGGTCGAGCACGGCACCGAGCTTGACGTGCTGGAACTCGTGCGCGAGCAGCAGCGCCAGCACCGGCGCGGTGGTCGGCCGGGCGATCCCGACCGCCCCGTACGCCTGCCGGGCGGCGGCGCTGACGTCCCGGCCGTCCGGGCCGGGGGCGAGCGGGGTGACGGTGGCCAGGCCGGCCGCGATGCCGGCCGCGTAGCCGGGCAGGTCCCGGCCGAGCAGTTCCCACGCCTCCCGCAACGCGCCCGTCCAGTCGAGCAGTTCGGCGTCCGCCAGCCGGTCGGCGGCGGGCCACTGGTGGCTGTCGCGCTGCGGGTCGGTGTCCTCCAGGGCGAGCGTCCAGCCCGGCAGGGCGACCTTGCGGACGGGCTGCCACAGGTGGTCGCCGGCCCGGTCCCAGCCGACGGTGTGCTCCCCGCAGCGCAGCCCGTCCGGGCCGCCGCGCAGCACCGCCTCGCTCCGGCCGTCCAGCCGCAGCCGTCCCAGCGTCGGCAGGTGCAGCCAGCCCGCCCGGACCGGCAGCACCAGCTCGAACTCGGCCCGCCCGCGGGCCGCCGCCGCCGCCGCCAGCTCGGCCAGCCCGCCCAGGTCGGCCCGCTGCTCCCCGCCCAGGCAGCGCACCGCCCAGGCCCGGGTGTACGGGTGGGCGAGCACCGCGTCCAGCGCGCCCGGCGCGGTGCGGTCGGTCTCCGCCAGCAGCTGCCAGGCCGGGCTGCCGCCGGCCGCCCCGACGGCGGTCACCAGCCGCCGGGAGAGCTCCAGTTGGGCCCGGCCGAGGGCGGCGACGGCGTCCGGGCCGCCGAGGCCGTCGGCCAGTTCGTCCAGGTGCGCGGCGGTCAGCGGCCGGCGCTGCTGGGCGGGCACGGCGACGGGGGCCGAGACCCGGTCCCGGATGGTGGTGATGAGCTTCAAGAGGTCCCCGCAGTACACCGACGGGTGGTCGAAGCCCCCGCCGGTCCGGTATCGGTGGGCGTAGAGGCCGCCGCCGCAGCTGCGCACCACCGGGCAGGCCCGGCACTGCGCGGCGAGGCCCGCGAGGCCGGACTGCCGCTCCCGCATGCCCGGGTGCCGGGCGACCTCGTCCAGGCTGTGCGCGAACACGTCGAAGCCGGTGGCGGGCGCGCCGTCGTAGGCGGTCTTGAGGCTGTCGGCCTGCTCCAGCGTCCCGTCGGTCTCGACGACCACCAGGTCCGCCGGGTCCAGGCCGAGCGACTCGGTGAGGCTGGAGCGGCCGCGCAGGGTGCGGTGCACCGAGTCGAAGATCCGCACCGGCACCGGGCGGCCGCGCTCGCTCCAGTGCCGGTGGACCGCCAGCAGCCAGTCCGCGTACGGGGTCGGCCCGGCGCCCTCGGGGGCGACCGGCGGGTGGTCCCAGGTGGCGTGCGGCAGCAGGAAGTCGATCCGCGGCGGCCGCTCGGCGACCAGCGCCTCGTACACCGCGACCGGGTCGTTGGCGACGTCGATGGTGCACAGCAGCCCGGCGTACAGGTGCCGGAACTCCGGCTCGCGCAGCAGCGCGAGGGCGGCCAGCACCTTGGCGTGGCTGGAGCGGCCGTCCGGGAAGAGCCGGTGCCGGTCGTTGGCGAGCCGGTCGCCGTCCAGCGAGACGCCGACCTTGATCCCCTGCTCGGCGAAGAGCTCCAGGAACCGGCGGTTCAGCAGCACCCCGTTGGTGTGGATCCGCAGGTCGAGCGCGCAGCCGGCGGGCAGTGCGGCGCGCAGCAGCTCAGCGGCCCGGCGCAGCCGCTCCGGCCCGGCCAGCAGCGGTTCCCCGCCGTGCAGCACGACGTGCACGGCGGGGAGCCGGTGAGTGCGGGCGTGCTCGCCGATCCGTCCGGCGGTCCGCTCCAGCACCTCGTCCGAGGCCGCTCTGGCCTTGCGGCTCCAACTCGTGTCGGCGTGCTCGTACACGTAGCAGTGGTCGCAGGCCAGGTCGCAGCGACTATGGACTTTCAGTACGAATTGACTGAAAGGCACTGTTTCGGACATCTCGGGCGAACCGATTCGGCAGTTACCGCGCGGTCAGATGGACGACTGGAAAGCCGCGACCGCCACCTGGCGGGACGCGGCGGCGGGCAGCACCCGTTCGATCTGCGCGGTGAGGTCCTCGACGTCCAGCGCGGCGAGGTCGGCCAAGGCGGCGCGCTCGAAAGCGGCCTGAGGCTCGGACAGGTCTGCGGCAAGTGCAGTGGTCATTGGCGTTGCCTTCTTCAAGTGAGGCGTGCGAATGGAAGTACCGCGCGCGCGGGGACGACGGGCCCCGCCCGCTGGAACCGCGCGCGCGGGAAAAACATGCCCGCCCGCGGAGTCAGCAAAAGCATATCCGCCGCGGCTTCCCACCGAAGCCCGGTTGAAACCTCTGGATCAGGTCTTCTGCCGTCTGACCAGGCAGAGTTGACGCGACATCAGTTTCCGCAGGTCAGCCATTCGGCGGTATACCGACACACCCGCTCGTGCTATCGGCGCCCGCACTGGAGTGCCACCGCCCGCCCCCGTCAGGGGCAGAGCCGCTCGACCCGCCAGCCCTCGCCGTCGGCGACGTAGCGCAGCCGGTCGTGCAGGCGGTTCTCCCGGCCCTGCCAGAACTCGACGGTGCGGGGGACCACCCGGTAGCCGCCCCAGAACGGCGGGACCGGGACGCCCTCGCCCTCGGGGTAGCGGGCGGCCAGGTCGGCGTAGCGCCGCTCCAGCACCTCGCGGCCGGCCACCGGGCTGGACTGCTCGCTGGCCCAGGCGCCCAGCTGCGAGCCGTGCGGGCGGGTCCGGAAGTAGGCGGCGGTCTCGTCCCGGCCGACCTTCTCGACCCGGCCGGCCACGATCACCTGGCGGGCCAGCGCGATCCACGGGAACAGCAGCGCGGCGTTCGGGTTGGCCGCCAGGTCGGTGCCCTTGCGGGAGCCGTAGTTGGTGAAGAACACGAAGCCGCGCCCGTCGTAGCCCTTGAGCAGCACCGTCCGGGAGGACGGCAGCCCGTCGGCGTCGGCGGTGGAGAGCACCATCGCGTTCGGCTCGGCCACCCCGGCCTCGCCCGCCTCCTGGAACCAGTGGGCGAACTGCCGGTAGGGGTCCTCGGCGAGTTCCTCCTCGGCCAGGCCCTCGTGCCGGTAGTGCTCGCGCATCGCCGACAGGTCCGGCCAGGGCCGCTCGGCGGGGCCGCCGGGGTCGGCGGGGCCGGCCGCGGCGGCGGCGGGCAGGGACGTGGCACTCGGTTCGGCGTTCGGGTGGCGTTCCGCGGTAGGCACCCTCCCATCATCCCGTACGACAAGCGCCGGGCGCCGCTACGTCCGGGCAAACACCTGGGGATATGGTGACTCGCCACCGCTTCACCACCCGCTGCCCGGGGAATCGTCCGGCTATCGCCCGGGACGCCCCGAAAATCCGCCGAGGACGCCGGAGACGACAGGGGTTCGAGCGGCCCGTGGGGGAAACATCACCGTCGTGGTGTATGGCGCAATGCACTCCGTGCCTGACAATCTGACACCGAGTGCCAACCACCATCGGCCACCGGCGCGCCGCCCCACCACGGCCGCGTGCCGCGTCGGATCACTGAAGGAGCCGTTCAGATGTCGGATTTCGTACCCGGCCTTGAAGGTGTAGTCGCCTTCGAGAGCGAGATCGCCGAGCCCGACCGCGAGGGCGGGGCGCTGCGCTACCGCGGGGTGGACATCGAGGACCTGGTCGGCCAGGTCTCCTTCGGGCACGTGTGGGGCCTGCTGGTGGACGGCAAGTTCGCCCCCGGCCTGCCGGCCGCCGAGCCGTTCCCGATCCCGGTCCACTCCGGCGACATCCGGGTCGACGTGCAGTCCGCCCTCGCCATGCTGGCCCCGGTCTGGGGCCTCAAGCCGCTGCTGGACATCTCCGCCGAGCAGGCCCGCGACGACCTCGCCCGGGCCGCCGTGATGGCGCTGTCGTACGTGGCCCAGTCGGCCCGCGGCCAGGGCCTGCCGATGGTGCCGCAGCGCGAGATCGACAAGGCCGAGACGATCGTCGAGCGGTTCATGATCCGCTGGCGCGGCGAGCCGGACCCGAAGCACGTCAAGGCCGTCGACGCGTACTGGACCTCGGCCGCCGAGCACGGCATGAACGCCTCCACCTTCACCGCCCGGGTGATCGCCTCCACCGGCGCGGACGTCGCGGCGGCGCTCTCCGGCGCGGTCGGCGCGATGTCCGGCCCGCTGCACGGCGGCGCGCCGTCCCGGGTGCTCGGCATGATCGAGGAGATCGAGCGCACCGGCGACGCGGCGGGCTACGTCCGCAACGCCCTCGACAAGGGCGAGCGGCTGATGGGCTTCGGCCACCGCGTCTACCGCGCCGAGGACCCGCGCGCCCGGGTGCTGCGCCGCACCGCCAAGGAGCTCGGCGCGCCGCGCTTCGAGATCGCCGAGGCGCTGGAGAAGGCCGCGCTGGAGGAGCTGCACAACCGCCGCCCCGACCGCGTGCTGGCCACCAACGTCGAGTTCTGGGCCGCGATCATGCTGGACTTCGCCGAGGTCCCGGCGCACATGTTCACCTCGATGTTCACCTGTGCCCGCACGGCCGGCTGGTCCGCGCACATCCTGGAGCAGAAGCGCACCGGCCGACTGGTCCGCCCGGCCGCCCGCTACATCGGCCCGGCCGCCCGCAAGCCGGAGCAGATCGAGGGCTGGGAGCAGATCGCCGGCTGACCCACTTCCGGGTGAAAAGCCGATCGGCCGTCGGCGCCGGCACGGCCGCCACCGGGCGCGCGCACCCCCTCTGACCAGGGGTCACGCGTCCCGGTGCGGCCTGTCCGGGGCGGCCAAGATCACGTCTCAGCGGCCGGACGGGCGTACCGCGGGCGGCTATCCGGGGGATAGGCTGCGGCCGTGGCTCAGATTCAGATCCCCGCCGACAATCTGCCCAACGACGGCCGCTTCGGCTGCGGCCCCTCCAAGGTGCGCCCCGAGGCCCTGAGTGCCCTCGCCGCCACCGGAACCTCCCTGCTGGGCACCTCCCACCGCCAGGCGCCGGTCAAGAACATCGTGAAGCGCGTCCGCCAGGGCGTCGCCGAGCTGTTCTCGCTGCCCGAGGGCTACGAGGTCGTGCTCGGCAACGGCGGCTCCACCGCGTTCTGGGACATCGCCGCGTTCGGCCTGGTGCGCGAGAAGTCGCAGCACCTGGACTTCGGCGAGTTCTCCTCCAAGTTCGCCTCCTCCGTGAAGGCCGCCCCGTGGCTGGCCGAGCCGACGGTGATCAAGACCGCCCCGGGCACCCACCCGCTGCCGGTCGCCGAGGCGGGTGTGGACGTCTACGGCCTCACCCACAACGAGACCTCCACCGGTGTCGCGATGCCGATCCGCCGCCCCGAGGGCGCGGACGCCGGCTCGCTGGTCCTGGTCGACGCCACCTCCGGCGCCGGCGGCCTGCCGGTCGACATCCGCGAGACGGACGTCTACTACTTCGCCCCGCAGAAGTCCTTCGCCTCCGAGGGCGGCCTCTGGCTGGCCACCTTCTCGCCGGCCGCGCTGGAGCGCGCCGCGGAGATCGCCGGCTCCGGCCGGTACATCCCGCCGTTCTTCGACCTGCCGACCGCGATCGACAACTCGTCGAAGGACCAGACGTACAACACCCCGTCCATCACCACCCTCTTCCTGCTGGCCGACCAGCTGGAGTGGCTGAACGGCCAGGGCGGTCTGGAGTGGGCGGTGGCCCGCACCGCGGAGTCCTCCTCGATCCTGTACTCCTGGGCCGAGAAGTCCTCCTTCGCGCAGCCCTTCGTGGCCAAGCCGGAGGAGCGCTCGCAGGTCGTCGGCACCATCGACTTCGACGACTCGATCGACGCCGCCGCGGTCGCCAAGGCACTGCGTGCCAACGGCATCGTGGACACCGAGCCCTACCGCAAGCTGGGCCGCAACCAGCTGCGCGTCGCGATGTTCCCGGCGATCGACCCGGCGGACGTCGAGAAGCTCACCGGCGCGATCGACTACGTGGTCGGCCAGCTCTGACCGCGTCCTGAACGCCGAAAGGCCGCCGTCCCGCGCCGGGTGCGCGGGGCGGCGGCCTTTTCGGTGCTCGGCGGGGGCGCCGTCCCGTTCCGGCCCGGTCGTCGTCGTGCTCCGGCGCGGGGCTGGGCCGGGTGGTGATCGGGGCTGGGGCTTTGTCGGGCGAGCCCGGTGGCGCCGTCAGGCGGCGTTGGGGCCGAACTGGCCGAGGAAGCGGCCGGTGAACAGGTCCGCGCCCTTGAACTCGACGACCATCGACACCGGGGCGACGAACGGGCCCTCGGGCGAGGGGAGTTGGCCGACGCCGCCCTTGGAGCCGAGCGGCAGCAGGATCATCGGGAAGCCGAGCGGCCGGTAGGTCTCGGTGGGGGGCTCGCCCTTGAGCTGGGCGATGATGTTCTTCGCCACGACCTCGGCGTGCTGCATGGCGAAGCCCGCCATCTTGTTCTCGGCGATGTCGGTGAGGTCGCCGATCGCGTACACCGTGGTGTAGCCCTTGACGTGCAGGTTCTCGGTGACGGGGACCTGGCCGCGCTCGTTGCGGGCGGTGAGCTTGCCGTCGGCGAGGTAGCCGCTGTTGGTGGTGGTGCCGAAGGCGCGGTACCAGACGTCGGCGGTGATCGAGTCGCCGGCGGTGGTGGTGACGGTGAACTCGCCGGCCACACCGGGCTCGGTGCTCGGCTCCGCGGTCAGGCCGGTGCCCAGCCGGACCTCGACGCCGAGGGCGGCGAGCTGGTTGTCCAGGTCCTCGACGACCGCGGCCTCGAAGCCGGGCAGCAGCCGGGCGGCCGGGTCGACGACGGTGACCTGCTTGTCCGGCCACACCTCCTTGATCTCGCCGGCCAGCTCCAGGCCGACCGGGCCCGCGCCGAGGATCAGGATCCGCTCGGCGTCGACCAGCTCGGCGTGCGAGCGGCGGAAGTCCTCGATCGCGCCGGCCGCGGTGTCCGAGGTCGGATTGGCCGGGTAGGCGTAGTCGGAGCCGGTGGCCAGCACGATGTAGTCGGCCGGGACGTGCTCGCCGGAGGCGAGGGTGACGCCGTTGGCGTCGACCGAGACCGCGGTGTCGCGGATGGCGCGGCCCTTGGTCAGCAGGGTCTCGAACGGGAAGAACACGTTGCCGGCCCAGTCGGGCCGGGTGACGGCGCGCAGCGAGCCGGCGACGTTGACGAAGGAGTCACGGGGGTCGATCAGGACGACGTCCGCCTCGGACTCCAGCGCCTTGGCGACCGCGGCGCCACCGTAGCCTCCGCCCACGACGGCGACAGTACGACTCATGGTTTTCACGCTCCAGACTGAAAGGAAAGGCTTGAGTTCGCTCTACGAACCTTACTTATTCGTACTACGAACTTCAATCGGAATGAGTTTCATGAACTACAAATTCCGGTGAAGGAACCATGGAGGGACGTGAAGGCGATCGGAAGTTCGTCAGGCGAACTTTCGGTATTCCTGTGGTAGGATCCCCGCGTGGCGAAACAGGAGGACGACCGGATCGGACTGGTGGCCGCCCTGGTGCGGTCCTCGTTCCTGGTGGACGCCGTCTACGCCGAGTCCGGCCGCGAGCACGGCCTGACCCCGCAGCAGGGGAAACTGCTGTGCGTCCTGATGGCGCAGCCGTACGGCATGAGCGAGTTGAGCGGAATGCTCAGGCTCGCCAAATCCAGCCTCACCGGGCTGGTGGACCGCACCGAGAACAACGGGCTGGTGCGGCGCGAGGCCGACCCCCGCGACAGCCGCGCGGTGCAGGTCGCGCTCACCCCGAAGGGCGCCCGGCTCGCCGACCGCTTCTACACCGAGGCGTGCGGCCGGATCGAGCGGCTGGCGGACGGGCTCGACCCCCGGGAGCAGGAATCCCTCGCCGAACTGCTCGGCCGCGTGGTGCTGGACAACAACGTGCCGGTGGTCTTCGTCGAGCCCGAGAGCGGGCCGGCCCGCCCCTGAACGACCCGCCCCGCCCCGCCCCGCCCCGGAACGGGCCGGGCCCGGGACGCGGTCAGGCCGCGGTCAGGTCCGGCTCGGCGCGGGCGAGGCCCACCGCCGACTGGACGCGGTTCGACGTGCGGGGGCCTCCTCAGGTGAGCAGGGTGCCGCCGGTGGCGTCGATGAAGGCGCCGGTGATCCAGCGGGCCTCGTCGGTGGTGAGGAAGGTGATGACGTCGGCGACGTCGCCGGCGCCGCCGACCCGCTTGAAGGCGGACAGCTGGGACATCGCGGCGACGGCGTCCGGGTTGGCGAAGATCGCGCCGCCGTTGTCGGTGATGCCGGGGGCGACGCTGTTCACGGTGATCCCGCGCGGGGCGAGGATCAGCGCCAGGTGCAGGGTGAGCTGCTCGATCGCGCCCTTGGTCATGGCGTAGGCGAGCTGGTCGGGGGCGGCGGTGCGGGTCACCGCGGAGGAGACGTTGACGATCCGTCCGCCGTCGGGCATCAGGGCGGCGGCGCGCTGGGTGAGGAAGTACGGGGCCTTGGCGTTGACCGCGAAGTAGCGGTCGAACTCCTCGGGGGTGAGGTCCTCGGGGGCGGAGCCGGTCGGGGTGACGGCCGCGTTGTTGACCAGGATGTTCAGCCGGGCCTCGCCGGTGCGCTCCTCGAGGCCGCGTTCGAGGCCGAGGAAGAGGGTGTGGACGTCGCCGGGGACGCCCAGTTCGGCGCGGACCGCGAAGGCCCGGCCGCCCTCCTTCTCGATCAGGGCCACGGTGTCCTCGGCGGCCTGCCGGTCGGCGGTCCAGTGCACCGCGACCAGGGCGCCCTCGCGGGCGAGCCGGATCGCGGTGGCCCGGCCGATGCCCCGGGAGGAGCCGGTCACGAGTGCCGTCTTGTCGGTGAGCCTGTCCACGGTCGACCTTCCGGGTTGCGGGGTGGGGTACGGGCGGGGCGCGGCGGGCGCGCCGGGCGCCGGCGGGGCGGTGGGCGCGGGCGGCGCCGGGGTGTCGGGGCCGCTGATGGTGCGGGCGCCGCCGGCCCGCGGTTCGGCGGCGGGGAGGAGCCCGACCGGTCCGGCGCCGACCGCCGGCACCTCGGTGTCGACGCGGGTCACGGGCGCCGCCCGAGGGCGGGGCCGAACCAGCGGGCGAGCGCGCCGGGCAGGTCGTGGTGGCTGCCGGGGGCGGCCCAGGCCACGTGGCCGTCCGGGCGGACCAGCAGCGCGGCGGTGCCGTCGGCCGGGCCCGGCGGCGCAGCACCGGGTTGTCCTCCAGGTCGAGCAGGACGCCGCGGCCGCCGCGCAGCAGCGCGGTGCTGGTGGTCCCGGTGCCGTCGGCGGTGGTGAGCGGCAGGTGCGGCAGGCGGCGGCCGAGCAGCGGGTTGGCGCCGCCGCCGACCTCGTAGCGGATGTCCTTGTCGCTGACCTCGGCGGCCAGGTGGCGGGTGGCGCCGGGGAGGCCGACCAGTTCGGCGAGCACCTCGCGCAGCGGAACGGCCTCCTCGCCGCCGGGCACCGGCCGGCTCTGCGCGCGGGTGTCGGCGAGCAGCGCCCGGCCGACCGGGTGCCGTTCGGCGTGGTAGGTGTCGAGCAGGTCCTCGGGGGCGTCGCCGCGCAGGACCGAGGCCAGTTTCCAGCCGAGGTTGTGGGAGTCCTGGAGGCTGGTGTCCATGCCCTGGCCGCCGGCCGGCAGGTGCACGTGGGCGGCGTCGCCGGCCAGCAGGACCCGGCCGCGCCGGTACGCGGAGACCTGCCGGGAGGCGTTGCCGAAGGCGCTGACCCGGACCGGTTCGGCGTGCGAGACGTCGATGCCGGTGAGCCGCTTCCACAGGTCGGCGACCTCCTCGAAGGCGGGCGGGCCGGTGCGGCGGCGGGGCGGGATGCCGTGCTCGCCGACGATGATCCGGTGGATCCCGCCGGGCAGCTCGGCGACCGTCACGAAGCCGCCGCCGGCGTGTTCGCCGGTCGTCCGGGGTTCGAGGTCGACGCCGCGCAGGTCGGCCAGCAGCATCTCGGTGGTGGCGGCGGTGCCGGGGAAGTCGAACCCGGCGTCCTCGCGCACCGCGCTGCGGCCGCCGTCGCAGCCGACCAGGTAGCGGGTGGCGAGTTCGTACTCGGTGCCGTCGTCCCGGCGGACCGTCAGGGTGACGGTGTCGCCCTCGTCGCGGTGGCCGAGGTAGTCGTGGCCGCGCCGCAGGTCGGCGCCGAGCTCGCGGGCCCAGTCCTCCAGGACCTGCTCGGTCGCCGACTGCGGGATGGTGCGGGCCGGCCGCAGGTGTGGGGCGAGCACGCCCGGGTCGAACGGGACGCCGCCGAAGTGGCCGGTGTCGGCGGTGTCGTGGGGCTCGAACCGGCGCAGCAGGCCGCGCTGGTCGAACACCTCCATGGTGCCGGTGGTCAGGCCGATCCCGCGGGGCTCGCCGGTGCGGGCGCGGTGGCGTTCCAGCACCGTCACGTCGGCGCCCGCCAGGCGGAGTTCCCCGGCGAGCATCAGCCCGGCTGGTCCTGCTCCGACAACGACCACCGAAGCGTCCATGAATCTCTCCTTCTCAGGGCCGGCGGCGGGGCCGCCGACAGCGGCAGTCCCGCCGCGCCGTCGAACAGGCACGCCACCGGGAGCGAGCGCAGCGTGATGAGCGGCTCCGCGACGCCCGCCAGGGCGGTGGCGGCGGAGTGCCGGGGTCCGACGAGCACGTCGCGGACGGTCCAGCCGGACGGGAGGGGCGGGGCGCCGGTGCCGGTGCCGGTGCCCTTCAGGTGGGCCTCCCTGCGGGTCCGCGACCGGCCGAAGGCGACCGGCCGGCGGGCCTCGGGGGGCCGGCGGCTCGCGCCGCTCGGCCGGGTGCGGGGCGGGCCCGCACACCTCGACCGCCTCCGGTCCCGGGGTGGGCGGTGGCGGTGGCGGGGTTACCAGGCGTACGCCTCGGGCGCGGGCTTGGCGCCGTTCGGGCCGGGCGCCGGGAACAGCTGGTCGAGCCGGTGCAGCACCGACCCGTCGAGCCGGACGTCGAGCGCGCGCAGCGAGCTGTCCACCTGGTCGACGGTGCGCGGGCCGATGATCGGGCCGGTGACGCCGGGCTGGGCCAGCAGCCAGGCCAGTCCGACGTGGGCCGGGTCGGCGCCCAGGTCGGCGCAGAGCTTCTCGTACGCCTCGACGGTGTCGCGGTGCTGGGCGAGCGCGGCGGCGGAGTGGCCGCTGACGCCGCGTCCGGCGCCGCCCTCGCGCTGCTTGCGCAGCACCCCGCCGAGCACGCCGCCGTTCAGCGGGCCCCACGGGATCAGGCCGATGCCGTAGTTCCGGGCGGCGGGCAGCACCTCGAGTTCGGCCCAGCGGGTCATCAGGTTGTACCGGGTCTGCTCGCTGACCAGGCCGAGGAAGTGCCGGGAGCGGGCCGCCTCCTGGGCCTGCGCCAGGTGCCAGCCGGCGAAGTTGGAGGAGCCGAAGTACAGCACCTTGCCCTGCTGGCGCAGGACGCCGAGCGCCTCCCAGATCTCGTCCCAGGGCGTGTCCCGGTCGATGTGGTGCATCTGGTAGAGGTCGATGTGGTCGGTCCGCAGGCGCTTCAGCGAGGCTTCGCAGGCGCGCCGGATGTTCAGCGCGGACAGCCGGCCCTCGTTGGGCCGGCTGCCGGTCGGGATGTAGACCTTGGTGGCCAGCACGGTCCGGTCGCGGCGCTCCGGGTCGCCGGCGAACCAGCGGCCGATGATCTCCTCGGTGCTGGTCTCGCCCGGGCGGGTGCCGTAGACGTTGGCGGTGTCGAAGAAGTTGACGCCCTGTTCGTGGGCGCGCTGCATGATCGCGTGGCTCTCGGCCTCGTCGGTCTCGGTGCCGAAGTTCATCGTGCCGAGCACCAGCCGGGAGACCGTCAGGCCGCTGCGTCCGAGCTTGGCGTACTCCATGGGTACCACTCCTTGAACTGGGTGAGGTCCGTTCCGGGGGCGCGGCCCGGGCGTCGGCCCAGGTCCGTCCAGAGCGGCGTGCTGTCGAACCAGTGGTCGTCGGCGAGCATGGCCAGCGCGTGGGCGGCCGCCGGGTCGGCGGCCACCCGGGCGCGGGCCTGTTCGAGGGTGAGCGGGGCGGACGGCGGGCGGGGTCCGCAGCGGGCGGCGGCGGCCAGCAGCGCGGCGGCCGGCACCGGCTCCGGGTGGGCCAGGTGGTAGACGGGCGAGCGCAGCCGTCCGGCCGGGGCGTGCCCCACCGCGGCCACCAGGGTGCCGAGTTCGTCCGCGGCGATCACCGAGTGCCGGGTCCGCCAGCCGGTCGGGGTGACGGCCAGCCGGGCCAGCAGCCGCCGCAGTCCGGGGACCACCCAGCGGTCGCCCGGCCCGTACACCAGGTGCGGGCGCAGCACCGTTCCGCCGTACGCCAGGACCGCCTCCTCGGCCTCCGCGCGGGTGCGCGAGGTCGGCGAGCCGGGGCGGCGGGTGAGCTGTTCGGGCCGCTCGCCGAGGTAGCGGCCGCGGCCGTAGACGGAGGCGGTGCTGACGTACACGACGCGCTCGACGCCGGCCCGGGCGGCCTCGGCGAGCAGCGCGGCGGTGCCGAGGGCGTTGACGGCCCGGTTCCGCTCGGGGCTGCCGCCGACCGCCGAGGCGCAGTGCAGCAGCACCTGGACGCCGTCGCACAGGCCGCGCAGCGACGCCGGGTCGCCGAGGTCGGCCCGCACCACCACCCCGGCGGCGGACGGCGGCGCGGGCCGGCGGTGGTGGGCGGCGAGGACCAGGGCGCCGCCGTGGCGGGCCGCCGCGCGGGCGACGTGGGAGCCGAGGAAGCCGGCCGCGCCGGTGATCAGGGTGCGGCCCGGCGGCCGGGGTCCGGGGGCGTTCACCGGGTCCGGTCGCGCAGGGTCAGGCGGGTGGTGAACACCGTCCGGCCGTCCTGGACGCCGCGCACGTGGACGTGGGCGTCGCCGGCCAGGTCGACGCCCGTCCGCTCGGCCTCGATGCCGCAGAACTCGTCGAGCTCGGCGTAGGAGTGGAAGGAGCTGTCCAGGTCGACCACCAGGCCGTCGGGCCGGCCGGTGACGGCGTGCGCGGCCTGCCGGGCCCCCTCGATCAGCAGCATGCCGGGGACGTGGTCGACCGGGTGGTCGAAGAAGATCGGGTGCTCGCAGTCGACCCGCAGCCGCCAGCGGCCGGGGCCGCCCTCCGGGTGCGCGCCGAGCACCACGTTCTCGGGCTGGCGGCGGCCGACCGTCGCCGGGTCCACCGCCGGCCCGGCGGGCCGCGGGATCCAGGTGGGGAGGTCGCCGCGGAGCCGGGCGTACACCGCCGGGGTGGTGAAGGCGACGGCCGCGCCCGCGGTGGCCAGCGGCACGCCGTCCACCAGCACGGTCATCTCGAAGCGCATGCCGGTGACCCGGAAGCCGCGGCGGGTGATCCCGTGGGCGACCACCCGCAGTTCGACCTCGGTGGGGGCGGGGGTGGCGACGAGCAGCTCGGCGGCGGCCGAGAAGCGGATGGACTGCAGGAGGAACCGGGTGCCGAGCTGGACCCCGTACTCGGCGTGCGCGAGCAGCATCCCGGCCTGCCGGACCGACTCCATCAGCAGCAACGGGTCCTGGTAGCCGCCGGACTGCGCGAACAGGGCGTGCCCGCGCGGCCACTGGGCCCGCACCACGAACGCGTCGGGCTCCGGTGCGGCGCGCCAGTCCGTGAGCAGCACTTCCGATACGGAGGCGCGGTGCACGTACTGACGCGGAACGATCGTGGTGAGCCCGGTCCGGACGGTGTCGAGAAGATCGGTCATCCTCAGCGCTCCTGTCTGATTCTGGGCAGGGCCGACCCATCGGCTGCGTGTCCGCAGCCAGCCCCCGCTCAGCCATAAGATACAGACCGACCTGTCGGGTAACACAAGTAAAAACAGTTTCGCCGTAATGTTTTTCCTCGGCCCGCCACCTCGCCATCCCGCCTCCCGCGCAGCCCAGCGGCCCTCTCGACACGCCCGGCGACGGCTCGAACACGCTCATGATCAACCAATCCGCACCAAATCGGTGCATAGCATCCACATCTCGCCCCCGGCAGGCCGGGGCGTCCCGGCGGACTCGGCCGCCACCTGCGACGACCCGATGTGCGATTGACATCCAGACAAGTCTGTTTGGTAACGTCGAAGCACGCCCGGGTTCCATGCGAACACCTGGCAGACAGGGGGACAGATGAACCTGCAGACGACGGGCCTGCCCGAGCCGCTCGCCGCACGGCACCGCACCGCACCGCACACCCACCGCCCGGCCCCGGGAGTGCACGTCCCGGTCGAGCACCGGGCGCTGCGCATCCTGGTGGTGCAGAACGAGGAACGCGCCGCCGGCGCCCTGGTCCAGGACCTGGCCCGGCGCGGCTACCGGGCCGAGAGCGTCGCCACCGGCGGCCAGGCCCTGCGCGTCCACCACCGGGCCGACCTGATCCTGCTCGACCTGGACCTCACCGACCTGGACGGCCTCGAAGTCTGCGGCGGCATCCGGGCGGTCAGCGACACCCCGATCATCGCCGTCACCGAGCGCGGCAGCGAGCTCGACCGGGTCCTCGGCCTCCAGGCCGGCGCCGACGACTACATGGTCAAGCCGTACGGCTTCCACGAACTGCTGGCCCGGATCGGGGCCGTGATGCGCCGATTCCGCCCGGTGCGGACCTCCCGCACCATCGACCACGGCCCGCTGCGGATCGACGCCTCGACCCGCCGGGTGACCCTGCACGGCGAGTGGGTGGAGCTCACCCGCAAGGAGTTCGACCTGCTGCACGCGCTCGCGGCGCAGCCCGGCGCGGTGGTCTCCCGGCGGCAGCTGATGACCCAGGTCTGGGACGACGCCTGGTCGCCCAAGGGACGCACCCTCGACACCCATGTCAGCAGCCTGCGAGGCAAGTTGGGGTCCAGCGACTGGATCGTGACCGTCCGCGGCGTGGGGTTCCGGCTGGGCTGTCCGTGAGCCGGCGCACCGCCACCCCGGTGCCCCGCCCCCTCCCCCGCCGGGCCGACGACGCCCCCGGCCGCACCGCCGCCCGGAACACCGGACTCCGCCGACCTGCCTGCGTGCCACTAGGATGCAGACAGGTCGGCATATTTTTTTCCCTCGACACCGGAAGCATCCACAGCACAGCGAGCACAAGGACACAGGTATGGCGAAGCAGGAACGCGGCACGAGATCCCGGCGGGCGATCCTGGAAGCCGCGGCCGAGGTATTCGACCTGCGCGGCTTCGACGCCGCCAGCACCAACGAGATCCTCAGCCGGAGCGGACTGACCCGCGGCGCTCTCTACCACCACTTCCCCTCCAAGGAGGCCATCGCCGTGGCCCTCTTCGAGGCGCACCGCGAGGGCCTGACGCTCCCCCCGCACACCAGCAAGCTGCAGGCGATCGTCGACCTCTCCTTCGCCTTCGCCGCCCGGCTCCAGACCGACCCGGTGCTGCGCGCCAGCGTGCGGCTCGCGGTCGAGCAGACCTCCTTCACCCGCCCGGCCAACTCGCCCTACGACCAGTCCAACGCGGTCATCCGCCAACTGCTCGGCGAGGCCGCCACCCAGGGCGAGACGCTCCCCGGACTCGACCTGGACGAGGCCACCGAGGTGATCGTCGGCGCGTTCACCGGCATGCAGGTGATGTCCCAGGTCCACAGCAACCGGGCCGACCTGCAGCAGCGCCTCGGCTCGCTGTGGCGGCTGCTGCTGCCCGGCCTGGCCAACCCCGGCATGATCTGCAACCTGCGGCTGACCCCGCTGCCCGAAGCCGCCGCCCCCGAGCCCGAACCCGCCCCCGAAGCCCCCGCCGTCGACTGACCCGCACCGCACCGCCGGGACGACACCGCCGGACCCCGGGCCCCGACCCCGGACCGGACGCCACCGCATCGCAGCACCGCGCACCGCGCACACCACCCCGCAGCGCCCCGCCCGCAGCGCCCCGCCCCGGCGGCCCGGCACCCGCCGAACCGCCCGGCCGGGAGAACCCCGTGCCCCGTACCGCGCCGGCCCCGAGTCGCCAACGCCCGTACGGGGCACCGCCGTTCGCCGCCCCGGCACCGCCGGCCCGGCAGCACCGGCCCCGCCGCGCTACGGCTGCTGCACCGCGCCCTCCGGCACCGCGGCCGAACCGGCCAGCGCGGCGGAACCGGCCAGCGCCCGGCCCCAGATCCGCTCGGCGCGCTCGGGCGCCCACCAGGCGGCGTCGGTGCGGCCGAGCGACTCCAGGCCGGCGGTGACGACCACCGCGAGGTCCGCGAGCAGCAGTTGGTCGGCGGCCTCCGGGTCGGCGGCGGCGACCCGGCCGTGGAGCTGTTCCAGCATCTCCTCGCGCAGCCGGGGCGGCCCGTCGGTGCCGTCGACCGAGACGAGCATGCCGGCGCGCACCAACTGGTCCGCCGCCAGGGCCTGGCCGAGCGCGACGCTGAACCGGACCGGCGCCGCCTCGTCCCGCTCGGCGAAGCTGTGCTCGATCATCGCCAGCACCCGTTCCCGCGCCTGCGCGTGCACCTCGGCGACCAGCTCGGCGATCGACTGGAAGTGGTGGTACAGCGCGCCGCGGCTCACGCCGGCGGTCTTGCAGATGTTCACGAGGCCGGCCTCGGCCAGCCCTCCGTTCGCGATGAGTTCCACCGAGGCACGTACGAGTGCCTGCCGGGTGGCGCTGGAGCGCGGCTGCATCCTGCCTGCCTCCTCGTCGGAACGAACGAAGGGTCGAACGGAGACGAGCACCCTGGATCCCCGGTGCTCAACCCCAACTAACCATATAACCCTGCCTGTTTTTACAGAACATCCCAGAGCGTACTCAGGGCACAACAGGGCGGCAAATACCACGCTTGACCTGTATGTCCCCGGACATTTTCTTGACAGTGTCGACATTCCTCTGACATAGACCGACATGTCTGTATGTTTTCTGCGAGGGGAGAACTCCCGCGTCGAGGGGCGGGAGGAGGCCGCCGTCGGCAGGCGGGGCCGGTGGGGCGGAGCGGCTGGGCCGCTGCGGCTACTTCTGCAGGAGCGCGCTGACGATCACCACGGCGAGCAGCAGGACGAACGCGCCGGTGACGATCCGCATACGGGTCTTCGGGTCCACCCCCCGAGACTAATCCGCCGCACGCCCGGCCCCGAAATCAGGTCCCCGCCGACCACCCCCGCCGCACGCCCTCGCCGACCGCGTCCGCCGACCGCACCCGACCGCGCCCGCCGACCGGCCCCGCGCATGTCCTGGCGGCTACCGGCCGCCGGTTTGGGCAGGCTAGGGGCATGCTCACCTACGACTCGACCGGTTTCCGCCTGGACGGCCGCCCGCTGCGCGTCCTGTCCGGTGCGGTGCACTACTTCCGCAGCCGCCCCGAGCAGTGGGCCGACCGGCTCGCGGCGGTGCGGGCGATGGGGCTGAACACGGTCGAGACCTACGTGCCGTGGAACCTGCACGAGCCCGCGCCGGGCCGGTTCGCCCGGGTCGGCGAGCTGGGCGCGTTCCTGGACGAGGCCCGGCGGCAGGGCCTGTGGACGATCGTCCGCCCCGGCCCGTACATCTGCGCCGAGTGGGACAACGGCGGGCTGCCCGGCTGGCTCACCGCCCGGCTGGGGCGGCGGGTGCGCACCGGCGACCCGGAGTTCCTGGCGGCGGTGGGGGCGTTCTTCGACGTGCTGCTGCCGCAGGTGGTGGAGCGGCAGTGGGGGCGGCCGGACGGCAGCGTGCTGATGGTGCAGGTGGAGAACGAGTACGGCGCGTTCGGCAGCGACGCCGGCTACCTGGCCGCGCTGGCCCGGGGGCTGCGCGAGCGCGGCGTGAGCGTGCCGCTGTTCACCTCGGACGGGCCGGAGGACCACATGCTGGCGGCCGGCACCGTCCCCGGGGTGCTGGCGACCGTCAACTTCGGCTCCGACCCGGAGCGCGGCTTCGCCGCGCTGCGCCGCCACCGCCCCGAGGACCCGCCGTTCTGCATGGAGTTCTGGAACGGCTGGTTCGACCAGTGGGGCCGCCCGCACCACACCCGGGGCGCCGACGACGCGGCCGACAGCCTGCGCCGGATCCTCGCGGCGGGCGGCTCGGTCAACCTGTACATGGCCCACGGCGGCACCAGCTTCGGCACCTCCGCGGGCGCCAACCACGCCGACCCGCCGTTCAACTCCACCGACTGGACGCACTCCCCGTACCAGCCGACCGTCACCTCCTACGACTACGACGCCCCGCTGGACGAACGCGGCCTGCCCACCGCCAAGTTCGAGGCGTTCCGGCAGGTGCTCGCCGAGTTCGCCGCCGAACACCCGGACGAGGCACGCCACCTGGACGGGCGCACTCCCGAACTCCCCTCCCCCGCGCCGGTGCTGGCGGCCCGCGAGGTGCTCCTCGACGAGTACGCCGCGCTGCCGTTCGGGCCCGCCGTGGAGTCGCCCGTGCCGCCGCTGTTCGAGGAGCTCGGGCTGGAGCACGGCCTGGTCCGCTACACCGCCTCGGTGCCCGCGCTCAGCCCCGAACTGCCGCTCACCGTCGAGGGGTTGCGCGACCGGGCCGGCCTGCGCGTCGACGGGAGGCACGTCGCCTCGCTGGAGCGCGGGGTCGCCGCCGAACCGGTCGCGGCCGGCGGCGGGGCCCGGATCAGCCTGCTGGTCGAATCGCTCGGCCGGGTCAACTACGGGCCGCTGCTCGGCGAGACCAAGGGCGTCACCGGCGTCCGGCACGAACGGCAGTACCTGCACGGCTGGCGGGCCGAACCGCTCGCCCTCGACCCGCTGCCCGCGGCCGCCTGGGGCCCGGGCGCCCCGGCGCCCGAGACGCTGGCCCGCGGCACCCTGCGGCTGGACGCCGCCGGCGACGCCTTCCTCGCCGTCCCCGAGGGCGGGCACGGCTACCTCTGGGTGAACGGCTTCCTGCTCGGCCGCTACGACGCGCGCGGCCCGCAGCGCACCCTGTACTGTCCCGGTCCGCTGCTCCGCCCGGGCCCCAACTCCCTCGTCCTGCTGGAGCTCGGCACCGCCGCACCGGCCCGGATCGAGCTCCGCGCCGCTCCCGAACTCGGCTGAGCGGCCCGGCCTCACGTGCCGAGCGGCCAGCCCTCCAGCGCGGTGTAGCGGGCCGGGCCGTAGCCGGTCTCGCTGCGCATCAGCTGGATCCGCCCGGCCGGCCACTCGGTGCCCCGGAACCCGCGCAGCGCGCCGGCCATCGTCCGCAGGTCGGCCGGGCCGCCCGCGCCGCGCCGCCGGGTGGTGCCGGCCCGGGCCAGGGTCAGGTGCGGGTGGAAGCCGCGCTCCTCGTCGGTGGCGCCCAGCTCGTGCTGGACGGCCGCGGCCAGCTCGCGCAGCTCCCGGACGTCCCCCTCGACGCCCGCCCACAGCGCCCGCTCGCCGAAGGTCCCGCCGCCGGCCAGCCGCAGCCGGTGCGCGGGGTGCCCGCCCGCGACCCGGGCCAGCGCGTGCTCCAGCGCGGGCACTTCATCGGCCGGCACCTCGCCGAGGAACGCCAGGGTGAGGTGCCACCCGGCGGGCTCGGTCCAGCGCAGCCCGCCCGCGCCGGGCAGTTCGCGCAGCGGCGCGGCGGCGTCGGCGAGTTCGAGCTTGGCGGGGGGCGGAGGGTTCACCGCGACGAAGAGCCTCATCCCGTCATATTGCCTTACCGGCCGGGCGGCGCCATCGGATAGAAAGACCCCATGCGCATCCGCACCGGAGGACCCGACTCCGCCCAGGACCTGCTCGCCCTGATCGACGGCGCCGTCGCCTGGCTGACCGCCCGCGGCCGCACCGGCCAGTGGGGCACCGTCCCGTGGTCGCGGCGCCCCGAGTCGGTGGCCCGCGCCGAGCGCTCCTGCCGCGAGCAGCTGGTCCGGATCGCCGAGCCCGCGGGCGGCGGCGCCCCGCTCGGCATCTGCGTCCTGTCCGAGCAGCCCCCCTCGTACGCGGACACCGCCGACCGCCCCCACCTGTACGTCCACTGGCTGGTCACCGACCGCGCCCGCAGCGGCTCCGGCATCGGCGCGGCCCTGATCGCGGACGCCCGCCGGGAGGCCCGCGCGCGCGGCCTCGACCTGCTCCGGGTGGACTGCTACGCGGGCGGGGACGGCCGGCTGGTCGAGCAGTACGAGCGGCTCGGGTTCACCCGCGCCCACGCGTTCACCGTCGACCGGCCGGACGGCCCCTGGCCCGGGCAGGTCCTGGAGCAGTCCGTCCCCGCCACCGAGGGCTGAGCCCCGGCGCGGCGCCGGCGGCGCTAGCAGGCGGTCGCCAGGTCGCCCTTCTGCACCACCGAGAACACCCGGCCGCGGGTCCGCACCGGGTGCGGGTCCAGGCGCAGCCGCAGGCCGCTGATCCGGCCGAGGACGAGCGCGACCACGCCGGCCGCGGCGGCCGAGACCAGGCCGCAGGCGAGCAGGCCGAGGCGCGGGCCGTACTCGGCCGTGATCCAGCCGACCAGCGGGGCGCCGATCGGGGTGCCGCCGGTGAAGACCAGCACCAGCAGGCCCATCACCCGGCCGCGCATCTCCGGGTCGGTGCCGAGCTGGAGGGCCGAGTTGACCGAGGTGTTGAAGGTCAGGCCGAACACGCCGATCAGGGTGAGCAGCAGCGCGAACGTCCAGTAGCCGGGCGCGAGCGCGGCCAGCACCTCCAGCGCGCCGAAGGCCAGCGCGGCGAACACCAGGCGGCGCAGCCGGGGCGCGCCGCGGCGGGCGGCGAGCAGGGCGCCGGTCAGCGAGCCGACCGCCATCGCGGTGTTGAGCAGGCCGTACGCGCCGGCGCCGACGTGGAAGGTGTCGTGCGCGAAGCCGGCCAGCAGGGTCGGGAAGTTGAACCCGAAGGTGCCGATGAACCCGGCGAGCACCATCGGCCAGAGCAGTTCGGGGCGCTCCCGGACGTACCGCAGGCCCTCGCGGAGCTGTCCGCGCTCGCGGGCGATCCGCTCGACCGGGCGCAGCTCGGCGCCGCGCATCGCGAGCAGGCCGCCGATGACCGCGACGAAGGAGAGCGCGTTGACGGCGAACGCCCAGCCGCTGCCGACCGCGGCGATCAGCGCGCCGGCGACGGCGGGGCCGACCAGGCGGGCGGTCTGGAAGTTGGCTGCGTTCAGGCTGACCGCGTTGGCGAGGTCCTTGGCGGGGACCATCTCGCTGACGAACGCCTGCCGGGTCGGGTTGTCGACCACCGTGACCAGGCCGAGCAGCAGCGCGAACAGGTACACCGCGACGGGCGTGACCGCGCCGGTGATGGTGAGCAGGGCGAGGCCGGCGGCGAGCAGGCCCATCGCGCCCTGGGTGGCGATCAGCAGCCGGCGCTTGGGCAGCCGGTCGGCGAGGACGCCGCCCCAGAGGCCGAGCAGCAGCATCGGCAGGAACTGCATGGCGGTGGTGATGCCGACCGCGAACGGGCTGCCGGTGAGGCTGAGCACCAGCCAGTCCTGGGCGATGCGCTGCATCCAGGTGCCGGTGTTGGAGACCACCTGGCCGGCGAAGTAGTACCGGTAGTTGCGGACGCGCAGGGACGAGAACATCCCTCCCGGGCGGGTGAACCGGCCCGGCGAAGCGGCGGGGGTCTCCGCCGCGGTGGGATGCTCGGGTTCGTCGTCGCCGCTGCCCGGCAGGCCCGCGGGGGCGGGCGCCTGGCTCCGCGCGGCGGGGGCGCCGGTCGGCGCGGTCTCGGTGGCGGCCGCTTCGTCGGTGAGCGGTTCCTCGTGGCGCACGCCCGCGAGGCGGGTGGTGGTCGGGCGCCGGGTGTCGGTGCGGAGGTCGGTGCGGATGGTCGCGGTGCGGATCGCGGCGGCGCGGGCGGCCGGCGGTGTCAAGGTGGTCTCCCCTCGGCGCGCCGCGACCGTTCGTCCGGTCGCGGCGCGTTCTGTGGCGCTGGTGGGTCCTGCGGTGATGCGGTTCTCCTTCGGGTGCCCGGGACGGGACGGGTGCTGGACGGGGTCGGGGCGGATCCCGGTCGGGTGGATCCTGGTCGGGCCGGTCGGTGCTACAGGTTGGCCAGCTTGTAGAGCACGGGCGCGGCGGCCTTGAGCCGCTCCCACTCCTCCTCGTCGAGGCCCTCGGCGAGCCCGGCCAGCCAGGCGTTGCGCCGGCGGCGGGACTCGTTGAGGATCTCCTCGGCCTGCTCCGTACTGCTGACCACCACCTGCCGGCGGTCCTCCTGGTGCGGCTCGCGCCGCACCAGGCCCTTCTCCTCCAACATCGCGATGATCCTGGTCATCGACGGCGGCTGGACGTGCTCCCTGCGGGCCAGCTCGCCCGGGGTCGCCTTGCCGCAGCGGGCGAGGGTGCCGAGCACCCCCATCTCGGTGGGACTCAGCGACTCCTCGACCCGCTGGTGTCGCAACCGTCGGGCCAGGCGCATCGCGGACGACCGCAGCTGGCTGACCGCCAGCAGGTCGTCCTCGGACATCTCGGGCATGTCATTAGACTACGTCATTACCGAGTCTAAGGAAAATTGATTTCGATCACCGCGCGGCGCCGCCCCGCGGCCCCCGGAACCGCCCGGTCAGTCGGCGCTGAGGTGGAAGCCCAGCCGGCCGAAGCGCAGCCGGTCGCCGGCCCGGACCACGGTGCCGCCGGCCACCCGGCGGTCGTTGACGAAGGTCCCGTTGCTGGAGCCCAGGTCGTACAGCACCCAGTCGCCGGCCTCGAAACGCAGCTCGGCGTGGTGCCGGGAGACCGTCGAATCGCCCAGCCGGAGGTCGGAGCCGGTCATCCGGCCGATCCGCAGCCGCCGCACGGCCGGGTCGGGCAGCCGCAGCCTGGTCAGCTGCTCGGCCTGCCAGGTCTGCCGCAGCCGGACCTGCAACGCGGAGACCCTCGCCACCCCGCGCAGCAGCAGCCGGGAGACCCGGCCGTACGTGCGCAGGTCGCCGACCACCTCGGCGAGCTCGGCGCGGCTGCGGGCGGTCAGCACCAGCTCCATCCGGCGGATGAAGGTGTCGTGCGAGAGCCGGCCGCTGCCGACCCCGTCCCGCAGCACCTCCAGCGCGCTGTCCCGCTCGGACTGCGAGGGGCGGGCGAGCTGGGTGCTGAACTCCTGAGCGGCCATAGCGTGATTGTCGGGCGGCCGGTCCGTACTGTCCAGCACGCTCCCGGCGCCCCCCGAATCCGGCACGGGGCACCGCTTTTCGGACCGATCCCGATCAACTCCCGCCCGCCGCACCGCCGTCCTGGCAGGATCCGGCACAGCATCCGCCACCAGCCCCGGGAGCCCCGCCGTGCCCGTGATCGCCGTGACCGGGCACCTGGACCTCGCCCCGGCCACCTGCCACGCCGTCCGCACCGCCCTGGACGCCTACCTCGCCCCGTACCCCGCCGCCGAGTTGACGGGCGCCTCCTGCCTGGCCCCGGGCGCCGACACGCTCTTCGCGGACGCCGTCCTGGCCCACGGCGCCCGGCTGATCGCCGTCCTCCCCGGCCCCGACTACCCCGCCCCGTACGCCACTTCGGCCGAACGCGCCGCCTTCGACCGGCTGCGGGCCGCCGCCGCGCAGGTCCTGGTCCTGCCCGCCGCCCGGCTCGACCCGGCCGCGTACGTCGCCGCCAACCACCGACTGCTCCTGCTCGCCGACCGAGTCCTCGCCGTCTGGGACGGCCGCCCCGGCAACGGCCCCGGCGGCACCGCCGACATGGTCGCCACCGCCCGAACCGCCGGCCTGCCGGTCGACGTCCTGTGGCCCCCCGGCTCGACCCGCACCGGCGGCCGCCGCTCCTGAACCGTCTGACGAATCAGGGGCGTTCGCGCCCGACGATCACCCCACCCCCCGAACCCCCGCACAGCCCACGTCAGTTCGGGCCGTACGACTACCCACACTCCCGAACCGTCTCACGACTCCAGCCGGTTCGGGCCACCGAACAGGGACACCGCGTCCCGAATCACGGGCAGCCCGAGCGCCGGCGTCAGCCCCGGCCGCCCGGGTAGGGACTCAGTCGGCCGTCCCCGCCGGTACCACCCAGCGGGCGGGCTGCCCGGTGATGGCGGCGATCATGTCGTAGTCGCCGTCGTAGTGCAGGACGGTGACCCCGTGCCGCTCCGCCGTGGCCGCGATGAGCAGGTCCGCCATCGACAGCGCCCTGTGGTTCCCGCGGAACAGTGCCTGCTGCTGCACCTGCTTCGCCCGGTCCCACACCTCATCAGGACACGACAGGTAGTCGAAACCCCGAAGCAGGTGGCGCAGCCGCTCGGCCTCGGCCAGGGTGCGGGCGCTGTACAGCACCTCCATCTCCACCGTCGGACTGATGGCGAGCAGGGCCCGCTGGGAGAGGTCGTCCAGCACCGGCCGTACGGCCGGCTTCCCCCACCGGGCCAGGGCCGACTTGTCGATCAGGAAGCGCTCCCTACTCACGCCACCGCCTGGCCGCCGGTCTCGCCGAGGAGGTCGAACTCCCCGCTGGCCACGGCGTCCGCGAACTCTATCCGGCGGGCGAGCTTGACGGCTTCGAGCAGGGCGGCGTTCACCGTGGCGACCTTGGTGGAGGTCCCGAACAGTTGCTGCGCCTCAGCGAGGAGCTCGTCGTCGAGGTCGATGACCGTACGCGTCATGATCGTCCTTCCGTCGACTACTGGACTCCAATGATATCAAATCCGCCTCTCATCCGATATCGAACAGCACGACGGCCCTCCCCCGCCGGAGCGGGGAAGGGCCGTCCTGACCGGGCCCGGGTCAGAGCAGGCCGAGGCCCATATCCGCACTCGGTGAGGGGCGGCCGGCCAGACGGGGTTACGCCGGAACCGGGGGAAGATCCGAAAGGACACGTCTGGCTTGGTCCCGCGCGCGGAAACCGAGGCTGATGAGGGTGATGCTCTCCCCAGCTCCGAGGGGCGTCCGGCCGTGCGGTGTGAGCGCGCCGTCGAAGACGACGCCGCTGCCCGCTGCGAGGTCGCATTCGAGGTGGCCGGCGGCGCTGATGAAGACGGTGGTGCTGGCTTTGGCCGTCCCGGTGCGGCGGGTACGTGCGAGGCAGATGATCAGGTTGGCTTCGCCGAATCCGGCTTCGTCCACGTGGAAGTCGAGGGACTGTCCTTCCGTGTAGCCGATGTAGACGCCGGTGTGCGGTTGCTCGACGTCCAGGCCGGTGGACCGGGCCACGATCGCGGCCAGGTCGACCTGGGCGGCGAAGTGGTTCGCGGCGTCGCAGACGGCCGCGTTGCGCTTTCCGTTGTGCCGGTAGCCGTCGGCGGCGAGGGCCTTCTCGGCTTCCGCAGCCATGGCGGCGACCAGTTCGGTGGGGAAGGGCTGGTCCCACAGGTGGCGGGGCTGTACCCGCTGGTGCAGGGCGAGGCTCTGCACCGCACCCCGGACGGCCGTCAGGTCGTCGTGCCATCGGGTCGGGTCGCTCACGGTGGTGCGGGCCTGGAGCCAGGCTGTCCACTCGCGGCTCCACTCGCCTGGTCCCGCGACGACCGGAGCTGACACGGGGGTGCTGCCGATCAGGGTGTCCAACCGGTCGAGTGCGGCTTGCGTGGACTCGACCAGTTCGGTGTTCCCCTTGGCGATCCGCAGCCGCAGCGCCTCTTGCAGATGTGTACGGGCGCCGGTGAGGTCGCCGCGCTCCATGAGGTGCTTGCCGAAGTGCTGGAGCGCGTAGTCGAGGAGTTCCGGGCACTGGCTCCGCGCGGTGTCCAGGGCGCTGCGGTAGAGCGTCTCCGCGGTCTCGATATCGCCCGCGTAGCGGTGGGCGTCGCCGAAGTTGAGTTCGGTGGCGACGACGGCCCGGACGTTCCCGCTGGTGATGGCCAGTTCGAGCGACCGTCGAAGGAACGTGTGTGCCTCGTCGTAGTCCCCGAGGCTCATCTCGGCGATGCCGATCCACCGGGTCAGGACACGAATCCGGTCGGGCTCGGGGCTGGTGGCCAGCTCCTCCCGAAGCCCCTTCAATGCGGTGGTCAGCTCGGCCCGGTCGGTGGGGACCATCCGCAGGTCTGCGTCTTGTCTGATGAGGTGCTGGAGCACTGGGCCTTCCCTCGTTCGGTTGCGGTCAGCCTGGCACTACAGCTGGTCGATCTGCTGGCGCAGTCCGGTCAGCAGGTCCACCCCGTGCGGGGTGAAGTGCCCGGCCAGGTTTTCGAGTTCGCGCATGAGGTAGTGGGCCGCCGGCAGTCCTTCGTCGTAGGCGTTGCGGAAACTCGCCCGCTCGTCGGCGGTCAGGTCGTCGCGGTCGAGCTCGGTGCGGCGGAACCGGAGCAACTGGTTGTAGACGCAGGTCGCGTGGAAGGCGCGGTCGATCTCCCAGGACTGGTTGCGGGCGACGCCCTGACCGGCCCGCCACGCGATTTCGATCTTCGGTGAGGTCTCGGAGGAGTACCCGTCGGCGAAGACCTGGTGCTGGTGGATGTGCAGGGCGATCGACTGGTGCGTCCCCTCGTGCAGCAGGTTCTCCGCCAGGAAGAGGGGTGACGGCTGCGGGCTGACGGTGTTCGGCGGGATGTGGTGCCGGGCCTTGTCGGAGAACACGATGACGTACGGGAGCGCCGGGTCGCTGGAACTGGTCAGCAAGGAGGCGGAGACACCGGGCTTGAGGCCCACCCAGAGCATGCCGCGAACGAACTCGCGCATGCGCTCGAAGCCCTCGGGGTGAACCAGCGACAGGCGGTCCAGCGCAGTCGTCAGCGCGGCGCGGCGCTCGTCGGTGTGCTCCACGATCCGGTAGTTCGCCAGGCTCACGTCGTCGGCGATCTCACGGGGCAACTCGGCGTCGAACCAGTCGAAGGCGGCCCCGGCGACGGTCAGCTGTTCGCTGCGCAGGGTGCGGGCGTGCTCCGCGTAGGGCGTGCCCGAGCGCAGGATGCGGCCCATCAGCGCGAACGGGAGGACCGACTCCGCACCCTCTTCCCGGAGTCGGGTCAGTTCCGGGTCGCTGCGGGTGAGGTCGAAGAAGGAGCCGGACGGAACGCGGGCGGCAATCGTGGTCGACACGGTGGACTCTCCTCGGACGGAACGTGCGGAAGACGGATCGGGAGGGGAGCAGGCCGACTCGGCTGTGTGCACCGAGCCGACCCGCCGAGCCGCCAACGAGGCGGCGTCACTTCAGGGTTGAGGTCAGCTCTCGGTGACCGGGGCGAAGTCACCGTCCGGGACCATGTGGTCCAGGGCGCGGGTCAGGCCGGTGACCGCCGGCGCGAAGTCGCCGTCCGGGACGGAGTGGTCCAGCCGCCGGGTCAGGGCGGTGATCTCCGGGGCCTGCTTGATGTCGCTCATGTGCTTCTCCCATCGGATTCGCTCTGCCCGTCCGGAGATGGGCGGGCAGCCGCGCAGGGTGGTGCGGCCCAGCCCGCCGGAAGCGTCCTTCCGAAGGGCCGGGAGTTCGTGAGCGCCTTGGGGCGCAAGGTCAGGTGCGGCCGGAGAGGATCAGCACCGTCGCCAGGGCCGGCAGCACCAGCAGGGCAATCAGGTAGGCCACCACGACGACCGGTTCGGGGGTGGGAAGTCGGCGGGCGGCCCGCTCGGCCGCCGCGCGGTACTTGTCCTGCCCCACGAGGCGGAAGGGCGGGGGCTTGTCGGTCTCCCCGTTCGTGTGGCGGCCGACGAGCTGGGCAGCAACGTTGTCAGACATGCGACCTCCAGGACGTGAGCTGGCCAGGACCGTGTGACGCTCTTGGCAGCGCTCCTGGCGGTATGCGGAGAAGCCGATTGCGTTGAGCGCCTTGACAGTCAGTGAACCGGGCGACCAGCACAATCGGTACGCTTGCCAGCACGTAGAGTGGTTTAAGCGGTTTACAGCGCCACCTGGGGGACTGGTCGTGGGCCCGAGCAACGAGCCCAACCACCTTCTGAGAGAAGCGATTTCAAGCACTCGCTGGACGTACGAGGCGCTTGCCGCTGCCGTGCGACGGATCGGCGCCGAGAACGGCGAGAGCCTGCGGACCAGCAAGTCGGCCGTGGCGCACTGGGTCAAGGGCAGGCAGCCGACCGGGCAAGTGGGCCAGTACGTCGCCGAAGCTCTCTCCCGGCGTGTCGGACGATCGGTCACGACAGTGGAGATCGGGTTCGCCGAGCCCTCGGAATCACTTGCCAGCAGCCACGATCCGATCGAGGCAGCCACCATCCTCGGCCGCGCCGATGTCGAGCGCCGCAACTTCCTTGCGATGGCGGCATTTTCGGCCGCCGGTGTCGCCATGCCCCTGGGCTACGACCCCGAGCCGATCTCACGCCTGATGCGGACTCGCACCACCGCCACACGGGTCGGTGTCGAAGAGGTCGAGGTCGTTCGACAGATCACGGCAGTGTTCAGCTCGGCAGACGAACGGCTCGGCGGAGGACACGGGTTGACCACTGTCACCGCGTATCTCGCCGACACGGCCGCTCCCATGCTCAGTGCCCGGTTCCCCAACGAAGGCGTCCGACAGCAAGCCTTCGGGGCCGTTGCCGAACTCGCCTACCTGGCAGGTTGGAAGCATCACGACCTCGGGCAGGAAGGCGCTGCCCAGCGCTACTACCAACTCGGCTACCAACTCGCCGTCGAAGCCGACCCGTACGGCCATGCAGGCTGGATGATGCGCGCGCTCGCCCACCAGGCGCTCAGCCTCAAGCAGCCGCGCAACTGCCTCGCGCTGATCGAGAACGCCCTCCGGCGAAGCGTCGGGCGCGTGGACGGGCAGACCGAGGCCCTGCTCCACATCACCCACGCGAGGGCGTTCGCGGCCACACGCGACAAGCCGTCCGCAGCCCGCGCACTGTTGGCCGCAGAGGACGCCCTCACCCGGCACGACGACCCGCAGCCGAGCTTCTCCCTCGTGAGCGGCCCGGCCGCCGGCACCGTCGCCAGCCACACCGCCCGGACCCTCACCGACCTCGACGACCACGCGGGCACCGAGCAGCAGCACCGGGCGGCGCTGATCCGTTGGGACTCCGAGAAGTACAAGCGGGTCCACGCCCTCACCTACGCCGACCTCGGGGACAGCTTGGCTGCCCAAGCCCGAGCCGACGAGGCGGTGGGCACCTGGAGCCGCGCGCTCGACCTCATGGAGGGGATGACCTCCGACCGGACGAGAAAGGCGATCAGCTCGATCCGGCCGCAGTTGGCGATCTACCGTAGTCGCGGAGTCCCAGGGGCCAGCGACCTGGAACGCCGAGCACGCGAGGCACTGACCTGACAGCCCCACCGCCGGAAGGAACCGAACCCGTGGCACAGACAAGCACCGATCAGCCCGTCGCGCTCAAGCCCGCCACGGAGTCGATGACCCTGCTGGTCGCCGCGGTGATCGTCCACGACCGCGAGGCCCGGCGAGTGGTCCTCCTCCGGCGCGGCCCGAAGGCCAAGTTCGCCCAGGGCATGTGGGACCTCCCCGTCGGCAAGAACGAGCCGGGCGAGCCGATCACCCGGACCGCCGCGCGCGAACTCGCCGAGGAGACCGGACTCGTCGTGTCGCCCGACGCCCTGAACCTGGTGCACGTCATCCACGGAGCCCGGGGTGTCGAGGCCCCCAACGGCTTCCTGACCGTGGTGTTCGCCGCCCACGAGTGGTCAGGCGCCCTCCGCAACGGCGAGCCCGGGAAGCACTCCGAGGTCGCCTGGGTGAGTACCGAGGCGCTTCCCCAGGAGTTCGTCTCCACCACGGGGACGGCCCTCGACAGCTACCTCCGCGACGGCGCCGGCGGCGTCTCGCTCGACTCGTGGCCGGCCGGATCCTGACGGCTCGACGCAGACGGCCCCGCACTCCTCGGAGGAGTGCGGGGCCGGAGCGGCGAACAGGTCAGAGCAGGCCGAGGGCCGGCATCAGGTAGTAGAAGGCGAAGACGGCGGCGACGCCGTACAGCGCGATCGGGACGGTGCGGGCGCGGCCGGCGACGACGCGGAGGAGGCAGAAGGTGATGAAGCCGAAGCCGATGCCGTTGGTGATGGAGTAGGTGAACGGCATCATCACGATGGTGATGAAGGCGGGCATCGCGATGGTGTAGTCGGACCAGTCGATCTCCTTGATGGAGTTCGCCAGGATCAGGAAGCCGACGGTGACCAGGGCGGGGGTGGCGGCCTGGGCGGGGACCATGGTCGCGAGGGGGGTGAGGAAGAGGGCGAGCAGGAAGAGCGCGCCGGTGACGAGGGAGGCGAAGCCGGTGCGGGCGCCCTCGCCGACGCCGGCGGTGGATTCGACGAAGCAGGTGTTGGCGGAGGCGGAGGTCGCGCCGCCGGCGGCGGTGGCGATGCCGTCGACCATCAGGACCTTGTTGATGCCGGGGAGGTCGCCCTTCTCGTCGAGCAGGTGGGCTTCGTCGGCGACGCCGAGGATGGTGCCCATCGCGTCGAAGAAGCAGCTCATCAGCACGGTGAAGACGAACAGGATGCCGGTCAGGACGCTGACGTGCTGGAAGCCGCCGAACAGGCTGAAGTGGCCGACCAGGCCGAAGTCGGGGGTGGCGACCGGGTTGCCGGGCCAGGCCGGGACGGTGAGGCCCCAGGTCTCGGCGGAGAGGTCGGCGAACTCCTGGATGATCACCGCGGCGGCGGTCATCACGGCGATGGAGATCAGGATGGCGCCGGGCACCTTGCGGATGACCAGGGCCATGGTGAGCAGCAGACCGAGGATGAAGATCAGCACGGGCCAGCCGTGCAGGTGGCCGCCGATGCCGAGCTGGAGCGGGACGGTGGTGTGGGCGGCGTCCGGGATGCGGGTGACGAAGCCGGAGTCGACCAGGCCGACCAGGGTGATGAACAGGCCGATGCCGATCGCGATGGCCTTGCGCAGGCCGAGCGGGACGGCGTTCATGACGCGCTCGCGCAGGCCGGTGGCGACCAGCAGCATGATCGCGATGCCGGCCAGGACGACCATGCCCATGGCGTCCGGCCAGGTCATCTGGGGGGCGAGCTGGAGCGCGACGATGGTGTTGACGCCCAGGCCCGCGGCGAGGCCGATCGGGACGTTGCCGATGACGCCCATCAGCAGGGTGGTCAGGCCGGCGGTGAGCGCGGTCGCGGTGACCAGCTGCCCGCCGGCGAGGTGGGTCCCGTTCATGTCCGTGGCCGAGGCCAGGATGATCGGGTTGAGCACCAGGATGTACGCCATCGTGAAGAAGGTGGCGACACCACCGCGGATCTCCCGGGGCAGGGTGGAACCCCGCTCGGAGATCTTGAAGAAGCGGTCCAGGGCGCCGGACGGGGCCTGCGGCGCGTTCTGGGAGGGCTCGGGCGACGCGGTGGTCGACTGGGCCTGCGGAGACATGTCGGGGGTCCTCGATCGGGAGAGGCCGGGGGAGGCCGGGGATTCCGGGATGTCCGGGTGGGGGGATGACGAGGGGTTATAAGGGGGATTTCAGTATGGAGACACCGGTCGTGCACGCGCCATCTTCGCGCGTAGAACGCACCCGTTACGGTCATTTCCGCTCACGCTCGGACGCCGCCCGGTTGCACTCCGCCGCACCCGGGCCGTGCCGCGACCCGTACCCGGGCCGTACCGCGCACCGCACCCGCCCCGTAGGCTAGGCACCATGCCGAAGACCGCCCTGCGCTCCGCCCCGCCGCCCCTGGAGGGCAACGACGTCGCCATCGTCGGCACCGGGACGGTGCTGTGGTTCGTCGGGTTCGTGGTGCTGGTGCCGTTCCAGGGCTGGCTGTCCGATCACGACCACGGCAGCTGGCCGTGGGTCTGCCTGTCCGGCGGCCTGCTCGGCCTGATCGGCCTGAAGTACTGCACCGCCCGCCGGGCCGCGATCCGCCGCGCCCGCGCCGCCGAGGCGGAGGCGGGGACGGCCGTCGAGCCCTCCCGGTAGCACCGGCCCCGGCCCGCCACCCGTCCGGCCGGAATCGGTCCCAGGCGGGACGCACCGGACAAATCGCCCCCCTAGAGTCGTGCCATGACGCACTCAGCGGAAGGCACCGCCGCGCCCGGCCCCGTCCCGGGCGAGGGCGCGCACCCCACCGGCGCGGGCGGCGCGTACCAGCCCGGGCTGAGCGCGGCCGAGGTGGCCGAGCGGGTCGCCCGCGGGCAGGTGAACGACGTTCCGGTGCGTTCGAGCCGCTCGCTGCGGGAGATCGTCCGGGCCAACGTGTTCACCCGCTTCAACGCGATCATCGGGGTGATGTTCGGCATCATCCTGGTGGTCGGCCCGATCCAGGACGGCCTGTTCGGCCTGGTCATCGTCGCCAACACGGCGATCGGCATCGTCCAGGAGCTGCGCGCCAAGAAGACCCTGGACAGCCTGGCGCTGATCGGCGAGGCCCGCCCGCAGGTCCGCCGGGACGGCGCGGCCGTGCAGGTCGGGACCGGCGAGGTCGTGCTGGACGACACCGTGCTGCTCGGCATCGGCGACAAGGTCGTGGTGGACGGCACGGTCACCGAGGCGGACGGGCTGGAGATCGACGAGTCGCTGCTGACCGGCGAGCCCGACCCGGTCCTCAAGCAGCCCGGTGACCACGTGATGTCCGGTTCCTTCGTGGTGGCCGGCGCGGGCGCGTTCACCGCGACCAGGGTCGGCAAGGAGGCGTACGCCGCCAAGCTCGCCGAGGAGGCCAGCAAGTTCACCCTGGTCAAGTCGGAGCTGCGCACCGGCATCGACCAGATCCTCCGGTTCATCACCTACCTGCTGGTCCCGACCGCGATCGGCCTGGTGATCAGCCAGCTCGCCGTGCAGCGCAACGACTGGCGGGAGGCGGTCCGCCGGATGGTGGCCGGCATCGTGCCGATGGTGCCCGAGGGCCTGGTGCTGCTGACCTCGGTGGCCTTCGCGATCGGCGTGATCCGGCTCGGCCGCAAGCAGTGCCTGGTCCAGGAGCTGCCCGCGATCGAGGGCCTGGCCCGGGTGGACACGGTCTGCCTGGACAAGACCGGCACCCTCACCGAGGGCGGCATGGACCTGGTCGACCTCCGCCCGCTCGACGCCCCTCCCGCGGCGCCCGCCACACCCCCGCTCGAAGCCCCGCAGGACCCGCCCGGCCCGACCGACCGGGCCGACCCGCCCGACCCGGTCGACAAGGCCGACCCGGTCGACAAGGCCGTGCTGGCCGAGGCGCTCGGCGCGATCGGCGCCGCCGACGCCCGCCCGAACCCCAGCATGCAGGCGGTGATCGACGCGTACGGGCCGCCGCCGGAGGGCCGCTGGCGGGTGCTGGAGGCGATCCCGTTCTCGTCGGCCCGCAAGTGGAGCGGCGTCCAGTTGCTGGAGCCCGGCGGTACCGAGGGCAGTTGGCTGCTCGGTGCCCCGGACGTGCTGCTGCCGGCCGGCTCGCCGGCGCTCGCGGAGGTCGACGAGCTGGGTGCCCAGGGTCTGCGGGTGCTGCTGCTGGGCCGCAGCCCGCTGCCGCTGGACGACCCGGATCCGGCCGCCGGGCTGCGGCCGCTGGCCCTGCTGGTGCTGCGGCAGCGGCTGCGCGGGGACGCGGCGGAGACGCTGCGCTACTTCCGCTCGCAGGACGTCCGGGCCAAGGTGATCTCCGGCGACAGCGCGGTCTCGGTGGGCGCGGTCGCCGCGCACCTCGGTCTGCCGGGCGCCGAGACGGCGACCGACGCCCGCACGCTGCCCACCGACCCGGCCGAGCTGGCCGAGGCCGCCGACCGGACGGCGGTCTTCGGCCGGGTCACCCCGCAGCAGAAGCGCGCCCTGGTCGGCGCCCTGCAGTCGAAGGGCCACACCGTCGCGATGACCGGCGACGGCGTCAACGACGTGCTGGCGTTGAAGGACGCCGACATCGGTGTCGCGATGGGCACCGGTTCGGACGCGACCCGGGCCGTCGCCCAGATCGTGCTGCTGGACGACCGCTTCGCGACGCTGCCCTCGGTGGTCGCGGAGGGCCGCCGGGTGATCGGCAACATCGAGCGGGTGGCCGGCCTGTTCCTGGTGAAGACCGTCTACTCGGTGCTGCTGGCGCTGCTGGTGGTCTTCACCCAGGTCCCGTACCCGTTCCTGCCCCGGCACTCGACGGTGCTCTCCTCGCTGACCATCGGCATCCCGGCGTTCTTCCTCGCGCTGGCCCCGAACAACGAGCGCGCCCGCACCGGTTTCGTCCGCCGGGTGCTGCGGCTGGCCGTCCCGGGCGGGGTGATCTGCGGCGCCGCCACCTTCACCGCCTACGCGCTGGCCCGCGGCGACGACGAGACGACCCTGAAGGCCGACACCTCGGTCGCCACCCTGACCCTCTTCATCAGCGCGATCTGGGTGCTGGCGATCGTCGCCCGGCCGTACACCTGGTGGCGGCTGCTGCTGATCGCCGCGATGTCCGGTGCCTTCGCGCTGGTCCTGGTCGTGCCCTGGCTCGCCGACTTCTTCCAGCTCCAACTCGTCGGCTGGCGCGACCCGTTGACCGGGGTGGCGATCGCCCTGGTGGCGGGCTGCCTGCTGGAGGTCACCTCCCGGGTCCTGGTCGAGCGGAGGCCGGCCTGAGCGCTACTCGTAGTCGCGGGCCGCGAGCAGCTCGTAGGCGCGGTCGGGTTCGGTGAGGGCGGCCAGGACCTCGAAGCGGCGGTGCCACTGGTGGACCGACCAGGCGAGGCCGGCGGCGAGGCCCTCGGGGGTGGCGGCGTGCAGCAGGCCGGGGACCGGCGGGACGTCGAACTCGTCGTCCTCGTCGGCGGCTTCGGCCTCCTCCGGGTCGTAGGGGAGCTCGGGGGCGGCCACCCCGGTGTCCCAGCGCCAGGCGACGTGGGCCTCCTCGCCGTCGGGGCCGACGACCAGCAGTTCCTCGTGCTCCTCGTAGACGGCGGGGCAGCCGGGCAGCAGTTCGCGGACCACGGCGGGGGTGCGGTGCAGGGTGCCCTCGGAGAGCACCCGGCCGCCGGCCACCTCGCTGGCCAGCGAGACGTGCAGCCGTTCGGCGAGCGCGGGGGCGAGCAGCGGGTGGACGGGCAGCACGGCGTGGCCGTGCAGCAGTTCGACCAGGTCGGGGGCGTCGGCGACGACCGCGTCGGCGGCGTCGACGATGACGGTGCGGTCGTCCCGGCGCCCGGTGGCGCCGTCCAGCGGGGCCAGCGCCCGGACGACGTCCAGGGGTTCGACGCGCTCGGCCGGGAGGGCCGCCAACAGGCTGTAGATGCCGTGCAGTTGGCGGTGGCTGACCTCGGAGAGCGGGTCGGTGAGCCGGTCGATCAGCTCGTCGGGGCCGTGCGGTTCGGCGAGCAGCGCGTTCAGCGTGGTGCGGACGCCGAGCGCGTGCAGGAACTGCGGGTCGAGCGTGGTCCTGGCCTCGTCGTAGAGGCCGCGCAGCAGCGGGTCGGCGCCGGCGGCGCGCAGCCCGGCGGGTTCGCGGCCGTCCAGGACGGGGTGGTCGCGCAGCCACCAGGCGGTGTACGGGGGCAGGTCGGTGTAGCTGCCGTCGGGCAGCAGGGTGCGCACCGGGGTGACCACGGCGTCCCGGTAGGGGGGCTGGGCGAGCAGGGCGAGGGCTTCGGGCCAGGCGTCGTCGGCGACCAGGTCGAGGTCGCGGACGGCGAGCAGTTCGGCGGCGACCGGCGGGACGCCCAACTCCCCGGCGTCGTCGGCGTGCAGGGATTCGAGGGCGTCCTCGCACCAGTCGGCGAGGCCGTCGGGGGCCTCGTCGATCAGGCCGGTGGGGGCGCCGCCGGCGGCGCGGTCGGCGGGGGCGGTGGGGTCGAGGCGCTCCAGGTCGTCGGGGTCGAGGACGACGTCCTCGGCGCGGACGAGGGTGAAGGCGGTGAGCGCGCCGGCCGCGGCCAGCACCTCGGGGCCCCAGCGCTCCAGCAGGTCGTCGTCGACGAAGGCGGCCTCGTCCTCGTCGACCAGGTGGGCCAGCGGGCTGTCGGGGAGCAGGAGTTCGCCGGCCCGGGCGAGTTCGCCCTCGTCGTCGGGGAGGGCGAGGCGGGCCAGCCAGGGGTGTTCGCCGGCGGCCGGGGCGGCGGCCTTGACCAGGGCGAGGACGGCGTCGGCGAGGTCGACGGCGGCGTCGTAGTCGTCCTCGCCGAGTTCCAGCGAGCGGGCGACGGCGGCCCGCACCTCGGGGGTGTCCAGCACGCCGGCGGGGGTGGCGGTGGCGGCGCCGAGCCGGGCCAGCAGCGGGTGCGCGGCGTCGGGGTGGGCCAGGCGCAGGTCGAGCAGGTCGAGGGCCTCGGCGAGGGCCTCGGGGTAGCCCTCGTAGCCGGCCCAGTCGGCGGCGTCGGAGGGCAGCAGGACGCGGCGCGGGCCGGTGATCGTGCGGCCGTCGGCGAGCGGGACGGGCAGCGCGCCGAGGGCCTCCGGGTCGGCGCCGGCCAGCGCCGCGTACAGGCCGCGCCACCAGGCGGGTTCGCGGTCCAGGCCGCCGAGCTGGTCGACCACCTCGGCGAGCGGGGTGCGGCGCACCCCGAGGACGCGCAGTTCGGTGCGGCGCTCCAGGCCGGCCGGGAGCAGGCCGGGGAAGATCGGGGCGAGCGCCTCGACCACCGAGTGGTCGGCGCCCTCCAGCACGACGGCGTCGCGCGGGCGCAGCGCGGGGGTGCCCTCCTCGGTGCCGGGCGGGTGCGGCAGGAAGGGCGTCTCGGGCAGTCGGGCGAGCACGGCGGCGCGCAGCGCGTTGTCGAGGGCGCCCTGGCCGAGCGGGGCGGGGACGAGGTCGAGCGAGCCGGGGTCGGCGCCGCGGGCGCGCAGCAGTTCGGCGTAGGCGTCGGCGGCGCGCTCGGTGAGGAAGTCGGTGAGCGGGCCGGGCGCGACGTGCCGCCGGGTCGGGTCGAGCGGGTAGGAGGCGATCAGCAGCGCGGGCACGCCGAGCGGTTCGTCGCTGGGCGTGGGGGCGTGCACGACGGGGGTGGTGCGCGGGCGCTGCGGCCGGCCGGCCTCGTCGACCGGGACGGCCCAGGTGAGCGTCCAGTGCGGGCGGGCGCGTTCCTCGGTGGTGCGGTCGGCGAGGAGTTCGGGGGCGGCGGTGCCGGCCGCGCTGACGGTCTGCCAGGTGGTGGCGCGGCCGTCGTCGGTGATGGTGACGGCGGGCAGCTGCTCGGGGCGCTGCGGGTGCTCGGTGCGGGTGAGGACGCGGACGCCCTCGGGGGTGTCGACGACCACCTCGGCGAGGCCGGGCAGGGTGAGCAGCAGGGCGTCGTCGACCTCGGCGAGCAGCCGGCGGGTGAGGTCCTCGGCGGCGGCGTCGCGCAGTGGCAGGACGACCACGGTGTGGTAGCCCTCGGGGGCTTCGCCCTCGGCGGCGAACGGCACCCGGAGCACCGGCAGGTGGCCCTCGCGCCGGGTCAACTCCTCGGTGAGCTCCGGGATTTCGGCGACCAGCGCGCGGGCGTCGGTGAGCGACCAGCGGACGCCGCCGGTGTGCCCGAGCACGGCGGGCTCGTCGCTGACGGCCAGCACGGCGGCGAAGCCGACGCCGAACCGGCCGACCACGGCCCGCTCGCCCTCGCGCTTGGCGGAGGCGCGCAGGGTGGAGAGCGAGGCGACGCCGGCCGCGTCCAGCGGGGCGCCGGTGTTGGCGGCGGCGAGGACGCCGTCGCGCAGGGTCAGCCGGAGCCGTCCGGCGGTGCCGGCCCGGGCGGCCGCGTCGGCGGCGTTCTGGGCGAGTTCGACGATCAGCCGGTCGCGGTAGCCGCCGAGCGCGAGCTCCTCCTCGGCGTTGGCGTCCTCGCGGAACCTGGCGGGCGCGGCCGTCCACGCCGCGAGGACGGTGTGCCGCAGCCCGGCCGTGTCGAAGACGTCCGGTTCCTCGGGGGACGCCGCGTTGCCGATGATCCGAGACTCCACGTGCCGAGCCGCCCTTCGCGTGGTCTGCGTACGAGTCGGCATTCTGCCAGGGCGCTGCGACGGTCCACGCACAGTGGGTCACCCGCGCTGCGGCCCCGCGGCGCGGGTGACCCGGTGCTCAGGCGTGGCCGAGTTCCTCGGCGGGCGCGTCCGGTTCGACCGAGCCGGAGGCGCGGTCGGGGTGCAGCGGGAGGGGTTCGACGACGGTCTCGTCGAGGATCAGCTCGCTGGGGACGGGCGGGGCGGGCAGCACGGCGGCCTCGGAGTGCGCGCCGCAGCCGTAGGCGAGCGAGACGACCTGGCCGTCGGCGGGGCCGAACTCGTTGCCGCAGACGCCGAACGCCTGGCCGAGCGAGCCGCCGATCGGGACGAGGAAGCCGCAGGTGTCGCAGGAGGCGGGGGCGGACTGCGCCATCGGCGTCTGCGGGCCGTACGCGGTCTCCCAGCGTTCGGCGGCCTGGTGCAGGCCGCGCCGGGAGAGCACCCGGGGGCGGCCGAGGCCGAGCTCCCCGGCGATCGCGCCGATCTCGGCGCGGGCGGGCGCGGGCTGGACGCCGTCGGCGGGCTCGTCGTCCTCGTCGGCCTCGGCGAGCGCCGAGTTGGGGGCGATCTCGTCCTCGCCGGTCCAGCCGGGCTCCAGCCGCAGGTCGTCGGCGCCGGTGGGCAGCAGGTCGCCGGGGCCGAGGTCGCCGGGGAGCAGGCGCTCGCTCCACGGCACCCACTGCGGGGCGAGCACGGCGCCCTGTCCGGGCAGCAGCGCGACCTCGTCCAGGGTCACGTTCTTGGCGCGCGGGGCGCGGGCGACGGTGACCGCCCAGTGCCAGCCCCGGTACGCCGGGTCGAGGCACTCGAAGGTGTGGGTGACGACGCGCTCGGCGTCCGCGCTCGCCTTCACGTGGGGGCCGACGACGGCCTCTCCGACGCTGTCCACCACTGCCTGGCGGGCGAGGTCGACGGCCTCTGCACAGAGCCGGTCAGGGGTACGGCTTCGCATCGCAGCACTCACGGCGTCGGTTCTCTCCCAGTCCTGTCATCCTGCGGCCCGCTGGCGGCGCCCGGTAGGCGGGCCCGCGCCGGATGCCGCTGCCACGTCTCCGGGGCGGCCCCCGCGAGCACGGGGCCGGTCCATTCTGCTAGACCCGAGGCCGCTCCGTGGCCGGGCCGCGCCGCCCAGGTCGGCCACCCCCCTGCGGGAAGCCGGGCATGCGCGTAGTGCAGGCTACCCGCCGGTCGGTGGTGCAGCACAGTCCGGGGCTCGGGGGCGGGCGCGCCGACGCCCCGACAATCACTCGTTAGGTCGGCGATTCTCGGGCAGGATGGGGGTGTGGCGGAGGAGATCCCGCCGCGGCGCGAACCGGGTTCCGGGCAGGCCGAGGGCCGTTCGGGGGCCTCGGCCGTGTCGCGGCAGCATCCTGTGGCCCCCGGCGAGCCGGAGGCGGATGCCACCTGTCCGACGGTCCGTCAGGACGGCCCGCCCGCCACGAGCACGGAGGCGGACGCGGGCACGGAGGCGGACGCGGGCACGGACGCCCCGACCGTGCGGGCCCGCGGCTTCTGGGCCCGGGGCGCGTCGGCGGCGGGGGCGCGCACCGGCCGGGTGGTGCACGGGACGGGCCGCCGGATCCGGCGGGCGACGTCGGCGGAGGGCGCGGGCGAGTCGGGCCTGGCGAAGCTGATCGAGCTGCACGCGCTGAACTCGTTCGGCGACATGCTGATCACGGTGGCACTGGCGTCCACCATCTTCTTCTCGGTGCCGACCGGCGAGGCCCGCGGCCGGGTCGCGCTGTACCTGCTGATCACGATGGCGCCGTTCGCGGTGCTCGCCCCGGTGATCGGCCCGCTGCTGGACCGGCTGCCGAACGGCCGCCGGTCGGCGATGGCGATGTCGATGCTGGCCCGGGCCGCGCTGGCCTGGGTGATGGCGGGGGCGGTGACCGGCGGCGGGCTGGCGCTGTACCCGGAGGCGCTGGGCGTGCTGGTGGCGTCCAAGGCGTACGGGGTGGTGCGCAGCGTGGTGGTGCCGCGGCTGCTGCCGGCCCGGCTGTCGCTGGTGAAGGCGAACTCGCGGGTGACGCTGGCGGGTCTGCTGGCGACGCTGGTGGCGGGCGGGGTGGGCGGGCTGCTGCACCTGATCGGTCCCGGCTGGCCGCTGCGCGGGGCGTTCGTGGTGTTCGTGATCGGCACCCTGATGGCCTTCCACCTGCCGCACCAGGTGGACTCGGCCAAGGGCGAGCAGCGCGCGGAGCTGCACGCCGAGCCGCACGCCGAGCCGCACCGGGCGCGGCCGAAGGGCGTGCTGCGGGCGGTCGGGCCCTCGGTGGTGATGGCGCTGCGCGGGGTGGCGGCGCTGCGCTGGCTGGTCGGGTTCCTGGTGATGTTCCTGGCGTTCCTGATCCGCCGGGAGCCGCCGGACGGCCTGCCGGGCACGGTGGCGCTGGGCATCGTCGCGGCGGCGGCCGGCCTGGGCAACGCGCTGGGCTCGGTGCTGGGTTCGTGGCTGCGCACCCGGGGCTCGGAGGTGACGGTGACGGCGGTGCTGGCGCTGGCGACGGCGGCGGCGGGCGCGGCGGCGCTCTGGTACGGGGTGGTGACGGCGGCGGTGGTGGCGGGCGTCGCGGGGATGGCGGCCTCGCTGGGCAAGCTGGCGCTGGACGCGCTGATCCAGCGGGACGTGCCGGAGGCGGTGCGGACCTCGGCGTTCGCCCGGTCGGAGACGGTGCTGCAGCTGAGCTGGGTGGCGGGCGGCGCGGTGGGCATCTCGCTGCCGCTGGAGCCGGTGCTGGGGATGGCGGTGGCGGCGTCGGTGATGACGCTGATGCTGCTGTGGACGCTCCGCTCGCTGCTGCGGGTCGGCCCGCGCCGCTCGGCGGCCCGCCCCCGGGCGGCCTGACCGGCGGGGCGCGGAACGGCGGCCGGGGCGCTCGCGCGGCGCGCCCGCGCACGGCCTAACCTCGGGCGACTCGGGCACCCCGGCGTCACGTGATCACGGAAGGCGAGTAGCCTCTTGCCCATGAGCCTCAGCACCCGTGCCATCGCCGGTATCGCCGGCGTCGTCGTCGTCGGCGGCGCCGCCCTCGGTACCGGTATCTACTGGGCGAGCGACGCGGGCAAGCCCCGTGAGAGCGTGGCCACCCTGGTGGTCGGCACCTCGTCCACCACCGCCGCGCCCACTTGCTACAACGACGGCAAGCCGATCGACCAGGCCGCGATCAACGCCTGCGTGGAGAGCGCCACCGCGGCGGGCAAGAACAACAAGCTGCCGATGCTGGACGTCCGGGCCAGCGACCAGGTCGGCGTCGGGGTGCCGAAGGACCTGGCGAAGAAGGGCTGGTTCGCGTTCGCCGAGGGCGCGGGCGACCAGCAGTCGCAGGGCAACGTGCCGATCGTCAACAACGCCCGCGGCACGACGTTCTCCGGCACGGTTGCCGGGCACACCATCATGTCGTCGACCGACAAGACCTCGCTGACGGTCGCCGTCCGCGACCCGGAGACCAGGGACGTCTACGCGATCTGGTTCTTCGAGCTGAAGAACCAGACCGACTGATCCTCCGGTCGATGACCGCTGAGCGCACCGACAAGCAGCCCGGCCCCGCCGCCGGGCTGCTCGTCGTCGTCGCCGTGGAGGCGGAGGCCGAGGCGGTCCGGCGCGGGCTGGGCCCGGGCTCGGGGGCCGTGGTGCTGGCGGCCGGGGTCGGCCCGGCGGCCGCGGCGGCGGGGACGGCGGCGGAGCTGGCGGCCGGCCGGTACGGGCTGGTGCTGTCGGCGGGCATCGCGGGCGGTTTCGCGCCCGCCGCGCCGCTCGGGTCGCTGGTGGTGGCGGACGCCGTGCTGGCGGCCGACCTGGGCGCCGAGACGCCGGACGGCTTCGCGGACGTCACCGAGCTGGGCTTCGGCACCGTCCGGCACCCGGTGCCGCCGGGCCTGGTGGCGGCGCTGGCCGCGGCCACCGGCGGGGCGGTCGGCGAGGTGCTGACGGTCTCCACGGTGACCGGTTCGGCGGCGCGCGCCGAGGCGCTGAGGAGGCGTCACCCGCGGGCGCTGGCCGAGGCGATGGAGGGTTTCGGGGTGGCCGAGGCGGCCGCCCGCCGGGGGCTCGCGGCCGGTGAGCTGCGGGCCGTGTCCAACGCCGTCGGGCCGCGCGACCGCGCGTCCTGGCGGATCGGCGACGCGCTGGCGGCCCTGGAGCGGGCCTTCGCCGCGCTGCCGCCGCTGCCGCACCTGCTCAAGGAGGTCTGAGATGGCCGAGCCGCTCAGCGTCGCGTACTCGCCCTGCCCGAACGACACCTTCGTCTTCCACGCCTGGGCGCACGGCCTGGTCCCGGGCGCGGCCGCGCCCGAGGTGCGGTTCGCCGACATCGACGTCACCAACGGGCTGGCCGAGCGCGGCGAACTGGACGTCCTGAAGATCTCGTACGGGCAGCTGCCCTGGGTGCTGGACGAGTACGCGCTGCTGCCGTGCGGCGGCGCGCTGGGCCGGGGCTGCGGGCCGCTGGTGCTGACGGCCGGCCCGCTGGCGGCGGCCGAGCTGGCCGGGCGGCGGGTGGCGGTGCCGAGCGAGCGCTCGACGGCGTACCTGCTGTTCCGGCTGTGGGCGGCGGAGGCGGTGCCGGGCGGGTTCGGCGAGATCGTGGTGCTGCCGTTCCACGAGATCATGCCGGCCGTGCGGGACGGCCGGGTGGACGCCGGACTGGTCATCCACGAGGCCCGGTTCACCTACCAGCGCTACGGCCTGCACCGGCTGGCCGACATGGGCGAGGCGTGGGAGTCGGCCACCGGCCTGCCGATCCCGCTGGGCGCGATCGTCGCCCGCCGCTCGCTCGGCGCCGAGCGGCTGCGCGAACTCGCCGACACCGTGCGGGCGTCGGTGCGCGCGGCGTGGGCCGACCCGGCGGCCAGCCGGGAGTACGTGCTGGCGCACGCCCAGGAGATGGACCCGGACGTCGCCGACCAGCACATCGGCCTGTACGTCAACGAGTTCACCGCCGACCTCGGCGCGGACGGCTACGCGGCCGTCCGCGGCCTGCTCACCCGGGCCGCCGAGCAGGGACTCGTCCCCGCCGTCGACCCGGGCGCGCTGGCCTTCGGCTGACCGGGGCTCAGACGTCGAACTGGTCGGCGATGGCGCGCAGCACCATGGCGATCTTCTGCCCCTCCGGCTTGCCCGGGTAGCGGCCGCGCTGCAGGCCGGGCAGCACGCTGTCCAGCTTGGTGATCAGGTCCTGGACGATCGGGGCCATGTCGTCGGCGCTCTTGCGCTGGGCGGCGGCCACCGAGGGCAGCGCGTCGAGCAGTTGGACGCTCATCGCCTGGTCGCCGCGGTGCCCCGCGGCGACGCCGAACTCGACCCGCTGGCCCGGACGGAGCGTGGTGACGCCCGCGGGCAGCGCCTTGGTGTGGACGAACACCTCGCCGCCGTCGTCGCGCGACAGGAAGCCGTAGCCCTTCGTCTCGTTGAACCACTTGACCTGGCCGGTGGGCATCTCGAACAGTCCTCGGTATCGGGTGCGTGCGGCCACGTCGGGCCGCGGGTGGATGTGCGGACGGGCGCCCCGAACGGGCGGCCGGTGTCGCTCAGTGGAGCAATGATCCCTCAGCGTTCACCGGAACGGCGAAGGGATTCCGGACCCGGGTGCGACCGTGCCCCGCGCCTGCCGCGCCTTCCACTGGCCCACACCCCCGATCCGCTCCGGGCGGGCGTTCGTGGGCCATCCGTCAGGCCCGCCCGCGCGATGGCTGCATACCCGGGGGCGGCGCGGGTCGAAACTCTTTGCGCGCACGGAGTTGCGCGCTGTGACGCGCGGCCGGTCAGAAGGGGTCGGGAAAGATCCCGAACGACCGGTCGGGCGGCCGGGTTGACGACCGACGGGCTGACGGGCGGACGGACCGACGGGCTGACGGATGGTCAGGCGGTCGGCCCGGAGCGGGCCGACGGGCCGACGGGCCATCGGGCCGTCGGACGGTCAGGCCGGGGCGGCGAGGTGGTCGGAGAGCCAGCCGAGCGAGGCGGGCAGCATCCGGGACCAGGTGGTGAAGTTGTGGCCGCCGCTGTCCAGGGTGATCACGGCGACCTTGGTGGCGCTGCCCTTGGCAGCGGCCCGGAACCGCTCGGTCTGCTCGTGGTAGTCGCCGTCGCCCTCCCGGCTGCCGCCGACCAGCAGCGCGGTCGCGGGCGCGGGCAGGTGGGCCAGCCGCCACTCCAGGTCGGCCTGGTCGCGGCGGCCCTGGTCGCCGCCGAACAGGTCGCCGGTGGTCGCGTCCTCGGCGGCCTTGTAGTAGCCGGACATCGACACCCCGGCGGCGAACACGTCGGGGTGGCGCATCGCCAGCTTCAGCGCGCAGTAGCCGCCGGTGGAGTTGCCGATCACGCCGAGGCTGCCCGGCCCGTCCGCGATCCGGTAGGTGGCGCGCAGCGCGGCCGGCACGTCCGCGCTGAAGTACCGGTCGGCCTGCGGGCCGCCCGGCACGTCCTCGCACTCGGTGTCGCGGGGCATCGCCGGGGAGGGCCGCATCAGCACCAGCACGGTCGGCTTGGCCTTGCCCTGCTGGACCAGCTTCAGCTGCACGGACGGGTAGTTGAGCTTGCTGACCAGGTTCTTCGCGTCGCCGGGGAACCCGGTGATGGCGATCTCGGCGGGGAACCGCCTGCCCTGGTAGGCGGACTGGAAGTACTCGGGCGGCAGGTAGACGTACCCCTCGGTGGTCAGCCCGGTGCTCGCGCCGGGCAGCCGGACCTTCTCCAGCCGGCCGGACTGCTCGGGCGCCCGACCGGTCGCCCCGGTGTCGCGGACGTGCTCGGTGGAGAGCGACTGGACGACCGCGGTGCGGCCCGACAGTTGGCCCTGGATGGTCACCGGCTGGTTCTCGCCGGTGCCCAGCAGGTCGTCCCAACTGCTGTAGAACGCGAACGAGTTGTTGGCCACCAGGGCGAGCGTGCAGAGCACCGAGAGCTGGGTGGCGACGATCGTGCCGAGCCGGCCGAGCACCACCCGCCAGCCGCTCCCCGCCAGCCGGGGCCACAGCCGGACCGTACCCGCCACCATCAGCACCGACAGCAGCGCCGACAGTGCCAGCACCTTGTGACTGGTCAGCCCCATAACCGCCGTCGCTCCCCGTCCGCCCGCCCGCGCGCGCTCCGCCCGTTCTCCTGATCATCAGCATGCCTGAGGGATTCCTGGGAACCCTGAGCGTTCAGTCGGAGCGCGCGCCGCCGCACCCCCGCCGATCGGAGGGGGTGCCCGGCCGGGCGGTGGGAGAATCGGGGGGAACGACCCGCGTGAATGGAGTGGTGAGAGTGAGCGACCGGTCGAACGACCCCGGCGATCTGCTGGTCCGCGTCGGCGGCATCGTGTTCGGCGTCGGCATGCTGTCCGTCGTCGCGGTCTTCGTGCCGTACGTCTTCGACCTGCCCCGGCTGCCCTGGGGCGCCTACTGGCTGGCGATGCTGATGCCGCTCGGCCTGCTGGTCGCGCTGGGCGGGCTGTTCGCCACCGCCCGGGAGAACACCCGCCGCCGCCGCGCCCGGCAGGCGGCGGCTGCGACGGCGACGGCGGCCGGCTGAGTTACGGGCCCTACGCCAGGTGGCCGGCCAGCCAGGCCGGGAACTCGGTGAGGTCGCGCAGCACCGCGTCGGCGCCCGCCGCCGCCAGCTCCGCCGGGCCGTACGGGCCGGTGGCCACCCCGACCGCGACGGCGTCCGCCGCCCGGGCGCCGCGGATGTCGCCCAGGTGGTCGCCCACGTAGACGCCCACGCCGTGCGCCCGCAGCGCCTCGCCCTTGGTCTCCGCCCACAGGTCGCCGACCAGCGCGTCCACCTCCAGCCCGAGGCTGTCCAGGTGGCGGCGGGCGTTCGGCTCCCACTTGCCGGTGATCACCACCACCCGGCCGCCCGCCGCCCGGACCGCCGCCACCGCGGCCAGCGCGCCGGGCAGTTCGACGGTCGGCGCGATCGCGTGCTCGACGTACAGCTCGCGGTAGCGGTCGGCGACCGCCGCCACCCGCTCCGCCGGGAACCAGTTGGCCAGCTCGTGCGCCAGCGGCGGGCCGAGCCGGCTGACCGCCAGGTCGGCGTCGATCGCGGTGCCGGTCTCGGCGGCCAGCACCTGGTAGGTGGCCTTGATGCCGGGGCGGGTGTCGAGGAGCGTCATGTCGAGGTCGAAGCCGACGGTGAGAGCCATGCCGCCAGCCTAGGCCGTGGCGGTTCCGGCCGGAAAAGCCGGGACGGACGCCGCATTCCGGACATACTGGCGGCATCCCGTCCGCGCTCCGCCCCAGGAGGTCCCGGGTGCCACCCCCGCTGTCCCGCCGCGCCGCCCTCGCCGGGCTCGGCGCCGCCCTGCTGGCCGGCTGCGGCCCGCACCTGCCGCTCCCCGACGCCCAGCCGCTGCCCGAGGGCCCCGACGGCACCGGGCTTCCCCCGACCGGCACCCCCACGCCCGTCCAACCCAGCCCCAGCCCGCGCCCCGACATCACCCTGACCGACGCGGACGGCCAGGTCACCGTGCCCGGCGGCGCGGTCCGGGTCGTCGTCCTGGACACCGCCGAGCTCGACTCCGCGATGACCCTCGGCATCACCCCCGTCGGCGCCGCCAAGGCCCCGCTGGACGCCGCCCTGCCCGGCTACTGGCCCGCCTCCCGGCTCGCCGAGGTCACCGTGGTCGGCGACATCGCGGCCGTCCCCGACACCGCGGCGATCGGCGCGCTGCGCCCGCAGCTGATCCTCACCAACCGGACCCGCGACGCCGCCCACGCCGCCGCGCTGCGGGCCGTCGCCCCCACCGTGCTGACCCGGACCACCGGCGCCCCCTGGAAGGACGGCTTCCAGCTCCACGCCGCCGCCCTGGACCGGCGCGAGCAGGCCGCCGCCGTCCTCGCCGCCTACGCACGCCACCTCGACCAGGCCCGCCGCGCCCTCTCCGCCGCCGGCGCCGCCGGACAGCGGATCAGCCTGGTCCGGTTCGTCGAGGGCTCCCCCGCCGTCCGCCTCTACGCCCGGCAGAACTTCCCCGGCAGCGTCCTGGACGACCTCCAACTGCCCCGCCCCGACCCGCAGAACACCGACAGCTTCGCCGCCGAGGCCGCCCCCGACCAGCTCGCCGCCGCCGACGGCGACCTGCTGCTGTACGCGAGCTACGGCGACCCCGCCCGCAACGGCCTCAGCACCGCCCTCGCCTCCCCCGCCTGGCGGAACCTGGCCGCCGTCCGCGCCCACCGCGCCTTCCGGATCGACGACCAGCTCTGGTTCCAGGGCATCGGCTACACCGGCGCGCACTTCCTGATCGCCGAACTCCTCCACCTGCTCGGCGCGAACTGACCCCGCGCGGGCCGACAGCCGCCGGCCCGCGCCGCGTCGGCCCTTGCGGCGTCAGCCCTTGCGGCGGCGCAGGGTCAGCCCCAGGACGAACAGCGCCGTCAGCACCGCCGCCACCCGCAGGACGCCCGGGGCGGCCGCCCAGGTCGCGGCGCCCGCGTCGGTGCCGGGGGCCAGGGCGTTGCCCCAACGGCCCTTCTCCCGGCCCCAGTTCCACACCGACATGCCGGTCACGGTGGCCAGCGGGATGCCCAGGACGGCGAACTTCTTCATCAGGTCGGTCCAGCCGCGCGACAGGTACGCCGCCGCCCAGCCGATCAGCATCACCAGCAGCAGGCCGGTGACCGCACCGGCCAGCAGCAGCCCGGCGGCGAGCAGCAGCAGCGGCGCGGGCTTGCGGCCGCCGGCCGCGACGGCGGGGGCGGCGGCGGGAGCGGCGGCGGGAGCGGCCTGGGCGGGGGCGGGCTTGGGGCGGCCGAAGACCACACCGAGGACGATCCGCCCCAGCCCGGGGCGGGACCGCTCCGGCTCGGGCTCCGGCGCGGGTTCCGGCTCCGGCTCGGGCTCCGGCTCGGGTGCGGGCTCCGGCTCGGGCTCGGGCTCGGGCTCGGGCTCCTGGACCTCGAAGTAGCGGGCGCTCCAGCCGAGTTGGCCGACCCCGAAGTCCGGGGTGCCCTGGTCGTCCGAGTACCGGAACGCCTCCTCGGCCTCGGCCGGCAGCGAGGCGGGCCGAACCGGACGGTCCGACCGGGCCGGCCGGGCCGGTGGCACCCGTGGCACGGGCGGCGCGGGCGGCACGGGCGGCGCGGGCGGTTTCTCCAGGCCCACGGTCGGCGGGGCGGCCGGGGCGTCCGGCACCCCGGGCGGCGGCGTCTGCCGGGGCAGGTACACGCTGTCCGCGCCGTCCGGCCCCCCGGCCGGCCCGCCGTCCGCCGCCGCGCTCTCGCGCCACCACGAGCCGTCCGCCATCGCCCCGCCACCCGCTCTCACGTCCACGGGCCTACCGCCCACCGTGACGGTACCCACCCGGACCCGCCCGAAGCGAGCCCCGTCCGGGCCCCGGCCGCAGCCGTCGAACCACCGGGCCCGGGCGTCCGCCGGGCGGACGCCGAGCCGCCGGAGGGCCGGGCGGCGCGCGTCCGGCACCGCCGGGCGGGCACCGGTTCACCCCGAGTTCCGCCGCCGTTCTGGGCCCGGACGGGAGGCGTTGACTAGTCTGGACCGGATGACCGCACCGCAGAGCGCGCCGCGCGCCACCCGCGCCACCGCACCCCGCACCCTGGCCGAGGAGCTCCGCGGCCGGGGCGACGAGGCCGTCGCCGCGCTGCTCCGGGCCCGCCCCGACCTGCTGAACCCGGTGCCGACCGACCTGGCCCAGCTGTCCGCCCGGCTCTCCAGCCGGGCGTCGGTGCTGCGCGCCCTGGAGCGGCTGGACCGGTTCACCCTGCAGGTCGCCGAGGCGCTGGCGGCCGCCCCGGAGGGCACCTCGGAGGCCGCCGTGCGCGGCCTGTTGACCGGCCCGGCCCGGGTCAGGCCGCACTCCGGCGCCGAGCCGGTCGACCGGGCGGCCGTCACCGCCGCGTTCCCGGCCGCGCTGGCCCGGCTGCGCGAGCAGGCCCTGCTGTGGGGCCCGGACTCGGCGCTGCGGCTGGTGCTGGCGGTCCGCGAGGCGCTCGCCCCGAGCGCGCTCAACCCCGGCCGGACCGGTCTCGGCCCGACCTTCGCCGAGGCCACCGTCGGCATGTCGCCCGCCCGCCTGCAGCAGCTGCTGGCCGGCACCGGGCTGCCGCCCACCCCCGACCCGGTCACCGCCGTCGCGGCGCTGACCGCGCTGCTCGGCGACCGCAAGCGGCTGGGCGCGCTGCTCGACCAGGCCCCGCCGCCCGCGCTCGGCCTGCTGGACCGGCTGGTCTGGGGCCCGCCGACCGGCACCGTGCCGGACGCCGCCCGGCAGGTCACCGCCGAGGAGGCGCGCGGCCCGGTCGAGTGGCTGCTGGCCCGCGGCCTGCTGCTGCCGTCCAGCCCGGCCTCCGTGGTGCTGCCGCGCGAGCTGGCCCTGCACCTGCGCGGCGGCCGCACCCACCGCGCCGTCGACCCCGTCCCGCCCGCCGTGGAGCCGGTCACCGACCGCGACCCGGCCACCGCCGACCGGACCGCCGCCGGGCAGGCGGCGACCGCGGTCCGCACCGTCGAGGAACTGCTCGAGTCCTGGAGCCTCACCCCGCCGCCCACCCTGCGGGCCGGCGGCCTCGGCGTCCGCGACCTGAAGCGGGCCGCCGTGCTGCTGGAGGGCACCGAGGCGGACGCCGCGTTCTGGATCGAGCTGGCCCACACCGCGGGCCTGCTCGCCCCGGACGGCGAGGTCGACGAGGTGTGGGCCCCGACCCCGGCGTACGACGCCTGGTTGCAGCAGGACACCGCCGAGCGCTGGGGGCTGCTGGCCCGCGCCTGGCTGGCCGCCACCCGGGTCGGCCGGCTGGCCGGCTCCCCGGACGGCAAGGGCCGTCCGCGCGCCGCGCTCGGCCCCGAGCTGGACCGCACCCTCGCCCCGTCGGTGCGCCGCGCCGCGCTGGTCCGGCTCGCCGAGCTGCCGCCCGGCGGTGCCGCGTCCGCCGCCGCGCTGCTGCCCGCACTGCGCTGGCACCGGCCGCTGCGCGGCGGCCCGACCGGCCCCGACGGCCGCGACCTGCGCGACCAGCTGACCGAGTGGACGCTGCACGAGGCCGAGCTGCTCGGCGTCACCGGCCGGGGCGCGCTCGCCGCGCCCGCCCGGGCGCTGCTGGCGGGCGCCGACCCGGTGCCGGTGCTGGCGCCGCTGCTGCCCGAGCCGCTGGACCACGTGATCCTGCAGCCCGACCTGACCGCGATCGCCCCCGGACCGCTGCTCACCCCGCTGGCCCAGGCGCTGGCGCTGGCCGCCGACGTCGAGTCCAAGGGGGGCGCGACGGTCTACCGCTTCACCCCCGGCTCGGTGCGCCGCGCGCTGGACGCCGGGCGGACCGCCGCCGACCTGCGGGCCTTCCTCGGCCAGCACTCGCGCACGCCCGTCCCGCAGCCGCTGGCCTACCTGATCGACGACGTGGCCCGCCGGCACGGCGTCCTGCGGGTCGGCGCGGCCTCGTCCTACCTGCGCTGCGACGACCCGCGGCTGCTGGAGGAGATCCTGGCCGACCGGCGGGGCGCCGAGCTGCGGCTGCGGCTGCTCGCACCGACCGTGCTGGCCGCCCAGGCCGGGCCCGAGACGCTGCTCGGGGTGCTGCGGGCGATGGGCTACGCGCCCGCCGCGGAGTCCGCGGAGGGCGACGTGGTGGTGACCCGGCCGGACAGCCGCCGCACCCCGCCGCGCACCCCGCCGCAGCCGGTCCCGGACGGCCCGGCCCGGCCGGACGACGCCCTGCTGACCGCCGCGGTCCGGGCGATCCGGGCCGGCGACCGGGCGGCGACGGCGGTCCGCAAGGACCAGGTGGCGGGCCCCGCCGCGCACACCGCCGTGCCGCGCACCGCCGCCGCCGACACGCTGGCCGCGCTGCAGACCGCCGTGCTGCTGGGCGAGCGGATGTGGATCGGCTACATCAACGCGGAGGGCCTCTCCTCGCAGCGGGTGATCGACCCGGTGAAGGTCGAGGGCGGCTTCGTCACCGCCTACGACCACCTCGCGGACGAGGTGCGGACCTTCGCCCTGCACCGGATCACCGGCGTCGCCGAGGTCGAGGAGTAGGTCCCCGGCCGCGTCCCGGCCTCGTCCCGGCCGGTCCGCCGCCTACTTGCCGCCGGCGGCGTGCTTCGCGTCCTCCTCGGCCTTCTGCTTCTTCGCCTCGTCGACGATCGCGTGCGGGTCCGGCATCTTCGGCTCGACGCCGGTCAGCAGGCCGGTGCCGGTGAACGCGACGGTGCCGATCAGGCCGCCGGGCTGGCCGATGTCGGCGACCTGGTCGAGGGCCATGGCCTCGGTGTCGGCGGCGTGGGCGGGCGCCGCCCCGAAGGCGGTGGCGAGGGCCGCGCCGGAGAGCGCCAGGCCGGCCAGGATGCGGTTGGGCTTGATCATGCCCTGTCCAACGAGCGGGCGGCCCGCGGGTCACTGTTGCGGCGGGTCCGGCTCCGCTTCCCGGTGCGCCCGAACGCCCGCACGCCCGGCGGTTAGACTGCCCAGCGACCGGGGGTGGTCTGGGCCACCCGTGCGCACCGGGCCTCGTCGGCCCCCGACAGGACCGAAGCCGTGACCACTACCTCCGCCCTGCAGCCGCCCGCCTCGCGCGGGACGGCGGCCCGCGCGCACGGGGTCCGGCCGTCCTCCCGCCGGTTCCGGACCGTCGCGCTCACCCTGCTCTGCTTCGCGGTCTGCCTGGCGCTGGGCCTCCAGCAGTGGACGTCGCTCCAGCTCGGCGGCTTCGACCTGGGCATCTTCGACCAGGGCGTGCGCGGCTACGCGCACTTCCGGCTGCCGGTGTCGACGCTGAAGAGCGTGCACCACGAGTTCCCGCCCGGCTTCTCGCTGCTGGGCGACCACTTCTCGCCGGTGCTGGCGCTGCTCGCCCCGCTGTACTGGCTGTGGGACGACCCGCGGATGCTGCTGGTCGGCCAGGCCGCGCTGTACGCGGCGGGCGTCCCGCTGGTGCGCCGGATCGCCACCCGGGCGTTCGCCGGCGCCGAGCAGCAGGTCCGCACCCGGGTGCGGGACGTCGCGGCGCTGGTGTACGGCCTGGGCTGGCCGCTGCTGATCTCCTCCCGGGGCGGCTTCCACGAGGTGGGCTTCGCCGTCCCGCTGTTCCTGCTGCTGTTCGAACGGGCCGGGGCCCGGCGCTGGGGCGGGGCCGCGGTCGCGGCGCTGCTGCTGTGCGCGACCAAGGAGGACCTCGGCCTGGCGGTCGGCGCGTACGGCGCGGTGCTGCTGTGGCGCGAGCGCGCGCGCCGGCGCGGCGACGGCACCGGCACCGGCACCGGCACCGCCGGCGGGCCGGACCGGCGGGCGAAGCTGCTCGGCTGGGCGCTGCTGCTGGGCGGGCCGCTGTCCAGCGCCGTGGAGATCGCCTACCTGATCCCGGCGATGGGCGGCGTCCCCGGCTACTACTGGAACTACACCCAGCTCGGCGCGGACGGCGGCGAGGCGGTGCGGCACGTGCTGGGCGCCCCGTGGCTGCTGGCCGAGTCGGCGTTCTCCAGCCCGCTCAAGCCGATCCTGCTGGTCTGGCTGGTGGCCACCACCGCCGGGCTGCCGCTGCGCTCGGCGACCTCCTTCACCGCGCTGCCGCTGCTGGCCGAGCGGATCCTCTCCGACAACCCCAACCACTGGTCGATCGCCCGCCACTACGACGCCTTCCTCTGGCCGATCCTGGTGACCGCCTCGATCGAGGCCCTCGGCGTCCTGTGGGCGCGCGGCGGCCACCGGCGGGCCCGCCGCCTGGGCACCGCCGCGGCCGCCTGCACGCTGGCCGCGTCCGCCGCCCTCGGCCTCTACCACCTGGCTGTCCCGTACGAGTGGCAGCCGAAGGCCCCGACCGCCGCGCTGGCCCGGGCCGCGGAGCTGATCCCGGACGGCGCGACCGTCGAGGCCGACAACCAGATCGCCCCGCGGCTGACCAACCGCACCCGCGTCGTCCTGGCCGACGGCACCCCGCGCGGCCAGGAGTACGTCCTGCTCCGCTACACCCAGCGCGCCTTCCCCTTCCAGCGCGACCCCGAGCAGGCCGAGTACCGCGCCCTGCTGCTGGCCCACGGCTACCAGGAGCTCTTCGACCAGGACGGCGTCACCCTCCTGCACCGCACCGGCACCACCCCCGTCCCCGGCACCCACCTCCCCGGCCCGGACTCCACCCCGTACCAGGAGAAGATCCCGCCGGACGTCGGCCACAACTTCTTCCTCGGCTGACCGGCCCCGCCACCGACCGCGCCGATGCGGCACACTGGAGGTTTGGCCCGCGCGGAAGGGGATGCACAGGCGTGAACGGACCGCTGATCGTGCAGAGCGACAAGACGCTGCTGTTGGAGATCGACCACCCCCAGGCGGCGGAGTGCCGGCGGGTGATCGCGCCGTTCGCCGAGCTGGAGCGGGCGCCGGAGCACGTGCACACGTACCGGGTGACGCCGCTGGGGCTGTGGAACGCGCGGGCCGCCGGGCACGACGCGGAGCAGGTGGTGGACGCGCTGGTGACGTACTCGCGCTACCCGGTGCCGCACGCCCTGCTGGTGGACGTCGCGGACACGATGGGCCGGTACGGGCGGCTGCAGTTGCAGAAGCACCCGGTGCACGGGCTGGTGCTGACCACCACCGACCGGCCGGTGCTGGAGGAGGTGCTGCGGTCGAAGAAGATGGCGCCGCTGGTGGGCGCCCGGGTCGACCCGGACACCGTGGTGGTGCACCCCTCGGAGCGCGGGCAGGTCAAGCAGGTGCTGCTGAAGCTCGGCTGGCCGGCCGAGGACCACGCCGGGTACGTGGACGGCGAGGCGCACCCGATCGACCTGCGCGAGGACGGCTGGCAGCTGCGCCCGTACCAGCGGCACGCGGTGGACGGCTTCTGGCACGGCGGCAGCGGCGTCGTCGTGCTGCCGTGCGGCGCGGGCAAGACGCTGGTGGGCGCGGCGGCGATGGCGGAGGCCAAGTCGACGACGCTGATCCTGGTGACCAACACCGTCTCGGCCCGGCAGTGGAAGCACGAGCTGGTGAAGCGCACCTCGCTGACCGAGGACGAGATCGGCGAGTACAGCGGCACCCGCAAGGAGATCCGCCCGGTCACCATCGCCACCTACCAGGTGATGACGACCAAGCGGAAGGGCGTGTACGCGCACCTGGAGCTGTTCGACGCCCGCAACTGGGGCCTGGTGGTGTACGACGAGGTGCACCTGCTGCCCGCGCCGGTGTTCAAGTTCACCGCCGACCTGCAGGCCCGCCGCCGGCTCGGCCTGACCGCGACGCTGGTGCGCGAGGACGGCCGGGAGGGCGACGTGTTCTCGCTGATCGGCCCGAAGCGGTTCGACGCCCCGTGGAAGGAGATCGAGGCGCAGGGCTACATCGCGCCCGCCGACTGCTGCGAGGTCCGGGTGACGCTGACCGACTCCGAGCGGCTGGCGTACGCGACGGCCGAGCCGGAGGAGAAGTACCGGTTCTGCTCGACCACGGCGACCAAGCGCCGGGTGGTGGAGCGGCTGGTGGAGAAGCACGCGGGTGACCAGACCCTGGTGATCGGCCAGTACATCGACCAGCTGGACGAGCTCGGCGAGGCGCTCGGCGCCCCGGTGATCAAGGGCGAGACCTCGAACGCGCAGCGCGAGAAGCTGTTCGACGCGTTCCGGTCGAAGGAGATCGGCGTGCTGGTGGTCTCGAAGGTCGCGAACTTCTCGATCGACCTGCCGGAGGCGACCGTCGCGATCCAGGTCTCGGGCACCTTCGGCTCCCGCCAGGAGGAGGCCCAGCGGCTGGGCCGGGTGCTGCGCCCGAAGGCGGACGGGCACGCGGCGCACTTCTACTCGGTGGTCGCCCGGGACACCGTCGACCAGGACTTCGCGGCGCACCGCCAGCGCTTCCTGGCCGAGCAGGGCTACGCGTACCGGATCGTCGACGCCGACGACCTGTAGCGGGGCGGCCGGCTAGAGCTTGACGCCGTCGCGCCCGAGGAACAGGACGCGCGCGGCGGTGTCGAGCACGATGCCGACGTTGCGGACGGCGTTGGCGACGGGGTGGCGGCGGCGCTCCTCGGCGCGGTGGGCGCCGTGGACACCGCGGGCGCCCTTGGCCTGCGGGTTCACTCGTTCGGTCGTCATGTCTCCACGGTATGTTCACGACCCGGCCGGGCACATCAGCCGAAAGACCCGAGCCCGCGGCGCCGCCCCTCGTCCTCCCGGCGTACCCGCCCCCTACCCCGGTACCGGGGGATCCCGGAGGAAAAGGATTCGCCCCCGGACGGCGCCGGGTCTAGGATCGTCCGTCTGCCCCTCCCGAACCGTGGTGCCAGTGCCGCCGGCAGCCGTGGGAGTGCCGGCCGCTCGGGAACCGGCCGGTGTCCTTTCACCGTGAGCCAAGACGAGTCCGCCGCCCCGTCCAGCCGGGCGGCCGGGAAGGTCCGCCGTGCACTCCCCCACCGAAACCGCCGACACCGCCGACACCCTCGACACCGCCGCAACCGCCGCCGACGCCGACCCGCTGGGCCGCGAGCGCGCGCACCTGGCCGCCTCCCGGGCCGCCCTGAAGGCGATGCGCGAGGACGTCGAGTCGCTCGACCTGCGCGACGTCACCGGCACCTGGGTCTCCTCCCTGGTGCTGCGCAAGCAGGTCGACGAGCGGATCAAGGCCCTCGCCGACCTCGCGCACACCCCGCTGTTCTTCGGCCGGCTCGACTACCTGCACGCGATCAGCGAGGCCGAGTCCGAGGGCGGCGGCGGCGAGCGCTTCTACATCGGCCGCCGGCACGTGCACGACGCGGGCGGCGACCCGATGGTGATCGACTGGCGCGCCCCGGTCTCCCAGCCGTTCTACCGGGCCAGCCGCACCGAGCCGCTGGACGTCGCCAAGCGCCGCCGCTTCGGCTACACCGGCGGCGAGCTGACCGCCTACGAGGACGAGAACCTCTCCGACCCGGACGAGGCGGACAGCCGGTCCGCACTGCTCGCCGCCGAGATCGAGAAGCCCCGCGTCGGCCCGATGCGCGACATCGTCGCCACCATCCAGCCCGAGCAGGACGAGATCGTCCGCGCCGACGTCACCGGCACCATCTGCGTCCAGGGCGCCCCCGGCACCGGGAAGACCGCCGTCGGCCTGCACCGCGTCGCCTACCTGCTGTACGCGCACCGCGAGCGCCTCGCCCGCACCGGCACCCTGGTGGTCGGCCCGAACCGCTCCTTCCTGCGGTACATCGAGCAGGTGCTGCCCGCCCTCGGCGAGCTGGACGTCGCCCAGGCCACCGTGCAGGAGCTGGTCGGCCACGTCGAGGTCCGCGGCACCGACAGCGCCGACACCGCCCGGCTCAAGGGCGACGCCCGGATGGCAGCCGTCCTGCGCAACGCCGTCCGGGCCGGGATCACGCTGCCCACCGAGCCCTGCGTGGTGGTCCGCGGCTCCCGGCGCTGGCGGCTGCCCGCGTACGAACTGGAGCAGATCGTCCGGGAGTTGGCGGAGCGCGAGATCCGCTACGGCGCCGCCCTGGAGGCCCTGCCGCAGCGGATCGCGCACGCCGTCCTGGTCAAGATGGAGCAGGGCGGCGAGGCCCCCGACGACCGGGTGCAGGACGCCGTCGCCCGGAACGCCGCGGTGAAGGCCGCCGTGAAGAGCTGCTGGCCCGCCGTCGACCCGGTCAAACTGGTGCACCGGCTGCTGAGCGACGCCGCGTTCCTGGCCGCCGCCGCCGACGGGATCCTCGACGCCGACGAGCAGGCCGCCCTGCTCTGGGCCAAGCCGCCGCGCTCGGCCCGCACCGCGCCCTGGTCCGCCGCCGACGCCGTGCTGATCGACGAGGCCGCCGACCTGGTGCACCGCACCCCCTCGCTCGGCCACGTCGTCGTCGACGAGGCCCAGGACCTCTCCCCCATGCAGTACCGGGCCGTCGGCCGCCGCTGCACCACCGGCTCCGCGACCGTCCTCGGTGACCTCGCCCAGGGCACCACCCCGTGGGCCACCGGCAGTTGGGCGGAGGCCCTGCACCACCTCGGCAAGGACGGCGCGCACGTCGAGGAGCTCACCCAGGGCTTCCGCGTCCCCGGCGAGGTGATCGCCTACGCGTCCCGGCTGCTGCCCGCGATCGCCCCCGGCCTGGCCCCCGCCACCTCGGTCCGCGACCTGCCCGGCTCGCTCGCCCTGCGGCACGTCCCGGACGGGCTCGACGCCGCCGTCCTGGACGCCTGCCGGGCCGGGCTGCGGCACGAGGGCTCGGTCGGCCTGATCGCGGCGGACGCCCGGATCCCGGCCCTCGCCGAGGCGCTCGGCGCCGCCGGGCTGCCGTTCCTCGACCCCGGCACCGAGACCACCGCCGAGGCCCGGCTGACCCTCGTCCCGGCCTCGCTCGCCAAGGGCCTGGAGTACGACCACGTGGTCCTCGACGAACCCGCCGCGATCGTCGCCGGCGAACCCGACCACCGCACCGGCCTGCGCCGCCTCTACGTCGCGCTGACCCGCGCGGTATCCGGCCTGGCGGTGCTGCACACCGAGCCGCTGCCGGCCGAGCTGGGCTGACGGGCCGGGCTGGGGCGACGGGCCCGGACGAACGGCCGGAGGGGCGCGGCAAGATCGCGGCGCAGGACAGCGCGCGGCGCTGTCGAGCGATCTTGCCGCGCCCCTCCGACCGGTCCGGGCCGGTGCGAGCCGGTGCGTGGCGGTGCGGGCCGGTGCCGGTTCAGCCCCCGATCAGGGCCCGCCAGTCGGCGACCTTCGCCGGGTCGACCGTGCCGGCCCAGCCGCCCTCGCGGACCGCGCCGCCGATGTGGAAGGCGTCGAAGCCGGCGGCGAGCAGCTCGGGGACGTGCTCGGCGCGCAGGCCGCCGCCGACCAGGATCCGCGGGCGGTAGCCGGGCTCGCCGGCCTTGGCGAGCTCGCCGATCAGGACCTCGCGGCCCGCGTCGACGCCGGCCGCCGCGCCGGAGGTCAGGAAGGTGTCCAGGCCGGGCAGGTCGGCGACGGCGGCGCGCACCTCGGAGCGGTCGGCGCTGTGGTCGATCGCCCGGTGGAAGGTCCAGTGGCAGCCGCTGACGGCCTCGGCGACGGCCCGGGTCGCGGGCAGGTCGACCGCGCCGTCCGGGGTGAGGAAGCCGAGCACGAACTCCTCGGCGCCCTCGGCGCGCAGCGCGGCGGTGCGGGCCAGCAGGTCGTCGAGGTCGCCGGGGGTGAACCCGTCGCGGATGCGGAGCATGACGCGCAGCGGGATGCCGACGGCGGCGCGGATCGCGGCGAAGTCCCGGACCGACGGGGTGAGCCCGTCGGCGGCCATGTCGGTGACCAGTTCGAGGCGGTCGGCGCCGCCCGACTCGGCGGCCCGGGCGTCCTGGGGGGTCAGCGCGATGACTTCGAACATTGGTCTAGACATATCCGATAGCCTGCCACATCGACCGGCGCCGAGCGAGCCCCCACCGCCGTTCGGCCGCGCTTCCTCCCCCGTTGGTGCCCCGTTGGCGTCCCGTTCGTCCCGTTAACGCGCCCCCGGGGCCGCCCGCCGCCCCTCCTGACGGACCGTCGACACCCGCCCCGCCAGCCACAGCGCGCCCGCGCCGAACACCGCCACCGGCGCCAGCCGCCAGACCCCGCCGACCTCCTCCCACAGGCTGAACAGGCTGAACCAGGCGGTCAGCGGCAGCACCGCCAGCCCGACCGCCGCGGGCAGCAGCCGCCCCCGGGCCGCGCCCAGCACCACCAGCAGCAGCGGGGCCAGCAGGAGCAGCGGCGGCAGCCAGCCGTCCATCAACCGCCAGGTGTCGTAACCGCCGTGAGCCCGCGTCACCAGCAGGCCCGCGCCCGCTCCGGCCGCGACCAGCAGGCGGCCCGGACGCTCCAGCAGCTCGGCGGGGACGGCCAGCAGCATCCCGCCCGCGGCCAGGTAGGGCAGCAGGGAGGTGGCGTCCAGGAGCAGCAGCCAGCCGGTCGGGGCGACGAACGCCGCGACGGCCAGCTGGACCGCGCCGAGCAGCACGACCACCCCGGCCAGCGTCCGCGCGGCCCGCCAGGCGCCGAACGCCGCGGCGACGGCCAGCAGCACCGGCACCACGGTCAGGCCCAGCAGCGCGAGGCCGTCCGGCAACTGCTGCCACGGCACGTCGAACCCGGCCCGGGCCACCGCCCCGACCCGCCAGAACCGCAGGTCGCCCGGCAGCGCCACCTGCCCGGCCAGCGCCCCCGCCAGCAGCGGCGCGGCCACCGCCAGCAGCCGTCCGCCGAGCGCCGTGGCACTGAGCCCGGTCCGCAGCCGCAGCCCGTACCCGGCCAGGTCGAGCGCCTCCCGGGCCGTCGCCAGCCGCCCGGCCCCCGCCGTGCTGTCCGCGAACACCTCGGCCAGCTCGTCCCCCCGGTCCCGGCGGTAGCCCGCCGGGTACAGCGCGAGGACGGTGCGCAGCGCGACCCCGGCCCGGTGCCCCCCGGGCGCCGTGGCGCTCACGCCGTCACCCCCCGGCCGGCCGCGGCCCCGCCCAGCCGCCGCTGCGCCTCCGCCGCCACCGACCGCAGCCGCTCCGCCTCCCCGGCGAGCAGCTCCCGCCCGCCCCCGGTCAGCGCGTACGTCCGCCGGGCCCGGCCGTCGACGATCTCCTCGGCGGCGACCTCGATCAGCCCCTGCTGCAGCAGCCGGTCCAGCGCCCCGTACAACGTGCCGGTACGCATCTTCACCCGCCCCCCGGAGATCGCGTCGACCTCCTGGATCAGCGCGTAGCCGTGCCGGGGGGCGTCCGCGAGGGCGGTGAGCAGCAGCAGGGTCGGCTCCTGCAGGGCGCGTTCTGTCATACACCTACATATATCGCCGACCGTCCTATCCGCGCCACCCCCGCCATCCCCGCCGCCCCAGCGCGGCAACGCCCACGGCCGTCGGCCCGGGCCTCCCCCTGCGGCTGCCCGGGCCCCGGCCGTCCTCCTCTCCCCTACCCCCGCCACCCCGCCGGGTCGTCCCGCCGCAGCGCGCCGAGGAGGCCGGCCAGCAGGGGCAGGCCCAGGGCGAGCAGGGCGATGGTCGTCCAGGGGGCGTCGGCGGGGCTGACGGCGGGGCCGCCCAGGACGCCGGAGGCGCGGGAGCGCAGGAGCGCGAAGGCGGGGACGAAGCCACTGGCGGTGCCGAGGAGGGCGCCGAGCAGCGTGATCAGGCCGGCTTGCAGGCCGGCGATGGCGCGCCGGGTGCGGGGCCGGGCCCCGATCGCGGAGAGCAGGGCCCGTTCGCGTCGCGCGTCGGCGGCGGCGAGCGCCGTGGAGACGGTCGCGGCGCCGAGCACCACGAGCGCGGCGAAGCCGCCGAGCGCGATCCGGACGGTGCCGCCCTCCGGGGTGTAGCCGCGTTCGACGTGGAACTCGGCGTGCGGGGCGAGCCGGGCGACGGTCGCGGCGGCGCGCTGCTCGGCCCGTTCGCCGATCGGCGCGGACGGCAGCCAGACCGCGCCGGCCGGGGCGACCCGCAGGCCGAGGCGGCGGATCGTGTCGGGGGCGACGACCAGCGGCGCGTACCGCTGTCCGGCGGGGCGTTCGACCAGCAGCGCGTCGATCCGCAGCTCCCTGACCTCGCCGCCGTTGCCCTGCATCCGCAGCACGGCCTGTCCGTCGTGCAGGTAGGCGGGGTCGGTGACGACGGCCTTGCCGGCGAGCAGCGCGCGGTCGGCGTCCTGGTCGCGCAGGGCGAGCAGGTTGTGCAGCGCGGTGGGGTCGCCGACCACGGCGGGGACGGCGACGTCCGCGCCGTAGCGCTGCCCGCCCTGGGCGTGGACGACGCCCAGGCAGCCTTCGCAGAACACGTACTCGGCCTGGTAGAGGTCGGCGCGTTCGCCCAGGTCGGGCAGGTCCTGCGGGAGGGCGGTGCGCAGTTGCGGCATGGTGTCGCCGTCGCCGTGCAGGGTGAGGCGGACGGCGCCGACCGGCTGTTCGAGCCGGTAGGCGGCGCGGTCCTGGATCTCGGCGCCGGTGCCGTGCACGCCGACCGCGACGGCGCCGGCCACCGCGGCGAGGACGGCGGCGACGGCGGGCGCGGTGCGCGAGCGGTGCCGGGCGGCGTCGCGCAGCGCGAGCCGGGGGCCGACCGGGAGGCGGTGGGCGAGCCGGCCGAGCAGCGCGAGCAGCAGCGGGGTGAACAGCAGCAGGCCGAGTTCGGCGAGGACGGCGCCGCCGAGGACGGAGAGCGTGCGGACGCTCAGCCCGGCGAGCACGGGCGGTCCGCCGGCCGGTCCGGCGACGGCCCCGTAGAGGGCGAGCGCGGCGCCGCCGAGGACGGCGGCGAGGCCGAGCAGCGGGGTGCGGCGGGAGGTGCGGCGGACCGGGTCGCGGTCGGTGAGTCCGGCGAGCACCTCGCGGCGGCCGGCCTGGAGGGCGGGCAGCAGGGCGGCGAGCAGCGCGGTGGCGACGCCGACGGCGGCGATCGCGAGCAGTTCGGCGGGGCGCGCCGCGAGGCCGGTGAACCGGCTGCCGCCCCACTCCTCGATCCACGGGCGCAGCGCGGCGACCAGGCCGACGCCGAGCAGCGAGCCGGCGGCGGCGCCGACCAGGCCGAGCACCAGCCCGCCACCGAGGACGACGGCGCGGACGTGTCCGGGGCGGCCGCCGGCCGCGCCGAGCAGGGCGAGTTGGCGGCGGGCCCGGCGGGCGCCGACGGCGAACGCCGGTCCGGCCAGCAGGGCGACTTCGAGCAGGGCCATCGCGGCGGTGGTGGCGGCGGTCATCACCCGGCGTTCGCGGGCGTCCCGGGCGCCGACGGCGTCCTGCCGGGCGAGGGCCTCGGCGGGCGGGTCGGCGGCGACCTGGCGGCTGGCCAGGGTGTAGCCGTACGCGTTGAGTTCGCGGACCCGGTCCCAGCCGAGCTTCGCCCCGGCGGGCAGGGTGACCAGCCAGGCGGCCTTGCGGGCGGCGGCCTCGGTGGCGGTCGGGGTCTGCGGGGCGAGTCCGGCGGCGGCCTGCGCCTCGTCCAGCTGCCGGTACAACTCGCCGGGGCGGGCGACGAGTTCGACGGCGTTCAGGTCGCCGGGGTGCTCGACGGTGCCGGTCAGGGTGAACGGGGTGGACTCCAGGCCGCGGACGGTGACGGTGTCGCCGATCCGCAGGCCGGCGGCGTCCAGCAGGGCGCGGGTGGCGGCGGCCTCGTGCGGGGCGGCGGGGGCGCGGCCGGCGACCAGGTCGATCCGGCCCTGCCAGAGCCGTCCGGTCAGGTCGGCCTCGAAGGTGTCGGTGGCGGCCAGGCCGTCGCGGCTGCGCACGGCGGCGACCGGGCCGGTGCGGGCCGGGGTGAGGACGCTGCCGGGCGGCAGCAACTCGCCGAGCAGCGCGGCGGGTTCGGTGCCGGCGGCGCGGAGCTGTTCGGGGCCGGGCGCGGCGTCGGGGCGCTGCGGCAGGGTGCGGACGCCGTCGGCGGGGAAGACCGCCTGTTCGATCGTCCGGCCGGGGTCGTGGGCGCCGATCAGGCCGTCGGCGCGGCCCATCAGGCGGTCGGCGCGCTGGTCGGCGGTGGGCTGGCCGCTGCGGTGCACCACGTCGACGCCGGTCGCGCCGAGCACCGGCAGCGCGATCATCGCGGCGACCAGGGCGCTGCGGCCCTTGGCCCGCCAGGCGTCGCGGCGCGCGATCCGCAGCACCGCCCGCAGGGCGCTCACCGGCGGGCCGCCGCTTCGGCGGGGCGGCCGTCCTCGGCGATCAGGCCGTCGCGGAGCCGGACGACCCGGTCCGCCCAGGCGGCGTGGCCGGCGTCGTGGGTGACCATCATGACGGCGGCCCCGGCGTCGCAGCGGGCCCGCAGCACCCGCAGCACGGCCTCGCCGGCCAGCGAGTCGAGCGCGCCGGTCGGTTCGTCGGCGAGCACCAGCCGGCGTTCGCCGGAGAGCGCCCGGCCGATCGCGACGCGCTGCTGCTGGCCGCCGGACATGTCCTCGGGGAAGCGGTCGGCGAGTTCGGCGATGTCGAGTTCGGCGAGCACGGCGAGCGCCTCGGCGCGGGCGGCACGGGCTCCGACGCCCTCCAGTTCGCGCGGCAGCGCGATGTTCTCGGCGGCGGTCAGCGACGGCAGCAGGTTGTACGCCTGGAACACGTAGCCGACCGAGCGGCGGCGGACGTCCGCCAGGCCGGCCCGGCTCAGGCCCTCCAGCGGGGCGCCCTCGACCAGCACCCGGCCGATGGAGGGGCGGTCCAGGCCGCCGGCCAGCGCGAGCAGGGTGGACTTGCCGGAGCCGGACGGTCCCATCACGGCCAGGAACTCCCCGGCCCGCAGCTCCAGGTCGATCCGGCGCAGCGCGTGCACTTCGGCCGCGCCCCGGCCGTGCGTGCGGCCGACCCCCTCCAGGCGCAGGACGGCCTGCGCGTTCGGTCCGGTCATGGCTCCCCCTCGGAACAGCGGAACATCTTGCATACCGAGTATGTATAGCGGGCCGGAGCGAACTACTCAAGTGTGCGAGATAAGTCGGTGAACTACATATAGGCTAGGCCATGGCGACCCACCCCCCGGACAGGAGCAGAATGAGCGCCATGACCGCATCGCTGTCCGCTCGCTGGCACGACCTGCTCACCCGCTGCGGCGCCACCGCCGACCCCGAGCCCTACGCCCGCGACCTGCTCGCCCGCTGGGCCGAGCCGCAGCGCCGCTACCACACCACCGCCCACCTGGAAGACGTCCTCGACCGGATCGACGAACTCGCCGCCCACGCCGACGACCCCGACGCCGTCCGGCTCGCCGCCTGGTTCCACGACGCCGTCTACCGGCCCGACCGCTCCGAGAACGAGGAGCGCAGCGCCGCCCTGGCCTGCCGCGCCCTGCGCGAGGCCGGCCTGCCCGAACCGCTGGTCCACGAGGTCGACCGCCTGGTCCGACTCACCACCACCCACCACCCCGCCCCCGGCGACCGCGACGGCGAAGTGCTCTGCGACGCCGACCTCGCCGTCCTCGGCGGCCCGCCCGAGGCGTACGCCGCCTACACCGCCGCGATCCGCGACGAGTACTCCTTCGTCCCCCCGGACGCCTTCCGCGAGGGCCGCGCCGCGATCCTCCGGCAACTCCTCACCCTGCCCGCGCTCTACCGCACCCCCGAGGCCCACGCCCGCTACGACGCCCGGGCCCGCGCCAACATGCACGCCGAACTCGCCGCCCTGGAGGCCCCCGCGGGAGCCTAACCCCGCGCCTTCCGCACCCGCAGCCCGGCCGCCGTCAGCCGGGCCACCAGCTCCTTGCTGCCCACCGGCACCGCGCCCAGCGCCACCGCCCGTTCGTACCAGGCCGCCGGGATGTCGAAGGGGGCACCTCCCAGCCCCCTCGGGGCTGGGGGCGGTCCCGCTCGAAGCCCTTCGCCGGGGCGCCCAACTCGGCGGCGAAGGCGTGCAGTTCGTCCAGTGAGACGTCACTGACCAGGTGCGACCACCACCTGCCGTGCCCGGGCCAGTCCGGCGGGTCGACCAGGATCACGCCAACCCCCCGACCGGCGCCACCGCCACACCGCGCTTCCCGCACACCCAGTGCGGGTCCGCCCCCAACTCCGGCTCCACCCCCAGCGCGTGCGGATCGTCCTCCTCCTCCGCGCACGCCGTGCACAGCGGCCACCGCCCGTACGACTCCAGCAGCGCGTCCTGCACGTCCTGCGCGATCAACCCCAGCACGAACTCGCACCCCGCCGGCCACTGCTCCAGCCACCACCGCCGGTGCGTCACGGCGTCCTCCAGCAACGACACGATCGCCGCCTCGGCGACGTCGCGGGCGGTCAGGTCGGCGAGGATCAGCGCCCGCGCGTTGTGCAGGGCGGCTTCGATGTCGGAACTGGCCATCCGCCCATTGTCCCGCACTCCGCTAGGGCAGGGGGAAGTCGGCCGTCTCCAGCACGCAGTCGAACGGCGCCGGCAGCTCGACCGGCTTCCCGAACGGCACCCGCACGCTCTGCCCGTACGCCCCGTCCGAGGGCTCGGAGTAGAGCGTCACCGTCGGCCCGGGCTCGTCGAACCGGTCGACCAGCAGGTAGAGCGGGACGGGCGCGTGCGCGTAGCCCCAGAGCTTCTTCGTCCGGTCCAGCCGAGCCGTGCTGCGCGAGGTGATCTCGACGGCCAGCAGGGCCTCTGCCGCGTCCAGCGGCCCTTCCTTCGGCAAGCCCGTCATCCCCGCCACGAGCAGGTCCGGGATGTACAGCTTCTCCATCCGGGCGATCTGCACTCCCGCGGTCTGGAACACCCCCAGGTCGTCCGGCAGGCGCCTGGTGAGCGCGCGGCTGATCAACACGGCGATCACGTTGTGATCCATGTTCGGCGGTGGCACCAACTGGATCCGGCCTCCCTCGATCTCGGTGCGCCAGCCCTCGGGGGCGTCCAGCTCCCGCCAGGTGTCCAGCAGGTAGGACCACTGCTGGTCCGACTCGACCGCCATGACCGCCATCTCGGAACTCCCCTCTTCCTCTTGCCGTCGCTCGTGCTCAAGGTAGTCGGACCCGGAGCCACCGAAACCGTCCATGGCCCCAGCGTCCCACGAAGGGGTGACCCGGGCGAGAACGCCGTGAGGGCGGCCTCCCGAAGGAGGCCGCCCTCACGGCGTGAGACTGACCGATCCGAGCCGGTGGGCCGGATCAGAAGTCCATGTCACCGCCCGGCATGCCGCCGCCGGCGGCCGCGGCGGCCTTCTCCGGCTTGTCGGCGATGACGGCCTCGGTGGTGAGGAACAGCGCCGCGATGGAGGCGGCGTTCTGCAGGGCGGAGCGGGTGACCTTGGCCGGGTCGATGATGCCGGAGGCGACCAGGTCGACGTACTCGTTGGTCGCGGCGTTCAGGCCGTGGCCGGCGGGCAGGTTGCGGACCTTCTCGACCACGACGCCGCCCTCGAGGCCGGCGTTGGTCGCGATCTGCTTGATCGGGGCCTCGAGCGCCACGCGGACGATGTTGGCACCGGTGGCCTCGTCGCCCTCCAGCTCCAGCTTGTCGAACGCGACACCGGCCTGCAGCAGGGCGACGCCGCCACCGGCGACGATGCCCTCCTCGACGGCGGCCTTGGCGTTGCGCACCGCGTCCTCGATGCGGTGCTTGCGCTCCTTGAGCTCGACCTCGGTGGCCGCGCCGGCCTTGATGACGGCCACGCCGCCGGCCAGCTTGGCGAGGCGCTCCTGGAGCTTCTCGCGGTCGTAGTCCGAGTCGGAGTTCTCGATCTCGGCGCGGATCTGGTTGACCCGGCCGGCGACCTGGTCGCTGTCGCCGCCGCCGTCGACGATGGTGGTCTCGTCCTTGGTGATGACGACCTTGCGGGCGGTGCCGAGCAGGTCGATGCCGGCGTTCTCGAGCTTGAGGCCGACCTCCTCGGAGATCACGGTGCCGCCGGTCAGGATGGCGATGTCGCCGAGCATGGCCTTGCGGCGGTCGCCGAAGCCCGGGGCCTTGACGGCGACGGACTTGAAGGTGCCGCGGATCTTGTTCACGACCAGGGTCGACAGGGCCTCGCCCTCGACGTCCTCGGCGATGATGACGAGCGGCTTGCCGCTCTGCATGACCTTCTCCAGCAGCGGGAGGAGGTCCTTGACCGAGGAGATCTTGGAGTTGGCGATGAGGATGTACGGGTCCTCGAAGCTCGCCTCCATGCGCTCCAGGTCGGTGGCGAAGTAGGCGGAGATGTAGCCCTTGTCGAAGCGCATGCCCTCGGTGAGCTCGAGCTCCAGGCCGAAGGTGTTGCTCTCCTCGACGGTGATGACGCCTTCCTTGCCGACCTTGTCCATCGCCTCGGCGATGAGCTCGCCGATCTGGGTGTCGGCGGCCGAGATGGAGGCGGTGGAGGCGATCTGCTCCTTGGTCTCCACGTCCTTGGCCTGGGCCAGCAGCTGGTCGGAGACGGCCGCGACGGCCTTCTCGATGCCGCGCTTGAGGGCCATCGGGTTGGCGCCGGCGGCGACGTTGCGCAGACCCTCGCGGACGAGCGCCTGGGCGAGCACGGTGGCGGTGGTGGTGCCGTCACCCGCGACGTCGTCGGTCTTCTTGGCGACCTCCTTGACCAGCTCGGCGCCGATCTTCTCGTACGGGTCCTCGAGCTCGATCTCCTTGGCGATGGAGACACCGTCGTTGGTGATCGTGGGGGCGCCCCACTTCTTCTCCAGGACGACGTTGCGACCCTTGGGGCCGAGCGTGACCTTCACGGCGTCGGCAAGCTGGTTCATGCCACGCTCAAGGCCGCGGCGGGCTTCCTCGTCAAAGGCGATGATCTTGGCCATCAGAAGTGGTCCTCCGGGACACGGTCGACTGCTCGGACCAAGGGGTGCCCGCGACGGACGGCCCAGGAGAGCGGGGGTCCCTTCCCCTACCGCTTCCGGGGCCTCACCGGCCCGGTCCGTTTGTCACTCTCACACGGTGAGTGCTAACGCCAATGATTAGCACTCTCGGGTGTCGAGTGCAAGCCCATTGGGCCCCGCCGGGCCGCCCGGACGCACCGGCCGCGGGCCGCTCCCGGGCCGACAGCGAGCCGGCACCGGGCCGCTCCCGGACCGCCGCGCGGGCCGCTCCCGGGCCGCCGCGCGGGCCCGGGCAGGCCGACGGGCCCGCCCCGGACGCCGTGGCGTCGGGACGGGCCCGCGGTTCGGTGCGTGCGGTCTACCGGGCCGTCAGGCGCCGGCGGCCCGGACCATGTCGGCCTGCGGGCCCTTCTGACCCTGCGAGATCTCGAACTCGACCCGCTGACCCTCTTCCAGGGTGCGGTATCCGTCCATCTGGATCGCGCTGTAGTGGACGAACACGTCCGCTCCACCGTCGACCGCGATGAAGCCGTAGCCCTTCTCGGCGTTGAACCACTTGACGGTGCCCTGAGCCATTGCAAACTCCCCTTGTGCTGTGCTGGCCCTTCAGAGATCCGCGGGACGCGGACCCGGAGGTCTGGAAGGCCGGCCTGGGGACTCCCCCCCGTACGGCGCAGCCTCTGTCGCGGCTGAATGTATCCGGATATGCGCCCTCTGCAACAGGCCCAATTTCCGGGGAATGCCCGGACCTGGCAGGGGATATGACGGGGCGAAAGGAACATTCATCGACAATTGCCATGGGGCATAACGGACGCTCTGCCGCAAAACGCCGGAACAATTCTGACGGCGGCCTGACAGAACGGACCGCCGACCGCCCGCCGACCGCCCGGCGGGCGGAACCGACACGGGCCCGACGCGGAACCGGCGTGGAACGGGCGCGGAACGCACTCGGGGCGAGCGGGGCCCGCACCGGCGGGGCATGCGGCGGAAAACGATGATTGAACCGGGCGGAAGCGGGGAACGGCCTCGTCCGGCACTCTACTCCTTCCGCTCCGGAGGAATTCCGGCGGGCTGCCCGGCGAAAAACCGCAGGTAAACGCGGCGGCAACCGCGGCGCCCGAATGGCGGGCAGCCCGGGCGCCGGAATGGCCCCGGTACGCACGAAACCGCCGCCCGGTCCGGAAATCGAATTCCGGACCGGGCGGCGGCGACGGCGACGCGGGGCGGTCAGCAGCCGCCGGCCACCGCCGGAATGATCGACACCGAGGCGCCGTCCTTGATCTCGGTCTCCAGGCCCTCGGCGAAGCGCACGTCGTCGTCGTTCACGTACACGTTGACGAAGCGGCGCAGCTTGCCGGTGTCGTCCAGCAGGCGGGCCGCGATGCCGGCGTGGTTCGCCTCCAGGTCGGCGATCACGGCGGACAGGGTGGCGCCCTCGGCGGTCACCTCGGCGGCACCGCCGGTGTAGGTGCGCAGGATGGTCGGGATGCGGACGGTGGCGCTCATGGGCTGCTCCTCGGGCTGGGGCGTGGGGGGGGGTCAGGCGGTGGCGAGGCCGGCGGCGCGGAAGGACTCCAGCGTCGGGCGGATCACGGCGGTCATGCCGGCGTCGGCGACCGCGTCGAGGGTCTTCAGGCCGTCGCCGGTGTTGATCGCGACGGTCTCCTTGGACGGGTCCAGCTGGCCCGTCTCGACCAGCTTCTTCAGCACGCCGACGGTCACGCCGCCCGCGGTCTCGGCGAAGACGCCCTCGGTGCGGGCGAGCAGCTTGATCGCCTCGACCACCTCGGCGTCGGTGACGTCCTCGACGGCGCCGCCGGTGCGGCGGGCGATGTCCAGCACGTACGGGCCGTCGGCCGGGTTGCCGATCGCCAGCGACTTGGCGATGGTGTCCGGCTTGACCGGCTTGATCACGTCGCGGCCGGCCTTGAAGGCGGCGGAGACCGGGGAGCAGCCCTCGGCCTGGGCGCCGAAGATCTTGTACGGCTTGTCCTCGACCAGGCCGAGCTTGATCAGCTCCTGCAGGCCCTTGTCGATCTTGGTGAGCTGGGAGCCGGAGGCGATCGGGATGACGATCTGGTCGGGCAGCCGCCAGCCGAGCTGCTCGCAGATCTCGAACGCCAGGGTCTTCGAGCCCTCGCCGTAGTACGGGCGCAGGTTGACGTTCACGAAGCCCCAGCCCTCGCCGGCCGGGTCGCCGATCAGCTCGGAGCAGAAGCGGTTCACGTCGTCGTAGTTGCCGTCGATGCCGACCAGCTCGCCGCCGTACACGCCGGCCATCACGACCTTGCCCTGCTCCAGGTCGTGCGGGATGAACACGCAGGACTTGAAGCCGGCCCGGGCGGCCGCGGCGCCCACCGCGCCGGCCAGGTTGCCGGTGGAGGAGCAGGAGAGCGTGGTGAAGTCGAAGGCGCGGGCGGCCTCGATCGCGCAGGCCACCACCCGGTCCTTGAAGGAGTGGGTCGGGTTGCCCGAGTCGTCCTTGACGTACAGCTGGCCGGTGAAGCCCAGCTCGCGGCCCAGGTTGTCGGCCTTGACCAGCGGGGTCCAGCCCGGGTTCAGGTTCGGCTTGCCGGCCACGTCGGCGGGGACGGGCAGCAGCGGGGCGTAGCGCCAGATCGACGCCGGGCCGGCCTCGATCCGCTTGCGCAGCTCCTCGGCGTCGTAGCCCGCGTAGTCGTAGGCGATCTCCAGCGGGCCGAAACACTCCAGACAGGCGAAGCTCGGACCGAGCGGGAAGCGGGTACCGCACTCGCGACAGGACAGCGCGGTCGCGGGACCGAGGTCGACGGTGGTGGATGCGGCGGTGTCAACAGCCATGGTGGCGAGGCCCTTTCTCCTCATCTTCCCCGGAGCGCGGTCGCGTCCGGGACGGAATTGGCACCTGTCCCGCCGGGCCTGCTGGCCGTGCGGGAGGGTTGCCGGGACTTCAACGGGCCGTTCCCTCAGTCCCTCTGGATGAGCTCTGTGAAGTTGTGGTCGTACGCTGCGACCGACCCCCGCGTGCGAAGGCTCGGTCGCAATAAGAAGACTGTATCCGAAGGCGGGGCAGACCCACCCCCCTCGTCCGACAACCGAGACGAACCGAGACAGGGAGCGAGACTTGCCGGAGCAGCCAGAGCCCGGGGTACTGCCGGAGGTGGCCGACTGGCTGCGCCGCCGCTCGTGGACGGCCGCCGACCGCCCGCTCGACCTGCTGCTCGCCGCCAAGCGGGCGGCCGGCCCGGCCGGCACGGTCAGCGTGGTGCTGCCCGCGCTGGACGAGGAGTCCACCGTCGGCGAGATCGTCGCCGCGATCCGCACCGAGCTGGTCGAACGCGTCCCGCTGGTGGACGAGCTGGTGGTGGTCGACTCCGGCTCGCGGGACGCCACCGCGGCCGTCGCGGCCGCCGCCGGCGCCCGGGTGGTGCACCGCGACGCGCTCCTGCCCCGGCTGCCCGCCGCCCCCGGCAAGGGCGAGGTGCTGTGGCGCTCGCTGCTCGCCACCAGCGGCGCGATCGTCTGCTTCGTCGACGCCGACCTGCGCGAGTTCGACCCGGCCTTCGTCTCCGGCATCGTCGGCCCGCTGCTCACCGACCCGGCCCTGCACCTGGTCAAGGCCATGTACGACCGCCCCTTCGAGGCCGACGGCGCCGTCGTCCCGGCCGGCGGCGGCCGGGTCACCGAGCTCGTCGCCCGCCCGCTGCTCAACCTGCACTGGCCGCAGCTGGCCGGCTTCGTCCAGCCGCTCGGCGGCGAGTACGCGGCCCGCCGCGCCCTGCTGGAGCGGCTGCCCTTCCCGACCGGCTACGGCGTCGAGCTCGGCCTGCTGGTCGACGCCCTCGAACTGGCCGGCCTGGACGCGCTGGCCCAGGTCGACGTCGGCGTCCGGCACCACCGCCACCAGGACGGCCAGGCCCTCGGCCGGATGGCCGCCACCATCTACCGCACCGCCCTGGAGCGGCTGGACCGCGCCCACCGGCTCAAGGCCGACCCGGACCTGGTCCGCCCGCTGCTCACCCAGTACACCCGCACCGCCGACGGCTTCACCCCCCGCACCCACCCCGTCCCGGCCACCGAACGGCCCCCGATGGCCACCGTCCCCGAGTACCGCGACCGCTGAGCGGCCGCCCCCGGTGTTCACCCGCCCCCGGCCGCGCCGAGTGGTTTGGTCGGCTGATCGCACGGCAAGGTTGGCTGTATGGCCGATCACGTGTCCGAACACCCCCAGCAGTCCGGAGCCGCCCCGATCCTGGTGGCCTCCAACCGCGGCCCGGTGTCCTTCCGCACGGAGGACGACGGCTCACTGACCCTCCGCAGAGGCGGCGGCGGCCTGGTCTCCGGGCTGTCCGCGATCGACGACCCGAACGCGGTGTGGGTCTGCGCCGCGCTCTCCGACGCCGACCGCACCGCCGCCCGGCAGGCCCCCGACGGCCGGCTCGACCTGGCCGGGCACGACGTCGGCGGACAGGCCGTCCGGATGCTGGACATCGATCCGGAGACCTTCGCCCGCGCCTACAACGGCGTCGCCAACTCCACCCTGTGGTTCGTCCACCACCTGCTGTACCAGACGCCCGTGCAGCCGGCCTTCGACGCCGCCTTCCGCACCGAGTGGGCCGCCTACCGGGCGTACAACGCCGCCTTCGCCGAGGCGCTGGCCGCCGAGGCCGCCCCCGGCGCGGCCGTGCTGATCCAGGACTACCACCTGTCGCTGGCCCCCGCGCTGCTCCGCGCGCTCCGCCCGGACCTGCGGATCGGCCACTTCTCGCACACCCCCTGGGCCCCGCCGGACTACTACCGGCTGCTGCCCGACGACGTCGCCGCCGCCGTCCTGGAGGGCATCCTCGGCGCCGACCGGGCCGCCTTCCTGACCCGCCGCTGGGCGCTCGCCTTCGCCGACTGCTGCGAGGCCGTCCTCGGCGCCGAGGTCGACCGCGCCGCGCTCACCGTCACCCACGGCGGCCGCACCACCCGGCTCGGCGTGCACGGCCTCGGCGCGGACGCCGACTTCCTGCGCGAACGCGCCCACCGCCCCGACGTCGACGAGCGGCTCGCCACCCTGCGCGCGGCCGTCGGCGACCGCCGCACCATCGTCCGGGTCGACCGCACCGAGCTCAGCAAGAACATCGTCCGCGGCCTGCTCGCCTACCGGCACCTGCTGCGCACCCGCCCCGAGTGGGTCGGCAACGTCGTCCACATCGCCTTCGCCTACCCCTCGCGCACCGACCTCGCCGAGTACCGCGACTACACCGCCGAGGTGCGGCGGCTCGCCGAGGAGATCAACGCCGAGTTCGGCACCGGCGACTGGCAGCCGCTCATCCTGCACGTCGACGACGACTTCCCGCGCTCGCTCGCCGCGTACCGGCTCGCCGACGTCGCCCTGGTCAACCCGATCCGCGACGGCATGAACCTGGTCGCCAAGGAGGTCCCCGTCGTCTCCGACCGGGGCTGCGCCCTCGTGCTGTCCCGCGAGGCCGGCGCCCACGCCGAACTCGCCGACGACGCGATCACCGTCAACCCGTACGACGTGATCGCCACCGCCGACGCCCTCGCCGAGGCGCTCGCCATGCCCCCGGCCGAACGCGCCGACCGCACCAAGCGCCTCGCCGCCGCGGCCACCGCCCTCCCGCCCCAGCAGTGGTTCCTCGACCAGCTCGACGCCCTCTGACCCTGCCCGGCCGACCGCCCCCGGCGGGGAAACCCGCCACACCGGCGGCCGGCCCGACCCCATCGCGAGGCCCCAGCCCCGAGGGGCGGGAGGTGTGGGCCTCGGCACCCGCCCTCCTTGCCCGCCACCGGCCAGGAGGGGCCCGCTCCTTGCCCGCCACCGGCCAGGACAGGAGGGGCCCGTTCCTCGCCCGCCACCAGCCGGGAGGGGCCCGCTCCTCGCCCGCCACCGGCCGAGAAACCCGGGCGCGCCCAGCACGAGGGCTTCCGCCCGGCACCCCGACGCCACGCCGATGGCACGCGCCGGGCGCCGCTCCCCGACGGTGGAGGCCGCCCGGCGCGGCGCTCGCTAGCGGGTGAGCAGTTCCGCCAGCCCGTCCAGCAGGTCGACGACGCCGGCCGGCCCGGCCACCACCAGGTCGGCCCGGTCGGCGAGTTCGGCGACCGGCGGTTCGCCGGTGACCGGCCCGCTGCAGACCAGCAGGCCGGGGTGGCCGGCGGCGCGGCGGGCGTCGACCTCCGCGTAGGCGGCGAGGTCGCCGAGGTCGTCGCCGGCGAAGAGCACCGGACCGGCGTCCCGTTCGGCCAGGAACCCGCGGAGGGCGACGCCCTTGTCGACGCCGGGCGGCCGCAGTTCGAGGACCATCCGGCCGGGTTCGACGACCAGTCCGTGCCGCCGCGCCAGTGCGTCGAGCGGGCCGCGCAGGTGCTCCAGCAGCGCGTCCGGTTCGGGGGCGCGCCGGGTGTGGACGGCCAGGGCGCGTTCCTTGTCCTCGGTGAAGGTGCCTTCGGGTACGCCCAACTCCCTTAGCAGTGCGGGTAGTTCGGCGCGGACGGCGGCGACTCCGGGCGGTGGCGGGGCGGCGGTGACGGCGTTGCTGCGCGCGTCCCAGCGCTCGGCGCCGTAGTGGCCGAGGACGGTGAGGTGTTCGAGGCCGGGGGCGCCGACGAAGCCGCCGTACGCGGCGGCGGTCGCGGCGGGCCGTCCGGTGACCACCACGACCGCGCCGACCAGCGGGGCGAGCGCCCCGAGCGCCGGGACGACGCCGGGGTGGGCGCGGGCCCGCTCGGGGTCGGCGACGATCGGGGCGAGCGTGCCGTCGAAGTCGAGTCCCACGACGGCGGACTTCGGGTCGGCGAGCAGGCCCGCCAGTCCGGTGCGCCCCGCCTGGGTCGTGATCTGTTCAGCGATTCCCATGCCGTCGACGCTACCGGCCGCCGGGCTGCGGCGGGTGGCGATCGGCGCCGGAGCGCGCCGCGGGACCCTAGCGGGCCTCGCGGCGCTGCTGGCGCACCCGGCGCAGCCGGTTGACCAGGACCGGGGCGTGGGCGAGCGCCTCGGCCCGGTCCAGCAGGGCGTTGAGCAGCTGGTAGTAGCGGGTGGCGGAGATGCCGAGCTCCTGCCGGATCGCCTGCTCCTTGGCGCCGGCCGTCCGCCAGCCGCGGCCCTCCAGCTCCAGCACCGCCCGGTCGCGCTCGGTCAGTTCGGCCATGCCCCCAGGCTACGTCCCCCCGCCGTCCCCCCGCCGTCAGCCCGCCGTCAGCCCGCCGTCAGCCCTGGCGGCTCTTGGACGCCTCCGCCGCCGCGGCCGCCTGCAGTTCGCCGAGCACCTGGTCGGCGCCGGGCTTCACGGCCCCGCCGATCTTCTGCTTGATCAGGCTGCTGACCTTGTCCCAGGAGGGTTCGCCGTACGGGTAGAAGTCGGCGGTGGGCAGGTTCTGCAGGAACTGCGCGAGGTCCTGGTGCGCGGGGTTGGCGGACATGTCGTCGAGGGTGTCCTGGGTGACCGGCAGCATGTTGTACTGCTCGTCGAACTTCAGGGTGTTCTGCTTGGAGAGCGTGAAGTTGAGGAACTTCTTGATCTCGGCCCGGTGCCCGTTCGCCTTGAAGGCCATCAGCCAGTCGGCGACGCCGAAGGTGACCTCCTTGACGTCCTTGGCCCGGCGCGGGATGGGCGCGGTGCCGTACTGGATGCCGGCCGCGGCGGCCGACTTGAGCAGCGCGGGGTGGCCGTTGAGCATCGCGACCTGGCCCTTGGCGAAGGCGCCGAAGGCGTCCTGCCGGTTGACCTTGCCGGGGTCGTCGTAGGTCAGGCCCTTGTCGACCAGGCTGGTGCGCAGCCACTTGAAGGTGTCGCGGTTGGGCTGGCTGTCGATGGTGTAGTTGCCGACGCTGTCGGAGATCTCGCCGCCGCCGCTCATCGTCCAGATCATCGACTCGGCCTGGGCCTCCTCGGGGCCGAGCGGCAGCGCGTACGGGGTGACGCCGGGGACCTTGCTCTTGATCAGCTCGGCGTCCTTGCGCAGTTCCTCCCAGGTGGTGGGCGGGGCGCTGATGCCGGCCTTGTCGAAGATGGCCTTGTTGTAGACGAACACCCGGCTGGAGGAGATGAACGGGATGCCGTACTGGCTGCCGAGCACCTGCCCGGCGCGGTTGAAGGAGTTCAGCAGGTTGGCCTGGCTCTCCATGGAGAGCACGTCGCCGACGGGGTAGAGCCGGTCGGCGGCGACCTGGTCGGCGAAGCCGCCGGTCTGCACGATGTCGGGGGTCTTGCCCTGGGCGATCAGGTCGGCGATCCGCTTGTCGATGTCGGGCCAGCCGACCACCTCGACGTGCACCTTGACGCCGGAGTTGGCGGCCTCGAAGTCCCTGGCGAGCTTGTTCCAGTAGAGGGCGCTGCTGCTGGCCTCGTCGGTGCCGTAGTCGGCCGCGACCAGGTTGAGCGTCACCCCGCCCCCGCCGGGGAGCATGCCGCAGCCGGACACCAGCAGGCATCCGGCGAGGGAGAGAGGGATCAGCGCTGACCGCTTCAAGGGGGACCGCCTTCGGGAGGGTGACAGCGGCGACCCTGGCAGCTACCCGCAGCAGTGGTCCAGACCTCTAGGGGCGGAAGTTATCGAAGTGTCAGATCCTGTTGCGCCCTACGCAACGCGGACGGCACGATCGTCCGCTATCCGGACAACTTCGTCCCCGATCCGCCCCTCCCGTCCCCTTCGCCCCATCCCGTCTCCCCCGCCACGCCCCCGCCACGACCCTGCCACGACCCCGCCCGTCCCCGCCCGCGCTCACGCGGTCAGCACGGTCACCCCGGCCTCGGCGAAGGCGGCGGCCAGCCCGTCCGGCACCCGGTCGTCGGTGACCAGGGTGTCGACCGCCTCCAGGCCGCAGATCCGGGCGAAGGCCCGGTGGCCCAGCTTGGACGAGTCGGCGGCCACCACCACCCGCCGGGCCCGCTCGGCGAGCAGCCGGTTGACCGCCGCCTCGCCCTCGTGGTGGGCGGTCGCGCCGTGCCCGGCGTCGAACCCGTCCACGCCCAGCACCGCGGTGTCCAGGGCGAGTTCGCCGAGCACCTGGGCGGCCAGCGGGCCGATCAGCTCGTACGACTGGGGGCGGGCGACGCCGCCGGTGACCACGATCTTGACCTGCGGGCGGACGGCCAGCTCGTTGGCGATGTTCAGCGCGTTGGTGACCACGGTGAGGCCGTGGCCGCTCTCCGGGCGCTCCGCCAGGTCGGTCCGGACGGCCAGCGCCCGGGCCACCTCGGTGGTGGTGGTGCCGCCGTTCAGGCCGACCACCTCGCCGGGGGCGACCAGTCCGGCCACCAGCGCGCCGATCCGCTGCTTGGCGTCGGCGTGCCGGGCGGTCTTGTAGCGCAGCGGCAGGTCGTAGGAGACGCCGTGCGCCACCGCGCCGCCGCGGGTCCGGGTGAGCACCTGCTGGCGGGCCAGCTGGTCGAGGTCGCGGCGGATGGTCGCGGCCGAGACGTCCAGCGCTTCGGCGGCCTCCTCGACCTCCAGCCGGCCGTGCTCGGCCAGCAGTTCCAGCAGCGCGTTCCACCGCTCGTACCTGGACACCGTCCCCGCTCCTCCCGCGCTCGCCCCGCGCGCCCCGCGCCCGGTCGGGACAGCTTCGCACACCCGGGCACGGCCCCCCTCATTGCGCAGTCCTGCGCGAAAAGGCTATAAATCAATCAGCTTCGCGCACGCCGGCCGCCCTCGCCCGTGCGCGGTCCCCGGGGTAGCCGAAGGAGCCCGCCGCCATGCCGCACCCGTCCCTGACCGCCGAAGAGATCGCCACCCAGCCCGAGAACTGGCGCACCGCCGCCGCCCTGGCCGCGAGCGGCCCGGCCGGCCTGCCGCGCCGCGGCGAGCGGGTGGCCGTGGTCGGCTGCGGCACCTCCTGGTTCATGGCGCAGGCGTACGCCGCGCTGCGCGAGGCCGGCGGCCACGGCGAGACCGACGCCTTCGCGGCCTCCGAGTTCCCGACCGGCCGCCGCTACGACCGGGTGCTGGCGATCACCCGCTCCGGCACCACCACCGAGGTGCTGCGGCTGCTGGACGGCACCGGCCTGCCGACCACCGCGATCACCGCCTGCGTCGACCAGCCGGTGGCCGCGGCCGCCGGCCACCTGGTCGACCTGGGCTTCGCCGACGAGAGCTCGGTGGTGCAGACCCGCTTCGCCACCACCGTCCTGGCGCTGCTCCGCGCCCACCTGGAGCGGGAGGACGCCCTCCCGGCCGGGGTCGGCACCGTCGCCGCGGCCGCGGCGGACGCCGAGCGGGCGGTCGGCTGGCGGGTGCCGGAGGAGCTGGTGGCGCTGGAGCAGGTCTCCTTCCTCGGCGCGGGCTGGACCAACGGCCTGGCCCAGGAGGCCGGGCTGAAGATGCGCGAGGCCGCGCTGGCCTGGACCGAGTGCTACCCGGCGATGGAGTACCGGCACGGCCCGATCTCGATCACCGCGCCGGGCCGGGCGGCCTGGATGTTCGGCGAGCTGCCGGCCGGCCTGGCCGGCGAGGTGGCCGCGGTCGGCGGCCGGCTGGTGGCCGACTCCGGGGCCGGCGGCCTGGACCCGCTGGCCGACCTGGTCCGGGTGCAGAAGCTGGCGGTGGCGCTGGCCGGGCACCGCGGCCTGAACCCGGACGAGCCGCGCAACCTGACCCGCTCGATCGTGCTCGGCTGACCCCGGGCGTCCGCACTGGCGGTAACGGCTTCGCCACCCAAACCACCCAGGAGACTGCAAAGAGCGATAAACCTCACCTCTCCGGACCAGACCAATCGAGCGACTGGACTAGACCTCTTAGACCTGGCCAAGGAAAACTGTCCCCCGTGAAGTACGTCATCGCACTCGATGTAGGCGGCACCGGCATGAAGGCCGCGCTGGTCGCCCAGGACGGCTCCGTGCTCTTCGAGGCACGCCGACCGACCGGGCGGGAGCACGGCCCCGACGCCGTCGTCGCCACCATCCTCGACTTCGCCGCCGACCTGGCGCGGGAGGGCGGCGCCCGGTACGGCGCGGCCCCGCTCGCGGCGGGCGTCGCCGTGCCGGGAACGATCGACGAGAAGAACGGGATCGCGGTCTTCTCCGCCAACCTCGGCTGGCGGGACCTCCCGATGCGCAAGCTGCTCGGCGAGCGCCTCGGCGGCATCCCGGTCGCCCTGGGCCACGACGTCCGCTCCGGCGGACTGGCCGAGGGCCGGGTCGGCGCCGGGCAGGGGGTCGGGCGCTTCCTGTTCATCGCGCTGGGCACCGGCATCGCCGGCGCGATCGGGATCAACGGGGCCATCGAGGCGGGCGCGCACGGCTACGGCGGCGAGATCGGCCACGTGGTGGTCCGCCCCGGCGGCCCGCAGTGCGGCTGCGGCGCCCGCGGCTGCCTGGAGACGCTGGCCTCGGCCTCCGCGGTCTCCCGGGCCTGGGCCGAGGCCACCGGCGACCCGGAGGCCGACGCCGCCGCCTGCGCGAGCGCCGTCGACGCCGGCGACCCGGCGGCCCTCGCGGTCTGGCAGAACGCGGTGGACGCGCTCGCCGACGGCATCGTGCTGGCGCAGAGCCTGCTCGACCCGTCCACGGTGATCGTCGGCGGCGGGCTGGCCGAGGCCGGTGACACGCTCTTCACGCCGCTGCGCGCCGCGGTGACCGAGCGGCTGACCTTCCAGATGCCCCCGAAGGTCGTTCCGGCCATGCTCAAAGACACCGCCGCGTCCCTGGGCGCCGGCTTGCTCGCCTGGGATCTGCTCTCGATGGAGGTGACCGCGTGACCGCGGACCGTACAGCACTGGCCGGAGCCCGACTGGTCCTGCCCGGCGGGGTGACCGACGCCGGACGGCTCTCCGTGGAGGGCACCCGCATCGCGGGCCTCGGCGGCGCGACCGAACCCGGCGACCTCGACCTCACCGGGTACACCGTCGTCCCCGGCTTCGTCGACCTGCACGTGCACGGCGGCGGCGGCGCCTCGTACGCCTCCGGCATCGCCGAGGAGGCGCTCACCGCCGCCCGCGCGCACCTGGAGCACGGCACCACCACCACGATGGCCTCCACCGTCACCGGCGAGATCGACGAGGTCTGCCGCCAGGCGGCGGTCCTCTCCGAGCTCGTCGAGGACGGCGTGCTGGCCGGCATCCACTTCGAGGGCCCGTTCATCTCGCACAACCGGTGCGGCGCCCACCGCCCCGACCTGCTGCGCGACCCGGACCCGGCGCTGGTGCGCAAGCTCGCCGACGCGGGCCGCGGCCACACCAAGATGTTCACCCTGGCCCCCGAGCTGCCCGGCGGCCTGGAGTCGGTCCGGATGCTGTCCGAGCTCGGCATCATCGCCGCCGTCGGCCACACCGACTCCGACTACGAGGTCACCCTGCGGGCGATCGACGCCGGCGCCACCGTGGCCACCCACCTGTTCAACGCGATGCCGGGCATCCAGCACCGCGCCCCCGGCCCGATCGTCGCCCTGCTGGAGGACGAGCGGGTCACCGTCGAGCTGGTCAACGACGGCATCCACCTGCACCCCTCGGTGGTCGAGCTGGCCTACGGCACGGCCGGCGCCGAGCGCGTCGCGCTGATCACCGACGCGATGGGCGCGGCCGGCATGGGCGACGGCCTGTACCCGCTCGGCCCGCTGCAGGTCCGGGTCGAGGACGGCGTCGCCCGCCTGGTCGAGGGCGGCTCCATCGCCGGCTCCACCCTCACCCTGGACGTCGCCTTCCGGCGCGCCGTGACCGTCCTCGGCCTGTCGCTGAACCAGGCCGTCACCTCGCTGTCCACCGTCCCCGCCCGGCTGATGGGCCTGGGCGACACCATCGGCACCCTGGAGGCCGGAAAGCACGCCGACCTGGTCGTCCTCGACTCCGACAGCTACGAGCTCGCCGCGGTGATGCGCCGCGGCGAGTGGATCGTCGGCGCGGACCGCTTCGCCCGGGCCGGCACCCCGGCCTGACCCGCGGCCGCCCCGCACCGGGGCCGGCCCGGGTCCTCCCGTCGCGTTCGCGGCCGGGTGGGTAGCGAAACCTGCGCCTCGCTACTCACCCCACCGGGAGCCCCCGCCTTGCCGCTCGCCCGCACCTGTGACCTGCTCGCCGCCGCCGTCGCCGAACGCCGCGGCCTGCCCGCCTTCAACGCCATCACCCTGGAGCACGCCGAGGCCGTCGCCGCCGGCGCCGAGGCCGCCGGCACGCCCGTCGTCCTCCAGCTCAGCCAGAACGCGATCGCCTACCGGGGCGGCCGCCTGCTGCCGATCGCCCGCGCCTGCGCCGAGGTCGCCGCCGCCGCCCGGGTCCCGGTCTCGCTGCACCTCGACCACCTCGAGGACCCGGACCTGCTGCGCGCCGCGCCCGGCGCCGGGTTCTCCTCCGCGATGTTCGACGCCTCCGCGCTGCCGCACGACGAGAACGTCAAGGCCACCGCCGAGGCCACCGCCTGGGCGCACCGGCACGGCCTGCACCTGGAGGCCGAACTCGGCCGGGTCGGCGGCAAGGACGGCGAGCCCCCGCTCGGCGCGCACGCCCCCGGCGCCCGCACCGACCCGGCCGAGGCCGCCCGGTACGTCGCCGAGACCGGCGTCGACGCGCTGGCCGTCGCGGTCGGCTCCTCGCACGCGATGACCACCCGCACCGCCGCCCTCGACCACGCCCTGATCCGCCGGCTGGCCGCCGCCGTCCCCGTCCCGCTGGTCCTGCACGGCAGCTCCGGCGTCCCGGACGACGCGCTCGCCGCGGCGGTCGCGGCCGGCATGGTCAAGGTCAACATCGGGACGGCGCTCAACCTGGCCCTCACCCCGGCGATCCGCGCCCAGCTGGCCGCCCACCCGGCCGCCAGCGACCCGCGCGGCTACCTGGCCCCGGGCCGGGACGCGATGGCGGCCGTGGTCGAGCAGCTGGCCCGGGTGGTCGCGGGCCGCTGAGCCGGGTCCCCGCCGGGGCCGCGGCCCCGGCGGAGCGCCGCTACTTCGGGTAGTCGCCGACGCTCATCGGGGTCAGCGCGACCTGGTCCAGCAGCACCGTGCTGCCCGCCCCCGCCGGGAGGGTCAGCGTGATGGTGTTCGGCCCGGGCTGCAGCACCGGCCATATGTTGGTGCTGAACCAGGACTGCGCCGGGTCCGCGGCCGGGTTCTTGGAGTAGTTCTTGAACGTCACGCCGCCCTGGTGGTCCTTGCCGTTGACGGTGACCTGGGCCGGCTGGTCGGCGCCGGTGTTGTTGAAGTGCAGCCAGAGCTTGGTCTGCCCGCCCGCGTCCGAGTTGACCGTCCAGGTGACGCTGGAGCCCGCCTGCAGGACGAGGTAGCCGCCGTCGGCGGAGATCGCGCCCTTCACCGCGTTGGCGCTCGCCGCGCCCTGCGCCTGCAGCTTGGACGCGTCGCTGACCGGCTCGGTCGCGGCGGTCGGGCTGGGCGCGGCGCTGCTCGCCGCGGCGGTCGGGCTGGCGGAGCCGGTCGCGGGCGCGCTCGCGGCCTTGCCGGTCGGGTCGGCGGCGTTGGCCTTGCCGCCCGGGTCGCCGGTGGAGAGCGCGACGCCCGCGCCGATCGCGATCGCGGCGACCACGGCGACCGCGCCGATGATCGCGGCCTTGCCGCGGCCGGCCGGCCCGTCCTCGCCCGGCCGGGGCCGGGAGCGCTCGGCGTAGCGGGACTGCTGGGGCATCGCGCCGGTCGGCTCGTACGCCGGGCCGGCACCGGGCGGTGGACCGGCCGACGGCGCCTGCTGGTAGGCGGGCCGCTCGCCGTAGCTGGCCCGGCCGACCTCCATCGGGCGGCTGTAGCCGCTCCGGGGGCGCTCGGCGGCGGGCTGCTCGCCCTCGGCGGGGCGGTACAGGTACGCGAAGGGGTCGTCCTCGCCCTCGGGGCCCTCGGGCGCTGCGCCGTTGCTGCCGGGCGTGGTCACGTTCGACTCCCCTGGGTGGATGCTCTCGTACCCAGGGCACCCTACCTGCCCGAGCCGAGCGGCCGGTACGCGGTTCGGGGCCGCCGGCAGGCGGCCTCAGCCCGCCCGGCGGTGCGAGCGCTCGCCGCGCGCGCCCCGGGCGGCGCCGCCGCGGGTGCGCTTCTCGTCGTACATCCGCTCGTCCGCCGAGTGCAGCACCTCGTCGATGCTCATCCCGCAGCCCGCCCAGCCGATGCCCAGGCTGACGCCGACCCGCACCGCCCGGTTGTCGATCCGCATCGGCGGCAGGATCGCCCCGCGCAGCCGCCCGGCCAGCTCCTTGGCCTCCTCGCGGCCGATGTTGTCGGCCAGCACCACGAACTCGTCGCCGCTCATCCGGGCCACCGTGTCCCCCTCCCGGACGACCTGCTGGAGGCGGCGGGCGATCTCGATCAGCACGGCGTCGCCGGTGTTGTGGCCGTACCGGTCGTTGACCAGCTTGAAGCCGTCGAGGTCGCAGTAGAGGACGGCCAGGCCGCGTTCGCCGGCGGCGTGCGCGCCGCGGCGGTGGCCGTGCCACAGGTCGCCGGGGGGCTGTTCGGCGGGGACCACGGCGTGCACGTGATGGCTGCCGGGCGGGAAGGCCGCCCGGTCGCGCTCCAGGGCCCCGCCCGGGGCCGGGTAGCCGTGCGCGGGGGCGGCGGGCGCCCAGGACGCCGCCGGGCCGTCCTGGGCGGCGTGCGCGCCGTGCCCGGCGTGCGCCGGCGGCTGGGGGGCGGGTCCGGCGTGCGCCGGGTGCTGGGCACCGTGCCCGGCGTGGGCCGGCTGCTGGGGGGCGTGCGGCTGCTGCGGCTGCCGCGCCGCCTGGCCGGGTATCTCGGGGGTGCCCGCGGCGGGCTGCGCGAGCGGACAGAGCCGGCGGGCCAGCCGGGCCCGCAGTTCCGCTCCGTTCGGCAGTCCGGTCAGCGCGTCGTGGCTGGCCCGGTGGGCGAGCTGCAGCTCGTGGCGCTTGCGGTCCTCGATGTCCTCGACGTGGGTGAGCAGGAAGCTCGGGCCCTCGGCGGCGTCGGCGACCACCGAGTTGCGCAGGCAGACCCACTGGTAGCCGCCGTCCCGGCGGGAGAGCCGCAGCTCGGCCCGGCCGCCCTCGGCGCTGGTGCGCAGCAGCAGGTCCAGGTCGTCGGGGTGGACCAGGTCGACGAAGCGCTGCTGGCGCAGCGCGGCCCGGGGCCGGCCGAGCAGTCGGCACAGGGCGTCGTTGACCCGGGTGAGCTGGCCCATCGCGTCGCCGTGCAGCTCGGTGATGGCCATCCCGCTGGGGGCGTACTCGAAGGCCTGCCGGAAGGACTCCTCGCTGGCCCGCAGGGCCTGCTGGTCCTTCTCCAGCCGGGCCAGCGCGCGCTGCATCTCGGCCCGCAGCCGGGCGTTGCCGATGGCTATCGAGGCTTGCAGGGAGAACATCTCCAGCGCCTCGCGGGTCCAGGCGCCGGGGCGCTTGCCGCTGCGCGGGCGGTCCACCGAGAGGATGCCGAGCAGGTCGCCGCCGGCGCTGTACATCGGGGCGAGCAGGACGTCGGCGGGGTGCCAGTCGTTGCCGTAGACCGGCATCGGCCCGTCGCCGGTCCAGGTCGGCACGTCGGTGGCGATCGCCCAGCCGCGGTCGTGCGGCAGGAAGCGCAGCGTGCCCCAGTGGTCGGCGACCTGGAGCATCCGCTCCCAGGACTCGCGGGAGCCGACCTGGCCGAGCAGCACGGCGGGGCCGCCGAAGGCGCTCTCCTCGATCTCCCAGACGGCGGCGACCACCAGGTCGCCGTCGGGGCGGACCAGGCTGACCGCGGCGGCGTCGAACCCGAGCCCGTGCACCGCGCCCTCGACGACCGCCTGCAGGGTTCCCGCCAGGCTCCGGGCAGCGTTGAGGTCCGCCACGACCCGGTGCAAGGTGCGGAGGGTCGCGAGGCGGACGTAGGGCTCCGACTCGGCTTCCATGCGGGGGCTCCCCGGCTGCTTCGGATGGGGCTGAAAAAGTGTCGTCCGATTGCCAGAAGAACTGAATCACAGGGAGCACTGCGATAGGCACGCTCGGTCAGCAATAGCCGGTGACTGTGACTCAAATCACATCATGATCAGGGAGTCGATGGCCCGGGCCGGCTCGGACCTACGACCGGACTACGACCACCGCCCGATGCCGACCCGCCCGACCGGCGACTACCGTGCGGTGCGTGTACAGCTCCCAGCAGTCCCCCGCCGCCCCCGCCGGCGCCGCCCCCGCGGCGGCCGGCGCCACCCCCGACGAGTTCCGCGCCGCCCTCGGCCAGCTCGCGGCGGGCGTCTCGCTGCTGACCGCGCACGACCCGGAGGACGGCGAGGACGCGGGCATGACCGCGACCTCGTTCCTGTCGGTGTCGCTGGACCCGCCGCTGGTGCTGGTCTCGCTGCGCACCGACTCGCGGATGGACGAGCTGCTGTCCCGGGCCGGGACCTGGGCGGTGTCGCTGCTCGGCGAGGAGCACCGGACGCTGGCCTCCCGGTTCGCGATGAAGGGCCGGCTCGGCGACCGGCTGCTGTTCGCCGACGCGGCCTGGCACCGCGGCGCGCACGCGGGCGCCCCGCTGATCGACGGCGCGCTGGCCACCGTGGAGTGCCGCACCGAGCAGCGGATCCCGGCCGGCGACCACACCCTGGTGCTCGGCCGGGTGCTGGCCGCCGAGGTGCCCGCCCCGGGCGGGCGGCCGCTGCTGTACCTGCGCGGCGGCTACCGCACGCTCGGCTGAACCGCGCCCGACCCGCCCAGCAGCACGGCCCGCCCAGCACCACGGCCCGCCCAGCAGCACGACCCGCCCAGCACCACGACCCGCCCAGCACCACGGCCCGCCCAGCAGCACGGCCGACTCAGCGCTCCGGCCGGCTCAGCGCCCCGACCCGCTCAGCGCTCCGGCCGGATCCGGCCCCGGCCCTCCTTGAGCCCGGACCGGTGCCGCTTGTTCTCCAGCCGCCGCTCGACCATGCCGCGGCTCGGCTTGGTGGCCCGCCGGGCCTTCGGCGGCGGCGCGACGGCCTCGCCGAGCAGCGCGGCCAGCCGGGCCGCCGCCACCTCGCGGTTGCGCCACTGCGAGCGGTGCTCGGAGGCGCGCACCACCAGCACCCCGTCGACCAGCCGGGAGGCCAGCCGCTCCAGGGCGCGCTCCTTCCAGACCGCGGGCAGCGCGTCGGAGGCGGCGAGGTCCCAGCGGAGCTCGACCTTCGAGTCCGAGGTGTTCACGTGCTGTCCGCCGGGGCCGGAGGACCGGGAGAAGCGCCAGACGAGCTCGGCGTCGGGAACGACCACCGAACCCCGTACGCGCACTGGCTCAGTCATGGGCCCATCATCCCGCCCGCCCGCGGCCCCCGTCACCTGGTTAAGCGGGCGCAACGGGCACAATGGCGGGCGTGATCGAGCTCGGCTACTCCCTCTCCAACCGCTTCCCCGACCCCCCGCAGACCGACTACCGCACCGCGTCGGTCCGTTCGCTGCGGCACGACCTGTTCGCGGGGGACGTCTACCTGGAGACCGACGAGGGGACGGGGGTGGAGACCCGCTGGAGCTGGGTGCCGGTGCTGGACTTCGCCTGGGCGCTGTGCGACGTCGTCGAGCGGCTCGACGACGACCCTCGCGGCAGCCGGGAGGCCCGGGTCCGCACCGAGGACCTGGACTTCACCCAGAACACCGAGCTGCTGCGCTTCGCCCGCCGCTTCGGCTGGGTGGAGATCACCGCGACCTGGCGCCCGGAGGACGAGCCGCTGGTCGTCCGGCACGCCGAACTGCGCCGCGAGGCACGGGACTTCCTGCAGGACGTGCTGGCCGACCTGACCGAGCTGCACGAGGGACTCGCCGACAACCCGAACATCTGGACCGTGCAGGGCCGCTACCCCAGAATCTGAGCTGTCGCGGGGCCCGGGCGCGGAGGAGGATCCGGCGGGGAATCCGGTCGGAAATCCATCCGTCCACCAACCGGTGGAACCAATGGCCGCCCGTCCCGCGTTCTCTGGGCAGAACCGACCGAAGGGACACCACAGACCATGCCCGTGAGCCTCTCCAAGGGTGGCAACGTCTCGCTGACCAAGGAGGCCCCCGGCCTGACCGCGGTCACCGTCGGCCTCGGCTGGGACGTGCGCACCACCACCGGCGCCGAGTTCGACCTCGACGCCAGCGCGATCGTCCTGAACGGCGAAGGCAGGGTCTACTCGGACCGGCACTTCGTGTTCTTCAACAACACCAGCACCCCGGACAGCACCGTCGTGCACACCGGCGACAACCGCACCGGCGAGGGCCAGGGCGACGACGAGCAGATCAACGTCAACCTCGCCGCGCTCCCCGCCGACGTGCAGCGGATCACCTTCCCGGTGTCGATCTACGACGGCAACAACCGCGGCCAGAGCTTCGGCCAGGTCCGCAACGCCTACATCCGGGTGCTGAACCAGGCCGGCGGCGCCGAGATCGCCCGCTACGACCTCTCCGAGGACGCCGCCACCGAGACCGCGATGGTCTTCGGCGAGCTCTACCGCAACGGCGCCGAGTGGAAGTTCCGCGCCATCGGCCAGGGCTACGCCTCCGGCCTGGTCGGCATCGCCCAGGACTTCGGCGTCAACGTCTGATCCCCAGGCGCCGCGCAGGACGCGAAACGGCCCCCCGGAGCCTTCCGGGGGGCCGTTCGCACGTCCGGGCGTCAGGAGCGGCCGGCCCGCAGTTCGGGCAGTTCCAGCAGTTCGGTCTCGTCGTGCGCGGTCAGGTCGACCACCTCGGGCTCGGTGTCCGACTCGGCGTGCTGGTGGCTCGGCGGCTGCTCCACCGCCTGGTGGGCGGGCGGCTGCGCGGCGTCCACCGGGGCGCCGTCCAGCACCGCGTAGCGCTCGCTGTCGGCCAGCGCCTCGTCGCCCACCACGTCCGCCAGGTCGCCGACCGCGGGGGCCGGCACGCCGGGGCGCAGCGCGGCGCGGGCGGTGCCGGGGCGGCCGAAGAAGCTGAACGCGGTGGCCCGCGGGCGCTGCGGCGCCGGCACGCCGGCCCCCGCCCCGGCGGCGGGCAGCGCGGGGCCGACCGGGCGCAGCGCGGAGGAGTCGGTGGCCGGCACCGGGTCGGGCATCTTCGGGCGCAGTTCGACCTGGGCCCGCTCGTCCACCTCGCGGCGCGCCTCGGCGGCCGCCGCCTGCCGCTCCAGGTGCCGCACGGCGGCCTGTGCGCGGACGTAGGAGGCGGGGGTGACCGGGTTCTTGGGCCGGGCCGCCTCGACCGCCCGGCGGGCCGCCTCGGCCTCCTTGAGGGCCTGTTCGGCGACCATCACGGCGCGCTCGCGCAGCAGCCGGGCGATCTCGGTCTCGGCCTTGGCGAGCCGGGACTTCTCGGCGGTCAGCCGGCGGCCGAACCGGGTGGCGCGCTCCTCGGCGACCTCGGCCGCGTACTCGGCCTCGGCGATCTGCTCCTCGTAGCGCTCCTCGGCGCGCATCCGGCGCACCACCGCGAGCTGGGCGGAGGTGCGGGCGGCCCGGTCGCGCTGGCGCAGCACCAGGGCGAGGCCGACCACGGCGACGACGGCGGCGACCCCGACCGAGCGGGCCACGATCTGGTCCGGGCTGGCCACCAGCGCGGCCACCGCCGCGAGCACGAGCACGCCGGAGGCGACCGGGGGCAGCAGCCGGCCGAGGACGGAGGAATGACGGTGGCGTCCGCGAGACATGGCTAGAAACTAGCGTGCGAATCACGGCGCTGTCAGCCTCGCCCCCCATTCGGGCCTTGACAGTCCGTGTCGGCCACCGTAGGCGACCGTCCGGTGACGTTCCGTCAGTGCGGGGAGGCGGCGGTGCCGCGCGGGTGCTCGGGGTCGTCCCGGTCGTCGGGGAGCTTGCAGACGTGCTGCAGCCAGAGCGCGACCGCGATCACCGCCGCGCCCGCCAGCACGGCGAACAGCGCGGTCTGCGCCTGCGCCCGGCGGGCCGCGACGTCCAGCGAGCCGAGCAGGAACACCCCGACGCCCGCGTAGATCCCGGTGACCACCGCCGAGACCAGCGCGCTGGCCTGCCCGAGCACCAGCGCCCGGGCCGCGTGCAGCGGGTCGACGCCCTTGGCGCCGGGCTGCCGCTCGCGCACCGCCTTGAGCCGGGAGCGCAGCGAGATCGCCGCGGCCAGCAGCACCACGGCGACCGCGGCCAGCACGAACGGCGCGTAGGCGGGCACCCCGGGCAGCGTGCCCAGCGAGTCCCACAGCCGGGCACCGCCCCAGGACAGCAGCCCGGTGATCGCGGTGATGCCGAGCAGCAGGCGGAGACGGAGCGGCTTCACTCGGACGGGCTTCCTTCCAGTGGTTCGGCGGCGGGCGCCACGACCAGCCCACCGTACCGGCCGGGCCGCACCCGCAGGGACCTACGGCCGCGTGCGCCCGGAAGTTCCCGACCGCGACCGCACCGGCCCGAACCGGCCCGGCCGGCCGCGACCCCGCCGTGTCCGGCCGCCCGCGGTCGCGCGCGCCCGGCCCGGGCCGGGCGCGCGCGACCGGCTCAGCGGCTCACTCGGGCAGTCGCAGCCGCAGGTCGTCCCGGAGCCGCACGCCCTGCGCCGCGGGCCCGCCGAGGCCCGCCAGGAGCGCGGCGACCGGCCCGTGCCCGGGCACCTCGGCGGCCGGGTCGGCGTCCTGCCAGGGGGCGAGCACGAACGCCCGCTCGTGGGCGCGCGGGTGGGGCAGCGTCAGCTGCGGGTCGTCGCTGGTGACGCCCTCGTAGGCGAGCACGTCGACGTCCAGGGTGCGCGGCCCCCAGCGGACCTCGCGGACCCGGCCGAAGGCGTCCTCGACCGCGTTGGCCCGCTCCAGCAGGTCGCGCGGCGGCAGCGAGGTGCGCAGCACCGCGACGGCGTTGAAGTAGCTCGGCTGGTTCTCCGGGCCGCCGACGGCGTCGGTCTCGTACACGGCGGACAGCGCGGTCACCCGCACCCCCGGGGTGTCCTCCAGGGCGTCGACGGCGCCCTGGAGGGTCTCCAGGCGGTTGCCCAGGTTGCTGCCGAGGGCGACGGCGGCGGTGCGGGAGTCGTGCAGGGTGGACTCCACGCGGTCCACCCTGCCCTGCAGGTCGAACGTGGTCGGCGTGGCGGTCGGGTCGGTCGTGGCCAATGGAGTTCCCTCTGCTCGGGCTCCACCGGGGGCGGTCAGGCGCGGCCCCGGCGGATCGTGATGGTGACGTCGTCGAACGGGACGGTGATCGGGGCGTCCGGCTTGTGCACGGTGACCTCGACCTCCTCGACCACCTCGTGTCGCAGGCACTGGTCGGCGATCCGCTGGGCCAGCGTCTCGATCAGGTCGACCGGGTCGCCCGCGATCACCGCGGTGACCTCCTCCGCGATCACGCCGTAGTGGGCGGTGCGGGTCAGGTCGTCGCCCGCGGCGGCCGGCCGGGTGTCGAGGAACAGCACCAGGTCGACCACGAAGGTCTGCCCCTCGATGCGCTCGCGCTCGAAGACGCCGTGGTGGCCGCGGGCACGCAGCCCGCGCAGGGTGACGCGGTCCAGCAAAAGAATCACTGCTCCCAGCTGACGGCCCCGCCGTGGGCGGGGACCGGCGGACACCGTCGCCCGCCGCCCCTCGAATCTACCTTCGAGCAGCGACCGCCAGGGACCGCCTCCCCGGCCGCCCACCCGATCGGACCGGCCACCGCGGCCCTTGACAGGCCCGACCGCTACTCGTCCTCGTCGTCGTCCTCGTCGTCCCCGCTGGTGAGCACCGGCGAGCCGTGGTGCGACCAGAGCTTCCAGCCGTTCGCCGTCCGCCGGAACAGGTTGGTCGACACCACCTTGCCGCCGACCAGCGGCCCGAGCTCGCCCTCCTCCTCCGGCTCGCCGCCGGACAGGATGTTCTCGGTGCAGGTGACCAGCGCCACGTCGCCCTGGACGTCCACCTCGACGTCGGTCAGGAAGAACTGGATGTACTCGGTGTTCGCCATGATCAGCATGTACGAGCGGGTCACCTGGGCCCGGCCGGTCAGGGCCGGCCAGCCCGGGTGCACGCAGAACACGCCGCCCTTGTCGTCCGCCTCGCCCGGCCCCAGCCAGATCGCCTCGACGGCCTCCAGGTCGCCGTTCTCCAGCGCCTCGTAGAGCGCCTGGTTGACCGCCAGGACGGCCTCCCGGTCCGGCTCCAGCGCCGCCGCCCGGTCGTTGCCGCCGCTCACTGCCTCCGCCACGCCTACCCCCTCTGCGCCGCCTGCTCCCAGGCCGCGACGACTCGTACGGCGTCAGCCGTGCCGGACACGTCATGCACCCGGACCGCCCAGGCACCCGCCTTCGCCGACAGCACCGAGACCGCCGCCGTGGCGTCGTCCCGCTGCCGCGCCGGCCGCGGCTCCCCGGTTTCCGGGTCGGCCAGCAGCGTACCCAGGAAGCGCTTGCGCGAAGCCGCCACCAGGACCGGTCGTCCGAGCGCGGTCAGCGCGTCCAGCCGGCCCAGCAGCGCCCAGTTGTGCGCGCTGGTCTTGGCGAAGCCCAGGCCGGGGTCGAGGATCAGCTGCTCCTCGTTCACCCCGGCGGCCAGCAGCTCCTCCACCCGGACGGTCAGCTCCCGCACCACGTCGGCGACCACGTCGCCGTAGACCGCGAGCGAGTCCATGTCGGCGGACTGGCCGCGCCAGTGCATCACCACGAACGGCGCGCCGGTCTCGGCCACCACCCGGGCCATGTCCGGGTCGGCGAGGCCGCCGGAGACGTCGTTGACCACCCGGGCGCCGGCCGCGACGGCCGCCGCCGCGACGGCCGCCCGCATGGTGTCCACCGAGACCGCCACCCCGGCCCGGGCCAGCTCGGTGACCACCGGCACCACCCGGCGCAGCTCCTCCGCCTCGGTCACCCGGACCGCCCCGGGCCGGGTCGACTCGCCGCCGACGTCCACCAGGTCCGCCCCGCGCGCCACCAGGTCGAGCCCGTGCGCGACCGCCTTCGCCGGGTCCAGCCACAGCCCGCCGTCCGAGAACGAGTCCGGCGTGACGTTGACCACCCCCATCACCGCGCAGCGTTCGAGGACGGGGAGCCCGGGGGCGTTCTCGTTCATGCGTCCCATTATCGGCGCCCGGACCGGACCCGGCCGAACGGCGCCGGACCCGGCCGGACGCGGCGGCGGGGGCGGTCGGACGCCGCCGTCCGACCGCCCCCGCCCCGCGAGGTCCCGCGCCGCCCCGCGCCGCCCTAGGCCGCCCGCTCGAGCTGCGCGACCGGCTCCCGCATCAGGCCCTCCCGCTGCCGCTTGCGCCCGAACCGGGGCATGCCCAGCGTGATGAACGCCTCGGCCTGCATCGCGGCGAAGCCGATCCGCGGCAGGTCGCGGGTGTGCGGGTAGACCAGGAAGCGCGGCTCCCAGTCGGGCTGGAACTTGGCGTTGAACTTGTACAGCGACTCGATCTGGAACCAGCGCGACAGGAACACCAGCAGCCCGCGCCAGGCCCGCAGCACCGGTCCGGCGCCGATCCGCTCGCCGCGGGCCAGCGCCGAGCGGAACATCGCGAAGTTCAGCGAGACCCGCCGCACGCCCATCGCCCCGACCTCCTGCAGGGCGGCGACGATCAGCAGCTCGTTCAGGCCGGGGTCGGCCTCCCGGTCGCGGCGCATCAGCTCCAGCGAGATGCCGTCCTCGCCCCACGGGACGAAGTGCAGCACCGCCTTCAGGTCGTCGCCGGCCGGCTCGCCCTCCTCGGGCGCCTTGTGCGCGGTGACCACCACGCACGCGTCGTCCCCGGCGTCGCCGAACCGGCCGAGCGCCATCGAGAAGCCGCGCTCGGTGTCGGTGCCGCGCCAGCGGGCCGCCGCGTCGCCGATCTGCCGCTTCTCCTCCAGGGTGAGGTCGCCGACCCGGCGCACCCGGCAGGAGTAGCCGTTGCGCTCGATCCGCTTGACCATCTGCCGGACGTTGCGCATGGCCCGGCCGGAGAGCGAGAAGGTCGAGGTGTCGACGATCGCCTCGTCGCCGAGCTCGAGCGCGTCCAGCCCGGCCTCCCGGGTCCACACCTCGCCGCCGACCTCGGAGCAGCCCATCACGGCCGGCACCCAGGCGTGCTCGCGGGCGGTCGCCATGAAGACCTTGATCGCGCCGGGCCAGGCCTCGACGTCGCCGACCGGGTCGCCGGAGGCCAGCATCACGCCGGAGACCACCCGGTAGGAGATCGCCGCCTTGCCGGTCGGCGAGAACAGCACGCTCTTGTCGCGGCGCAGCGCGAAGTAGCCCAGCGAGTCGCGCCGCCCGTGCCGGCCCAGCAGCTCGCGCACCCGCAGCTCGTCCTCGGGGGTGAGCTCGGGCTCCGGCTTCTCCGGGCGCAGCGCCAGGTACGCGGTGGTCAGCGCGGTAAGCAGGCCGAGCGCGCCGAGCGAGTAGCCGACCAGGTCGCCGACCCGGTCGGAGGTGTAGTGGATCGGCCCCTCGAAGCCGAACAGGCCGTAGCCGACGTGCTCCAGCCGCTGGAACAGCGACGGGTCGCCGAGCTCGGCCTTCCAGCGCACCGAGACGATCAGCAGCCCGAGCAGCACCGACACCGTGCCGAGCACGACGAAGTTGAGCACCGCGCGCCAGCGGGTCCGCGGGTCGGCCTTGGCGTAGAACTCCCGCCGGTGCACCAGCATCACGGCGAGCAGCGCGAGCGAGACCGCGGCCTGCCCGTACTGGTGCCAGCGCAGCAGGTGCAGCGCCGCGCCGACCGGCAGCAGCACGCACACCGCCCGCCAGGCGCGGGTCTTGCGGCGGCGCAGCGCGTGCGCGAGCAGCACCAGCAGCATGCCGACCATCAGGGTGCCGGCGGCGGCCAGCGAGGTGGCGCCGCCGGGCAGCTGGCCGGCCCAGCTGTGCATCCGGGTGAGCCGCAGCTTGGGGAAGACCGCGCAGGCGATGTCGACCAGGCCGATCGCCAGGCAGGCGTACCCGACCGCGGTCGGCAGCCAGCGCCGCGGCACCGCCGCGGCCTGGTGGCGGAGACCCTGCAGACCCCGGGTCCGGGAGGTGTCGGGGGTCGTCTCAGCGGACACGGGAGCGCTCATGAGAGCTCAGCCTAGAGGCACCCGGGCGCTGCGCGCGCACTCCGGGAACAGGGGTGTGATGGACCTTCATGACTGTTCCTTTTTCTGGCAATCCGCACGTCAAATGCGGTCCACCGAGCGGATGACGGGCCACCGGCCCGGGCAGGTTCGAACGGTTGCGCTCGCCACTCCGGGGGACGCGGCCGTTCGGCCGTGCCCGCACCCGTGGCCGCCCGCTGGCGGTTCGGCGCGCTCGTCCCCCCGGTGGACGCCGCACTGTGTCACCACGGTTCCCTTCAACGGGCCGAGGTAATCGCACGGACATCCGACGCCCGGTCAGCGTACCCCGACTGGCTCCCGACGGACCGTCAGATGACGATGGCCGGGCCGGAACAGAGCGAGGAGCCAGGGCCATGGAGCTGACCAGCCGGACACTGGTGTACGCGCTGACCGCGGTGGCCGCGGCCGCCCTGCTCGGCACCCTCTGGCTGTGGCCCCGGCTCTCCCGGCAGCGCCCGCTGCCGGTGCTCGGCCGGCTCGGCCTGCTGCTGGCCACCCAGCTGTCGGCGCTGGCCGTGCTGCTGCTGTCGGTGAACAACGCGTACGGCTTCTACAGCTCCTGGAACGACCTGCTGCGCCCGGGCGGCACCCCGCTCGCGCTGGCCGGCGCCAAGGCGCCCGGCGCGGCCCCGGAGGGCGGCTCGCTGGTGGTGCCGACCGAGGAGGGCGGGCTCGGCACCGTCAAGGACGTGCTGCCGCCCGGCCCCCCGGAGGAGGTCGGCCGGGTCGACTCGGTCCGGGTCACCGGCACCGCCTCCGGGCTGTCGGACCAGCTGTTCGTCTACCTGCCGCCGGAGTACTTCGACCCGCGCCACGCCCGCGAGCGCTTCCCGGTGCTGCTCGCCCTGGCCGGCTACCCGGGCCCGTCGCTGCACCTGGTCGAGGGCCTGCGGCTGCCGCGCACCGCCGCCGAGCTGGGGGCCGACGGGCGGATCGCGCCGACCGTGGTGGTGATGGCCCGCCCGACCGTCGCCCCGCCGCGCAACACCGAGTGCGTGGACGTGCCGGGCGGGCCGAAGGCGGAGACCTGGTTCGCCCAGGACGTCCCGGCGGCGCTGCGCTCCGCGTACCGGGTCAGCCGGTCGGCCGACTCCTGGGGGGTGTTCGGCTACTCCACCGGCGGGTCCTGCGCGCTGCGGCTGGCGATGCGGCACCCGGAGGCGTACCGGAGCGCGGCCGGGATGCACGCCGACTACACGGTGCCCGAGGACCGCTGGACGGACGGCGACCTGTTCCGCGGCGACCGGGCCGCGGCCCAGCAGTCGGACCTGGACTGGCGGTTGAAGAACCTGCCGGCGCCGCGGGCCAACCTGCTGCTGGTCTCCACCCGGGCCGAGGACGACTTCCCCGCCACCCAGCGCTTCCTGGCCGACGCCCAGCAGGTCGCCGCGGCCCACCCCGAGCTGACCGTCGACTCGATCTTCCTGCCCGACGGCGGCCACTCCTTCGAGACCTGGCGGCGCGAGCTGCCCGCCACCCTGGAGTGGCTCAGCGACCACCTGGTGCCCCCGCCGGACCGCGAGCCCCGCTCCTGAACCGGGCACGGCCGAGGGGCGCCGCCCCGCACGGGCGGCGCCCCTCCTGACGGTTCCTCAGCGGCCGATTCTGCCTTCTAGCGGCCGATGATGAGACTCATCGCCTCGTTCCGGGTGGCCGGGTCGCGCAGCTGGCCGCGGACGGCGGAGGTGAGGGTCTTGGCCCCGGGCTTGCGGATGCCGCGCATCGACATGCACATGTGCTCGCACTCGATCACCACGATCGCGCCGCGCGGCTCCAGGATCCGCATCAGCGCGTCCGCGACCTGGCTGGTCAGCCGCTCCTGCACCTGCGGGCGGCGGGCGTACACGTCGACCAGCCGGGCCAGCTTGGACAGGCCGGTGATCTTGCCGCTGGCGGACGGGATGTAGCCGACGTGCGCGACGCCGCGGAACGGCACCAGGTGGTGCTCGCAGGTGGAGAACACCTCGATGTCCTTGACCAGCACCATCTCGTCGTGGCCGAGGTCGAAGGTGGTGGTCAGCACGTCCTCCGGCCGCTGCCACAGGCCGGCGAATATCTCCCGGTAGGCGCGGGCGACCCGGGCCGGCGTCTCCAGCAGGCCCTCGCGGTCCGGGTCCTCCCCGACCGCGATCAGCAGCTCACGGACGGCGTTCTCGGCCCGCTTCTGGTCGAACTCGCGGACGGGCTGCTCACCGTCGAGCGTCACCGGATCGATCATGCGTGCCTCGCTGCTCGTCAGTCGGAAAATCTCGGTAAAGAGGGTGGGCGCAGCACGAATGCCGCGCCTCCAGGGTACAAACCCCGGGGGCGCGGCATCCATTCCGAACTAACGTTCGGTCGATCAGCTCTCGACCTGCCCGCCGTCGACCGGCGGGAGCTTCACGATGTCGACCGGGTCCACCGCCGCGGCGGCGGCGCCGTTGGTCAGCGCCAGCTCCTTCGGCGACTGCACCGGCGGCCGGGTGGACGGGGTGCGGCGGGCCGACCCGGTCCACGCCGGACGCGGGGGACGCTTGATCACCGGAGTGAAGATCTCGGCGATCTGCTCCTTGTTCAGCGTCTCCTTCTCCAGCAGTTCGAGCACCAGGTTGTCGAGCACGTCGCGGTTCTCGACCAGGATCTCCCAGGCGTCGTTGTGCGCCGTCTCGATCAGCTTCTTGACCTCCTCGTCCACCAGCCCGGCGACCTCTTCCGAGTAGTCGCGCTGGTGGCCCATCTCGCGGCCGAGGAAAGGCTCGGAGTCGGAGGAGCCGAACTTGATCGCGCCGAGGCGCTCGCTCATGCCGTACTGGGTGACCATGGCCCGCGCGGTGGCGGTGGCCTTCTCGATGTCGTTCGAGGCGCCGGTGGTCGGGTCGTGGAAGACCAGCTCCTCCGCCGCCCGGCCGCCCAGCATGTACGACAGCTGGTCGAGCATCTCGTTGCGGGTGGTCGAGTACTTGTCCTCGTCCGGCAGCACCATCGTGTAGCCCAGGGCGCGGCCGCGGGACAGGATGGTGATCTTGTGCACCGGGTCGGAGTAGTTGCAGGCCGCCGCGACCAGGGCGTGGCCGCCCTCGTGGTACGCGGTGATCTTCTTCTCCTTGTCGGACATGATCCGCGAGCGCTTCTGCGGACCGGCCACGACGCGGTCGATCGCCTCGTCCAGCGTCTGGTTGTCGATCAGCTTCTTCTCGGAGCGCGCGGTGAGCAGCGCCGCCTCGTTCAGCACGTTCGACAGGTCGGCGCCGGTGAAGCCGGGGGTGCGCTTGGCGACGGCCGAGAGGTCGACGTCCGGCGCGATCGGCTTGCCCTTCTGGTGCACCTTGAGGATGTCCAGCCGGCCCTGGAGGTCCGGGCGGTCGACCGCGATCTGCCGGTCGAAGCGGCCGGGGCGCAGCAGCGCCGGGTCCAGGATGTCGGGGCGGTTGGTGGCGGCGATCAGGATGACGCCGCCCTTGACGTCGAAGCCGTCCATCTCGACCAGCAGCTGGTTGAGGGTCTGCTCGCGCTCGTCGTGGCCGCCGCCGAGGCCCGCGCCGCGGTGCCGGCCGACGGCGTCGATCTCGTCGACGAAGATGATCGCCGGGGCGTTCGCCTTGGCCTGCTCGAACAGGTCGCGGACGCGGCTGGCGCCGACGCCGACGAACATCTCGACGAAGTCGGAGCCGGAGATCGAGTAGAACGGCACGCCGGCCTCGCCCGCGACGGCGCGGGCCAGCAGGGTCTTGCCGGTGCCGGGCGGGCCGTACAGCAGCACGCCCTTCGGGATCTTGGCGCCGACGGCCTGGAACTTGGCCGGCTCCTGCAGGAACTCCTTGATCTCGTGGAGCTCCTCGACCGCCTCGTCGGCGCCCGCGACGTCCGCGAAGGTGGTCTTCGGGGTGTCCTTGGTCAGCAGCTTGGCCTTGGACTTGCCGAACTGCATGACCCGGGAGCCGCCGCCCTGCATCTGGTTCATCAGGAACAGGAAGACCAGCACGATGATGACGATCGGCAGCATCGAGAAGAGCAGGCTGACGATGGTCGACTGCTTCTCGGGGCTGACGGTGTAGCCGTCGGCGATCTGGCCGGCCGCGTACTTGTCCTGGAGCTTCTTCGCCAGGTCGGCGGCCTGCTGGTCGCCGGTGTAGGAGGCCTGGAAGCGGGTGCCGGACGGCGACTTGCCGTTCGAGCCCGCCTTCAGCTTCTGGCCGTCCTGCAGCTGGATCTTGATGAGGTTCGAGTCACCGGTGGTGAGCTGCGCCGACTTCACCTGGTTGCTGTCGATAGCGCTGACGATCTGCCCGGTGTCCGCAGTCTTGTAGCCGCTCGAATCCGAGACGAGCTCCATCAACGCGAACACGGCGAGGGCGGCCAGCACGACCCACATGATCGGCGCACGGAAGTATCGCTTGACGTCCATCCATGCGGGGCGTCGCCGCCCCGTCCCTCCTGCCAGTTCAACGGGCGCTGCTCGGCTGTGGGGCCTCGGCGCCTCCGATATGTACTCGTAAGACGAGCGTTTGATGGGACCGTACCGCAGTGACCCCCGCTACCGGCGGGATCGCACCACGGTGCGGTCTATTTTCCTACCCCCGCACAACGGGTGGGAACAGGGCCCTGTTCCCACCCGTCGCCCGAACGGTTCAGCCGCCGTAGACGTGCGGCGCGAGCGTGCCGATGAACGGCAGGTTGCGCAGCTTCTCGGCGTAGTCCAGGCCGTAGCCCACCACGAACTCGTTGGGGATGTCGAAGCCGACGTACTCGACGTCGATCTCGACCTTGGCGGCGTCCGGCTTGCGCAGCAGGGTGCACACCTTCAGCGAGGCCGGGCCGCGCGAACCCAGGTTGCCGAGCAGCCAGGACAGCGTCAGACCGGAGTCGATGATGTCCTCGACGATCAGCACGTCCTTGCCGGCGATGTCGGTGTCCAGGTCCTTGAGGATCCGCACCACGCCGGAGGACTTGGTGCCCATCCCGTACGAGGAGACCGCCATCCAGTCCATGGTCACCTGGCTGTGCAGGGCCCGGGCCAGGTCCGCCATCACCATCACGGCGCCCTTGAGGACGCCGACCAGCAGGAGGTCCTTGCCCGCGTAGTCCTGGTCGATCCGCGCGGCCAGCTCCACCAGCTTGGCGTCGATCTCGTCCTTGCTGATGAGCACCTTCGCGAGGTCTGCGCCCATGTCGTTCTGGTCCACCGGGGATACGTCCTCAAACGTTCGGGGTCTGGGTTCGGCGGCGGTCGTACGACTGGTTCGTGCTCAGTCGCCCTGCCGCCGAAACACCAGCGTGCCACACCGGCGCACGGCTTCGACGCCCCCGGGTAGGTGCAGCGGGCCCTGGCCGCGCCAGCCGGTGACCAGCAGGTCCACCGTTTCCAGGTGCCGGGCGAACAGGTCCCCGGCCGGACAGCCCGCGCGCAGCGCCGCCCGGCGCAGCACCCGGCGGCGGACCGCGGGGGGCAGTTCGGCGAGCTTGCCGGCGTCCAGCGCGCCGTCCGGGGTGCGCAGGTCGCGCTCGGCCAGGGCGGCCCACTGGTCGAGGGCGTCGGCGTCGTCGCGGAACAGCCGGGCGGTGCGGGCCAGCGCCTCGACCACGCCGCCGCCCAGGTGCTTCTCCAGCACCGGCAGCACCTCGTGCCGGACCCGGGAACGGGTGTAGGCCGGGTCGGTGTTGTGCGGGTCGTCCCAGACCGGGATCGACTGCGCGCTGCACGCCTGCCGGGTGGCGGCCCGGTCGAGCTCCAGCAGCGGGCGGCGGTAGCGGCCCTTCTGGGCGGGCATCCCGGCCAGCGAGCGGGCGCCGGAGCCGCGGGCCAGGCCCAGCAGCACGGTCTCCGCCTGGTCGTCGCGGGTGTGGCCGAGCAGCACGGCCAGCGCGCCGTGGCGCTCGGCGGCCAGGTCCAGGGCGGCGTAGCGGGCGTCCCGGGCGGCGTTCTCCGGCCCGCCCTCGCGGCCCACCCGGACGGCGACCGCCTCCACCGGGTCCAGGCCGAGTTCGCGCAGCCGGACGGCGACCTGCTCGGCGCGCTCGGCCGAACCGTCCTGCAGGCCGTGGTCGACGGTCACGGCGCCGACCCGCAGGCCGAGCTTGGGGGCCTCGAAGGCGGTGGCGGTGGCCAGCGCCATCGAGTCGGCGCCGCCGGAGACCGCCACCAGCACCAGCGGGGAGCCGGGCGCGGCGGGCGTGCGGGGCAGGCCGGACGGGTGCCGGCGGGCGTTGCCGATCAGCGTGCCGGGCACCGTCGCGGTGCCGGCCAGCGCGGGCACCGGCACCGGGGCGGGCGTGCGGACCGGCCCGCCGGGGGCGACGCCCGCCTCCGCGGCGAGCTCGGCGAGGGTACGGCGGACGGCGAGGCGTATCGCCGCGACAGCGGGGTGTGGGCCCATGGTTGGCACTCCTTGGCGGAGGGGGGTACGTCGGCCGCCTGTCAGCTCTCGGTCACCAGGCGCTCACAGATGGTCGCAGAATCCGGCCACCGCCCACACCACCCGCGCCAACGGCGGATCCACCGTCCCACGTACGGGTGAATGGAGAAACGTTACGGCTGCCGCCAGGTGTACGACCCGACGGGTGGACGAACCGGTCGGGAACCGGCGCCCACCGGTCCGGTCGGCTCCTCAGCCGATCACCCGGGCGACCCAGGACGCCGGGTCGTGGACCTCCTCCTTGGTCGGCAGCGTGTTCGGCGAGGTCCAGACCCGGTTGAAACCGTCCATCCCGACCCGCTCGACCACGCCCCGGACGAACACCGCGCCGTCCTGGTACTGCCGCAGCTTGGCGTCCATCCCGAGCAGCCGGCGCAGCGCCAGGTCGAGCCGGCCGCTGCCGCGGTCGCGGCGGCGCTGGAACTTCTCCCGGATCTCCGCCACCGAGGGCACCACCGCCGGGCCGACCCCGTCCATCACCACGTCCGCGTGGCCCTCCAGCAGCGACATCACCGCCGTCAGCCGGGCCAGGATCTCCCGCTGGGCGGGCGTCTGCACCAGGTCGGTCACGCTGAGCGGGCCCCCGCCGCCCCCGCCGCCCTCGCCGCCCTTCCGGCGCCGGCCGCCGGCCAGCCCGGGGACGACACCGCCGAACGCCTCGCGCAGCCGCTCCAGGAACGCCCCCGGGTCGACGTCGGTGCTGGCCAGGAAGTCCTGCACCTCGGACTGGATGTGGTCGCGCAGCCACGGCACCGCGGTGAACTGGGTCCGGTGGGCCTCCTCGTGCAGGCACACCCAGAGCCGGAAGTCGTGCGGGGAGACGTCGAGTTCGCGCTCCACCTGGACGATGTTCGGCGCCACCAGCAGCAGCCGCCCGGGCGGCACCGCGAGGCCGCGCCGGGGCTGGTCGAACAGGCCCTCCGGGCTGTCCGGAGCGGCCGGCAGCTCGGCCGGGGCGAAGGTCTCGTACTGGCCGAGCACCTTGCCCGACAGGAAGGCCAGCACCACGCCGACCTCCACCCCGGTCGCCCGGGCGCCCGCCGAGACCGCCGTCGCCGCCGCCCGGCCGCCGTCCGCCCGGCGGGCCGCCAGCTTGTCGGTCAGCGGGCGCACCACCGTCCGGAACCCCGCCACGTTGGCCCGCACCCAGCCGGGCCGGTCGACCACCAGCACCGGCGTCCCGGCCACCGCCGTCGACCCCATCCGGGTGTACTCCCGGACGTGCCGCTCCGCCGCCGCGGCGTGCCGACGCAGCTCCGCGACGGCGGCCCGCGCCTCGTCCCGGCCGACCCGCGGCCCCGGCCGGGCGAGCCGCGCCGCGGTCGCCACCGCGAGATCCCAGTCGACCATCTCCGCACCGCCGCTCGCGCTCGTCATGCCCTCACCGTACGTGCTCGCCCCCGCCCGGGGGAGGGACGCGGCTGACGGCGGCCGCCCCGGGGGGGGTCAGCAGCCGCAGGCGGCGAGTCTGGCGACGACGCGGTCGACGGCGGCGCGGGCGCTGGTGGCGTCGGCGTCGGTGCGGGTCATCAGGGCGAAGGCCAGCACCCGGCCGTCGGCGTCGACCACGGTGCCCGCGAGGGTGTTGACGCCCATCATGGTGCCGGTCTTCGCGCGGACGATCCCGGCGGCCTCGCCGGCGCCGGACTTGGCGCCGAAACGGTTCATCAGGGTGCCGGAGAAGCCGGCGACCGGGAGGCCGGTGAGCACCGGGCGCAGCTCGGGGTGGGCGGGGGACGCGGCGGCGGAGAGCAGCTTCACCAGGGCGATCGGCGGGATCAGGTTGGCCTTGGCCAGGCCGCTGCCGTCGGTGAGCAGCACGCCGTTCATCGGGACGCCGAGCGCGGCCAGTTCGTCGGTCACCGCCCGCACGCCGCCGTCGAAGCTGGCGGGCTGCTTGGCGGCGATCGCGGCCTGCCGGGCGACCGCCTCGGCCAGCGTGTTGTCGGAGGTGGTGAGCATCCGCTCGACCAGCCGTCCGATCACCGGGGACTCCACCCGGGCCAGTTCGGCGGCCCCGGCGGGGGCGGGAGCGGCGGCGGGCTTGGCCTTGACGGTGATGCCCTCGGCCTTGAGGAAGGCGGCCAGCGAGTCGGCGGCCTGCCCGGCCGGGTCGAAGACGCGGGCGGGGGCCTCGTCGGGCGAGCGCGGGTCGATCCGGCCCTCGTCGACCATCAGCGGGGTGACCGCGGCGATGTTGGTCGCGTCGTGCTCCTTGTGCAGCAGCGGCCCGGTGTACAGCGTGGCGTCGTACGAGAGCTTCACCTCGGTGCGGCCGGCCGCCTTGAGCGCGGTGGCGGTGCGGTGGGCCAGGTCGGCCATCGAGGCGGGGGCGCTGTCCTGGTCGACGGGGGCGCCGCCGATCCGGACCTGGTCGGCGGGCAGCGCGGTCACCGTCGGGTCGCCGCCGCCGACCAGGGTGATCTCGCCGGGGGCGGCGGAGACCACGGTGGTGGCGATCCGGTGCCCGGCGGGCAGCAGGGCGAGCGCGGCGACGGCGGTGGCGAGCTTGGTGGTGGAGGCCGGGGTGGCCGGGGTGGCCTCGTTCGCGCCGAACAGGAACTCGCCGGTGGCGGCGTCCGCGACGGCGAAGTTGAGCGCCCCGAGCGCCTTGTCCTGGACGGTGCCGCCGAGCGCGGTGCGCAGGCCGCCGCCGGTCGGCGCCTTGCTGTCGGCGGCGTCGCCCTCGGCCAGCACCGGCCCCTTGACCGGCACCGCCCGGCGCCGGTCGGAGCGGTGCCGGTCGCCGTCCTTGCCGCCGTCCTTGTCACCGCTGCCGCGGCTGCCACTGGGGGTGCCGCTGGGGGTACCGGGGGTGCCGGTGCGGCGGCCGTCGTCGGCGTGCCGGCCGCCGTGGCTCGCGCCGGCGCTCGGCGAGGGCTCGGCCAGGGCCGGGTCCGCGCCGAGCGTCCCGGCGGCGAGCACCGCGCCGAGGGCGGTGGCGAGGACGGCCCTGCGCCCTCGTCCCGCTGTTGTCCCTGATCTCACCGACCGGCCCCTTTCCCGAGCACTCCCTGCCGTAGGAGACACTTGATTCTGTCAGTCCCAATCCTTGGAGGAACCGTTGGAGTTCGACGTCCTGATCGAGATCCCGAAGGGCTCGCGCAACAAGTACGAGGTCGACCACGAGACCGGTCGGCTCCGCCTGGACCGCATGCTCTTCACCTCGACCCGCTACCCGGCTGACTACGGCTACGTCGAGGGCACCCTGGCTGACGACGGCGACCCGCTGGACGCGCTGGTCATCCTGGAGGAGCCGACCTTCCCCGGCTGCCTGATCAAGTGCCGCGCCATCGGCATGTTCCACATGACCGACGAGGCCGGCGGCGACGACAAGCTGCTGTGCGTCCCGGCGACCGACCCGCGCTGGGCGCACCTGCAGGACCTGCAGGACGTGTCGGAGTTCGACCGCCTGGAGATCCAGCACTTCTTCGAGGTCTACAAGGACCTGGAGCCCGGCAAGTCCGTCCAGGGCGCCGACTGGGTCGGCCGGGCCGAGGCCGAGGCCGAGATCGAGGCTTCGATCAAGCGGCTGCAGGAGCAGGGCGGCCACTGAGCCGTGACACCCCCTCCGGGGGGTGGCCCGCGCCGCGCGCGAGGGGCGGGAGTCCGGTCCGGACTCCCGCCCCTCGCGCGTTCCCGGTCGGCGGGCGGGTTCAGACCCCGTCGTTGTCGTCGAGCCGGAAGCCGACCTTGAGGCCGACCTGGACGTGCTCGACCCGGCCGTCCTTGAGCTGGCCGCGGATCTGCACCACCTCGAACCAGTCCAGGTTGCGCAGCGTCCGGTCGGCCCGGGCGACGCCGTTGCGGATCGCGGCGTCCACGCCCTCGTGCGAGGACCCGACGATCTCGGTGACCCGGTAGGTGTGGTCGGTCATGGCGGTCTTCTCCCTGTGCGGCGACGGGTGGCTCCCCCGCCGTCCACCGTGCACCGAAGTGCCGCCCCGGGCATCCCGGCGTCCGCCGGACAGGGCCCCGGCGGTGCGGGGTCAGAACGCCGCGCGGACCTCGCCGACCACGCTGCCGCCGCCGTGCAGCGGGGCGGCGGCGATCCGCTCCAGCACCGGGTCCTGGACGCCCAGCCGGCGCAGCGCGGCGGCCAGCACCGGGCCGCGGGCGCGCTCCGCGCCGTCCTCGATCTTGAACGCGAGGGCCCGGCCGTCGGGCAGCGCCACCACCTGGACGGCCTCGGCGCCCATCTTGGACAGCGCGCCTGGCACCGCCCGCATCAGCCAGGTGTCGGCCCGGCGGGTGCCGGCCACGTACTCGGGATGGGCGCGCATCGCGTCGGCGACCCGGCGCTGCTCGGTGCCGGGGGCGGCCAGCAGCAGGCCGCGGTAGGCGCGGGCCAGGCCGGTGAGCGAGACGGCGTGCAGCGGGGCGCCGCAGCCGTCGGTGCCGGGGTGGGCGGTGGGCTCGCCGACGGCCTCCTCCAGGGCGGCGCGGGCCAGCAGCTGGATCGGGTGCCCGGGGTCGAGGTAGGTCTCCAGGCTCCAGCCGTTGGCGGCGCTGGCGGCCAGCCAGGCGGCGTGCTTGCCGGAGCAGTCCATCAGGATCGGGGCGCGCTCCCCGCCGGAGCGCAGCAGCTCCTCGGCCTCGACCTCGTCCAGCGGCAGGTCGGCGGGCAGCCGCAGGGCGGCCTCGGTGAGGCCGGCGTCGGCGAGCAGCCTGCGGACGGCCGCGCGGTGGAACGGTTCCGCGGAGTGGCTGGAGGCGGCCAGCGCGAGCTGTTCGCCGCGCAGGTCGAGGCCGGCCCGGAGGGTGGCGACGGCCTGGAAGGGCTTGGCGGTGGAGCGCGGGTAGACCGGCAGCTCGGGGGTGCCGAGCGCGTGCTCGACGGCGCCGTCGGCGTCGAGCAGGACCAGCGAACCGCGGTGGCGGCCCTCGGTGAAGCCGGAGCGTATGACCTCGGCGAGGGCGGGCAGGGCGGACTGCGACACGGGTGGGTTCTCCTGTGCTGACGTGCGGTGAGGGTGGGTGGGCCCCGGCCGCACGCCCCGCTCAGCGCTCGCTGAGCAGGTCGTCGACCCTGGCCTCGCCTTCACGGTACCTGCGGGTGATCTCCGCCCCGCAGTCGTCGGCGGTCCGCTGCAGGGCCTGGCGGCGGCCGGAGACCTCGCGCTGGTGCTCGTCCAGCCGTTCGATGGCGGCCAGCAGGTCGGCGGTGGCGTGCGCGGCCAGGTCGGCCAGTTGGACGTCGCCCATCAGGGCGTCCGCCGCCAGCCGGTAGCGCTCGCCGCGCGGCGGGCCGAGGGTGACGTGCCGGGCCGGGCGGCGGTTCGCGGAGGGGGCGTCGGCGAGGATCGCCGGGAGCCGGTCCAGCAGCGCGGGCCGGGCCTCGCCGGCGCCGGCCAGCGGGACCTCGCGGCGCTGCAGCTCGGCCCGCAGGATGTCCATCCGGCCGTGCAGCAGGCGGCGCAGGTAGGACAGGTCGGCCTCCTGCTCCAGCGCGTCCCGGCGGAGCACCCGCAGTTCCTCCAGGGCCAGGCCGCCCAACCCGTCGACCGCGCTCACGTCCATCAATCCGACCACCTGCCGTAGTACCAGTGCCCGCCGGTAGCACGGGCCGCCCGCCGTCCAGGGTTCCCCCCGGCGGGCGGTGCCACTCGTGCGGGTGACGCGGTTCGCCGGGACGGTGGACGCCCCCCGCGGGGCCGGGCGGCCCCGGGCCGTCGGACAGCGTGCCACCCCGGGCCCCGGCGCCGCACGCCCGACTACCCGAACGGCCCCCTGGCGAACACCCCTGGCTAGTACGAAGAATCCGCGCCACGGGCTCACCTGCACGAATCGGGGCGCGGCACGTGCGACCCCGGCGTGCGCCCCGAGGCCGTGCGCCCCCTACGAGCCCGGCCCGGCACAATGGGCGGCATGCGAGCAGTGGTGCAGCGGGTCGCCGGGGCGGCCGTGACGGTGGACGGCGAGACGGTCGGCGCGATCGAGGGGCCGGGCCTGTGCGTCCTGGTCGGCGCCACCCACGAGGACACCCCGGCGCGGGCCGCCCAGCTGGCCCGCAAGCTCTGGACGCTGCGGCTGTTCCCGGGCAGCCCCGAGCTGTCCTGCTCGGAACTCGGCGCCCCGCTGCTGGTGATCAGCCAGTTCACCCTCTACGGCGACGCCCGCAAGGGCCGCCGCCCCACCTGGAACGCCGCCGCGCCCGGCCCGGTCGCCGAACCGCTGGTCGACGCGGTGGTGGCCGAACTCCGGGCGCTGGGCGCGACGGTGGCGACCGGGCGGTTCGGCGCCGACATGAAGGTGTCGCTGGTGAACGACGGGCCGTTCACCGTCCTGCTGGAGGTCTGACCCGGGCTCCTAGGCCGGGACGATCACGTCCTGGGTGCCCGGGACGCCGTCGGCCAGCAGCACCGCGTCCACCGGGGTGTTGCGCTTGACCAGGGCCAGCGCGATCGGGCCCAGCTCGTGGTGCCGGGCCGCGGAGGTGACGAAGCCGACCGGGCGCTCCTGGCCCTCGACCCGGACCTCGGTGCCGTGCGCGGGCAGCTTCTCCGCGGTGCCGTCCAGGTGCAGGAAGACCAGCCGGCGCGGCGGGCGGCCCAGGTTGTGCACCCGGGCGACCGTCTCCTGGCCGCGGTAGCAGCCCTTCTGCAGGTGGACGGCGCTGCCCAGCCAGTCGACCTCGTGCGGGATGGTGCGGTGGTCGGTCTCGAAGCCGAGCCGCGGCCGGTGCCCCTCGACCCGCAGCGCCTCGTACGCCCAGATCCCGGCGGCCGGACCGAAGTCGGCCACCGCGGCGGCGAGTTCGGCGCGCGGCAGGAACAGGTCGCGGCCCCACGGGAGTTCGCGGACCGCGGCGGCCCGCTCGACCGGGGCGGTGGAGCCGGCCGGGAGGAAGACCACGGCGTACCGCTCGGTGGCGTCGGCGACCTCGACCCGGTTCCAGAACTTCATCGACTCCAGGTACGTCACCAGCGCGGGGGCGTCGCCGGGCTCGACGTGGATCCAGCTGGTCTCGCCGTCGTCGACCAGGTAGAGCGCGTGCTCGACGTGCCCGTTCGGGGAGAGCACCAGCGCCTCGGTGGCCTGCTGCGGCGGCAGTTCGCTGACGTGCTGGGTGAGCAGCAGGTGCAGCCAGCTCAGCCGGTCGGGGCCGGTCACCGTGATCACGCCGCGGTGCGACAGGTCGGTGAAGCCGCGCCCGGCGGCCAGCGCGCGCTGCTCGCGGAACAGGTCGCCGTAGTGCGCGGCGACCCCCTCGTCGGGACCTTCGGCGGCAACGGCACCGGGCAGGGCAAGCAGCGGGCTCTTCATACCGGCCAGCTTACGACTGCCCGTGCTCCGACTCGGCGGTGCAGTCGGCGCAGCGGCCGAAGATGGCGAAGTGCTTGAGGTCGGTGTCGAAGCCGTGCTCGGCGCGCAGGCTGTCGATCAGCGGGGCGGCGATCGCGGTGTCGGTCTCGGTGACCCGGTCGCAGTCCCGGCAGACCAGGTGCAGGTGGGTGTGCCGGCCCGCCAGGTGGTAGGTGGGGGCGCCGTGGCCGAGGTGCGCGTGCGAGACCAGGCCGAGCTCCTCCAGCAGCTCCAGCGTCCGGTAGACGGTGGAGATGTTGACGCCGCTGGCGGTCTTGCGGACCTGGCCGAGGATCTCGTCCGGCGTCGCGTGGTCGAGCGCGTCGACCGCCTCCAGCACCAGCTGGCGCTGCGGGGTCAGCCGGTAGCCGCGCTCGCGCAGGTCGGCCTTCCAGTCGGTGGTCTCGCTGTTCGCCACGTGTGTCCCTGCCCGGTGAGAGGTCGTACCGACAAGTGTAGGGACCGACCGGGCGGTCGGCCCCTACTCCGGGCGGGACGGCCGGTTCAGCGGAAGAACGCGATGCCGTCGTCCGGCAGGTCGTTGATGTCGCTGATCAGCTGCGCCGGGTTGAGCACCTTCTTCAGCTGGGCCGACATGTACGGCCGCAGCGGCACCTCGGGGGCGGCCTTCTCGCCGACCCAGAGCAGCTCGTCCTTGACCAGGCCGTACAGCCGCTTGCCGCCGCTGTAGGGGGCCGCGCCCTCGATCCGGGCGACCGCGTCGGTGGCCAGGTCGATCTGCGGCTTGCCGTCGTGCAGCTTGCCGTACCAGATCTCCACGGTGCCGTCGTCGCGGACCGAGGAGACCTCGATCTCGCGCTCGCCGCTGGTGCCGTGCTGGTTGCTGGTGACCCGCCAGAAGGCGTGCTCGGTCTCCAGCGCGCGGACCTTCTCCCCCTGCTCGTCCAGCACCCAGGTGCGGGAGCGGAACTCGAGGAAGGGACGGCCGTCGTGCCGGAAGACGATCTCCTGGCCGAAGTTGCACTTCTCCGAACCGGGGAAGTCGTGGACGCCCGCGCCCTCCCAGGTGCCGAGGAGGAAGGCGAGCGGGACGACGTCGCGGTGGAGGTCGGAAGGAATCTCGATCATGGTCCTGGCTGGTGTCGTCGGACGGTTACCGGGTCAACCGTACGGCAGTCGTCAGCGCTGGCCCTGGTAGAGCTTCATGACGGAGAAGATGGCGAACCAGGTGATCAGCACGGCCATCAGAGCCAGCAGGCTGTCGAAGAAGATCTCAAGACCGGACACGGTGCGCTCCCAGGGGCGGGTTCGACGGGCTGTGGTACGGCGCGAGTCTATCCGGCGCCCCCGGCGCCCGTAGTCTCTGGGGCATGTCGAAGAAGCTGGTCATCAAGGTCACCGCCGGGGCGGACGCGCCGGAACGCTGCTCGCAGGCCTTCACGGTCGCCTCGGTCGCCGTCGCCAGCGGGGTGCCGGTCTCGCTCTGGCTGACCGGGGAGTCCGCCTGGTTCGCGCTGCCGGGGCGGGCCGCCGGGTTCGAGCTGCCGCACTCGGCGCCGCTGCCGGAGCTGCTGGCGGCGGTGCTGGCGGCCGGCAGCGTCACGCTGTGCACCCAGTGCGCGGCGCGCCGGGACATCGCGCAGGCCGACGTGATCGAGGGCGTGCGGATCGCCGGCGCGCAGGTGTTCCTGTCCGAGGTGATGGCGGACGACGCCAGGGCGCTCGTCTACTGACGGCCGCCGTCCGGCGGGGGCTCGCGGTCCGGGGCGTCCCGGTCGTGGCCGCGCTGCTCCCAGCGGGGGTCGTCCCAGCGCGGGTCGTCCCACCAGTCGTCGTCCCGGTCCCGCCGGTTGGCCAGCACCGCGGCCACCGGCGGGATCACCATCGCGACCGCGCACATGCCGATGGCGGCGCCGACCGACCAGAAGCGCACCACGCCCCAGGCCAGGACGAACAGCGCCAGGCAGACGCCCATCATCACGAAGTACCGCACATGCCGTCGGTGTGCCCGCACCCTTCCAGGGTAGGCCGAGGGGCCCGGCCGCCAGAAGGCGTCCGGGCCCCTCGTCGACGCTGCTCGCGCGGTCGGTCAGACCGCGATCGCGACCTCGGTGAACTCGCCCTGGGTGGCGACCACCTGGCGGTCCACGGTGGCGCCGGGCACCAGGGCCCGCAGCGTCCACTTGCCCGGGCGGGCGAAGAACCGGAACTGGCCGGTCGCCGAGGTCGGGACCTCGGCCGTGAACTCGCCGTTCTCGTCGAGGAGCCGCACGTAGCCGTTGACCGGCTCGTCGTTGCGGGTCACGGAACCCTGGATGATCGTCTCGTTCGCCACGTCAACTCCTGCCAGGTCCGGGCCGCCGGCCTTCGCACCGCACATGTCTGTTTCCCTCTTCCTTGCTGTCGCGCGAGCCGGGGCTCAGTTGCCGAGCTCGATCGGCACGCCGACCAGGCTGCCGTACTCGGTCCACGAACCGTCGTAGTTCTTGACGTTCTCCTGGCCGAGCAGCTCGTGCAGCACGAACCAGGTGAGCGCGGAGCGCTCGCCGATCCGGCAGTACGCGATGGTGTCGGTCGCCAGGTCGACGCCCTCGGCCTCGTACAGCGCCTTGAGCTCGTCGTCGCTCTTGAAGGTGCCGTCGTCGTTGGCGTTCTTCGCCCACGGGATGTTCTTGGCGGACGGGACGTGGCCCGGGCGCTGCGACTGCTCCTGCGGGAGGTGGGCCGGGGCGAGCAGCTTGCCGGAGAACTCGTCGGGCGAGCGCACGTCGACCAGGTTCAGGGTGCCGATCGCGTTGACCACGTCGTCGCGGAAGGCGCGGATCGAGGAGTCGGCGGCCTGCGCGGTGTACTGGGTGGCGGCCCGCTCGGGCTGCTCGACGACCAGCTCGCGGGAGTCGAGCTCCCACTTCTTGCGGCCGCCGTCCAGCAGGCGGACGTCGCCGTGGCCGTACAGCTTGAAGTACCAGTAGGCGTAGGACGCGAACCAGTTGTTGTTGCCGCCGTAGAGCACCACGGTGTCGTCGTTCGCGATGCCCTTGGCCGACAGCAGCGCCTCGAAGCCGGCCTGGTCGATGAAGTCGCGGCGGACGGGGTCCTGCAGGTCCTTCTTCCAGTCGATCCGGACCGCGTTGCGGATGTGGTTCTTGTCGTAGGCGGCGGTGTCTTCGTCGACCTCGACGATGACGACCTTCGGGTCGTCCAGGTGGGCCTGGACCCAGTCGGCGTCGACCAGGACGTCGCTGCGGCTCATGTGGTGTTCTCCATCCGGGGGCGGTTGGCGGAAGGGCTGCTGGAAGTGGTCCGGACCGTGCGCGTCCGCACACCTGTCCGCATGCTGGGACGGGCGTGGGTGCGGCTTCGGCCGGGGTCGTTCGAAGGGGGTGTGCTCGCCGCTCCGGACGCACCGGTGCCCGTGGCTACCGGTCAAACGGCGTCGGAGTGGCGGGGGCGGACGTGCCGGGGACTACTGGGCGCGACCGCCGGTCAGCGCATTCGACACAGGCAGCTCGACACGCGGCAGTGGTCTACCGCCCGCCGCTTCGTGAGGTCCGCCTGTCGCTTCATGACGACGATGCTAGGGACTCCAGGGGGGCGCTGTCATCATTGTGTCGAATAGTGAGACCCAAACATCCGAATCCTGGGATTTACCGGTTTTCGCCCGCACCCCGCCCGGCCCGGACCCCGTACGGGAACCGGGCGAACGGGCGTTCCGGGACGTTCCGACGGCGGCGCTGGACAGCCCGTCTCGCCCACCGGACGCCGACATGACAGGCGCGGCGGGCGGGGCGTGACCTCAGTGGCCCAGCGTGGTGCCCGGGGCGAGGGTGAAGCCCAGCCGGACGCCGTCCGGCTCGGGGCTCGCCTCGGCGAGCGAGAGGCCGACCGGCAGGCCGGTCAGCGCGAACCGCTGGGGCTTCAGCAGGTCGCCCGCCAGACCGCCCAGCGAGGCGGCCGCGCCGGTGACCCGGAAGCCGTCCACGATCACCTGGTTGCCCTCGCTGCGCAGCTGTCCCTCGACCGAGCCGACCGGGGTGGCCACCTTCACCTTGCCTGGGCCGCCGTACTGGAGGGTGAAGCGGCCGCCCATGACGAACTTCGACAGGTCCTGGTAGGCGACCACGCCGCGGCCGTCGCCGCGGCCGACCGTGACGCCGCGGTAGGAGTCGGTGAACTTCACGTCGGACAGGTTCGCCCTGAAGGAGTGCACCGTCACGGTCTCCTTCCCGTCGGTCACGGTCATCCCGTCCGAGCTCATCGTGACCTTGTCCAGCTCGCCGGCCAGCGCGCTGGTCAGGAACGGGAAGTCGTCGATCTCGACGTCCGGCCGGCTGGTCAGCCAGCCCGAGGAGACGGCCGCGTCCGCCGCCTGGTCCTCCGCGACGCCGACGGCGACCCGGTCGGCCCCGACCAGCAGGCCGCCCACCACCCCCAGGCCGATCAGCAGCTTCACCGCACCATGCATCGCGCTCCCCCTGTGACGCTCGATCCGGGTGCGGTTCGGAGACGAACCGCTCCCGGGCTACGGACATAGGGACGATCGCACGCGCACCCGGGTTCCGGAACCGCGGCCGGGAAACCCGCGCTCAGCCTCCGGCGAACGGCGGCAGCACCTCGACCGTCCAGCCCTCGGACAGCGGCACCCCGGCGTGGTCCAGGCCGCCGATCTGCTCGCCGTCCAGCAGGAAGGAGCAGACCCCGAGCAGCCGCAGCAGCTCCGGCCGGCCGGCGTGCGCGGCGCGCACCGCGGCCAGCGCCCCGGCCAGCGTGCCGGCGGTGAAGGACTCCTCGGCCCGGCCGGCCGCGGCCTTGGCGGCGGCCCAGTAGCGGACGGTGCCGTTCACCCCGGCGGGTGAGGCGGCGGTGGTGCGGGATCCGGTGGCCGCGGTCACGGCAACCCCTCTCGACGGTCCTCGCCCGGTACGGCGGCCGGCCCGGTGCCGGCCGGCCCACCCGTGGAACGGGGTACACGTACGGTGCGGCCGGTGCGGCCCCCATCATCGCCCGCACCCCCCGCCCGGAGGCAAGCGCCCGCCCCGCCGGGCCCGGCGGAGGACGGCGGGGTGCGCCCGTCCGGCGGCGCGCGCCCCGCTCGCGCCTCTCCCCAGGCCGCCGGAGGTCGGCTATTCTCGATCCGATGAGGGATCCGGGCAGAGTCGCCCCCGGGTCCTTTTGTGCTTTCAGGACGCCTATACGGACGTTCTTGCGAACGGCGCACCACCCGCGCCGGCCGCCGGAACGCCCCCGCCGGACCGCACGACGAGGTGCGCACCCGGCGGGACAGAACCGGAGGGTACGCCGATGGACGGGGCACCAGCGGGACGCCAGGGGTTGCGGGACCCCGGGCGAGCCACCGCCGCCGCGCCCGCCGACGCGCCCGCCGGCCCTGTCGGCGCTCCCCCCACCCTGTACCGCGGCCGCCGCTTTCCCCCGGCGTCCGCGACCGCGACGACCCGGAAAGGGGACTAGCCGGGTATGAGTTCACTGCTCCTGCTGACCAACGCCCTGCAACCCTCCGCCGAGGTGCTGCCCGCCCTCGGACTGCTGCTGCACAGCGTCCGGGTGGCCCCCGCCGAGGGGTCCGCCCTGGTCGACACCCCGAGCGCCGACGTGATCCTGGTCGACGGCCGGCGCGACCTGCCGCAGATCCGCAGCCTGTGCCAGCTGCTGCGCTCCACCGGCATCGGCAGCCCGCTGATCCTGGTGGTCACCGAGGGCGGCCTGGCCGCCGTCACCGCCGACTGGGGCGTCGACGACGTGCTGCTCGACACCGCCGGACCGGCCGAGGTCGAGGCCCGGCTGCGGCTCGCCCTGGGCCGGCTGAACGCCGCCACCGACGACAGCCCGATGGAGATCCGCAACGGCGACCTCTCGGTCGACGAGGCCACCTACTCCGCCAAGCTGAAGGGCCGCGTCCTCGACCTCACCTTCAAGGAGTTCGAGCTGCTCAAGTACCTGGCCCAACACCCCGGCCGGGTCTTCACCCGGGCCCAGCTGCTCCAGGAGGTGTGGGGCTACGACTACTTCGGCGGCACCCGCACCGTCGACGTGCACGTCCGCCGGCTGCGGGCCAAACTCGGCGTCGAGAACGAGCAGTTGATCGGCACCGTGCGCAACGTCGGCTACCGCTTCGTGGTGCCCGAGCGGGCCGACAAGGGCACCGACCGGGGCGAACGGGCCGACCGGGCCGAACCGGACCGGGCCGGCACCCGGCAGGAGCGCTGACGGCGGGCCGGGCGGGCCGCACCTCGACAGGCACTCGCCCGGCCCCGCGGGAACTCTCGTCCGGCTTTGCCCGGTTCGGTCCCGAAAGCACCGTCCCACCAGGTGTCACCCCGGATCCGGGAGGTGAACCACCCGCGTAGACTCCCCCCGTGGCCAAGGTGACGCGCGACGACGTAGCCCGACTGGCTGGCACCTCGACGGCGGTCGTCAGCTATGTGATCAACAACGGTCCCCGGCCGGTCGCCCCGGCCACCAGGGAGAAGGTGCTCGCCGCGATCGAGCAGCTCGGGTACCGGCCGAACTCGGTCGCCCAGGCGATGGCCTCGCGGCGCACCAACCTGATCGGCATGGTCGTCCCGGACGCCCGGCAGCCGTTCTTCGCCGAGATGGCGCACGCGGTGGAACGCGCCGCCTCCGAGCGCGGCAAGCTGGTGCTGATCGGCAACTCCGACTACGTGGACGACCGCGAGGTGCACTACGTCCGCGCCTTCCTCGGCATGCGGGTCTCCGGCCTGATCCTGGTCAGCCAGGGCCCCTCGCAGCGCGCCGCCGAGGAGTTCGCCGCCATGGAGGGCGCCAAGGTGGTGCTGCTGCACCGCCGCCCCGAGGCGATCGACGACGTCGCCGTGGTCACCGACGACATCGGCGGCTCCGAGCTGATCGTCCGCCACCTGCTGGAGGTGCACGGGCACCCGTACGTGGCCTGCTTCGGCGGCCCGGTCGAGTCCCCCGCCCCCGGCGACCCGGTGATCGACCACGTGGCCGGCTGGGAGCTGGCGATGGCCGCGCACGGCCTGCCCACCGAACCGCACCTGGTCGACGCCCCGTTCCACCGTTACGGCGCCTACCAGGTCGCACTCGACCTGCTCGGCTCCGACCGGCGGCCGCCCGCCGTCTTCTGCTCCACCGACGACCAGGCGATCGGCGTGCTCCGGGCCGCCCAGGAGCTCGGCCTGCGGATCCCCGAGGACCTCGCGGTGGTCGGCTTCGACGACATCCCGGAGGCCGCGTTCGCCTCCCCGCCGCTGACCACCGTCGCCTCCGACCGGGACGCGATGGCCCGGGCCGCCGTCGACCTGGTCCTCGACGACTCGCTGATGGTGCCCGGCAGCGACACCGAGCGGGTCCGCAAGTTCCCGTCCCGGCTGGTCGTCCGGCGCTCCTGCGGCTGCGGCGGCCCCGACGACCACGGCCACCAGGTCTGACCTGCGGCTCCGCGCCCCCGGCCGATCACCGGCCTGACCAGGCTTTATGAGAAGCTGACGCGCTTCTCGGGGAACCTGTACCGCCCTCTCATCCGCTCTTCATCCAGCGGGCGGAACGTGGTCGTCATGAGCGAACAGCACCGCAGCACCCACGAGCCCCACCCCCGGGACGGCGGCGCGGGCCGGCTCCCGCCGCGGCCGCCGTACGCCCCCCACCCGGAAGCCGCCTACCCGGCGGTGCCGCCCGCCGCCCCGGGCACCGGCACCGGCGTCGTGCTCTACGGCCCCGACCCGGCCCCCGCGCCCGCCCCCGCCGGGCACCGCGCCCGCCGCGGCCTGCTGCGCGGCCGGCTCGCCCTGGCCACCGCCGTCGCCGCGCTCGCCGCGCTGGTCGGCGGCGTCACCGGCGGCGCGCTCGCCGACGACGGCTCCGGCTCCGGCAGCGCGAGCAGCACCCTGGTCCGCCCGGTCTCGGCGAACGCCGACGGCAGCGCGAACGTCTCGGCGATCGCCGCCGCGGTCTCCCCCGCCGTCGTGCAGATCACCGTCAAGACCGGCAGCGGCACCGCCACCGGCACCGGCGTGGTGCTCACCGCCGACGGCCAGATCCTCACCAACTACCACGTGGTCTCCGGCGCGGTCTCCGGCGGCGGACAGCTGACCGTCGCCTTCCAGGACGGCTCCACCGCCGAGGCGCGGGTCACCGGCACCGACAAGTCGCTGGACACCGCCGTGATCACCGCGTCCGGCGTCAGCGGCCTGACCACCGCCGTCCTCGGCGACTCCGACGGCACCGCCGTCGGTGACCCGGTGGTCGCGATCGGCAACCCGGAGGGCCTCACCGGCACCGTCACCTCGGGCATCGTCTCCGCCAAGGACCGGCAGGTCTCCGTCCAGGTCGGCGAGAGCACCACCAGCAACAACGGCGGCTTCGGCTTCCCGAACCTGCCCGGCCAGCGCGGCTCCTCGGGTTCGTCCTCCTCGTCCGACACCGCCACCTACCGGGCGCTGCAGACCGACGCCGCGCTCAACCCCGGCAACTCGGGCGGCCCGCTGATCAACGCCGCCGGGCAGGTCATCGGCCTCAACTCGGCGATGTACTCGGCCGCCGGCTCCGGCTCGACCGGCAGCTCCGACGCCGGCAGCGTCGGCCTCGGCTTCGCCATCCCGATCAACAGCGTCAAGCAGGTCCTGTCCCGGATGCAGGCCGGCCAGACCCTCTGACACCCGCCCGATCCGTCCCCGCCCGACGGACAATGGCCAGGACCGCACCGGACTCAGAAAGGGCCCGCGCCGATGACTCCCCCCGCCGACGACCGCACACCCGCCGAGGCGACCAGCGGTGCCCGCGTCCTCGTGGTCGACGACGAACCCGCGCTGCGCGACGCGCTGGAATCCAGCCTCGCCTTCGAGGGGTACCAGGTCGCCACCGCCACCGACGGCTACGAGGCGCTGGCCGCCGTCGAGCGCGACCGCCCCGACCTGGTGCTGCTGGACATCATGATGCCCCGGATGGACGGCCTCACCGCCGTCCGCCGGATGCGCTCCCGCGGCGACACCGTGCCCGTGCTGATGCTCACCGCCCGCGACGCCGTCGGCGACCGGGTCACCGGCCTGGACGTCGGCGCCGACGACTACCTGGCCAAGCCCTTCGAACTCGACGAACTGCTCGCCCGGGTCCGCGCCCTGCTGCGCCGCAACGCGCTCGCCGCGGAGGCCGCCGCCCGCACCGCCGCCGACGAGGACGGCGGCGAGGTGCTCTCCTTCGCCGACCTCCGGATGAACACCGCCACCCGCGAGGTCACCCGCGGCGGCCACACCATCGAACTGACCCGCACCGAGTTCATGCTGCTGGAGATGTTCCTCTCGCACCCGCGCCAGGTCCTCACCCGCGAGCAGATCCTCAAGGCCGTCTGGGGCTTCGACTTCGAGCCCTCCTCCAACTCCCTCGACGTCTACGTGATGTACCTGCGCCGCAAGACCGAGCAGCACGGCATGCCCCGGATCATCCAGACGGTCCGCGGCGTCGGCTACGCGCTGCGCGCCGCGACCGGCGCCGCGGCATGAGGCTCATCGGCCGGCTCACGGGGTGGTTCCGCGGCAGGTCGCTGCGGAGCAGGCTGGCCATGCTCACCGCCGCCGCGGTGGCGGTGGCGATCGCGGTCGCGGCGGTGGCCTGCTGGCTGCTCGTCCGGAACACGCTGTACGGGCAGGTGCAGCAGTCGCTGAAGGACGCCGAACCACCGGGGGCGCCGAACCAGTCCCGGGTGGCCTGTGCCTCCACCCCGACGGCCGCGCTGGCGAAGGCCGCCGCGGCCGCGGAGGGACGGCTGCCCTTCCACCAGAACAAGTACGACAACCAGTTCATCGTTGCCGACGGCACGGTCTGCTTCCCCCCGCAGTCCAGCAAGGTCATCCGGTACACCGACGACGACCTCACCGCGTCCACCGGCAAACCGGTCTACCGCGAGGGCAGCTACACCGACGGCACCCCCGCGATGGTCCGGATCTGGGGCGGCTCGACCACCATCGACGGCAAGTCCGCCGTCCTGCTCACCGCCCTCCCCCTCCAGGACGTCGAGGACTCGCTGCGCAGCCTCGCCTTCCTGATGACCGGCGTGGCCGGGCTCGGCGTGATCGGTGCCGGTGTCGCCGGGCGGCTGGTCGCCCGGTCCGCGCTCAAGCCGGTCGACCAGCTGACCGGCCTGATCGAGCACATCGCCCGGACCGAGGAGGTCGGCACCACCATCCCGGTCCACGGGAAGGACGAGATCGCCCGGCTCTCCACCTCGTTCAACTCGATGTCGACCGCGCTCGCCAACTCCCGGGAGCGGCAGACCCGGCTGATCGCCGACGCGGGCCACGAGCTGCGCACGCCGCTCACCTCGCTGCGGACCAACGTCGACCTGCTGATCCGCTCGGACGCGCAGGGGCGGGCGCTGCCGCCGGAGACCCGGGCCCGGATGTTGGGGAACATGAAGGCCCAGATGCAGGAGCTGACCGTGCTGATCGGCGACCTGCTGCAGCTCTCCCGGCCGGACACCCCGAACCCGGAGGCGGTGCGGACGGTGGTGCCGTTCCACGAGACGGTCGGGCGGGCGCTGGAGCGGGGCCGGCTGCGCGGCCCGTCGCTGGTCTTCGACACCGACGTGCGGCCCTGGTACGTGCACGGGGACCCGGCGGCGCTGGAGCGCGCGGTGATCAACCTGCTGGACAACGCGGTGAAGTACTCGCCGCCCGCCGGGACGGTCGACGTCGCCCTGCGGGAGGGCCGGCTGACGGTCCGGGACCGCGGCCCCGGCATCCCGGCGGACGAACTGCCGTACGTGTTCGACCGGTTCTGGCGCTCGCCGTCCTCCCGGCAGCTGCCGGGCTCGGGCCTGGGCCTGTCGATCGTCGCGCAGACCGTCCGGGACGCCGGCGGGCAGGTCGCGCTCGGCCCGGCCCCGGACGGCGGGGCGGGGACGCAGGCGGTGCTGGTGCTGCCGGGGCAGCCGGACGACCCGCGCTGAGACGCGCCGGAGGGCGGGACACCACCGGGTCTCCCGCCCTCCGGCGCCGGGTGGCGCCAGGTCAGCCGGTCTGGCCGACCGCGATGACCTTGATCCGGTCCGCGGCCGGCGGCGCGATCGGGGCGCTCGCCGAACTGTGGCCGGTCAGGTAGGCGTTGAAGACGTCCAGGTCGGAGGCGCCGACCAGCTTGTCGGTGCCGGCCGCGAAGGCCGGGAAGCCGTCGCCGCCGCCCGCCAGGAACTCGTTCGCGGCGACCCGGTAGTTCGCGGCCGGGTCGACCGGCGCGCCGTTCAACCGGATCGAGTCGACGACCACCCGGGCCGCGCCGGCCTGGTTCAGGTCGAGCGTGTAGCGCAGGTTGTCCGAGATCTGCAGGATCTTCGGGGAGGCGGTGTTGGAGCCGGAGACCTGCTGCTGCAGGACCTGCACCAGCTGGGCGCCGGTCAGCGTCTTGACCTGCATCATGTTGGTGAACGGCTGGACGGCGAACGCCTCGCCGTAGGTCACCACGCCGTCGCCCTCGGCGCCGGTCGCCTTGTACACCAGGTCGGCGCGGATGCCGCCGGGGTTCATGAAGGCCACCTGCGCGCCGCCCTTGTCGGCGGGCGCGAGCCCGGCCAGCTGGGCGTCGGCGATCAGGTCGCCGAGCGGCTTCTCCAGCGCGGTGGAGCCGCGGCCGTTGATGTCGGCGGTGATGTAGCCGGTGGCCCGGTTGGCGATCGGCGCGGCCAGCGTCCGGTACCGGTCGATCAGCGCGGTCAGGTCCGCGGCCTTCGGCAGGTCGCGGCGCACCACGTGGTTCGCGGCGGTGACCGACGGGCGGACGATGGCGCCGGTGCGCTTGTCCAGCTTCAGGTTGATCTCGGTGTACAGCCGGCCGAACGAGGCGGCGCTGGTGACCGAGCGCGGCACGCCGTCCGGGTCCGGGATGGTGCAGGCGTACGAGTTGTGGGTGTGGCCGGTGACGATCGCCCCGACGGCCGGGTCGATCTTCCTGGCGATGTCCACGATCGGGCCGGAGACGCCCGCGCCGGCCGCGCCGCAGTCGTAGTTGTACACGTTGCTGGCGGGCAGGCCGCCCTCGTGGATCAGCGCCACGATCGAGTTGACGCCCTGCTTCTTCAGCTCGGCGGCGTACGTGTTGATCGTGGTGACCTCGTTGCCGAACTTGAGGCCCTTGACGCCCTCGGCGGTGACGATGTTCGGGGTGCCCTCCAGGGTCACGCCGATGAAGCCGACCTTGACGCCGTGGACGTTCTTCACCCAGTACGGCTTGAGGAGCGGCTTGCCGGTCTTCTCGTTGGTGACGTTCGCCGCCAGGTACCGGAAGTCGGCGCCCTCGAAGCTCCGGCCCTCCTGGTAGCAGCCGTCGGTCGGGTGGCAGCCGCCCTTCTGCATGCGCAGCAGCTCGGCCGAGCCCTCGTCGAACTCGTGGTTGCCGACCGAGGTGACGTCCAGGCCGATCTCGTTCAGCGCCTCGATGGTCGGCTCGTCGTGGAACAGGCCGGAGATCAGCGGGCTGGCGCCGATCAGGTCGCCCGCCGCGACGGTCAGGCTGTTCGGGTGGCCCTCGCGGGCCTGTCGCAGCGCGGTCGCCAGGTACTCGGCGCCGCCGGCCGGGGTGGCGACGGTCTTGCCGGTGGCCGGGTCGATCTCGGTGATCGTGCCCGAGGAACCGGCCGGGGGCTCCAGGTTGCCGTGCAGGTCGTTGATGGCGAGGAGCTGCAGGTCCTCGTACTTCGGCTTGTCGTGGCCGCGGCCGTGGGCCTCGGCGGTGGCCGGCAGGGCCATCGTGCCGAACAGCGCGGCGGCTGCGGCGACCGCGAGGGCGGTCGAACGGCGGCCGGTGGAACCGGAAATGGGCATGGGTGTCCCCTGGACCGTCGGGGCCGCGGCAGCGCGGCCTGGCGTTGTCAGGGTGCAGCCTAGGGTCAACGCGCGTAGCTGTCAGGAACCTGCGAGTAACGAGCTGGTATCCACGGCCTGACGATTCGTCTGCCCGCTCTCGGTCCGCCCGCCCGTCCCGGCTCAGATCCGGGGCTGCGCCGCCAACTGCTGGTCGGCCCGGTCCCGCTCGGCCACCGCGTCCTCGGTCATCGCCCGGTCGGTGTACACCAGCGGCTTCTCGGCCTCGGTGATGATGTGCTTGACCACCTGCACGTTGCCGTTGACGTCCCACACCGCGATGCCGGGCGACAGCGTCGGGATGATCTCCACCGCCCAGCGCGGCAGGCCGAGCACCCGGCCGGTGGCCCTGGCCTCCTCGGCCTTCTGCATGTAGATCGTCCGGGTCGAGGACATCTTCAGGATCGCCGACGCCTCCTTCGCCGCCGCCCCGTCCACCACGTCCGACAGGTGGTGCACCACCGCGACGAAGGACAGGCCCAGCCGGCGGCCGAACTTCAGCAGCCGCTGGAACAGCTGCGCCACGAACGGGCTGTTGATGATGTGCCAGGCCTCCTCGACCAGGAAGATCCGCTTCACCCGGTCCGGCCGCAGCCAGGTGTGCTCCAGCCAGACCCCGACGATCGCCATCAGGATCGGCATCGCGATCGAGTTCCGGTCGATGTGCGACAGGTCGAAGACGATCAGCGGCGCGTCCAGGTCGATGCCCGCCGAGGTCGGCCCGTCGAACATGCCCCGCAGGTCGCCGTCGACCAGCCGGTCCAGCACCAGCGCCACGTCCAGGCCCCAGGACTGCACCTCGCCGACCTCCACGCCCAGCGACTCCACCGCCGACAGGTCGGGGCTGCGCAGCGTGTCGATGATGTCGGTCAGCACCGGCTGGCGGTGCCGCACCGTCGCCGTCACGTGCGCGTGCGCGGCCTTCAGCGCGAAGCCGGCCCGCTCCTCCAGGCCGCGGCCCATCGCCACCTCGATGATGGTGCGCAGCAGCGACAGCTGGCCGGTGGTGGTGATCGCCGGGTCCAGCGGGTTCAGCTTCACGCCGCCGTCCCGGGCCGCCAGCGGGTCCAGCCGGATCGACTTGATCCCCAGCGCGTTCGCGATCAGGTTCCACTCGCCGACGCCGTCCTCGCCCTGCGCGTCCAGCACCACCACCTGGCGGTCGCGGAACCTCAACTGCCGCAGCACGTACGTCTTCTCCAGCGCCGACTTGCCGTTGCCGGACTCCCCCAGCACCAGCCAGTGCGGGGCCGGCAGCTGCTGGCCGTACAGCTGGAACGGGTCGTAGACGTAGCCCTTGCCGCTGTACACCTCGCGGCCGATGATCACCCCGGAGTCGCCCAGCCCGGGCGCCGCCGTCGGCAGGTACACCGCCTGCGCCTGGCCGCTGGAGGTGCGCACCGGCAGCCGGGTGGTCTCCACCCGGCCGAACAGGGTGCTGGTGAAGGAATCGGTCAGCTTGCCGAGCATCGACGGGCCTCCGGGTGGGTCAGCGGGTCAGCGGCGGATGCCGGTGGCGAACGGCAGGGTGTTGGCGAACGCCCGGTGGTGCTCGCGGTCGCACCACTCCAGCTTCAGGTAGCTCTTGCCCGCCGACGCCCGGATGGTGCGCTTGTCCCGGGCCAGCGCCTCCGGGCTGCGCGAGGACACCGTCAGGTAGCCGACCAGGTTGACCCCGGCCGCGCCGGACGCCAGGTCGTCGCCGCGCTGGTCCACCCGGCCGGTGTGCGCCAGGTCGCGCGGGTCCACCGTGCGGTTCATCTTCGCCGCCCGGCTGGCCTCCGCCTCGTCGTTGGTCTTCTCGGTCAGCATCCGCTCGATCGCGACGTCGGTCGGCTCCAGGTCCATGGTCACCGCGACCGTCCGGATCACGTCCGGCGTGTGCACCAGCAGCGGCGCCAGGAAGTTCACCCCGACCGGGGTCAGCGGCCACTCCTTGATCCACGCGGTGGCGTGGCACCAGGGCTCCCGGGTCGCCGCCTCCCGGGTCTTCGCCTCCAGGTACTGCGGGTGGGTGGCGTCCAGCTCGGCCGGCCAGGCGTTGCGCCGGCTCATCGCCTGGATGTGGTCGATCGGGTGGTCCGGGTCGTACATCGAGTGGATCAGCGACGCCAGCCGGGCCTGCCCCAGCGGCTGCCGCACCCGGATGTCCGCCTCCGCCAACCGCGCGCAGATGTCGGTCAGTTCACGCGCCATCACGGTCGCCAGGCCGTCGTCGCTGCGGTCCCGCTTCGCCTCGTCCCGCCCGTACGCGGTGCGGCCCATCGCGTGCGCCTCGGCCGCCAGGTCCCGGGTGTAGTGCATGCAGGCCACCAGGTACGCCCGGTGCTGCTCCGAGGAGGTCGACACCATCGACTGCAGCTGGTCGTAGCTCTCCTGCAGCCAGCGCGGCGCCGCGTGGTCGCCGCGCCGCGCCACGTCCTTGGCGTGCGCGTCCGGGTCGGCCGGCAGCGTCCGGGCCAGGATCTGCAGCCGGGTCACGAAGCCGTCGCCGTTGGCCACGTGCTTGAGCAGCGTCCCGAACCGGTCGACCAGCGCCTCCTGGTCCTCCGAGTCGCGCAGGCCCACGCCCGGGCCCTCGATCTCGATCGCCGCGGTCACCGTCCGGCGCTCCAGGTGCATCAGCACCGCGACCTCGTCCGGCCCGAACGGCGCGCTCAGCCAGCGCAGCCGCCCCACCCCCGGCGGCGGGCCGACCTCCACCTCGCGGCCGTCCAGCCGGGTGCCCGCCTCGTGCACGTCCGGCCGCCAGACCGCCCGGCCGCTGCGCACCGTCCGCCGGAACGTCCGGTTGATCTCCACCCACTTGTAGAACGTCCGCCGCCGGTACGGCACGTACACCGCCATGATCGCCAGCAGCGGGAAGCCCACCAGGCCCGCGATCCGCAGCGGCAACAGGCTCGGGATCAGCCCCCACACCATGCCCAGGCCCGCGCCGGCGATGATCAGCACGATCTCGCCGTTCTCCCGGTTGCGCCCGATCGGCGCGTTCGGACGCGCCTTGCCGATCAGGTAGCTGCGGCGCTGATGGGCGTACTGGGTGCCGTACTGGCCGAGCTGTTCGCCGCTCATCTACCGGTCACCCTCCCTTCGGGTTGTTGACCGGAGACTGGACCTGGGCCTGCGCCGGCGGCGCGGCCGCCCGCGGCGGGTTCGCCGGACGGGAGGCGTGCGCCGCGATGCCCGCGCCCGCCCCGCCCCCGCCGGCCGGGGCGCCGCCGCCACCGCCCGCACCCTCCGCGCCACCGCGCGAACCGTGCGTCGAGATGCCCTGCTTCACGAAGTTCGCCGGGCCGTTGATCATCGCGCTGCCGGCCTGCACCGCGCTCGCCCGGGCGTTGCGCATCGACATCAGCTCGTCGCCGAAGCCCGGCACGAACCGGTACACCGCCGCGCTCGCGAAGATCGACAGGAACAGGATCGCCAGCCCCGCCAGCACCCGGCTGAAGTCGTCGTCCGCCCCCGCCCCGGACGCCACCGCGCCCGCCAGGCCCAGGATGACCACCACGATCGGCTTCGCCAGGTCCACCGCCAGCATCATCGCGGCCCACCGGCGGACGTGCTTCCACATCTGCTTGTCCACCAGCCCCGCGTACACCGCCGTCCCCAGCAGCGCGCCCACGTACAGCATCGCCGCCCGGATCACCAGCTCCACCCACAGCACCGCCGCGGCCAGCACCGCCACCAGCGACACCAGGATCAGGATCAGCGGGCCGCCGCCCATGGTGCCCTTCTCCAGCGTGTCCGCGAACCCGCCCAGGTACGTGCCGGTGTCCGACTTCGTCCCCGAGGCGATCGCGTCCGTCAACCCGTCGGTCACCGTCACCACGGTGTACAGGATCAGCGGCGTGAACGCCGACGCGATCACCGTCAGCCACAGGTACCCGACCGCCTCGCCGAACGCCTGCCCCAACGCCGCCCCGCGCACCGCCCGCTTCGTCACCGCCAGCAGCCACAGCACCAGCGTGATCACCGTCGACACCGCGAACACCACCGCGTACTGCTGCAGGAACGCCGCGTTCGTGAAGTCGACCTTCGTCGTCCCGTCGATCGCCCCCGACAACTGCCGCACCACCCAGGCCGCCGCCTGCGCGCACCCCTTCGCCAACGACCCCAGCGGATCCGTCACCCCCGACACCGCCCCGCTCCCGGGAATCACGGTGGCCCCGGGCGGGGCGCACAGCTTGTCGGCGCCCGGCACCGGCACGTCCACCGTGCAGGAGGGCTGGGGGCTGGGCGACGGGGTCGCGGCGGTGGCCGCCCTGACCACCGCCAGGAGCGCCACTTGGAGCGAAGCGGTCGCCCCGGCCAAGACGGCGACACGGCGTCCGAGGCCGCCACCCGCTCCGTCAGCGCGCATAGCGGAAACCTCCGAACTGCTGGACGGCACCCGAGATCTCCTCCGAGGTCGCGGCCTGTTGGTCAGCGGGCAACGGGGCCGGGCCTGCCTTCCGGCTGTAGTCGATGATCTTCCAGTCGCTGCCGGTCCAGCGCATCGTGATGTCGAGCGTGTACCAGCTGGCGGTGACCGGGATCTCCGAGGCCTTGCCGGTCATCCCCACCAGCGAATTGCACCAGACCTCCACCTTCGTCCCGGTGTCCGAGTAGTTCGCCAGCTTGGTACCGATCGGGATGGCGCGGCTGATGAACGTCATGCCGACCGGCGCCCGACCCTCGGCACTGAGCCCGTAGCGGGCGTTGGTCTCCGGCGTGAAGGCCTGGTCGAGGCGGGTCTGCAGGGTCTGGACGGCGGTGGGGTCGGCGATGGTGGTGAGGACGGTGCGGCGGGAGTCGGCGCGGAACATGTCGGTGGAGCCGAGCGCCACCGCGTAGTTGGCGGCGGCGGACTGCGCGCCCTGGTCGGTGTGCGGGTAGCCGGTGCCGATGCCGTTGACCGCGGTGCCGACGGGCTGTTGGCCGCTGGCGGCGGTGCGGTCGGGGGAGGCGCCGGCACCGGCGGGGGCGCGGTCGCCGGAGGTGGTGGTGGCGGTGCGGTCGACGGCGGGCTTGTCGCGGTTGGCGACGGCGACGGCGACGACCAGCAGGGTGACGATGCCGAGGACGGTCAGGAGGGTGCGCAGCGGCCTGGCCGGTCGGCCGCCGGCGGGGGCGTTCTGTTCGGCGACCGGTAGCCGCGTACGGGTGTGCGGCTGGTCGTCGGACAACGGCACGGGGCCCTCCTGGTGGGCGCCGTCGCGCGGGGCGCGGGGCGGCGTGACGGGTGCTCGGCGGGGAGGCGGGGAACGGTGGGGAAACGCTGCGGTCGGAGCGGGCGGCGCGAGGTCGATCGACGCCGCCGGGGCGGCAGTTGTCCGATCGTCAGGTCGTCAGATGGCCATGCCGTACACAATGGTGAACAGCGTGCCGAGCGAACCGATGATGAACACGCCGGTCAGGCCGGCGACGATCAGCCCCTTGCCCTGCTCGGCGCTGAAGGTGTCGCGCATCGCGGTGGCGCCGATCCGCTGCTTGGCCGCGCCCCAGATGGCGATGGCGAGGCAGACCAGGATCGCCACGGCCATCACGACCTGGACCATCACCCGGGCCGAGGAGCCGAGGGTGGCGAACGGGCCCCAGTCGGGGGCGATCCCGCCGATGATGGTGTCGATGTCGGCCTTCTTGGGCGGGTCCTCCGCCAGGTACCGGATCACTGTGCTGTCCACGTTCAGGTCCATCCCATCTCACCGCCCGATCAGGAAAATTCAAGGCCCCGGACCACGGTCGAGCGAAGGGGCAGGTCCTATTCTTGGCCAGATCTGACGTCGACTTGGCTGCTTCTCGCGGATTGCTCGTGGCTGGCCGGACGCCTCCGCCAGGATGTCCGGTGGCGACAAGGATACTTCCCGCCCCTGGTATCTGTGATGATTGCACCGGGCAATTGCGTAACAGGACATGGCCGCTGACGTTCTGTCGGGATGGTGCTTGATGGTGCTGCGGAAGGCTCGGTTGGCGGCTGCCGGCTCGGCGGTGCTGATGATCGGTTTCGTGGGCGTCGTGACGGTCGGGACGTACGCGGCCAGCGGGGTCCCCGGGCAGTCCGCCGCGCAGCCCGGGCTCTCCGGCGGGACGGTGCCGGCCGCGTACCGGGCGCACATCCAGCAGTGGGGCGCGCTCTGCCCGGAGATCTCCGGGCCGCTGCTGGCCGCCCAGCTCTACCAGGAGAGCGGCTTCGACCCGAAGGCGAGGAGCCAGGTCGGGGCGATGGGCATGGCCCAGTTCATGCCGGGCAGCTGGGACGCCTTCAGCGTCGACGGCGACGGCGACGGCAAGCGGGACGTCTGGAACCCGCTCGACGCGATCGCCTCCGCCGCCAGCTACGACTGCCTGCTGGCCCGGCAGGTCGCCAACGTCCCGGGCGACCGGCAGGCGAACATGCTGGCCGCCTACAACGCCGGCCCGGGCGCGGTCTCGCGGTACGGGGGCGTCCCGCCGTACCAGGAGACCCAGGGGTACGTCCGCAGCATCCAGACCCTGGCGAAGTCCTTCACCGCGCCGGCCGACCCGGGCGTGCAGCTGGCGCTGTCCAAGGAGGCGGCCGGGGCGATCTGGTTCGCGCAGAGCAAGCTGGGCACCGACTACCTGTGGGGCGGCACCGGGCAGGAGTGGGAGAACGGGCGGTTCGACTGCTCGGGCCTGACGAAGGTCGCGTACGAGAGCGTCGGCATCGAGCTGCCCCGGGTGGCCAACGACCAGTGGTACGCCGGGCCGCACCCCTCGCGGGACCAACTCCGGCCCGGCGACCTGGTGTTCTTCGCCAACGACCTGGACGACCCGCGGACCATCCACCACGTCGGGATCTACGTCGGCGGCGGCTACATGATCGACGCGCCGCACACCGGCGCCAAGGTCCGCTACGACACCATCGACCAGCGGGACTACATCGGCGCGACCCGGGTCACCCCGGACGGCGCCGCCGCGCTGCCCACCCGGAACATGGGCGACGGCACCATCACCCGGAGCCAGGCCCCGAAGGCCGACTGACCGGAACCCCCGCCTCCCCGGGCGGCATGTGCACGCCCGGTGGACGGTCAGTCAATTTTCCATAACGGTGCGTTTCCGGGGAAACCGCGGCGGCCTTGATCGCGTTGACTCAGGAGGCTGCCGGTCGTCCGCACCCGGAAGCACCACGACCTGGGACCACCGCGGAGAGCCGACAGGGAGGTGCGGCGTGCCGACGCTGCTCGCCGACGCCGGAACCGGTTCGGGCGACCCCGACCTCGGGCTGCTCAAGGCCGTCAACGGCCTGGCCGCCGACGCCCCCGGCTGGCTGGACTCACTGGTCGCCTGGACGGCCGAGTACGGCATCCTGCTCGGCCTGGCCGCGATCGGCCTGACCGCCTGGCTGACCGCCCGCCGCCGCCCGGACGCCCCGGTCGCGGTGGCCGGCGTGCTGTGGGCGCCGCTCGCCGTCGCCATCGCCGAACTGGCCAACCTGCCGGTCTCCCGGCTGGTCGACCGGCCCCGCCCGTTCGTCACCCACCCCGAGCTGGACGTCCTGGTGCCCGGCAAGGAGGACACGCTCTCCTTCGTCAGCGACCACTCGGCGATGTCGATGGGCATCGCCGTCGCGCTGTTCCTGGTCAACCGCAGGCTCGGCCTGGCCGCCGGGGCGCTCGCCCTGCTGCAGGGCTTCTGCCGGCTGTTCGTCGGCGTGCACTACCCGACCGACGTGCTGGGCGGCTACGCGCTGGCCACCGCGGTGGTGCTGCTGCTGGCGCCGATCGCGATGGCCGTCCTGGTGCCGCTGTGCCACGCGCTGTCCCGGACGGCGCTGCGCCCGCTGGTGGCGGCCCGGGTGCCCGCCGCGGGCGCCGGCGGCCGCCGGTCGGCCGGTGCGGGCGCCCGCCGCTCGGGCCGCCGGGCCGGGCCGGGCCGGGGGCGCGAGCCGGAGCGGGACCGCGAGTCGGACCTGGCGGCCTGAGACCGCGGCAGCGCCGGGGGGCGGAACGGGCAGGCGGCGGGGCGTTCAGCCCGCCTCGGCCACCGGGCCGGCGTTCTCGGCGAGGTGTCCGGCCGCGTCCCGCCGGGACTTGTCGCGGGAGCGGCGGGCCGGGGCGGACCAGCCGCAGGCGCACTGCGCGAAGCTGAACGAACCGCGCTCGACCACCTCCGTCCGGTGCTCGTCCGGGTGGTCGTCCGCTAAGGCTCCGCCGGGTGCCCCTGCACGCTGTTCTGCCACATCCTTCACCGTATCCCGGCCCGGCGGCCCGGCCTCCCGTCGGTCCGGTGAACAACGGCGTAACCTTCCGCGCCCCCGCTCGTTTGCCTGGCAGGCGCTCCCGCCCATCCGGGGTGGCAGCTCGCCGGGTCATCCCGGGTCGTCCGGGGCCCGAGGGGGTAGTCGAAGAAGTGAAGACGCTCAACCGGGCCGCGGCCGCGGCCCTGCTCGTCACCGTGCTGTCGGCCTGTAGCGGTGGTGGCCAGGAGCGGCCGAGTTCGGCCGACCAGCTGTCCGGCGACCCGCTGACGGCGGTCCGCTCGGCGGCCGACATCACCGGCCGGACCGGGTCGGCCCGGGCGGCCACCGAGCTGGTCACCGAGTCCGCCGACAAGAAGGCGGTCTTCAGCGGCGGCGGCGGCTACGACTACGTGAAGCGGATCGGCCGGCTGGAGATCGACGTCCCGCCCGGCGCCGCCACCACCGGGAAGATCACCGAGGTGGTGCTGCCCGGCACGGTGTACCTGCAGAACAGCGGCGCGAAGATCCCCGAGGGCAAGTGGGTCAAGCTGGACGTGCGCCAGCTCCCGGACGGCAACCTGGTCAGCTCCGGCGCGACCGACCCGGCCACCGCGGCGGGCGCGCTGCGCGGCGCCCAGCACGCCGAGCTGGTCGGCACCGAGACGGCGGACGGGGTGGAGCTCAAGCACTACAAGGGCGTCCTCGACCTGGCGAAGGCCGCCGACGCGACCGGCGGCCGCGGGGCGGACGGCCTGCGGATGGCGGCCCAGACCTTCACCGCGAAGGAGGTCCCGTTCGAGGTCTGGCTGGACGGCCAGGGCCGGCTGCACAAGGTGGTGGAGACCTTCGCCTTCGCCGGGGTGGCCGGGTCGACCGCGCCGAAGGACCAGGTCAAGGTGGTCTCCACCCTGTCGCTGAGCGAGTTCGGCAAGCCGGTGGAGGCCGCCGAGCCCGCCGCCGCCGACATCTACTCGATGAAGGCCAGTCCCTCGCCGAAGTGACCGCCGCTGTGGCCTGCCGCGGGCCGGGCCCACCCGTTTCGGACGGCAGAGATGGCCCGTCCGTGCCATGTGGCCCGGCCCGCCGCTCCCTACGCTGGTACGGGGCGGGCACACGGCCGGGCGGCGGAAGGGGTGGAGATGGCATCCGGGGACAGCGGCGCCGGCGGCCACGACAGAACCGCGCTGGACGAGATCGACCTGACCGGGGAGCTGATGATCGCCGCCTCGGCCAGCCGCGCGGAGCGGCTGGCCGCCGAGCAGATCGACGAGGTGCTGCTGGCCCGCCGCGATCCGGCTCCGGGCGAGGCCGACTGACGGGGCGCCACCGGGCGGGGCGTCAGTCGGCGGGGCGTCGGCGGATGGGGCGGCTCAGGTGCGGAGCAGTCGGGCGATCGCCGCGCTGGCCTCGGCGACCTTGGCGTTCAGCTCCTCGCCGCCGTCCTCGGCGGCCGCGGCGGCGGCCACGCAGTGCCGCAGGTGCTCCTCCAGCAGGGAGAGCGCGAAGGACTGCAGGGCCTTGGTGGAGGCGGACACCTGGGTGAGGATGTCGATGCAGTAGACGTCCTCGTCGACCATCCGCTGCAGGCCGCGGATCTGGCCCTCGATCCGGCGCAGCCGCTTGAGGTGCGCCTCCTTCTCGCCGCTGTAGCCGTGCGGCCCGGCACCCTGGGGGGCGCCGTGGCAGGCCGCCGCCGGCGCGGTCTCGGTGGCCGGCGCGGTGCCGGCGCTCGGGGTGTCGATGGTGGTCATCCGGTCCGCCCTCTTGGTCTCGGTACTCGGCTCATCTTCCAACACGCGGCACCGGTCTGGTGTTCCGCCGTCCGGGCGTCAGGTCAGAGATCCCCGTGCAGGGCGGGAGCAAACCGGCGTGTCGTGGGACACACTTAGGGCGCGCGTCGGCAACCCCGTGTTCAGGTGAGGGGGGCGTGCGCCTAGCATCGTCAAGTACCGACCCCGCACATCGGAGATTTCCGTGCGTTTTAGCCTGACCCCGAAGGAGACGAGCTTCTACGACATGTTCGCCGCCGCGGCGGAGAACCTGGTCGTCGGATCGAAGCTCCTGCTGGAACTACTGGGCTCGGACGTGTCAGCCCGCGCGGAGATCGTCGAGCGCATGCGCGCCGCCGAGCACGCCGGGGACGACACCACCCATGCGATCTTCCACCAGCTGAACTCCTCGTTCATCACCCCGTTCGACCGGGAGGACATCTACAACCTGGCCTCCTCGCTGGACGACATCATGGACTTCATGGAGGAGGCCGTCGACCTGGTCGTGCTGTACGACATCGAGACCCTCCCGAAGGGCATCGAGCAGCAGATCGAGGTGCTGGCCCGGGCGGCCGAGCTGACCGCGGAGGCGATGCCCAACCTGCGGTCGATGTCGAACCTCACCGAGTACTGGATCGAGGTGAACCGGCTGGAGAACCAGGCGGACCAGATCCACCGCAAGCTGCTGGCCCACCTGTTCTCCGGCCAGTACGAGGCGATCGAGGTGCTGAAGCTCAAGCAGGTCGTGGACGTCCTCGAAGAGGCCGCCGACGCGTTCGAGCACGTGGCCAACACGGTGGAGACCATCGCCGTCAAGGAGTCCTGACCTCCGTGGACATGGCAGCACTGATCGTCGTCATCGGCGTCGCATTCTTCTTCACGTACACGAACGGCTTCCACGACTCGGCGAACGCGATCGCCACCTCGGTCTCCACCCGGGCGCTGACGCCCCGGGCGGCGCTGGCGATGGCCGCGGTGATGAACCTGGCCGGCGCGTTCCTCGGCAGCGGGGTCGCGAAGACCGTCTCCAAGGGGATCATCGAGACCCCGACCGGCAGCAAGGGCATGGCGATCCTGTTCTCGGCCCTGGTCGGGGCGATCACCTGGAACCTGGTCACCTGGTACTTCGGCCTGCCGTCGTCCTCCTCGCACGCGCTGTTCGGCGGCATGGTGGGCGCGGCGCTGGCCGGCGGCATCGGGGTGGTCTGGCACGGCGTGGTCGACAAGATCATCGTTCCGATGATCGTCTCGCCGATCGTCGGCCTGGTCGGCGGCTTCCTGGTGATGCTGGCGATCCTGTGGATCTTCCGGCGGGCCAACCCGCACCGGGCCAAGCGCAACTTCCGGGTGGCGCAGACCGCCTCGGCGGCCGCGATGGCGCTGGCGCACGGCCTGCAGGACGCGCAGAAGACCATGGGCATCGTGGTGATGGCCCTGGTCATCTCCGGCCACCAGACCGGCAACGGCATCCCGATCTGGGTGAAGATCTCCTGCGCCACGATGCTCTCGCTGGGCACCTACGCGGGCGGCTGGCGGATCATGCGCACCCTCGGCCGGAAGATCATCGAGCTGGACCCGCCGCAGGGCTTCGCCGCCGAGGCCACCGCCTCCGCGGTGATGTACACCACCTCGTTCGTCTACGCGGCGCCGATCTCCACCACCCACGTGATCACCTCGGCGATCATGGGCGTGGGCGCCACCAAGCGGATCCGCGCGGTCCGCTGGGGGGTGGCGAAGAACATCGTGCTGGGCTGGTTCATCACCATGCCGGCCGCCGCGATCGTGGCCGCCGCGATGTTCGGGATCGTGAACCTGCTGGTCCTCTGACCGGCGGTGAGCAGACAGCGGAAGGGCCCGCCCCCACAGCACGGGGGCGGGCCCTTCCCTTTCTGACTCCGCGGCGGCACCGCCATGCAGCGCCGCGGAGCAGTTCTCGGTGCGGCCCGGTGCGGGCGCGCGGGCCGGTCAGCCGAAGCGGCCGGAGATGTAGTCCTCGGTGGCCTGGACCGACGGGTTGGAGAAGATCCGCTGGGTGTCGTCCAGCTCGATCAGCTTGCCGGGCTGGCCGACGCCCGCCAGGTTGAAGAAGGCGGTGCGGTCGGAGACCCGGGCCGCCTGCTGCATGTTGTGGGTCACGATCACGATGGTGAACTGCGACTTCAGTTCGCCGATCAGGTCCTCGATGGCGAGGGTGGAGATCGGGTCGAGGGCCGAGCAGGGCTCGTCCATCAGCAGCACCTCGGGCTCGACCGCGATCGCCCGGGCGATGCACAGGCGCTGCTGCTGGCCGCCGGACAGGCCCGCGCCGGGCTTGTTGAGGCGGTCCTTGACCTCGTTCCACAGGTTGGCGCCCTGCAGCGAGCGCTCCACCACGCCGTCCAGCACGGCCTTCTTCTTCACGCCGGCCAGCTTGAGGCCGGCCACCACGTTGTCGTAGATCGACATGGTGGGGAACGGGTTGGGGCGCTGGAACACCATGCCGACCGAGCGGCGGACGGCGACCGGGTCGATGCCGGCGCCGTACAGGTTCTGGTCGTCCAGCAGCACCTTGCCCTCGACCCGGGCGCCGGGGATCACCTCGTGCATCCGGTTCAGGGTGCGCAGGAAGGTGGACTTGCCGCAGCCCGAGGGGCCGATGAAGGCGGTCACCGAGCGGGGCTCGATGGTCATCGAGATGTCCTCGATGGCGCGGGTGGAGCCGTAGTAGGCGGACAGTCCGCTGACGTCGATGCGCTTGGCCATGGTCTTTCGTCTTCTCTCGTCTGTTCGAACGTCAGTCGGTGTCAGTGCCCGCCCTTGGGCGAGCGCCAACGCGCGATGCCCCGGGCGATGAGGTTGAGACCCATCACGAACGCGATCAACACCAGGGCCGCGCCCCAGGCGCGCTGGTAGCCGTAGTCGTTGTTGATCTGCGAGTACTGCTGCCAGATGTAGAGCGGCAGCGACTGCTGCGGTCCGTTGAACGGGTCGCTGTTGATGAAGTCGGCACCGAAGACCAGCATCATCACGGGGGCGGTCTCGCCGGTGATGCGGGCGACGGCCAGCATGACACCGGTGGTGATGCCGCCCACGGCCGTGGGGAGGACGATCCGCAGGATGGTCTTCCACCTCGGCACACCGAGGGCGTACGAGGCCTCGCGCAGCTCGTTCGGGACGAGCTTGAGCATCTCCTCGGTGGAGCGGACCACCACCGGCATCATCAGGATGGCCAGCGCGAGGCTGCCCGAGAAGCCGGAGTACTGGAAGCCCAGGGCGATGTTCCAGAGCGAGAGGACGAACAGGCCGGCGACGACCGACGGGATGCCGGTCATGACGTCGACGAAGAAGGTGACCGCCCTGGCGAGCCGGCCGCGGCCGTACTCCACCAGGTAGACGGCGGTGAGCAGGCCGATCGGGGCGGCGATCAGGGTGGCGAGCAGGACCTGCTCGATGGTGCCGATGATCGCGTGGTAGATGCCGCCGTCCGGGCTGAGGGTGGCGGCGATGCCCTTCATCGAGTGGGTGAGGAACTCGGGGCTGATCGCGCCGATGCCCTGCTGCACGGTGTAGAAGGTCAGGGCGACCAGCGGGACCACGGCGCAGATGAAGGAGACCCAGATCAGCGAGGTGGCGAACCGGTCCCGGGCCTGGCGGCGGCCCTCGACCGCGGCCGAGACCGTGTAGCTGACCAGCAGGAACAGCAGCGCCGAGATCAGGCCCCACTGCAGGTGGCTCTTCAGTCCGGCGGCGGCGCCGATGCCGCAGCCGACGGCGATCGAGGCGATCGCGATGCCGGCCGGCGCCCAGCGTGGCAGCCGGGCCGCGGTGAGCCGGTGGCTCAGCTGCGGGGTGGTGTCGGTGACGGTCGAGACGGCACTCACGCGGCGGCCCCCGAGTACTCCTTGCGACGGGCGATGATCATGCGGGCCGCGCCGTTCACCAGCAGGGTGATGACGAACAGGACCAGGCCGGAGGCCATCAGGGCGTCCCGGCCCAGCGGCTGGGCCTCGTTGAACTTGAGCGCGATGTTCTGCGCGAAGGTGCCGCCGCCCGGGTCGAGCAGGTGCAGCGACAGCTGGCTGTTGGTGGACAGCACGGTCGCGACGGCGATGGTCTCGCCGAGCGCGCGGCCCAGGCCGAGCATCGACGCGGAGATGATGCCGGGGCGGCCGAACGGCAGCACCGAGGTGCGGATCATCTCCCAGCGGGTCGCGCCGAGCGCGAGCGCCGCCTCCTCGTGCATCCGCGGGACCTGCCGGAACACCTCGCGGGTGACCGCGGTGATGATCGGCAGCACCATGATGGCGAGCAGGATGCCGACGGTGAACAGGTTGCGGGCCGGGACGCCGGAGCTGGACTGGTCGAAGACGTACGTCCAGCCGAGGTACTCGTCCATCCAGCTGGTCAGGCCGTCCATGTGCGGGACGAGGAACAGCACGCCCCACAGGCCGTAGACGATCGACGGCACGGCGGCCAGCAGGTCCACCAGGTAGGCGAACGGCTGGGCGATCCGGCGCGGCGCGTAGTGCGAGATGAACAGCGCGATGCCGACCGAGACCGGAACCGCGATGACCATCGCGATCAACGCGCTGACCAGTGTGCCGAAGGTGAGGACGGCGATGCCGAAGACCGGCTTCGCGGCGTCCGGCGCCCACTCGAAGGTGGTGAGGAAGTTGCCCTCGTTCTTGCCCAGGGCGAGGAAGGAGCGGTAGGCCAGGAAGCCTGCGATGGCGGCCATGATGACCAGCAGCAGGATGCCCGAGCCCCGCGAGAGGTTGAAGAACACGCTGTCGCCGCGGCGGCTGTCGCCCCGGCTCCGTCGAGTCCGTCCCCGCGCGTCGGCGGGGGGTGCAGAAGTCATGATCGTTTACTCCGGTCTGGCGGCGCTGCCCCGCGGAGGGCGGCACCTTGGCGGCGGTGCCCCGGATGTTCTGTGGTGGTGGTGCGGTGCTGCGTGCGCGACGAACAGCCCGGCCGGGCGGCCCCTCCCCCCTCCTTGGGGGGTCGCCCGGCCGGTCGTCGATCAGGCTCAGGCGAGGGCGTCGACCTGGGTCTTGACCTTGGCCGCGAGCTGGGCCGGCAGCGGCACGTAGCCGACCGCGCCGATGGCCTGCTGGCCGGCCTCGCTGACGGTGTAGTTCAGGAAGGACTTGAGGATCGGCAGGCTGTCGGCCTTGTTGCCCTTGTCGCAGACGACCTCGTAGGTGACCAGGGTCAGCGGGTAGTTGCCCTCGGCCTTGGTCGCGTAGTCGATGTCCAGGGTCAGGTCGGCGCCGGTGCCGGTGATCTTGGCGGCGGCCAGGGTCGCGGCGGCGTTGGCGGCGGTGGCCTCGACCGGCTTGGCGGCACCGGTGTTGATCGCGGCGCTGTTCAGCTTGTTGGTCTGGGCGTAGGAGAGCTCGACGTAGGAGACCGAGTTCTTGACCTGCTTCACCTGGGCCGCGACACCGGCGGAGCCGTTCGCGGACTGGCCGCCCTGGCCCGCCCAGGTCTTCGAGGCCGGGTACTTCCAGGCGCCGCCGCCGGCCTTGGCCAGGTAGCCGGTCAGGTTGGCGGTGGTGCCGGAGTCGTCCGAGCGGTGGATCGCCTGGATGTCGGCGGCCGGCAGGTTGACGCCCGCGTTCAGGGCGGCGATCGCCGGGTCGTTCCACTTGGTGATCTGCGCGTCGAAGATCTTCGCCAGGGTCGGGCCGTCCAGGACCAGCTTGTCGACACCCTCGACGTTGAAGACGATCGAGATCAGGCCGCCGACCATCGGGAGGTCGATCGCCTGGCCACCGGTGCAGACGGTCTTCGAGGTCTCGACCTCGGCCGGCTTGAGGGCCGAGTCGGTGCCCGCGAAGGCGATCTTGCCCTGGTTGAACTGGGTGACACCGGCACCGGAACCGCCGCCGCCGTAGGTCAGGGTGGCGCTGGAGCAGGCGGCGCTGTAGGCGGCCTTCCAGACGTCGATCGCCGGGGTCTGGGCGGTGGAACCCGCGGCCAGCAGCGAGCCGCCCTTGTCGGCGCAGGTGATCTTGGCAGCAGGAGCGGCGCCACCCGACGCCGAGGTGCCGGCGTTGGTCTTCGTGGTGTTGTCGTCCGTGCCGCAAGCCGAGAGCGACAGCGTGGAGACGAGCGCGACGGCACCGATGGCGAGGGCCTTGGAGCGGCCGTTCCGCAGGTTCACTGGGTGTCCCTTTCTGAGGCAATGCCGGTCTCGGAACGACCGGTTTTGCTGTGGTCCGGGGCCCTTCCGGCCCTCCGGTAACCCAGAAGTTAGGCAGGACAGGTGACGCGTCAGCCCGTCACAAATGAACGGGGAGTGAACCTCGAAGGGACGTCAGGAAACTGCGGCCGGTAGTAACGGTTGCGTCACGGTGCGGGCGCGGGCAGATCACCCGTACGACCTGCGCGAACCGGCCGGGCGGCGGTTCAGCCGAACAGCAGGGCCAGCAGGGCGTCCACCAGCACCCGGTCCCGCGGGTGGGTCAGCCGTTCCCGGGCCCGCTTCGGCGGCAGCCACTCCAGCCGGTCGACCTCCCGGTTGGGCCGGAACGCGCCGTCCGTCGGCACCGCCGCCCAGTACCGGACCTCCTTCGGCCGGCCGTGCGCCAGGTAGTGCTGGGTCGGCAGCTCCGCGCCCAGCACGCAGCGCATCCCGGTCTCCTCCAGCACCTCGCGCAGCGCGGCCGCCCGCCAGCCCTCGCCCGGGTCGAGCTTGCCCTTCGGCAGGCTCCAGTCGTCGTACTTGGGGCGGTGCACCAGCGCGATCCGCGGCTTCTTCCGGCCCTTGCCGCTCTTCTTCGGCGGGCCCGGCACCCACAGCACCGCGCCCGCCGCCAGCACCGTCGAACGGGAGCCCGCCGCCGGGCGGCGGCCCGGACGGGAACCGCCCGACCGGGCCTGGACGCGGTCGGGCGGGGAGGAGCGATCGGGCATCAGCGGTACGCGGTCCATCCGGGCGGGGAACGGGGGGCTCAGGCCGGCAGCACCGCCGCCGGACCGACCAGCCCGGGCGCCACCGCCGGCCACTGGCGCCCGAAAGCGTACCGGGCCGACTCGACCTCCAAGCGCTGGTCCGCGTGCACCACGCCCAGCACGTACGCCGTCGCGGGGGTGATCCGCGGCGTGCGGGCCGCCGTCGCCACCGTCGCCGCCGCGTCCGAAGCCTCCTGGTGCCGGGCCAGCACCCCGTCCAGCTCGCGCAGGCCCTCGCCCGGCGCCCCGCACACCTCCAGCGCGTACCTGGCCCGCTTCACCAGGATCCGGGCCCGCAGCCACGGCGCGTCGTCCGCCGCCAGCGCCGCGTCCGCGTCCGCCGCCGTCCGGGCGGGCGGCACCGCGGCCGGCGCCCCGGCCGGTGCCGCGGGCTCGGCCGGGCCCAGCCGGTGCAGCCCCGCCCCGCCGTACGCCTGCGCCGAGCGCTGCCACGGCAGCCGCTCGCCCGCGCCCACCAGCGCGGCCAGCGCCGCGGCGGCCCGCGGCAGCAGCGCCGCGGCCGGCTCGGCCGGGGCGGCCAGCGGCACCTCGCCCGCCAGCAGCGTCATCCGGTCGGCCAGCGCGTGCAGCCGGGCCGAGCGCAGTTCCTGGAGCAGCGCGGTGTGCGCCCTGGTCCGGGCCAGCGTCAGCTGGCGCTCCAGCAGCGCCCGGGCCTTCGGCGCGCCCGCGTGGCCGGCCAGCATGCCGGCGCCGTCCGGCGAGGTGTCGGCCAGCGAGTCGAGCGCGCCCAGCAGCCGGGTCGCCCGCCGCTGGTAGCCCGGCTCCTGGGCGAGCAGGTTGAGCAGCCAGCGCAGCTCGGTGCGCGACTCCTGGGCCCACTGCGGGTCGAACGCGGCGGCGAAGGTGTGCAGCGCCCCGCCGACCCGGCGCACCGCCCGCAGCAGGTCGTCCGCAGCCTGCGCCGAGGCCGGCAGCGCCCCCGGTCTGGAGCCCGCCTCGCCGACCGCCTGCGGCAGGGCGCGCAGGAACGCGCCCGCCTGGGCGGTCAGGTAGCCGGCAAGGACCTCCCCGGCGGTCGCGGCGCGCGCCACCGGGGCCGTCGTCGGCGCATCGGTCATGGCTGTGGCTCTCCCCGATTCCCTCCCTGGGCCTGCCCCAGGGGTGCAGTCCGCCCGCGCCGGTGGTGTCCCGGCGCGGGCGGTGTGCCGCTCAGCGCGCGGCGGCGGAGCCGCGGTTGCGGCGGCGCGAGTCGATCAGCAGGTCCTGGACGTGGCGCAGCGGCCGGCCCTCGGCGTCCTGCGAGTGGCGGGTCCAGGTGCCGTCGGCGCCCAGGTGCCAGGAGTCGGTCTCGTCGGAGACGCCGAGTTCCAGCAGCCCGTTCAGCTCGGAGCGGTGGGCCGGGTCGGTGACCCGGACCAGCGCCTCGATCCGGCGGTCCAGGTTGCGGTGCATCATGTCGGCGCTGCCGATCCACACCTCCGGGTCGCCGCCGTTGCCGAACACGAACAGCCGGGAGTGCTCCAGGAACCGGCCGAGGATCGACCGGACCCGGATGTTCTCGCTCAGCCCCGGCACGCCCGGCCGGATCGCGCAGATGCCGCGCACCCACACGTCGACCGGCACGCCGGCCTGCGAGGCCCGGTACAGCGCGTCGATGACCACCTCGTCGACGATCGAGTTGACCTTGATCCGGACGAACGCCGGGCGCCCGGCCCGGTGGTGCGCGATCTCCCCGTTGATCCGCGCCACCAGCCCGTCCCGCAGCCCGCGCGGCGCGGTCAGCAGCCGCCGGTACGACTCGCGGCGCGAGTAGCCCGACAGCCGGTTGAACAGGTCGCTCAGGTCGGCGCCGACCTGCGGGTCCGCGGTCAGCAGGCCGAGGTCCTCGTACAGCCGGGCGGTCTTCGGGTGGTAGTTGCCGGTGCCGACGTGCGAGTACCGGCGCAGCGTGTCGCCCTCCTGGCGGACCACCAGCGACAGCTTGCAGTGCGTCTTCAGCCCGACCAGGCCGTACACCACGTGGCAGCCGGACTCCTCCAGCTTCCGGGCCCACTTGATGTTCGCCTGCTCGTCGAACCGCGCCTTGATCTCCACCAGCACCAGCACCTGCTTGCCGGACTCCGCCGCGTCGATCAGCGCGTCCACGATCGGCGAGTCGCCGGAGGTGCGGTACAGCGTCTGCTTGATCGCCAGCACGTGCGGGTCGGCGGCGGCCTGCTCCAGGAACGCCTGCACCGAGGTGGAGAACGAGTCGTACGGGTGGTGCAGCAGCACGTCCCGCTCGCGCATCGCGCCGAAGATGTCCGGCAGCGTCGCCGACTCCACGTCGGTCAGCCCGCGCGCGGTGCCCGCCACGAACTTCGGGTACTTCAGCTCCGGCCGGTCCAGGTCGGCGATCCCGAACAGCCCGGTCAGGTCCAGCGGCCCGGGCAGCGGGAAGACCTCGGCCTCGGTGATGTTCAGCTCCCGCACCAGCAGGTCCAGGATGTACGGGTCGATCGACTCCTCGACCTCCAGGCGCACCGGCGGGCCGAAGCGGCGCCGCATCAGCTCCTTCTCCAGCGCCTTCAGGATGTTCTCGGTGTCGTCCTCCTCCACCTCCAGGTCCTCGTTGCGGGTGACCCGGAACGCGTGGTGGGCGAGCACCTCCATCCCCGGGAACAGCTCCTCCAGGTGCGCCCCCATCACGTCCTCCAGCGGCACGTACCGCTGCGGCGACGCCTCCAGGAACCGGGACAGCGACTGCGGCACCTTCACCCGGGCGAAGTGCTTGTGCCCGGACACCGGGTTGCGCACCACCACCGCCAGGTTCAGCGACAGCCCCGATATGTACGGGAACGGGTGCGCCGGGTCGACCGCCAGCGGCGTCAGGACGGGGAAGATCTGCTGCCGGAACAGCGTGTGCAGCCGGGCCTGCTCGGTCTCCGCGAGGTCGGGCCAGCGCACCAGCTCGACGCCCTCGGCCGCCAGGTCGGGCAGCACCTCCTGCTGGAAGGTCGCCGCGTGCCGGGCCATCAGCTCGCGCGAACGGCGCCATATCTGGTCCAGCACCTCGCGCGGCTGCAGGCCGGACGCCGAGCGCTGGGCCACCCCGGTGGCGATCCGGCGCTTGAGGCCGGCCACCCGCACCATGAAGAACTCGTCCAGGTTGGACGCGAAGATCGCCAGGAACTTCGCCCGCTCCAGCAGCGGGATGTTCGGGTCCTCGGCGAGCTCCAGCACCCGCTCGTTGAACGCCAGCCAGCTGCGCTCGCGGTCCAGGAAGCGGCCCTGCGGCAGCTCCTCCTCGTCCGCGCCGCCGGCCACCGGGCTCAGCGTGCCCGCGGCGAACGCCGCCGACACCGCGGCGGGCAGCGCCGTCGCGGCGCGCGGCGGCTCGGCCCCGGACTTCGGCTCGCTCCTCGGCTCGGGCTTGGGCTCGGCCGCCTTGGGCTCGGCCGCCTTGGCCTTGCTCGCGCGGACCGGCACCGGACGCGGCCGCGCGCCCTTGCCGGGCTCCCGGCCGGGCTCCCGGCCGGGCTCCTTGCCGGTGTCCTTGTCGGCGTCCTTGCCGGCGTCCTTGCCGGCGGCGGCCCGGGAACCGGCGCCGGACCTCGCGCCCGAACGGACGGCCGGCTTCTGCTCACTGCTGCGCTCGACCGGGTCGGCCGAGTCGGAGACGGGGCGGGGGATGCTCATCAGTTCCAGCTCCTCCTGCAGGACGCGGTCCCAGTGGGGCGAAGGGCATGACTCCGCAGGCTGCTCGTCCTCGTCGAACCACGTCCACCCGCCCGGGGAGGCCAGGATCCGCCCGGCCGGGCGGTGGGTGGAGCGGTGACGCGGACGTGGCAATACGGACGACATTCTGTGATCTTCGCGGCGCCGATTGAATCCACGGTAAACACCGCATGGCCAGGAGGAAAGCTGAGTCCGTCGCCCCCGTGGCTGCTAGCGGACGCTCCCTTCCGCCCGCCTCCGACCCGCTCAGCGCTCCCCGGACGGCGCCCAGCGGTACATCAGGTCGACCTCGTGGACCGCGAAACCGAGCCGCTCGTACACCCGGACGGCCGCGGCGTTGTCCGCGTCCACGTACAGCATCACCGTCGGCAGGCCGCGTTCCAGGATCAGGTGCCGCAGGCCCGCCGCCGTCAGCGCCTTCCCCAGGCCATTACCCTGTTCGGCCGGATCCACCCCCACCACGTACACCTCGCCGAGGCCGTCCGGCTGGACCTTCGTCCAGTGGAAGCCCACCAGCCGGCCGTCCCGCTCCGCGAGGAAGAAGCCCTTCGGGTCGAACCAGGGCTCGGCGATCCGCTCCGCCAGGTCGCGCTCCGTCCAGGAGCCCTGCTCCGGGTGGTGCGCGAACGCCAGCGCGTTCAGCGCCAGCCAGGCCGCCTCGTCCCGGCCCGGCTCGAAGGTCCGCAGCTCGACGCCGGCGGGCAGCGGCACCGCGTCCGGCGCCGCCGCGGTGCGCCGCATCTGCCGCAGCTCGCGCACCAGCACCGCGCCGTGCCGCTCGGCCAGGTGCCGGGCGGCCGGCAGTCCGCCGTGCGCCCAGAAGTCCAGCCCGCCCGCGCCCTCGGCCAGCACCGCGTCCACCAGCGCGCCGCCCAGGCCCCGGCCGCGCTCGGCCGGGGCGACCGTCAGCTCCACCGTGCCCGGCCGCTCGCCCTCCAGCTGCGCGTAGCCGACCACCGCGCCGTCCACCGACTGCACCAGGTGCCGCACCCCCGCCCGCGGGCTGTCCGGCCGCACCCGCAGCCGCCCGGCCTCCGACACCGCCTCCCGCCCGTCCGCCCCGGCCGCCGCGGCGAGCAACTCGCGCACCGCCCCCGCCTGCTCGGGCGCCAGCGCCTCGATCCGCTCGATCCGGCCCGCACCTGACGTGTTCTCAGAAGTCCGCATGCCAGCGAGCGTACGTTCTCCGGCCGGTTTTCCGTACGGATCACCGGACCGGGGCGTCCTCCTCCGGCCAGGCCGCCAACGCCAGTTCGGCCCTAGCGGCCGGCTCCGCCGCCTCCCTCACCGCCCTCGGCCGCATCGCCGACGTCGCCGACGTCGTCGCCTTCCTCGCTTCGCACGACGCCCGCTGGGTCACCGGCCGGAATCCCCAGTGGAGATCCGGAAATGCAGAAATGCGAAAAGGGCCCCAGCCTGACGGCTGGAGCCCTTTCCTTGAAAGATTGTTCGGCGGCGTCCTACTCTCCCACAGGGTCCCCCCTGCAGTACCATCGGCGCTGTGAGGCTTAGCTTCCGGGTTCGGAATGTAACCGGGCGTTTCCCTCACGCTATGACCACCGAAACACTATGAAACTGTGCACCACCCACCATGCGGTGGGGGTCGTTGTTTCAGAACAACACAGTGGACGCGAGCAACTGAGGACAAGCCCTCGGCCTATTAGTACCGGTCAACTCCACCCCTCACAGGGCTTCCATATCCGGCCTATCAACCCAGTCGTCTACTGGGAGCCTTACCCTCTCAAGGAGGTGGGAGTGCTCATCTCGAAGCAGGCTTCCCGCTTAGATGCTTTCAGCGGTTATCCCTCCCGAACGTAGCCAACCAGCCATGCCCTTGGCAGGACAACTGGCACACCAGAGGTTCGTCCGTCCCGGTCCTCTCGTACTAGGGACAGCCCTTCTCAACACTCCTACGCGCACAGCGGATAGGGACCGAACTGTCTCACGACGTTCTAAACCCAGCTCGCGTACCGCTTTAATGGGCGAACAGCCCAACCCTTGGGACCTACTCCAGCCCCAGGATGCGACGAGCCGACATCGAGGTGCCAAACCATCCCGTCGATATGGACTCTTGGGGAAGATCAGCCTGTTATCCCCGGGGTACCTTTTATCCGTTGAGCGACGGCGCTTCCACAAGCCACCGCCGGATCACTAGTCCCTACTTTCGTACCTGCTCGACCCGTCAGTCTCACAGTCAAGCTCCCTTGTGCACTTACACTCAACACCTGATTGCCAACCAGGCTGAGGGAACCTTTGGGCGCCTCCGTTACCCTTTAGGAGGCAACCGCCCCAGTTAAACTACCCACCAGACACTGTCCCTGATCCGGATCACGGACCCAGGTTAGACATCCAGCACGACCAGAGTGGTATTTCAACGATGGCTCCACCATGACTGGCGTCACGGCTTCAAAGCCTCCCACCTATCCTACACAAGCCGAACCGAACACCAATATCAAGCTATAGTAAAGGTCCCGGGGTCTTTCCGTCCTGCTGCGCGAAACGAGCATCTTTACTCGTAATGCAATTTCACCGGGCCTGTGGTTGAGACAGTCGAGAAGTCGTTACGCCATTCGTGCAGGTCGGAACTTACCCGACAAGGAATTTCGCTACCTTAGGATGGTTATAGTTACCACCGCCGTTTACTGGCGCTTAAGTTCTCAGCTTCGCCACGACGAATCGTGACTAACCGGTCCCCTTAACGTTCCAGCACCGGGCAGGCGTCAGTCCGTATACATCGCCTTACGGCTTCGCACGGACCTGTGTTTTTAGTAAACAGTCGCTTCTCGCTGGTCTCTGCGGCCACCACCAGCTCAGGGAGCTAAGTCCCGTCACCAGCAATGGCCCCCCTTCTCCCGAAGTTACGGGGGCATTTTGCCGAGTTCCTTAACCACAGTTCACCCGAACGCCTCGGTATTCTCTACCTGACCACCTGAGTCGGTTTGGGGTACGGGCCGCCATGAAACTCGCTAGAGGCTTTTCTCGACAGCATAGGATCATCCACTTCACCACAATCGGCTCGGCATCAGGTCTCAGCCTTGATGAGTGACGGATTTGCCTATCACTCGGCCTACACCCTTACCCCGGGACTACCACCGCCCGGGCTGGACTACCTTCCTGCGTCACCCCATCGCTCACCTACTACAGGCTTGGACCGGCGGCTCCACCACGTCCCATCGTCCGAAGACTCCGGGCCGGCTTCACGGCCTTAGCATCACCTGGTTCGACGTTGGCGCTTCAAAGCGGGTACGGGAATATCAACCCGTTGTCCATCGACTACGCCTGTCGGCCTCGCCTTAGGTCCCGACTTACCCTGGGCAGATCAGCTTGACCCAGGAACCCTTGGTCAATCGGCGCAAGAGTTTCCCACTCTTGTATCGCTACTCATGCCTGCATTCTCACTCGTGAACCGTCCACAACTCGATTCCTCGGCTGCTTCACCCGGCACACGACGCTCCCCTACCCATCACAGCCTCCGTTGGGAGTATTGCTGCAATGACACGACTTCGGTGGTGTGCTTGAGCCCCGCTACATTGTCGGCGCGGAATCACTTGACCAGTGAGCTATTACGCACTCTTTCAAGGGTGGCTGCTTCTAAGCCAACCTCCTGGTTGTCTCTGCGACTCCACATCCTTTCCCACTTAGCACACGCTTAGGGACCTTAGTCGGTGTTCTGGGCTGTTTCCCTCTCGACCATGGAGCTTATCCCCCACAGTCTCACTGCCGCGCTCTCACTTACCGGCATTCGGAGTTTGGCTAAGGTCAGTAACCCGGTGAGGCCCATCGCCTATCCAGTGCTCTACCTCCGGCAAGAAACACGCGACGCTGCACCTAAATGCATTTCGGGGAGAACCAGCTATCACGGAGTTTGATTGGCCTTTCACCCCTAACCACAGGTCATCCCCCAGGTTTTCAACCCTGGTGGGTTCGGTCCTCCACACGGTCTTACCCGCGCTTCAACCTGCCCATGGCTAGATCACTCCGCTTCGGGTCTTGGGCATGCAACTCGAACGCCCTATTCGGACTCGCTTTCGCTACGGCTACCCCACACGGGTTAACCTCGCTACACACCGCAAACTCGCAGGCTCATTCTTCAAAAGGCACGCAGTCACAGCCTAAAAGGCTGCCCCCACGGCTTGTAGGCACACGGTTTCAGGTACTATTTCACTCCGCTCCCGCGGTACTTTTCACCATTCCCTCACGGTACTATCCGCTATCGGTCACCAGGGAATATTTAGGCTTAGCGGGTGGTCCCGCCAGATTCACACGGGATTTCTCGGGCCCCGTGCTACTTGGGAGAAGCTCAAGCGAGCCGTACAGATTTCGTCTACGGGGGTCTTACCCTCTACGCCGGACCTTTCGCATGTCCTTCGACTACCCATACGGTTTCTGACTCGCCCAGCCGCCGGCAGACGACTGAAGAACTTTCCCACAACCCCTTGAGCGCAACCCCTGCCGGGTCTCACACGCTCAAGGTTTGGCCTCATCCGGTTTCGCTCGCCACTACTCCCGGAATCACGGTTGTTTTCTCTTCCTGCGGGTACTGAGATGTTTCACTTCCCCGCGTTCCCTCCACATACCCTATGTGTTCAGGTATGGGTGACAGCCCATGACGACTGCCGGGTTTCCCCATTCGGACACCCCCGGATCAAAGCTCGGTTGACAGCTCCCCGGGGCCTATCGCGGCCTCCCACGTCCTTCATCGGTTCCTGGTGCCAAGGCATCCACCGTGCGCCCTTAAAAACTTGGCCACAGATGCTCGCGTCCACTGTGCAGTTCTCAAACAACGACCAGACACCCAAACCCGACACCCCCAAGACAGGGACGCCCGGCATGAGGCCGGCAACCTGAAGACAACGACCACTGGCCGTTCCCTCAGGACCCAACAACGTGCCCGCCACACCCGCCTCCGGAACACCGCTTTCCACGCCCCGGAAGGGCAGTACTCGCGATCTCCATCACCGTGTGTGCCGAATAGTCAACGTTCCACCCATGAGCTAGCACTCCGGGACATTCGCCCGAAGCTGCCATGTGCTCCTTAGAAAGGAGGTGATCCAGCCGCACCTTCCGGTACGGCTACCTTGTTACGACTTCGTCCCAATCGCTGGTCCCACCTTCGACGGCTCCTCCCCTCACGGGTTAGGCCACCGGCTTCGGGTGTTACCGACTTTCGTGACGTGACGGGCGGTGTGTACAAGGCCCGGGAACGTATTCACCGCAGCATGCTGATCTGCGATTACTAGCAACTCCAACTTCATGGGGTCGAGTTGCAGACCCCAATCCGAACTGAGACCGGCTTTTTGGGATTCGCTCCGCCTCGCGGCATCGCAGCCCTTTGTACCGGCCATTGTAGCACGTGTGCAGCCCAAGACATAAGGGGCATGATGATTTGACGTCGTCCCCACCTTCCTCCGAGTTGACCCCGGCAGTCTCCTGTGAGTCCCCATCACCCCGAAAGGCATGCTGGCAACACAGAACAAGGGTTGCGCTCGTTGCGGGACTTAACCCAACATCTCACGACACGAGCTGACGACAACCATGCACCACCTGTACACCGACCACAAGGGGGCTGATATCTCTACCAGTTTCCGGTGTATGTCAAGCCTTGGTAAGGTTCTTCGCGTTGCGTCGAATTAAGCCACATGCTCCGCTGCTTGTGCGGGCCCCCGTCAATTCCTTTGAGTTTTAGCCTTGCGGCCGTACTCCCCAGGCGGGGAACTTAATGCGTTAGCTGCGGCACCGACGACGTGGAATGTCGCCAACACCTAGTTCCCAACGTTTACGGCGTGGACTACCAGGGTATCTAATCCTGTTCGCTCCCCACGCTTTCGCTCCTCAGCGTCAGTAATGGCCCAGAGATCCGCCTTCGCCACCGGTGTTCCTCCTGATATCTGCGCATTTCACCGCTACACCAGGAATTCCGATCTCCCCTACCACACTCTAGCCTGCCCGTATCGAATGCAGACCCGGGGTTAAGCCCCGGGCTTTCACATCCGACGCGACAGGCCGCCTACGAGCTCTTTACGCCCAATAATTCCGGACAACGCTCGCACCCTACGTATTACCGCGGCTGCTGGCACGTAGTTAGCCGGTGCTTCTTCTGCAGGTACCGTCACTTGCGCTTCTTCCCTGCTGAAAGAGGTTTACAACCCGAAGGCCGTCATCCCTCACGCGGCGTCGCTGCATCAGGCTTTCGCCCATTGTGCAATATTCCCCACTGCTGCCTCCCGTAGGAGTCTGGGCCGTGTCTCAGTCCCAGTGTGGCCGGTCGCCCTCTCAGGCCGGCTACCCGTCGTCGCCTTGGTGGGCCGTTACCCCACCAACAAGCTGATAGGCCGCGGGATCATCCTGAACCGCCGGAGCTTTCCACCACCCCCCATGCGGGAAGCGGTCGTATCCGGTATTAGACCTCGTTTCCAAGGCTTGTCCCAGAGTTCAGGGCAGATTCCCCACGTGTTACTCACCCGTTCGCCACTGATCCACCCCGAAGGGCTTCACCGTTCGACTTGCATGTGTTAAGCACGCCGCCAGCGTTCGTCCTGAGCCAGGATCAAACTCTCCGTGAATGTCTTCACAAAGAGCGGCACGGCGACCAGCCGGAATAGGGCGGCCCCGCGCACTGCGTCCTCGCTAGTGTTACTTCATAAAGGAATCTCCAACCAACCGAACACGTCGGCCGGCCGGGGATGTCAACATATCTGGCGTTGACTTTTGGCACGCTGTTGAGTTCTCAAGGAACGGACGCTTCCTTCGACCGGCCTTCCGACCGCATCTCCGGGCGCTTCGTTCTTTCGTGTTTCCAGCTTAGCAGATGTTTTCCGCTCCGTTTTCCGGAGTTTCATTCGATCCGATCCGCTTTCGTCTTCCGCGACCTGACGGCCCGTCCGACGTTTCAAACTCTAGCCGATCCCCGCTCCGAAAAGCGAATCGGCCGCAATCTCCGAAAACGAGCACGCCGAAATACGAACGAGGACGCGAAAGACACGCCGACCCGCCACGGATCATCGAACTGGTTTCTCAGGGATTGGCCGCCCCGGGACCGTCCACGCAGACCGCGTGCTCGGTGCTCCCTGTCAGGCAACTCGAAGAACTTTACACACCCGTGGGCTCCGGATCAAGTGGCACCTGGAAGACCAGGACCGCGACGTCGTCGTCGTGCTCGGCGGTGACGCCGAGGGCGCGCAGGAGGCGGGAGCAGACGGTGTCGGGGGTGCCGACGGGGCTGGTGAGGGTGCGGGCGAGGTGGTCGATGCCCTGGTCGATGTCCTGGTCGCGGCGTTCGACCAGGCCGTCGGTGTAGAGGACGCCGGTGGTGCCGGGGAGGAGGCGGAGGGTGTGGGAGAGGTGGCCGGCGCCGCCGGTGCCGAGCGGGGGGCCGTTCTGTTCCTCGCCGCGCAGGACGGTGCCGTCGGGGCCGCGCAGGAGGAGGGGGAGGTGGCCGGCGGAGGCGTAGACGAGGGTGGTGGCGGCCGGGTCCCAGACGGCGTAGGTGCAGGTGGCGATCTGGTTGGCGTCGATCTCCATGGCGAGGCCGTCGAGGAGGGTCATCACCTCGTGCGGGGGGAGGTCGAGGCGGGCGTAGGCGCGGACGGCGGTGCGGAGCTGGCCCATGACGGCGGCGGCGCGCAGGCCGCGGCCCATGACGTCGCCGATGACGAGGGCGGTGCGGCCGCCGCCGAGGCCGATCACGTCGTACCAGTCGCCGCCGACCGCGGCGTCGGCTCCGCCGGGCTGGTAGGTGGCGGCGACGTGGAGGGTGTCGGGCTGTTCGAGCTTCTGCGGGAGGAGGCTGTGCTGGAGGGTGACGGCGGCTTCGCGCTGGCGGCGTTCGGCTTCGCGGAGGCGGCCGGCGGACTGGACCTGGTCGGTGACCTCGGTGGCGAAGACCAGGACGCCGGCGGGGGCGGCGTGCTCGTCGGGGCCGAGCGGGACGCAGGCGATGTTGTAGTAGCGGTTGCCGCCGAGGCCGAGGATGCAGCGGGACTTCACGCTGCGCGGGCGTCCGCTGCGCAGGACCTGGTCGAGCAGCGGGAGCACGCCGAGGGTGGCGAGCTCGGGCAGGGATTCGGCGGCGGGACGGCCGGGGGTGCGGGCGCCGAACAGCTCGCGGTAGGCCTGGTTGGCGTAGCCGAGGTGGTGCTGGGGCCCGTGGGTGAGGGCGACGGGGGCGGGCAGGCGGCGCAGGACGTCGTGCAGGTCGTAGGGCTGCTCGGCGTCGCGGGGGTCGTGACAGGGGGCGGCCGGATCGCGCGGGCCGGGGACGGTGACGGATTCGTCCGCGGTGGCGGGGGTGGCCCGCCAGGTGGCTCCGGTGAGCCGGGCGCTCCAGCGCATGAGGTTCAACGTCGGCCGCTTCCTCGGGGACTGATGGGGGGTGGTGCCTGCAGAGAGGGCCCTTGCAGTGTGATGATCACAACGCGTGGGCACCGTCGCACTCGCCGTAATGATTCCGTCGGGGTTGATCCTGTCAGGCTCCGGCGTGATTCCGGAAGTCGCGCCCCCGGTACGGCGCGTTCCGGAGAACGCGCGCCGGGGGTGCGCTTCAGTGCGCCGGGAAAGGGCCGCAGGAGGAGAGGGGGGAGAAGAGAGGGAAGGGAGGGCGGAGGTGGGAAGGGGACGGGGGGAGAGTCAGGTACCGGGGCCGCTGGTGAAGCCCGACTCGAACTCGGCCCGAGGGTGCTCGATGGTGCCCAGCGAGACGATCTCGCGCTGGAAGAGGCCGCCGAACAGCCAGTCCGTCAGCACCCGGATCCGGCGCTCCCGGGTCGGCAGCCGGCGCAACTGGCGGGCGCGGTGCAGCCACCAGGCGCGGCGGCCGGTGAGCCGGGTGCCGCGGCGGGTGTGGGCGACGGCGCGGCGCAGGCCGAGCGAGGTGGAGCAGGCGGGCTGGTCGGGGCGGTAGTCGGCGAGGGGCTGGCCGGCCAGTTCGGCGGCCAGGTTCTCGGCGAGCAGTCTGGCCTGGGCCAGGGCGTGTTGGGCGTTCGGGGCGCAGGGTTCGCCGGTGAGGTCGGGGACGGAGGCGCAGTCCCCGGCGGCCCAGGCGTCGGGCAGCGGGGTGCCGTCGGGGGCGGCGATCCGCAGGGTGGGGAGACAGGTGATCCGGCCGGCGCCGTCGAGCGGGAGGTCGGTGAGCGAGAGGACGGGCGCGGGGCGGATGCCGGCCGTCCAGACCAGGGTGCGGGCGGCGAAGCGGCTGCCGTCGGAGAGCAGCATCAGCCGGTCGGTGGCGGACTCCAGAGTGGTGGAGAGCCGGACGTCGATGTTGCGTTCGCGCAGTTCGGCGAGGGTGTGGGTGGCGAGTTCGGGGGTCTCCTCGCCGAGGATGCGGTCCTTCGCCTCGACCAGGATCCAGCGCAGGTCGTCCGGGTCGAGGTTGTGGTACCCCTTGGTGGCGGTGCGGGCCATGTCCTCCAGTTCGGCGAGCGCGCCGACACCTGCGTAGCCGGCCCCGACGAAGACGAACGTCAGTGCGGCGTGCCGGAGTTCGGGGTCGCGGGTGGAGGAGGCCAGGTCGAGCTGCTCCAGCACGTGGTTGCGCAGGGCGACCGCCTCGCCGACGGTCGCGAAGCCCATGCCGTGCTCGGCCAAGCCCGGCACGGGGGCGGTCCGGGAGACCGAGCCGGGGGCCATCACCAGGACGTCGTACCGGACTTCGGTGGGCAGTCGGAGTTCGCCGCGCGGCGCCGCGTCCACCCAGGCGGTGCGGGTGGCGTGGTCGATCCGGGTGACCCGGGCGGTGAGCACCCGGCAGTCGGGGAGCGCGGCGCGCAGCGGCACGACGACGTGGCGCGGGTCGATGGAACCGGCCGCGACCTCGGCCAGCAGCGGCTGGAACGTCAGGTAGGGCTGCGGCTCGACGATCGTCAGCTCGACCCGGCGGTCCCTCAACCGGGCGCGCAGCAACTGCTGGAGACGCAGCGCGGCGCTCAGTCCGGCGCAGCCGCCGCCGATGATCAGGACTCGAATGGGGCACCTCCGGCCGCCCTGGGGCTGTGACCCGTTTCACGTTCCCCCTATGACGCACCCGGGGGCGGCGTCTTGTCCACACTCCGGGCCGGATCGGTCCGAATCCGGCCGGGAAAAGCGGCCCGGAACGCACCGCACCGCGCCACCCCGGCCGGCAGCACGGCGGGCGCGGCCGGCGCGGCGCGGCGGACGGACGCCACCGGCGGGGCGGACGGGTCAGTGCGACCAGTAGGAGTGGTCCTGCTGGCCGGCGGGGTGGTGGCTGGCGAGCGGGAGGGGGGTCTGGGTGTCCGGGAACGGGTTGCCGCCGCTACGGAACTTCGTCTTCGACACCCATGCCCTGATGACCACCGCGCTGCCCTCGGCGTCCACCATGACGTGTGCCTTGTCCGGGCAGGTCGCCGCCGTGTACTTCCGCCGGTCGTCCGGTTCCTTGGTGTCGACCGTGCAGCCCTGGGCCGTCCAGTCCTTCTCCACCTGGTCGAGCAGGGCGTCCTTCTTCCCCTCGGCGATCCGCTCCTCCAGGGAGTCCTCCCGCTCGACCTCGGCGTAGCCGGTGTTGTTGCCGACCACGTTCCGTTCCTCGGCGTAGGTGAACCCGACGTACGGCGTGAGCGTCACCGCCGGGGTGATCGCCTTGGCCGTCCCGGCGATCAGCGAGTCGATCCGCTGCTGCGCCGCGGTCGGGTCACCGAGCGGCCCGAGATCCTCCGAGCCGGAACAGCCGGCGGTGAGCGTCACCGCCAGCAGGACGGTGGCGAAGGCGGCGAACGGGGTTCGGGTCCTCAACAGTGGTTCTCCTTGGTCGTGTTGCCACCGTTGCCGGTGACGATGTCGGTCACGTCGCCCGGGGATCCACAGGATCTGCCGGACGGTTCAGGCACCCGTTTGCGATCGCCGGTACGGGAGCCGGTCACTTCTTGGGCGGGGTGCCGTCCGGCCAGACGCACGGCGAGGAGACGGACAGGGTCAGGAGCTTGCTCGAGTCCGAACTCTCGATCAGTCCGATGGCGAAGCCGTCGGCGGCGTTCTGGTACATCACGGCGCTGGAATCGCGCCATTTCTCGGTGAAGCCCCTCGCGCGCACCTTCTGCTCGAAGGCGTCGAAGACGGCCTTGTTCCCTTCCGGCTTGCCGTTGGGGAACCTGGTGTTCAGGGCACCCTCCGCCCTGGTGATGGTGGGCTTCAGCTGGTCGTGGGTGAGCCCGCAGGAGGCCAGCAGCAGGGCCGCGGCGGGGATGGTGATCAGTCGCAGGTGTCGTAGGTGTCGTAGGTGTCGCATGGTCAGTCCAGCCCCCCGGTGATGACACGCCCCTTCGTCCGCGGGGAGGCGCCGTCGCTGTTCCAGTAGTCAAAGTGGCCGACTCCGGAGGCGGTCGGCAGGACGTTCGCGCCGAACCCGCCGTTGACCGGGTCGCGGCCGTACATCAGGTGGTTGTCGCAGGTGAGGAGAGTGCCGGCGAGGTCGTCCGGACTCGCCGAGTTCGCGCAGTCGATGCAGTGCGAGAGGCCCTGCGGCGCTCCTCCGCCCGGTGAGCCGCCCCGGCCGCCCTGCCGGGCTTGGCGGCGGGGCGGCGGGGGCGGCGCGGTGATCAGTGCGACCAGTAGGGGTGGTCACGCTTCCCGACGGGGGTCTCGCTGGCGGTCGGCCGAGGGGAGAGGGTGTTCGGGAACGGGCTGGGGCCGCTCCCGAGCTTCGTCTTCTCCACCAGGGCCTTGACGAGCGCCACGCCGTCCTTGCCGATCTCCACGACGGCCACGGCCTTGTCCGCGCAGGTCGCCGACACGTACACCCGCAGGCTGTCGGACTTCTCGGCGCCGACCGTACAGCCCTGGTCGCTCCAGTACTTCTCCGCCTGCCCCAACAGGACGCGTTGCTTCCCCTCGGCGATCCGCTCCTCCAGGTAGCTCTGCCGCTCCACCTCGGTGTAGCCCGTGTTGTTGTTGATCCCGTTCCGCTCCTCGCGGTAGCGGTACCACCAGTCCTGCCGAGGTGGCACTGCCGGGGTGATCGCCTTGAGCGTCCCGTCGATCAGCGAGTCGATCCGCTGCTGCGCCGCGGCCGGGTCACCGAGCGGCCCGAGATCCTCGGAACCGGAGCAGCCGGCGGTGAGCGTCACCGCCAGCAGGACGGCGGCGAAGGCGGCGAACGGGGTTCGGGGACTCAACGAGGGCTCTGCTTGGTCGCGTTGCCACCGTTGCCGGTGACGATCTCGGCCATGTTGGCCAGGGAGGCACTGGGGTCCTTCTTCTGCCTCTCGTCGCGGAAGTCCCAGTAGTCGGAGTGCGAGTCGGCGCTCAGCTCGGGCCCGGGTTCGACGGCGAAGCGGTTGCCGCCGAACTCACGGCTCGCCGGGTCCTGGCCGAACCACAGCTCGTGCTCGTCCACGAGGTGTCCGACGCCGTAGCCCCCGCCACCGCCGACGACCGCCCCGGTGATCAATCCGAGCGGTCCGAAACCGGCGCCGGCCGCCGCTCCGATGTACCCGCCGACCCCCATGCCGGTGCTCTCGGCTCCGCTCGGCAGGTGGGTGACCGGGTCGTTCTCGGCGGCGCCCACCCAGACGTGCTTGGGGTCGATGCCGAGCTGGTCGGCGCGCTGGGCGCCGGTGCCGGGGCTGCCCACCAGGATGATGTCGTCGACGGGGAGGCCGCCGGGGCGCTGGGCGGCCTGGCCGACGGTGAACGAGCCGTACGAGTGGCCCAGGGCGGTCATGTGCGCGGGTTCGCCCTCGTGGGTGGCCCGCAGGCCCTGGACGAAGGTCTGGTAGGAGGCGCCGCCCCGCTCGGCCCGCTCGGTGCCCGCGACGGCGAGGCTGTCCAGGGTGGCCCCTTCCAGTTGCGGGGCGTCGTAGCCGATCCAGGTGATCGAGGCGACGTCCTTGCTGGGGTCGGCGGCCTTCGAGGCGGTCCACAGGTCCTTGGCCCGGTCGGCGTCGCCACCGCCGGCACCGCCGATCTTGGTGCCGAGGCCGGGCACGTAGGAGACCACGTCGGTGGCGGTGTCCGGGTTGCCGAAGGAGATCGCGGCCCGGCCCTGGCCGACCGTGTCGATCGCGAGCAGGTAGGGCTGCGGGTTGCTCTCCGGCATCTTCCGGTGCGCCTCGTCCTCGCTGGCCACCCGCTGCTTGATCGCCCGGAAACCGGTCAGCTGCTCCTGCTCCGCGGCGCTGAGTTGGCCCCGGTTCTCCAGCTGGCTGATGGTGCGGTCGAGGTTGGCCCGGTTGGCCTGGTCGCGGACCGGGGACGGGATGCCGTCGAGGTTGCCGATCTGCTGGGGGTGGTTCTGGAGCAGGCGCTGCTGCTCCTCCGGGGGGAGGCCCTTCCACCAGGCGTTGACCTGGGTCGGGGAGCTGCCCTGCTTGGGTATCGCGGAGTCGACCAGGTCCTCCTTGCGGAGGTTGCGCATCGCGTTGAGGCCGCCCGCGATCCGGGTGAGTCCCTTGCCGGTGCGGGCGTCGTCGGTGAGCGCGCGCAGGCGTTCGGAGATGACCTGGTCGGCGTGCTCGGCCTCCTTCAGGACCTGCTCGATCTGCATGCCGTAGGCGGTCGCCTGCATCTCGCGGGCCTGCTGCTGGAACATCTGGTCGATGGTGATGCCCTGGTCGGGCGCGGTGGGCGTGGCCGGCTGCCAGGAGACCGAGCCGTCCGCGCCGACCTGGTAGCCGTCGGCCTTGGCGTCCGTGAGGAGGGCGGCGAGCTTGTTCTGGGCGAGCATGAAGGCTTCGGCGCCCTCGCGCAGGACCGGGGCGATGCTGCACAGTTCGCCGGCCGCCGCCTGCACCTTGATGCCGGTCTCGCTCAGCGAGGCGTCCGCCTTGTCGGCGGCCTGGCCGGTCCAGCCGGAATTGCGGGCCCGGCCCTGGACGCCGTTGTTCCAGGTGCTGGAGTGGTCGGCGAAGGCGCTGCCGATCCGGTCGTACGCGTCCGCGGCCGCGAACATCCCGTCGTAGCGGCCGTCCTGCAGAGTCTTGATGTCCATCACAGGCCCCGGGCGTTGCGGTCGAAGTAGAACGCGCGCGGGTCGGCGGGCTGTTCCACGTGGTGGATCTCGAACTCGGGCTCGGGCGCGGGCGCGGGCGCGGGGTCGAAGGCGTCGCGGAAGCGCTCGGACTGCTCGGGCGGGAGCTTGTAGGGCGCGCCGGTGCCGAAGCCGTCGGGGACGACCGGGACGGGGTTCGGGGCGGGCGGGTCGAAGGCGCGGCGGAAGCGGTCGGACTCGCCCGGCGGGATCAGGTACGGCTTGGTGGTGACCTGCGGGCCGTCGAACGGGCCCGGGACGCGCGCCGCCTCGTCCGGGGTGAGCAGGTGCGGCTGGGTCGTGACCTGCGGGCCGTCGAAGGCGCCGCGCAGCAGCCGCTCTCCGACCGGGGTCGCCCGGCCCGGAGCACCCGCGCCCGCGCTGGCGAGGGACGGGCCGCTGAGGGCGCGCACGTTGGAGTCGGTCGGGACCAGGCCCTGGTTCGCGCCCTCCTCGCCCTTGCGGTAGTTCGCCGCGGTCTGGATCAGCTTGTCGCCCTGGGAGTCCATCTCCCGGGAGAGCTCGTCCAGCACCCGCCGCCACTCGTCCGTGCAGGCGTTCAGCTCGATCCCGGTCCGCCAACCCCGCAGGCCGCCCTCGGCCTGGTCGGAGGCAGCCAGAACGGCCGTGGTCTCACCGGGAATCGTCTCCGCAGTCTGCCGCGCCGTCCGGCCGGACTGCTCCAACTCGTCCGGGGAGACGGCGAAACCGCTGCCGCCCCCGCCGCCCCCCGTTTCGATCGGCTGTCGCCCCATCGTGCCCCCCATGGCTCGCGTTGCGTGTGGTCGCGTGTAGTTGTCGTGACGAATGTGTCGGCCACGCTATCGGGGAACGGGTGGGGCGGAAGGGGAAACGTGTACTGCCCACCGTTGCCGCAAGGCCGAAGCGGCACCTTTCGGGCGAACTGATGATCAGTCAAGGTCCGGCAAAGGAAGGCGAGTCGGGGCGAATCCAGACGTTCCACTTCGGCCCTCCGACCTGTGATCCGCCTCACAGCGGAGCCGCCCGCCCGGCAGGCTTCGGACGGCGGGCGGACGGCGGGCGGACGGGCGGTCGGGCCGGGGGTGGCGGACGGGTCGACTCGGGGTTGTGTGCGGGCGTCGCACGGATGCGTCGGTCGCGCCATCAGGGGGTGGGCGGGATGGAAAGGGGAACGTGTACGGTCGACCGGTGCGGCGGTGATTCGGGTTTACGGCTGACGCACAGTCAAGATCGGGCAAAGAAAGGCGAGTCGGGGACGGAGCGGACGTTTCGGCCCGGATCCTCGGCCCGCGCTCCCGTCGACGCCGTCAGCCCCGGTCCGGAGGGGTGTGCGTGAGGGGATTTGTCCGTAGCTGGGGCCCGGATCGGACCGGACCGGGCCGACGAGTGGTCCACTTATGCGGCGAACTTCCCTGAACTATGGTCGGATTGTGCTTCGGACCGCCGATGGTGCCGGTCCGTTCGTTCCTGGACCTGGTGGTGTCGACCCGGACTGCACGGGAGCCAACCGGGGAAGGTAGTGCGCGGACGTCGGGCCACGACCGGTGCCGGCGGCGCACTCCAGGGGGCGCAGTAGCGTTCGGGTACCCGGGACGGGGTGCCTCGGGGGAGGTTGGGCATGGCTGAGCAGGATCAACTGGCGGGGCGGGCCCCGGCTACGGGGTTCGGGAGGACCGCGGTGGACGTGGTGCCGGAGCAGCGCGGCCCCGACGGGCGGGAGCGGTACGCCTTCCCGTCCGGGGAGCAGCAGGCCGAGGGCGGCCGCGGCGCGAACTCGCGCCTGCGGGTGGACGCCCGGCGGAACCTGGAGAGCGTGCTGCGGGCCGCCCGCGAGGTCTTCGGCGAACTCGGTTACGGCGCGCCGATGGAGGAGGTCGCCCGGCGGGCCGGGGTCGGCGTCGGCACCGTGTACCGGCGCTTCCCGAGCAAGGAGGTGCTGGTCCAGCGGATCGCCGCCGAGGAGGTGTCCTGGCTGACCGCGCAGGCCCGGGAGTCGCTGTACGGCGGGCTGACCGGCCCGTGGGACGCGCTGGCGGGCTTCCTGCAGCGGGCGGCGGCCTCGGGCGCCGGGCGGCTGCTGCCGCCGGAGGCGTTCCGGTACGCCGAGGAGATCGGCCGGGTGCCCGAGCAGCGCGGCACCGAGCTGCGGGCGTTCGGCGGCGCGCCGGTGGCCGAGGGCGAGCAGGGCGCCGACCCGCGGCTGCTGCTGCAACTGCTGGCGGCCCTGGTGGCCCGGGCGGGCGCGGCCGGCGAGCTGCGCCCCGGGGTGTCGGTGGCCGACGTGGTGCTGGTGCTGACCGCGGCGGTGCCGGTGCACGCCTCGGCGGCCGTCCCGGTGCGCGAGGGCGACCCCGAGGGCGGGGCGGGGCACCGGCTGCTGCAGATCCTGTTGCAGGGGCTGCGCGCGGCCTGAACACCGCTGTCGTGCCGGGTTCTTGACGGCACGCGGGGTCTGCCGCGGCGCGCGGGGTCCTTGCCCGGGCACGGGGAGCCTTGACGGCACAGGGGGACTTGACGGTGCGTACGGATCGCCGCCCGGCGGGGGGCCGGGTCGCGGCTCCGGCGCGCCGTTCGGGTGACGGGGGGCGGCCGGGAGCGGCCCCCGGGGCCGGCGGCGCGCGGGACGTTCCGGGTACGCGCGGTGCCTGCGCCGCCGCGCCCCGAACACTTCCGCGAACGGCGGCCCGGACGGGTGGGAGGCGGCGGACCCGGCTACCGGTGCCCGCTGCGCTATGCCATTCTTTGCCCGTGGTTGGAGCCATTGTCCCGTTGCGCACCGTGACCGCCGTCGACTCCGGGGGGCGGTCCCGACCGTGCGCCGTGCACCGGGGCGGTGCCAGGTGAACCCCGACGAGCAGGGCGACCCGGGCGAGTCCGGCTCCGGCCTGGAGACGCCGGGCCAGGTCCCGGACCAGGGCGGCAGTCCGGCCCGCGAGTCGCTGCACGGCCGGGTGCCCGGCCAGGCGGCGGCCGGGCGGGGCGGCGTCGCCCCCGAGGCGTTCATCGGCGAGGAGTTCCCGGTGCGCGCCGTGGTGCCCGCCCCCGCCGATCCGGTGGACGGTGAACGGCCGCCCTCCGACTCGGAGTTGACGGCCCGGGTGCGGGCCGGGGACGACGCCGCGTACGAGGAGATCTACCGCCGGCACGCGGACGCCGTCCGCCGCTACGCCCGGACCTGCTGCCGGGACAGCTTCACCGCGGAGGACCTCGCGGGCGAGGTGTTCGCCCGCACCCTGCAGGCGCTGAAGGCGGGCAAGGGGCCCGAGTTCGCCGTCCGGGCCTACCTGTTGACCGCGGTGCGGAACGTGGCCGCGGCCTGGGCCAGGTCGGACCGGCGCGAGCAGCTGATCGACGACTTCACCGGTTTCGCCGAAGCCTCCGCCGCCACCGTCGAGTTCGACCTCGCCGACCCGGGCGCGGACGCCTGGGCGCTGGCCCTCGCCGACCAGCGGATGGTGATGCGCGCGTACGCCGAACTGCCCGAGGACGACCGGGTGGTGCTCTGGCACACCGAGGTCGAGCGGGAGTCGCCGAAGACCGTCGCGGTGATGCTCGGCAAGACCGCCAACGCCACCGCCGTCCAGGCCCACCGGGCCCGCGACCGGCTGGCCGCCGCGTTCCTGCAGGCGCACGTGTCGGGCAGCCAGGAGTCCGGCTGCGCGGGGTACGCCAACCGGCTCGGCGCGTACGCCCGCGGCTCGCTGCGCAAGCGCGCCTCGGCGGAGGTCGGCAAGCACGTGCAGGACTGCGCGAGGTGCACCGCCGCGTACCTCGAACTCGCCGACATCAACCACAGCCTGCGGGCCGTGCTGCCCGGCGGGGCGCTGCTCTGGATCGGCACCGGCTGGTTCACCGTCGCGGCCGCGGCCGTCGGCGGGGCCGCCGTCACCGGCGCGGTGGTCGGCGGGGCGGCGGTGGCCGGCGGCGGGGCTGCGGCGACGGCTGGTGGGACGACGGCGGGCACCGCCGGGGCGGCGGGTGGCGCCGGGTCGTCCGGCGGCGGGGCGGCCGGAGCGGCGGGGGAAGGGCTCGGCACCGCCGCGAAGGCCGGCATCGCGGCCGGCATCGCCGTGGTCGCGGCGGCGGTCGCCGCGTTCGCGCTCACCGGCTCGCCGGAGCCCGCGCCGCCGGAGGCCGCGCCGCCGGCGGTGAGCGCCGTGCCGGAGGCACCGCTGCCGCCCGCGCCCGCCCCGAGGCCGTCGCCCACGCCGCCGCCCGCCCCGACGCCGAGCCCCAGCCCGACGCCGTCCCCCACGCCGAGCCGCCCGCCGTCGCCGTCGCCGTCGCCCTCGCCCTCGGCGAAGCGGGTGCCGCCGCCGGCCGCGTCCCCGGACCCGGTGCCGACCCCGGTGCCGACCCCGGTGCCGACCCCGGCGCCGACTCCGACGCCGTCACCCACGCCGACGCCGACCCCGACGCCGAGCCCGAGCCCGACGGTGGCGCCGGCCCGCCAGTTCTGGCTGGACGAGGTGCCGCTGAACCGGGGCCACCGCGACGCCGCCGGCACGCCGAGCATCCGCGGCGGCGGCCAGGTGCTGCAGCGGCCGTCGGCCTGGCTGAGCGGCACCCGCTACCAGCACGTGCTGGCGGCCCGGGTGCCGTCCCGGGTGACCGTCGACCTGAACCGGCCGTGCCGCTCGTTCGACGCCGTCGCGGGCCTGGACGACTTCGGCGTCACGTACGGCGAGGTGGTGTTCTCGGTGCAGGACGAGGACGGGCGGGTGCTGTGGAGCTCCCCCGCGCTCTCCGCGGGGGACCGCCCGGTCGCCGTGCACGTGCCGCTGGACGGGCTGTCGTCGATCCGGCTGGTGGTCACCCCGGTGCGCGGCTCGCTGCCGGTGATCGACCTGGGCGACTGGGCGCAGGCCCGGATCACCTGCTGACGGGGGACGGCGGGCCCGCGCCGCCCGCCGTCCCGTCCGCCGCCGCGGGGTGCCGTGCCGTGCTGTGCCGTCCGCTCAGATCGCGCAGCTGCCGTCCTCGCAGGTGGCGGCGGGCGGGGCGAGCGGGGTGATCCGCTGGGCGGTCTCGGCCTCGACCTGGCGCAGCACCTGGAGGAAGGTCTCGGCCTCCTGGCCGCCCTGGACCGCCCACTTGCCCTCGAAGACGAAGGTGGGGACGGCGGTGACGCCGATCGCGCGGGCCTCGTCGAGGGCGGCGCGGGTCTCGGCCGCGCCCTCGTCGCCGGCCAGGTAGGCGGCGGCGCGCTCGCGGTCGATGCCGGTCTCGGCGGCGAGGCCGGCCAGCGCCTCGACGTCGCCGACGTTCACGCCCTCGGAGAAGTGCGCCTTGAGCAGCCGCTCCTTGAGCGCGGCCTGCACGGCCGGGCCGTACTCGGTCTCGGCGAGGTGCAGCAGGCGGTGCGCTCGGAAGGTGTTGACCTCGACGGCGGTGTCGAAGTCGTAGTCGATGCCGATGCCCTTGCCGACCTCGGTGATCCGGTCGTCCATGGCGAGGGACTGCGGCCCGTAGCGCTCGGCGAGCCACTCGCGGTGCGGCCGGGCCTGCTCGGGGGCGTCGGGGACGAGCTGGTAGGGGCGGTAGACGACCTCGACGCCGTCCTTGCCCTCGAACCGGTCGAGCGCCTGCTCGAAGCGCCGCTTCCCGACGTAGCACCAGGGACATGCGATGTCCGAGTAGATCTCGACCTTCATGGCGGGGTGCGCTCCTGTCCGGGGTGGCGGTGCGACGGCCGGGCGGCCGTTCGACAGAAGGTGAACGCTCAACCATCCGCGGACATTCCGGTCAGGGCCGCGCCGCCTCCGCCGTCTCCGCCGCGGGCGCCGGGACGACCAGCACCGGGCAGGTCGCGTGGTGCACGGCGGCGGTGCTGACCGAGCCGAGCAGCAGCCGGGAGAAGCCGCCGTTGCCGCGGGTGCCGACCACCAGGGTGTGCCGCCCGTCGGCGGCCCGCAGCAGCACGTCCACCACGTTGCCGAGGACGACGTGGAGGGTGAGCCGCCCGGCGTACGGGCGGGCCCGGGCGGACTGCACGGTGTCGACGGCCCGGCGCAGGCCGTCCGACATGCTCGCGGTCAGCCGCTCGACGCTCTCCTGGACCAGGTCGGCCATGCCGGGCGGGTAGCCGGTCGGCGAGGGGTTGACCACGGCGAGGACGTGCAGCGGCAGGCGGTGCGCCTCCGCCTCGGCCATCGCCCGGTCGAGGGCCCAGAGCGCGGCGTCCGAGCCGTCGCAGCCGACCAGGATCGCGGCGCCGGGCGGCGGCGGCGCGGCGTGGACGGGGAGGGTGGCGGTCATAGCGCGGGCTCCGGAGGGGGGACGGGCACGGGGTTCCCGACGCTATCCAGCCGCCGTCCGCCCGCCGCGCAGGCGCACCGGGCCTCCCCCGGCCTCCCCCGGCTCCGCCCCGGCCCGGCCCGGCCCGGCGGGCGGTTCAGGTCTCCAGCGCGGTGCGGCGCGGCGCGGGCAGGCCGGTCCAGGAGGAGCCGGGGCGGCGGGCGGCCAGCCGGCGCAGCCAGAGTTCGACGGCGAGCAGGTCGGCGAGCGCGGCGAGGGTGCCGGGCGGGGCGCTCTGCCCGGGGTCGGTGGCGGCGGCGAGGGTCTTGCGGGCGGCGGGGGCGTCGAGCAGGCCGGCCTCGCCGAGCAGCGGGCGGTCGAGCAGTTCGGTGAGCGCGGGCGCGGCGGCGCGCAGGCCGCGGCGGGCCGGGTCGTGCGGGTCGGGGCCCGGGGTGCGGCCCCAGCCGGCCGGGAGGTCGGTGCGGCCGGCGCCGGCCAGCACGGCGGCGAGCAGGGCGGGCCGGGCGCCGGGCTGGAGGCGCAGGTCGTCGGGGAGCAGGCGGGCGGCGCGGACCACCTGGTTGTCGAGGAAGGGGGCGTGCAGGCGCTGGCCGTGCTGTTCGGTGGCCTGCACCAGGGTGCGGTAGTGGGCGGCGTGCCGGTGCAGGGCGAGCCGGGCGCGGCGGGCGCCGGGGGGTTCGGTGGGGGCGCCGGCCCGGGCGGCGGTGCGCAGGTGCTGGGCGAGGGCGGCGAGCGGTTCGTCGGCGAGCAGGTGGGCGGCGGGCCCGGGGCGGTGCCAGGCGAGGTCGGCGGCCAGTGCGCGGCCCACCGTCCGCTGCTGTGAAGGCTCCTGACGGAGTGTCAGTTTCAGGGCCAGGTCGTCGAGGGCGTCGGCGTAGCGGGTGCGGGCCAGTCGGCGGGCGGCGCGCAGCACGGTGACGGGGGTGTGCAGGGTGCCGGTGAGGGCGCCGGCGGTGGCGCGGTCGGCGCCGGCCAGGGCGGCGAGCGGGGCGAGCAGGTCGAGCGGGCGGCCGGCGCGGACCAGGTCGGCGAGCCGGGCGGGGTGGCCGTCGAGGACCTGGCGGGCGCCGTGGCCGGTGAGGTGGTCGGCGCCGCCGGCCCGGTGCGCGGCGGCGTACCGGGCGGCGTCGACCAGGGCGGGGCCGGGTTCGTCGGTGAGCGGTCCGGCGAGCGGGTCGGCCAGGCCGGCGTACGGGACGACCGGCGGGAGGACCAGGTGGCGCAGGCGGGGGGCGTGCACGGCGAGGACGGGGGCGTCCTGCTCGCCGAGGGTGACGGCGGGCAGCGGCTCGGGTTCGGGGGGTTCGGCGCGGCGGGCCCAGGAGCCGCGGACGGCGCCGCTGCGGGCGGCGGGCCGGCTGTCGCCACCCGCTCCCCCACCCCCACCGCCGCCCCCGGCGGGCAGCGGGACGGCGGCGGCGAGCAGCGCGACGGTGGCGGAGGCGGTGCCGTAGGAGAGGTCGACGCCGAGCCGGGGCCGGTCGGCGGGCGCGGTGGCGCGGACCCGGCAGCGGACGGCGGCCAGCAGGGCGCGGGTGAGTTCGCGGACGGCGGGCGCCTCGCCGCGTTCGGCCGCCGGTTCGTCGCGGTGGTCGTCGTACGGGGTGTGGTCGGCGCGGCCGCCGCGGATGCCGAGCGCGTGGCCGGGCGGGACGCGGCGCACGCCGCGGTAGGGGGTGCGGTCGCCGAGCGCCTCGGGGGTGTCGGGGACGGCGAGCCGGGCGGCCAGGTGGGCGGCGTCGACGGGGGCGCCGACCAGGTCGGCGAGCGGGAGGGCGGCGGTGGCGTAGGCGGTGCCGCCGGCGAACGGGGTGTGGAAGGCCGGTTGGGCGCCGGACAGGTCGGCGAGCAGCACGGTGGAGCGGGTGCCGGTGCGCAGCACGACGGTGTAGCTGCCGGGCCAGTGGGTGAGGTGGCGCAGTGCGCCGCCGCGGGCGGCGGCGAGGCCGTCGGCGAGTTCGCGGTCGGTGGCGCCGCAGCGGCCGGCGACGGCGAGGCGCAGGGTGGCGGGGGTGTCGTGGTCGGCGTCGTCGGCGGCGTGGCGCGGGTCGAGTCCGCCGCGGACGGCGGCGGGGCCGCCGGGGCGGAGCACGGCGAGGCGGAGTTCGTCGGGGCGCCAGTCGCCGACCGCCCAGAGCGGGTTCGGGCCGCCCCAGAGCAGGGTGCCGGCGAGCGGGCGGACCGCGGCGAGGGCCGGGTCGGCGGCGGTCAGGCCGCTCCAGCCGGTGAGCCAGCGCATCGCGCCTCCCCTGTGGTGCCGTGGCGCGCGCTGAACTCCCGGGCGGGCGTTCGGGGTCGGCGCGCCGTCAGGAGACATCGTGCCACCGATGGGGCCGGTGGGAGCCGTGCTTTCGGGCACCGGGAGGGACGCACGGACCGGGCCTCCCCCTCCGGGGCCCGGGCCGTGCGGGTCTCGAACTCCCGTCCGGGGTACGGCCGGTGGCGACGGGCGGCGGTGCGGGAGCGGGTCACGGACGACACGGGCCGGCCGAAGTTGGCCGAAAGCCGTCGCACGGACCGGGAGGGCATCCGCATGCCCTCCCGGACGCGCAGCTGCCCGCGGGGAATTGAGGCAGCGTTTCCCCCGGCCCGCCGGGTCCTCGACGGCGGGCCGATCCACAGGCTTCAGCGAATCGTCCACCTGCCGTTGCGGCCAGGGGGCACGGGTGGCGCACGCGGGCACGGGACCGGAGCACGGGCGTCCGGCAACTGCCCGGGGAGCGGCCGGCGGGCGCCCCGCGGCGCGGTCCGGACGCGGCGCGTTCCCGCCAACCGGAATGCGGCCTCTTAACCGTCGGAACGCGGGCGACTACGCTAGGTGCAGCAGTCCGGCGGCGTACTGCGGTCCGGCCTGCCACGCCGCCATCCGCGCACGACGTCGCCCGGGGGTGCCAGCGCCACCATGACCGTCAGCTCACGAGGGCCGAACGACCGGCTCGGGGCCCTCCTCGCGCTTGCCCAGATCAGCAACGCCGGGCTCGCCCGCCGGGTCAACGACCTGGGCGCGCAGCGCGGCCTGACCCTCCGCTACGACAAGACCTCGGTGGCCCGCTGGGTGACCAAGGGGATGGTCCCGCAGCGCCCGGTGCCGCACCTGATCGCCACCGCGCTCGGCAACAAGCTGGGCCGCCCCGTCCCACTGGAGGAGATCGGCCTCGCCGACTCGCACCCGACGCCCGAACTCGGCCTGGAGTTCCCGCGCGAGGTGCCGGAGGCGGTCCGCTCCGCCACCGAGCTGTGGCGGGTCGACCTGGACCTGCGGCGCGGCCCCGGCGGCGGCCGGTGGAGCGACAGCCTGGCCGGCACCTTCTCGGTCGCCGCGTACGCCACGCCCGTCTCGCGCTGGCTGATCACGCCCGCCGACGGCTCGGTGGCCCGCGAGGCCGTCCCCGACCTGACCGGCTACCGGGTCGGGCACGCGGACGCCGCGAAGCTGCGCGAGGCCGCCCAGGAGGCCCGCCGCTGGGACTCCAAGTACGGCGGCGGCGACTGGCGCTCCTCGATGGTGCCGGAGTGCCTGCGGGTCGAGGCCGCCCCGCTGCTGCTCGCCTCGTACAGCGACGCGGTCGGCCGGGCGCTGTTCGGCGCCACCGCCGAACTGACCAGACTGGCGGGCTGGATGGCCTTCGACACCGGCCAGCACGAGGCCGCCCAGCGCTACTACATCCAGGCCCTGCGGCTGGCCCGGGCGGCCGGCGACGTACCGCTCGGCGGGTACGTGCTGGCCTCGATGAGCCTGCAGGCCGCCTACCGCTCCTTCCCGGACGAGGCGGTCGACCTGGCCCAGGCCGCCCTGGAGCGCAACCGGGGCCTGGCCACCGCCCGCACCATGAGCTTCTTCCACCTGGTCGAGGCCCGCGCGCACGCCAAGGCCGGCAACGCCGCCGCCTGCGGCACCGCGCTGGCCGCCGCCGAGACCGCCCTGGACCGCTCCCGCCCCGGCGACCCGGACCCGGCCTGGATCGACTTCTTCGCCTACGACCGGCTGGCCGCCGACGCCGCCGAGTGCTTCCGCGACCTCGGGGTCCCGTCCAAGGTCCGGCAGTTCACCCGCGAGGCGCTGGCCCGCCCGACCGAGGGCTACGTCCGCTCGCACGGCCTGCGGCTGGTGGTCTCGGCGATGGCCGAGGCCGAGGCCGGCGACCTGGACGCCGCGGTGGCGGCCGGCGAGCGGGCCGTCGAGGTGGCCGGGCGGATCTCCTCGCACCGCAGCCGCGAGTACGTGGTCGAGCTGCTGCGCCGCCTGGAGCCCTACCAGAACGAGCAGCGGGTCAGGGAGCTCACCGAGCGGGCCCGCCTGGTCCTCGCCACGTCCTGAGGCATCCGCCACCGCCCCCGCCCCCGCCCGTGGCACCATCGGGGGCGGGGAGCGGGTCTCACACAGCCGAGGGGTGGCGGGGTTGGAGCACGACGTCGAGGTCCTGGTGGTCGGCGGCGGCATCGTCGGCCTGTCCACCGCGTACGCGCTGACCCGCGAGCACCCGGGGACGCGGGTCGCCGTGCTGGAGAAGGAGTCCGCGCCGGCGGCGCACCAGACCGGGCGCAACAGCGGGGTGATCCACAGCGGCGTGTACTACCGGCCCGGGTCGCTGAAGGCCGCGTACGCGACCGGCGGGGCGCGCGAGATGGTCGCGTTCTGCCGCGAGCAGGGCATCGCGCACGAGGTCACCGGCAAGCTGATCGTCGCCACCGACCGGGCCGAACTGCCCCGGCTGGCCGCCCTCGCCGAGCGCGGCCGGGCCAACGGCATCCCGCTGGTCGAGCTCGACCCGGCCGGGATCCGCGGGTACGAGCCCGAGGTCACCGGCATCGCCGGACTGCACCTGGCCACCACCGGCATCTGCGACTACCCCGAGGTGGCCCGGCGCTACGCCGCGCTGGCCGGCGAGCGCGGCGCCGAACTGCGGCTGAACACCCCGGTGCTGGACATCGCCCGGCGCCCGGACGGCGTCACCGTCACCACCCCGCACGGCGAGGTCCGCTGCGCGGTGCTGGTCAACTGCGCCGGGCTGCACAGCGACCGGATCGCCCGGCTGGCCGGCGACGACCCCGGCGTGCGGATCGTGCCGTTCCGCGGCGAGTACTACGAACTCGCCGAGGAGCGGCGGAAGCTGGTCCGCGGGCTGGTCTACCCGGTGCCCGACCCGGCGTTCCCGTTCCTCGGCGTGCACCTCACCCGGGGCGTCCACGGCGACGTCCACGTCGGCCCGAACGCGGTGCCCGCGCTGGCCCGCGAGGGCTACGACTGGCGCACCCTGAACGTCCGCGACCTGGCCGAGACCGCCCGCTTCCCCGGCACCTGGACGATCGCCCGCCGGCACTGGCGGTACGAACTCGGCGAGCTGCGCCGCTCGCTCTCCAAGCGGGCCTTCACCGCCGCCGTCCGCCGTCTGCTGCCCGCCGTCACCGAGGCCGACCTGGTCCCCGCCACCGCCGGCGTCCGCGCCCAGGCGGTGGCCCGCGACGGCACCCTGCTGGACGACTTCGCCTTCGCCGGCTTCGACCCGGCCGACCCGCGCTCCCCGCGCCGCACCGTGCACGTCCTGAACGCCCCCTCCCCCGCGGCGACGGCCTCGCTCGGCATCGGCCGCGAGGTGGCCCGCCGGGCGGTGGCGGCGCTGCGGGCGGGGTGAGCGGCGCCGCGGGCGGGGCGCGGGCGGAGGCGTAACGGTTCTCTCCCGTACCGTCCGGATCGGGCCCTCCGGGCGGGCTGCGGACTCCCTTAGACTGGTGCGATTGTGACCTCCTCCGCCCCCAGCCCCCAGTTGTCCGCGTCGGCCCGGCTCTCCGCCGCCCCGGCGGCGTACCCCGCGCCGATGTACCCGCACAAGGCCACCGAGGCCCAGCACCGCGAGCAGCGGATCCGCAGCTTCCAGCCGCGCCGCGGCCGGATGACCAAGGCGCAGGCGAGCGCGCTGGACCGCGGCTGGGAGCGGTTCGGGCTGGCCATCGACGGGACCCCGCTGGACCTGCCGACCCTGTTCGAGGGCCGGCCGGTGACGCTGGAGATCGGCTTCGGGATGGGCGACACCACGGCGGCGATGGCCGCCGCGGACCCGACCGCGGGCATCCTCGCGGCGGACGTGCACACCCCGGGCCACGGCAACCTGCTGCAGTTCCTGGAGCGGGACGGCTCGGAGAACGTCCGGCTGGCGGCGGGCGACGCGGTCATCCTGCTCCGCGACATGCTGCCGGACGCCTCGCTGGCGGGCCTGCGGGTGTACTTCCCGGACCCGTGGCCGAAGCCCAAGCACCACAAGCGCCGGCTGATCCAGTCCTCGTTCCTGGAGCTGGTGCTGCCCCGGCTGGCGCCGGGCGCGCTGGTGCACTGCGCGACCGACTGGGAGCCGTACGCGGAGCAGATGGTCCAGGTCCTGGAAGCCTCCCCCGAGCTGGAGAACCTGCACCCGGAGGGCGACGGCTCCGACTGGCTGGAACCGGCCGAGCACCCGGCGGGCACCCGGCCCGGCTACGCGCCGCGGCCGGACTGGCGCCCGGTGACGAAGTTCGAGCGGACCGGCCTGGCCAAGGGCCACGTGGTGCACGACCTGCTGTTCCGCCGCCGCTGACCGCTCCGCGCGGGGAGGATCAGGCGGTGGCCTTGCCGGCGGCGACCAGCGCGCCGAGCGCCGTCCGCTGGACGTGGGCGAGCAGGGCCACCGTCACCGCGCCCATCGCCAGCGCGAACAGCACGTGCCCGAGCGCACCGGTCACCGCCGCGCCGAGCAGGCCCAGCACCAGATGGCTGCCGACCCGCAGGCCGACCAGGCCGAACGCGACCTTGCGGGTCCCCCGGCCGCGCCACAGCAGCCTGGCGAGCCTCAGGCGGCCGCGCATCAGGGTCAGCGAGACCGCCAGGTTGACGGCCCCCAGCGCGACCAGCGCGGGCCAGCACCCCGGCGCGGCGCGCAGCAGGTCGAAGGCCCCGGCCAGCAGGCCCTCGAAGCCGAAGAACCAGACCGGCAGCCGCAGCTCCGCGACGGTGGCGGTCGGCTCCACCCCCGGCACCGCGCCCGGCTCCACAGCCGGTTGCACGCCCGGTTCCACGTCTGCCCTCACGCCCGGCCCCACGCCCGGTTCCGTGGTCGCCGCCAGCACGCTGCCCATCCGGATCTCCCCCTGTTTCCCGGTCCTTCCCGACGTCCACCACTGTGCCCGCGCGGGCCGGACCGGCCCCAGGCCCCGGCGTCACCGGTCCGGCATGACGGATGTCACGGACGGTGGACGGGCCCCGGCGAGCTGACGATGGGTCATCGCGCGGACACGGATCGTACCGACCCCTCCCCCCGGAGCGCGGGCTTCCCCTACGCTTCTGCAGGTGAGCAGTCCGCCCGGCGGCGAGGCACCCCCCGGCCCGCCCGGGGTGGCCGCCGCCACGGCCGCCGGCTCCCCGACTCCCCCCACCGGCGCGCGGTCGCTTCCGGAGCCGACCGCGCGCCGGTCCGGCGGCCTGCTCCCGGAGCCCTCGCGGCGCCCGCCGCAGCCGGCACCGCCGGCGCTGCGCGGGCGGATCCCCGGCCAGCAGGGCGGCGGGACGCCGAGGCCGCCGGGGCCGGGCCGGGTCCGGTCGCTGGGGCGGCGGCTGTGGCCGCTGCGGCGGCCGGCGCTCTCCTCGGCGGTGGCGGCGCTGGCGCTGGCCGGCTCGGGGGTGCTGATCCTGCGCCTGGTGCAGCGGCAGACCGGGACGACGGGGCTGCTGGTCGGCCTGGGCCTGGCGCTGCTGCCGCTGCCGTTCGTGCTGGGGGCGCTGGCCTGGCTGAACCAGACCGCGCGGGTGCCGGTCCGGCACTCGCTGTTCTGCCTGGCGTGGGGGGCGTGCGCCGCGACCACGATGGCGATCCTGGCGAACGGGTGGGCGAGCGACTTCCTGATCGCCCACCGGGGCGCGCGCGGGGAGACGCTGGGCGCGGAGTTCGCGACGCCGCTGATCGAGGAGCTGGCCAAGGGCGCGGCGCTGCTGGTCCTGCTGCTGCCGCTGCGGCGGCGGCACCGCTGCGAGGAGGGCCGCCCGTGCGGCCGGCTGCGCCGCCTGCTGTGGCACCGGCCGGGCCGCCCGGCGCACTTCCGCCCGTCCCCGGCGGGCCGGGTCCGGGCCCGCTCGCGGCCGCGCACGCTGGCCGCCGGGGTGGTGCTGGGCGGGGTGACGGCCTGCGGCTTCGCGTTCACCGAGAACGCGCTCTACCTGGGCCGGGCCTTCACCGCGGACCGGCAGGCCCGGCTGGACGCGATCGGCCTGGGCGAGTCGCCCAGCCTGCGGGACTTCGACGGGACGGTGCACACCTTCGTCCTGCGGGCCCTGCTCTCCCCGTTCGCGCACCCGCTGTTCACCGCGCTGACCGGCCTCGGCCTCGCCCTGACCCTGGCCACCGGCCGCCGCTGGCTCGCCCGCCTCGGCGCCCCGATCGGCCTGCTGCTGGCGATGGGCCTGCACGGCGTCTGGAACGCCGCCGCCGGCCTGGGCACGGACGGCTTCCTGCTGGTCTACGGCCTGGTGATGGTCCCGTGCTTCGCCGCCCTGGTCTGCTTCGCGGTCTGGGCCCAGACCCGCCGCACCCGGCAGCCGTCCCGCCCCGACTGAGCTGCGGGAACGCCCCGGACGGAAACCGATTTCCCTTTCCGTCGGGGCTCCCGTAGAGTCGTGTTCACCGACGCGGGGTGGAGCAGCTCGGTAGCTCGCTGGGCTCATAACCCAGAGGTCGCAGGTTCAAATCCTGTCCCCGCTACTCAGTAGCCCGAAGGCCCGGAGGCACCGCCTCCGGGCCTTCGGCGTTCCCGCCAGGGAGCAGTTCCGCAACCTCGGCCGCGGCCGCGGCCCGGGCCTGGTCGATCGGTTCCGGCTCCGGCCAGCGCGGGCGGTGCTCGGCCCGCCAGGCGGCGAAGTCCTCGGCCAGGTGGCGCGGGTCGACCGGCTTGAGGCGCAGTTGCGGACGATCGTCGGCCCACCAGACCTCGTACTCGGCCCGTTCGCCGACCCGCGGCCAGCGCTGGGCGTCCGCCGGCAGCAGCAGGACGTCGACGAAGCCGCCGACGGGCAGGCCGACGTCGACGAAGATCCCGGTCGCGCCCGGGTTCGGGACGGCGGTGACCGTCCCGGTGAGCCGCTGTCCGAACCGCAGTCCGGCGCGGATCCGCGCCCATTCCGTGGGGTTCACCATCCGGGCATCCTGGCAGCCGCCGGGTGGCGGTGGTGCGGCTCCCCCGTCGCGGTGCTGTAGGGTGGTGTTCACCGACGCGGGGTGGAGCAGCTCGGTAGCTCGCTGGGCTCATAACCCAGAGGTCGCAGGTTCAAATCCTGTCCCCGCTACTCAGTAGCCCGAAGGCCCGGAGGCACCGCCTCCGGGCCTTCGGCGTTCCCGCCGGAGGATCCCGGCGAATAAATCCGTTGCCCGGGACGGTGGGCGGTGCCTATGGTGGCCGCACACTGAAAGGAGGTGATCCGTGCGACGCGGAAGTCGCTGCCTTTCAGCGGCCCACAGCCAGGAGAGAGACGTGGGCCCCGACCCGTGACCGATGGTCGGTCCCCAGCCTCGGGTGCGTCGGCGGTAACGCCGGGGTGCTGAGCCGAGGTGGTCAAGCCCAAGAGCAGGACGGGCCATCGTCCAGCAACAGGCGAAGGGGAAGCTCGGACGGGAGAGCGAAAGCGAACCCTTGTTCTTACAGGTCGTTATCCTTACGCCGCGTCAATGGCATGTAGTCGGCGGCGGAAACCTCTGGTGCTGCGAAGCACAACACGGCGCGAAGCCTTTTTACTGGCTCATGGGGTTGAATCACCCCGCGCGTAGGTCACCGTGGAGGTCGGCTTAAAGAGGGCTCCCACCCCGAGCGCAACTGAGGGCAGTGGAACGCGGAAACCCCGTATCGGTCCGGTGTGTCAGCCGGTAGGCCGGAGGCAACGAAGGCTGAACTCCGGTGCGGGAACAGGAAGGTCCAAGAAGCGAACGCCGCCAGGGCGAAAGCCCGGGGGAAACGCCGGAATCAAGGGAACTCTCTCCCTCCGGCCATAACCCGGCGGATACCGGCAGGTGCCGGACGCGAAAGCGGGCAGACGTGGACCTGGTAGGCCATGTAGTGATGATGAGGCGGAGACTTGCACCGAGGCGCAAGTTGGACTGAGAGGGGGACGCACGTGCTCGACACTGGCGTGGGCCCCTCGATGAACGGAACCGAGGGCGACGCCGAATTCTGGCACAGCATCGACTGGCGCCAGGAAGAGGAGTCCGTAAAGCGACTCCGTCAGCGAATCTACAGGGCCGCTCGTGCAGGAAACCTGAAGCAGGTGCGCAACCTGCAAAAGCTCATGCTGAGGTCCAGGGCCAACACACTGACGAGTGTCAGGCGGGTCACCCAGCAGAGCACCGGAAAGAAGACGGCGGGGATCGACGGGGTAACGGCCCTCGATCCCGAGAAGCGGGGAAGGCTGGCACGGCAGGTCATCGCCGTAGCGGAGATCCCCGCCACACCCGTCAAGCGTGTGCACATCCCGAAGGCGAACGGCAGGACGAGACCGCTCGGCATCCCGGTGATCCGGGACAGGGTCCACCAGGCACGGGTCAAGAACGCTCTTGAGCCGGAATGGGAGGCCCGGTTCGAGGGGCGGAGCTACGGCTTCCGCCCTGGACGGAACTGCCAGGACGCGATCGAGTCGATCTTCAAGGTCATCGCCAAGAAGGACTGCCGCAGGCCGTGGGTTCTCGACGCGGATCTGTCGGCGGCCTTCGACCGCATCAGCCACCAGCACCTGATGGACTCGCTCGGTCTCTTCCCGGGGCGCGAGCAGGTCCGGGGGTGGCTGCGGGCCGGTGTGATGGAGCAGGGCACGTTCGCCCACACAGTGGAGGGCACCCCGCAAGGCGGGGTCATCAGCCCCCTGCTGCTGAACGTGGCCCTGCACGGGATGGGCGACGCCATCGGCGCGAACCTCCCCACCGGAGGGAAGCACATGGCGTCGCCGGCTCTTGTCCGGTACGCGGACGACTTCGTGGTGCTGTGCGGCACGAAGGAGGAAGCGGAGGATCGCAGGGGTGAACTCGCGGAATGGCTGGCACCCAGAGGGCTTTCCTTCAACGAGGAGAAGACGCGCGTCGTCCACCTCGACGAAGGATTCGACTTCCTGGGGTTCAACGTCCGTAAGTACAACGATAAGGCGATCATCAAGCCAAGCAAGGACGCGGTACAGCGGGCCAGGAAGAGGATCAAGGAGACCATCCGCAGGCATCGGGGTCAACCGGCTGAAAATCTGGTCGATAAACTGAACCCGTACGTCCGGGGCTGGTCAACCTACTACCGGCACGTTATCTCGAAAGAAACCTTCGGGAATCTCGACACCTATACCTATTGGGCCTTGAGGCGATGGGCGCTGTACTGCCATCCGAACAAGACCGGCCGATGGATTCGGGAAAGGTACTGGGGTCAGCATCGGAAGGGGAGGAACGACAGGTGGGTGTTCGGCAATTCCGACAGACACCTGACGAAATTCTCCTGGACGCCGATCGTCCGACACATCGCGGTCAAGGGGGATTCGTCCCGCGACGACCCGGCGTTGGAGGACTACTGGAGGAACCGGGCCCGGAAGCGAATGCCCAGCGTGGAATCCAAACGGATTCTGGCGATGGCAGACCGGCAGAAGGGACTGTGTCCCAGGTGCGGACAGGACCTGATCGAGGGCGCGGGGTACGACCCCGATGACGTCCGGGATTGGGCGAGGTGGTTCACCGCCTCGTATCGGGGAGTGCACGTGCACCACCTGACCTACCGCAGTAAAGGTGGCAGCGACCACCCGAGCAATCTGGAGCTGATTCACACGCTGTGCCACCGGCAACTCCATGCCGGCGACCGGAGAAAGGACCTGAACAGTGGCCAAAAGCCCGCTTGAGCCGGATGCGGTGAACAGCCGCACGTCCGGTTCTGAGGGGGCCGGGGCGCAGCAATGCGCTCCGGCTACCCGACTGAGTTGAGTAACTACGCAACTGCGCACGTAAGCGCGTCTGACTCGCTCGGGCGCGCCTCCGCTGAGGTTACGGCCTAGCCGTAGCCCAGCGGACGGGAACGCGCAGAAGTTGTCGTGCCCCCGGGACCCCCTCAAATCGAGGCCCCGGGGGTTCGGCATGTCGGGGCCCGGCCGCCCGTGGGGGACGTGGTGACCGCCGGGCCGGTCTGGGTCAGCCTCGGACGGGAACCGGGTTCTCCGAATGGTCCAGCCACACCGTGTGGCCGTTCGGGGTCACGGTGAGTCCGAAGCGGTCGAAGTCGGGACGGCCTTGGTCGTCCCACCAGCGCCAGGCGGCCTCCACCTCGTCCCAGAGGTTGCGGGGGCCGGACTGGTACACCTCGTACTCCGTGCGGTCCCGCTCGTAGTCGGCGGAGGCCCACGACCGGGTGTCCCGGCTGTAGAGCCACAGCGTGTACGCGCCGTTGTCGTAGCGCTCCGCCCGCCAGAACGTCCCGGGCACGGCCGCCCCGATGACGAACTGCTCGAACCACCCACCTGTGTCCGGAGGGGCCAGCGTGGTGGTGCTTCTCGCGGCGTCGGCAGGCCATTCCCGGCCACGTAGGTAGTCCTCGAAGGGCGGCCGGTCGGTGCGCTGCTGGCGCAGCCGCATGAACGCCGAGCTTCGGGTGAACGTGCCGTGCGCGCTGGTCCCGTCGTCGTTCACGGTCAGCCGGACGATCTGCTCTCCGCCGTACTCGGTGCCGAACGGGGCAACGATGATCCCGCCGGGGGCCGTCTGCTCCAGCCAAGCCGCAGGGATCTCCAGCAGGGAGCACGTGGCGATGATCCGGCTGTAGGGAGCGCCCTTGGCCCACCCCGACCGCCCGTCTCCCTCGATCACGGTTGGCTCAAGTCCGGCCCGGTCCAGGTTCGACCGAGCGCCACGGGAAACGTTCGGGTCGTACTCGACAGTCACCACGTTGGCGTCGCCCTGGCGGTGAGCCAGCAGGCCGGCGTTCCAGCCCGTCCCGGTCCCGACCTCCAGCACCGTGTCACCGGGGCGTACGTCGAGGTCTCGGAGCATCGAAAACACCATCGTGGGCATGGAGTTGGATGAACTCGGGGTCGTGCCCAGCCCGTCGCCCTCGTGTTCTCCGTCGTCCCACTGCGTGGTCAGCGGGATGTCCGAGTAGACCGCCCTTCGCCACGCCTCGGGATCCTGCGACCGGTACACGACGGGGTTCTGTTTCGTGCCGTCCGCGATGCCCGGCCAGATGCGATCCGGGACGAACAGCTCACGGGGCACGGCCTTGAAGGACGGGAGCCAGTCCGAGGAAAGCGCGCCGCTGGCCACCAGCGCGGAGGCGAGCCCCTGGGGACCCGCCTCCTTGAGCGTCTCGCCGGTCACTTGCCGCCCGCCGGGCTCTGGCCGTCCGAGGTGTTGCCGCCCTCGTCGGACCCGCCGCCGCCGTGCCCGGAGCCCTTGTTGCTGTCGTCCTGCTGCTTGCCGCCGTCACCGGCGCCCGTGCCGCCGCCGCGCTTACCCATCTCAGTACCTCCGTGCCGTTTGACCCAACTGGCTTTTGCCTGCCGGGTTTTGCGACCCGTCCCGGCCATTCCTTCCCCAGGTGGCCGGGACGGGAGTTCTGTTGGGCGCGTCAGCGCCTCGGGTGGTTCGCCTCACGCACCCGGGCCAGCAGCACCGCCCGGCGCTGCCGATCCTCCGGCGACAGGGGCACCTCGGTGTGCTCCTCCGGGCTGAGAACGGGCCGGGGCCCGGCGGGCCGCCTACGGGGCCACGGGTGGGTCCTCAGCCACTCGAAGGGGCCACGGGTTCAACGTCCCCGGAGGGGACCTGTACGGCCGCCTGGCGGTCGTCCTGGCGGTCACTCATCCGGGTCCGCCTCCGGGTTCGTGCACTCGCCGTCGTCGGCGTGCCGCTGCCGCCACCTGACCAGGTGCCGCGCAATGGTGGGGTTCGTGTCGGCCGGGTACTGCGCTTCGACCCCGTCGAAGTAGGCGCATTCAAGACAGGGGTTCTCCGGCGCACTGACAGCCGGGGCGGAAGCCGTGGGCAGCGTCATGCGGCCCCCTTGTCGGGGCACACATCGGCACCGCAGGTGCAGAACGGCCAGTCCTTGGGGATGCCTCGCTCCATGGCCTTGGCGGCGTACGCCGGGTCGTAGTCGGCCAGCGCATCGCCGACGGGAGCGCGCTGGCGTTGCTCGGCCCGGTACTCGGCGCGGGTCTTGGTCTTGCGAGTGTTGGTGCTCACCGCCATGGGGCCACTCCCTCGGACTGCTCAGAACCGATGAGCAACACGCTAGGGACCTAGGCGAGTTGGACTCTACAAAGTTGCATGAGATTGCACGGATTCACCCCAGTGCCTCAATCGCCGACGTGATCAACGCCCTTGCCTGGGACCCGTGGACTGCCAGCTCTGCCAGCCTCTCGAACGCGCGCCCGTACTCTGCAATCTCGCTGGGAGTCTTGACATTGACTCCTGCCGTGAGCAGTTCCACGGCGACGTGCTGATCATCGAAAATGTAGAACGCTTCCAGCGGCCAAATTCGGCGCGGTGCCGTAAACGGAATAATCCCGAGACTGACCCGAGGAAGCGCCATCACTGCGAGGAGATATCCCAGCTGGGCCGCCATAGCCTCGGAATCACCAATTCGATAGCGCAGAACAGTTTCTTCCATCAACAATGCGAATCGGTGATTTCCTTCGCGGATCACATGAGCCCTAGCCATGCGGGCCTCTACGGCCTCCGCCACATCATCCGGCGTGCCCTGAAATTCAGTGATGGAGGCCATCAGGGCAGTGGCGTATCCCGGCGTTTGAAGCATTCCCGGCACAACATTGGAAGCGTAAACGCGAAATTGGCGCGTGCGCTCCCAAAGGGGAACGACCTCTTCTTGCGCGCGGCGCATTCCATTGCGCTGCAACTTTTTCCACTGAACGTACATAGAGTCCGCAGTGCGATTTGCCGCAATGAGGTCATCCGCCTGCCCGGCAGCTCCGCACGCTTCACACCAGGAACGTATGTCAGCATCGGAGGGTGGGGTCTTCCCGTTCATAATCCGAGAGGACTTCGAGGGATGCCACCCACAGCGGATAGCCAGCTCCCGCCCCGTCAACCCCGCATCTAGGAGCAGTTCCCGCAGTCGGGCCGCCACGGCTTCGCGGGCGTCTTGAGCACTAGATGATGGAGATGAAGGCATGAGCTAGCTATCCGATATGTTGATGGGTCAGACTTTGTACTCGTCGTGCGGGATTCCCGAATCCCATACCGCCGTAAATGCAGACGCGCACAGCTGGGCAACGTCCGGGACAGCGCTCAGCTCCTGTCCCGCCCAATCACCGTTTCCAGTGAAGTGGTTGAACAGAACGATTTTCTCGTCAAAGAGCCAGAAGTCGTTTCCGGGGAGCGCGATCCCGGACGCCAGCCGACGGGGAAGCCATCGAATCTCCTCGCCCGCCGCAATGTTCACGACCGTGCCGGCGTGCTCCCACCGGATGTAATCCGTAACCGGCTCCGAAACAATGCGAGCGCGGCGAACCTTGACGCCCCGGGCTACCGTCTCAGAAATGACGGATACCCAGGGAGCCCAGTACGGCGACGTGGGATCAGAATCCCGCTTTCCGGAGGTCACCCAGCGGTCGAAGTCCTCGGACTCGTCGCCGACGCCGTATGCATCACGCATTTCTAGATGAACTGCGGAGTGCCTGGCCTCTTTCAGAAGCTCAAAGAAGTCCGGCTCGCTCTGCGGCATCGCACGCCTCCCTCAGAATAGGAATCATTCGCGTGGGGAACCTGATCACGTCCTCGTTCTCAGGGATTTCGGTAGCGTGCCCGGGTGCCGTGTTCTGTTCACACTGTTCCTTCAAGGCCGGAGACGCCTTCCAGCCCAGGAACACGAGTTCCTTCTGCTCTGCGTCCACCCAGACAGTCGGTGATCCCTGCTGCTGCGTCTCGGGGTCGATCCCGATGAACTCTAGTGTCATCGTGCCCTCCGTGCTGTGCTGGTTGCATGGATGTGCACGACCATCACTCAAAGCGGCGATGTCGTCAAGGCAGCATGCAAGTTGATCATGCGTCAGGCACGGAGGCGCACGCCCGAAACAACGAAGGGCCCCCGTCCTGCCCAGCGAGGGGCGGAACGGGGGCAAGGGCGCGCTCAGAGATCCGGGTAGGGCTTCCGGTGCCAGAGGCCCCGGGCGTCCTGCCAGAGTGCGGCCGTGGCCGGTGGGAGGCACCTCCGGGCGTTGTGCGGGCCGGTTCGGTGGGCGTCGCCTGCTCGGGTGCTGGCGAAGGTCTCGTGACAGGCCGGGCAGTGCTCGGCGCGCTGGCCGCTCCACTGCCGACCGCATGGCGGATGGACGAAGGGTGTTCGGATGGGCATCTCCAGTCTTCTAGCCACGGTGGGTACTTGGCGGGCCGTGGCGGGTTCGGTGGACCCGTTGGGGCCCCGGCCGGCTGCCGGGTCGACCAGGGCCCCGGGTGGCGGCTCTGTAGGGGTTCTGGGCCTGGCGGGCCCCACGCGTGCGCGGGCGGGCGCGCAGGTGCACCCGCGCTGTGCATGCGCGGGTGGGCCGGACGGCGAATCAGGCGCCGGGCCAGGTCACAGCGGGTGACAGGCGGGCCCGGCCGGAACTCCCAGACCCGTAGAGAGGCCGATTCCTGCTATCGACACCGATCCCTGAGAGAGACCAAGGGAGCCCTCCCCCACCCCTCCCCTGCTACGCAACGTAACCAGGGTGCTCGGGTGGCTTGCGCAGCCGTGAGTACCGGCCGCCGGGCTTCCGGCCAGCAGCGGCGGCCAGACCGCCGTCACGGCCCGACTTCACCCCGTGGTGGTAGCTGCACAGCGCTTGCAGGTTGCTCGGGCTGTGGTCGTCGCCGGGGATCACGTGGTCACAGTCGGACGCCACCTCGGGGCAGCGCTGGCCCGTGTCCGCCCGCATCCATTCGCACTGCCAGCCAGCGCGCTGCATGATGCTGCGGCGAAGCGTGACCCAGTTGCGCGGCAGCCCTGCCCGCCGGTCGCTGCCCTCCCATGCCTGGCCCACGGTCACCATCCTCGGGTGCCGAAAGCTGCCGACGGTACGGCCAGCGGGTTGTGCTCCTCCGCCGGGTCGGCGTCGGGGCTCAGCCGTCCAGGCAGGCCGCCGGGGTAGGTGGTCGAGTACTCCAGCCGGTCAGAGGCGATCCGGTCCAGCGCTCGCCGGTCGGTGTCCCACGTGATCCCGCCACGGGGGGCCATGATCCGCCACTGCCGCTCGTTCGCTCCCCACGGCTGGGCAAGGTCGCCATCCATGTCCTCAACTGCCGTTGCGTAGATGCTGAGTTGATCCATGAGAGCCGTAAGCCGAGCGGTCGTGGCCAGCGCCTCGGTACGGGTCTTCTCGACTTCCTCGCAGATCGTCTGTCGCCAATCCGCACGGACGGCGATGGCTGCGGCCTTCACCGCGTGAGCCGCTTCGACGGCCAGTTCGTACAGCGGCACCTGCTGACGCTCGGCCTCGGCAAGCTTGTTCTCCAGCGGTCCCCGGTTCGTGGCCTTGGGCAGTGGCTTGCCGTCGCGGAGCGCGTCCTTGGCGGCCCTGGCGTCCTTCTCGTCCAGGCCCGCCAGCTCCACGCGGAGCGCGCCCACCAGGTCGTTCACGGCGTCCCGGCGTTCCCGAGTGCTCTCCAGCTCGGCGAGGGCGGCCCGGACGGAATCCGGGGTCATCAGGTCAACGTAATGCGGGATGGCCATTTCGGCCTGGGTGTGGAGCATTTCAAGGCGCTTTGCGCGCTCCTGCTCGGGCGTCAGGTTCTCAGTCAAGGGTGTTCTCCATGGTCGTGTTGGCGGAATGCGATGCAATGAATTCGCGGTTCTCGGCAATGAGCGCATCGGCATTGCTGATCACGTCAGCGCGCTGCGCCACCTTTTGGCTGGCCATTTCGGCAGCGTGCTCGGCGGCCTCACGCTCGGCGCGCGCGGCATTCTCGGCAACCTCTCGGGCCTCAGCCTCGGCGGCTTCCTGCTTCTCGGAAATCTCGGCCGTCAGCTGCTCGACTACGTCCAGGACGGCGCCGTAATTCCGCTGAGCCTCGGCCCGACTTGGCGAGACCCCCAAAAGGAATTCCTCGGCCGGCGCGGGGGTGCTGTTCCCCGTTTCCTTCGGGGAGAAGTCGGCGGGGAACATTCCGCGTGCAGCCCCGCTGACTGTCAGTACCAGCGGAATGGCGTACGGAATCGAGTGCCCGCCGGTCTTCTCGGCGTGGCTGAGTACAGGATCTGACAACCAGCCGACAACGGGCCGGTAGGCCAGGACCGGACGGCCCTCCGGTGAGAACGTGAGAATGCTCGCCGTCGCCTCCAGGTTGAGCAGGAAGTGAGCGTTGCGGAACTCGGTCATTCGCAGTCACCTGCCGTTTCATCGGCGTCAGTAGGGTCGGCCCAGAAGTGCCAGCCGAAGCCCCCATTCCCCTTTGAGCCCTCTGGGTTGAGGACTCGAATGGTGAGATCCGGGTTTTCCGGCGGTCCGCTGTTCTCGGTCATTGACGTTCAGCTTCCCAGTCGGCGGGCCATGATGGTGGCCGCGAGCTTTATCGGGTCAATGTCCAGATGTGACGGCGGCTGATCAACTGCGCCGCCGGTCGGCAGAATGGACTTCGGCTGAGTGCGCAGGTTTGCGGGCATGGCCCGAATTTCCTCCATGAGGCGATCGGCGTCCGCCTTGATTTCAGCTTCGGTAGTTCCGCTCAGCCGGCCAGCCAGTCCCAGAGAAAGGCCGGAGGACTTCGCCGCCTTCTCCCGCATGGCGGTGATCTCCGGCGAGTTCACGTCCGGCGAAGCAGCCTGCGCGGCGCGACCTTCCTTGACATCCTCTTCTGCCATGACATTCGCCATGACCGAGCTGACGAATTCCCTGCGATCCATCGCAGCTTCCTTTCTGTTTGTGCATGCAAAAGCCCTGCGCTGCCGGAGATCGGCGGAACAGGGCGAAGTCATAAGCTATTCAGTTAGCGCCAGGGGACGCCGAGAAGCCGGGGGTCTCACCACCCCGGCACCTGTGGCTACTCGGAGCGGCTAACGTCCTCCCGTCCGTCCCCTGGCGTCAGAGTCGACCGGGGAGCCATAACGGCAGCAGCGGCAGCGGCCTTACGCAGCCGGTACGCCTTCTGGCTGTGGGCGTTCGAGCAGTACTTGCGGGCCCGCCCCAAGCCGTCCCATCCGGCGTTGTTCTCACAGTCCACAAGGGCGCACACCGCATCCCAGCGCGCTGCCTCGGCGTCCTCGCGCCGGGCCCTGGCCGTATGTACCTCACACCAGGCCCCGTGGCCGTTGGCGTAGTCGGCAGCGTCCCCGCAGACATCGCAAGGGCGCCCCATGAGATCAGCGGTGGTCCGCTTCTCGGCCCGCTTGATCGCCTGCCGACACGCGTTCGAACAGACGGCGCGCTGGCGGCCCCGCAGGGCCTTCCCGCACCGGTCGCAGACGGTTCCGATGATCAGCAGAACCGGGCTCCCATGATGGTGTTGGGAAAGTGGGGTGGCGGTGACACAGGTTTCCCAGTTACCCCTACAGAGCTATTTCTGAGTACTGCTATAGCTAGATACGGAAGTAGGTACAACACTTACTCTCTTTCCTAAGAACTCGTAACACGATCACGGCGTCAGCTTCTGAACTTGAACTCGTGATGTCGGTCAGCCATCCATGATCAAGCCGGTCCCGACGAGGCAGCCGTCGACGAGGTGGGGACGGTACTGGATCATCTTGAGCTTGCGCTTGACGGCCCGGGTCAGCTGGCCGAGGTCGGCGGCCGCGAGGTTTCCGATGTCGCGTTTGACCAGCGACCAGATACCCTCCTGCGGGTTGAGGTCGGGCGCGTAGGTGGGCAGCTGAAAGACGGTCAGCCAGTGCGCGTTGGCCTCGAAGAACGCCCTGAGCGGTGGCACGAGGTGGATGCGGGCGTTGTCCCACACGAGGACGAGCGGGCCGCCGAGCTGGACGCGGGCGCGGACGACCAGGTCGCGGAAGTCGCGCCAGCCGAAGCCCTTCGGCTCGCCCTTGCGTCCCCGGTACTCGCGGATCGCGTAGATCAGCCGGGACCGTTCGCCCGGCTTGTAGCAGGCCATGCCCGCCATCGAGACCCGGCCGGATCCCCGTCCGCGCACGCGGACCACCGGCGTGCGCCCGATGCGGCCCCAGGTTCTGGCGCGCGGCGGAGTCATCGACTGCCCGGCCTCGTCCTCGAAGACGACCCAGGCGCCGAGGGCCGCCGCGGTGCTCTTACCAACGGCCAGGTCTCCTTCTTCCACAACTCCACCGCCGCGTCGTCGCGCTCGATCGCCCGGCGGGCCGGCTGCTGCCACGACCAGCCGTGCCGCTTCAACAGCCGCCAGGTGCCCTCCACCGTGTACGACACGTGGAACAGCCGGCCGATCAGCGTCTTCACCCGCGCCAGCGTCCACCGCTGATCGGCCCAGCCGTGGACCAGCGGGCCGCGCTCCAACTCCCGCTCCAGCCTGGCGATCTGCTTGTCACTGAGCCTCGGGCGCCCGGGCGATCCCTTGGACAGGACCCCGGCCTCCCCACGCTCGCGCCAGGCCCGGCGCCACCGCTCCACCGACCGCTCACTCACCCGCAGCCCGGCAGCGATCTCCCCGTTCTTCTGCCCGCCCTCGAAGCGTTCCACAGCCTGCAGCCGCAACCGCTCCCGCGCGGCCCTCCCGGCGTCGGTCAACCCACCGCCCTGCGCATACCTCATGTCCCAGGGCTACCGGAACCAGTTCGGCCCTGTCGGGCGAACAGCTCCGACATCACCCAATCAAGTTCAGTCGCTCGGGAACGGCCCTTGAGAACGTCCTGGAGCTGGTACCACCTGATCGGCTCCATGAGCCCCTTGTGGGCTGCCATCGGAGCCCCGGTCTTGTCCCGCATGATCTCCCTGCGGCGGCGCTTCCCGTCCGGGTCCGTGACCCACTCAGCGGCGAAGCCACCAAGGGCGGGGTGGCGCAGCAAGGTGTTCAAGGTGCCCACATCCCAGAGCGGCGGGCAGTCAGGGTCAGCCGGTGTGATGTTGCTGCGCGACCGGCCGGACCGCTTCCGCCCGGCGGCCAGCGCCAACGCTCCGGGGGACGGCTCACCCTTCTCGTTGAGGCTCTGCACGATGCCTGACACCGTCTCGCCGTCCATGACGCGATCAACGATCTTGAGCACGGTCGGGGCCGTCTCGGGGTCCGGTACGAGCTGAGAGCGGACCAGCTTCCCTTCCTTGACCCGCTCGGTCTTCATGCCGAACGGCGGGCGGCCAGACACGTGGCCACCGATGGCCTTCAGCTCAGCCTTGGCCTCGGATATGTGCGCAGACTTCAACTCCGACTCCTGCTGAGCCAGCGCAGCGATGAGGGCGAACACCGCCACCCCGATGGGGTGCGTGGTGTCAAGGAACGGCTCCTCGACAGAGACCAGGCGCACGCCGTGCTGCATGAACACGTCGTTGATGCGCATGGCCTCCATGGCGCCCTGGCGGGTCAACCGGGCCAGCGAGAAGACGACCACCACGTCTACTTCGCCCGCGCGCACCGCCGCCATCATGGCGTCGAACCCGGCCCGTTCGGTGTCGGGGTCCCATCCGGACTTACCGATGTCCTGGAAGACGCGACCGGTCTTCCAGCCCTTGCCGTCGGCCAGGGCAGTGCCCCGGGCGATCTGGGATTCGGTGGAGGTCTCCGACTCGTCCACGCGTCGCTTCGACTGGCGGGCGTAGATCACTGCGCGAACGGACTCTAGTTCTGTCTGCCGGATGTTCCGGCTCACGTACGGGGTCATAGTGCGCAGCATCCTATGAACATGAGTTCTTTCAGGATGCGTGAGGTGGCTGCTCGCTAGAGCCGCCCCTGCCTGTGCAGCGGTGAGGCCGTCGAGGTCTCCGGCTCAGGCTAATTCCCAGCAGTCACCCGGCCCGTGGGCTCACCGGTACATCCCCGGTGCCCCGGCCGCCGTCCCCAGGGCCCGGGGGCGGCGGCCGGGGAGCAGCCCACGGGTCGTCTGCGTTTCCGGGCCCGGGGTCAGTCTCGGATCGGTACGGGGTGGTCCGGATGGTCCAGCCACGGCACCGTGCCGTCCGGTCCGACCGTGAGGCCGAACCGGGCCGGCCCGGGCCTGCCCTGGTCGTGCCACCAGGTGAGCGCCTGCTCCACGGCCTGCCAGAGCCTCCGGGGACCTGCCTGGTACACGGTGGTTTCGGGCTGGTCCTTGCGCCACACCACGGCCGCCCATGACCGGTCGGACAGGCTGTAGGACCAGGCCACGGTGGTGTCCTCGTCCTGGTGGTGGACCAGGTGCGTCACGTCGGGCACGGCCAGCCCGGTGACGAACCGCTGGACTGCCCAGCGTCCGCCGAGATCGTCCGCCGTGAGCGTCGTCCGGTCCTTCGTATCGGCGTTGCCGGGGAACTCCGGTACGTAGGAGGCGTGTTCGGGGAAGGCGAGGCGCTGGTTCCGCGACTTCATGAACTCCACCATCTCGGTGAAGTGGCCGGACGCCGTGTCGTCGGGGGCGACACGGAGCTTGACCACGGCGTCCAGCGGGCTGAAGTCGGTTCCCCAGGGGGCCAGGATGACGCCGCCGGTCCGAGACTGTCCGATCCACGCCTGAGGGATCTCGCGGACCCCGTACGTCGCGATGATCCGGTCGTACGGTCCGCTCTTGGGCCAGCCGAGCTGACCGTCCCCGGTGATCAGCTCGGGTGCGAGTCCGGCGCGTGCCATGTTCTCGGCGGCCGTGGCCGACACGTCCTGGTCGTACTCGACGCTGACGACCTGCTGTGAGCCGAGGCGGTGTGCGAGCAGTGCCGCGTTCCACCCGGGCCCGGTGCCCGCGTCGAGGGCCCGCATGCCCGGCTTGACGTCCAGGTCGCGCAGCATCGACATGACGACGCTCGGCATGCTGAGGCTGCTGGTCGGCACGGTGCCCGGCTCCGGCCCGTCGTGCTCGCCGTCATCGAACTGCGTGACCAACGGGACGTCGGCCTCCGTGGCGGCCTGCCAGGCTGCCGGGTCGGTGTCCCGGTCCACCAGCGCGCTGCGGCCGGTGGCCATGTCGTGCGACCAGACGCGCGAAGGCGTGAACAGCGAGCGGGGCACGGCGTTGAACGTGTCGGCCCAGTCCGGGGACATGTGGCCGGTGGAGAGCAGGAACCGCCCCGGCTCGGAGCCGGGGCGGTCCGCACCCTCCTCGCGGAGGGCGTCGTTCACTTCCGGTGGCCCCCGTCTCCGGGCGGAGAGCTACCGTCGGGGGACGGCGGCGGCGGGGGCGGCGGGGGCTGGATCGGGGCCGGGTTGCCCCCGTGCCCGCCATCGGCGTTGAGCATGAGAGTCGCCTCCCTGCATCGGCGGAGCCGGCGGCCGGGTGGTCGCCGGGTCATGCGGCCCGTCCCTTGCGGGGACGGGAGTCTGTGACGGCGCAAGAGGGCCGGTCTTGTGCCCGCCAGGGCACTGGGGCCGGAAGGCCGTCGCGGGCTCGGCGCTGCCCCGCCCACAGGCCGCCGATGCCATGCAGCCTCACGACGCACACCCCTTGGTGCACTGCGCGTTGTGCTTGTCCCGAAGCGCCTGAACGTCCCGCACGGCGGACTCGTCCTGCAGCTCCGGCGGGGCCTCTGCGAACACAGCGGCCATGCGGTCGAACGACTCCCCCACGGCGCACACTGCGGGGGCTTCAGCGGTCGTCGCTGCCGTCGTCACACGGCCCCCTTGTCGGGGCAGTGGTCCGCGCCGCAGGTGCACACCGGCCAGTCCTTCGGGATGCCCCGTCCGGACACCCTGGCTGACACCTGGGCGTCGTAGTCGCCGAGAGCATCACTACGGGCCGCACGCTTTCGACACTCGGCCTTGTAGTCGGTGAACGTCCGGGGGGCTCGCGTCTCCACCGGCATGGGCCGCCTCCCGCCAAGTTGGAACCACGATCTGGCAGCGCCCCTGGACGGTGAAACCTCACGCAAAGGACACTTCAGAACGTCCCTCGCGCGGTAGAACGTCCCTACAAGAGTCCGGGCTGTGCGGGGAGACAGGCCAAATGCCGAACGAGAGACTGAAAGCCGTGATGGCGTCGGGTGGTTGGACGTGCGCCGCCCTGGCAGAGAAGGCCGGCGTGGACACCAAGTCGGTTGAACGATGGGCCAACCAGAATCGGACGCCCCGGTTAGGGACAGCCCGTCTGGCTGCCGAAGCTCTGGGAGAAGACATGTTCGCCTTGTGGCCAAGTCTGCGACAGCGACGCGCCGCCAGAGCGATAAGCCCCGAACTGGTGGCGCTCTATGAGCAACGCGCAGACCTGCCGGTGTCTGTGTTCGTGGACTTGATGGCGAAGGCCACGGAGCGCATCGACGTACTGGTCTACGCCGCCGTGTTCCTTCATGAGGCGTACCCACGCCTCAACGATCTACTTCGGGAGCGCGCCGCGGAAGGGTGTGCGATCCGGATTGCGCTTGGCGACCCCGAGAGCGAGAACGTCAGACAGCGTGGGGAGGAAGAGAAGTTCGGTCACGGCATCGAGTCCCGGTGCAGGCTCGCCCTCATGCACTACCGCCCGTTGCTGGGCACGCCGGGCATCGAGATCCGGACCCACGGAACCACGCTGTACAACAGCCTCTACCGGGCAGATGACCAGATCCTGGTGAACGCGCACGTGTGGGGGGTCAATGCCTTTGGGGCCCCGGTTTGGCACCTGCGGCAGACCGGCGCTGGCACGCTGTTCGACACCTATGCTGCGAGCTTCGATGCGGTATGGAACGCCGCCCTACCGGTTGAGGAGAGTTGATCACGTGGCACGCACGGAGTTCTACGATGATCCCAACGCGCCCGAGCCGAACCGGCTTGTGGTTGCAGCCTCCGCAGTCGTGACCGACGCCGAAGGGCGCATCCTGCTTCAACGACGCACCGACAATGGCCTGTACGCGCTGCCGGGGGGCGCGATGGATCTTGGTGAGTCGCTCCCGGGAACGGCCATCCGGGAGGTCCGTGAAGAGGCCGGCCTTGACGTCGAGATCACTGGACTCGTCGGCACGTACACCGATCCCCGCCACGTGATCGCCTACTCGGACGGCGAGGTGCGCCAACAGTTCAACGTCTGCTTCACGGCGCGCATCACGGGCGGAGAACTCCGGATTTCCGATGAGTCGACCGACCTCCAGTTCGTAGCTCCGGACGACATGGGAAACCTGCCGATGCACCACACCCAGCAACTCCGACTTCGGCACTTTCTAGAGCACCGGGCCACTCCGTACCTGGGGTAGGGCCGCAAACGACGAAAAGCCTTGACGGTCGTATGGTCGACTTAGCCGAGCCCGGCCGCCACCTCCAGCACGGGCACGATGCGGCGCCACTCGGCGGACGCGACTTCCCTGCACCGAATGTTCGCTTGCTGCTTCTCGGTGGCCGGTGCGTCCTTGAAGATCTCTCGCCAGGACTGCCCGGCCTCGTCCTCGAAGACCAGCCACGCGTTGCGCTCCGCCGCGATTCCCTTACCCGCGGCCAGGTCTCCTCCCGCCACACCTCGACAGCACCGCCGTCGCGCTCGCTCGCGCGACGGGCCGGCCGCTGCCACGACCAGCCGAGCCGTCTGAGCAGCTGCCACGTGCCCTCGACCGTGTACGAGACGTGGAACAGCCGGCCGATCAGCGTCCTGATCCGCGCGAGTGTCCACCGCTGGTCCGCCCACCCGTGGGCGAGCGGGCCGCGCTCCCACTCCCGTTCCAGTCCGGCGAGCCGGGCAGGTCCGAGCCTCGGGCGCCCAGGGGACCCCTTCGACCGGACGCCGGCTTCTCCGCGCTCGCGCCAGGCCCGCCGCCACCGCTCGACCGACCGCTCGCTCACCCGCAACGCGGCGGCGATCTCCCTGTTCCTCTGCCCCGACTCGAAGCGTTCCACGGCCTGCAAGCGGATCCGCTCCCGCGCGGCCCTCTCGGCGTCGGTCAACCCGCCACCCTGCGCGTACCTCACGCCAACAGAGCCACCGGAGGAGACCGGTGGCCGTCAGGCAAACAGCCCCGACATCATCCTTTCAGGTTCAGTAGAGCCGCCCCTGGCTGTGCAGCGGTGAGGCCGTCGAGGTCTCCGGCTCAGGCTAATTCCCAGCAGTCACCCGGCCCGTGGGCTCACCGGTACATCCCCGGTGCCCCGGCCGCCGTCCCCAGGGCCCGGGGGCGGCGGCCGGGGAGCAGCCCACGGGTCGTCTGCGTTTCCGGGCCCGACGGTGTCAGCGCGATCCTCCCCGGTGGCCGGGCGGGAAGCCGTGGCGGCGGGCCAGCGCGGTGGTGGCGAGGACGGGTAGCAGCAGGGCGAGGGCGGTCCAGGGCAGGGCGCCGGGGCCGAGCGGGGCGAGCAGGAGTCCGCCGGCGGCGCCGCCGAGGCCCATCGCGGTGTTCCAGGTGGTGACCAGCAGGGTCTGGCCGCGGTCGCCGCCCGCGTCGGAGACGGCGGTCTGGAAGAGCGGGGCGACGCCGCCCCAGCCGAGGCCCCAGAGGGCGGCGGCGAGCAGCACCGGGGGCGCGGCGGGCGCGGGCAGCAGCAGGAGTCCGGTGGCGGCGAGGAACGCGGCGGTGGCGGCGAGCGTGAGGTGCCGCAGCCGCCGGTCGACCAGGGCGCCGGTGACGGCGAGGCCGAGCACCGAGGAGAGGCCGAGGACGAGCAGCAGCAGGTCGCGGCGGCCGCCCGCGCCGTGGTGGTCGAGCAGCGCGGCGACGTACGTGTAGAGCACGTTGTGGGCGAGGACGTACCCGGCGGTGACGAACAGCACGGGCCGGACGCCGGGCAGCCGCAGGGCGGCGCGGACGGGTTCGGGGCGGTGGCCGGGCGGGCGGCCGGGGGCGTCGGGGACGGCGGCGGCGATCCACAGCAGCAGGGCGGCGGCGAGCACCGCGACCAGCGCGAAGGTGGGCCGCCAGCCGATCAGCCGACCGGTCCAGGTGCCGAGCGGGATGCCGAGCGACAGCGCGAGCGGCACGCCGGTCCCGGTGACGGCGATGGCCCGGCCGTGCAGCGCGGGCGGGGTGAGCCGGCGGGCGTAGCCGACGAGTTCGGACCAGATCGCGGCGACGGCGACGCCGGCGGCGATCCGGACGGCCAGGGTGAGCGGGTAGGACGGGGAGAGCGCGGTGACGGCGTCGGCCAGCAGCAGGACGGCGACGGCGGCGAGCACCAGCCGCTTGCGCGGCCAGCGCGCGGTGGCCCGGGCCAGCGGGATCGCGGACAGGCCGGTGGCGAGCGCGTAGCCGGTCAGCGTCTGCCCCATCGCGCCCTCGCCGACCCCCAGGTCGCGGGCCATCTCGGGGAGGACTCCGGCGGGCAGCGCCTCGGTGACGATGCCGAGGAAGGCGGCGGTGGCCAGCGCCAGCAGCGGGGAGAGCCGCAGCCGGGGGCGCTCGGCCGCGGCCCCGGCGCGGGGGCGGGGGCGGGGGCGGGGGCGGCGGCGGCTTTCGGGGTGCGTGGTTGCCATGCCGGTTATGGTCGAACTCTCACACCGGTGTGAGAGTCAAGTCCTTCCGGCGGACGGGGGAACGGGTGCGGATCGGCGAGCTGGCGAACCGGACGGGGGTGGCGCCCCGGCTGCTGCGCTACTACGAGGAGCAGGGTCTGCTGAAGCCCGGGCGCTCCGCGAACGGCTACCGGGAGTACGGGGAGCCGCTGGTGGAGCGGGTCCGGCAGATCCGCTCGCTGCTGGCCTCCGGCCTGTCGACCCGGACCATCCGCACGGTGCTGCCGTGCCTGCTGGACGGGCAGTTCCACGTCCGCGACCCGGCGCCGGAGACGCTGGCCGTGCTGGAGCACGAGTACCGGCAGTTGGCCGAGCGGGTCGAGTGCCTGTCCCGCAGCCGGGACGCGGTGGGTGCCTACCTGGGCGCGGTGCGCGCGCTGAACGGCGGTTAGGGCGAGGTCAGGGCGCGGTCAGGACGAGGACCCGGCCGGTCGGGCCGGTGCGCAGGACGCGGTTGGCGATCCGGTGGTGGCGCAGGGCGGCGCGCAGTTCGGTCAGGTGCGGGCAGGGGCGGCCGCGGCCGTCGTTGAGCGGGTAGATCCGGGCCTCGCCGCCGGGGGCGGTGACCCGGGCGAGTTCGCGCAGGGCGCGGAGCTGGTCGGCGGGGCCGAAGACGGCCGGGTAGGCGAACAGCAGGTAGGAGCTGAGGGTGAGGGCGAAGGTGCCGTCGGCGAACGGGAGCCGGGGCAGCGCGGCGGCGACGTAGCGGTCGGGGTGGGCGGTGGCGTCGGCGGTGAACAGCCGGCGGGCCCGGTCCCAGCTGCGCAGGTACGGGTCGGGGCGGTGCCGGCGGTCGGCCGGCAGGTGGCGGCGGGGGTCGCGCCGGATCGCGTCGGCCATCGCGGCGCGGCCGCCGGCGGCGAGCGCGGCGAGGCGGCCGGGGCCGAGCGCGTAGCCGGGGTCGGCGGCGACCACCTCGCAGCCGAGTGCGCGGGCTTCGGCGGCGAGTCCGGCGGCGCCGCCGGGGCAGTCCAGGACGGGGCCGGGCAGCCGGCCGAGTCCGGCGCGGGTGAGGCCGAAGCCGGCGCAGTACTCGTCCAGCGGCCGGGAGGTGACGAGTACCGGCGGGGCCGGGGCGGGCCGGGGCGGGGCGGTCGGGCGCATGCGGGCCTCCGGACGTTCGGCGGGCCCGGGGTGCGGCCCGGGCCCGTGGTCATCCGACCACGGGCCCGGGGGCGGCGCACGTCCGGCCGCGGCTCAGTCGGTGCTGGAGAGCAGGGCACGGGCGGCGAACCGGTTGACCGCGTTGAGGCCGCGGACGGCCTGCGGGGTGAGCACGACGAGGACCAGGCCGACCAGGCTGACGCCGGCGATCTGCCAGAACGAGGTGATCTCGTAGACGTGGTGGACGCCGTCGGAGCCGGTCCAGTCGGCGACCCGGTAGCCGTCCCAGTCGGTGTAGCGGGGGAACACCCACTGGTAGGCGGGGAACAGGGCGAGCGACCAGCCGACGGTGAACAGCACGGTGGAGAGCACGAAGCCGAGGACCGCCCAGGGGAAGATCGCGACCTGGTACAACACGGCCTTCCAGCCGGCCGGGTCGGCCAACCGGGCGGTGATCCGGCCCCAGAAGCCCTCGCGGGTGACCACCACGGCGGGCGGGGCGGGCAGCTCCTCGCCGAGCAGGCCGCGGATCCGGGCCCGCTCGGCGGCGCCGAGGCCGCGGGCGACGGCCAGCAGCAGGGCGAGCACGGGCAGCCCGATGACGGTGATGGCGAGGCCCAGGCCGGTGAAGAACAGCGGGAGGACCAGGCAGAAGCCGAACACGGCCACCGGCAGGCCGGTGAGCGCGTAGCCGAGCTCCCGGAAGCCCTGCCGGGAGAACGGGGCGCGCCAGAAGCCGGGCTGGTCGGGGCGACCGCCGGGAGTGGTGGCGGGGTGATCGGCGGTGGACATCCGCGGTCCTTCGGCTCGTCGGGCGGCTCCGCCGGTCGGCGGTGCCGGGCACACGTACCAATCTGCCGCCCCGGCCCCACCCGGCGTAATGACGCCTGCTGCCGACTCCGTGGTGGGGTTAACCCCCGCCCCGCCGGGGTGCCCGGCCCAGGGGCGGCCCGCCGGCCGCCCGCACGCCCGCCGCCGCCCGCACGCCCGCCCGCCCGCCGCCGACCCTGCCGGGCGGCCCGCCGGGGACCGGCTACCGTACCGGGGTGGACGACGAAGACCTGCACCTGCTGCCCCGCACCCGGGCCGACGACCTGCTGAGCTGGGCGGCCGAGGAGGGCCTCGACCCGGTGCCCGAGCCCGCGGTGCGGACGGTGCTGACCCTGCTGGAGCTCGGCGGGGCCCGGCTGCACGACGGCCTGCCGGAGCTGACCTCCCCGGTGCTGGAGCACCTGCTGTACGAGCAGCTGCACCTGTACGTGCAGCCGGACGGCGATCCGGCGGCGTACCCGGCGGCGGTCCGGCTGCTGATCGAGTGGCAGCGGGCGGCCCGCCGGCTGAACACCAAGCGCACCGAGAAGCTCCGGGCCGAGACCGACTGGCAGGGCGAGGTGCTGCTCTCCCTGCTGCGCCGCGCCGACCTGGTGACCTGGCCCCGGCTGTACGCGCTGCTGCTGCGCGCGGACGAGGTGCCGGTCGACGACCCGGACGCCGTCCGGGCCTGGCTGACCGCGTTCCGCGCCCTCCCGGAGGCTGACCGCTTCGCCGCCTTCGACCGGCTCCCCGGGCTGGACGGCGACGGCCAGTGGGACCAGCCCGGCCGCCCGCTGCTGATCGGCGTCTCCACCGACGGGGCCCGCCGGCTGCTGGAGCAGGGCCTGATGCGGCGCAGCTACCGCAACCTGGCCGAACGGTCCGCCCGCGGCCTGCCGATGCCGGACGAACTCGCGGGCGGGTTCGAGGAGTTCGAGGAGGCGGTGGCGCAGGCCGCGATCGACCTGTGCGGCGAGTGGACCGTCCCGGGGCTGCCGCGGCTGCTCCTGGAGGAGTTCCCCGACCTCGCCCCCGAGGAGTACTGAGGGTCCGCCGGGGCCGGGCTCGTCCCCCCGGACGACCCCGGACGGCCGGGAGATCGCCCTGCCGGGCCACCCGCCGGGTACGTGCGGAGGATCCGCCCGGCGGCCGCCCGGCGGCAGGGTGGGGGCCATGACCTCCACCGCCCGCACCGCCCGCACCGTCCGCGTCCCGTACGCCGCGTGTGCCGCGTACGCCGCCGCCGCCTGGTCCGCCCTGTTCGCGCTGGTGCACCTGTACTGGCTGCTGGGCGGCCGGCTCGGCCTGCCCGACGGGCTGTCGGTGCGGGACAGCACCCCGCTGCTGGTGATCGACGTCGTGGCGGTCCCGCTCTGCGCGGCGGCCGCCGGGCTGGCCCTGGCCCTGGTCCGCCCCTGGGGCGCCCGGCTGCCGGCCCGGCCGCTGCGGGTGGCCGCCCGGGGCACCGCGCTGCTGCTGGTGGCGCACGCCGTCCCGTCCGTCCCGGACTGGATCGCCCTGGCCCTGGGCCGGAGCTCGCCCGCCGGCCTGGACGCGATGGCCCGCTTCGCGACCTTCCTCTACGAGCCGTTCTTCCTGGCCGGCGGCCTGCTCTTCGCCCTGGCGGCGTTCCCGCGCGGCCCGCGCGGGGCGTGAGGCGGCGGGGCGCTACGGCTGGAGGCCGAGCTGCCGGAGCCAGGGCAGCGGGTCGACGGGGGCGCCGCCGGCCGGGCGGACCTCCAGGTGGAGGTGCGGGCCGGTGACGTTGCCGGTGGCGCCGACGGTGCCGAGGACGGTGTCGGTGGTGACCGGACCGGCCGGGGTGCTGATCCGGGAGAGGTGGCAGTACCAGAGCTCGGTGCCGTCGGGGAGGGTCTGGATGACCCGGTAGCCGTACGCGCCGGACCAGCCGGCCGCGGTGACGGTGCCGGCGGCGACGGCGGTGACGGGGGTGCCGGTGCGGGCGGCGAAGTCCAGGCCGGTGTGCAGGTGGGCCCAGTGGGCGCCGGCCTGGGCGAACTCGGCGGTGAGCCGGTAGCCGGCGACCGGCAGCGCGGCCTCGGGCCGTCCGGTGGCGGCCTCCGCCTCGGCCTCGCGTTCGGCGCGCTTGGCCTCGGCCTCCTCGGCGGCGGCGACCCGGGCGGTCTCGTCGGCGGCGGTGCGCTGGCCGTCGGCCTGCTGCAGGATGCGGGCGGCGAGGGCGAGGCCGGGGTCGGCGGCGAGCGGGCCGTCGGCGGCCTGGTCGGCGGCGCTGACCGGAGCGGGCGCGGTCGCGGCCTGGACGGCGGGGGCGGCGGCGAGGCCGGTGGCGCTGAGCGCGGCGGTCATCGCGGTGACGCCCAGCAGCGGGGCGCCGGTGCGGGGCTGGCGGGGCAGCCGGTGCCGGGCGGCCTCGGTCTCGGCCGGGTGGTCGAGCAGCTGGGTGCCGGTGCTCTCGGTGTAGGTCGACGCCACGGGGGCGCGCTCCTTCCTTCCCTGCCGCCGACCGGGTTAGCTGACGGGTTCGGAGGTGGAAGGTCTCCTACGGTCGGGCCCAGGGCCGTCCCGATTCACCCCGGTGGAACGTGGTTCCCCGGCTCCTGGGCCGTCCGCGAGGACGGGCCCGGATGGATTAGGCGTGGCGCACGGTGCCGCATGGTTACGGCGTTGCCGACCGCGCTGCGTTATCAAACGTTAATCCTATGGACCCCATGATTCCAAGCGCCTGCCGAGGTGCGGTGGAACTTTCCTGACGCCCTACGGGCGGTTTGTGACGGTTTGTCGACCACCGGGTTTTCGGCCACCCGGCCCGGGTGACGGATCGTGACGGGCCGGATGAGTATCCGTACTCACGACCGGCGCCCGACCCGGCGGGACCCTGGGCCCATGACCGCACCCGTGCCGCAGCGCACCACCTCCGCGTACTTCCTGCAGGCCGTCGCGTCCTTCGGCTTCGCCCTGGTCGCCCTCGCCCTGGGGATCGCCTACCTCCCGGTCAGCGCCTGGATGCGGGCCTTCCTCGCGGTCGGCCTGCTCTACGTCGTCACCTCCGCGTTCACGCTGGCCAAAGTGGTCCGGGACCGCCAGGAGGAGGGGGCGCTGACCAGCCGGGTCGACCAGGCCCGACTGGAGAAGCTGATCTCCGAGCACGACCCGTACCGGGTGGAGGGCATCTGAGGCCGCGCCGGGCGACCGCGCCGGGCGACCGCGCCGGGTTGACGGCTAAGGCTATTAGCCTTAGCTTTATGGCTATCGGCAGCAGCCGGGCCGGAAGCGCCCGGTGCGCCGGACCACGCCCGCCCAGGAGGCCCGCGATGACCAGCACCACCGGCACCACCACCCGGTACCTCGACGTCACCGGCGGCCGGATCGCCTACGACGACGCCCCCGGCGCCGGCGTCCCGGTCGTCCTGCTGCCCGGCATGCTCGACCAGCGCGCCGTCTACCGGCACCTCGTCCCGCTGCTGTCCGCCGCCGGGCACCGGGTGGTCACCATGGACCTGCGCGGGATGGGCGAGTCCTCGACCGGCTTCACCGACCACACCCCGGCCGCGATCGCCGGGGACCTGGCCGCCCTGCTGGCCCACCTGGACCTGCGCGGCGCCGTCCTGGTCGGCAGCTCGTACACCGGCGCCACCGTGGTCCGCGCCGCCGCGCTCGCCCCCGAGCGGACCGGCGGGGTGGTGCTGATCGACGCGTTCGTCGAGAACCTGCCGCTGAACGGCTTCCAGAAGGCGCTGTTCGGCCTGGCCGCGCCGCTGGTCAGCACCTTCCCCGGGCTGTGGGGCGCGCTGCAGAAGTTCTACTACCCGGCCGGCGCCCGGCCCGCCGACTTCGACGCCTACCGGGCCGGCCTGTCCGCGATGCTCCGCGAGCCCGGCCGGAAGGCGGCGCTGCGCGGCTACCTGAAGGGCGACTCGGCGCCGGTCGGCTGGTGCGCGGCGGTCGACGTGCCCGCGCTGGTGCTGATGGGCGGGAAGGACCCGGACTTCCCCGCGCCGGAGCTGGTCGCGGACCGGCAGGCCGCCGCGCTGCGCGGCCGCAAGGTGATGATCGGGGGGGCGGGCCACTACCCGATGGCCGGCCGCCCGCAGGCCGTCGCCGACGCCCTGCTGCCGTTCCTGGCCGAGCGGGCCGGCGCCCACGGCGACGACAAGGCCGCCCGCTGATGCCCCGCGCCGGACTCTCCACCGCCGCCGTGGTGGACCACGCCCTGGACCTGATCGACGAGCGCGGCGCCGACGCGCTGACCCTGGCCGCCGTCGCCGCCCGGGCCGGGGTCGCCACCCCCTCGCTGTACAAGCACGTCGCCGGCGGCCTGCCCGAGCTGCGCCGGCTGGTCGCCGTCCGCACCACCGAGGAGCTGACCGACCACCTGGCGGCGGCCGTCCTGGGCCACTCCCGGGACGCGGCGGTCCGGGCCCTGCTCGCCGCCTACGCGGGCTACGCGCTGCGCCACCCGCTGCGGTACGCGGCGCTGCCGCAGGCGCCGGACCCGGAGCCCGGGCCCGAGCTGGCGGCGGCCGCCGAGCGGCTGGTGGGCGTGCTGTTCGCGGTGCTGCGCGGCTACGGCCTGGCGGGCTCGGAGGCGGTGCACGCGGTGCGGACGCTGCGGGCCGCGGCGCACGGCTACGCCTCGTTGACCACGGCGGGGGCGTTCCGGCTCGCCGAGGGCACCGACGTCACGCTGGAGCGGCTGACCGGGGTGCTGGTCGAGGGGCTGGCCAACTGGCCCGGCGCGGAAGGCGGGTGAGCGCCCCGGCAGCGCGCCGGGCCCCCGTGACCTCCTGGGGGCCTGCCGCGTTCTACCCGGTATGAAGAAGCGCAGCATGCTCGCCTTTGCCTCGCTCGCCGTCGGCGTGGTCGCCTCCCTGACCGCCCCCGGCGCGCACGCCGCGGCGGAGCACCGGACCGGTCTCGGCCCGCTCAAGGACACCGTCTCCGCCCCGGACCTGGCGGTGGACGAGGACGACGCACGGACGGTCGCCGAGCAGCAGGGGATCTGACCCGGCGCCGGGGAGGCGCGCACCCGCGCGCGGCGCGCGCCGACCGTGCGCCGGGCGCTCCGGGACCTCACCGTTTCGCAACCTCTCCCCCACCATTCCGACACCACTGGTGCGTAACACTGTCCTCCGGTCGGGAAGTCATACCGCGTGGAGCCCTTTCCACGGGTGCGGCCGACAAGCACGGAGGAACAGCGACATGCCACAGGCGACCCAGCGCACCGAGCCTGGCACGGGACTGATCCCGGCACCCCGGACCGCACCGGACGGCGCCCCCGCCGGCCCTCGGCGGCACCCCGCGGCGCCCGCCGACGGCTGGGGCCGGGCACTGCTGCGCGGGGTCTCGGTGGCACGCGGGCTGCGCTCGCTGCGGCCGGTCGCGGCGCGCCCGCAGCCCGGCTACGGCGAGGTCGACGGCCAGTAGCGCGGCCCGCGCGCCGCCGGGGCCCCGGCCCGGCCCCGTTCCGCCACCGGCAGGGTGTCGGGAATGTCGCGAATCCCCTACGTGTCGTGAAAGCGCCCGGTTGCCCGGTGCGTCCATAAGATGGTCAGCACTGGCACGTCGACCGGAAGGGCCGGGCGCTTCCCATGGACCAGAGCTCTCCGCGTCGGGCCAGCCGTTCCGAGCTGCGGTGCGTGCGGTCCCTGCTGCGGGCGTCGAGCGCGGCCGAGCTGCTGGCGGTGCTGCTGGCGGAGGGCCCGGCCTGGATCACCGGCGCGGGCTCGGCGCTGTACCTGCTGGACGGCGGGATGCTGCGGCTGACCGCCTCGCACGAGCTGCCCGAGTGGGCGCACCGCAAGTACGGGGTGGTCGACCCGGCGAGCGAGCTGCCGGCGGCGCTGGCGCTGCGGCGGCGCGAGCCGGTGCTGCTGAGCCCGCAGCAGACCAGCACGGACTACCCGAACACGGCGGCCGGGCTGGGCACCGGCCTGGTCGCGCTCGCGGTGCTGCCGCTGCTGGTGGACGACGCCCCGGTCGGCGCGCTGGCGCTGGCGCTGGCGCACCGCGGGGCCGTCCCGCAGCGGGACGTCGAGCTGCTGGAGACCTTCGCCGAGGCGGTCGCGCACCGGCTCGCGCACCTGCTGCACCACGTCCAGGCGGCGGACCCGGCCGCCGACCGGCCGGTGCACGCGCTGCCGTCCGCCGACGGCGGGCTGTTGTCGCTGGCGGTGCGCTCGGCGGGGGCCGGGGCGTTCGAGCGGGACCTGGTCACCGGCGAGACGCTGTGGGACGCGCAGGCGTACCGGGTGGTCGGCCTGGAGCCGCCGGGGGCGACCGGGCGGGCGCCGGAGCTGGCCGGGGTGGTGCACCCGGAGGACCTGCCGGACGTGCAGGCGTCGCTGGCCGAGGCACTGGCCACCGGCGGCCCGTACCGGCTCTCGTACCGGGTGGTGCGGCCGGACGGCCTGCCGTGGCGGGTGGACGAGGCGGGCGAGGTGCTGCTGGACGTGCACCAGCGGCCGGTGCGCTCGGCGGGGCTGCTGACCGGGCGGGAGTGGCGGCCGGAGGAGCGGACCGGCGGTTCGGCGGCGGCCGCGGCGGCGGGCGCCCGGTCGACCCTGCTGCTGGCGCTGACCCGGGCGCTGTCCCGGGCGGTGACGGTGCGCGAGGTGACGACGGCGCTGACCGACGTGGCCCGCCCGGCGCTGGGCGCGGCCAGCGTGGTGCTGGACCTGGTGGACGAGGGCCGGCTGACGCCGGTCTCGCCGGCGGTGTTCGGCGGCCCGCACCGGGCCGAGCAGCACCGGCTGCACGAGCTGGCGGGCGGCGTGATGGAGCACGTGCTGGCCCGGGCGACGCCGCTGTTCAGCGAGCCGGGCCAGGAGCGCCGGGGCCCGGCGGCGCCGGCCGCCTGGACGGTGCTGCCGCTGGTGGCGTCGGGCCGGCAGGTCGGCTCCTGCCTGATCACCTTCGCGACCGAGCGCGCGTTCAGCCGCGAGGACCGGACGATGTTCTCGGCGTTCGCGGGCATCCTGGCGCAGTCGCTGGAGCGGGCCCGGCTGTACGACGTGCACCACGAGCGGGCCAGCGAGCTGCAGCGGGCGATGCTGCCGCGCTCGCTGCCGGTGCTGCCGGGGATCGCCTCGGCGGCGCGCTACCTGCCGTCCACCGAGGGGATGCAGATCGGCGGCGACTGGTACGACCTGCTGCGGCTGCCGGACGGGCTGGTCGGGCTGGTGATCGGCGACGTGCAGGGCCACAACGCGGAGGCGACCGCGGTGATGGGGCAGCTGCGTTCGGTGCTGTGGGCGTACGCGACGGAGGGGAACGACCCGGCGGCGGCGCTGGAGCGGACCAGCCGGCTGCTGTCGGAGATGGAGACCGAGCTGTTCGCCACCTGCCTGTACGTGGTGCTGGACCCGGCGACCGGGCGGCTGCGGGCGGCCCGGGCCGGGCATCCGCAGCCGGTGCGGATCGGGGCGGCCGGGGCGGCCGAGCTGGAGCTGTCGGGCGGCCCGCCGCTGGGCGTGCTGCCGGGGGTGCGCTACCCGCTGGTGGAGGCGCGGCTGGAGCCGGGCGAGACGCTGCTGGCCTACACGGACGGGCTGGTGGAGGTCCGGGACGAGGACTACGACGAGTCGGTGCAGCGGATGCTGGGCGGTCTGGAGCTGTGGACGGCGGAGGCGGGCGGGGCCGGCCGGCTGGGGCGGCCGGAGGCGCTGGAGCGGCTGGCCGACCTGCTGACGCTGAACGTGACGGAGCGCGAGGTCCGGCAGGACGACGTGGCGCTGCTGCTGATGCACCGGTCGGTTGCCTGAGCGGTGCCCCCGGCTGTCCGTCCTGTCCGAAATTGACGGCATCTGAACAGCAGAAGTCGTATCCGTTCATACGCCAGTAGTAACAGCACCATAAACTCCGCGTGTGACGACCACTCAATGGTGCCTGGCGGCAACCGCATTGCTCGCCCTCTGCGCTCTCGCGGCGACCGCCCGCTCCGCTGCCGTCACCCACGCCCTGCGCCGCCGGCTGTCCGCCCGCGAGGACGAACTCGCCGAGCTGCGCGAGCGGTTGGCCGCCGAGCTGGCCCACCGCCAGGCCGGCGCCGAAGCCGCCCTGCAGGAGCAGGAGATGAACGCGGCGACCCGCCGGGCGTTCCTCAGCGTGGCCCGCCGGATCCTGGTGATGGCGCACGACCAGCAGGCCGGGCTGGACGAGATGGAGCGCACCCACGACGACCCGGTGCTGCTCGACGGACTGCTCCGGGCCGACCACGCCGCCGCCCAGCAGGCCCGGCTCGCCCAGACCCTGGCCGTGCTGTGCGGCGCCCGGGCCGGCCGGACCTGGCCCGAGCCCGTCCCGCTGGAGGACGTGGTGCGCGGCGCGCAGGGCCGGATCCTGCCGTTCCAGCGGGTGGTGGTGCACAACCGGATCGACACCGCCGTGCTCGGCGCGGCCGCCGAGGCGCTGATCCACGCGGTCGCCGAACTGCTGGACAACGCGACCCGCTACTCGCCGCCCAGCTCGCAGGTGTACGTGACGCTGATGCCGGTGCACAACGGCGCGGTGATCGAGATCGACGACTGCGGCGTCGGGATGACCGACGTGACGGTCGCCAAGGCCGCCGCCGCGCTGGCCGGCGGCGGCTCGCTGGAGGTCTCCCGGATCAGCGAGGTCCCGCAGCTGGGCCTGGCCGCGGTCGGCCGGCTCGCCCAGCAGTACGGCTTCCGGGTCACCGTGCACTCCACCCCGTCCCCGTACGGCGGCGTGCGGGTGGTGGTGCTGCTGCCGAACGCGCTGCTCACCGACCCGCTGCCGCAGCACGGCCTGCCGGCCCCGCAGGCCGAGGCGCCGCAGCCGCCGGGCCCCGCCCCGCTGCCCACCCGTCCGACCCGCCCGGTCATCCCCCGGACCGCGGCGGGCCAGCCCCCGGCGGTCCCCGCGCGGGGCGGCACCCTGCCGCGCCGGACCAACCGCCGGAGCGGCAACCCGCAGCGCCCGTTCCCCCCGGAACAGGCGGTGCCGCCGCGCTCCGCCCGCGAGGCCCAGACCTTCATGTCGCTGTTCCAGAACGGCACCGCGGACGGCCGCTCGGCCGCCCAGCAGAACCGGCGGTCCGCCCCGGGCCGCCCCGACGTATTCCCCGCTTCCCCCCTGGGAGACTCCCGTGACGACCAACCCTGACCTCGGCTGGCTGCTGACCGACATCACCGCCGTACCGGAGGTCCGGCACGCCCTCGTGGTGTCCAACGACGGCCTGGAGATCGGCCGCAGCCCCCGGATCGACCGGGACGACGCCGAGCGGCTGGCCGCCGCCTGCTCCGGGCTGCAGTCGCTCTCCCGCGGGGTCGCGTCCGGCTTCGGCGACGGCAGCACCCGGCAGATCGTCATCGAGTACGGCGGCGGCTACCTGTTCGTGGTCGCCGCCGGGGCCGGGGCGCACCTGGCCGTGGTCGCCGGGGACTCGGTCGACGCCGGCCTGGTCGCCTACCAGATGCAGGTGCTGGTGGGCCGGATCGGCGAACACCTGACGGCCGCGCCCCGGCAGGGCGCGGCGCTCGCCGGGGAAGCGCGGTGACCCGCGGGCCGGTTCGCCCGTACGTCATCACCGGCGGGCGCAGCCGGGCCTCGCTCGGCAACCTGGGCGAGCTGGAGTTCGAGAGCCTGGTGCGGACGGTGCCGGGCGTCGCGGTCGACCCGATGACGGTGAACCGGGAGCAGCTGGCCGTCCTGGAGCTCTGCCGGGAGCTGCTGTCGATCGCCGAGGTGGCGGCCCACCTGGGCCTGCCGATCAGCGTGCTGAAGGTGCTGGTCGGCGACCTGTGCGAGCTGGGCGCCGTCCAGGTGCTGCCGCCGGCCCGGCCGGCCGAGCGGGCGCCGCTGGCGCTGATCGAGGAGGTGCTGGTTGGCCTCCGCCAGCTCCACTGAGCCCGTGTACCTGCCGCCGAGCGTGCAGGGCGCGGTGAAGATCCTGGTCACCGGCCCGTTCGGGGTCGGCAAGACCACCCTGGTCGGGGCGCTCAGCGAGATCGACCCGCTGCGCACCGAGGAGACCATGACGGCGGCCGGCGAGGACGTCGACGACCTGACCGGGCGGCCGCACAAGTCGACCACCACGGTGGCGCTGGACTTCGGCCGGATCACGCTGAGCGACCGGCTGGCGCTGTACCTGTTCGGCACGCCCGGCCAGCAGCGGTTCTGGCCGCTCTGGGAGGACCTGTCGCGCGGGGCGCTGGGCGCGATCGCGCTGGTCGACTCGCGCCGGATCGAGGAGTCCTTCGACGTGCTGGGGCTGCTGGAGGAGCAGCGGATCCCGTTCGCCGTCGCGGTGAACGTCTTCCCCGACACCCCGGACTACCCGGAGGGGGAGCTGCGGACCGCGCTCGACCTGCTGCCCGGCGTGCCGATCCTGACCTGCGACGTCCGCGACGAGGACGCCGCGCACCGCCTGCTGATCGATTTCGTCGACCACCTGCGGGTCGGCGCCCTGGAGCTGTCATGACCGTTCCCGAGCACCTGGCGGCGGGCTGTCCGTACCCCGGCCGGGCCGACGCCGCCCCGCTGTACGGCCCGGCGGTCTCCGACGACCCGCACGGCCTGTACGCCCGGCTGCGGGCCGCGCACGGCCCGGTCGCGCCGATCGAGCTGGAGCCCGGGGTCGAGGGCTGGCTGGTGATCGGCTACCAGGAACTGCTCGAACTCACCCGCAACGAGCAGCAGTTCTCCAAGGACTCGCGGTACTGGCGGGTGCCCCGGGAGGGCCGGCTGCGCCCGGACTCGCCGCTGGTGCCGATGACCATGTGGCGGCCCACCCTGCAGAGCATGGACGGCGCCGAGCACCGGCGGCTGAGCGCCGCGGTCGGCGAGACGCTGGGCCGGATCGACCACAGGCTGCTGCGCGAGACCACCGAGGCGGCGGCGCTGGCGCTGGTCGAGAGCTGGGGGCCGGACGGCACCGCCGACCTGGTCGCCCAGTTCACCCGGCGGCTGCCGCTGCTGGTCTTCACCATGCTGCTCGACCTGCCCGAGGAGGACGGTCCGCAGCTGCTCGCGATGATCACCGGCATGGTGGACAGCGGCGCCGAGTCGCAGCGCGCCGCCGCCGCGTTCGCCGGACTGCTCGGCCGGCTGGTCGCCGAGCGGCGGGCCCGGCCCGGCGACGACCTGGTCTCCTGGCTGCTGGCGCACCCGGCCGGGCTGAGCGACGACGAGGCGGTGCACAACCTGGTCGTGCTGCTGGTCGCGGGCAACGAGTCGACCATCAACTGGATCGGCAACACGGTGCGGCTGCTGCTCACCGACCGCCGCTTCCGGACCAGCCTGACCGGCGGCCGGGCGACCGTCGCGGACGCCCTGGACGAGGTGCTGTGGCGCGACCCGCCGGTGCAGAACTTCCCCGGCCGGTGGGCCACTTCGGACACCGTGCTGGGCGGCCAGTACATCAGCGCGGGCGACCTGCTGGTGCTCGGGCTGGCCGGCGCCAACGACGACCCGGCGGCGCACGGGCCGGAGGGCCTCAGCGGCAACCGGGCGCACCTGGCCTGGGGCGCGGGCCGGCACGTCTGCCCGGCCAAGGACCCGGCCCGGCTGATCGTGGAGACCGCGGTCGAGACCCTGCTGCACTGTCTGCCCGACCTGCAACTGGCCGTCCCACCTCACGAGTTGACCTGGCGACAGTCGCCGTGGTCGCGCGCCCTGGTCAGCCTGCCGGTGCTGTACAGCTCGTTCACCCCGCCCCGGCCCGCCGCGTACGACCCGGCCGGCCAGACCCAGCCCGCCCCGCTCGCCCCGCTCACCCCGTTCGAGAGGACCGCATGGACGCCGCCGCCGCCCCGGGGGTCTGCCCCTACCGGCTCGACCCCGCCGGAGCCGACCAGCTCGCCGAGAACGAGCGGCTCCGCGCTCGCGGACCTGCGACGCAGGTTGAGCTCCCTGGCGGGGTGGTGGTCTGGTCGGTGAACCACCACGAGGCCCTGCAGCAGCTGCTCGCCGACCCGCGGGTGGCCAAGGGCCCCGAGCACTGGACGCTGTACCGGGAGGACCGGCTGCCCGAGGGCTGGCCGCTGCTGACCTTCGTGACCGTCCCCGGGCTGACCACCTCCGACGGCGCCGACCACCGGCGGCTGCGCGGCCTGGTCTCCCAGGCGCTCACCCCGCGCCGGGTCGGCGAGCTGGCCCCGGCCGTCCGGCGGCGGGTCGACGAGCTGCTGGACGGGCTGGCGGCGGCCGCGGCGGCGGCCCCGGACGGGACGGTCGACCTGCGGACCTCCTTCGCCTACCCGCTGCCGATGGCCGTGATCGGCGAACTGCTGGGCCTGCGGCCCGAGCAGCAGGACCGGCTGCACGAGCTGTCGGACATCGTGGTGAACTCCTCGGCCGTGCCCGGCGCGAGCGCGGCCGCCGCCCGCGACATGGGCGCGCTGCTGGCCGGCCTGGCCGCCGAGAAGCGGGCCGCCCCCGGCGACGACCTGACCAGCGCGCTGATCGCCGCCCGCGAGGAGCAGGACCGGCTGACCGAGCCCGAGCTGATCGGCATCCTGCTGCAACTGGTGATCGCCGGCCACGAGACCACCCTCAACCTGGTCTGCAACGCGGTGCTCGCGCTGCTCGGGCACCCCGAGCAGCTGGCGCTGGTGCGCGACGGCCGGGTCCCGTGGTCCGCGGTGGTCGAGGAGACGCTGCGCCGCGACTCCCCGGTCGGCCACTTCCCGATGCGGTACGCGCTGGAGGACATCGAGCTGGGCGGGACGGTGATCCCCGCCGGCGACGGCATCCTCGCCTCGTACGCGGCCGCCGGGCGCGACCCCGGCCACTGGCCGGACGCGGACCGCTTCGACCTGACCCGCTCCCCGCTGCGGCACCTCTCGCTCGGGCACGGACCGCACTTCTGCATCGGCTCGACGCTGGCCCGGCTGGAGGCGGAGACCGCGCTGCGCGAGCTGTTCACCCGCTTCCCCGGCCTGCGGCTCGCCGAGGGCGCGGGGCCGCGGCCGATCACCTCCTTCCTCAGCAACAGCGTCACCGGCCTGCGGGTGCGGCTGTCCTGAGCCGGGGCCGGTCGCGGCGCCGACCGCCCCCGCCGGGTCAATCCACGTGACCGGGCGGGGGCGCCCCTCGTTGGACCTGCCATGAAGAAGCTCACCGCACTCGCCGTCCTGTCGATGGCCGGCCTCGCGCTCGCCCAGGCCCCCGCCCAGGCCGCGCCGATCGCCCAGGCCGGCAGCCTCGGCCAGGCCCAGGGCCTGGACACCGGCTACCACGGCACGCTGCCCACCACCGCCGAACTGTGCCACCGCGACCTCGCCCAGTACCCGGTGGTCGGCCCGCTCGCCGACTCCACCACCGGTGCCTGCGAGGCGCTCGGCGCGACCGTCGACGGGCAGTAGCCGCACCCCGGACACCCGAGCCGTTATGGTGCGAATGTCCGTTTCGGTGACGGTGCCCGGCGGTGGCACCCGGCGTGAGGTGATCCCGTGGGCAGCGTGGCCGACCAGATGGTGGAGGTGCTCCGGCAGGCCGGGGTCGAGCGGGTGTACGGGGTGGTGGGCGACAGCCTGAACCCGGTCGTCGACGCGATCCGCCGCGCCGAGGGCATCTCCTGGGTGCACGTCCGCAACGAGGAGGCCGGGGCGTTCGCGGCCGCCGCCGAGGCCGAGCTGACCGGGCGGCTGGCGGTCTGCGCGGGCAGCTGCGGCCCCGGCAACACCCACCTGATCCAGGGCCTGTACGACGCCCAGCGCAGCGGCGTCCCGGTCCTGGCCCTGGCCTCGCACATCCCGTCCGGGCAGATCGGCACCGGCTTCTTCCAGGAGACCCACCCCGAGCGGGTGTTCACCGACTGCAGCTCCTGGTGCGAGGCGCTCTCCAACCCGGCCCAGCTGCCCCGGCTGCTGCGGGTCGGCGTCCAGCACGCGCTCGGCTCCCCCGGCGTCTCCGTCCTGGTCTTCCCCGGCGACGTCGCCGCGCTCACCGCCCCCGCCGCCACCGGCCACAGCACCTTCCTCACCGAACAGGCCGTCGCCGCCCCGCCCTGGTCCCAGGTGCAGGCCCTCGCCGAGGCACTGAACTCGGCCCGCACCGTGACGCTCTTCGCCGGCGCGGGCGTCCGCGGGGCGCACGAGGAGCTGATGCACCTCGCCGACACCCTGAAGGCCCCGATCGGCCACACCCTGCGCGGCAAGGAGTGGGTGCAGTACGACAACCCCTACGACGTCGGGATGAGCGGCCTGCTCGGCTACGGCGCCTGCCACGAGGCCCTGCACGAGGCCGAGCTGGTCCTGCTGCTCGGCACCGACTTCCCGTACGACTCCTTCCTCCCGCAGGCCCGCACCGTCCAGGTCGACCACGACGCGACCCGGCTCGGCCGCCGCACCCCGCTCGAACTCGCCGTGCACGGCGACGTCGCCGCCACCCTGCGGGCCGTCCTGCCGCTGCTGGAACGCAAGACCGACCGCCGGTTCCTGGACGGCCTGCTCGACCGGCACTGCAAGGCGCTGGAGACCGTGGTCGGCGCCTACACCAGGGACATCGAGAAGCACCGGCCGATCCACCCCGAGTACGTCGCCTCGATCCTGGACGACGTCGCCGCCGAGGACGCCGTCTTCACCGTCGACACCGGCATGTGCAACGTCTGGGCCGCCCGCTACCTCACCCCCAACGGGCGCCGCCGGGTCATCGGCTCCTTCCTCCACGGCTCGATGGCCAACGCCCTCCCGCACGCGATCGGCGCCCAACTCGCCTTCCCCGGGCGGCAGGTGGTCTCGATGTCGGGCGACGGCGGGATCGGCATGCTGCTCGGCGAACTCCTCACCGTGGCGAAGTACCGGCTGCCGGTGAAGACCGTGGTCTTCAACAACGGCGCGCTCGGCATGATCAAACTGGAGATGCTGGTCTCCGGCTACCCCGAGTCCGAGATCGACAACGGCGACGTCGACTACGCCGCCATCGCCCGCGCCTGCGGCATCCCCGCCAAACGCGTCACCGACCCCGCCAAGGTCCGCGAAGTCCTCGCCGACGCCCTCGACCGCCCCGGCCCCGCCCTCGTCGACGTCGTCACCGACCCCAACGCCCTCTCCATCCCCCCGCACATCACCGCCGCCCAACTCAAGGGCTTCGCCCTCGCCGCCGGCCGCACCGTCCTCACCGGCGGCGTCGGCAAGATGATCGACCTGGCCCGCTCCAACCTCCGCAACATCCCCCGCCCCTGACGGACGGGAAGAAGCGGGCGGGGGACGGATGGGAGAAGCGGACGAGGAGGGACGGGGAGCCCGCCGGGGGCGGGGCGGCGTGAGCCGGGAGCCCGCCGGGGGCGGGGCGGCGAGAGCCGGGAACCCGCCGGGGGCGGGGCGGCGTGAGCCGGGAACCCGCCGGGGGCGGGGCGGCGTGAGCCGGGAACCCGCCGGGCGGCGTGAGCGCGGGAAGGCCAGGCGGCGCCGAGGTGACCGACCGGCATGGGCGCGAAGCGATGGGGGCGGGGGAGGGCCGGTCGGCCTCTGGTGGGTGGGGTGGGTGGGGCGGGAGACTGGGGTGCCGCCAGGAGGGGGGATTTGCCTGTGAGGCACGTTTGTTGCCTCGGGGGCAGGAAAGGTGTCCACTGGTCACATGACGGACAGCCCTCTCGGTGAGGACCAGGAGGTCGCGGGCCTCGGCGCGCGGCTGCGGGAACGGCGGGTCTCCAGCCGGTTGACGCTGGAGGTGGCGGCGGCCCGGGTCGGTCTCTCGCCAGCTTACCTTTCGCGTCTGGAGACCGGGCGGCGGCAGCCCTCGCTGCCGGTGCTGCTGGGCCTGGCCCGGGCGTACGGGACGAGCGTGGCCGAGCTGCTCGGGGAGCAGCCCGGCGAGCCGGACCCGGTGATCCGGGGTGGGGCGATCGAGCCGGGGCGGGCGGGCGGCTGGGGGTACCGGCGGGCCGGTGCGCCGGGCCGGGCGATGCAGGCGCTGCGGGTGCACGTGCCGCCGAGCACCCAGGACGCCGTGGTGCGAGTCCATCCGGGAGAAGAGTGGCTGTACGTCACCAGGGGCCGGATGAAGCTGACCCTGGGCGACCGGGTCCACCTGCTGGACGAGGGCGACTCGGCGCACTTCGACTCGATGACGCCGCACGTGATCGCCGCGGACTCCGCCTCCGGCCTGGACCTGGTCTTCGTCCACACGCTGTTGCAGAGCCCCGGCGGCGACCTGTGCCTGGGCGACGCCCCGCGCCTCTAGCCCCGAGCCCCGAGCGATCAGCGATCAGCGATCAGCGATCAGCGATCAGCGATCACCTTCACCCGAGGAGGAACCCACCATGGCCGACACCGGAAAGCCCGCCCCCCACACCCCCGTCCCGCAGTACGCCGAGACCGTCGACGCGGGTTACCGGGCCTCGAACCGGGTGTGGATCCGGGTGTGGATCTACATCGTCGCGGGGCACCTGTTCGCCGCCTTCCTGTTCCTGCTGTTCTACGTGGGCAGCCACCAGGGCTGAGCAGTCACCAGGGCCCAGCCGCCGTCAGGGCGCGAGCAGCGCGCACAGGGCGTCGAGCGCGGGCTCGAAGGCGTGCTCGGGCGGGCTGCCGTAGCCGATCACCAGGCCGGGGGGCCGTCCCGGGGCGGGGGTCGCGCCGGGGGCGAGGCTCCAGCCGAGGGTGTTCAGGGCGAGGCCGGCCCGGCGGGCGCGGTGCAGCAGTTCGTCCTCGCCGGGGCCGTCGGCGGGCAGTTCCAGGACGGCGTGCAGGCCGGCGTTGAGGCCGGTGACCCGGACGTCCGGGGCGCGGGCGGCCAGCACCTCGACCAGCCGGTCGCGGCGGCGGCGCAGCAGGTGCCGGCTGCGGCGGACGTGCCGGTCGTAGCCGCCGGAGTCGACGAGTTCGGCGAGGGTGAGCTGTTCGAGGGCGCCGCTCTGCCCGTCGGCCAGCCGCTTGTGCCGGGTGACCGGTTCGACCAGGGCGGTGGGGAGGGCCAGCCAGGCCAGGCGCAGGCCGGGCGCGAGGGACTTCGAGGCGGTGCCCGCGTACACCACCCGTTCGGGGTCGAGGGCCTGCATCGCGCCGATCGCGTGCCGGTCGTAGCGGAACTCGCCGTCGTAGTCGTCCTCCAGCAGGTAGCCGCCGGTCTGCCGGGCCCAGTCGACCGCCGCGGCCCGCCGGGCGGCCCGCAGCGGGACGCCGGTGGGGAACTGGTGGGCGGGGGTGAGGACGGCCAACCCGGCGTCGGTGCGGGCGAGTTCGTCGGTGCGGGCGCCGCCCTCGTCCAGCGGGAGCGGGCGCAGCGCGAGGCCGCGGGCGGTGATCGCGGCGTGCTGCGGGGGCAGTCCGTGCTCCTCGACGGCGACGGCGCGCAGGCCGTGTTCGCGCAGCGCGGCGCAGAGCAGGCCGAGGCCCTGGAGGTAGCCGGTGCAGACCAGCAGCCGTTCCGGGTCGGTGCGCACGCCGCGGGCCCGGGCCAGGTAGCCGGCCAGGGCGCGGCGCAGTTCGATCCGGCCGCGCGGGTCGCCGTAGCCGAACGCCTCGTGCGGGGCGGTGGCCAGCGCCCGGCGGGCGGCCGCCAGCCAGGCGGTGCGGGGGAAGCGGCTGAGGTCGGGCGAGCCGGGCCGCAGGTTGTGCGCGGGGGCGGCGGGGGCGGGCGGTCCGGGTGGCGGGTCGGCGGGGCCGGGTCCGGGTCCGGGCCGGGCGACCACCGTGCCGGAGCCCTGGCGGGAGGCCAGCCAGCCCTCGGCGGCGAGCTGGGTGTACGCCTCGGCGATGGTGTTGCGGGCGATGCCGAGGTCGCCGGCGAGCGCCCGGGAGGACGGCAGCCGGGTGCCGGCGGCGAGCCGGCCGTCGCGGACGGCGGTGCGCAGCGCGTCCTCCAGGGCGGCGCGCAGGCCGAGGCCGCGGGCCCGTCCGGCGTCCAGGTCGAGGTGCAGGTCGCCGCCGAAAGTGGCCCAGGAATCCATCCCCCCAATGAACCACGCCGCTGGTCCACCGCGCGCCTACGGTGGGCCGTATGACCGACGAATCCACCGTTCCCGCCCCCGCTCTCCGCATCTCGCTGCGCGAGCACGCCCCCGAGTTCTACCGCCCCCTGCTGGACGCCGCCCGGGCCGCGGCCGCCGGCCTGGCCGACCCGCTGCTCGCCGAGCTGGTCAACCTGCGGGCCTCGCAGATCAACGGCTGCGCGTACTGCCTGGACTCGCACGCGAGCGGTGCCCGCGCGCACGGCGAGCGCGAGCACCGCCTGGACACCCTCGCCGCCTGGCGGGAGACCCCGTACTTCACGGCCCGCGAGCGGGCCGCGCTGGCCCTCACCGAGTCGGTCACCCTGGTCGCCGGGACCCGCGTCCCGGACGGGGTGTTCGCGGAGGCCGCGAAGCACTTCCCGGAGGCCGAACTGGCCCACCTGATCGGCCTGATCAGCATGATCAACGCGCTCAACCGGGTCGGCGTGGCCAGCCGGCTGACGCCCGCGCCGAAGGGGTAGCGGGCCGCTCCCCGGCATGCCGGGGGGCGGCGGCGCGGGTAGCGTCGCGTTCCATGGACGTGGTGATCGCAGGCGGGCACGGCAAGATCGCGTTGCGGCTCTCGAAGCTGCTCTCCGGCCGGGGCGACGGTGTCGCCGGGCTGATCCGGAACCCGGCGCAGGCGGGGGACCTGCACGCGGTGGGGGCCAGGCCGGTGGTGTGCGACCTGGAGTCGGTGTCGGTGGAGGAGCTGGCCGGGCACCTGGCGGGCGCGGACGCGGTGGTGTTCGCGGCGGGGGCCGGGCCGGACAGCGGGGCGGCCCGGAAGGAGACGGTGGACCGGGCCGGGGCGGTGCTGCTGGCGGACGCGGCCGAGCGGGCCGGGGCGCGGCGGTACCTGCTGGTCTCCTCGATGGGGCTGGACAAGATCGGCGACCCGGAGGTCACGCCGGAGTTCGACGCGTACCTGAAGGCCAAGTGGGCCGCCGAGGAGGCGCTCAAGGACCGGCCGCTGGACTGGACGATCCTGCGCCCGGCGGCGCTCACCGACGAGCCGACCGACCGGCACGCGCACCTGGCGCCGCCGCCGAACCGGTTCGGGCAGGTCTCCCGGGACGAGGTGGCGCACACCCTGGTGCGGCTGCTGGACGACGCGGCGACGATCCACCAGACGCTGGAGCTGACGACCTGACCGCGGTTGCCCGGCGGACGGCCGGGCGCGATGGTGGGGGTTGAGGTGAGTGCGATGGCCGAGATCGCCCTGCAGTTGGACGTCGCGGCGCCCCGGGAGCGCCTGCTCGCGGCGCTGGACACCCGGGAGGGCCTGGCGTCCTGGTGGACCACCGGGCTGGAACGGGACGGCGAGGACCTGCTGTTCACGGTGCCGGACGGGCCGGAGCCGCTGCGGCTGCGCCGGGAGCGCGCGGACGTCGAGCGGGTGGCCTGGCGCAGCGTCGGAGTGTTCCCGCCGGCCTGGCAGGGGACGACGGTGACCTGGGACTTCTTCGACCACCCGGACGGCGCGCGGCAGTCGCTGCTGCTGCTGCGCCACCTCGGCTGGGCGGTGGACGCGGGCCCGGCGGTGCCGGTGGCGGCGGGCCGCTGGGCGGAGCTGGTGGTCCGGTTGAAGGACTACGCGCAGAGCGGCCGGGCGCAGCCGCTGTTCGTCCCCACCGGCCACCCGCACCCCGGGGTGCACGCGCAGGAGGAGTGACGGCGCGACGCGCCGGGCGGCGATGACCGGCATGGAGCGGCGCGTACGGGTGAGACTGGCTGCATGTTGGGACTTCCGGACCGCATCGAGGCCTTCCTGTTCGACCTGGACGGCGTGCTGACCCAGACCGCGAAGGTGCACGCCGCGGCCTGGAAGGACATGTTCGACGCCTTCCTGCGCGCCGAGGCGGCGCGCACCGGCACGGAGTTCGTGCCGTTCGACCCGGGCGGCGACTACGACCGGTACGTGGACGGGCGCCCCCGGCTGGACGGCACCCGGCAGTTCCTCGCCTCGCGCGGGATCGAACTGCCCGAGGGCACCCCGGAGGACCCGCCGGGCAGCCGGACCGTGCAGGGGCTGTCGAGCGCGAAGAACGACACCGTGCTGCGGCTGATCCGCGAGCAGGGCGTGCAGCCGTACCCGGGCTCGGTGGCGTACCTGCACCGGCTGCGCGAGCTCGGGCTGCCGCGCGCGGTGGTGTCGTCCAGCGCGAACTGCCGGGACGTGCTGCGGGCCGCCGGGATCGACGACCTGTTCGAGGTGGTGGTGGACGGGCTGGCGCTGGCCCGCGACCACCTGGCGGGCAAGCCCGCGCCGGACACCTTCCTGGCGGCGGCCCGGCAGTTGGGGACGGCCCCGGAGCGGGCGGCGGTGTTCGAGGACGCGCTGGCGGGCGTCGCGGCCGGGCGGGCGGGCGGTTTCGGCGCGGTGGTCGGCGTGAACCGCACCGGGCAGGCCGGCGCGCTGCGCGAGCACGGCGCGACGATCGTGGTGGACGACCTCGCGGAGCTGCTGGAGGAGCGCGGATGAGCCCGTCGGAGGCGTTCACCGTCGACCCGTGGGGAATCACCGAGCACGGCCTCGACCTGCCCGGGCAGGCCCGCGCCGAGTCGGTGTTCGCGCTGTCCAACGGGCACATCGGGCTGCGCGGCAACCTGGACGAGGGCGAGCCGCACGGCCTGCCCGGCACCTACCTGAACGGCGTGTTCGAACTGCGGCCGCTGCCGTACGCGGAGAGCGGCTACGGCTTCCCGGAGTCCGGGCAGAGCGTCATCAACGTCACCAACGGCAAGCTGATCCGGCTGCTCGTCGACGACGAGCCGTTCGACCTGCGCTACGGCGAACTCCGCAGCCACCGGCGGATGTTGGACTTCCGGGACGGCATCCTGCGGCGGGAGGCGGAGTGGACCTCGCCGGCCGGGCGGACGGTGCGGATCACCTCGTCCCGGCTGGTCTCGCTGACCCAGCGGGCGGTCTGCGCGATCGACTACACGGTGGAGGCCGTGGACGGGCCGGTGCGGATCGTGCTGCAGTCCGAGCTGGTCGCCAACGAGCAGCTGCCGGGCGGCGCGGGCGACGGCGACCCGCGGGCGGCGGCCGTGCTGGAGGCCCCGCTGGCCGCCGAGCTGCGGCACGCCGATGGGCTGAAGGGCGTGCTGGTGCACCGGACCCGGTTCTCCGGGCTGCGGGTGGCGGCCGGCATCGACCACGTGATCGACGGGCCGGAGCGGACCGACACCGCCGCCGAGTCCTCCGACGACCAGGCCCGGATCACCGCGACCACGGTGCTGCACCCCGGGCAGAAGCTGCGGCTGGTCAAGTACCTCGCCTACGGCTGGTCGGCGACCCGCTCGCTGCCCGCCGTCCGGGACCAGGTGGAGGCCGCGCTGACCGCCGCCCGGTACACCGGCTGGGACGGGCTGGTCGCCGAGCAGAAGGAGTTCCTGGGCCGGTTCTGGGGCGACAACGACATCGAGATCGAGGGCGACGTCGAACTCCAGCAGGCCGTCCGGTTCGCGCTGTTCCACGTCCTCCAGGCGGGCGCGCGCAGCGAGGAGCGGGCCATCCCGGCGAAGGGGCTGACCGGGCCCGGCTACGACGGGCACTCGTTCTGGGACACCGAGACCTTCGTGCTGCCGGTGCTCACCTACTGCCTGCCGGACGCGGTCAAGCAGGCGCTGCGCTGGCGGCACACCACGCTGCCGATGGCCCGCGAGCGGGCGGCCCAACTCGGCCTGGCGGGCGCGGTGTTCCCGTGGCGGACGATCCGCGGCGAGGAGTGCTCCGGCTACTGGCCGGCCGGCACCGCCGCGTTCCACATCGGCGCGGACATCGCGGCCGCCGCCGTCCGCTACGTCCGGGCCACCGGGGACACCGAGTTCGAACGCACCCACGGCCTGGAACTGCTGGTCGAGACCGCCCGGATGTGGCGCTCGCTCGGCCACCACGACGCCAAGGGCAACTTCCGGATCGAGGGCGTCACCGGCCCGGACGAGTACTCGGCGGTCGCCGACAACAACGTGTTCACCAACCTGATGGCGCAGTCGAACCTGTGGAACGCGGCTGACACCGCGCTGAAGTACCAGCACGAGTCGGGACTGCTCGGGGTCGACACCGAGGAGGCCGCGGCCTGGCGCGACGCCGCCGACAAGATGTTCGTCCCGTACGACGAACAGCTCGGCGTGCACCCGCAGGCCGACGGGTTCACCGACCACCAGATGTGGGACTTCGAGGCCACCCCGCCGGAGAAGTACCCGCTGCTGCTGCACTACCCGTACTTCGACCTGTACCGGAAGCAGGTCGTCAAGCAGGCCGACCTGGTGCTCGCCATGCAGGTCCGCGGCGACGTGTTCACCGCCGAGCAGAAGGCCCGCAACTTCGCCTACTACGAGCGGCTGACCGTCCGCGACTCCTCGCTCTCCGCCTGCACCCAGGCGGTGATCGCCGCCGAGGTCGGACAGCTCGACCTCGCCTACGACTACACCGCCGAAGCCGCCCTGATGGACCTGCACGACCTCGGCGGCAACACCCGCGACGGCCTGCACATGGCCTCGCTGGCGGGCGCCTGCATCGCGCTGGTCGCCGGGTTCGGCGGACTGCGCGACCACACCGAGCAACTGTCCTTCCGGCCCCGGCTGCCCGCCGGACTGCAACGGCTCTGCTTCTCGATGAGCGTGCGCGAACACCTGCTGCGGGTCGACATCACCCACGCCACCACCACCTACACGCTGCGGCGCGGCAGCGTGCTGCCCGTCCTGCACGACGACGAACCGCTGCGGATCGAGGCCGGGAAGTCGGTCAGCCGCCCCACCGCGAAGGTCGCCGACGCCGGCGAACGGCCCACCCAGCCGCCCGGGCGGGCCCCCGCCCGGCGGCACGGCCAGGCCGGGGTCAAGATCGGGTCGGTGGACCACCTGGCCGCCGAGTAGCCGCCGCCGGCCGCCGTGGGGTTGCCCTCCGGCGGCCGGGGATGTCGGTCGTGAAGCGGCCGTGGGGTCAGTGCTTGACCGGCGGGCAGGTGCCGGTGGTCTCGCCGATCGAGTTGATCTCGGCGTTCGGACGGCTGTCACCCGCGTAGTTCACCTGGTCGGTGCACTTCACGCCGGGCTTCTTGGGGGTGCCGGCGGCGGCCGCGGGGCCGGTCTGCGGGGCCGGGCAGGTGCCGGTGGTCTCGCCGATCGAGTTGATCTCGGCGTTCGGGCGGCTGTCGCCCGCGTAGTTCACCTGGTCGGTGCACTTCACGCCGGCGGTCGCCTTCACCGTGCCCGCCGACTTCGCGGGGGTCTTGGCGGCGCTCGCCGTCGGAGCGGCGGAGGCGGTCGGGGCGGGGGCGGGGGCGGTCGGGGCGGGGGCGGAGGCGGGGGCGGCCGGGGCGCTCGCGGTGGTGGACGCGCTGCTGCCGGAGGAGGCGGAGCCGCCGCCGTCACAGGCGGTGAGCGACAGGCAGGCCGCCGCAGCGACGAGGGCGATCACCGAGAGCTTCCGAACGCGCATGGTGTTCTTCTTCCGAGTCGGGCGTCCGGCTCGCGGTGAGCGGGTCCGCCGGGGGCAAAGGCGCTGCTCCCGGGGATGAGGTTCTCTCAACTTCCGCCCGGATTCCGCCTCCAGGGCGTCCCGGTTCCGTCACAGAACCGGCCCTCCGCCGACCCGGCCGGGTGTCTTCCGAGCGGGTGACCGTGCGCATACCGATCTGACGGACAGTCAATATTCCTTTCATCCAAGCGAATACCGAACGGAGGCCACCGTTGCACCGTCCCCTCGCGCTCACCGCCGCCCTGCTCACCACCTCCGCCCTCACCACCGCGACCCTCACCAGCGCCCACCCGGCCCAGGCCGGCCCGCGCTGGGTGCACACCTGCACCGCGCCCGCCCGCGCCGACACCGCCTCCTGCGACGCGCTGCGCGTCGTCGGCGCGGCCGCCGCCGCCGACAGCGACGGCTACGGGCCCGCCGAGCTGCGCGCCGCGTACGGGCTGCCCGCCGACGGCGGGGCGGGCGCCGTCATCGCGGTCGTCGACGCGTACGACCACCCGCGCGCCGAAGCCGACCTCGACGTCTACCGCAAGCACTACGGGCTGCCCGCCTGCACCGCCGACAGCGGCTGCTTCCGCAAGACCGACCAGCGCGGCGGCACCCGGCTCCCCCGCGGCAACACCGCCTGGGCCGGGGAGATCGCCCTCGACCTCGCCATGGTCTCGGCGGTCGCGCCGCGCGCCCGGATCGTCCTGGTCGAGGCCGACAGCGCCGCCGTCGGCAACCTCGGCGCCGCCGTCAACACCGCCGTCGCGCTCGGCGCCCAGTACGTGTCGATCAGCTGGGGCACCGCCGAGAACGGCAACGCCGCGAACTACGACAGCCGCTACTTCGACCACCCCGGCACGCTGATCGCCGCCGCGTCCGGCGACGGCGGGTACGGCGTCAACTTCCCGGCCTCCTCGCCGCACGTGCTCGCCGTCGGCGGCACCACCCTGCGACCCGACGGCTCGGCCCGCGGCTGGGCCGAGACCGCCTGGGCGACCAGCCCGACCGAGGGCACCGCGAGCGGCTGCTCCGGCCAACTCCCCAAGCCCGCCTGGCAGACCGACCCCGGCTGCGACCACCGCACCGTCGCCGACGTGGCCGCCGTCGCCGACCCCGAGACCGGCGTCGCCGTCTACCAGAGCTACGGCGGCAACGGCTGGTACACCTACGGCGGCACCTCCGCGGCGGCCCCGCTGGTCGCCGCCGCGGCCGCCCTGGCCGGGCCGGTGCCGGCCGGCAGCCGGCCCGAGTCCTTCCCGTACCGGCACCCGGACGCCCTGCACGACGTCACCTCCGGCACGACCGCGACGGACTGCGCCCCCGCGTACCTGTGCGCGGCGGGGGCCGGGTACGACGGGCCGACCGGGCTGGGCAGCCCGGCCGGCGTGGCGGCGTTCCGGCCGTAGGGGCGGGGGCGGGGAAGGCCGGAGAAGGTCAGGGGCACGGGGAGGACCGCTGCGCGGGCAGCGGTCCTCCCCGCGCCCCTGAACAGCGCGGCCGGACCGGTCAGATGTCCTCCTGCCACTCGGTGGACAGGACGCCCATCTGGACCTGGTCGTGCCAGCCGCCGGCCCGGAAGACCGCCTCGCGGCGGCGGCCCTCCTCGGTGAAGCCGGCCCGGCGGTAGGCGGCGAGGGCCCGGGTGTTGTAGCCGTTGACGGTCAGTTCGATGCGGTGCAGGCCGAGCTCGGCGAAGGCGTAGCGGATGGTGGTGCGCAGCACGTCGGTGCCCAGGCCGCGGTCCTGGTGGGGCGGGCCGATGATGATCGCGAGGGTGGCGCAGCGGTCCTTGGGGGTGGCGCCGTAGAGGGTGACGTGGCCGGCCAGGTCGCCGGTGTCGAGGGTCTCGACGGAGAGGCCGAGGTCGGTGCCGGTGTTCTGGCTCCAGGCCCGGAACATGTCGGCGAGGCGGTCCTCGGGCTGGGGGTGGACCGGGCCGGTGAGCTGTTGGATGGCGAGGCCGGGTTCGCGCCACCAGCTGGTGAGTTGCGGGAGGTCGGCTTCGCGGAGCTCTCGGAGCCGGACGAGTCTGCCGCTGAGCGGGTCGGTCATGCGGGGCGGTTCCTGTTCGTGGGAGTGCGTGCGATTGGCGTGCGGTAGGCGTGCGGTAGGTAGGCGGTCGGCGTGGCCGGTCAGGCGGGTGGGGCGGCCTGCGGGCCGCCGTACGGGCCGCCGGGGCGCGGGAGTCCGGTGGGGAGGACGCCGACCGCGCCGAGGACCCGGGCGCGGTCGGGACGGGAGCGGAACGACAGCGTGCGGACGGGGTGCTCGCCGCGGTGGCGGTGGTCGGGCGATCCGTCGGGCAGGGCCATGGGATGACTCCAGTACGGGGTACGAACAGGCGGTGCCGTCCCATCCTTCCAGCGGGCGGGGGCCCGCGGACCGTCCGCAACCGGACAGTGATACTCCCCTCGCGGACGTCTCCGGCGGTCCTTCGGACCGAACCGGACGGCAATGCGGACCGGCTTGAAACATCCCGGGCTCCCGCACCGTCATAGGACGGATCAGGCGAGGGGAGAGGGACGTGGGCACTGCTCGACGGCAGGCCGCCATGGAGGAGGAGTTCGTCGCGTTCGCGACGGCCCGGTCCGGGCAGCTCTACCGCTCGGCGTACTTCCTCACCGGCGGGGACACCCACCTGTCGGAGGACCTGGTGCAGGAGACGCTGGGACAGATGTACGCGCACTGGCACCGGCTGCACCGGCCGAGCTGGGCCGGGCGGATCGACAACCCGGCCGGCTACGCGCAGACCGTGCTGGTCCGGGCCTACCTCTCGCACCAGCGGCGGCGCAGCAGCGGCGAACGGCCCAGCCAGGCCCTGCCGGAGGTCGCCGAGGACGGGCCGGACTCGGCGCTGCGGCTGGCCCTGGTCGAGGCGCTGTCCCAACTCCCGCCCCGGGACCGGGCGGTGGTGGTGCTGCGGTACTGGGAGGACCGCAGCGTGGAGGAGACCGCGGCGATCGTGAAGGACAGCTCGGCGGCCGTCCGGACCAGGTGCTCGCGGGCCCTGGCCAAGCTGCGCGGACTGCTCGGCGGGGACCTGGCGGAACTGGTGGCGCGATGAACCCGGGACGGGAAGGACGGAGTGGCGGCATGAACGGCGACGGCGGCGGGGTCGAGGTCGGCAGGGGCGACGGGGAGGAGGAGTTCGAGGTGCGGCTGGGGGCGGCCTTCGGGCTGACGGGACCGGGCCCGGGGCCGGAGGTGACGGCCCGGCTGGTCGACGGCGGGCTGGCCGCCGGACGGCGGCGCAAGCGGGCCAGGCGGCGCACCGTGCTGCTGGCGGGGGCGCTGACCGCGGTGGTCGCGGCCGGCGCCGGGCTGCTGACCGTGCCGCGCGAGCTGCCCGGGCAGCGCACCGACGTGGTGCGGGCCGCGCACGCCGGCCCGTCCGCCGACCCGGTGCCCGCGCCGCTCACCGACGGGGTGACGATCCTGCTGGTCGGCGTCGACACCGCCGCCGACCCGCAGGGGAGCCCGGCACCGGACGACCTGCTCCGCGGCGACCTGCACCTCGGCACGGACGGCCGGACGGACCTGCTGCTGGCCCGCACCGACACCATCATGCTGGTGCACGTCCCGGCGGGCGGCGGCGAGGTGCGGCAGCTCGCGGTGCCCCGGGACCTCCTCGTCCCGGACGACCGGGGCCGCGAAGTGATGATCAACCAGCTCTACGCGAACGCCGAGCAGGCCGAGGTACAGCGGCTGGGCGGCCCGGGCCTGGCCGACCCGGACGTGCGGAGGCGGGCCCAGAGCGCCGGGCGGCTGGCCCTGTTCAAGGGCGTCGAGGCGCTCACCGGCGTCCGGATCGACCACTACGCGGAGATCTCCACGCTCGGCTTCTACCGGGCCGCCCAGGCGCTCGGCGAGATCCCGGTCTGCCTGAACCGCGCCGTGTACGACACCTACAGCGGGGCCCACCTGCCCGCCGGCCGGCAGGACCTCGGCCCGGCCCAGGCGCTCGCCTTCGTCCGCCAGCGGCACGGTGTCGGCGACGGCTCCGACCTGAACCGCACCCGGCGCGCCCAGGCACTGCTGGCCGGTGTGCTGGCGAAGCTGCGCGGCGGCGGGGTGCTGGCCGACCCGACGAAGCTCACCGCGCTGTACGACGGGCTGCGCGACCAACTGGTGCTGGACGAGGGCTGGAACCCGGTCGACTTCACCCGCCAGGTCCCGGCGCTGGCCGCCGGGCAGGGCAGCTTCACCACCCTGCCGGTGTACTACTCCGGGGAGCGGCTGCGGGCGGCCGGGTCGCCGGACACCTTCCGGCGGCTGCTGGCCGGCGAGCGGGGGGCCGCCGTGCCGGCGACCGCGACGGGGGTTCCGGCGGCGGGCGCTTCGACGGCGGCGGGGGCTTCGACGACGGCGGGGCCTTCGGCGACCGGGGCGGAGCCCGCCGCGGCCTCCCCCGTGGTCATGCCGCCGCTGGAGCTGGGCGGGGTGCCCTGCGTGGACTGAGCGGCCCGGCCGCCGCCGTCACGGCGTGACCCGGTGCAGCACCACCCCGCTGCCCTCCGCACCGCCGGTCGCGCCGTAGCGCAGCGTGCCGTCCGGCTGGAGGTCGAGCTGGCGCTCGCCGGTGCCGCACTGCAGGCCGCGCGCACTGAGCAGCTCCGAGGTGAAGTTGAGCCGGGTCTCGGCGGACTTCACCAGGGTCCAGGTGGCCCGGCACTCGCCGGACTTGCTCTTCAGCCAGCCCGAGCCGCCGTCCCGCTCGCCGATCGCGCCCCGGTTCACCACCACCTCCAGCGTGGACGCCTTGTCGCTGCCCGCGCCGTCGCCGCGCCACATGCCGACGAACGCCTCGGGCACGACGTTCTCGGTGCTGGGGCCGTCGGACGGCTCCTCCGACGGGTCGTCGGACGGGTCGTCGGACGCGCTGCCGGAGGCGCTGCCGGACGGCTCGGGGGTCGACTGCTCGGGGGCGGGCCCGGGCGCGCCGGTGGCGGCGGCGCTGCCCGAGCCGCCCGAGCCGCCCGAGTTGTCGGCCAGTCGCGCCACGCCGTAGCCGCCGAGTCCGGCGAGGAGCAGCGCCGCCGCGGTGAGCAGCGCGATCCGGCGGCCCCGGCCGGGGCGCTTCGGCGGCGGGCCGAAGGCGGCGGGGTCGAAGGCGGCGGGGTCGGCCGGGCCGAAGCCGGCCTGGGTGGCCTGGGCGGCGAGCGGCTGCGCGGGCGGGAGCGGTGGCTGCACGGGCGGGTGGACCGGCGCGGACGGCGGCGCGGACGGCGCTGCGGACGGCGGGTGGCCGTCGGTCTCCAGGTCGAGCAGGCGGACGGCGGTGCGGCCCACCGCGGCGGCGAGGTCGGCGGGGAGCCAGTTGCTGCGGCCGAGCCGGCCGGCCGCGTCGTGGTCGGGGTCGAGGCGGTCGCGCAGCTGCCCGGGGGTGGGCCGGGCGGCGGGGTTCTTCGCCATGCAGGCGAGGATCACGGTGCGCAGCGGGTAGTCGAGCGCGGCCAGGTCGGGCTGCTCGTGCAGGACGCGGTAGAGCAGGACGGCGCCGCTGACGCCGTCGCCGAACGGCGGGCGGCCGGTGGCGGCCAGCGCGAGCACGGCGCCGAGCGAGAACACGTCCGAGGCCGGTCCGGCGGGCTGTCCCTGGGCCTGCTCGGGCGACATGTAGCCGGGCGAGCCGACCACGTGCCCGGTCTGGGTCAGGCCGGAACTCTCGTCCAGCGCGCGGGCGATGCCGAAGTCGATCAGCCGCGGCCCGTCCAGGGTCAGCAGCACGTTGGACGGTTTGACGTCCCGGTGCACCAGGCCGAGGCCGTGGACGTGGGCGAGCGCCTCGGCGAGGCCGACGCCGAGCAGCCGGACGGTCGGCTCGGGCAGCGGGCCGTGCTCGCGGACGGCGTCGGTGAGCGACGGGCCGGCCACGAACCCGGTCGCCACCCAGGGGAGTTCGCCCTCGGTGTCGGCGTCCAGCACCGGCGCCGTCCAGGAGCCGCCGACCCGGCGGGCGGCCGCGACCTCCTGCCGGAACCGCTCGCGGAACTGCGCGTCCCGGGCCAGCGCGGGCTGGACCGCCTTGACCGCGACGGTGCGCCCGCCCGGGGTGCGGCCGAGGTAGACCGCGCCCATGCCGCCCGCGCCGAGCCGGCCGAGCAGCCGGTAGTCCCCGAGCTGGCGCGGGTCGCCGGGCTCCAGCGGCTGCATGTTCTCCCCCTCGGTCGGTCGCGGCGCCGGTGGCGCGCGCGGCTCTCGGGACCGAAGGTATCGGCTGGGCCGGGACCCCGTGCGGAACTCCCGATCACGGTTCGGACATGCCGCCGGCCGTCGGTCCGACGGCCGGGTCAGCCCAGCGGCGCCCAGCCCCAGGGCCGGGGGCCGTGCGCGCCGAACAGGCAGGCCAGCCGGTGCCGGGCCTGGGCGCGGTGGCGCGGGTCGGCACCGGCCTGCTGCCAGGCGTAGCAGGTGAGCCGCAGTTCGCGGATGTCGCGGAGCACCGGGTAGCCGGGCCACTCGGTGACGTCGGCGCCGTAGGCCGCGCAGAACGCGGCGTACGTCTCGGGCGGGACGGCGCCGAAGGTGTGGCGGCCGACGGCGGTGGTGGTGAGGTCCCACTCGACCGGGCCGAGTGCGGTGCGCTCGAAGTCCAGCAGGTGGGCGGCGGTGGCGGTGACGGCGAGGTTGCCGCTCCAGGCGTCGCCGTGCACGACGGTGGACTGCCGGGCGGGGAGCGCGAGTTCGTGCCAGGCGGTGCGCAGGTCGGCGAGCCGGGCGTGCAGCCGGCGGCGGTCCGGGGCGTCCAGCGGGGCGGCGTCGATCCGCTCGGGGAGCCGGACGAACGGGTCGAGCGGCCCCAACCCGCCCTCCGGCGGCGGGAGTCGGTGCAGGCGGCGCAGCGCGGTGGCCAACTCGACGGCGGTGCCCGGGCGGTGCGGCGGCAGCTCGTGCCAGAAGGTGACCGGGCGGCCGCGGACGGCGTGCGGCGCGGGCTGGCCGGCGAGCGGCCGGACGGCCGGCACCCGGTGCCCGCGCAGCCAGTGGGCTATCGCCAACTCCTTCGCGGCGGTGGCGAGTTGTCCGGGTCGGCCGATCCGGGCGACCACGCCGCCGGGCAGCCGCCACAGGGTGTTCTCGCCGGCCCGGATCAGCTGCGCGCCCGCGCTGGGGCGGCCGGCGGCGGCGCAGGCTTCGGCGAGCAGGGCGGCGGGGGTGAGGCAGTCCACGTCTCGGCCCGTTCCGTTCGGCGTCCGGGAGGTCGCCGGGGGGCGCCCGGCGTTCCCGGCCATTGTGCGCCGCCGCCGCGGCGGGCACGGAGGGCGTACGGGGGCACGGGAGCGGGCGGGGGCGGGCGGAAGGGGTCTGACGTGCGGGCGGGCGGCCGGGCGACCCTTCCCGCCAGTGCCGCCGACCCTCGTTATTGGTCCAGACCTATTGACGCCCCATCCACCCGCCCCTACGATCCGGCTGGGCACAACCCCCCACATGTCCCCACCTCACCCACAGCCGGGCATCGCGCCCCCACAGCGTTGGTCATGCCCATGGCCAGGTGTTCGGCGGGAAAGGGATCACGAGATGTTCCGTCGAAGGACGTACACGCCCGTGGAGCGCGCCGCGCAGGCGCGCCGGGTCAGCCACGCCGCCGCCTCCGGCCCGAGCGCCGCCAAGCGCACCCTCGCGGGTGTCAGCGCCGCGGCCGTGATCGGTGCCGGCCTCGCGGTGGCCGGCTCGGTCACCGCCTCGGCCGACGTCGCCAACCTGATCGCCAACGCCGGCTTCGAGAGCGGCCTCTCCAACTGGACCTGCACCAGCGGCTCCGGCGCGGCGGTCGTCAGCAGCCCGGTGCACGGCGGCACCGCCGCGCTCAAGGCCACCCCCAGCGGCCAGGACAGCGCGCAGTGCTCGCAGACCGTCAGCGTGCAGCCGAACTCGCAGTACACCCTGAGCGGCTTCGTCCAGGGCAGCTACGTCTACCTCGGCGCCACCGGCACCGGCGTGAACGCCTCCACCTGGGCCCCGGGCAACGCCTCGTACGGCCAGCTCAGCACCACCTTCTCCACCGGCGCGTCCACCACCTCGGTGACCGTCTTCGTGCACGGCTGGTACGGCCAGCCCGCGTTCTACGCGGACGACCTGGTGCTCAGCGGCCCCGGCGGCAGCAGCCCGTCGCCGTCCACCAGCGCGCCGACCTCGCAGCCGCCCACCTCGCAGCCCCCGACGTCGCAGCCGCCCACCTCGCAGCCGCCGACCTCCCAGCCCCCCACCTCGCAGCCGCCCACGTCGCAGCCGCCCACGTCGCAGCCGCCGACCAGCAACCCGCCCGGTGACGCCACCTGCGCGACCAAGCCCCGGCCGACCGGCAAGGTCCTGCAGGGCTACTGGGAGAACTGGGACGGCGCCTCCAACGGCGTGCACCCGGGCCTCGGCTGGACCCCGATCACCGACAGCCGGATCGGCCAGCACGGCTACAACGTGGTCACCACCGCCTTCCCGGTGATCCTCTCCGACGGCACCGCGCTCTGGCAGGACGGCATGGACACCGGCGTCAAGGTGCCCACCCCCGCCGAGATGTGCCAGGCCAAGGCCAACGGCGCGACCATCCTGATGTCGATCGGCGGCGCCGCCGCGGGCATCGACCTCAGCTCCAGCGCGGTCGCCGACAAGTTCGTCGCGACCCTGGTGCCGATCCTGAAGAAGTACAACTACGACGGCATCGACATCGACATCGAGACCGGCCTGTCCGGCAGCGGCAGCATCGGCACGCTGTCCGCCTCGCAGTCCAACCTGATCCGGATCATCGACGGCGTCCTCGCCCAGATGCCGGCCGGCTTCGGCCTCACCATGGCCCCCGAGACCGCGTACGTCACCGGCGGCAGCGTCACCTACGGCTCCATCTGGGGCTCGTACCTGCCGATCATCAAGAAGTACGTGGACAACGGCCAGCTCTGGTGGCTGAACATGCAGTACTACAACGGCTCGATGTACGGCTGCTCCGGCGACTCCTACTCGGCCGGCACCGTCCAGGGCTTCACCGCCCAGACCACCTGCCTCAACAACGGCCTGACCATCCAGGGCACCACCATCAAGGTCCCCTACGACAAGCAGGTCCCCGGCCTCCCGGCCCAGCCCGGCGCCGGCGGCGGCTACATGGCCCCCAGCCTGGTCTCCCAGGCCTACGGCTCCTTCAACGGCCAGCTCAAGGGCCTGATGACCTGGTCGCTGAACTGGGACGGCTCGAAGGGCTGGACCTTCGGCGACAACGTCAAGGCCCTCCAGGGCCGCTGACCCCGCGCTGAACACCACGGCAGGGCCCCGGGAGCATCCCATGCTCCCGGGGCCCTGCCCCGTTCTCACCGCCAGGCGTCGACCAGCCGGTCCGGCCCCCACACCAGGTCGACCTCCCCCGCGCCGACGTCCGGGGCGGCCCCGGACAGCGAGGCCGCCACCAGACCGGTGCGGTCCGGGTCGAAGCCCGGGACCTGGGGAGCGGCCCGGACGAGGGCCGCCAGGTCGTGGCGGTCGAAGGGGGACAGCAACCACTTGGTGGAGCCCACGAAGTGGACCCGCCGGGCGACCGGGGCACGGTCGGCACCGACCAGGTCGAGCTCCGGGTCGAACTGCCGGTTCCACCAGCCGCCGACCGCCTCGACCCCTTCCCAGGGCAGGGCGCCGTCCGCGGCGGCCAGTTCGAGGGACTGCCGGACCAGCGGCTCGACGGCCCGGCCCCGCCAGGCCGTCCACCGGCGCTCCACCACCCGGAAGGCCGCCTCCGGCCGGCCTCGTCGGACCTGCTCCTGCGCGCTGCGCAGGACCGCCAGGTAGCAGCGGAGGTTGCTGTCCGCGACGCGGTACAGGACCGGCTTCCCCGGACGGGTGGAGACCGGCTCGTCCACGGCCAGGACGTGTTTCTCCTCGACCAGCCGCCGGAGCAGGGGCGACAGCGAGCCCGAGGCCAGCGCGCCCTCGCGACCGCCCGCCGTCCCGGCGATGTTGGCGTGCGTCCGGTCCCCGCCCCCGACCGCCTCCAGCACGCGGCGGGCCTGGTCCGGTGCCGGGAACTCGGCCAGCAGGGAGGACTCGGGCACGGAGAAGAGCGGGGAGGCCGGGTCCGCGCACTCCTGCCGAAGGAAGGACAGCGCGGGCGTGGCGTGCGGCCAGGCCCGCAGGACGCCCGGCAGCCCGCCCGAGAGCAGGTGCGCGTCGACCGCGTCGGCAGCGGCCAAGCCGAGGGCGTCGCCGGTCTCGGCGGGATTCAGCGGACCCAGGACCAGGTTGTCGGCGCGGCCGTAGAAGGGGCGGTCGTAGGCGGTGAGGCGCTCCATCATGTGCAGGTCGCTGCCGAGCAGGAGCAGCAGGACCGGCCGTTTCGCCAGCAGCCGGTCCCACGCCGTCTGCAGGGCCCCGTCGAAGAGGCCGTCCTGCTCGGCGAGCCAGGGCAGTTCGTCGATCACGACGACCGACGGCCGGTCGGGCAGGGCGGCCGCCAGCACCCGGAACGCGTCCGGCCAGCTTCCGGGGCGCACGGCGGACACCAGGTCCGGGTCCCGTGGGAGCGCGGAGTCCCGCAGGTCGGACAGGAACTCGGCCACGGCCTCCACCGGCGAGGCTCCCTTGGTGGCGGTGAAGAACAGGTAGGGGACCGCCGCCCGGTCGCAGAACTCCTGGACCAGACGCGACTTGCCGACCTGGCGGCGGCCCCGGATCGCCAGCGCCGTGCCGCTCCCCGAACCGGTCACCCGCTCCAGGCGCTTGTGCAGGAGGGCGAGCTCCGTCCCGCGTCCCACGAATGAGGAGACCACGCCGACCCCGTTCCAGGTAGATTCCATCTACGTAGATTCAATCTACCCGCCTCCGCCCCGGGCGGCCCGCTTCCGCGCCGGAACGGCGCGGACCCCGGGAGCGCGGGTGCTTCCGGGGCCCTGCGGTGGTGCGGCGCGGTGCGGGGTCAGGCGCGGGCGCGGTGGGCGGCGATGAGCTGGGCGTAGCGTTCGCCGCTGGACTTGAGGGTGCGGACCTGGGTGTCGTAGTCGACGTGGATCAGGCCGAAGCGCTTGTCGTAGCCGTAGGCCCACTCGAAGTTGTCGAGCAGGGACCAGGCGAAGTAGCCGGCCAGCGGGGCGCCCTTGGCGACGGCGCGGGCGCAGGCGGCGAGGTGGGATTCGAGGTAGGCGGTGCGTTCGGGGTCGTCGACGCGGCCGTCGGCGGTGACGGTGTCCCGGTAGGCGGAGCCGTTCTCGGTGACGTAGATCTCGCGGACGCCGTACTCCTCGGTGAGGCGGAGCAGCAGTTCCTCGATGCCGGGGGCGTGCACCTCCCAGTCCATGGCGGTGCGCTCGGGGTTGGGGCCGGGGACCTGGCGGAAGTGCGGGGCCGGGCCGGTGGGGTCGTCGGCGACGATCTGGCGGAAGTAGTAGTTGAGGCCGATCCAGTCGAGCGGGGCCGAGATGAGTTCCAGGTCGCCGTCGCGGACCGGGAGTTCGACGCCGTACAGGTCGAGCATGTCCTGCGGGTAGCCGCGGCCGAGGACCGGGTCGAGCCACCAGCGGTTGATGTGGCCGTCGGCGCGCAGGGCGGCGGCGAGGTCGGCGTCGGAGCGCGAGGCGGGCTCGATGGTGGAGAGGTTGTTGACGATGCCGATCCGGGCGCCGGGGACGGCGGCGCGCAGGGCCTGGACGGCGAGGCCGTGGCCGAGGTGCAGGTGGTAGGAGGTGCGGACGGCGGCGGTCAGGTCGGTGACGCCGGGGGCCATGGTGCCCTCCAGGTGGCCGATCCAGGAGGAGCAGAGCGGCTCGTTGAGGGTGCACCAGTCGCGGACCCGGTCGCCGAGGCGCTCGGCGACCACGGCCGCGTACTCGGCGAAGCGCTCGGCGGTGGCGCGCTCGGGCCAGCCGCCGCGGTCCTGCTGGGCCTGCGGGAGGTCCCAGTGGTAGAGGGTGGGGAAGGGGGTGAGGCCGCGCTCCAGCATGCCGTCGACCAGCCGGTCGTAGAAGTCGAGGCCGGCCGCGTTGACCTTGCCGTCGGCGAGCGGGACGACCCGGGGCCAGGCGATCGAGAAGCGGTAGGCGTCGAGGCCGAGCGAGGCGGCCAGGTCGAGGTCCTGCGGCCAGCGGTGGTAGTGGTCGCAGGCCACGTCGCCGGTGTCGCCGCCCGCGACCTTGCCGGGGGTGTGCGAGAAGGTGTCCCAGATCGACGGCGCGCGGCCGTCGGTGCTCGCGGCGCCCTCGATCTGGTAGGCGGCGGTGGCGGCGCCCCAGCGGAAGTTGGCCGGCAGCGCGTCGAGGTGGTTCACGGGGTGGTCCTTTCGAGGGTGAGGGGGCGGGCGGCCTGACGGCTCGTCAGCGGTGCGTCACTTGACGGCACCGGCGGTCAGGCCGGCCACCAGGTAGCGCTGCAGCAGCAGGAATCCGGCGACCACGGGGAGGCTGACGACCAGCGAGGCGGCCATCACCTGGTTCCAGTAGACGTCGGTCTGCGTGGCGTACCCCTGGAGCCCGACGGCCAGCGTGCGGGTCTGGTCGTTGGTCATGACGGAGGCGAACAGCACCTCGCCCCAGGCGGTCATGAAGGCGTACACGGCGACCGCGATGATGCCGGGCAGGGCGGCCGGGACGATGATCTGCACCAGGGTGCGGATCGGCCCGCAGCCGTCGACGGCGGCGGCCTCGTCGAGGTCGCGCGGGATGGAGTCGAGGTACCCGGCCAGCATCCAGATCGAGAACGGCAGCGAGAAGGTCAGGTAGGTCAGGATCAGGCCGCTGCGGCTGCCGTAGAGGGCGATGCCGGTGGAGTTGCCGATGTTGACGAAGATCAGGAACAGCGGCAGCAGGAACAGGATGCCGGGGAACATCTGGGTGGACAGCACCGTGATGGTGAAGACCTTCTTGCCGCGGAACCGGTAGCGGCTCACCGCGTAGCCGGCCAGCAGCGCGATCAGCACCGACAGCGCGGTGGCCGAGCCGGCCACGATCAGCGAGTTGGTGAAGTACTTCGCCAGCGGGACGGTCTTCCAGATGTCGACGTACGGCCGGAAGGTCAGCTCGCTGGGGATCCAGCGCCACGGGCCCTGGACGTCGCGCAGCGGCTTGAGCGAGGAGCTGAGCATCACGGCGACCGGGGTCAGCGTGAAGACGGCCAGCACCAGCAGCACGACGCGGCGCAGCCAGCGGAAGGAGGCGGGCGGGTTGATCATTCTGCTTCCCCCCGGCGGCGGTTGGTGGCGAACAGGTAGACCGCGGTCACCAGCAGCAGGAACAGCAGCAGCAGGACGGACATCGCCGAGCCCTGGCCGAAGTTCCAGGTGATGAAGGAGGACTGGTAGATGTGGATCGAGATCAGGTCGGCGGCCTGCGGGGCGGACTTGCCGAACAGCACGAACGGCGTGTTGAAGTCGTTGAAGGTCCACAGGAAGAGGACCAGCACCAGCACCAGGTTGACCGGGCGCAGCGACGGCAGGGTGATCCGGCGGATCTGCTGCCAGACGCCGGCGCCGTCCAGCGCGGCGGCCTCGTAGAGCTCGCGCGGGATGTTCTGCAGGCCCGCGGTGAGGGTCAGGAAGGCGAACGGCCAGGACTTCCAGACCGAGACGGTCAGCAGCGCCCAGAAGCTGTTGTCGCCGATCAGCCAGAACGGCTTGTCGCTGGTCAGGTGCAGCTGGTCGTGCAGCACGTGGTTGATCAGGCCGGTGTCCCGCTGGAACATGAACGACCAGGTGATCACGGCCGCGAACACCGGCAGCGCGTACGGCAGCATGAACGCCGCCCGCAGCAGCCCGCGGCCGCGGAACGCGTCCTGGGTGAAGATCGAGGCGGTGACGCCGATCAGCCAGGACAGGCCCACCGAGAGCACGGTGAACGCGCAGGTCACCCAGAACGAGTGCAGCAGCGCCTTGCCGACGGGGGCGTTGAACTCCAGCGCCACCTCGAAGTTGTCGAAGCCGGACCACGGGGCGGCGGACCAGTCGCGGATGAAGAACTGGGTGAGCTGCTTGAACGCCATCACGATGCCGGTGACCATCGGCACCAGGTGGATCAGCAGTTCGGCCAGCAGGGCCGGGAGCAGCAGCAGGTAGGGCAGCGCGCCGCGCCCGAACTTCTCGCGGAGGCGCCGGCGGGCGGGGGCCGCCCCCTGCGGGGCGGCCTCCTGACCGGCGGTCGGTCGGTCGATCACTTTCTCGGGCACGTCGTCAGCTCGCGGGCATCTGCTGCTGGGCCTTGGACAGTTCGTCCTTGACCGTGGCCTCGGTGACCGGCTTGCCGGCGGCGGCGGACGCCAGCAGGTTCTTCACGGCGGTGCCGATCAGCGTCTCGAACTGGCTCTCCGAGGCGACCTGCGGGAGCGGCGCGGCGCTCTTGGCCAGGACGCCGGCCAGGGTCTGCAGCTCGGGGGTGGAGAACGCGGCGTCGGACTGCGCGGCCTTCACCGGCGGGAGCGAGCCGTAGGTGCCGTTGAGGGTCTTCTGCTCCTCGTCGCTGGTCATGAACTTCACGAAGTTCAGCGCGCCGTCGAGGTTCTTGGTGTTCTTGAAGACCGCCATGTTGATGCCCGCGACCATCGAGGTGGTGGCCTTGGCGCCGGTGGCGCCGGCCGGGGCCGGGACCGGGACGACGGCGTAGTCGTCCGGGTTCATGCCGTGCGACTTGAGGTTGGCGCCGGCCGACTGCCACATCAGCATCGCGGCCTTGCCGGTGGCGAAGTCGGTCACCGACTGGTTGGCGGCGTACTCGGCGTTGCCCGGGGCGGCGATCTTGTCGTTGGCGAGGAAGTCGACGTACTGCTTGACCGCGGCGACCGCCTCCGGGCTGTCGAAGGCCGGCTTGCCCGAGGCGTCGTAGAAGCCGGTGCCGTGCTGCATGCCGAGCGCGAAGACGTTGTGGACGTTCTCCGAGACGTTGCCGCCCTCGATCGCCAGGCCGTACTTGTCGCCCGAGGTGAGCTTCTTGCCGTCGGCGACCAGCTCCTCCCAGGTGGCCGGCGGGTTGGCGATGCCGGCCTGCTGGAACAGCTTCTTGTTGTAGTAGAGGCCGTACGCCATCGAGTACAGCGGGACGGCCGCCGGGTCCTTGCCCTTGGCGCCGGCCGAGGCGATGGTCGACTCCAGGAAGCGGTCCTTGCCGCCGATCTTGTCGAAGGCGGCCTGGTCGAACGGGAGCAGCGCGCCGGTGGCCTGGAGGGAGGCGGACCAGGTGTTGCCGATGTTCAGCACGTCCGGGCCCTGGCCGGACGCGGTGGCGGCGAGGATTCTGTTCAGCAGGTCGCTCCAGGGGATGACCTCGAGCTTGACCTTGATGCCGGTCTGCGCCTCGAACTTCTTCAGCTCGGGCTCCAGCACCTGCTTGTCGTTCTCCAGGCTGCTGCCCTGGTTGGAGGCCCAGTACGTGAGGGTCTTCGGGCTGGAGTTGCCGCCACCGCCGCTGTCGCCGCCGCCGCAGGCGGAGGCGGTCAGGACGATGGCGGCGGTCAGGGCGAGGGCGGCGGAGATCCGGTGGGTGCGCATGGGAGGAGCCCCTCTCGGGCTGTCGTCTCGTGGGGGTGAAGAAGCAGGCACGGCCGCTTACTTCACGCCGAGATTTAACGTCTGAGAAAAGTAGACGTCAAGAGGCGCGACGGCGTAGATTCTGCAACGAAGAAGGGAAACCGATGACACCCCGAGGCAAGCAGACCGTCCGTGACCTGCGGCGGAGCAGCAGATCGACGCTGCTGCGACACCTGTACTTCCACGGTCCGCTGAGCCGCCAGGAACTGGGCACCGCGACCGGGCTGAGCGCCGGGTCGGTCAGCAATGTGACGGGCGAGTTGCTCACCGACGGCCTGATCGAGGAGTGCGGGTCGGTCGACTCGGACGGCGGCCGCCCGCGCATCCTGCTCCGGGTCGCGCCCGGCCAGGCCCACCTGGTCGGCGTCGACATCGGCGAGACCCAGGTCCGGGTCACCCTGTTCGACCTCGCGCTCACCGAACTCGCCTCGGCCGACCAGCCGCTGCTCGCCGCGCACGACCCCGAGCGGGTGGTCCGGATGATCGCCGGCGGCCTCGACCAGGTGCTCGCCACGGCCGGCGTGCCCGCCGAGAGCGTGCTCGGCATCGGGATAGGAGTCCCCGGCATCGTCGAGCAGGGCACCGGCCCCGACGCCGGCGCCGGCACCGTCGTGCACGGCCAGACCTTCGGCTGGGACGCCGTCCCGTTCGGCCGGATGCTCCGCGCGCACACCCCGCTGCCGCTGCACGTCGACAACGGCGCCAAGACCCTCGGCCAGGCCGAGATGTGGTTCGGCGCCGGACGCGGCAGCCGGCACGCCGTGGTCGCCCTGTTCGGCTCCGGCGTCGGCGCCTGCGTGATCGCCGACGGCACCCGCTTCCGCGGCGCGACCAGCTCGGCCGGCGAGTGGGGCCACACCAAGGTGCACGTCGGCGGCCGCCCCTGCCGGTGCGGCTCGCGCGGCTGCCTGGAGGCCTACGTCGGCGCCGAGGCACTGGTCGAGCGCTGGGACGGCACCGTGGCCGGCACCAGCGAGAAGGCCGGCCTGGCGGCACTGCTGCGGGCCGCCGAGGAGGGGCGGCCCAGCGCCGTCGCCCTGCTCGACGAGGCCGCCGAACTGCTCGGCGCGTCCATCGCCGACCTGGTCAACCTGTTCAACCCCGAACGGATCGTCATCGGCGGCTGGGCCGGCCTGCTGCTCGGCCCCCGGCTGCTGCCCGCGATCGACGAGGCCGCGACCCGCTACGCGCTCTCCTACCCGCGCTCGCGCACCACCATCACGCTCTCCGACCTCGGCCCCGACGCGGTCACCCTGGGCGCCGCGACCCTGCCGCTGACGCACTTCCTGGACAGCGGCGGCGAGGTCCCCGACCACCTGGCGGCCGCCGCCGTCTGACCCGCCGCCACCGGGCCCCCGGCCCGCCCCGACCCCGTCCCGCCCGCGCCCCGTCCCGCTCAAGACCGGTGCGGGCGGGACGGTCCGCTCTCCGGCCCGGCTCTCCGGCCCGGCTTCGCGCCCCGGCTTTCCGCCCGACGAGCAGCAGTGCCCGGCCGCACGGAACCCGGCCGGGCACTGCTGTTCGTCGTTCGGGGCCCGTACGGCCCGGCGGTCAGCCCGCGGGCACCCCGGCCGGCACCGGCTCGGCACCGGGCGCCACCGGCTCGCGCGCGGGCGGCACAGCGGTCTCCCGCGGCCCGTCGCTGGGCGGGAAGCGCCGGTTCAGCGCGTCGGAGAGCCGGCGGCCCAGGCGCTGGAAGGGCATCTCGATCAGGTGGTACGCCAGGAACGAGAGCAGCAGCAGCGTGCCGAAGAAGGCCGCGGTCAGCAGGCCCCGGTCGGTCCAGGAGGTGAACGGCTTGCGGCCCTCCAGGGCCCACTCCATCACCCGGACCAGCGGGACGTGCAGCAGGTACACCGAGTAGCTGACGGTGCCCAGCCAGGTCAGCGCCCTGGGGAAGCGCCGGTGGCGCAGCGCCATGCCCGCCAGGAACAGCAGCCAGGCCGCCAGGTAGGCGAAGGAGAACGACTTCCAGGTCATCGTCCAGCTGCGCCACAGCGCCTCACCGCGGTCGTGCTCGTACCCGGCGAGCACGCCGGCCGCGATCACGAACCCGCAGCAGATCGCCGTCTTCAGGCCGTCCAGCTGGCCGTGCTCCCAGCGGTAGAGCACCGTGCCGGCGAACATCGTGCCGAAGATGATCAGCGTCTCGAAGCCTGCGGACCGGCTGTTGAGCAGCACCAGCACCAGCCCGAGCGAGCCGAGCAGCACGCCGCCCCAGCGGGCCAGGTCGGCCCGGCCGCTGAAGATGGCGACGAAGGCCGCGCCCAGCACGACCAGGCCGGCCAGGGTCACGTTGCGGGCCCCGACGTGGGTGCCGTGGGAGAGCGCGCCCAGCGGCAGCCAGGAGCCGAGCAGCATGGCCGCGCCGGAGAAGCCCATCGCGATCGGCGCGCTGCGGCGGTGCTTGTTCAGGACGAACAGCGCGGTCGCGAAGTAGTAGAAGACCATCTCGTAGCCGAGGGTCCACATCACGCCGATCACACCGGGCACGCCGGACAGCTCGTGCAGCATGGTGCCGTTGCCCGCGAGCATCAGCAGCGGGTGCTCGTACGTCCAGGCCGCCACGACGCCGTGGCGGCGCGGCAGCACCACCATGCTGAGCACCACGACGGCGATGACCACCGGGTAGATCCGGAAGAACCGGCCGATCCAGAACGACCGCACGTCGCCGCGCCGCTCCAGCGAGGCCGGGATGATGTAGCCGCTGACCAGGAAGAACAGCATCACGCCGAAGATGCCCGGGTCGATGTAGTTCGGCAGCTTGGTGGCGTGGAACCAGTAGAACGGCAGCCCGAAGTGGTACACCGCGACGGACAGCGCGGCTATGCCGCGCAGCACGTCGAGCCATCCCAGGCGGGGCGCCGCAGCCTTGGCAGCGGGCTTGCGGGGGCGCGGCCCGGAGGGGCCTCTGAGGAGTCTCACATGCGGGAGGGTAATCGAACGCGCGTCGGTCGGCGGCGGTCGGGGGGCGGACCCCGGATGAGGACGGTTTGTGCCACGGCATAAAACGACCACGCCGAATTCGTTCGGGCACCTAGTGGAGAGGCCCACTATGGAACCATGTACCTGGTTCATGCGCGCATTCGGATACCGGTCGGCGGCGGGGTTCCTCCGGGCTTCGCGGAAATGGTCCGCTCCCATGCCCGGGAGACGGACGCGCTGGAGCACGTGAGCGTCCACCCGGAGATTCCCGGCGAGGTCACCGTGGGCGTGTTCAGCCTGGCGCCCGACCTGGCCGGGGCCGAGTCGCGGTCCGCCGCACTACTGGGGCGGGTGGTGGCGGCGGAGCCGGAACTGGCCGGCTTCACCGTGCTGTCGGTGGGCGTGGCACCGGTCCCCGGGCCCTGGTGGGGCTTCGAGTGAGGTCGGCGTGGACGGCTTAGGTCAGTGCATGTTCCGTCCAGCCGTCGGCTGTTCCCTCCGGGGCGCGGAGGGCGCACAGTAGAGGAGTCGGCGGGGGCGAGCGGCCCGGCCGGGAGAAACCGGAGAATACTCCGGGAACAGCCCACTACTTTCGAGGAGAATTCCGTGCTGGTCACCCGCGTCTCCAAGTTCGCGATTTCCCTGGTGATTGCCGCAGCCGCACTGACCGTTTCCGCGGGCGCCGTGGAATTCTCCGGAAATCTCGCGGACGGCGCCGGGAGCGTGCAGATCGACACCGTTCCGACCCCGACCCCGACCCCGGCCCCGACCGCCACCGCCACCCCGCACCCGGGCGTCTCCCCGCAGGGCGACGTCACCTGGGGCGGCTGAACCGCACGGGGCGCAGCAGTCGCACGACCGGCACGAGACGCACGAGACGCACGAAGAGCACGGAACCTAAGGACCTGATCGCGTTCACGGGGGTGAAGGACGATGGAATTCCTGGTACTGGGCGCCCTGGAGGCCCGCCAGAGCGGTGTCCCCGTGGACGTCCGGGGCATGCGGCAGCAGCGGCTGCTGGCACTGCTGCTGCTGAACGTCGGCCGGGTGGTGTCGATGGACTTCCTGGTGGACGAGCTGTGGGAGGACCCGCCCTCCTCGGCCCGGCCCCAGGTGCACAACGCGATCCGGGACCTGAGACGGGTGCTGGCCGCCGGCGAGCACCGGCTGGTCACGGCGGACGTCGGCTACCGGCTGGCCGCCCCGGAGGACGCGGTGGACGCCAACCGGTTCGCCCGGAAGGTCCGGGAGGCCCGGGCCGCGGAGCGGGACGGGCGGACGGCGGAGGCGATCCGGCTGCTGCAGTCGGCGGTCGACCTGTGGCGCGGCGAGGCGTTCGCGGGCATCCACTGCCCGGCGGTGACCAGTGCCGCCGTGAAGCTGAACGAGCAGCGGCTGACCGCCGTCGAGGACCTGATGGCGCTGCGCCTGAAGGTCGGCGAAACCTCCTCGCTGGTCGGCGAGTTGACCGCGCTGCTGGCCGAGTACCCGCTGCGCGACTCGCTGCGGCGGAGCCTGATGACGGCGCTGTGCCGCGGCGGCCGGCAGGCCGACGCGCTGGCGGTGTACGACGAGGGGCGGCGCTTCCTGGCCGCCGAGCTGGGCCTGGAGCCGAGCCCCGGCCTGCGCGCCCTGCAGGCGGAGATCCTGGCGGACGGCCCCGGCGTGCACGGCCCCGAGCCGGTCGCCGCCGCCCCCGAACTCCCGTACCAGGCAAGGGAGTCGGCCGGACGGCCGAACTGCCTGCCGCACGACCTGGCGGACTTCACCGGCCGGGGCGCCGAGTGCGCGCTGCTGCTGGAGGCGGTCGAGCACCGGGCGCCGGGCGCGCCGCTGATGCTGGCGGTCGACGGCATGGGCGGCGTCGGCAAGACCACCCTGGCGGTGCGGATCGCGCACGAGCTGACCGACCGGTTCCCGGACGGGCAGTTCTTCGTCGGACTGGACGGCTTCGACGAGTCCCGGCCGCCGGTGCCGCCGCTCCGGGCGCTGGCCGCGCTGCTGCGCGCGGACGGGCTCCGGCCGGAGGAGGTCCCGGCCACCCTGGAGGAGCGCAGCGCGCTGTGGCGCTCCCGGCTGGCCGGGCGGCGCTGCCTGCTGGTGCTGGACGACGCGGCGGACAGCGCGCAGGTCCGTCCGCTGCTGCCGGGCGCCGGGGAGACCCTGGTGCTGGTCACCAGCCGCCGCAAACTGGGCGCCCTGGACGGCTCGGTGGCCCTCCCGCTGGACGTGCTGCCGCCGGCCGACGCGGTGGAGCTGCTGGCCCGGGTGGCCGGCCGGGCCCGGGTGGCCCGGGAGCCGGGCGCGGCCGCCGAGGCCGCCGCGCTCTGCGGCCACCTGCCGCTGGCGGTGCGGATCGCCGCGACCAAGCTGCGCGACCGCCCGGCCTGGACGGTCGCCGAACTGGCCGCCCGGCTGGCCGACCCGGTCCGGCGGGCGCACTGCCTGCGCACCCCCGACCGGGACCTGATGGCGCTGCTGCGCGCCTCCTACCAGTACCTGGACCGCTCGCAGCGGAGCTTCTCCCGGCTGATGAGCCGCCAGGGGGAGGAAAGTTTCGACGCCCAGCGGGCCGCCGCGGTGACCGGCCTGAGCCCGGACGAGGCCGAAGGGCTGCTGGACGTGCTGTTCGAGCACAACCTGGTCCGGCAGGAGGCGTCGGCGCTGTTCTCCTTCCACTGCCTGCTCCGTGACTGCGCGTCAGCCCTGGCGGAACCCCCGCCGGTGGTCTTCCCCGAGGCGGTCGAGCTGGTCGGCCGGCTGCTGGTGCCCGCCGCCGTGTGAACCCCCGTCCGCCCGCCGCCCGGGTGCCGCCCGTCCGCCGTCCGTCCGCCGCCCGCCTGTCCGTTGTCCGGTCATCTTTCCGGAAGGTGACGGTAGGTACACGGTTGCCCTGGATCAGTAAGCTCTGACTCCGAGCAAACGTTACTGGCGCTGATCGAAACGGGGATCGATTCATGCTGGACGCACTGGGACTCGACACCGAGGCCGAATCCATCTACCGGCGGATGCTGGCCGAACCGCAGTCCGGGGTCCTCGCCCTGGCCCTCGGCCTGGGCATCAGCGAGGAGCGGGTACGCCGCGGCCTCGACCGGCTGAGCGAACTGGCGCTGGTCCAACCGTCCGCCCGGGAGGGCATAGGGTTCCGGGCGGTCGGCCCGGAGACCGCGATGGAGGTGCTGCTGGCCCGGCAGCAGGCCGAACTCGCCGCCCAGCAGCTGCGGGTGGAGGCGTCCCGGGCCGCGGCCGCCCAACTCATCGCGGAGTGCTCGGCGTTCCGGCCGACCGCGACCGACGCGTCCTCCGAGCAGCTGAGCGGGCCGGAGTCGATCCGCGAGCGGCTGGCCGAACTGGCCGGCTCGGTGCGGCAGGAGGTGGCGACCTTCGCCCCCGGCGGCGCGCACTCCGAGGAGGACCTGCGGGCCAGCCGGACGCCGAACGCCGCCCTGCTGGAACGCGGGGTGCAGATGCGCACCGTCTACCTGGACAGCGTCCGCAACCACCGGCCCACCCTGGACCACGTGACCTGGCTGAACCAGCAGGGCGGCCAGGTCCGGACGGTGCCGGAACTCCCCATCCGCATGATCATCTTCGACCGGCAGCAGGCCGTCCTCCCGATCGACACCGAGGACGCCCGGGCCGGCGCCGTGGTGCTGCGCGGCGCCGGCACCGTCGCCGCGCTGTGCGCCCTGTTCGAGAGCGTCTGGGACAACGCGATCCCGGTCGGCGACGTCCCCAAGTGCGAGGCCGACGGGATGCCCCCGCAGGAGCTCGCCGTCCTGAAGATGCTCTCCCAGGGCTACACCGACGAGGCCATCGCCAAGCGGATGGGCGTCTCCCCGCGCACCGCCCGCCGGTTCGCCGCCAACCTGATGGAACGCCTGGACGCCCGCAGCCGCTTCGAGGCCGGGGTGCACGCCGTCCAGGACGGCTGGCTCCCCGCCACGCGCTGACCGCGGGCGCCGCTGCGGCGGCCCGTCAGACCGCCGGCGCCGGCTGCCCGGCCCCCGCCGGCCGGGCCGCCCGGCGCTTCTCCCGGAGATCCGCCAGGAGCAGCGCCAGCGCGGGCAGCAGTGTCACCCCGTACACCCCCAGCAGCCAGCCGAAGGAGTGCGCGAACGCCGCCGGCACCATGCCGTGGTGCGCCTTCGCCGAGTCGGTCAGCACCACCGTGACCACCGCGATGGCCAGCGCGCCGCCGATCCGCTGGGTCAGGTTGAGCTGCGAGGAGGCGTCCGGGATGGACTGCTGCCGGATCGACTGGAACGCCCGGGTCATCGTCGGCACGATGGTCAGGCCGGTGCCCAGGCCGCGCACCACCAGGCTCCCGCAGATCAGCGGGTACGGGGTGGTGCCGGTCAGGCCGGTCATCGGGAGGGTCGCCAGCATCGTCAGGCCGATGCCGATCAGCACCGTCGCCCCGCCGCCGATCCGCCGCAGCAGCACCCGGGACAGCCAGGCCGCCGTCACCACGCCCAGGCCGCCGGTCGACATCAGCAGGCCGGTGGCCACCGCCGACTCGCCGCGGGCGTCCTCGAAGTACAGCGGGATCAGCATCATCGGCGAGTACAGCACGAAGCCCAGGCAGAAGATGTTCACCACCGCGGCCGCGTACACCGGGATCCGGAACAGCCGCAGGTCCAGCAGCGGCGCCTTCGCCCGCAGCTCGCGCAGCACGAACACCACCGCGCCCAGCACCGCCAGGCCCACCGGCACCAGCAGCGCCGCCCCGGCCCGCGCCCCGTGCTCCGCGTACTCGTGGATCGCCAGCACCGTCGAGACCGTCGCCGTCGCCGAGGACACCAGGCCCAGCACGTCCAGCGGCCGGGCCCCGCCCTCCGCCGGGGCGTCCTTGCGGACCCAGCGCAGCGCCGCCGCCAGCAGCACCGCGCAGAACGGCACGTTCACCACGTACACCGCCGACCAGCCGCCCCAGCCCACCAGCAGACCGCCGATGGTCGGGCCCAGCAGCGGACCGATCAGCATCACCGAACCGTTCAGCGCCTGCACCCGGCCCAGGTGCTCACGCGGCACCCCCCGGGTCAGCAGGATCGTCGACACCGGCGTCAACACGCCCGCCGCCGCCCCCGACAGGCCGCGCGCCGCGACCAGCTGGTCCAGCGACTGCGCGGCCGCACAGCCCACCGACCCCAGCGCGAACAGCGCCACCGCCGCGACGAACACCCGCTTCGTCCCGAACCGGGTCGCCAGCCAGCCGGTCGCCGGCATCACCGCCGCCAACGCCAGCAGGTACGCCGTCACCACCCACTGCACCTGGTTGATGCCGCCGAACCGGGCGGTGGTCTCCTGCATCGAGACGTTCACGATCGTGGTGTCCAGCAGCGCGATGAAGCCGCCGGCCATCGCGATCACCATCGTCAGCAGCGCGGCCTTCGACGGCGCCTCGCCGGGCGGGCCGGCGGGCGAGCCGGCGGGCGGGCCGGCCTGCGGCTGTGCGGGCTGCTGCGGCGCGGTCGCGGACGCCTCGGCGGCGGGCTTCCCGGCCTGCGGCTTGTTCGGCTGCGGCTTGTCAGGCTGGGGCTTGTTGGCCTGCGGCTTGTTGGCCTGCGGCTTGGACTTGGTCGCGGTGGCGGTGGGCTTCGGGGCGGGCTTGCGGGCCGGGCCCGGCTTGCGGCGGGCCTTGCCCTTGGCCGCGTTCACCGTGGTGCGGGCGGGTGTGGTGGGCATCTTCGCGGGTCCTTCATCAGCGGGGAGAGGAGGTTGGGGGCCCGGGCCGGGGTCAGTCGGCCGCGAGCAGGGCGCGCTCGACCTCGTCCAGCACGGCCTCGGCGGCCGGGCGGGCGTCGGGGCGGTTGCGGCAGGACAGGGTGAGCTCGGTGCGGTCGTCGATCTGACAGGTGCTCAGGAACATCTCGGCGTACGGGACGAGCATCGGCAGCGTGTGGTAGCCGGTCGGGCGGAAGTCCGCGGTGCGGTACAGCCCGGTGTCGATCCGGCCGTGGTCGGTGAGGATCGCGGTGCACGGGAAGCGGCTGCCGTCCAGCTCCTGGGCTTCGCGCAGCGAGTTCGCGAACGGGTTGTCGCGCAGGAAGTCCCTTGCCAGCGCCGCGACTTCGCGCTTGCGGAGCATCGCGGCCAGCAGTTGGCTGTGCAGTCGGTTCCAGCGGTCCTCGCGATGCAGGTCGAGCACCAGCTGGGAGGTCAGGTTGGCGGTGGAGCGCACCTCGCGGTCGTGCCGGCGCAGGTCCACCGGGATGATCAGCCGCCCGCTGTCGGTCGCCAGCCGCCGGGAGACCGCGGCGCCCACCCGGGCGGTCACCGCGGACGGCGTCGCCGCGACCGAGCGGCGCAGCCACAGCGCGCCGCCGTCCGCCGGGCCCTGCCCGAGGATCGCCGGGAACCCGGGCACCCGGGCCGGTACGGGCGCCGCCGGGACGGGGGCGGCGGCGGCCCGGAAGTGCGTGTCGTCGACGGTGGAGTCGGCGCCGAGCAGCGGCTCGCCGCGCAGCGCGCGGAACAGGTCCTCGATCCAGTACCGCAGCCCGCGGCCGTCCGTGACGATGTGGCTGGCCCGCACCACCAACCGGGTCACCGGCCCGTTCGCCAGGCCGAGTTCGCAGACCGGGCCGGTCACCACGTCCAGGTCGCGGTGGAAGAACGGATGCGCGTACCCGGCCTCGGCCGGCAGCTCGGTGATCGGCGGCGGGGTGTCCCCGGCCCGCCAGTTCGGGCCCTTGCGGCGGACCGCGAGGCCCGGGTTGACGGCGGTCGACCGCCGTACGGCGTCGGCGAGTTCGGCCGGGTCGATCCGGCCGGCGCCCTCGATCACCATCTGGATCAGCTGCGGGGTGCCGGTGGCGTTCGCGTTCAGGTAGCCGCGCTCGATCTGCGAGATCCGCCGGGTGTAGGCCCTGGCGGCGGGCGCGGTGGCGGGAGCGGGAGCGGTGGCAGGAGCGGTGGCGGTGGCGGTCGCGGTCATGCGGCGGACTCCAGGGACGGGGCGGCGGCGAACGACCGCTGCGCGCAGCCGGGTCGACGGCCGGAGCGGGCGCCCGCGGCAGCCGGGCGGGTACGGGTGGCGGCCGGGCGGGTACGGGTGGCGGGCAGGGCGCCGGCGGCGTTCACGCGGCGGACTCCAGGCTCGGGGCGGGCAGCGGGACGGCCGGGGCGGCCGGGTCCGACTGCCACCACCAGCGGACGTGGGCGGGGGCGTCGGTGGCCAGGGCCAGTTGGAGGCCGTCGCCGAGGTCGGCGGAGCGGACCAGGTAGCCGACGTTGGTGGGCCGCCAGCCCGGCCGCCAGTCCGGGAGGCGGACGCCGGCGAAGGTCTCCTTGCGGAGGTGCGAAGCCTTGATCAGCGCCTCGCACTCGGCGAAGTCCCGCATGGTGGCGGGCTCGCCGTCCGGGCGGCCGAGCAGCGCGCCCAGCCACTGCATCGCGAACGGCCGGTCCCGGTGGTCCTGCAGGTCCACCCCGACGGTCTGCCCGGCCACCAGTGCCACCGTCGAGTACCCGGCGCAGTGCGCGACCGAGGCGGTCAGGCCCGCCTCCGGCACGCTCCAGCGCCGGTGCTCGTCCCGAACCAGTGCGCGGGGCGGGACCCGCACCCCGTGCAGGGTGGCCACCGCCTCGGCGATCAGCCACCGCCCGGCGTCGTTCAGCCGGTTGCCCATCCGGTCCCGGGGCAGGTTCGGGTGCCGGGTGACCAGGCAGTCCACGACCGCCTGCGGCTCCGCCCCGGCCCCGGCCGCCGCCGGAGCAACCGCGGTACGGACCCCGGACCGGTCGGCCCCGCCGCCCACCAGCCGGACGGTCAGCCGGCGCGCCGCGAGGCACGCCGCGACCAGCCGGCCTGCGGACCCGCCGGCACCGGGCAACCGCGGCTCGGCGAAGCGGTGTTCGACCACCGGAGCGGCACCTGTCGCCAACGACCGCTCGAAAGACGCGAGTTGGCTTGTCAGGTGTCCGCCGTCGGCCGCAGCCTCCGGTCGACCGGAACCCGCCGTCGCGACGCTGTTCGCCAACGCCCCGTCGGCAACGGCGAGTCGACCCGCACCCGCCGTCGCGCCGGAGGCGTCGATGCCCGCCAACGACCCACTCAGCGCGGCCGGTTGGCCCGCCGGGCGCCCACCGTCGACCGCAGCCTCCGGCCGGCCGGAGCCCGCCGTCGCGGAACTGTCCGCCGTCGCTGCGGAGGCGTCGCCGCCCCCGGTCAACGACTCGCCCAGCGCGGCGAGTTGGCCCTCCGGTCGCCCGGCCCGGCCCGCCGCGTGCTGGAGCGGGCCGAGGCGGAGGGACCAGCCGGCGGCGAGGGCGCCGGGGTCGGGGGTGGTGCGCCGGGTGGTGTCCATCAGGCCCTCGCGTCGAACACCGCGGCGGCGTAGGAGCCGCCGTAGGCGAAGCTGGAGAGCAGCAGCCGGCCGGCCGGGGCGTCGCCGGCCAGGGCGGCGACCAGGCCGAGGGCGCCGGCCGAGCCGTAGGTCTCGCCGAGTTGGGCCTTGGGGGTGCGGGTGGGGCGTTCGGCGAGGCCGGCCAGCGCGAGGGCGCGGCGCTGGGCGTGGTCGACGAGGCGGTAGCCGGAGGCGGCGGAGACCACGGTGTCGATCTGCTCGGGGGTGGAGCCGGCTTCGGCGAGGGCGGCGCGCAGGGCGCGGGCCCAGGCTTCGCCGTCGCGGCCGATCCGGCCGATGCCGACGGACTCGCCGGAGGCCCCGAAGCCGCGGACGTCCGCCAGGACGTGCGCGCCGCGGGCGGCGGCGGACGCCTCGGATTCGAGCAGGATCGCGGCGGCGCCCTCGGCGAGGACGGTGCCGGTGCCGCCGTCGGGGACGATCCGGGCGGTCTTCGCGTACCCGGGCAGCCGGGCCTGGGTGGCGAGGGCCTGCTCGGGGAACTCGTCGGCGACCACGACCATGATGCGGTCGGCCATGCCGCGGGCGATGACCCGGGCGGCGAGTTGCAGGGCGAGGACGGAGGAGGTGCCGCCGTTGGCGATGGTCGCGGTGTAGCCGCGGTAGCGGTGCAGCATCGCGACGTGTCCGGCGGCGGCGTTGACGACGGTGTTGGCGAACATCGCCGGGTTGGCGCCGGTGATGCCCTGTTCCAGCACGCCCTGGTGGAAGTTGAGCACCGAGGTGACCGGGCCGTAGCCGGTGGCGAAGACGATGCCGGTGCCCTCGGCCTCGGCCCGGGAGGGCTTGCCGTGCCGGTCGTACAGGTCGCCGACGGCGCCGGCGGCGAGCACGCCGAGCGGGTCCATCCGGCGGGCCTTGCTGGGGTTGAGGCGCTTGGTGACGGCCTTGACGTCGATCCGGCCGATCGGGCGGTCGCCGATGCCGGTGACGTGCTCCAGGGTGTCGTAGCCGATCCGGCCCTCGGCGAGCGCGGCGGTGAGTTCGGCGGTGGAGCCGGCCGAGCCGGCCAGGCCGGCCACGCCGGTGACCACGACGTGCTGGACGGGCTGGGTGTGCCGGGCCGAACGGGCGGGCCGTCCGGGCTTGTTGAGGACGACGGTGGCGTTGTTGCCGCCGAACGCGAAGGAGTTGGAGGCGACCACCTCCAGCGGCGCGGGCCGCCCGTCGTCGGGGACGATGTCCAGGCCGAACGGGGAGGCGGTGCCCCGGGTGTTGACGGTCGGCGGGATGACGCCCCGGTCGATGGCGAGGGTGGAGACGATCGCCTCGACCGCGCCGGCCGCGCCCAGGGTGTGGCCGAGCATCGACTTGGTGGAGCTGGCGGGCGGCAGGTCGGTGCCGAACAGCAGCTTGACGGCCTTGGGTTCGGACACGTCGTTGGCGGGGGTGCCGGTGCCGTGCAGGTTGACGTAGTCGACGTCCTCGGGGGCCAGGCCGGCGGTCTTCAGGGCCTGGGCCATCGCGGCGGCGGCGCCCTTGCCGCTGGGGTCGGGCGCGGTCTGGTGGTAGCCGTCGCAGGAGAGGCCGTAGCCGCCGAGTTCGGCGAGCGCGGCGGCGCCGCGGGCGGCGGCCCGTTCGACGGACTCCAGGACCATGAAGCCCGCGCCCTCGCCGAGGGTCAGCCCGGTGGAGGCGGACATCGGCGCGCACGGCTCGGGGTCGAGCGCGCCGAGGGCGGAGAAGCCGTACGCGGAGAGTTCGGCCAGCGGGTCGACGCCGCCGCAGATGACGTGGTCGACCTCGCCCTTCCAGAGCAGTTCGGCCGCGTAGCCGAGGGCTACGGCGCTGGCCGCGCAGGCGTTGGAGAGCACGATCCGCGGGCCGCGCAGGTCGAACTCGGCGGCGATGTAGTCGCCGACGCAGGGGAGTTGGGAGGCGGCGGCGGCCGGGGCGTCCAGTTCGCCGTCCTTGACCAGGCCGCGGTGGACGTTCTCCAGGGTCGGCATCGCGCCGAGGCTGGAGCCGACCACCACGGCGACCCGGTCGCGGTCCACGGTGTCCAGGTCGAGGCCGGAGCTGCGCAGGGCCTCGCGGATCGCGGTGGCGGCCAGCGCGTAGCAGCGGTCCAGGTCGGCGGGCTGCTCGGCGGTGACCATGCCGGCCCAGTCGGTGAGCAGCTCGGTGGTGTCGAAGAGGGTGTTGGTCTTGATCCCGGAGATGCCCTGGGAGATCGCGGTCCAGCTCTTCTCGGCGTCGTCGCCGGCGCCGGTGATCAGGCCGATCCCGGTGAGGGCGATGCGCTCGGTCGTGGTGTCGGTCATCAGTGGATCCGGGTGGTGAGGGAGCGGGCGATGACGCGGGGCTGGGTGACGGTGCGCAGCGGGGTCTGGGCGGCGTCGCCGGCGGCGAGCTCCAGGCCGGGGACCCAGAACGGGGCGTCCAGCAGGGCGACGACGAGTTCCTCGTCGGCGTTGGCGGACGGGGCCTGCCAGACGACGGTGCCGACCCGCTGCCCGCCGGCGGTGACGGCGGTGCCGGGGGCGAGCTCGGCGCCGGCCGGGGCGGCCAGGGCGGTGGTCTTGGCGGTCTCGGCGGTGGGCTTGACCAGCTCGTCGGAGCCCTGGAACTCGCCGATCCGGTTCCAGTCGACCATCCAGGCGAGGTCGGCCTCGTGCACCGGCAGCCCGGTGAAGCCGGCCGCGTAGACGGCCATCCCGGCCTCGGCCTGGACCCGGGCCAGGCCCTGCGGGCCGACCTCGGCGCCGTCCTCGGCGGCGACCGCCTCGACGACCGCGGCGTGCGCGGCCTCGGGGGCGTTGGAGAGCAGCAGGTAGCCGTACTCGCCGGTGGTGCCGACCCGGGCGAGGTGGGCGAGCGCGGCCGGCTCGCCGGGGACGGCGGACTCGGTGACGCCGTGCAGGGTCAGGCCGGAGATGTCGAACTCGACGAACTTCGCCGCGGCGGACCACGCCTGCGGGCCCTCGAAGGCGCTGGCGCCCCAGCCCTCCGGCGCGACCTCGACGGTGGCGTCGGCCGGGGCGTCGACGGCGGCCAGGTAGGCGGTCAGCTCCTCGGCGGTGACCGGGGTGCGGGGCAGCAGCCAGGAGTCGTCGCCGATCTCGAAGTGCAGCAGGATCGCGAACGGGGTGCCGTCGGCGTTCAGCGCCAGGGCCTCGCGGACGCTGTCCGGCTCGACGTACTCGCTGGACTTGGCCAGGAACAGGTCGAGGAACTCGTAGCGGTCGCCGCCGGAGATCCGGACCAGCGGGGCGGTGATCCGGTAGGCGCCGATGGCGGTGCGGACGGTGGTGTAGTCGTCCTGGGCGGTGCGGGCGGGGGCGGTGGTCATGGTGGTCTCGGTGTCCTTTCGAGGAGTGGCGCGGGGTCAGATCGCGGGTGCGGGGTGGACGGACAGCTGCCAGGCGGCGTCGGCTCCGGCCGAGGCGCAGCCGATCAGCAGTCCGGAGGAGGTGGTGCGCAGGACGATCTCCTGGGTGCCGGCCGGGCCGGCGGGGGTGAGGTGCAGCCAGTGGCCGCCGGTCAGCCGGACCGCGGCGGCGGCGGCCCAGACCTGCCGGAAGGCGCCGCTGTCCAGGGCGTGCCGGGTGCCGGCCGAGTCGATCACCACGGCGGTGTCGGCCGGGGTGTCGGGGGTGAGCCAGAGGACGGTCTCCTCGTCCGCGCCGGGGGCGTGGACGTCGAGCCGGACCGGTTCGGCGGTCCGTTCGGGGGCGGTGACCTCCCAGCTGACGCCCTCCTGCGGGGCGGCCAGGCCGAGCGGGTGCTTCTGCTCCCACTCCGGGGTGGCGACGCCCCAGCCGAGGCCGGTGGCGAGGCTGTGCCGGTGGTGTTCGCGGGTGACCCAGGCCCCGGCCCGCCAGCGCGGGTTGCAGCCGAAGGCGCGGGTGCGGGGGGCGGGGCTGCGGAGCACCTTGGTGCCGTCCTCGGTCCAGCCGGTGATTCCGCCGGCCGCCGCCTTGACGGTCAACTTCCGTTGTCCGTCGAGCGGTTGTCCGACCGAGGCGGTGCGGGTGGCGGCCCGGTCCGGGCCGGTGGCGAACTCGGTGCGCAGCCGGGCGGTGCCGTCGGCGTCGGGGACGAGGTGCCGTTCGACCAGGGTGGCGGTGATCAGCCGGACCGGGTGGCCGGCCGGGAGCGCGACCCGGGTGGTGCCGTCGGTCCAGGCGAGCGCGCTGCCCGCCGGGGCGGTCCGGGCGGCGGCGACCACCTCGGAGGTGTCGCGGACGCCGATGCCGGTGCCGATCGGGTGCCGTTCGGCGCCGTCGGGGCCGGTCAGGGCGAACTCGCCCTGGCGCAGTCCGACGGTCTGGAAGATCCGGCCGGGCCGGGTGGTGTAGCTGAACTGCTGTTCCAGCACGCCCCGGTGGAGCGTGAGGGTGCCGGTGACCAGGTTGCCGCCGGTGCGCTCGGAGACCTCGACGCCGTGCTCGACGGCCCGGACCTCCAGCGTCCGGGCCTGGCCCTCGCGCCAGCCGGCCGAGCGGTCGGCCTCGGCGCTGGGCCAGGTGGAGACGAACACCGGCCCGTGGTGGCCCTCGGCGTGCACGGTGAGGGTGCCCTCGGCGGGGTCGAGTTCGGCGGTGAGGCCGTCGCCGCCGAAGCGGTGTGGCTGCCCGCCCGTCGACTCCTTGACCTCGTAGGGGGCTTCGGCGATCCGCAGCTGCCGGGTGGCGCCGTCCGGGTCGGTGAGCCGGGCGTCGAGCAGCAGGCCGCGGTCGACGTCGATGCCGGCGGTGAGCTTGAAGCCGCCGAGCGCGAGAGCGTAGCCGACCGTCCGGACGCCGTCCACCAGCCGTACGTCGGAGCGGAGTTCGCCGTCCCGGCCGTCGGTGACGCTGCCGAAGCTGCTGAGCTTGCCGAGTTCCGCCACGGCCTCGGGGCCGAGGTCGTGGAAGACGCCGCGCAGGATCAGCGGGATGTAGTTGTGCAGTTCGACGTTGCCGTCCTCGCCGGGGACGGTCTCGCCGACCGAGACGCAGCCGACCCGCCGGTAGAGCTTGAAGGCGACGGTGTTGGCCGGGTTGACGGTCAGCCGCAGGACGAGGCAGCCGCAGCGCATCATCCACTCGACGGCCTCGGTGAACAGCCGGCCGGTGATGACGCCGTTGCGGTAGGCCGGGGCGACGAAGAACATGTCGGCGATCAGCTCGCCGGCCCGGGCGGAGCGCCGTCCGGTGCTGTGGAACAGCCCGAACGTGCCCACCACCCGGCCGTCCTCGACGGCGACCAGGAACGTCGCGGTGTCGCGCTCGGCGAGTTCGCGTTCCAGTTCGGCGCCGGTGATCCCGCCCGCCACCGGGTTGGGGTTGTCGCGGTGCCGGTTGTAGAGCTCGGCGATGTCGTGCGCGTCGCCCTCCTGGTAGGGGCGGATCGTGATGGACATGGCACACCTCCTTGTCTGTGCTGGGGCGGGGCCTGCGGGGAGCGGGGCGGGGTCAGCCCTTGCGCTCGGTGGTGACGATCAGCGAGCCGGCGGCGGCGAGTTCGGTGCCGACCGAGGCCCGGACCGAGACCGAGCGCAGGCCGCCGAGCTTCTGGCCGAGCTTGGCCTCCAGGGTGAGCTGGTCGCCGGGGACGACCAGCCGGGAGAACTTCATCGAGCTGATCGAGCCGAGGTAGCCGACGCTGGCCGAGGGGTCGGCGGGCTCGCTTCCGGCGGCCGGGGCCGGGGCCTCCAGCAGCTCGGCGACGTAGACCACGGCGACCAGCTGGGCCATCGCCTCGACGATCATCACGCCGGGCATGATCGAGTGGTCGGGGTAGTGGCCGGCGAAGAACGGCTCGTTCACCGAGACGCTCTTGACGCCGCGTCCGGAGACGCCGGGGACCACGTCGTAGGCGCGGTCGATCATCAGCATCGGCCAGCGGTGCGGCAGCATCCGCTTGATGTCGTCGGAGGAGTAGGCGAAGGTCTTCGGCTTCTCCCGGCCCGGCGCGGCGGCCTTGGCGGGCGCGAGGGCGGTGGCGGGGGTCACGGTCAGACCTCGCGGGCTTCGATGAAGTCGACCAGGGCGTTGATGGAGCCGAACGCCTCGAAGTCGTCGTCGCTGATCAGCACGTCGTACTCGTTGTTGATCATGACAACGATCTCCAGGGTGTCCAGCGAGTCCATCTCCAGGCCGCGGCCGAACAGCGGCTGGTTGTCGGAGACGACCTCGGCCTCGGCGTCCAGGCCCAGGCGGTCGATGATCATCGACTTGATCCTCAGGTTCCGCTCCAGGCGCTGCTCGGCCTGGGCGCGGACGTCCTCGAAGGTGGCGGTGGACATGGCGGTTTCCTCTCGTCGGTGATGTGATGGAGCGTCAGTTCGGTGACGGGGGTCAGCTGTAGAGCATTCCGCCGTCGACGGTGAGCACCTTGGCGGTGATGTACGAGGCCGCCGGGCTGGCCAGGAAGACCGCCGCCTGGGCGACCTCCTCCGGGGTGCCCATCCGGCCCAGCGGGATCGCCGCCGCGGCCTCCTTGAGCTGGGCGCGCGGCACCTTCTTCACCATGTCGGTGTCGATGAAGCCGGGCGCGACCACGTTGACCCGGATGCCCTTCGGCGCGCCCTCGTAGGCGAGGGTCTTGGCCATCGCGATCACCCCGCCCTTGGAGGCGGCGTAGTTGGCCTGGCCGACCCGGCCGGCGATCCCGGAGGTGGAGGCGATGAAGACGATCGAGCCGCCGGAGGCGTACATCTGCTTGGTCGCCTCGCGGGCCGTCAGGAACGCGCCGGTCAGGTTGGTGGAGATCACCTCCTGCCACTTGGCGGCGCTCATCGCCGCGAAGTGCCCGTCGGCGGTGATCCCCGAGTTGAGGACCGCGACGTCGACCCCGCCCCAGGCGGTGCGGATCTCCTTGTACATCGCGGTGACCTGCGCCTCGTCCGAGACGTCGGCCTTCACCAGCAGGGCGCGCCGGCCCAGGCCCTCGATCTTCTCCGCCAGCTGCTCGGCCTTCCCGGCGCTGGAACGGTAGTTGAGCGCGACGTCGCAGCCGTGCTCGGCGAGCTGGAGGGCGATCGCGGCGCCGATGCCGCGCGAGGCGCCGGTGACGACGGCCCGGGTGCCCTCCTGGAACAGTCCGGTCATGCGGGGCTCCCGGTGAAGTGCGAGGTGACCTTGTGGGTGCCGGGGTCGAAGCCGTCGACCTCGGTGCCGAGCCCGGCCTTCTCGGCGACGTTCAGCACCGCCTCGGCGACGGCCAGGTCGAGCACCCCGAGGCCGAACGGGGAGAACACCACGGTGCGGGCGCCGTCCGGCAGTTCGGCGGTGCCGTCGAGCAGCGCGCCGATCTCGGCGGTGACGAAGCGGCGGTGGCCGGAGCGCAGTTCGGCCTTGTGCAGCGAGGTCTGCTCGCGGATCGCGTGGTCGGCGTCGTCGACCACGTTGACCGCGTCGAGCACCGACCCGACCGACAGGTCGCGCAGCGACAGGTGCAGCACGACCTGGCCGTGCGGGCGCTGCGGGTGGGCGGCGAGGTCGAGCCAGTACGTGGAGTCGGTGGTGGCGATCGAGACCGTGTCGGCGGTCAGCACCTGGCTCAGCGGGGCGGCCCGGAAGGCGATGTCCGGGTACTCGGCGGCGAGTTCGGCGGCGAACACCTCGGCCCGCTCCGGGTAGGCGTCCTGCAGCAGGACGGTCTCCAGCTCGCCGTGCACCTGGGTGAGGAAGTGCGTCACCCGGTGGTTGATGGTGCCGCAGCCGACCAGGCCGGCGGTGCGGACCTCGCGGCCGGTGTTCAGCAGGCCGGAGGCGAGCGCCGCGCCGGCCGCGGTGCGGACCGCGGAGATCTGGCTGCCCTCCATCAGGGCCAGCGGGTAGCCGGACTCCAGGTCGTTCAGGATGCACAGCGAACTGGCGCGCTGCATCCCGCGCTTGACGTTCTCCGGGAAGGACGAGATCCACTTCAGGCCCATCACCGGGGCCGGTCCGCCGAGGTAGGCGGGCAGCGCGATGATCCGCGAGTCGGAGCGGTGCAGCGGGCGCAGGAAGGTCGAGAAGGGGAGGTCGGACTTGCCCTGGCCGTGCAGCACGTAGGCGTCGCGGACCAGGCCGATGACGGCGGAGTCGAGGTCGGCCAGGGCGACCCTGACGTCCTCCCGCCCGAGGATCCTCATGGCGTGTCTCTCTCTTGCTCGGTGGGCGGCAGGTACTGCCGGAGGTAGGACTCGACCCACTGGTCGTCGTAGATGGTGTCGAGGTAGCGGTCGCCGCCGTCCGGGAGCACCGCGACGCAGACGGCGCCGGGCTCGATCCAGTCGGCGGACTGCCGGAGCGCGGCGATCACCGCGCCGGAGGAGCCGCCGGCCAGGATCGACTCCTCGGCCAGCAGGCTGCGGCAGCCCCGGATGCACTCGGAGTCGGTCACCTTGACCACCCGGTCGGCCAGTCCGGGCCGCAGCAGCGCGGGGACGACGGCGGCGCCGTGGCCGGGGATGGTGCGCTTGTGGGCGGCCTCCCAGGGCTCCGGCGGGCCGAAGATCACGCTGCCGACGGCGTCCACCGCGACCACCCGGGTGGACAGCCCCTGGGCCTGGACGTACTCGGCGCAGCCGCGCAGGGTGCCGGTGGTGCCGGCCGCCAGGAACAGGTAGTCGGGGGCGGCGGGCAGCGCCTCGACGATCTCCCGCATGGTGCCGTGGTGGGCGCGGGCGTTGTCCTCGTTGGCGTACTGGTTGGGCCACCAGGCGTCGGGGACGGTCTCCAGCAGGTGCCGGACCCGGGCGATCCGGGCCGGCAGGTACTCGCCGGTGGCCGGGTCGCGGTGCTCGACCACCTCCACCCTGGCGCCGTAGGCCCGCATGATGGCGAGGTTCTGCGGGGTGGTGCGCGGGTCGACCACGATGACCAGGCCGAGCCGGTGGAAGTTGCACAGCTGGGCGAGCGCGATGCCCAGGTTCCCGGAGGAGGACTCCACCACGGTGGAGACGCCGGGGACGATCCGGCCGCTGGCGATGGCCTGCTCGACCATCGACTTGGCGGCCCGGTCCTTGATGGAGCCGCCGGGGTTGAACCGCTCGCACTTGGCGTACACCTGGAAGCGGGCGGGCGGGAACAGGCGGTCGAGCGCGACCAGCGGGGTTCCGCCGATCGTGGCGACGATGTCGGGGTCCGACGGCCGGTGCGGGCGTACCCGTACCGCGGCGCCGTCGGGGACGAGCACGGTCATTGCGGCACCTCTCGGCTGATCTGGAGCCGAAGCTCGCTGACGTAGCGCTCGCCGTCGGCGTCGGGCAGCCAGGACTCCTCGGGGGCCGGCAGCGGTTCGCTGACGGTCACCACGGCGTCCGGGTCGGACTGCACCGCGCGGCGGACGAGGTTGGCGAAGGACAGCACCAGCACCGGGCTGGTGAAGTCGACCAGGGAGGGTTTGGTCTCCTCGGGGAACTTGACGAACGCCCGGTCCGGCAGGCCGTTGGCGTCCACCCAGCGGCGCACCGCCAGGTAGTCGCGGTGCCGGTCGGCCTTGGCGGGGAGCTCGACGCCGGTCGGCGGCAGCCGCCAGGTCTCCCGGAACAGCACCAGGCCGTCCAGGGTGACCCGGGGGGCGTGCGGCCGGTCCAGGCCGATCTTGAAGGCGTCGCAGGCGATGATCGAGATCAGCACCGCGAGCAGTTCGGAGAGCGAGCGGGCACGGCCGTCGGCGGTGGTCGCGGTGACCCGCCCGTCCTGTTCGGCGAGCGTGATGGAGACGGCGGGCTCGATCCGGTCGCGCTGGTCGAACGGGGCGCGGGTGAAGCCGATCAGCCGGTCGCCGGCGCCGATCGGGGCGGGCACCATCCGGCCGCTGTTGCGCTTCCAGCCGACCGGGAGCAGCGGCACCAGGCGTTCGGCGCCGATCACCCGGTTGACCCGGTCGCGGACGGTGCCGCCGGGGCCGGCCGTCCAGTCCAGGAACGGCAGGTCGAGGGTGGCCAGGCAGGCGTGCATCTCGCCGAGCACCACCGTGTAGTCGCCCGCGTTGACCGCCGCCGCGGAGCGGGCCACCACCTGGAGGTCGGGGCTGTGCACGGCGAGGTGCGGGGAGCGCACCTCGCCGGTGGCGAAGACCTCCCGGACCCGGGCGGCGATCCGGTCGGCGGGCAGCTCGACCCGGGTGGCGCCGTCGGGCAGCTCGCCGATCACCTCGCGCCACTTCAGGGCGAGTTCGCCGACCGCGCGCCGCACCGGGTGGTCGTGCTCGCCCCAGAACAGCGCCAGGGTCTGCGGCCAGACGTCGGCGAGGGTGACGGGCGTGCCGGCCGGCAGCTTGGCGGCGGCGGCCCGGACGAATCCGGCGACCTCGGCCTCGACGAGTTCGGCCAGCCGGTTGCCGAACCAGTCGGCGGCGTCGGCGACCAGGGCGAGCGGGCGGGCCAGCGCGTCCAGGAAGTCCCGGCCGAGCTCCATCCGGCAGTCCCGCAGCGCGTCCTGGTAGCTCAGGGTGCGCCCGGCGTACGCCTTGCCCTCCTCGCGGGAGGCGGCCTCGCCGGTGGTCTCGACGAAGTACGCGTCCAGCGCGTCCAGTGCCTCGACCAGCTGCTCGGCGGTCCCGGCCCGCTCGATCTCCCGCTTGTGGCGGGCGAGTTCGGTCAGCACCGCGTCGTAGCGGACGAACAGCGCGGGGTCGCCGATGGCGTCGACCCGGCGGCGCAGCACCCGCTCGGCGCGGACGTCGACCGGGATGTTGGCGTCCCAGCCGAGGACGCGCTGGCGCAGCAGCCGGCCGAGGGCCTTCTCCACCCTGTCGCGGGCGGTGGCGGCGTCCCAGCCGTGCTCGGCGATCAGCAGGTCGGTGATCCGCTCGGCGTGGCGGTCGCCGTCGGCGAGCCGCAGCAGCTGGGCCTCCTCGGGGCGCAGCCGGAGCACCTTGCGGGTGGGCAGCACCAGCCGGTCGCCGTCCAGCTGGACGTCGGGGCGCAGCACCGGCGGGAACCACCAGCGGGCGCCGGGCTGTTCGGCCATCCAGTCGGCGACGGCGGCGACCGTCCAGCGCTCCAGGGCGGTGTGGGTGGCGGCGACCAGGCCGGGGCCTGGCTCGACGTCGACGGCGCGGTCGGTGCGGCCGACGCCGATCCAGGCGGCGGGGCCGAAGAAGCCGATGGTGTCGGCCTTGGCGCAGTAGCGCAGCCAGTACATGGCGAGGGTGCGTTCGCGCTGGCGGCGCTTGGTCTCCTTGCCGCCGGGGGCGGCCAGCGAGTCGAGGATCCGGTAGACGGTGCGGTTCTGCCAGGCGATGGCGAGGCGGAGCCTGGGGTCGGTGGCGAGGCGGGCGAGGGCGGTGCCCTCGGCGTCGGCGTCGGCGGCGTAGGCGGCGTGGAACGCGTCGGCGGTGCCGTGGCCGGCGGTGAGCGCGGCGGCGGCGGCCGGGGCGCGGGTGCCGCCGACCAGGTCGAGGCCGGAGACCGGGAACCCGGCGTTGCGGAGCAGTCCGACGCCCCAGACCCGCCAGTCGGTGCCGGCCAGCCGGTGGCGCGGGCCGAGGTCGGCCCAGTCGACGGCGGCGGGCCCGGTGTCTTCCGCGAGGGTCTCGACGGCGGGCGCGGTCATCCCGCCACCTCCGCGAACTCGCGCTGCTCGGAAGGGGTTTCGGTGAGCGCGGCGGAGAGCCGGCCGACCGCCTCGGCGATCTTCCTGCGGGGCACGTTGCTGAAGCACAGCCGCAGGCCGTCGGCGTGCTCGCCGTCGATCGAGAAGTGCCCGCCGGGGACGACCGAGACGCCGCGGTCGGCGGCGGCCCGCGCGTACGGTCCGGCGTCGGCCCGGTCGCGGTGGCGCAGCCAGAGGTAGAAGCCGCCGCCGGGGCGCTGCCAGTGCCAGGGGGTGCCGGTGCCGAGTTCGGCGTCCAGCGCGTCGGCCATCAGGGCGCAGCGCTCGCGGTAGCTGTCCCGGTAGCGGTCGATCAGGGTGTCCCAGCCGGAGCGGGAGTGGTAGGCGGCCAGCGCGCCCTGGGCGAGCGCGGAGGGCGACAGCGAGATGATCTCGGCGACCCGGGCCAGGTCGTGCCGCAGGTGGGCGGGGGCGGCGATCCAGCCGGAGCGCAGGCCGGGCGCGAAGATCTTGGAGAACGTCCCGAGGTAGACCACCCGCTCCGGGTCGAGGGCCTGGAACAGCGTGGTGGTGGTGCCGTCGAAGCCGAGCAGGCCGTACGGGTTGTCCTCGACCAGCAGCAGGTCGAGCTCGCGGCAGGCGGCGAGGATCGCGGCGCGGCGCGGGACGGCGAGGGTGGCGCCGGTCGGGTTCTGGAAGGTCGGGTTGGTGTAGAGCAGCCGGACGGTGTGCCCGGCGGAGCGCAACTCCTGGACGGTTCTTCTGAGTTCGACCGGGTCGAGGCCCTCGGCGTCCTCCGCGGCGGCGTACGGCAGCAGGCCGGCGGTGCGGAAGGCGGCGGTGGCGCCGGGGTAGGCGGGGGTCTGGGTGAGGATGGTGTCGCCGGGGCTGCCGAGGGCGAGGGCGACGGCGGTCAGGCCCATCTGCGAGCCGCTGGTCGGGATCAGGTTGTCGGCGTCGGCCAGGCCGCCCTCGCGGGCCATCAGGTCGGCGACGGCGGGGACGAGGGCCTTGGCGACGTGCGGGGTGGTGTACTGCAGGGCGAGCCTGCCGCCGAGCCGCACGAGCCGGCCGAGCTGGGCGGATATCTCGTCCAGCGGGAGGACGTCCAGGTCGGGCAGGCCGCCGGCCAGCGAGATCACGTCCGCGCCGCGTTCGAACAGCTTCGGCATCTCGGCCGGGGGTCTGGTGTCGGTCCACATGGCTGCCGGCTCCTCAGATCCCGGCCGGGGCGGCGGTGCTGGCGCGCACGTAGCGCAGCAGGCCGGCCGGGGAGGCGAGCGCCGGGTCGGCGAGGGCGTCGGGGTCGACCTCGAAGCCGAACTCCTCCTCGATCGCCATCAGCAGGGCGATGGTGTGCAGGGAGTCGACGCCCAGGTCCACCAGCGGGGTCTCGGAGTCGGTGACCCGCACGGAGCAGGTCCGCTCGACGAGCTGGTCAAACTGCGACTGGTTCATGGCTGCTCCTCGGGGTGGTGGCGGTTTCGGGGGCCTCGGCGGCTTCGGCGGCCTCGACCAGGCGGCGGGCGGCGGCGCGGTCGGGCTTGCCGTTGGCGGTGAGCGGCACGGCGGCGATCGGGACGACCCGGTCGGGCATCCGGCTGTGGTCGAGTTCGGCGGCCAGCAGGGCGCGCACCCGGTCGGCCGGGACGCTGCCGTGCACGGCCAGCAGCAGCGGGGCGCCCTCGGGTTCGGGGCGGAGCGCGACGGCGGCGCTGACGCCGGGGATCCGCTCGGCGGCGTCCTCGACCTCGGTGAGGGCGATCCGGACGCCGCGGCGCTTGACCACGTCGTCGTCGCGGCCGACGAAGTGGAGCCGGCCCTCCTCGTCCAGCCAGCCGTTGTCGCCGGTGCGCAGTTCCAGGCCGCCGTCGGGGTGCGGGACGAACCGGTTCTGCTCGGCCATCGGGACGTTCCAGTAGCCGGCCATCACGGTGGCGCCGCGGACGGCGATCTCGCCGGTGAGCCGGGGGCCGAGCTCGGTGCCGTCGGGGGCCAGGATCCGGATCCGGTCGCCGGGGATCGGCGGGCCGACCGAGTCGGGGTGGGCCGCGTACTCGGCGGGGTCGAGGATGGAGATCCGCTTGCACTCGGTCATGCCGTACATCGAGGCGAACTCGGAGCCGGGGAACAGCTCCAGCAGCTCGGCGGTGACGGCCCGGCCGGGGCGGGCGCCGGTGTTGGTGAACAGCCGGACCTTCGTCGGCCGGTGCGCCTTGCCCTGCAGCAGGGTGAGGATCTGCGCCAGCGAGGGCACCAGCGGGACGACGGTGACGCCGGTCCGCTCGACCAGCTTCAGCAGTCCCATGTCGTCGCTGCGCCGGGCCAGCACCAGGGTGCCGCCGACCAGCGCGGTCATCAGGGCCTGGTAGAGGCCGTAGTCGAAGGAGAGCGGCAGCCGGCACAGCACCACGTCGTCGGCCCGGTAGCCGAGGCAGGCGTGCACCGCGTCGACGGCGGCGAGCATCTGCCGGTGCGGGCAGACCACGCCCTTGGGGCGGCCGGTGGTGCCGGAGGTGTAGATCAGCATCGCCACCGCGTCCTCGTCGGCCTCGGCCCGGTACGGGTCCTCGGCACTGGCGAGGACCTGCTCCCAGGCCCGCTCGACGTCCGTGCTGCGGGCGGCCCGGCGGCCGGCCGACGGGCGGCAGACGGCGAGCGCGGCGCCGCTGTCGGCGACGATGTGGTCGATCTGGTGGTCGGTCAGCTCGGGGTGGACCGGGACGAAGACGGCGCCGGCCCGCAGGGTGGCCCAGAACAGGGCGAGGAAGGCCCGGTCGTTGCCGCCGGCGTACACCACCCGGTCGCCGGGGGCGATGCCCTGGCCGCGCAGCCAGCCGACGGCGCGGTCCACGGCGGTGCCCAACTGGCGGTAGGTCAGGGCTCCTTGGGCGTCGATCAGGGCGGTGTGGGCGGCCCGCTCGGCGCGCGGGTACTCCAGCAGGTCAGACACCGGCATGGACGGACGCTCCTCGGCCGGCGGGGGCGGCCAGCCGCTCCCGGACCCGGGCGACGTCCCGGGCGGTGGTGACGGACAGCACGTCCAGCTCGGGGTGCTGGCGCTTGAGGATGCCCGCGAGGGTCTTGGCGGGCGGCAGCGAGACGGTCAGCTCCGGTGCCAGCGAGGCGAGTTGGGTCAGGCAGTGGTCCCAGCGGACCGGCCCGACCAGCTGCCCGACCAGCCGCCGGCGGATCTCCGCCGGGTCGGTGACGGACGCGCCGTCGGCGTTGGAGAGCAGCGGCAGCTCCGGCGCGGCGAACGGCACCAGGGCGGCGGCCTCCTCGAAGGTCTGCCGGGCCGACTCCATGTACGGGGTGTGGAAGGCGCCGGCGACGGCGAGCCGCTTGACGGTGGCGCCGGCCGGCGGGGCGGCCGCGAGCTGGTCGAGGGCGTCGGCCAGGCCGGCCGCGACGATCTGGCCGGGGCCGTTGAAGGTCGCCGGGAAGAGCCCCAACTCGCCTATTCGGTCCAGGACTTCACTCTTCTCGCCGCCGACCACGGCGGCCATCGAGGTGGGCGCCTCGGTGCAGGCCACCGCCATCGCCCGGCCGCGGACGGCGGCGAGGCGGACGGCGTCGGCGGGGCTCAGCACCCCGGCGTACGCGGCGGCGGTCAGCTCGCCGACCGAGTGGCCGGCGACGACCGCGCCGCCGGCCGGGACGGCGTCCTGCAGGGCGTGGTGGGCGAGCAGTCCGGCGGCCACCAGCAGCGGCTGGGTGTGCTCGGTGCGGGCGATCTCGGCGGCCGGGGCCCTGGTGCCGAGGTGGACCAGGTCGGTGTCGGCGGCCTCGGACCAGGCCTGCACCCGCTCGGCGGTGGCCGGGTCGCGCAGCCAGGCGGCCAGCAGGCCCGGGGTCTGGGACCCCTGCCCCGGCGCGATGAATGCGAACATGTGTTCTAACCCCCTTTCGGGTGGGGCCCGCGCCCGAGGAGGCGGGCGCCGGACGTCGGTGTGCTCTGCGGAGTGGTGCGCCGGCTACGGGCGGCCGGTGGACTTTCCGAGGTGTCGTGCGCCGGCTACGGGCGGCCGGTGGACTTGCGGAAGCGGCGGACCGCCAGGAACGAGAAGCCGGCGAACCAGGCCAGCAGGTTGAACACCGCGCCGGCCACGGCGGAGTGCTCCCCGTGGAAGGAGAAACCGTCGTTCAGCGGGTACCGGGCCAGCGTCGCCACCCCGTACATCGGGGTGTAGCGGGAGACCTCCAGCATCGTCCCGGTCAGCGGGATGAACAGGTTGCCCAGGAAGGCCAGCGCGGTCATCACCAGGCCGGGCATGTGCATCACCACGTCGGGCTTCATCGCCAGGCCCATCCCGATGCCGAGCGCGGCGAACACCGCCGAACCGACCCAGGCCACCAGCAGCGACACCAGCCAGACGTCCGCGTCGGCCTGCGCGCCGGTCAGCGCGCCCAGCCCGCCGACGATCAGCACCGGCACGCCCGCCATCAGCACCGAGCACAGCACCTTGACCAGCAGGTAGCCGGGCGGGGTGAGCGGACTCATCGCGATGGTCCGCATCCAGCCGACCGACTTCTCCACCGAGATGGTGGCGGCCGAACTGACCGCGGCGGTGGCCGCGCCGTACACGGCCTGGCCGATCATCATCCAGGCCGCGAAGTTGCCGTGCGGCAGGCTCGCCCCGCCGGACGGGGCGGTGCGGAACAGCGCCAGGTACAGCACCGCGGGCAGCAGCACCGTGAAGATCGTGGTCTGGCGGTTGAAGCGCCGGCGCAGCTCGTACCGGACGAAGGCCGGGTTCACCCCGTTGAAGACCGAGGTGCGGGCGGCGGCGGGCGCCGAGACGGCGGCCATCAGGCGTTCTCCTTCACGGGGGCGGGCGTCGCGGGGCGGGCCTCACGGACGGCGCGGGCCTCGCGGTCGGCGCGGGCCTCGCGGTCGGCGCGGGCGTTCTCGGTGATGGCCAGGAAGGCCTCCTCCAGGCTGCGCGGCGCGACCTCGACCTCGCGGGCCCGGGTCTCGCCGACCAGCACCCGCAGCAGCGCGTCCGAGTCGGCGCAGCTGAAGTAGGTGCGCTCGCCGCGCACCGAGGTGGCGCGCACCCCGGGCGTCCGGGCGGCCAGTTCGGCCTCGTACGGGCTGATCAGCGCCGAGACGGTCCGGCCGCTGATCGCCGCGCGGATCGAGGAGGCCGAACCGTCGGCCACCACGGCGCCCTTGTCGACCATCACCACCCGGTCGGCGAACTGGTCCGCCTCCTCCATGTAGTGGGTGGCGAACATGACGGTCGTGCCGCGCGCCGCGTCCTCCCGGACGGCCGCCCAGAAGTCCCGCCGCGCCACCACGTCCATGCCGGCCGTCGGCTCGTCCAGCACCAGGAAGTCCGGCTTCGGGAGCAGCGCCAGCGCGAACCGCAGCCGCTGCTGCTCACCGCCCGAGCAGGCCGCCACCCGGCGGTCGCGCAGCTCGGTCACCCCGGCCCGGTGCATGCAGCGCTCCGGGTCGGCGCCCGGGTGCAGCGAGGCCAGCATCCGCACCGTCGCCTCGACCGTGAGGTCCGGCAGCAGCCCGCCGGACTGCAGCACCGCCGCCACCCGGCCGGCCCGCACGGCCCGCTCCGGGTCCGTGCCGAACAGCCGCACCTCGCCCTCGTCCGGGCGGGTCAGCCCGAGCAGGATGTCGATCGAGGTGGTCTTGCCCGCGCCGTTCGGCCCGAGGAACGCCACCACCTCGCCCCGCCGGATCCGCAGATCCAGCCCGTCCACCGCGGTGAACACCTCGCCCTTGGCGTTCTCGAACCGCTTGACCACACCGGTCAGTTCGGCCGCCAGGGGTTCGGACGCCGTCCCCCTCGACGCCGTTCGGTCCTGATAATCCGTCATCTTCCGAGTCCTCACGCTCCGGCGGGGTCCCGCCTGCTGTGAGCACCACTCTCCCGACCGCCCCTATCCCGCCGAACCGCCCCGCCTATCCGCCCCCTATCCCCGATCGCCGCCGTCCCGCTCCCCGCCGCCGAAGAACCCGTCCGCCTCCGCGCGCCTCCGCGCCGCGTCGACCGCCGGAGCGGCCCGCCACTTGCGCCACAACTCGTCGACCGGCACGAACCGGCGGCGCGTTCCCAGCGGCCGCAGCTCGGCGATCTCGGTGCCGTTCCGGGTGACGTGGTAGGTCTCCCCCGCTTCGACGTCGTCCAGCACCGCCGTGGACCGGGCGGCGAGCTCCCGCTGCGTGATGGTCTTCATTCCTCCAACGCAATACGGCGTATCGCACTGCGCCCCGCCCCTGCACCCCTGCGCCCCGCGCGGTCAGGACGGCAGCCGGCCGGGGCCGTCGACGAAGGCGACGGTGCGGACCGCGCTGTTGAGCGCGACGATCGGCTTGCCGTCCGGGCCGTCGCCGAGGACGCGTTCGCCGAGGAAGGCGTGGGTCTTCCGGTCGAGGACGAGTTCGCTGCGGCCCACCCGGGGGTTGAACAGGGCGACCGCCTCGCCGGGGCGGCCGAGGGCGTCAGTGGCCTCCTCGACGTAGCCGATGCCCGGCAGCCGGGCCGCCGCCCGGAACAGCGCGGCCTGCTGGGCCGGCGGGCAGGGGCCCGTCAGCAGGGAGCGGATCAGGTCCCAGACGCCGACGTCGCGGGTCATCCCGGGGTAGCCGAGGTCGGCGTCGACGAACGGGTCCGCGCGCAGGATCTTCAGCAACTCCTCCGGATCGGTGGGCAGTTCGGCCATCCTGAGGTAGGAGGCGTTGAGCAGGCTCCCCGCGATGCCGTAGGGGTCGAGGGGGCCGCTCCGGTTCACGTACGCGCCGGACAGGCGGTAGGTGTTCGGCCGGGAGCCGTCGACGGAGATCCACCGCTCGCTGACCGTGGGGTCGTCCGGGAGGCTGGTGACGTCCAGGACGTCGATGTAGACGTACTGGTCCGGGCGCGGCATCGGCCCGTTCACCACCGCGTCGGCGGCGAGGTTCAGCACCGAGACCGCCTGCGCGCTGGACTCGCCCGCGCCCGGCCCCGCGAGCTGGCTCCCCGCCACCCCGGCGGTGAGCGCCAGCGTCATCGCCACCGCGACCAGCAGCCGTCGGCGCCCGCCCGGCAGCCCGCGGCGGGTGAGCGGGCGTCCCCGGGCCGGACGCCACCAGGACGGCCGGCGGGCGGCCGCGGCGGCGGCGACGGCCAGTTGCCGTCGGCCGCGGGAGCGTGCCGGGGCGGACAGCGGTGCGGTGTCGGCTCGGAACTCGGCGAGCCGGGCGATCTCGTCCATGGCGGGTCCTCCATCAGTGCGTCGGGTGGTCGAGCGCGGCGTGCAGCCGCCGGCGGGCCCGGTTGAGCCGGGAGCGGACGGTGCCGAGCGGGATCGCCAGCGCCTCGGCGATCTCCTGGTACGTCAGCTCGGCCCAGGCGAACAGCAGCAGGACGTCCCGCTCCTTCGCGGTCAGCCCGGCCAGCACCGCGGCGATCTCCTGCGCCCGGGCGCCGGCGCTCACCCGGGCGGCCACCGAGTCGGCGTGGTCCCCGGCGTCCAGCGGGTCGACGCCGCTGCGGGCCAGCGCCCGGTAGCCGGCCCGTTCGGTGCGCTGGTGGCGGTGCAGCAGGTTGGTCGCGATCCCGTACAGCCAGGGCCGGGCGTCGGACCGCTCCCGGTCGTAGCGGCCGCGGTGGCGGAACGCGGCCAGGAAGGTCTCCGAGGTGAGGTCGTCGGCGACCGCCGCCCCGACCCGGCGGGCCAGGTAGCGGTGCACCGCGTCGGCGTGCCGGTCGTACACCTCGCCGAACCGGTCCGGCGCGGCCAGCGACGCCCCGATCACCGCCGCGTCGTCCGCCCCGGGCTCCCCCGCCGTCGGCGCCACCGCCGCCCCCGGCGTCACCGCCGCCCCCGGCGCCACCGCCGCCACCGCCGCCCCCGGCGCCACCGCCGTTCCGGCCCTCACCGCCGCCACCGGTGGGCCCGGCGGGCCGTCGGCGGCACCTGGTCGGTCGTCCACATCGCGTCTCCTTCACGGCGGCCGGTTCACTGCTTCCACCCGCTATTGCCACCCCGACCGCCCCGGGTTCGGCGGATCCGGCCGGAAACTTCCTTTCTCCGCGCGGGAGTTCCGCCGTTCCGGGCCCGGAACGCACGGAGCCGCCCCGGCCGGGCGGCCGGGGCGGCTGTCCTGCGGGGGCGATGTCAGGGCGCCGAGACCGGGACGTCCTTGCTGCGGTCGAAGGCCTGGACCGGCGTCATCGAGCCCCGGTAGCCGGGGAGTTCGACGGTCTTGAAGTCGCCGACCTTCGTGCAGCCGCTGCTGTCGTCGGCGGTGAGCGCGTCGGCGCCCTTGAGCGCGGCCGACGGGTCGGCGGCGGGCTTCGCCGGCGCGCTCCCACCGCTGCTCGCGCCGCCGCCGCCCGTACCGGCCCCGGCTGCGGCGGCCGGGTAGGCGGTTCCGGACGGCCAGTCGGTGCCGATCAGCAGCTCGACCGAGGCGCCCTGGCCGGCCCGGACGGCGTCCGCGGGCAGGCCCAGCGCGTCGGCGACCTGGCGGGCGGCGGCCTCCTTGCCCGCCGGGTAGGTGACCGCGCTGCGGGCGGCGGTGACGGCCGGCCCGGCGGCGGTGCCCTTGCCGAAGCCCGCCTGCCGCAGCGCGTCGGCGACCGCCCCGGCCCGGCCGGTGACGCCGGTGCCGTTGCGCACCACGACGGTGACGCTGCCCCGGGCCGGGCCGGCCGCGGGCGGGGTGCTCGACGCGGTGGCGGGCGCGGTAGCGGCGGTGGCGGTGGCGGTGGCGGTGGCGGACGGGCCGGGCGCGGCGGCCGGGGCCTGCGGGTCGCCGGTGAGCGGGCGGTCGTCCCGGATCATCCGGAACAGCTGCGTCGCGTTCGGGCCGATCACCCGCCGGTCGGTGTCGGCCGGGTCCTCCACGACCTGCATGGTGGTGAAGGTGATCCGCTCGGACGGCACCTTCTGGACGTCCTCGCCGAGGCCGATCAGCTTGGTGACCCCGGCCAGCCCCGGGTCGACGGTGAGCGCCTTGGTCGCGGCGTCGGCGAGCGAGAGCAGCCTGCCCGGGTCGGTGAGCGTCCCGGCGCTCTTCAGCTGGCGGACCATCGAGGCGAGGAAGTCGTGCTGCGCCGAGGCGCGGCGGATGTCGCTGCCGTCGCCGAAGCCGTGCCTGGTCCGGACGAACTGCAGCGCCGCCATGCCCTGCAGGGTGTGCGTGCCCTTCGCCAGCTTGAGGTGCGAGTACGGGTCGTAGACGTTCTCGGTGACGCACACCGGGACGCCGCCCACCGCGTCCGACATCTTGATCACGCCGCTGAAGTCGACCTGCACGAAGTGGTCGATCGGCAGGTCGGTGAGCTTGCGGACGGCCGCCACGGTGCAGCCGGGGCCGCCCTGCAGAGTCGAGTTGATCATGTCGCGGCGGGCCTTGAACACGGACTTGCCCGCCTCGTTCCTGCAGCCCGGCAGGTCGGTCACCAGGTCGCGCGGGATGCTCATCACCGTCGCGTTGCTGCGGTCCGCGGCGACGTGCAGCAGCAGGTTGACGTCGGCGTTGGCGCCCTCCCCGCAGGCGCCGCCGATGGTGCAGTCCTCCGGGTTCGCGCGCGAGTCGGAGCCGATCACCAGCACGTTGATCGGCGTCCGGCCGAACGCGTCCGGCACCTCGTGGCCCGCGTCGCCCTCCTCGCCCGCGAACAGCGGCGCGTGCTGGATGTTGGCGTTCAGCCGGAAGTACAGGTACCCGCCCGCCCCGACGGTCAGCACCACCACCCCGACCACCCCGAACACCAGCACCCGCCGCCACCCCCGCAGCCACCGCCGGCCCCGGCCCCGCTGCCCCCGGCCGCGGCTCCGGCCCTGCTGCTCCCGCCGCCGGGCCGCCCGCCCACCGGGGCCCGTGCCAGCGCCGCCCGCGCCATCCGTGCCCGCGCCGCCCGAACGCTGCCTGGGCACCGCGCTCCCGGACCCGTCCTCCGCCACCCGGGCGGTACCGGCCTGTCCGCGTATCACATCGCACCCCCGTGGCCCGGCCGTTCCGGGCTGTCCACCCCTATAGACGCGCCTCCGTCCCCGGGTGTTTCACCGCCCGTCCGCACACACGTCCGCCCCCGGCCGGTACGCGGACGGTACGCGGACGGGGGCGGCGCGCCCGGGGACGGGCCTGCCGTGCGGACCGGGCGTCAGTAGTCCACCGGCTCACGGATCAGCGGACAGGTCATGCAGTGCCCGCCGCCCCGCCCCCGGCCGAGCTCCGCGCCGACGATGGTGACCACCTCGACGCCGGCCTTCCGCAGCAGCGCGTTGGTGGTGGTGTTGCGGTCGTACGTGATCACCACGCCGGGTTCGATCGCCACCGCGTTGTTGCCGCTGTCCCACTGCTGGCGCTCGGAGGCGTACACGTCGCCGCCGGTGCCGATCACCCGCAGCCCGGACAGCCCGAGCGCCTCGGCGACCACCTCGGTGAACGGCCGGGAGCCCTCGTCCACCACCTCCACGCCGGGGGCCCGGTCGGAGGGGTGGAGGGTGAAGGCGTGCACCCGGTCGACGATCGCCGGGTAGAGGGTGACCGTCTCGCGGTCGGCGAAGGTGAAGACGGTGTCCAGGTGCATCGCGGAACGCAGCTTCGGCATCCCGGCGACCACCACCCGTCGGGCCGCGCCCCGCTCGAACAGCGCGGCGGCGACCTGGGTGATGGCCTGCCGCGAGGTCCGCTCGCTCATGCCCATCAGCACCACGCCGTTGCCGACCGGCATGATGTCGCCGCCCTCGAAGGTGGACTGCCCCCAGTCCCGCTCGGGGTCGCCCCACCAGACGGTGGCGCCGGTGAAGTCCGGGTGGAAGGAGTAGACCGCCTTCATCAGCAGCGTCTCGTCGTGCCGGGCGGGCCAGTACAGCGGGTTGAGCGTCACCCCGCCGTACAGCCAGCAGGTGGTGTCCCGGGTGTAGAGGGTGTTGGGCAGCGGCGGCATCAGGTACTCGCGCACCCCGGTCGCCTCCCGCGCCAACGCCAGGTACCCGGACCGGAACTCCTCCGGCAGGTCACCGGTGGCCAGCCCGCCGATCAGCAGCTCCGCCAGCTCGGCCGGCACCAGCCCCTCCAGGTAGCCGCGGGTCCCGTCCACCAGCCCGAGCCCGACCTGGTCCGGAACGATCTTGCGGTCCAGCAGCCAGTCCCGGGCCCCCGGCACCGCCATCGTCTCCGCCAGCAGATCGTGCAGCTCGACCACCTCGACCCCGCGCCCGGTCAGCTTCGCCACGAAGTCGGCGTGGTCGCGCTGGGCGTTCTCCACCCACATCACGTCGTCGAACAGCAGGTCGTCGGCGTTGCCCGGGGTGAGCCGCCGGTGCGCGAGCCCCGGCCGGCAGACCAGCACCTTGCGCAGCCGGCCGACCTCGGAGTGGACGCCCAGAGCAGTCATCGAAACGGTCCCTTCGCAGCGGGGGTGTGAATGGGTGTCACGTCATAGGTGTCGCGTCATGGATGTCGCGGCACGTGTGTCCCGGCATGGATGTCACGACATCGATGACGTGGCACTTGGTGTCACGACACCGATGTCGCAACACGCGTGACGCGACACGGATGTCACGGCACACATGTCGCGACACACGTGACGCGTCATGGATGTCACGGCACGCATGACGCCACACCGATGCCGTGCCACCAGTTGTGACGACACCAACTGCCGCGTCACCGATGCCACGTCACCGATGTCGCGTCACGGAACCTCACGGGCTGATCCACCCCGCCGCCAGCGCCACCACGCCCAGCACCGCCCCGGCCACCGACACCGCCAGCACCACCGCCTCGCGCGGCGAGAACAGCCGGCGGCCCTGCTCCCGGCGGGCCATCACGAACAGCACCGTCGCGGGCGCGTAGATGATGAACGACACCAGCAGGTACGCCCAGCCCGCCGCGTACACCAGGAAGGCGGTGTACGCGGTGGCCAGCCCGGCCACCGCCAGCGCGGCCGGGCCCGCGCGGTCCTGGCGGGCCACCATGACCGCGTAGCCGGCCGCCAGCAGGTACGGGATCAGGCTGAGCGTGCTGGTCAGGTCGAGCGCGAGGTCGAAGGCGTCGTCCGAGAACGCCGTCACCACCAGCATCAGCTGCGAGAGCGCGGTGGTCAGCAGCAGGGCGGGGACGGGCACGTCCTGGTCGGTGGCGCGGGCCAGGAAGCGCGGCATGTCCTCGTCCTTGGCGGCGACGAACAGCACCTCGGCGGCCATCAGCGTCCAGGCCAGGTACGCGCCGAGCACCGAGACGACGAGGCCGACGCTGACCAGTACCGACCCCCAGGTGCCGACCGCCGCCTCCAGGACGCCCGCCATCGAGGGCTGTCGCAGTTCGGCGATCTCGCCCATCGGCAACAGGCCGTAGGACACGATCGTCACCGAGGCGAACACCGCGAAGACGCTCAGGAAGCCGAGCACGGTGGCCCGGCCGACGTCCGAACGCCGTTTCGCGTGCCGGGAGTAGACGCTCGCGCCCTCCACGCCGAGAAAGACGAAGACGGTGGCCAGCATCGTCCCGTGCACCTGGTCGTAGAGCGAGCCGGCGTAGGACGCGCCCTGGAAGTTGTCGGCGAACACGTCCGCGTCGAAGCAGAACAGCGCCAGCAGCACGAACACCAGGATCGGCACCAGCTTGGCGACCGTGACGACCCGGTTGATCATCGCGGCCTCCTTGACGCCGCGCCGCACCAGCAGGAAGAAGCCCCACAGCCCGACCGAGGAGAGCGCCACCGCGAGGGCCGTGTCCCCGTCCCCGAGCGCCGGGACGAGCGCCCCGACCGTCGACATGATCAGCACCCAGTACGTCACGTTGCCGACGCAGGCGCTCGCCCAGTAGCCGAACGCCGAGAAGAAGCCCAGGTACTCGCCGAACCCGGCCTTGGCGTACGCGTACACGCCCGCGTCCAGTCCGGGCCGGCGGACCGCCAGCGACTGGAAGACCAGGGCCAGCGTCAGCATGCCGGTGCCCGCGATCAGCCAGGCGACCAGCGCGCCCAGCACCCCGGTCTCCTGGGCGAACCGCCCCGGCAGCGAGAACACGCCCGCGCCGACCATCGAGCCGACCACCAGCATGGTCAGCGTCGGCAGCGCCAGCTTCGCCGCCCCGGCCTCCGCCTCGCGGACCGCCGCCCCCGCCGCCCCCGCCGCACCGGTCTCCCCGGTCTCCTCCGTCGCCACCCGCGCCGCTCCCTCTCGCCCGCGGACCCGACCGCCCGGCCGTCCCGCGCGCCGCCGCCGCGGGCGGAACGCTACCAACCGGGCGCACCTTTTCACCCGATACGCCCCGTTTCCGCGCGCCGCACCACCCGCACCCCCCCCCCCCCCCCCCCCCCAGGCCACCCCAGGCCGCCCCCGCACCGGCGCCCGCAGCACCGCCGCACCGCCGCCCGGAACCGCCGTAGGCTGACGACTCGTCAACCGGGTCGGACGGACCCGACGGCGGACAGGAGACGGGCATGGCGCGGACGAACCGGGGCGACGGACCACTGCGGCTGGTGGTCACCGGCGGCGGCACCGGCGGGCACACCTACCCGGCGCTGACCGCGGTGCGGGCGCTGCAGGAGCGGTTGGCCGCCGAGCGGCGGACGGTGGAGGTGCTGTGGGTGGGCACCGCGGCGGGCCTGGAGGCCCGGGTCGCGCCCGCCGAGGGGATCCGGTTCGAGCCGGTCGCCACCGGGAAGGTCCGGCGCTCCTCGAACCCGCTGAAGCTGCTCTCCCCGGCGAACGTCCGGGACATGTGCCGCGTCCCGCTGGGCGCCTGGCAGGCCCGCGCGCTGATCAGGCGCTTCGCGCCGGACGCGGTGCTGGCCACCGGCGGGTACGTGGCGGTGCCGGTCGGGCTGGCGGCGCGCTCCTGCGGGGTGCCGCTGGTGGTGCACGAGCAGACGGTGCGCCTCGGCCTGGCGAACCGGGTGCTGGCCCGGGCGGCGACCCGGGTCGCGGTCTCCTCGGAGTCGACCCTGCCGCTGCTGCCCGCCGCGGCCCGGCGCACCGCCGCGGTGACCGGCAACCCGGTCCGCCCGGCGGTGCTCACCGGACGGGCCGACAAGGCCGTCACCGCGCTCGGCCTGGACGGGTTCGACCGCGCGCTGCCGACCGTGTACGTCACGGGCGGGGCGCAGGGCTCGGCGCAGATCAACGGCCTGGTGTCGGCCGTCCTGCCGTGGCTGCTGGAGCACGCCAACGTGATCCACCAGTGCGGCCCGGCCAACGAGGCGGCGCTGCGCGGACCGGCCGCGGCGCTGCCGCCGCACCTGGCCGGGCGCTACCTGCTGACCGGCTACACCGGCGCCGAACTGCCGGACGTCCTGGCGCTGGCCGACGTCGTGGTCAGCCGCAGCGGCGCGGGCACCCTCGCCGAGCTGACCGCGCTCGGCAAGGCCGCCGTGTTCGTCCCGCTCGCCTCCGCCGCCGGCAACGAGCAGGCCCACAACGCCGCCCACCTGGAGAGCGCCGGCGCGGCCGTCGCCCTGCTCGGCACCGTCACCCCCGACCACCTGCGCACCGCGCTGGCCCCGCTGCTCGCCGACCCCGACCGGCGCGCCGCGATGGCCGACCGCGCCCGGGAGCGCGGCCGGCCGGACGCGGCCCAGCGCCTGGTCGACGTCCTGCTCGCGGCGATCGCCGCCCGCTGACCGCCGCTGACCGCCGCACCCCCGCACTGCCCCGCTCACCCGGTGGGCAGCTCGCAGCCGAGCTGCCCACTCGCGGTCTCGACCAGCAGCCGGACGGCGTCCCCGACCGCCATCGACGAGTTCCCGCTGACGATGTGCAGGCCCAGGCCGTCCTCCATCGCCAGCAGCGAGGCCGCGATGTCGTGCGGGTCCCGCTCGGTGCGGAACGCGCCGCCGGCCACCCCCGCCTGCACGATGCTCTCGTACAGCATCAGTTCGCGGTCCCACAGCGAGGCCATCAGCGCCGCGTGCGAGCGGCTGCGACCGGCCAGCGCGTGCAGCTCGTACAGCAGCCGACAGGTCGGGTCGCCCGGCCCGGCCGGCAGGCCCGACTCGAACGCCCGCACCAGCCGCCGGGCCGGGTCCGCCAGCTTCGCCACCGCCCGCATCCGGGCGGCCACGTAGCGGTCGACCAGTGTCCGGTGCAGCTCGTACACCAGGTCGTCGGCCTTCGCGTAGTGGTACAGCACCGCCCCCGGCGACACCCCCGCCTCGCTCGCCACCGCCCGCACCGTCAACGCGGACAGCCCGCTGCGCAGCAGCGCGCGCTCGGCCGCCTCGACGAGTTCTTCACGACGCTTCGCCGAGTGGCGACGGGGGGTGGTCACCCCGCCATCATCGCCCACCGCCGCTCGACAGCCGTCGGGCCCTGAACGGTCGGGGACGGTCGGGGACGGGACCCGTGGTGCCAGCCGGTGGGTCCCGTCCCCGCGTGTGCGCGTGACGGCCGACCCTGGCTGCGCGCACACCCTCCGTTCGCCGCGGCGGGGGCGCGGGCTTGGTGCGGACCCCGGGCATTCACCCGATCGGCGCAACGCGGGGTGCCGGCCGCCCCGGATCAGGGCTGGGCGAGATGGGTCGGGTCTCCGCCGAGGCGGGTGTAGAGCTGCTGCCAGGCCCGGTCGGCGGTGGTGGGCTGCTTCCCGTCGCAGTACGGGGTGCGGCCGTTGGCGGTGTAGTAGCGCAGCATCTCCAGCACCGCGCCGGTGTCGGCCTCCCGACCGGCGGTGTAGCGCTCGGCGGGCTCGCGGACCTGGTGGGCGCGGCAGGTGGGCGACGGGGTGGCGGGCTGGGTGTCGAGGCTGCCCCGTTCCGGGCCGCCGCAGCCGGCCAGCAGCAGGACGGGCAGGACGCCGGCGACGAAGCCGCGCAGGAGCGTGGTGGGGCGGGCGGACACGTGGTTCTCCTGAGGTGGCGTCAGACGGCGGAGGGCAGGCTGCGCAGCACCATGCCCGCGCCGACGGCGAGAACGAGCAGCGCGGTCAGCAGGGCGCTGTACGGAGCGAGGCCGCGCAGGCGGGCGAGGGCCGGATGGGCGGTGAGCCGCTCCGTGCGGCGGCCGAGGCCGACCAGGAGCAGGCCCGCGCCGGTCAGGGTGGCGGCCATGCCCAGCCCGTAGGCGAGCACCAGGGCGGTGCCGAACAGGGTGCGTCCGAGGGCGACGGCACCGAGCAGCACGACCAGCGCGGAGGGGCTCGGCACCAGGCCGCCGGCGATCCCCAGACCGATCAGCCGGCGCCGTTCGGCCCCCCGGTTCGGGGCGTGGGCGTGGTCGTGGTCGTGGGCGTGATGGTGGTGGTGACGGCCGAACAGGCCGTGCCGGTGGCCGTGATGGTCGTGGTGCTCGTGCCCGTGGCCATGCCCGTGCTCGTGGTGCTCGTGCCCGTGGTGCCCGTGCCCGTGCTGCTCGTCCCCGCCGCCGGAGTGCGCCGCGGCCCCGGCCGCCACGCCCGCCAGGACCGGGTGCGGTTCGTGCACGTGCCGGTCGGCGTTCTCGGCCGCCGGTGCCCGGTGGGCGCGGCGGGAGCGCAGGGCGTCCCGGAGCAGCAGCGCGCCGACGAGCAGGACGAGGGCGCCGCTGACGATGCCGAGTCGGGCGAGCAGGCGGTCTCCGGCGAGGGTGGAGACCGTGGTCAGCAGCAGGCCGGTGGCCAGGACGCCGGCGGTGTGGGTGAGGGTGACGGTGGCGCCGACGGTGAGCGCGTCGCGGGGGCGGCCGCGTCGCCCGGCGAGGTAGGCGGCCATGACGGTCTTGCCGTGGCCGGGCAGCAGGGCGTGGCCGGCGCCGAGGACGAGCGAGAGCAGGACGGCGAGCAGGCCCAGCGGCAGGGTGAGGTGCCGGGCGGTGCCGAGCGCGGCGAGGCGGGCGTCGAGGGAGGCCAGCCAGCTGCCCGTGGAACCGGTGGTCGGTGCGTCCGCGAGCGGGGCGGTGCCGGGGCCGGAGCCGGGGCGGGCGCGGAAGGCGGCGGCGGTGACGCCTTCCGGCCGGTCGAGCAAGTCCCTGGGGTAGTCGCGTAGTTCGCGGCTCACCGAGTCGGCCGGGACGTCGCAGGGGCCGAGCGCGGTGCCGTCGCCGCGGGCGGTGATCTCGTTCCAGCCGACCCGGGTGGGGTCGGTGCCGGTCTCGACGCGGAAGTCCGCGCCGTCCGCCGGGAGTCGGTGGTCGGCGTGCAGGCGGCATTCGAGGCGGCTGGTGGGCAGGCCGGCCGCGCCGTCCTGGTGGGTGGACGAGGACGAGGCGACCGTCCAGGCGAGGGCGGTGCCGTCGGCGGTGAGCCGGATCCGGCGGGCGGTGTCGTCGCACTGGCGGGCGGCGTGGGCGGCGCTCTCGGCGGCGTCGACGGTGCCGTCGTGGTCGGTGTCGGCGGCGGGCTGTTCCTGGAGGGTGGGGATCTCGGCGAGGTCGGTGACGGCGAGGGCGTCGACGCCGTCGGCCTCGACGGTGAGTCCGAGGTAGTGGTTGACCGAGAAGTTGCCGAGCGGGTGGGCCCGGGCGGACGGTGCGGCCAGCGCGGTCAGGGCGAGGGCCGCGGCGAGGGCGCCCCCGGTACGGGTCAGGGTGCGGTGGACTGCCACGCGGTGCCTCCGGGGAGCGGAACGGCGGTGGGCGCGGGCGCCCCGTGCGGGCTGGCGGCGCGGCAGGGTTTCGGCGCTGGGCCCGCACACTGTCGCGTCCGCCCGTTCGCCGTGTCCACCGGCACGGCCGGGCCGCACGGCCGGACGGGTGACCGCGCTGGGCCGCCCGGGTGACCGGGGCACGCCGGGGGGCTGTTCGCGGCGAACCGCACGTGACGGCGGAGGAGAGTACGTGTCGGCCGACCCGCCGCACGACATCCGCACGTTCCGCATCTCGCACGAATGCGAACGACCGTTCCTGACAAGGAAATCGGAGACTCCTTGATGAGCCTTCTTCGTCGATCCACGGGTCGCCGTTCCGCCGCCCGCGGGGCCGCCGTCCTCACCGCCCTCGCCCTCGGCATGGCCGGCACCGCCCTGCTCGGCACCGGCGCCGGCACCTCCGCGGCGTCCAGCCACCGCGAGGCCCCGCTGATCGCCGCCGACCCGCAGGTCGACAACACCGACCTGTACGCCTTCACCAGCCCCGACAACCCGGACACGGTCACGCTGATCGCCAACTGGCTGCCGTTCCAGGAGCCCAACGGCGGCCCGAACTTCTACCCGTGGGCGGACGGCGCGCACTACGACATCAACATCGACTCGCAGGGCACCGGCCACCCGGACGTGACCTACCGCTGGACCTTCCACACCGAGGACCTGCGCGGCACCGACACCTTCCTCTACGACAAGGGCCCGGTGAACAACCTCACCGACGACACCCTGCGCTTCCGCCAGTACTACACGCTCCAGGAGCTCCACCCGAACTGCGACCCGGTGACCCTGGTCGCGCACGGCCAGGTCGCCCCGTCCGACACCGGCCGGGCCTCGATCCCGGACTACGGGCGGCTGCGGCAGCAGGCCACCGTCCAACTCCCGGGCGGCGGGCAGACGGTGGCCACCCAGGCGGCCGACCCGTTCTTCCTCGACCTGCGGGTCTTCGACCTGCTGTACGGCGGCAACCTCTCCGAGGTCGGCCAGAACACCCTGGCCGGGTACAACGTCAACTCCGTCGCGCTGCAGATCCCGAAGAGCCACCTCGCGTACAAGGGCGACCCGACCCGCAACCCCGTCATCGGCGTCTGGTCGAGCACCGAGAAGCGGAGCCTGAAGCTCAGCCCGGGCAAGGCCGACCCGGTCGGCGACTACGTGCAGGTCTCGCGGCTGGGCAACCCGCTGGTCAACGAGGTCGTGGTGCCGGCCGGGCTGAAGGACGCGTTCAACGCGCTGCCGCCGTCCGAGGACCACAACCAGCCCGCCGTGGTCGCCAAGGTCCTCGACCCGGAGGTGCCCAAGCTCGTCCAGGCGATCTACGGCCTGCCCGCGCCCGCCGCGCCGCGCACCGACCTCCAGGAGATCTTCCTCACCGGCATCGCCAAGGCCGCGAACGGCCCGCTCGCCGTCGACCTCAACTCCCAGCTGATGAACCAGGACATCGACCCGAACCGGTTCGTCCCCGCCGAGGAACTGCGGCTGAACCTGTCCACCCCGGTGACGCCGAAGCCGGACCGCCTCGGCGTCCTCAACGGCGACTTCCAGGGCTTCCCCAACGGCCGCCGCCTCGGCGACGACGTCGTCGACATCGCCCTCCAGGTCGTCGAGGGCGCCACCCCCGGGAAGTTCGTCCAGGCCCTCGCCGCCGGCGACAAGGTCAACGGGCCCGACCGGCCGTTCGCCGCGACGTTCCCCTACCTCGCCCTGCCCTACGACAAGGCCGTCAACCAGAAGTGACCCCCGCGCGGCGGCCCCGGCGACCGGGGCCGCCGCCCGCTCCTCGTCGAGGGAACCCTGCCGTGCGCCGCCTGCCCCTGCTGCTCACCGCCGCCGCGCTGTGCGCCGGCCTCGCCTACACCGGCGGCCTCACCGACCACCCGGCCGCTCCCGCTCCCGCTCCCCCGCCCGCCACGACCCGCGCCGCGCCACCCGCCGGATCCGCCCTCGCCGCCGCGATCGCCGCCGACCAGCGGCACCTGCGCGCCCGCCCCGAGGACGCCGCGGCCTGGGCCCGGCTCGGCGGCGAGTACGTCGAACAGGCCCGGCTGACCGCCGACGCCTCGTACTACCCGAAGGCCGACGAGGCCCTCCACCGCTCGCTCGCCCTCGCCCCGGACGGCAACACCGACGCCCTCACCGGGCTCGGCGCCCTCGCCAACGCCCGCCACCTGTTCGCCGAGGCCGCCGAGCACGCCCGGCGGGCCCTCGACGCGGCGCCGCTGCACTGGCAGGCGTGGGCCGTCCTCACCGACGCCCGCACCCAGCTCGGCGACGACCCGGGCGCCACCGACGCCGCCCAGCACCTGCTCGACCTGCACCCGGGCACCGCGTCCTTCACCCGGGCCGCCTACGACCTCGAACAGCACGGCCGCCCGGACGACGCCCGCACGGCCCTGCGACGCGCCCTCGCCGACGCCTACGACCCCGCCGACCAGGCGTTCTGCCGCTACCAGCTGGCCGAGCTCGACCGGAACGCCGGCCGCGCCGAAGCCGCCCTCGACGGCTACCGGAGCGCCCTGGCCACCGACCCCGCGCACACCGCCGCCCTCGCCGGACAGGCCCGCGCCGAGGCCGCCCTCGGCCGCACCGACGACGCCCTCGCCCACTACGCGCAGGCCGCCGCGAAGGTGCCGCTGCCCCAGTACCTCCTCGAACTCGGCGAACTCCACGAATCCCTCGGCCACACCGCCCAGGCCGCCGAGCAGTACCGGCTGCTGCGCGCCGAAGCCGACCTGGCCGCCGCGAACGGCGTCGTCGACGACCTGGCGCTCGGCCAGTTCGAGGCCGACCACGGCGACCCCGGCACGGCCGTCCGACTGCTGCGGGCCGAGTGGGACCGCCGCCACAACGTCCTGGTCGCCGACGCCCTCGCCTGGGCGCTGCACCGCACCGGCGCCGACCGCGAAGCGCTCGACCTCGCCGACCTCGCCCTCGCCCACGGCTGGCGCAACGCCCTGTTCCACTACCACCGCGGCGAGATCGAGCGCGCCCTCGGCCGCACCGGCGACGCCCGCACCGACCTGGAGCGGGCCCTCGCCACCGACCCGGAGTTCAACCCCCTCCAGGCCCCGCGGGCCCGCTCCGCGCTGGCCGCGCTCAGCCGTTGACCCGCCGTCATGCCGAGGGCCCCGACCGGTTCCGGTCGGGGCCCTCGGTGCGGGGGCGGGTCAGGAGGTCGGCATCAGCACGGTGTCGACGATGTAGACGGTGGCGTTGGCGGTCTGCACGTTGCCGCACAGCACCTTCGAGTTGCCGTTGACGGTGAAGTCCGGCGTGGAGCCGGCGACGGTGAGGTTGCCGCCCTCCAGGGTCTTGTGCGTGCCGGCCAGCGCGTTCGGGGACAGCCGGTCGGGGGTGACGTGGTAGGTGAGCACCTTGGTGAGCTTGGCCTTGTCGGCCAGCAGCGCGTCCAGGTCGGCCTTCGGGACCTTGGCGAACGCGTCGTTGGTGGGCGCGAAGACCGTGATGTTCTGCGCCGAGTTGAGGGTGTCGACCAGCCCGGCCTGCTTGACGGCGGTCACCAGGGTGGACAGCAGCGGGTTGTTGGAGGCGGCGGTGGCGACCGGGTCCTTGGCCATGCCGCTGAACGACCCGGCGCCGTCCTTCGGCACGGCGGCACAGGCGCTGCCGAACGGCTGGTCGGCGGCCGTCGCGGCGGAGGCGGTGGCGGTGGCGCCGGACATCGCCGCCGACGAGGAGTCCGCGGCGGAGGCGGACGAGGAGCTGGAACCACCGCTGCTGCTGCACGCGCCCAGGGTCAGGGCCAGCGCGCCGGCGGCGAGCAGGGCGGTGAAGGTGCGGCGGTTGCGGACGGAAGCGGACATGGCGGATCTCTCCTCGGTGCTCGGATGAAGTGACGAAGTGACGAAGTGACGTGAAAGAAAGATTGACGGTCGGTCAGGTGACGATGACGACGGTGCTGTGCCAGCCCGTCGCCCCGGCGGGGAAGGGCGCGGCGCGGCTCTCGGGCTGCACGGCGCCGGTGGCGTCGGTGGCGCGCACCTCGATCCGGTGCGTGCCGGGGGCGGCCCCGCGCCAGTGGTAGGACCACTGGCGCCACAGGTCGGGCCCGGCGTCGGCGGCGAGCCCGGCCGGCTGCCAGGCCCCGCCGTCGATCCGGACCTCGACGGCGGCGACACCCCGGTGGGTGGCCCAGGCCGTCCCGGCGACGTCGACGTCCCCCGCCGGGACCTTGGCGAACGGGGCCGGGACCTCGATCCGGGAGGCGGTGCGGACGGCGCCGGTGCGGTCCCAGCCGCGCCGCACCCAGTACGGGTCGAAAGCGGCGAAGGTGGTGACCTCCAGGTCGACCAGCCACTTGGTGGCGGAGGTGTAGCCGTAGAAGCCGGGCACCACGCTGCGGCACGGGAAGCCGTGCGCGAGCGGCAGCGCCTCGCCGTTCATCGCCACCGCGAGCAGCGCCCGGCGACCGTCCAGCACGGACTCCAGCGGGGTGCCGATGGTCATGCCGTCCTCGGAACGCCCCACCAACTGGTCGGCCCCGGCCCGGACCCCGGCCCGGCGCAGCAGCGCGGGCAGCGCGGCGCCGAGCCAGCGGGTGGTGCCGACGTAGGGGCCGCCGACCTCGTTGGAGACGCAGGACAGCGTGTGGTCGAGCTCCTCCAGGGGTTCGCGCAGCAGGTCGTCGAAGCTGAGGAGTTGCGGCCGGTCGACCAGGCCGTGGATCCGCAGCGTCCAGTCCCGGGGGTCGATCCGGGGGATCGTCAGGGCGGTGTCGACCCGGTAGAAGTCCGCGTTCGGCGTGCCGAACGGGGACAGGCCCGGGACGTTCGGGTGGACGGCGGCGGGCAGCGGCGGCAGCGGGACGGCCGGCGCGGGCAGGCGGACGGCGTCCCGCGCGGCGGTGACGTCGTACCGGCGGTCGGTCAGCACCCGCCCGCCCACCCCGGCCAGGGCGCCCGCCGCGAGCGTCCCGGCGGTGGCGGCCAGCACCGTACGACGGCTCGCCGCCCCGCTGCCGTCCGGTTCCGCCCCCGCCGTCGCCCCCGCCCCCGTACGGCGCCACAGCCGGGCCAGCACCAGCACCGCGACCGCGCCGACCAACCCGGCGACCAGCGACGGGACGCAGTCCGCGGCCGACCCGCCGGGACGGGACAGCGCCGCCCAGGCCCCGAGACCGCCGAACACCCCGAACACCGCGGCCCCGGCGAACGGACGGCGCACCGCCAACAGGCCGGCCAGCGCGGCGAACAGGGCCATCGTCAGGTAGATCCCGCCCAGCAGCACCGGCTTGTCGTGGGTGCCGAAGGTGCGGACCGCGTACTCCTTCAACGGCGTCGGCGTCAGGTCGATCGCCGCCGCCCCCACCGCGATCACCGGCGCGCTACCGGCCCCGGTGGCGGACGCCGCCAACTCCCCCGCCCCGAGCGCCGCCACCGCCGCCGCCAGCCCGACCACGGCCGCGCCGGCCGCGCCGGCCGCCCGCGACAGGCTGCTGGCCCGTGCGGTGGAAGGAGTCGGTCGGTTGCTCACATCCCCGGTTCGAGCCCGCTCCGCCCCCGGATTGGTCGGACTTTCGCGGCCTTCGCCGCGGCGATCTGCCCGGCGGCGGCCATCCGGCCGACCAGCTCGACGGCGATGCCGGGAACGGCTTCGCGCGGGGAAAGCGCGGCCAGCGCCCTCTGGTGGCAGCGGGCGGCCCGGCGGGTGTCGCGGATGACGTTGGTGGCGACGCCCGACAGCCACGGCAGCAGGCTCACCTCCCCCCCGGTTCGACCCTGGCGCACAGCCGCCACGCCTCCAGGAAGGTCAGCGAGACCACCTCCTCGGCGACGTCCCCCTCCCCCGCCATCCGCACGGCGTGCCGGTACACCGCGCGGGCATGGTCCTCGAACACCTCCCCGAACGCCCCCGCGTCCCCGGCCCGTCTCCGAGCGCGCGTCGTTCTCCTCACACCCGTACCTGTCCGGCCACGTCCGGCCGTTGCCGCGACCTGCGCCACAGACGCACCCCGCCCCCCGAACTCCCGGACCGGTGCACCGCCGACGGGCCCCGACCACCCTGGCCGCCCGAACCGGGCCAGGCCGGGCCCGGCCGTCAGAAGACCGGCGACCGACGTCCGCTCACACATCGGCAAGCGCGCGCAGGCTCCTGGGGCCACCGGTGACGCGGCCAGGCGAAGGGCCCGCCGCGTTTCCCTCCGCCCTTCTGGTCCGAACTCGGATCAGATCTGGACCACATGGACGTCCTGGGCGTCCAACGCCTTCAGGTAAGCCGTGAGGTCATCCGGGTCACTGGTGAAAACAACGGCGCTGCCGTGTCGGGCCGCAGTCAGCGCGACCAAGGCATCCACGGCGTCCGGGCGCTTCTTCGGAGGCAACTCGGCCACGGCGAGCGCGCTACCGATGCGCTGCCACTCCGCCAGATCCGGCCCGGTCGCACACATGATGCATACCGTCTGGCCGGCAGTAGTGGGGCGCATCGCCAGGGCCGAGCTGCGCGCCTGGGGCACCGTGCAGTCCTTGAGGACCGCGGCCATGGCGTGCACAGTGGCGGGACTGGGTCGCCACACCTGGGCCAGCACCGGGCCGAGCACGACCGCGCGATGCGGTGTGTCCTTGAGGCCGGCGTGCAGCCGTACAGCCTTGGGCTTTCGGTCGGCGAGCGCGATCAGCATGCCGGTGTCGTAGACCGGCACCCGCGTGGTCACGCGGCGTTGCCCGGCCGGGCCGCAGGAGCGTCCGCACCATAGATGAGCTCCATGGCCTCCGCGACCTCCCGGCGCTCATCCTCCGTCAGGTCCTCATCGGCGACATCAGGCAGCGGAGGCAGTTCGGCGGCCTCCGCCTCCGCCGCGGCGATCACCGCGTCGATCCGCGCGAACTGCGCCTCAGCGGCTTCCGCCTCGGCCATCTGCCGGGTAGCGGCGTTGACGAGATAAGCCGAAACATCCAGACCCGCGCGCTCGGCATGCTCCCGAATGCGCTCGGCGTGATCGCTGTCGAGACTGATGCTGATCCTGGTCTTGGCCATGCCCTCACCATATTACGCGTATTACGTCACGCCAAGCGCTTTCCGCTCGACGATCGCCACCGGACCGCCCACCCCGGCGGCGTCAGTCGCCCGTCAGACCGTGGGCTCGCTGGTACTCCTTGATCAACCCGCTGGACAGCCGCCCGCGCTCGCTGATCACCCGCCCCTGGCTCTTGGCCCACTTCCGGACCAGCCTCGAATCCACACCCTCGGCCACCGTTACGGCCACGGTCCCGCCTGCCGCCTCCCGCTCCTGTGGCTCTGACACGGGGACGGACTGCGGGGACGGCCGGGGCGGGTCCGTGATAGCCCCTCCCGCAGTGGTACCCGCACCACCAGCGGCGTCGATCACTGCGGCCAGCGCCCGCAGCCGAGCGGCGACCAGGGCCGGCGGCACCGTGACGACGTGATCGCCGTGGTTCTGCGCGACCGCGGCCACGAACGGCGACGCCATGAACTCCAGAGCTTCCTCGATCTCCTGCCGCTCCAGCGGCGTCTCCAAGGCCCCCTTGGTCTCCCGCCAGATGTCGCGCACCCCGAGCGCACCGGCATTGTGCTCGATGTCGGCAGGATCGTTCCCGCTCCGCCACAAGGCGAGCAACACCTGACTCAGCGCGTCCTGTCGCCGTTCCGCCGCCTGCCAGACCGGTTCGAACCCGCTCGCGTCCGTCACGGTCACCAGTCCGGAGATCTCGTGCGGTGCCAACGGGGTGCGGCCGTGACGCAGCACGGCGTCCGCGAGCTGCTCCGCAGTGAGCAGAGCGACTCCGTCCTGGGCCGCTTCTCGCTGCACCCGGGTGTCGAAGCGGGGCCCGACCAACAGGGTGTGCTGCGCTCCGTGGCGGGCCCGGTGCTCACCCAGCCGCAGGAACTTGACGTCCTGGTCTGTGACCAGCCCCGCTCCGTCCGTCTTGACCTCAACCGCAACCCGCAGCCGGTCGGTCGGCGACCGCCACAAATCGATGACCACATCGGTCTTCTTCGGCCCGCCATGAGCCTCGACCTCCAACCCGAGCGTGCGGAAGGCCCTGGCAACCGCCCGCTCGAACCGCTGGTGGTCCGTACTGTCCGTGGCCGCCCGGACGATCTCGGCGGCCAGCAGCTCACGCCAGTTCGGGACGTCGACGACGCTCTCCGTCGTCCGCGGCGGCCCGGGGTGCTCCCCGGCCGCTCCGCCCGCCGGATCGGTGCCGTCCGACGGATCAAGCAGCGGGAGCGTCCGGACCAGCGCGGTCCCCAACTCGGTCCTCCGGATGACCAGTCCGATCCGCTCCGCCAACCCGGTCTCCAGCAACAGTGCGATGCGACGCGTCGTCTCCTCCCGGGTGAGATGCACACCGGGGTAGCGGCGAGCCAACAGGTCCACAAGCTCAGCGGCCTTCACCTCGCCAGTGATCGCATCCAGGGTCTCCCTGAGCTTGCTCCGCTTTGACGGACACCCGCGGTGTGGTGATCAGGCCGCGAGGACGGTCTCGTACTCGGCGGGACTGCGGTAGCCGAGGCTGCTGTGCAGCCTGCGAATGTTGTACCAGGCTTCGATCCACTCGAAGATCGCGCTGTGGGCAGCGGATCGGCTGGGCCAGGGCCGGTCGCCGATCAGCTCCCGTTTGATGGTGGCGAAGAAGGACTCGGCGAGTGCGTTGTCCCAGCACTGGCCGGTCCGGCCGACTGACAGCTGAATGTTGAACTTGCCTGCCAGATCGGCGAATTCACGACCGGTGTATTGGCAGCCGCGATCCGAGTGGAAGACCACCGGCCCGTTCGGGTGCCGCTGGTGGCAGGCGGCTCGCAGGGCGTCGGCGACGAGTTCGGTCCGCAGATGGTCGGCTGTGGCCCAGCCGACCACGCGGCGGGAGGCGATGTCGATGACGGTGGCGAGGTAGAGCCAGCCCTCGTCGGTCGGGATGTAGGTGATGTCGCCGCACCACCGTGCATCGAGGGCGGTCGGGTCGGGTTGGAAGTCCCGCAGGACCAGGTCCGGCCGCAGGGCAGCACGCGGATCGGGGATGGTGGTGCGTTGCTGCCGTCGGCGGTGCCGGCCCTGCAGTCCGGCCTGCCGCATTAGCCGGGCGACCCTTCGGCGGCCGCACCGCTCGCCGCCGCGTTGGAGTGCGGCATGTATCCGAGGGGCACCGTAGCTGCCGCGCGAGGTCGCGTGGACCTCCGTGATCCTCTCGGTCAGCTCGACGTCCCGGACCGCGCGCGGGCCGGGGGTGACGGTGCGGCGGGCGTAGAAGGCGGCACGGGAGACCTTGAGCAGCTCGCACGCCCGTTTGACGTTGTGACCTGCCTGCTTCTCCGCCTCGATGAACGGGTGCACCGTCACCGGGTCTCCTTCGCGAAGAAAGCCGTGGCGCGCTTGAGGATGTCGACGTCCTCCCGCAGACGGCGGTTCTCCCGCCGCAGCCTCGCCAGTTCCTCGCGCTCGTCGCTGGTCAGGCCATCGCGCTGGCCAGCGTCGACCTCCGCCTGCTTGATCCAGTCACGCACCGCGGTCTCGGTCAGATCGAAGTCCTTGGCGACCTGGCCGACCGAACGGTCGCCGCGTCGGCACAGCTCGACGATCTCGGCCTTGAACTCCGGCGTGAACGAGCGGCGAGGGCGCGGCTTCTTCTTCCCCATGCTCTCCATGATGGACATCATCCTTCCGGGGCCGAAGCCCCTGATCAGGAGTGTCCGTCAAAGCGGATCAAGCCCACCCCCACCAACGCGACCTTCATGTGCAGCAACCGGATGAGGTCCAGCGCTTCGCCCGAAGCCAGACAACTCGCACCGAGGTCACTCGCGGCGAACGCGTCAGCCCCCACCTGAGTCAGAAATCCCAATGCCCGCAGGGTCTGCAGGGTCTGCTCCGCAGACGACTCCGAAACACCGAACTCCTCAACGCAGAAGGCCGTGAAACCGTCCCGGTCGATCTCGGGAACGGCCGCGTTCACCAGGCGGCTGATCCCCTCCACTCGCCACCCACCCGCGACGTACCCCGTGGGAATTTTCCGCTCCCGCAGCGCCACCTGGTCGAGACCCTCCAGACCGACCGCCAACAAGGCAGTTGGCGCTGGGAGTTCGAGATCCGTCGCCGAGCCCTTGCGACGGTGCGGCAGATCCTCCGGCTTCGCCGACTCCAGGAACGGCAGGAACTGCCGGCCCCGTTCGGTCAGAACGATCCTGCCGTTGCTCCAGAACTCGACCAGCCCGGCCGCCCGGAGCCAGTACACACGTCGGCGCACCTGATCGAGCGATTCCCAGCCGAGGCCGTACTGCTCGACCGCCACCTTGTTCAACTCGACGTGGGTCTTGCCTTCTCCGACACCGGCGAGCGCCTCCCCGATGAACCTCACGTTCGCGTGGAGCACCCCGATCAGGTAGAGCTCGTCACCGGTGGCAAGGAAGTGACGGGCTGCCTCCGTGAGTCCCAGCCGCATCGGACGCCCCTCGCGGACCACGAGCCCACAGGTACCCATGAGGTGCATCACCTTGCGTAGTTGGGTCGGAGTGTCCGCCCCCGGCCAGGTGAAGGACCGGTCGTAGCCGGAGTCCCTCGCAATGTCCTCCAAGAGCGCCCTGAGATTCCTGATGATCTCCGTCGGGCCGCCCGGCACATGCGGTGCGCCTCCGGCGCGAGCCGGCCACGGAAGGACCTTCGGAAACTAGTACTGCAACAGTGCTTACCCTGACGAGGCTTCAGCTCTTGGGCTGTGGCCTCGTCTCTTGTAATGGCTGGTCCGGGCCTGTTGTTGGCGTCTGCGGCGCCATCGGGACCAGTGCAGGACGTGGCCTATGCTGCGGCGGACAGGCCGGGTGAGCTGCGTGATCAGCCGGCGGATCTCGGGGAGGGTGAGGGGTACCAGGTCTGGCGTTCGAGCGGGTCCGGCCCCTTTTCGAGCTGCTGGGCCCGCACGACGGTGAGGTAGGCGTGGGCGGCCATGGCCAGGGTGATGTGCCGGTACCAGCCCGGGTGGCGGCGGACCTGGTAGTCGTCGAGGCCGCACTGGCCTTTCGCGGTCTGGAAGCACTCCTCGATCGCCCAACGGGCGCCCGCGACGGCGATCAACTCGTTGAGTGTGGCCTCGGCCGGCGCGTAGGCGATGTAGTAGGCGACCTTCGTGGGATCGCTGATGCTGCGGCGGGCCAGGACCCAGTGCCTGCGGTCAGGACGGTGCCAGGGGCGGACCTCCACGCGAGCCCAGTCGTAGATCCGCAGGCCGTGGGCGCCCTCGCCGCAGGAGCGGCGCTTCCACCTCTGCCGGGGCAGGTCGGCGACCAGGTCGTGCAGCCGATGGTCCATGGCCTGCCAGGTGACGACGGTGTCGTGGCTGGTGGTGGCCATGACGTGGAAGACGTCGGCCTGCTCGAGTTCGTAGCGCCAGCCCTTGCTGTAGCCGTAGCCGGCATCCGCGGTCACCCAGCGGAACGGGATCTTGTCGTCGATCGCGCGGCGGACCATCGCCCGTGCGAGCTGGACCTTGGTGGCGAACTCGACCTCGTCGCCGATCCCGGCCGTTCGGCAGCGCACGCGGTCGTCGGTCCAGGACTTCGGCAGGTAGAGCGCCCGGTCGATCAACGTCCGGCCCAGCTCGCTGGAGTAGGCGAGGAAGACTCCGACCTGGCAGTTCTCGGTCCGCCCCGCGGTGCCGGAGTACTGCCGCTGGACGCCGGCTGACCGCACGCCCTTCTTCAGGAAGCCGGTGTCGTCCACGATCAGCACGCCGCAGGGATCCGCCAGGTGCTCGACGACGTACTCGCGCACGTCGTCGAGCACCCCGTCCGCGTCCCAGTCGATGCGGTTCAGCAGCCTCTGGATCCGGTCCGGCCCGCCATGGCCGGCCTCCTCCGCCACCGTCCAGCCGTTCTTGCGCTCCAACGGCGCCAGCAGGCCCCGCATGTAGGCCAGTGCCGACTCGCGCGACTCGCTCCGCGCGAACCGGTGAGCAAACCGCTCGTGCAGGTCGGCCAGCCCGTCCGACCAGCGACGAGCATCGACCTCGGATATGTCTCCACCCATGAACCGCCCAACGAGCGAACCCAACAACCGTCACGGTAAGCACCGTTGCAGTACTAGCCCGGAGTCATTTGCTGCCCTGAATTCACTGGCTGTCCTCATGATTCACACGATCACCAGCACCATCGGAGGTGCTTTCACTGGCACAGGATGCGCGATGGACAGCATCAATCAGCCTAGAAGTCCGAGATTCAATGAACCATGAAAGAAAGTGATCACGGAAGAACGGATCCGGCTCCTCCCCGCAAGCCACGGCCGGCCCGAAACCACAGCGGCACCCCGACGCTTCGGCCAGCCGGGGTGCCGCACTACGGACGGGGGCCGAGCCCCTTCGTCGCAGGTGGGCCGCCAGGGGTTCGAACCCTGAACCTACGGATTAAAAGTCTGTCCCGCGTCAAGCAGTTGGCAGGTTTTCGGGTTCGGGAAAATTGGGGACGAGCGGGTCCGCGGCGCCGGTGTGGACGTCGTGGGGCCGGTTCCAGGCCAGGGCCTCGTGCGGTCGGACGGTGTTGTAGTCGCGCCGGTAGTCCTCGGCGTGCCGGACCAGATCGAGGGCGTCGGGGATCTCCTCGAGGAACAGCTTCTCGTACTTGAGCGAGCCGAAGCCGCGCTCACGTGAGCCGTTCTGCCCGGGCGTACGGACCCGGGTGCGGACGTGCCGCAACTCCGGTCGGGTGGCGATGAACGCCTCGATGCGGAAGGAGCGGAACGGTCCGCCGTTGTCGGTCACGATGGTGACCAGCGGCTTCACGGTCCCGCCCGCGTCGCGCGGGGCGAACTCGGCCAGTGGCTTCCCGGCCAGCAACTCCGTTCCCTCAAGACGAGTTCAATCGCAGCGACGGCGTCGTGCTGGTTCGCGGTGGGCGACACGTGCCGGCCGAGCTCGTACTTCGACCAGTAGTCCCGGCAGCCCGCGAGCCGCCAGGTCCCGCCCGAGGCGGTCTCGAACGCGGAGAAGTCCAGCTGCCAGACCTGGTTCGGGCCGGTCGGCTCGGTCGCGAAGGCGGCCTTGCGGCGGGCGGCGAGCTGGCGCCGTTCGCGCTGGTAGTTCGCCTCCAGCAGCAGGCCCTCGTCCCGCAGCAGTCGCAACACGGTCGCCTGGGAGACGCAGTGGCCGTCCCAGCGGCACATCGCCCACACCTTGCGGTGGCCCCAGGCCGGATGCGCGAGCGCGTGCCGGCGGGCGGTCTCCCGGACGCCCTCGCGGGCCGGACGCGGCCACGACCCTCTGGTAGGCGCGCCCTGGCGGGCACGGGCCTGGTGACGGCGCCAGGCCCGCTCGGGCACGCCGATCAGCCGACAGAACCTCGCGGTCGGCATGCCCGCCTCGGCGCGGATCACCTCGAGGTCCTCGAAAGGCCCAACCGGCCCTCCGCGGACTTCTTCCACACCCGCAGCTCGACTGCCGCCTCACCCAGCGCCTGGGTCAAGTCGGCGACCTGGGATTCGAGTTGCCGTTCCCGGGTGCCGGGGCCGGACTTGCCCGCGAGGCCGGCCCGGCCGGACTCCAGGAACCGGCGCTTCCACGTCCCGATCGACTGCCCCGACACCTTCGCCCGCCGCGCGGCCTCGGCGACGGTCATCTCACCGGCCAGGATCGACAGCACGATCCGGACCTTCTCCTCCGGCGGCAGTGCCGGTGGCCTCACCATGATCGATCAGACTCCTTCACGCAGCAGGACCCGCAACAAACGAGCCCTGCCACAAAGTCTGACGCGCGACACTCCCACCCAATCTCCGTGCTGCACTCGCCTGTTATAGGCCGTTCAGCTCCGAATGGCTGTGATCAAGGCAGCCACGGCCGCGATCAGACCAGCGCAGGAGGTCATCAGCATGACCAGGCGACTGAAGCCCGAGGGAGTGTTGCCACTCGGCTCCTGGCCGGACTCCGGGCCGGATGAACTTTCAAGATCCATATGAGCCTCTCCAATGAAACGCCGCAGGTCTGCCTGTAAGCCCTCTTCCGAGGCGTCCCAGCCCGACCAGCTGCCTACTTTGCACGGTCTGTCTCTGCCTTTCCATAGGAACCCGTCCGGCTCAGCAAAGGCGACCAGCACGGTAAGATCCGGCAGCATCCGGACAGGGGGACACCACTCCTACCAGGAGCCAGGCATCTGCTCCGGACGATGCCGGACATTCACAGACAGCACTGGACAGTCCAGCGCAGGAGGGGTGATCTATGGATCTGGCTGCCGAACTTCGTCAACTACGAACACATGCTGGATCGCCGTCAGTGCGTGAGATCGAGCGCCTGATCGCTCGCCAAGGACGCAATCGACCGATGGCTCGTTCAACCATCCAGGAGAAGTTCTCAGGCAGAAGCCCGGCAAATTTTACTCAAGTTCTCTCTATCGTTGAGGCCCTGGGGGAGTACGGACGCCTTAACAACTCCCCGCTCCCGCCTGAGGAGATTGATCAGTCTGTATGGCGAGACAGAGTTGTCAGATCGCCATCCCAAGCGGACAAGAAAGAGAATGCAGCCGCAGATCAAACGCCCCAAGAAGGAAGCCGTCTAGAATTCGACTGGGAGCCGCTGCGGCAAGCAGAAATGTTCGATGTTCTGTCGGATCTCGAAGCCTCACGCAGTAACCATCTGGCCGCCTGGCTTCCCGGAGTTCTACGCGAAATGATGAACGCCGGGATGAAAATTTCCAGCTACATTGAGGTTGCATCCCAGGATGAGCCCAGGGGGATAGTTTCGCTAGCAGCCGCCCTGGAAAAGGAATTCCCCCCGGGGCAGCCCTCAGCTTGGGGCGACGACCCGTGGGGCCCTCCCGAGGAGAATGACCTCACCGCACTAGAACTGCTAAGGCTCACCGCCCGTAGGCACGGATCCGGCTCGTCACCTGCGATCGTGGCAGGCATGCGGCGGGCAGGAATTGGTCAATATGTGGACTACTATCTCAATTGCATTGGAGCTTGGCATCTAGCGGGCAATATCGAGAAGGCAGTCGACCACCTGAGGCAGGCCGCACTGCCATCTGACGCAAAAAAGCTCCTTGGCCTAGTCGGGAGCGGAAGACAATTCGACCGCCTCAGCGGAGTAGTGAATCACTTTCAACTAAAAGCAAGGATCGACGACAGGAATCTCATCCTCCGTGGCATCGCCAGCAAGGGTGATAAATATCGCCTGCGTGCGACAGTTGCAGATTTCAAAAAGAAGTCAATGCCCACCGATGCATTGATCGAGGTGATGCGCGGAATCCCATATGGGCGCCATTCTGATTTCGAACAACATCTCCGAGAGGCTGGCCTTGAGGAAATGGCAGCCCTGGTGTCGAAAGCTACAGATCCTCCTTTCTGACGAGGCTAAAATAATCATTCGACTGCATTATTGGAATGCGTGCGAGGGGTACGCTCCGACCGGAGGGATGCGGGTCGTGCACCGAGTTGGACAGCAACCTGGTTCAAAAGGATGCTGACTGCATCTCGGCGTCGAGGTATGCCTGCACCGGCCCGAACAGGCCGTACGGCACAAAATCGACGATCTGGTCGTAAATAATCCATGCCAGCTCGGCCAGCTCCTCGGTGTCGACCACAGTGGCGGTTCCGCTCACCACCTCGCAGGCGGTGTACGACATCTGCCGCCCGGTCTTCGGGTGCACGCGCTCGCCGAGCAGCCGGGTGGCCTTCACGGTCAGGCCGACTTCTTCTGCGGTCTCACGGACGGCCGCCGCCTCCGGCGTTTCGCCGGCCTCGACCTCACCGGCCGGGAACTGCCACGACAGCTCGCCCTCCTTCACCCGGCGCTGGACCATCAGGACGCGGCCGTCCTGCACGATGATGGCGGCGGCGATGCCCGGCTTGTCGGTCTGCTCAGTCATGCTGCGGCTCCTCCAAGGCGGCCAGGATGGGCTGGAAGATCGTATCGGTGGGGATGAAGCGGGTCACCGTGTTTCGCGGAACCCACATCACGTCGGCGTTCTCGGCCGTGTCCTGGTTCTGGGCGACGCCCGCCAGGTACTCGGCGAGGAAGTACTGGCACCACACCCCGGTGGCGGGGTGAAGCCGCCCGCCGAGGTCCTCACCCACCAGGCAGTGGACACCCGTCTCGGCCAGCGTCTCGCGGACGGCCGTCGACGCCGGACTCCTGCCCGGCTTGATGACGCCCGCCGGGAACTGCCAGCGGATGCCGGCGGATTCGTCGTCATGGCGGCAGACGAGCAGCACCTCGGCGCCGCGGACCACCACCGCAACAGCAACTCGCAAGGACTGGGCGGCCTGGGCGCCGGGCTCCGCGATCAGGAGCGCGAATCGCTTCTGCGCGGTGGGCGGAGCGGTCTCCAGTGCCTGGTCGAGTAACTGGTGCATCTCGGTGCGCGGAACCAGCTCGGGGCTCTTGTGCCAGCTGGCCACCGTTCGCAGTCCGATGCCCAGCCGGGCGGCGAACGCTTCGTTGGTATCGCGCAGTGCCTCCTGGAGCTGACAGGCGGACTTGCCCGTCCAGCTCACGACGACGTCCATCTGCTGCCCTCCCGGAAAGCGATACCTGGCCGCACCTCGCGTCTTCGCTTCGGGCGCGGCGGAGTGCTTCGGTCGCGCTGGTCGTGGTGCGGCTGGTCTGCTCGGCTGCTGCACCGCGGATGCACTGCGGCCGCACTGCGACGGCATGGCTCCGGGCCGGCGGCAGCTTCAGACTGGGGTTCGCGACCAAGACCCGCTTCTGCACAGACAGTTGCGGGTTCGGTACTGACTGATTCTAGGCCAGGGCCGATCACCGCATCGAGCGATCGGAAGGACAGGCTGTCCGACCTCTCGGCGGGCCGACCCGACTAATCGAAAACCGCTTCACCGGCGCGGGTAACCTCAGTGCCAGATACATCCGACACATCGTCAAATCACCACTCTGGCAAGGGGAAAGGGAACAAATGACCGAGGAGACCCAGGGGCAGGTCGAGCGCACGCTCGTGCTTCTCAAGCCCGACGCGGTGGCCCGTGGTCTGTCCGGCCGGGTTCTGCAGCGGTTCGAGGACGCCGCACTCAAGATCGTCGGCACGAAGATGAAGTGGATGGACGCCGAGTTCACCCGCAGGCACTACGCGGACCTGGAGGAGCGCCTCGGTTCCGAGGTCTACAACCTGACCGCCACCTTCATGCAGCAGGGCCCGGTCATCGCCTTGGTGCTGGAGGGCTATGACGCGATCGCAACGGTCCGCAAGATCGTGGGCAGCACCTACCCGGACCAGGCTCCGGCCGGCACCATCCGCGGCGACTTCTCCCACATGAGCCGGGGCGCCAGCGTGACCGTCGGCAAGGCGGTCGCCAACCTGATCCACGCCTCCGGCAACCGCGAGGAAGCCGCGCAGGAAGTCGAGCTGTGGTTCGCCAAGGACGAGCTGTTCGACTACAAGACGCTGGCCGAGTCGTACATCTACTGACCCGAAGGCCGTCCGGGCGTCACTCCGAGGACGCCGGCCAAGTTCACCACCACGGAACGACTGGCACGACGAGAGGGCAACGATGACGAGCACGATCCGCCTGGCCTCCCCGGCCGAGCTGGAGGCCGCCTTCCAGCAGGAGCTGGCGACCGACCGCTGGGCCGCGGCCGAGACGGCGTACGCCCTGGCGCTGCGGCTGCGCGACGCCGGCGAGTGGGACACCTCGCGGGAGTGGGTCAAGCAGTGCCTCCAGCTGCTGGACGGCTTCCCGTCCGACACCGAGGAGCAGGTGGCGACCCGGCGCACCGCCGTCGGTGGCGTGCCGCTGCCGAACTACCTGCACCCGGGCGTGGTCCGCGAGCGGTTCGGCGAGCTGGCCTGACGTAGCGGACGGCCGGTGGTGCGGCCGGGAGAGCAGTGACCGGCCGCACCACCGGCGACCAACTGAACACGTGCCCATCCGGGTCGGCCAGGGGGTACCTGATGCCGGCTCGGCCCCATCAGCCATGCCCGAAACAGGGAGGACGACCGCGATGGCCGTCGAGATCGAGATGCGCGCCCGGTTCGACAAGGACACCCACGAGTCGCTGGTGGAGCGGCTGCTCCGCGACGGTGAGGACTTGGGCGAGGACAACAAGAGCATCCACTTCTTCGTGCTGCCGGACCAGCTGCTGAAGGTCACCGACAACCAGTCCGCCGACACCGCCAAGATCACGCTCAAGGACGGCAGGATCGGCCGGGGCACGGCGTTCGGCGAGACCGAGTTCCCGATCGCGCGGGCGGACGTGGCCAAGGCCGTTCAGCTCTTCGCGGCCCTGGGCTTCGAGGACACCCGGCACGAGGCGTTCAACTTCCGCCGCAACTTCCGCTTCGGCGGCGTCGAGATCGCGGTCAAGTGGAGCGAGGCGTGGGGCCACCACGCCGAGTTCGAGGTGCTGCTGCCCGACGGCGCCTCCGACGCCGCCAAGGACGAGGCCGCCGCCCGAATCATCGACACGGCCGCCGAGCTGGGCGTCGCCCTGATGAGCGAGGAGGAGCTGGCCGCCTTCACCGCCGCCTTCGAGGCCGCGGAAGCCGCCCGCAAGGCCGCGCGGTCCGCCGAGATCAGGTAGCGCTCCCAGCCGTCCCGACCACCGAGGGGGTGGGCCGCACCATGAGCACGACCCGCACAGGCAGCCTGGTCGCCCTGGCTGCCCGCAAGGAACTGCCGCTCCACCAGTTCACCGACACCGCCACCGTCGAGTGGATCAAGGCCAACCGGCCGGACTTCCCGTCGGCCTGGCCGCCGCCGCTGCGCACCGGCACCAAGACCCTGGTCGAGTCGGCCGCCGTCCCCGTCCAGTGGCTGGCCGAACCCCGGCTCGCCGACTCGCTCCACGGGCACCGGCACGGCCTGCGGACGGCGGTACTCGCCGCGCTGCTGGCCGACCGGCACGACCTGGACGAGTCCGACACCGCCGCCGCGGTCATCGCGGCAGCCGTGCACGACTGCCAGCGCCACCACGACAAGGACGACCCGGGGCACGGTGGCCGGGCCGCGATCTGGCTGGCCGCCAACGCCGACCTGGTCTGGACGCACTTCGGCCGGACGCCCAACCCCGGCGAGGTCGTCAAGGCCGCCACCGCAACCCGGCTGCACGAGGTGCCGTACGAGGCGTTCAGCGCCGACGACCGCGCCGACCACGCCCGGTTCGCCCGCGTCTGCGACCTGGTGAAGGCCGCGGACGCCCTCGACCGCTACCGGCTGCCGAAGCTCTCCTGGTGGCCGGACGCCCGCCGCGTCCGCGAACCGGCCTTCGAGCAGTTGAAGCCGCTGGCCTTCGACCTCGTCGTCACCTCGGAGGCCGCTTTCCTGGCCGGTGCGTCCAGCATCGAGGCGGTCCGGTTCGCGGTGGCCGAGAAGGGGCTGGTGTAGGGCCGTGGACTTCACGGACTCGTACGAGAGCTGGGCGGACGCGCACACGTTCTTCGGTACCAGCCTCGTCCCGGCGCTGCCCGACCCGGACGACCCGCTCGGCGCCCAGAAGGCCGCCTGGACCGACCGGCTCGCCCTCGGCACCCCCAACGGCCACTTGCTGCGCCACAACGCCCTCTTCGACTCCCTCGCCGCGGGCGGCAAGCTCCACCTGCTGCACGTCACCCACGCCCTGGAGAAGATCAGCCGGGACGGCGTGCTCTACCCGTCAGGGGGCTGCCTGGTCGGCAGCATCTACTGCGCGCCGCTCACCGCGACGGGCAGCGGCTTCCGTCCGCACAACCTCGGCTCCTACGTGCTCACCCGCGAAGCGCCGGCCTTCCTCGCGAAGATCGGGCGGGCGGACCACCGACCCACCCCGCTGGTCTTCGAGTTGGACCTGCCGCCGCAGGCGTACCAAGGGCTCGCCGGGGTGGACTACCTGCGGCTCGGCTCGATCCACCTGGCCATCTACACCCACCTCGAATACCTGCTGTCCAAGAGCGAGCGGCACCAGCTGCGCGAGACGGTGGTGAGCCGGGTGAAGAACTCCACCGCCTTCCTGGCGCTGGCCGCCGCCGTCGCCTACCGGGGCGCGGTCGTCGAACCCGCGGACTTCCTGCGGCAGCTCGACGCGACGATCCCCCGCCTGCCGATCCTCGGCTACCTGTTCTTCGAGGCCCTGTCCGAGTACGTGATGCTGCACTCGACCAGCCCGCGCACGCGGCGGCTGGCCGAACTGGGCGAGTTCAACAACTGGCTCTACAAGGAACTGCTGTTCGCCGTCCCCGGCATGATCGGCCGGTTCGACCTCGCCAAGTTCCACGTGCCCGACCTGGCCGTCACCCTGGCGAAGGTCGACCGCACCCTCGACCCCGCCTCGGCCGCGGCCTACCTCACCGACCGCATCAGCCACCTGGTGGCCGCCCGCCTCTTCACCCCCGGGCAGACCCCGGACCGCTGGCGCCACACCAAGTGGGAGTTCGACGGCCTCGCCGCCCAACTCGGCCCCCTGCTCGGCCACCTGATCCACCGCGAACTGCGCACCTTCGGCCGCTCGCCGGACTTCTACTTCTACTTCGACCAGGTCAAGGCCCTCCAAGCCTGGAACTACTGGAACCACCTCGACATCCCCGCGCCCTTCAACGGCACCATCCCCAAGGGCGAGATCGGCATCAACCCGGCCTACCCGGACCTCCGGTACCGCGTCTGGCGCGCCGAAGCCGACGAGGTCGGCAACCTCCACCCGACCGAGCAGCTCGACCTGACGGTCACCCCGCGCCTGGTGGACCTCCGCTCCACCCTGATGCGCAACAACCAGTGGGCCGCGTCGCCCGCGCTCGCCCGAACCCACCGTCGCACCGGGTGACCTGCCCCGGTCCCACCCCACCCCTGACGAGGAGACGTCTGCCATGTCACCGGACATTCCCGGCATACCGTCCATCGACCTGCTCGGAGAGCAGATCGCGCGAGTGCTCGCCGAGCCGACCACCGGCCACGGCCTGGCCCGCGCGCTGCGTGCCGCGTCCAAGGAAGTCGAGCTGAGCCGCTATCACCGGGCCACCCGGCGCGCCTTTCCCGACGGCCCGGAGGAACGACCGGCCAAGGTCCAGATCGGCGGCGGCAGCCACCAGCTGGACGGCTTCTTCAACATCGACCTGGTACCGCCGGCCGACTTCCTCTGGGACGTGCGCGAGGGCGTCCCGCTGCCGGACGGCACCGTCGAGTTGCTGTTCAACGAGCACTTCCTGGAGCACATCGACTACCCGCGCTCCGCCAAGGGCTTCGCCGCCGAGAGCTTCCGGGTTCTCACCCCGGGCGGCCAGGTCATCACCGGAGTGCCGGACGCCGCACACATGCTCAACCGCTACCCGGCCGCATCGGCCGAGGCCGACGAGACGATCCGGCGCTGGTACTCCAAGCGCAGCTGCCGCGACGACATCAACACCTACCTCGACCTGGTCAACTACGTCTTCCGCGACCAGGACGACGACCCGCACTACACCCCGCACCTGTGGGCCTACGACTTCGAGAAGCTCGCCCAGCTGTTCACCGAGGCCGGCTTCAGCACCGTGAAGCCCTGGACCTTCGACGCCACCCTGGCCAACCCGAAGCGCGAGTGGGCCAGCGTCTACGTCATCGCCACCAAGTAGGCACTCGGCCCCAACCAGCGCGGTGACCCGGTCGCCCCGGGCCACCGCCCCGCCGGGAGGCGTCCGCAATGTCGCAAGTCCCCACCACGCACCACGACCACCTGCTGCTGGCCGACACCCCCAACGCGGCCAGCTGGGCCAGGCGCCACACCCGCGACGTGCTGGAGCGCTGGCAGACACCCTCCGGGCTGATCGACACCGTGCTGCTGGTGGTGTCGGAACTCATCGGCAACGCCGTCCGCACCCGACCGGCACGAAGCAGCCCGAACGGCTGACCTCCAGCCAACTGGCCGAGGTGCAGTTGATCGGCCTGGACCTCCAACTGCGTGGCCGAGCAGTGCTGGTGCAGGTGATGGGGATGCCGCGGGCGTCGAGTTCCCCCTGGGGGACGGCTCGGGCGACGGGGCGGTGGTCGGGACTGGGGTCGGTTAAGTGGTGCCCTTCGACCGGCAACGGGTTCAGCGACACCACAAAACGTACGGCGGCCGGTGGTGTTCCCGGCCGCCGCAGACGACATCAAACCGACATCACAGCAGATGAGTTGGGTAGGCTCCAGGTGGTTCAGGCGGCCTGCTCCCCTGCGCAGAGCTCGGCTTCGCCGACGATGAGGGGGCTGAGCAGCTCGCGGTGGTCGGTGGTGAGGCCGTCGAGGACTTGGAGGGTGTGGAGGCTGTCGGGCTCGCGTGCGAGTTCCCGGAGGACATCCCACCGTTCGACAATGGCGGTCAAGCGCTCCGGGTCGCGCTGGATGGCTGCCTGCCGCTGGCCGAGTTCGCGAGTGGCGGCGTCGAGGACCAGGGCACCCTGGTCCCCCGGGCAAGGTCCCCAAAGGACGCCCCGTCCACCTCCGTGCTCGGCCCTGTCTAGCAGTCCGCTCACGCAGATGCCCCGAGAACACAGCAGCACCCCGACTACTCGAACTAGTCGGGGTGCTGCGCTGCAGGTCAGAGGCGGTATGACCGCCACGTTCCGAGTGGGCCGCCAGGGGTTCGAACCCTGAACCTACGGATTAAAAGTCCGCAGCTCTGCCAATTGAGCTAGCGGCCCGCGGCAGGCGTGGAACCGGGTGGGACAGCGCCTGCCGGGGTGATCCTACCTGGTGCCCCGGCGGTGGTGGCCAGTGGATTACCGGGCGGGTCGCCCGGGTGGGGGTGGGGGCGGGGCGGGGGTCAGGCCGGGGTGCGGGTCGGGGGGAGGTGGGCGGTTCGGACGCGTTGCAGCCAGCTCTCGGCGGGGCGTTCGTCGGGGGTGGTGGGCAGGACGCCGGGGCGGTCGAAGCGGGTCGCGGCGTCGGCGAGCAGGGCTTGGGCGTCCTGGGGGTGGTCGGCGTAGCGCTCGCCGAGGGCGCGGACCCGTTCGGGGTCGGGCAGCCGGGTCTCCAGTCGGCCGGTCTCGTGCAGGGTGACGCCCTGCCGGACCAGCCGGACCAGGTGCCGGGCGTGCTTGGCGGCCTTGGCCCGGCCGGCCGGGTCGGTGCGGTCGCGGGCGGTGAGTTTGCGGAACTGCTGGTCGGCGTAGCCGAGGTAGGCGCGGCGGACCGCCGGGCCGCTCAGGAAGGACTCCCGCAGGCCGATCAGCTCCTCGCCGAGCGGTGTCCGCACCTCGTACAACTCCTCGGGCAGCCAGACCAGTTCGCTGGCCGTCGGGTTGCCGGAGAGGGCGAGCCGGCACCATTTGGCGGCCTCGTGCAGGGTGCGGTCGGGCCCGGTGGTGACGTGCGACTCCGGGGGGCGGTGCAGGCCGTGGAAGGCGGTGGTGGGCGCGGCGAACAGGCCGAGCCGGTCGAGGTCGGAGCCGGCGTGCGCCAGGCCGTACGCGGTGGAGCCGACGATGCCGGAGAGCAGGACGTGCACGGGCGGTCGCCTCCTCGGGCGGGCGCGGTCGCGGACGGGCGCGGTCGCGGACGGAGCGAAACGGAGCGGGACGGAGCACGGGACGGGGACGGGACCGAACGGGTGTGCAGTGTCGCCCGCGCCACCCCGCCCGCGCCAGCGGTTTCCCGGGCGCGGGAGACAGAACCCGGCGTACCGGCCGCCTCCCGGCCCGCCGGCTACCGCACCGGGTCGGGCAGTTCGAGCGGCAGGTAGCCGTAGCCGGTGCTGTTCGGGACGGCCGTGCGCAGGCGTTGCAGCAGTGGTTCCGGTGTGGTCGCGTACACGGTGGCGTAGTGGTGCTCGCCGCGCGCCGGGTCGTTGGCCCAGGCGGGCCGTTCCTCGGCGGGGGTGGTGGCGAAGTGCCCGTCGGCGCCGTTGCGGTTGCCCCGGCCGTCCAGCCGGACCCACCAGCGGCTGCCGGGCAGCAGGAAGCCGTTGAGCCCGTGCAGGACCTCCAGCTTCTGGTAGCAGAGGCCGGCCGGGATGCCGTTGGCGCGCAGCAGCGCGGCCAGCAGGTGCGACTTGCCGTGGCAGATCGCGTTGCCGGCCGCGAGCACGTCGGAGGCCCGGTAGGCGGCCGACCAGCGGCCGACGTCCGCCGAGTGGTCGATCCGGTCCCGGACGTACCCGAAGGCGGCCTCGGCCGTCCGCACCGGGTCCGGGCGGCGCAGTTCGGCGGCGAGCGCGGTGACCGCCGGGTGGTCGTGGTCGATGACCGCGTCGGCGGCGAGGTACGCGGCCGGGTCGTCCGGCCGGTCGGCCCGCAGCGGGCCGTGGGGGGAGGCGGAGAGATCCATCCGCCGATGCTCGGGCCCCGACCGCACGCCCCGCAAAGGGGTTTCGCCCACCGGACCGCGGACCGGCTACGGTCGGGTCCGAACCCCCTCGTGGACGGAGCGAACCCCATGGCACAGGACGACGTACTGGACGACGTACTGGTGGTCACCGGCGGCGGGCGCGGCATCGGCGCGGCCACCGCGCTGCTCGCCGCCGGGCGCGGCTACCGGGTGGCCGTGAACTACCGCAGCGACCGGACCTCGGCCGAGGCCGTGGTGGACCGGATCCGGGCCGCCGGCGGCACCGCGCTGGCCGTCCGCGCGGACGTGTCGCACACCGCCGGGGTGGCCGAGCTGTTCGACACCGTCGACCGCGAACTCGGCGTCCTGACCGCGCTGGTGAACAACGCGGGCACGCTGGAGAAGCAGTGCCGCCTCGACGAGCTCGACGAGGACCGGCTGAACCGGATCTGGGCCGCCAACATCACCGGCCCGTTCCTGTGCGCGGCCGCGGCGGTCCGCCGGATGTCGACCCGGTACGGCGGGCGCGGCGGGGCGATCGTCAACGTCGGCTCGGCGGCGTCCCGGCTCGGCTCGCCGAACGAGTACGTCGACTACGCGGCGTCCAAGGGCGCGCTCGACTCGATGACCACCGGCCTGTCGCTGGAGGTCGCCGCCGAGGGGATCCGGGTCAACGCCGTCCGCCCGGGCCTGATCCACACCGGCATCCACGCGCTCGGCGGCGAGCCCGGCCGGGTCGACCGGGTCGGCCCGAACCTGCCGATGGGACGCGGCGGGCAGCCGGAGGAGATCGCCGAGGCGATCCTGTACCTGCTCTCCCCCGCCGCCTCGTACATCACCGGCGCCTTCCTGGACGCCGCCGGCGGCCGCTGAGGCCCGGCCCCGTAGGGACCGCCGGACGCCCGGCCGCGGAAGGCCCCCTGGACGCCCGGACGCCCGGCCCCGGAAGGACCACCGGACGCCCGGCCGAACAACCGTCCCCCGGCGGATACCGGTTCGGTGAACGCACCGGCCCGGTGTCCACCCCGGCGCCTACCGTGGTCGGCATGACCGAGACCGAGATCGAGACCGAAACCGAGACCGCGTCCAGCCCGTTCCTCGCCGTCCCCGACGTCCCCAACCTCCGCGACGCCGGGGCCGGCGTCTACCGCCCCGGGCTGCTCTACCGCTCGGCCGGCCTGCACCTGCTCACCGACGAGGGCCTGCCGCGCCTCGCCGAGCTCGGCATCCGCACCGTCCTGGACCTGCGCAGCACCCCGGAGGTCGACCGGGCGCCGGACCGGCTGCCGGACGGCGTCGCGTACCTGCACCTGCCGATGCTGCCCGACCCGGCCACCGTCCGGCTGCCCTGGCCCGAGGACCAGGCCGCGCTCTACCCGTTCATGGCCGAGACCGGCGGCGCCGCCCTGGCCGGCGCCGTCCGCGCCCTCGCCACCGGCGCCCCGCTGCTGGTGCACTGCGCCGTCGGCAAGGACCGCACCGGCCTGACCATCGCGGTGCTGCAGACGCTGGCGGGCCTCCCGCTGGAAGCCGTCACCGCCGACTTCCTGCTCTCCAACACCGGCCTCGGCCTCGACCGCGGGCCGGTCCCGTACTACGACCTGGCCGGTGTCGAACGGCTCTCCCGCCCGGTCGAGGCCGCGCACCTGCACTCCGCCCTCGACCGCGCCCGCGCCCTGCACGGCACCCTCGACGCCTACCTCCGCCACCACGGCGCGACCGACGCCGACCTGGCCGCGCTCCGCACCCTGGGACCGGCGTGACGGCCCGTCCGAACGGTCCGGTGCCGTCAGCCCGGTTCCCCCGCCTCGACCACCCCGGCCACCTCACCCACCCCGGCCACGGCGGCCACGGCGCCCGGCAGGCCGCGCACGTCCTCCCGGGCTGACGCACCGGCCGCCGCCGCACCCGTCGCGCGGCGGTGCTCGGCCCGGAAGGCGAGGGCCAGCACGGCGGCGGTGGCGGCGAGTTGGGCGAGCGGGCTGAAGGCGGTGCCGAGCGGGGCGGCGGCCAGGACCAGGGCGGCCGCCAGCAGTCGCAGGCGGCCGGGGCCGAGGTCGAGGGTGCGGCGGACGGCGCTGTTGGCGCACAGGAAGAGCGCGGTGCCGCCGGCCAGGGCGAGCGCCTCGGGGAGGTGGATCGGCGAGGTCGGGTGGGCGGTGGCGGTCTTGGCGCCGGTCGCGAACAGGATCACGCCGAGCAGCAGCGCGTAGTGGCCCAGGTTGTAGACCTTGATCGCGGCCAGGTTGCGCCGGGCGTCGTCCAGCCGGGCCATCGCGTGGACGGCCCGCTCCTCGTCGTCCGAGCCGAAGTACGCCCACCACAGGCCGACGCAGACCGCCAGCGCGAGCATCGCGGCGGCGATCAGCGCCCCGGTGAGCTCGGCGTCGCCGATGCCGACGCCGATCGCGATCACCGACTCGCCGAACGCGACGATCACCACCAGGCCGTGCCGCTCGACGAAGTGGTCGGCGCGCAGTTGGAAGCGCGGCAGGTCGACCAGGTACGGGATGGCCAGCTGGAGTCCGAACGCGGCCGTCCAGAGCAGCAGTTCGGGCCCGCCGCGCAGGTAGCCGCCGGCGATCACCAGGCCGGCCCCGAACAGGTTGAGCGCGCCCATCCGGGCCACCGCCTCCGGCCGCACCCCGGCGGTGGCGAACATCCCGGTGTGCACGGCGATCACCAGCAGGTACGCCCAGCCGAAGGTCTCGCCGCCGCCCTCGAAGGCGCGCGGCACGCTCAGCGCGATCACCAGGAAGCAGCCCATGCCGAGCAGCATCAGCCCCCGCCGCCCGTGGGTGCGCGGCGGCAGCGCGTTGGCCACCCAGATGTAGGCGTCGTACATCCACCAGATCACCGCCAGCATCACCAGGACCCGGGCCAGTCCGCCCGGGGTCAGGTGGTGGGCCAGGCTCGCGGTGAGCTGGGTGACGACGAAGACGAAGACCAGGTCGAAGAAGAGCTCCAGCGGACTTGCCCGCAGCTCCCCGTCCCCCGGCGGTTCAAGCTCTCGATCGGTCATCGCACGAGTATCCCAACCCCCGTTCCCCGCACGGCGGGCGGCTCGTTAGGAGCGTTACGGTGGAGGGGGCGGGAGCGCCCGACCCAGCCCGCCCGTGAACCCCGCCCGTGAACCCCGTCGTGAAGGAGTACGTCCCATGGCCCGCTTCCCCGCCACCGCCGCCGTCGCCGCCACCGGACTGATCGGCGGGTACGCGACCGCGCGGTTCAGCGGACGGCGCGAGCTGGGCGGTGCCGTGCTGGCGGCCGCCGGCGCGACGGCCGCGGTGCGCTGGGGCCGGCGCTCGGGGGTGCCGGCCGCGGCCGGGCTGACCGCGCTGTACCTCGCCGCGTTCGGCGGCTCGCATCCGCTGGCCAAGAAGATCGGCGCCTGGCCGGCCGTGCTGAGCGTGACGGGCGTGGTGGCCGCCGCCTCGGCCCTGGCCACCGGCGACTGACCGCACCCCCGGCCCCGCCGCCCCGCCGCTCAGGCGGCGAACCGCGCCGCGAACGCGGTCCGGTTCGCGGAGGGCTCGCTGCGGTCCCAGACCGCGAACACCACCCGGTCGAAGGCCGCGCCCCACTCGTCCAGGGCCTGCCCGAACGCGTCCGCGACCTCGGCCGGGTCGTTGCGGAACACGCCGCAGCCCCAGGCGCCGAGCACCAGTTCGCGCGCGCCGTGCCGGGCGGCGGCGGCCAGCACCCGGCCGGCCCGTTCGGCGAGCACCGGGCCGAGGTCGAGCGGGCGGCCGGGCGCGCGGAGGGCGAGCTGGCCGGCGTTGGGGGCGGGCGAGGTCAGGAAGCCGACCCGGTGGGTGCGTTCGAGCAGGTCGCCGTCGTCGTCCCGGATCACCGGCACGCCGGGCGACCAGATCACCCGGTGGCTGTAGCGCAGGTCGGTGGAGGCCCGGTGCGCCTCGTAGTAGTCGGGCGCCTCCAGCAGGCAGCGGTAGAGCAGCGCGGAGCGGCAGACGTCCTCCTCCTGGGCCTTGGCGCCGCGCAGGTAGCCGCCGCCGGGGTTGCGCGCGGACGCGAAGTTGAGCACCGCGACGCCCCGCCCGCCCTCCGCGAGCAGCCGCCGGGCCGCCTGCATGCTGCCCTCGCCGGTGACCTCGGCCGCCCCGGCGGCCAACGGGCCCGGCCCGGTGCCGAATTCGGCGTCCGGCGGGTAGGAGACCGTCCCGGCCCTGGCCTCGGCCAGTTCCTCGGCGATCCGGACCACCGCCCCGGCCGGGCTCCGGTACTCGCCCCGGTCGGCGATCTCCTCGTTCTGCGTGGCCAGGGCCCGCTGCCTGCTGCTCATGCCTCGGACGCTAGCCGCCGATTCCCGTCCCCACCAACGATTTTCACCATCCGCCGGGCCCGGGAACGCGGACGGGCCCGCCCCACCGAAGTGGAGCGGGCCCGTCGCCTGCCTGCTGTGCGCGGGGCGTCAGTTCTTCCAGCGCGGCTTGCGGTCGCCGCCACCGTTGAAGCCGCCGCGGTCGTCGCGGTTGAAGCCACCGCGCTCACGGTCGCCACCGAACGAGCGGCCGCCGCGGTCGTCGCGGTTGAAGCCGCCGCCCTGCGGGCGCCCGCCGCCGGAGCGGTGGTCGTCGCGGCGGACGAACGGACGGCTGCCGCCACCGGCCTGGCCGCGGTCGCGGTCACGGTCGCCGAAGGAGCGGGCCGGACGGTCGCCGCCGAAGGAGCGGCCGCCACGGTCGTCACGGTTGAAACCACCGCGCTCACGGTCACCGAACGAACGGCCCCCGCGCTCCTCACGGTTGAAACCGCCACGCTCACGGTCACCGAACGAACGGCCCCCGCGCTCCTCACGGTTGAAACCGCCACGCTCACGGTCGCCACCGAACGAGCGGCCGCCACGGTCGTCACGGTTGAAACCACCGCGCTCACGGTCACCGAACGAACGGCCCCCGCGCTCCTCACGGTTGAAACCGCCACGCTCACGGTCACCACCGAACGAACGACCACCACGGTCGTCACGGTTGAAACCACCGCGCTCACGGTCACCGAACGAACGGCCCCCGCGCTCCTCACGGTTGAAGCCACCGCGCTCACGGTCACCGCGGTCCCGGTTGTTGTACGCCGGGCGCTCGCTGCGGGCCTCGCGGTAGGACGGGGCGCGGTCCTCGGCGACCGGCTCGGCCTCGGCGGCGGCGACCGCCGCGACGGGGGCCTCGGTGTCGGCCTCGGCGGCCGGCTCCTCGTCCTCGATGCCCAGCTCGGCGCGCTCGCGGGCGGCGCGGGCGGCCAGGCGGTCGGCCTCCTCGCGCAGCTCGTTGGCGCGGCGCTGGGCGCGCTCCAGCTCGCGGATGAGCTCGGCGACCTCGCGCTCGGCGGCGCCGGCGATGCCGGACGCGCTCTCGGCCTGCACCTCGACGAGCGAGCGGGCACCGGTGATCCGGGCCACCTCGGCGTCGAAGGCGTGGTCGAGGATGTGGCGCGAGGCGTCCACGCCCGCGTCCTCCATCAGGCGGAACACGCCGCGGCGCTGGTGCGGCAGCACCAGGGTGACGACGGTGCCGGAGCGGCCGGCCCGGGCGGTGCGGCCGGAGCGGTGCAGGTAGTCCTTGTGGTCGCCGGCCGGGTCGACGTTCAGCACCAGGTCGATGCCGTCGACGTGGATGCCGCGGGCGGCGACGTCGGTGGCGACGACCACGTTCAGGTAGCCGTCCTTGAAGTCGCCGAGGACGCGGGTCCGGGCGCCCTGGGTCATGCCGCCGTGCAGCGCGTCGGCCTTCACCCCGGACTCGACCAGCTGCTGGGCGACCCGGTCCGCGCCCATCTGGGTGCGGACGAAGATGATGGTGCGGCCCTTGCGGGCGGCGATCGCGCTGGTGATCGGCGCCTTGTCCTTGGGCTTCACGACCAGGATGTGGTGGGTCATGGTGGTGACCGCGCCGGCCGACGGGTCGACCTCGTGGGTGACCGGGTTCTTCAGGTAGCGCTTGACCAGGGTGTCGATCTCGTTCTCCAGGGTGGCGGAGAACAGCAGGCGCTGGCCGCCGGCCGGCACCAGGTCGAGGATCTCGGTGACCTCGGGCAGGAAGCCCATGTCGGCCATCTGGTCGGCCTCGTCGAGGACGGCGATCTCGACCTCGTCCATCTTGGCGGAGCCGCGGTTGATCAGGTCGCGCAGACGGCCGGGGGTGGCCACCAGGACGTCGACGCCGCGCTCCAGCGCGTAGATCTGGTTCGACATCGAGGTGCCGCCGCAGACCACCTTCAGGCGCAGGCCGAGCACCGAGCCGAACGGCTCCAGCGCGTCGGCGACCTGCATGGCCAGCTCGCGGGTCGGGACGAGGATCAGGCCGCGCGGGTGCTTCGCCTTGGTGCGCTCGCCGTCGGCGAGGCGGGTCAGCAGCGGGAGGCCGAAGCTCAGGGTCTTGCCGGAGCCGGTGCGGCCGCGGCCCAGCACGTCCTTGCCGGCCAGCGCGTCCGGGATGGTCGCGGCCTGGATCGGGAACGGGGTGGTGACGCCGCGCTTGGCGAGCGCCCGGACCACGTCGTCGTGCAGGCCCAGGTCACCGAAGGTGATGGTGGGCTCGGCGTCGGCGTCGTCGGCGCTGTCGTCAGCGTCGGTGTCGGTGTCGTACTCGGCACCCGCGTCGGCGTCGGTGAGCTCGGCGAGCTCCGCGTCCAGCGCGTCGGTGTCGAGGGAGTCGGTGTCGGCGGCGTCGGACCCGTTCGCGGGCATGGCGAAGCGGGCGTCGTCAACGAGAGACATGCAAAACCTTCCGGAAGTGGCACGCGCCAAAGTCCGGTGGGTCTGTTGAAAAACCGCCTCTATGCGGTCAGCCACGGATCGCCGGAACGCGCCAAGGGCGCTCAAAGGTGTATGAGGAGCGCCAGCCAAATAGGATCAAACGAACGATCTACCACCATAGGGGAGCCTGGGGATCAGAGGCAAATCCCCTGGTCAGCACCTTCGAACGAAGGTCCTCCGGTCCAGACTCCCCGGCTCCCCCATTGTGCCTGGTTCAGTGCCCGGACGGCGACTCGCTCGGCCCCGCCGAACCCGGCCCGCTGGGCGTCGCGGACGGCGCCGACGAGTGCGCGGGCGCCGACGGGCTGCCCTGCGGGGTCGGCGAGGCGGCCGTCCCGCCGCCGCCCCCGCCGCCCCCACCGCTCCCGCTGCCGCTGCCGCCCGCGGGCTGGCTGGGCGGCGCCGAGGCCGGCTCGCTGGCCGCCCCGGACGGGGCCGGGCCGCTCGCCGAGGGGGCCGGCACCTGCACCGGCGCGCCCGGCACGCCGCCGGTCGCGGGCGGCGGCGTGGCCCCCGGCGCGGGGGCGCCGGCCGACGGCGCGGGGCCGGGTGACGCGCCGTCAAGGCTGAGCGTCCCGCCGCGCTCCCCGTGCGGGGCGCCCTGCCGGGCCCCCTGCCCGCCGCCGGGCTTGGCGCTCGCGCTGGCGCCCGTCCCGGACGGCTTCACCTCCACCGGCTTGCGGGGGGCGTCCGCGCCCACCGACATGCAGCCGCCCAACCCGAGGACGGCCAGCGCCGCCACCACCGAACCCGCCGCCGTCCGCCGACCTCGCGCCGACCAACCCGCCACCATCGAGCCACCTCCCGCACGACCCGCCCGGGGCCGCAAACGTTCTCGGTGCCCAACGCGCGGCCGGCCGCCGGGGACACGGGTGGCGGCCCCGGTCACCCCCAGATCGCGTGTCCGATGCCCGCCCCCGCGTACACCGCCGCCAGCCCGGCCCCCAGCGACAGCGCGACGTTCCCCAGCGCGGCGCCGCGAGCGCCGTTCTCGGCCAGCTTCAGCGTCTCGAACGAGAACGTCGAGTACGTGGTGAGCGCCCCGCACAGGCCGGTGCCGAGCAGCAGCCGGACGTCCGGCGGGGCGACGGCGGTCAGCAGGCCGAGCAGCGCGCAGCCGCCCGCGTTGACGGTCAGCGTGCCCCACGGGAAGGCGAAGCCGGTCCGGTACTGCACCGCCCGGTCCGTCAGGTACCGCAGCGGGGCGCCGACCGCCGCCCCCACCGCCACCAGCAGCCAGTTCACGCCCCGGCCCCCCGTCCGGCCCGCGCCGACAGCACCGCCCGGGTCGCGCCCGACGCCGCCCACACCGCGCCCAGCGCGGCCAGCAGCGTCCCGCCCAGGTAGAGCACCGCCCGGCCGGGCAGCCCGTGGTCGAACAGCTGCTGGGCGTCCACGGCGTACGTCGAGAAGGTGGTGAACCCGCCCAGCACCCCGGTCGCCAGGAACGGCCGCAGCAGCGGATGCGGCACCCGCGGCCCCTCCGTCAGCACCACCAGCACCACCCCGATCGCCGCGCACCCCACCGCGTTCACCAGCAGCGTCGTCCACGGGAACCCGTCCCGCGCGGTCGGCCACCACAGCCCCAGCCCGTACCGCGCGCACGCCCCGAACACCCCGCCCGCGGCCACCGCCGCCACCACCCGGCCCTGCCCGCGCAGCACCGGCTCCCTCGTCCTCATGCCGCCCAGTCAAGCACCGGCCCCCGCCCCGCCGTCCCGGCGACCTGGCGTCCCGTCAGCGGACCTCCGACAATGGGACGCGTGGAGATGACCCGGGACGAGTTCGAGGCACTGGTGTCCGACGCACTGGACCAGATTCCCCCCAGACTGGCCGCGATGATGGACAACGTCGCGGTCTTCGTCGAGGACGAACCCGACCCCGCCACCCCCGACCTGCTCGGCCTCTACGAGGGCATCCCGCTCACCGAGCGCGGCGAGTGGTACGCCGGTGTCCTCCCTGACCGGATCATGGTCTACATGGGCCCCACCCTCCGCCACTGCGCGACCCGCGCCGAGGCCGTCGACGAGGTCCGCACCACCGTCATCCACGAGGTCGCCCACCACTTCGGCTTCGACGACGACGAACTCCACGAACTCGGCTGGTCCTGACCTGCCCCACCCACCCCCTCCCCCGCACCCCGCCCACGCCCACCGCCGCGCCGACCTCCGGAAACCGTTTTGGCGTTCCCGCCCGGCATCCCATATGCTTCGGGACGTCCCCGAACGCCGGATCATCCGGCCGGAAGGGCCGCAAGCCCTCATCGTCTAGTGGCCCAGGACGCCGCCCTTTCAAGGCGGTAGCACGGGTTCGAATCCCGTTGGGGGTACGCAGTACCGTAGTAAGGTCCTGTGCGGAGCGATCCGCATGAGGTCCCGTGGAGCAGTTGGTTAGCTCGCCACCCTGTCAAGGTGGAGGTCGCGGGTTCAAGTCCCGTCGGGATCGCTCGTCTCGCAAGAGGCGGTGCAGTACGCAGTACGGCCAGGTAGCTCAGTTGGTACGAGCGTCCGCCTGAAAAGCGGAAGGTCGCCGGTTCGACCCCGGCCCTGGCCACCAGACAGTCGAAGGCCCCGGAGTTCACGCTCCGGGGCCTTCGGCGTTCTCCGGCCTCCTCGGCCGGACTACTCTGAGGGTGTTGTCCGGCGCACTCCAGGAGACAGCCCCCATGAACCCGGAGCACTTCGCACTCCTCGATGAAGCCCGACGGAGCCTGCCCGACGGGTTCAAGGTGGAGATCTCGGGCGACACCATCGTCATGATGGTCAGCCCCTCGGGCATCCACCAGCGGAACCTGCTGCTGGTCCGCCGCCAGTTCGACCGGTACGCCCCGGCCGATCTGCTGCCGAGCGAGAACACCGACCTGGTGTCGCCCAACGTCGGCAAGAGCCGCAACCCGGACCTGACGTACCTGCCGAGCGAGGCACTGGAAACGTCCGCCAACCAGGTCCCGTCCGAGCTCGCCGCCGTCGCCGTCGAACTCGTCTCCCCCTCGAACCCGGAGAACGACTGGGTGGGGAAGGTCCGCGACTACCCGCTGATGGGCATCCCGCTGTACCTGCTGGTCGACGCCAGGCAGAAGACCGTCACCCTGTTCAGTCGGCCCGACGGTACGAGGTACCACCGCCGTGAGGACGTCGAGTTCGGCGAGACGCTGCGCGTCCCCGAGCCGTTCGACTTCGACCTGGTCACGAGCGACCTGCTGCCGTACTGACCGAGGCCGCGAGCTCCGCCGTCCGCATCGGCCCGGCCCGGGGCCTAGCGGGCCGGGGGCTGGTCGATCAGGGCGGCGAGGCCGTCGAGGATGCGGGGGAGGCCGAACTCGTAGGCGTGGGCGGCGTTGTAGGCGCCGCCCTGGGACTGGCCGGCGGCGGTGCCGACGCGGGTGGCGACGGGGTAGCGGGCGGGGTCGAGGACGCGGGCGAGGAGGTCGGCGTTGGCTTCCCACCACTGGGTGTCGCTCATGGCGCTGTCCTGTTGGGCGGCGCGTTCGTCGGCGGCCATCCGGGCGCAGGTGTGGACGAAGCCGAGCAGGTGGGTGAGGGCGGCGTCGAGGCGGACGTCGTCGAGGCCGGTGCCTTCGAGGGCGCGCAGCTCGTACTCGTACTTGGCCATCAGGCCGGGGCCGAGCGGGGGGCGGGTGGTGGGGACGGTGGCGGTCCAGGGGTGGGCGGCGTGCAGGGCGCGGTTGTCGTCGGCGACGGCGGTGGCGCGGGCGCGCCAGCCCTGGTCGGCGGGGGTGCTGCGGGGCATCGCGGCGTAGAGGGTGTCGAGCATCAGGTCGAGGAGTTCGGCCTTGCCCGGGACGTAGGTGTAGAGCGCCATCGCGGAGAGGCCGAGTTCTTGGGCGACCCGGCGCATGGTGACGGCGTCGAGTCCTTCGGCGTCGGCGATCCGGGTCGCGGTGGCGGCGATCTCGGCGGGTGAGTGGGCTTGGCGCGGTCCGCGGCGGCCGCGGGGCGCGGCGGTGGGGACGCCCCAGAGCAGGGCGAGGGTCTGCGCGGGGTCTCCGGCGCTGCTCCGGTTGCTGGCCATGCGGGGGATTCTTCCACGCGCCAATCTCCGTACTATGTATACTGTACGGCGTACGGAGATTCTGGCGCGACCCGACCCACCGATCCGGGAGGACCACCCCTTGAAGATCAACCGCTCCGCCGTGTCCCTGAACGTCGAGGACGTCGCGGCCTCCGCCGCGTTCCTCTCCGAGCACCTCGGCTTCCGCGAGGAGATGTCCGCCGACGGCTTCGTCTCGCTCGGCCACCCGGACGCCGGGATGAACGTGGTGCTGCTGCGCCGGGGCCTGGAGGCGCTGCCGGCGGGCTTCCGCGACCAGGTCGCCGCCGGGCTGATCCTGGCCTTCACCGTGGACGACGCGGCCGGCACCGAGGCCCGGCTCAAGGAGGCCGGCGTGGAGATCACCATGCCGCTGCTCGACGAGCCGTGGGGCGAGCGCCTGTTCCAGGTCACCGACCCGAACGGCGTGATCGTGCAGTTCGTCGAGTGGCGGACCCCGGCCGAGGCGTGACGGGACGCGCGTGCGGGGCCGGACGGGTCAGCCGACCGCCCGGCGGGCGAACTCCACCACCTGGGCGCGCAGGTCGGTCCCGTGGTCGGGGCCGAGCATCATCCGGGTCATCTGCGGCACCGCGTGCGGCCAGGCGGCCAGCGCGGTCAGGCTCAGCAGGCAGGCGGCGATCCGCGGCGAGACCTCGGCGCCGAAGGTCTCGGCGAGCGCGGCGACCTTCCGCTCGTAGTGGGTGGCCCGGTGTGCCTCGTTGGGCAGGGCGTCGTCCCGGTAGTGCAGGGCCTCCCAGAGCGAGAGGCGGAGCAGGACGGGGTTGGCCCGGTGGAAGTCGTAGACCCGGCCGACGTAGTCGCCGGGGTCGTCGCCGGGGCGCAGCGGGACGGCTTCGGCGAGTTCGTCCAGGGCCGCGGCGACGACCTGGTCGAAGAGCTTCTGCTTGCTGCCGAAGTAGCCGTAGATGCGCTCCTTGTTCACGCCGGCCAGCTCGGCGATCCGGTCCACCCGGGCGCCCGCGATGCCGTGGGCGGCGAACTCCTCCCGGGCGGCGGAGAGGAGCCGTTGCTTGGTGGAGCCCTGGTCCTGGGTCATGCGGTCAGCGTAGGGGCGGGCTCCCCGATCTGCCAACCAACTGGATAGTTGACTTCCAACCAGTTGGTTGGCTACGTTCGCGTTGCCACCGCGGGAAGCGGGCCGGCACACCACCGACCGGACAGGAAGTGCCGCCATGTCGACCACCACCGCAGCCCCCGTCTCAACCACCACCACCGCCGCAGCGGCCCCCTCGGTGCACGTCCGCGCCCTGGTCACCTGGCTGGCCGTCTATCCGGCGATCACGCTCGCCCAACTGCTGCTCGGCCCCTCGCTGGCGGGCCTGTCGGTGCCGCTGCGCGTGCTGGTCATCACCGCCGTGGTCGTCCCGACCGTGGTCTACCTGCTGGTGCCGGGGCTGCTGAAGGCCCGGGCCGCCCTGCTGCGGCAACGGCGCTGAAGCGGGGGACGGCGGCGCGAGCGGACGGACGGACGGACGCGGGCGCGGGGCCGGAGGGCCACCCTTCCGGGGGCGGGTCGCAGCGCCGCCCGGCCCGGCCCGGCCAGTAACGTCGCCACCGCCCGGCGCCGCCGTCCCGGGCGTCACCCGTGCCGTGAACTGGGAGGTCCCGGTGTTCCGGATGTCCAGGGCCGGTGCCGCGGCCGCCGCGACCGCCCTCACCACCGCCGTCCTCGGCGCCGCACCGGCCGCACCAGCCGCACCGGCCACACCGGCCGCACCCCCCGCCCCGGCCACCGCGAGCGCCCCCGGGGACGAGTCGCTGCAGCGCGCGTTCGCCTCGGCCGCGGCCGAGTTCGGCGTCCCGGAGCGGCTGCTGCTGGCGCTGGCGTACCAGCAGAGCCGCTGGGAGTCGCACGGCGGCGCGCCCAGCACCACCGGCAACCACGGGGTGGCGGGCCTGACCCGGGTCGATCCGGCCGCCGTCCCGGCGGGGGCGGACGGCCCCCGGCTGCACACCCTGGACGCCGCCGCCGCGCTGCTCGGCCGCCCGGCCGACGAGTTGGCCGTCGACCAGGCGCAGAACCTCCGGGGCGCGGCCGCGCTGCTGGCCCGCTACCACCGGGAGGCGGCCGGCGATCCGGCGGACTGGCGCCCGGCGGTGGCCCGGTTCGGCGGGGACGGCCGGGGGCCGTTCGCGGAGCGGGTGTGGACGACCCTGCGCACCGGCGCCGAGCGGACCACCGCCGACGGCCAGCACGTCCGCCTGCCCGCCGACCCCGCCCGACCCGTACCCGCGCCCGAGCCCGTACCCGAGCCCGCCGAAAGCCCCGGGCCCCAGCCCCGGCCCCAGCCCGCCGGCGCCCGGAACGCCGCCGCCGTCGACTGCCCGGCCGAGCTGGACTGCGAACCGCGCCCCGCCGCGTACGCGCTGACCGACCCCGGCGACCCGACCTCGTACGGGAACTACACCCGGGCGAACCGCCCGGACGACGGCCAGCAGATCCGGTACGTCGTGCTGCACGACACCGAGGGCGGCTACGACGGCTCGCTCGCGTTCTTCCGCGACCCGCGCAGCCAGGCCAGCGCGCACTACCTGGTGCGCTCCTCGGACGGGCACGTCGCGCAGCTGGTCGACAACCGGGACGTCGCCTGGCACGCCGGGAACAAGACCTTCAACATGCACGGCATCGGCATCGAGCACGAGGGCTACGCCTTCCCCAAGGACCGGCCCACCTGGTACTCGGAGCAGCTGTACCGGTCCTCGGCCGCGCTGGTCCGCCACCTGGCCGCCCGCTACGGGTTCCCGCTCGACCGGGAGCACGTGCTCGGCCACGACGACGTGCCGGGGCCGCTGCAGGCCGGGGTCGCGGGGATGCACTGGGACCCGGGCACCTTCTGGGACTGGGCGCACTACCTCGACCTGCTGGGCGCCCCGCTGCCCGGCCGGGCGGGGGTGCCGAAGGTCGGCGACCCGATCGTCGTCGCCCCGGCGTTCGACACCAACCGCCCGGCGGTGAACGGCACTTCGGACCGTCCGGAGAACTTCGTCTACCTGCGCACCGGGCCGTCCGCGGACGCCCCGCTGCTGAACGGCGGCACCCGCGACGCCGCCGACTGGCGGGACAAGGCCGTCACCGGCGCGCACTACGTGGTGGCGGACGTCTCGGGCGACTGGACGGCGATCTGGTACGACGGGCGGAAGGGCTGGTTCGCCAACCCGGGCGGGTCCGCGACCGCGCCCGACACCCGGCCGGGGCGCACCGTCCTCACCCCGCGCCCGGGCCCGGCCTCGATCCCGGTCTACGGCCGCGCCTACCCGGAGGCCGCCGCCTACCGGGCGCACCCGGCGATCCCGGTGCAGCAGGTCGTCCCGCTGGACGCCACCGTCCCGGCCGGCCAGTCCTACGTCGCGGCCGAACCGGAGCCGGTCCGCGGCGACTTCTACTACGCCCGGAACATCGACGGCGACACCCCGGACGACCGGACCCTGGTGGTCGGCTGCGACAGCTACTACCCGATCCGCTACAACCACCGGCTGGCCTACCTCAGGTCGACCGACGTGCGGGGCGGTCCGGCCGCGCCGGGCTGCTGAGCCCGGGGCCCCGGCCCCGGCCACGGCCCCGGCCCCCGGCCCCCGGTCAGCCCCGGCGCAGCGCCTTGCGGGTGTTGCGCACCCGCCGGTGCACCCGCTGGACGTTGGCCAGGGTGTGCACCCGGCCGGCCACCGTCAGGCGGTACTTGAGGCGCAGGAAGGCGGGCAGCGCGGCGATCCGGTCGGCGCCGATCGCGCCGACCAGCCGGGTGACGTGCCGGTGGTAGGCGTAGCGGTAGTCGCGGTCGCCGTCGGGGACGGTCCAGAAGAACATCGGGATCTCCTCGACCAGCGTGTTGTGGTCGTAGGCCCGCAGGTGCTCGCGGAAGACGGGTTCGGGCCGGTCGAGCAGCCAGCCGCGGACCAGCTCGATGGAGCGGACCCGGTCGGCCAGGCCGCGCGGGTCGGTGCGGCGCTGGGTGATCGAGGTGTCGCCGTCCTCGCGGATCCGCCAGTGGTAGATCGGCTCGGACAGCACGTCGACGCTCTTCGCCAGGAAGTGGTGCGGGACGCTGACCGGGGCGTCCTCGTAGAGCATGCCCTCGGGGTACTCCAGGCCGGCCGCGTCGTAGAAGGAGCGCCGGTAGACCTTGTTCCAGGCGGTGCGGTCGGTGACCAGCGGGGGGTGCTCGCTGATGTGGGTGCGCAGCCGGGTCTCGGCGAACGGGCGGACGTGCACGTGCGAGGGCTCCAGCCCGGCGGTGCGCAGCCGCAGCACGTTGCCGGCCGCGAAGTCGGAGCCGGTGCCGTCCAGGGTGTCGACCATCAGCCGGTAGGCGCCGGGCGGGACCACGTCGTCGCTGTCGACGAAGGCCAGGTACTCGGTGCCGGGGGCGAGGTGGCGCACGCCGGTGTTGCGGGCCGCGCCGAGGCCCTGGTTCTCCTGCCGGACCAGCCGGAACCGCGGGTCGCGCGCGGCGTACCGCTCGGCGATGGCGGCGCTGGCGTCGGTGGACCCGTCGTCGACCATCACGCACTCGAGGTCGGCGAAGGACTGGTCGGCGATCGAGTCCAGGCAGGCGGCGAGGTAGCGCTCGACGTTGTAGACCGGGACGACGACGGAGAGTCGGGGAGCCATCGGCTGCGCGGGCCTTTCGGGCGGGGAGCCCGGATGGGCCGGCACCTCATGCCGCCGGGCGGGCACGCGGGAAGCGTATCCGAAGCCAACAGCCAATCAGGAAACGGAAGATGACGCCCAGGTAGCGGAACCAGCGGCTCCAATAGGACGGTAGGACCGGCGGACCGGGCGCCCGCGGCCGGGCGAACGACCCGACGAACGACCCGACGAACGGCCCGCCCCGGGACCGCCCCGGGCCGGGGAGGGAACAGCCGAGCGCCGCTGCCCACCCCCGTGGGGCAACGGCGCCCGAGTATCCGAGTGCCGATCCTGCCGACCGGGTCCACACTGTGTCAACTATCGTGGATCCGCCGGAGCCGGTCCAGACCACTCACCCCGGGCCGTCACCACCGTTTCGGCACGAATTCATCAACGATCGTGCAGAGAAGGACGATCGGGGGATACGCCCGGGGGTACGGAGCCTCTATGATCCGGCACATGCCCCAGGAAACCCCCCGCGCCGAAGCCCCGGACTTCGCCAGCCGCTTCCGGCGCCTGATAGCGGTGATCTACCCCAAGGACCTCGGCCGCCCCTGGCGGGACTCCGAGATCGCCGAAGGCACCGGGCTGAGCGGCACGTACATCGGCAACCTGCGCAAGGGCACCCAGAAACCGAGCCTGGAGAACGCCGTCCGGATCGCGAAGTTCTTCGGCGTCCCGCTCGACTACTTCTCCGACTCGGAGACCGCCCGCGCGGTCGAGCAGGACCTGCGCACGATCGAGGCGCTGCGGGACGCCCGGGTCGAGCGGATCGCGATGCGGGCCGCCGGGCTGCCGCCGGAGATGCAGGACGCCGCACTCACTATTGTGGAGCAGCTGCGCCGGGCCGTGGGCCTGGGCGACGGGCAGCCGGACGAGGCCGGCCCGGTGACGTGACGGAACGCCAGCAGGTGCCGCTGGGACACTGGCGGCTTCCGGAGGGGGTCGACGTGCGGGGTGTGGGGAGCGGACTGGGCCGGACCCGCCGCCGGATGCGGACGGTCGCGCGCGGGCTGCGCCTGCCGCCGCTGAGCACCGTCGAGGAGCTGTGCGACGCGGTCTCCGCGCACCTGGACCGGCCGATCCGGATCGCGCCGCGCCGGATGCGGGTCGGCGAGCCCTCCGGCTCCGTCGAACGGCTCCCCGCCGAGGACGTCGTCCACGTCGAGCAGGAGACCTCCGGGCTGCACCGGGCGCACATCGTCTGCCACGAGCTGGCCCACCTGCTGTGCGGGCACCTGCCGGTGCCCGCCGGGCCCGAACGGGACCCCGGACGGGTCGAACTGCCCACCCTGGACCCGGAGATGGTCCGGCTGGTGCTCGGCCGCTCGCACTACGACGACGCCGCCGAGGAGGAGGCCGAGGTGCTCGGCGCCGAACTGATGCGGATCCTGGTGCTCGCCCCCGGCGCCGGCACCACCTCGCAGCTCGCCCCCGCGCTGGAGCACCGCAAGGGACAGCATGTCTGAACTGCCCTACGACCTGGTCTACCTGGGCATCGGCTCGGCCGCCTGGCTGGTCGCCGCGCTGAAGTTCCGGGCCTGGCGGCGCGACCCGTCCTTCGGCCTGCTGGTCGTCGCCCTCGCGATCGCCTCTCCGTCCACCGCCTTCCTGCTGGCCTCCCCGCTGCTGTACCGGGCGGTCGGGCACCTCACCGGCGTCGGCAACCTCGCCACCCTCCTCGTCTACCTCGGCATCGTCGGCTTCTCGGCCGCCGCCGTCGTCCTCGCCCTGCTCTGGGCCCCGCCCGACGAGCGCGCCGACACCCGGATGTGGGCCCCGCTGGACGGCCGGCTCCGGCAGCGGGTGCGCCGCCGCGCGGCCGGCTTCGCCGCGCTGGTGCCCGTCCTCGCCGCGCTCTTCCTGGCCGGCGGCCCGTACCGGCCGGAGACCCCGCTCACCTTCGACACCACCTTCGCCCCGCGCGCCGCCACCGCCCTGTTCCTCGTCCTCTACCAGGGCGTGTTCGCCTACGCGCTGGTCGACATCGGACGGGTCTGCCTCGGCCACGCCGCCCGCCTCCCGGACGGCTGGCTGCGCCGCGGCATCCGGCTGATCGCCCTCGGCGCGCTCACCGCCTGCGGCTACGTGCTGTGCAAGATCGCCGCGATCGGCCTCGCGTACGCGGGCGCCGCCGGCACCGAGTGGCTCAGCACCGCGCTCGGCCCGGCCTTCGCCGCGCTCGGCGCGATCGGCATCACCTGCGGCTTCGCCGGGCCGGCCGGCGCCGCCTGGGCCGTCCGCCGCCGCGACTTCCGCGCGCTGCGCCCGCTCTGGGACCTCGTCTACCGGGCCGACCGCCGGCTCGCCCTGGAGGGCCCGCCCTCCCCCGCCTGGCGCGAACGCCTCGCCGTGCGCGACCTGGAGTGGCGCACCACCCGGCGCGGCCTGGAGATCCGCGACGGCCAGCTGACCCTCCGCCCGTTCGTCGACCCGGCCGCCGTGCACGCCGCCGACCGGCTGGCCGGCCGCGCCGCGCTCGCCCCCGGCCACCGCGACGCCCTGGTGGTCGCCGCCGCGCTGCGCTCCGCCGTCACCGCCCTCGGCGCCGGCGCCGTGCCCCGCCCCCGCGAGGAGCAGCCCGCCCTGCCCGGACTGGACACCGCCCCGGACGAGGAGCGCGCCCACCTCGTCCTGGTCGCCGCCTACCTGCGCTCCCCGCTGCTGGACCGCGCCCTGGAACCCCGCGGGTGACCCCGCCGGCCCGGGACGCCTTCGCCGCCCTCGTCCTGCACCGCCGCCCGCAGCGCGCCCGGGTCGGCCTCACGCTCGGCTTCGTCCGCACCTTCGCCGTCCCCGGGATCGCCGAAGTCCTGGCCGGTACGGGCCGGTTGGCCGAAGCGCCGAAGGCCCGGGCGAAGGCCACCGGCGCCATGATGTTCGCCCTGATCGGCCACGGCGTGGACAGCCCGGCCGGGCGCGGCATCGTCGCCGAACTCGCCGCGATGCACCGGCTGCCCGGCGTGGACGACGAACTGATGCGCTACGTGCTGGCCTGCTTCACCGTCTGCCCGGTCGACTTCGCCGGCGGCACCCGCGCCGAACGCGACGCCGCCACCGCGTTCGCCGCCGACCTCGCCGCCGCCCTCCGGATCCCCCCGCTCCCCGACGACGCCCGCGGCTGGATGCGCGGGTTCGAGACCGCCGGGTTCGCCCCCAGCGACGCCGGCCGCGCGCTCTGGCGGGCCGTCGCCCCGCTGTTCGCCGCCCGGCTCCCCGGCCCGCTCGCCCGGCACGCCCCCGCCTTCGGCGCCGCCCTCCTCGACGCCCCCCTCCGCGCGGCCTTCGCCCTGCCCCGCCCGCCCCTCCCGCTCCGCGCGGCGGCGGGCCTGGCCTTCCGGCTGATGCGCTAGCGCCGCGTCAGGCAGCCTTCGCCGCCAAGGAGCAGCTCTCCCAGCCCCAGAGGGGGCTGGGAGGTGCCCCCTTGGTGCCGTGCTCTCGGCCGGTGCGGCGAGCGGGCGCTCCTGCCCGGTGGCGGGCAAGGAGGGCGCGTGCCGGGCGTCGCGACGGGCGAAGGCCGCCTGACGCGGCACCAGGGGCAGTACGGGCGGGGGCCGGGGCCTCAGCGCCGTCCGTGCACCCGGCGGTGGCTCCAGGCCAGCAGGCCGAGCAGGATCAGCCCGGAGAGGACCAGGCTCGCGCCGGTCGCCCAGCCGGCCAGCGGCAGGGTGGGGACGGCAACGGCGACGACGCCCGCCGCGACCAGGCCGAGTCCGGCGAGGACCGAGCCGGCGATCCGCCAGCCCGAGGCGACGCTCGCCTCGACGCCCTGCATGGCCTTGGCCCGGACGGGTTCGACGTACCGGGCGAAGGCCGGGACCGCGCGGGCGACCAGCACCATGCCGGCCAGCAGGAGCAGCATGCCGGGGCCGGGCAGCACCAGCAGCACCACGCCCACCACGATCAACGCCGCGCCCGCCACCCCGAAGGCCACCCGGGCCACCGGGTGGACCGCCGTCGGGTCCGCCTCGAATCCCGCCCGCCGCCGCTGCTCGCTCATCAGCCCACCCTAACCGGACGGCCCGGAAACCCGGCGGCCCGCCGAGCCGAGTAAACTACACGATGTAGTGCAATCTCCCGCCCGACCGCCCGACCGCCCGACCGCTTGCCCACCCACCCGGAGCCGACCGTGACCCAGCCCGCCCCCACCCGCCGCGGCATGCCCGAGAAGCGCGCCGCCATCGTCCGCGCCGCCCGCACGGTCTTCGGCCGCGAGGGCTTCACCCGGTGCAGCGTGGACGCCATCGCCGCCGAGGCCGGGGTCTCCAAGCGCACCGTCTACAACCACTTCACGGACAAGGAGCAGCTGTTCCAGACCGTGATCCTGGAGGGCGCCACCGAGGTCGCCGAGGACCACGCGCGGATCGCCGACCGGCACTTCCGCAAGGTGGTCGACCTGCGCGCGGACCTGGTGGACTTCGCGATGGACCGGGTGGCCGGCCTGTCCTCGTTCGCCGAGCACTGGGCGCTGGTGCGCACCATCGAGTCCGAGGCCACCCACATCAACCCGGCCGTCCTGGAGGCGTGGCAGGAGGCCGGGCCGCGCGAGTCGCACCGCGAGCTGACCCGCCGGATCGGCGAGCTGGCCGAGCGGGGACTGCTCGACGTCGAGGACGCGGGCCGGGCGGCCGGCCACTTCAACCAGCTGGCGTTCATGGCGGTCGCCCAGCTCACCTTCTACGGCGCGCTGCCGGTGCCCGGGGCGGAGGCCGCCGAGATCGTCAGCTCCGGCGTGGACGCGTTCCTGAAGATCTACCGCCCCGCCGCCTGACCGCCCCGCCCCCGCCTCCGGGGGTTCGGCGGGCCACCGAAGTACACTGCACGGTGCAGTAGACCAATTGCACTACCCGGTGTAGTGTTCTGCTCGTAGCAGGGCCGAGACCGAGGGCCCGACCAGCCGCCACCCTCGCCGAGGAGCACCCGTGACCAGCACCGCCACCACCACCACCGCCACCGTGGCGTACCGCACCGCCGGCCCGGCCGACAGTGCGGCGCCGGCCCTGGTGCTGGTGCACGGCACCGGCTTCGGCGCCGACGGCACCTTCGGCCACCTCGTCCGGCACTTCGACGCCGACCGCCGGGTGGTGCTGCCGGACTTCGCGGGGTGCGGCGAGACCGTCGACGACGGCGGGGAGCTGACGGCGGAGCTGCTGGCGGGCCAGATCATCGCGGTGATCGAGGCCGAGGGCGGCGCGCCGGTCGACCTGGTGGGGTTCTCGCTGGGCGCGGTGGTCTCCGCGACGGTGGCGGCGCTCCGCCCGGACCTGGTGCGCCGGCTGGTCCTGACCGCCGGCTGGGCCCGCCCGGACCACCTCTACCTGCACACCCACATGACCACCTGGGCCGGCCTGAAGGACGACCCGACCGCGTTCGGCCGGTTCGGCACCCTGACGGCGTTCAGCCCCGAGTTCATGACCGTGCTGGGCCCGGACGCGCTGGCCGGCATCATCGCGGGCAACCGGCCGTCCGAGGGCGCGCTGCGCCACATCGACCTGAACCTGCGCGCCGACCTGCGCCCGCTGCTGCCCCGGATCACCGCCGAGACCCTGGTGATCGGCTGCACCAAGGACGGCACCGTCCCCTTCGCGCTGACCCGCGAGCTCGCCGACGCCCTGCCCGCCGCCCGCTTCGAGGCGCTGGAGAGCGGCCACGTGGTGGTGTACGAGCAGCCCGACGCCTTCGTCGGCCTGGTCCGCGCGTTCACCGCCTGAACCGCCCGAACGGCCCGAACCGCGCGCGGCACCCGCCCGAAAGCGTCAGGACGGAAAGCGTCAGGGCGCCCTCCCGGCCGGACCGGGAGGGCGCCCTGACGCCGTGTCGGCTACCGGCTCACTCGACGCCGTTGCGCCGGTACGGCTGGTAGGCGTTGCCGCCGTGGAAGTACGGGTAGGGGATCTTCCGGGAGACCATGCCCGCGTCGCCGCTGTCCTCGATGCCGATGTAGCTGGTGTGCGAGGAGTCCGTCCAGCCGCCGAACAGGACGGTGTGGTCGCCGGCGATCATCGCGTCGCCCGGCTTGAGGTCGTCCTTGCCGATGTGGTGCGAGACGCTGCTCCTCATCAGGCCGTGGGTGTCGAGGCCGGGGCCCGGCAGGCCCCAGGCGCAGGAGACCAGGCCCGAGCAGTCCACCCGGTAGCCGTTGGTGACGGCGCCCTGGCTGTAGCCGAGCTTGTGCTCGGCGCGCTCCAGCGCGCGTCCGACGATGGCCTGGCGCTCGGCCGAGACGCCGGCCAGGTTGGGCTTGGCGAGGACGCCCTTGCCCTGGCCGTTCTTCAGGTGGACCTTGCTGATCCGGCCGTTCCTGTCCCGGCTCCAGTCGTCCCAGCCCTTGCCGTTGATCATGTGGGTCTGCCAGTCGCCGGTCGACCGGTCCTTGATGCTCGGGCCGTCGTGCTTGCCGCCCGGGCCTCCGGTGACCGTGCCGGTGCCGCCGTCGCCTCCGCCGTCGATGCCGGTGGAGGGGGACGGCGGCTGCGGCTGCGGCTGCGGCTTGTGGGTGCCACCGCCGTTGCCGGTCCCGTCGATCCCGGTGCTGGGCGAGGGCTTCTTCGGCGCCGGCGGCTTGGCCTGTTCCTGGTGCTTGCGCTTGAGGTCCTCGGCGATCTTCCGCTCGACCTCCTCGTACGCGGCGATCATCTTCCTGATCTTCGCGACGTCCTCGCCGAGCTCCTTGGTGAGCTTCTCCTTGCTCTTGGCCAGGGCCTCGGCGCGGGAGTGGATGTCGTGCACGTCCTTGGTGACCTCGGCCAGGATCTTCCCCGCGCCGAGGACCCCCATGATCCAGCCGGAGAGGACGTCGGTGGCCGCCGCCTTCGCGATGGTCGCCTTGATGTGGCCGATCTTCCCGGTCATCTCCTCCATGCGCTGGTTGACCTGCTCGAAGTCGCGCTGGATCTTCTGCAGTTCACCGGCCTGGAAGCCGAACTGGTTCCCCGTCATCACCTGTCTCCTCGTACTCGCCTCGTCACGGATGCGGGACGTGGTTACAGGACGTTGGCGAGCTGCTTGACCGAGCCGCTGAGCTGGCCCAGCTCGTCCGCGACGGTGTTCAGCTCGCGGACCCGGCCCTGGGCGTGCGCGGTGAAGGCGTCGGCGGCGCGGCCGTGCCAGTGCAGGCTGCCGAGGACCGAGCTGACGTCGCGGCCGAGGGCGTCGACCTGCTTGCCCAGTTCGGCCAGCTCCTGGGCGATCTTGTTCAGTTCGGCGTCGGCGTCGCCGAACATCTTGCTGAGCGCCCAGTGCGCGATCTCGGCGGGCGCCATCACGACGTCCTCGACGACCTTGACCGCGTCACCGGCGAGGTGCTTGATGTCTCCGATCAGATCCATGATCCGTCCCCCTGTTTCCCCGTGGCGTTTCCCCGAAAGTCCGTTCCCCACAGGCTAGTCAGTACGCTCCCGGCGCGATACGGGTGGGTGCCCCGCGGTTACCGGACGGCGCCCCGCCGGTTCCGGCCCGGTGCCGGCCCGGTGCCGCTCCGGTCGGGCCGGCCCGGCCGCGGCCCGGCCGCTGTTCGCGATCCGCCCGCCCCGCCTGTGACACTGGACGTGCTCGAAAACCGAGGTGCGCCCCGGACCGGAATTTTGCAACCTAGAGGGATGCCCGCAGTGAGTTCTCCCGTAGCCCCGCAGCCCGCCCCCACGTTCGCGGAGCTGGCCGCCCGGCTGCCCGGCGTGATGCTGCGCGACGCGCAGCGCCTCGGCCGCCGCCTGGAGGGCACCCGCAAGGTCAGGTCGGCCGAGGGCCGGCAGCAGGCGCTGACCGGGCTGGCCGCCGACTTCGACCGCTCCGAGGCCCGGGTGGCGTCCCGCCGGGCCGCGGTGCCGGTGATCAGGTACCCGCAGGAGCTGCCGGTCGCGCAGAAGAAGGACGAGATCCTGGCCGCCGTCCGCGACCACCAGGTGGTGATCGTGGCGGGCGAGACCGGCTCCGGCAAGACCACCCAGATCCCGAAGATCTGCCTGGAGCTGGGCCGCGGCGTGCAGGGCCTGATCGGCCACACCCAGCCGCGCCGGATCGCCGCCCGCACGGTCGCCGAGCGGGTCGCCGAGGAGCTGGACACCCCGCTGGGCGAGGCGGTCGGCTGGAAGGTCAGGTTCACCGACCAGGCCGGCCAGGACACCCTGGTGAAGCTGATGACGGACGGCATCCTGCTGGCCGAGATCCAGACCGACCGGGACCTGCGCCAGTACGACACCCTGATCATCGACGAGGCGCACGAGCGCAGCCTGAACATCGACTTCCTGCTCGGCTACCTCAAGCAGCTGCTGCCCCGCCGCCCCGACCTCAAGGTCGTCATCACCTCGGCGACCATCGACCCGGAGCGGTTCGCCGCGCACTTCGGCGACGCCCCGATCATCGAGGTCTCCGGCCGCACCTACCCGGTGGAGGTCCGCTACCGGCCGCTGGTCGACGACGAGGACCCCGAGGACGAGGACGGCGGCGACCGGGACCGCGACCGGGACCAGATCCAGGGCATCTGCGACGCCGTCGAGGAGCTCCAGGCCGAGGGCCCGGGCGACATCCTGGTGTTCCTCTCCGGCGAGCGCGAGATCCGCGACACCGCGGACGCGCTGACCAAGCTGAAGCTGCGGTCCACCGAGGTCCTCCCGCTCTACGCCCGGCTCTCCTCGGCCGAGCAGCACCGGGTCTTCCAGCGCTCCTCGCAGCGCCGGGTCGTGCTGGCCACCAACGTCGCCGAGACCTCGCTGACCGTCCCCGGCATCAAGTACGTGATCGACCCGGGCACCGCCCGGATCTCCCGCTACAGCCACCGCACCAAGGTCCAGCGGCTGCCGATCGAGGCGGTCAGCCAGGCCAGCGCCAACCAGCGCAAGGGCCGCTGCGGCCGCACCTCGGACGGCATCTGCGTCCGGCTGTACTCGGAGGAGGACTTCCTCTCCCGTCCCGAGTTCACCGACCCCGAGATCCTGCGCACCAACCTGGCCTCGGTGATCCTGCAGATGACGGCGGCGGGCCTGGGCGACATCGCCGCCTTCCCGTTCCTCGACCCGCCGGACTCCCGGAACATCAAGGACGGCGTCAACCTGCTGCACGAGCTGGGCGCCCTCGACCCGGACGAGAAGGACCACCGCAAGCGGCTGACCGGGCTGGGCCGCAAGCTCGCCCAACTGCCGGTCGACCCGCGGATGGCCCGGATGGTGCTGGAGGCCGACCGCCTCGGCTGCGTCCGGGACGTGATGGTGATCGCCGCCGCGCTCTCCATCCAGGACCCGCGCGAGCGCCCGGCCGAGAAGCGGCAGGCCGCCGACGACCGGCACCGCCGCTTCCAGTCGGAGACCTCCGACTTCCTGTCCTACCTGTCGATCTGGCGCTACGTGCGGGAGCAGCAGAAGGAGCTGTCCTCCTCGGCGTTCCGCCGGATGTGCAAGTCCGAGTTCCTGAACTACCTGCGGATACGGGAGTGGCAGGACGTCTACGTCCAGCTGCGCACCATCGCCAAGCAGCTCGGCGTGACGATCGACGAGCCCTTGGACGACGCCGAGCCGGACGCCGACCGGATCCACCAGGCGCTGCTCTCCGGCCTGCTCTCCCACCTCGGCCTGTTCGACGTGGAGAAGCGCGAGTACGCGGGCGCCCGCGGCGCCCGGTTCGCGGTGTTCCCGGGTTCGGGGCTGTTCAAGAAGCCGCCGCGCTGGGTGATGTCGGCCGAGCTGGTGGAGACCTCCCGGCTGTGGGCGCGGATCAACGCGAAGATCGAGCCGGAGTGGGTGGAGCCGCTGGCGGCGCACCTGATCAAGCGCACGTACAGCGAGCCGCACTGGGAGAAGAAGGCCGGCGCGGTGCTGGCGTACGAGCGGGTGACCCTGTACGGGCTGCCGGTCGTCGCCCAGCGGAAGGTCAACTACGGCCGGATCGACCCGGAGCTGTGCCGGGAGCTGTTCATCCGGACCGCGCTGGTGGAGGGCGACTGGGAGACCCACCACAGGTTCTTCGCCGAGAACCGCAAGCTGCTCGACGAGGTCGAGGAGCTGGAGAACCGGGCCCGCCGCCGGGACATCCTGGTCGACGACCAGACCCTGTTCGACTTCTACGACGCCCGGCTGCCCGCGGACGTCGTCTCCGGGCGGCACTTCGACTCCTGGTGGAAGAAGGCCCGGCACGACCGGCCCGACCTGCTGAACTTCGAGAAGTCGATGCTGATCAACGACTCGGCGGACGGGATCGCCGAGGACGACTACCCGGACTTCTGGCAGCAGGGCAAGCTGCGCTTCCCGCTGACGTACCAGTTCGAGCCGGGCAGCGACGCGGACGGCGTGACGGTGCACATCCCGCTGGCGGTGCTGAACCAGGTGGTGTCGGAGGGCTTCGACTGGCAGATCCCGGGCCTGCGCGCCGAGCTGGTGACGGCCTGGATCCGCTCGCTGCCGAAGGCGGTGCGCCGCAACTTCGTCCCCGCCCCGGACTACGCCCGGGCGGCGATGCGCGAGCTGACCGACCGGCAGGAGCCCCTGCTGCCGACGCTGGAGCGGGTGCTGCACCGGATGTCGGGCCTGCCGATCCCGCCGGAGGCGTGGGACGAGGAGCGGATCCCGGACCACCTGAAGGTGACCTTCCGGGTGGTGGACGGCAAGCGGAAGCTCGCCGAGTCCAAGGACCTGGAGGAGCTGCGGCTGAAGCTCCAGCCGAAGCTGTCCGAGACGCTGTCCAGCGCCGCGTCCGGCCGCGGCATCGAGCGCACCGGCCTGACCGCCTGGCCGGCCGACCTGCCGGTCCTGCAGCGCACCTTCGAGCAGCGCTCCAAGGGCCACTCGCTGCGCGCCTACCCGGCGCTGGTGGACGAGGGCACGACGGTCGGCATCAAGCTGTTCGACACCCCGGAGGCCCAGCAGCGGGCGATGTGGGCGGGCACCCGCCGGCTGCTGATGCTCCAGGTCAACTCCCCGGCCAAGTCGATCCAGGGCCGGCTGGGCAACCAGGCGAAGCTCGCCCTGTCGTACAACCCGCACGGCTCGATCCCGGCCCTGTTCGAGGACGTGGTGGCGGCGGCGACCGACCGCCTGATGGCGCTGAACGGCGGCGTGGTCTGGGACGCGGAGGCGTTCGGCGCGCTGTACGACAAGGTCCGGGCGGACCTGTACGAGCTGTCGGCGGACACCACGCTGAAGACGGCGACGGCGCTGATCGCCTTCCACAAGGCGTCCACCCGGCTGAAGTCGGTCTCCAGCCCGGTGCTGCTGTCCGCGGTGAACGACGTCCGGCTGCACCTGGCCTCGCTGGTGCACCCGGGCTTCGTGACCGCCACCGGCTGGTCGCGGCTGGGCGACCTGAAGCGTTACCTGCTGGCGGTGGACCGCCGGTTGGAGGCGCTGCCCAACCACCCGCAGCGCGACCTGCAGAACCTGGTGAAGGTACAGGCCGTGCAGCAGGCGTACGGGGAGCTGCTGGCGAAGGTGCCGGCCGGGCGGGAGCCGTCGCCGGAGGTGAAGGCGGTCCGCTGGATGATCGAGGAGCTGCGGGTGAGCTTCTTCGCCCAGGGCCTCGGCACGCCGAGTCCGGTGTCGGAGAAGCGGATCCTGAAGGCGATGGAGGCCGCGGCGGCCACCCTCTGACGGCCGGGCCGGGCCGGCTCCGGGGGCCTCCGGAGCCGGTTCGACCTGGGGGGTCGTGATGCAGTACAGTCTGTCTTGTTCGCAGGCGAGAGCAGGCGGGCAAGGATCAGAACACTGGTCCCGTGGAGCAGTTGGTTAGCTCGCCACCCTGTCAAGGTGGAGGTCGCGGGTTCAAGTCCCGTCGGGATCGCAGTAGCGTAAGGCCCGGAACCGTAAGGTTCCGGGCCTTATCGCATTTCCGGGCGCCACACAAGGCGGGGCGGCTGTGATCACCGTCACTGAACCCCTTTTGAGATGCCACTTCGTGACCATCTCCGCAAAGTGCCCTGATTTAATATGTAAAATTGTACTGCCTTTCCCGGTAATGCCCCCCTCTCCCAACCGCCCCAAAGGGAATCGTCCGTTCCGCCCGGCCGGCTCCTTCTGCGGCCCTTCCGCAGCTCTTCCGCCCCCTTCCGCCGCTCCCGGGCGGCGACTTCCGGACACGCGTGAGGGCCGCCCCCTCCGACCCGGCGGAGTCGGAGGAAGCGGCCCTCAGGCTGTCGGCGGCGCCCCGGCCCGGCGGAGTCGGGGGGCTGCCTGGGAAGAACGGGGGTCAGGCCTCGGTGCGCTGGGCCGGAATACCGGCCAGCAGGGCACGCACCTCCGCCTCGCGGTAGCGGCGGTGGCCGCCGAGCGTGCGGATCGACGTGAGCTTGCCGGCCTTGGCCCAGCGCGTCACGGTCTTCGGGTCCACACGGAACATGGTGGCGACCTCTGCCGGCGTCAGCAGGGGCTCGGCGTCAGGGGTACGAGCGGTCATGAGCGGCCTCCTCGGAGAACCGAACCAGGGCGGTTCTATCCTTCAAATTCTGCACCTTGGCCCGCGATGCCCGAAATGGCACGGACGGGCCGAGTCGGTTATAGGACGAACGGCTTGTCCCGGTGTCTACAACTACACCATCCGTCCAGCCCCATCGGCCAAACCGTCAAAATTGACCCCTCACGGGTTCAAGAGCGACGGAAGGCCCCGGACCACCCCATAGCGGACAGTCACGCGGTGGTGACGTCCGGTCACGGTGCGACACGCCTGTGTGTGCTTGGGCTGGTTGTCCCATTTTGGCATATAGGTCTGAGTTCGCGTCAACGGTGAGTAGTATCACGTTCCATGGGGATTGACCCGATCCGGGACCATGGTCCCGGAAATCGTCCCAATGGTATGGACCATCCTCCCGCGCGGCACCGGGATCAGGCCAGTGGCATTTTCATGACGCGCCCTCAGGGCCCAAAGGTTGCCACCGACCTCTGTCAGCCGCTCCGGGGCGCCCGCCCCGGAGCGGCCTGCGAGCGGCTCGCCGCGCGCTCCCGGCTCAGGACGCCTGCCGCAGCGCCAGCACCCGCCGCCAGCGCGCGGTGAGCCGCTCGTAGGCCCGCAGCGCCGCCGCGGCGTCCCCGGCCCGCAGCGCGCCCAGCCCGTCCGCGAGTTCGCCCACCGAGTGCTCCTCGGCCAGCGCGCGTGGGCCGAGCAGCCGGGCCAGGCCGCCGTAGTCCAGCTCCACCAGCGAGCGCGGGTGGAACTCCTCCAGCCAGCGCCCGACCTCCTCGGCGCCGTCCGCCAGCGACCCGCCCGGCGTCCGCTCCCGCAGCACCCGGTAGGCCCGGGCCACCCGGCGGCGGGCCTGCGCCATCGGCGTCAGGTAGAACAGCGCGGCGGGCTCCGGCCGCTCGTCCTCCCCGGAGGAGCCGTACTCGCCGGCCGGCACGTGCCGCCGGTCCTCCTCGCCGAACGGCAGGAACCAGTGCAGCGGCACCTCCCAGCGGCTGGAGGCGATCCACGGCCGGGCGTCGGGGTGCTCCTGCTGCCAGTGCGCCCGCCCGGCCTCCGCGGCGGCCCGCAGGGCCGGCGGCAGCACGGTGTCCACCAGGTGCGCGGGCAGCGTCCGCTGGAGCTCCTGGAGGGCCTGCCAGGCCCGCAGCCGGGTCGTCCAGGGGCAGACGTGCAGCACCCCGTCCAGCAGCCGCAGGTAGGCCCGCCCGTCCTCCTGCTCGGGCAGCGGACGGGGCGTCAGGGCCGCCAGCTCGGCCAGCGCGGCCCGCTGTTCGGCCAGCGCCGCCGCGGTCACCGGCCGGTCCGGGCCCTCGGCGTCGGGGCCGTGCGCGGCCGCGCGGGCCTGCCAGCGGGCGCGGTCGGGCTCGGGGAAGGCGGCCAGCGGCTCGTAGACCCGCAGCTGGGCGGTGTACGGCGGAAGCACGGTCGTGCGCCAGACGGTCACGCTCCGCATCGTCGCACGCGCCCCCCGGAAGCGTCAGGGTGTCGGCCGGAAGGCTTCGGTCGTTGTGCCTCCGGGGTCTCCGAGGGGCAGATTCGAAGGCGGCCCCGCCACTAGGCTTCGACCAGACGCCCGCACCACCGCCGCGGGCCATCCCCTACTGGAGTCACCACCGTGACCGACGTACACACCACGCACCCCGCACCAGGCGTGCTGAGCCGGGTCTTCGGAGCCGGCACCGAGGACGGGGGGCACGAGCAGGTCGTGCTCTGCCACGACCGCTCCTCCGGCCTCAAGGCGATCATCGCCATCCACTCCACCGCGCTCGGCCCGGCCCTGGGCGGCACCCGCTTCTTCCCGTACCCGACCGAGGAGGAGGCGCTCCAGGACGCGCTGAACCTCTCGCGCGGGATGAGCTACAAGAACGCCCTCGCCGGGCTCGACCTCGGCGGCGGCAAGGCCGTCATCATCGGCGACCCGGCCCAGGACAAGAACGAGGCCGTGCTGCGCGCCTACGGCCGCTTCGTCGAGTCGCTGCGCGGCCGCTACGTGACCGCCTGCGACGTGGGCACCTACGTGCAGGACATGGACGTGGTGGCCCGCGAGACGTCCTTCGTGACCGGCCGCTCGCCCGAGCACGGCGGCGCCGGCGACTCGTCCATCCTGACCGCCTTCGGCGTCTTCCAGGGCATGCGCGCCTCCGCGCGGGCCCGCTGGGGCCAGCCCACCCTGCGCGGGAAGCGGGTCGGCGTGGCGGGCGTCGGCAAGGTCGGCCACTACCTGGTCGGCCACCTGGTCGAGGACGGCGCCACCGTGGTCGTCACGGACGTCTCCGAGACCGCCGTGAACCGCGTCCGGGCCGCCCACCCGGAGGTCGGGGTGGCGGCCGACACCGCCGCCCTGCTGGCCTCCGGCCTGGACGTCTACGCCCCCTGCGCGCTCGGCGGCGCGCTGACCGACGAGACCGTCGGCGCGCTCGGCGCGGCCGGCACCGCGATCGTCTGCGGCGCGGCCAACAACCAGCTCGCCCACCCCGGCGTCGAGAAGGACCTGGCCGAGCGCGGCATCCTGTACGCGCCGGACTACCTGGTGAACTCCGGCGGCGTGATCCAGGTCGCCGACGAGATCGAGGGCTTCGACTTCGACCGGGCCAAGAAGAAGGCCACCCGGATCTTCGACACCACGCTGGAGATCTTCACCCGGGCCGCCGCCGACGGGATCCCGCCCGCGCTGGCCGCCGACCGGCTCGCCGAGAAGCGGATGCGGGAGATCAGCGCGCTCCGCTCGGTGCTGCTCCCGGCGGCCCGCCGGAGCTGACCGCCGGCTCCGCGGCGCCGTGGTGCGCGGGGCCGGAACGCCGGGCCCCGCGCATCACGATGTGGAACCGGATTCTCACTCCGTCCCCCGATCGGGCGATACCGCGCCCCCTTCGGGGGATAATCTCTGCAGGAACGACGGAACCGGCCCTGGGCCGGACAGCCTGCGAAAGGCCCGGAATTCCCCTCTGACCTGGGCGGACCTGGTTCGGGGGGGCTCGGGTGCGCGCCACGTGACACCGGCGACGTACCGTCCGGCGGCGGAAACAGGTACCGTTAATGCTCCAAGGGACGGTTTCCCACTTCGGGCGGGCCGGACCTGATCATCAACACGTGTCAGACTCGGGGCCGTGAGCCCCACCGTTGAGGGGGTCGACCCATGGGGCGCGGCCGGGCCAAGGCCAAGCAGACGAAGGTCGCCCGCGAGCTGAAGTACAACAGCGGCGGGTTCGACGCTAACCGTCTGTCTCACGAGCTGGGTGTATCTCCGTCCACCGCGATCGAGCCTGAGCCGATCGAGGACGACGACGACGAGGACGACCCTTACGCGGTGTACGCGGACATGTACAACGACGACGATGACGACGAGGACGAGGACACCCCTCCGGCTCGTCGCCGCGCGTAACGCTCTTCGACCGGACCGGTCCGGCCGCCCCCCGCGGGCGCCGGGCCGGTCTTCGGCGTGCCCTCGGCAGGGCGGGCCGGCCGGGCCGGGGAGCGCGAGGGGCCCCGCCGCGGTGCGGCGGGGCCCCTCGGTGTGCCCGGGAACGCGGGGCTCAGAAAGCCTCGTAGGCGTTGTACAGCGCGGCGCCGCCGTCGTGCTCGGCGGTGCGGTCGACCACGTCGCCGAGCAGCCAGGCCTCGACGCCGCGGTCCTCCAGGACGGCGAGGACGGTGTCGACCGACTCCGGCGGGACGACGGCGACCATGCCGACGCCCATGTTCAGGGTCTTCTCGATCTCCAGGGTCTGCATGGCGCCGACCTTGGCGACGGTCCGGAACACCGGGAGCGGCGTCCAGGTGCCGCGGTCCAGCCGGGCGTGCAGGCCGTCCGGAATGACCCGGGCCAGGTTGGCGGCCAGGCCGCCGCCGGTGACGTGCGAGAAGGCGTGGATCTCGGTGGCGCGGGTGAGCGCCAGGCAGTCCAGCGAGTAGATCTTGGTGGGCTCCAGGAGCTCCTCGCCGAGGGTCCGGCCGAACTCCTCGACCCGGCGGTCCAGCGACCAGCCGGCCTGGTTCAGCAGCACGTGCCGGACCAGCGAGTAGCCGTTGGAGTGCAGGCCGGAGGCGGCCATCGCGATCACCACGTCGCCCGCGCGGACCCGCTCCGGGCCGAGCAGGGCGTCCGCCTCGACCACGCCGGTGCCGGCGCCCGCGACGTCGTACTCGTCCGGGCCGAGCAGGCCCGGGTGCTCGGCGGTCTCGCCGCCGACCAGCGCGCAGCCGGCCAGCGTGCAGCCCTCGGCGATGCCCTTGACGATCGAGGCGACCCGCTCCGGGACGACCTTGCCGACGCAGATGTAGTCGGTCATGAACAGCGGCTCGGCACCGCACACCACCAGGTCGTCGACGACCATCGCGACCAGGTCGTGGCCGATGGTGTCGTGCTTGTCCAGAGCCTGGGCGATGGCGACCTTGGTGCCGACGCCGTCGGTGGCGGTGGCCAGCAGCGGGCGCTCGTAGCGCTTGAAGGCGGAGGCGTCGAACAGTCCGGCGAAGCCGCCGAGCCCGCCGACCACCTCGGGCCGGCTGCTCTTCTTCACCCACTGCTTCATCAGCTCGACGGCGCGGTCGCCGGCCTCGATGTCGACACCCGCGGCGGCGTAGGTCGCCCCGGTCTCGTTGCTGGTCACCTGGTGTGGCCCTTTCGAAGTGGTGGTGCCGCCTCCCCCGGCCGGGGCCGGGAGCGGTGCCCCCGGCCACGTGCCGGGGGCGGTGCGCACGGTTACGGGCGTCGCAGCGCGTCCGCCGCGCCGGCGCCGCCCAGCAGCGACTGCACGCCGTCGAGGTCGCTGGTCTGCTTGCCGCCGCGGACGGGCTGCTTGGCCTGCCCGCCGGCGATTTCGGCTTCGAGGAGGAGCTTGCCGAGCAGCGCCGGGTCGGGCAGCTCCATCGGGTACTCGCCGTCGAAGCAGGCCCGGCAGAGCTGGTCCTTGGGCTGCTTGGTGGCCTCGATCATCCCGTCGATCGAGATGTAGGCCAGCGAGTCGGCGCCCAGCGAGCGGCCGATCTCGTCGACCGACAGGCCGTTGGCGATCAGCTCGGCGCGGGTGGCGAAGTCGATGCCGAAGAAGCACGGCCACTTCACCGGCGGCGAGGAGATCCGGATGTGGACCTCGGCCGCACCGGCCTCGCGGAGCATCCGGACCAGCGCGCGCTGGGTGTTGCCGCGGACGATCGAGTCGTCGACGACCACCAGGCGCTTGCCCCGGATGACCTCCTTGAGCGGGTTGAGCTTGAGCCGGATGCCGAGCTGCCGGATCGTCTGGTTCGGCTGGATGAAGGTCCGGCCGACGTAGGCGTTCTTCACCAGGCCGGAGCCGAACGGGATGCCGCTGGCCTCGGCGTAGCCGATCGCGGCGGGCGTGCCGGACTCCGGCGTGGCTATCACCAGGTCGGCCTCGGCCGGGGCCTCGGCGGCCAGCTTGCGGCCCATCTCCACCCGGGAGAGGTGCACGTTGCGGCCGGAGATGGTGGTGTCCGGGCGGGCCAGGTACACGTACTCGAAGACACAGCCCTTGGGCTTGGCCTCGGCGAAGCGCGAGGTGCGCATGCCGTTCTCGTCGATGGCGATCAGCTCGCCGGGCTCCACCTCGCGGATGAAGCTGGCGCCGACGATGTCGAGGGCGGAGGTCTCGGAGGCGACCACCCAGCCGCGCTCGATCCGGCCGAGCACCAGCGGGCGGATGCCCTGCGGGTCGCGGGCCGCGTAGAGCGTGTGCTCGTCCATGAACACCAGCGAGAAGGCGCCCTTGACGTCGGGCAGCACCTTGCGGGCCGTCTCCTCGATGGAGAGGTCCGGGTGGCCGGCCAGCAGGGCGGTCAGCAGGTCGGTGTCGTTGGTGGCCGCGGTCCGGCCGGAGCGGGAGACGTGCTCCTCGCCCGGCAGTTCGGCGACCATCGCCGCGAGTTCGGCGGTGTTGACCAGGTTTCCGTTGTGGCCGAGGGCCAGCGAACCGTGGACGGTCGCGCGGAAGGTCGGCTGGGCGTTCTCCCAGACCGAGGACCCGGTGGTCGAGTAGCGGGCATGTCCGACGGCGATATGCCCGTGCAGCGACCCCAGGGAGGTCTCGTCGAAGACCTGGGACACGAGCCCCATGTCCTTGAAGACGAGAATCTGGGAGCCGTTGCTCACTGCGATGCCCGCGGATTCCTGTCCGCGGTGCTGCAGGGCATAGAGGCCGAAGTACGTGAGCTTCGCGACCTCCTCGCCGGGGGCCCAGACCCCGAAGACGCCGCAAGCGTCCTGGGGGCCCTTCTCGCCGGGGAGCAGGTCGTGATTGAGTCGTCCGTCACCACGTGGCACGTCTCCGAGTCTAGGGCAGCCTGGGCGAACGGCCTGATGGCAGGCTCCTGGTACGCGCGTAGATACCGCCTCTTACCAGCTTTTCGGACAGCGGGCGGCCACCTTCACGCCCTTGTCATCAGGGCTTCGCACAGCGGACGGGCGCCCGGAACGTGAGCCTGCTCACCCTGGGTGACCGACAGCCCGGAAGCGGCCCGTCGGAGCCCGGAAGCAACCCGTCGGGGCCGTTCAGGGGGTCGGCAGCAGCAGCTGCCAGGACTCCGGGCGGACCGTCCAGGTGCGGTGCCGGACCGGGCCGACCGGGCAGCCGTCGGCCTCGTAGCCGAAGCCGCGCCCGGCGACGGTGAGCCGGCCGGCCCGGTGCCGCTGCGGGCGGCCGTCGAGGTCGAGGGCGAGCTCCATCGCGCCGTCGACCACGGCCACCCGCAGCTGGCGGACCCGCTGGTGGACGTCGGCCAGCAGGCGGCCGTCGGCCTCGATCCGGAGCTCCTCCGGGCCGGCGGGACTCGCCTGCTCGGCCGCAGCCAGTTTCGCCCATAGCGAACGCCATCCACCCGTTCGGCCCTGCCGGGGGCCGGTGAAGCGCACTTCGGCCAGCACCACGCCGCCGCCGTCGTCCAGCAGCAGGTCGAGCCGGCGGGCGGCGCCGGCCAGCACCGCGCGGGCCGCCGCGACCGGCTCGGCGGGCACGCCGAGCAGCCGGGCGGTGGCGGTGGCGACCGGTCCGCCGACCGGGACCAGGCCGACCGGGTCGGCGTCCAGCTCGCGCTGCCGGTGCAGGGCCTGGAGCACCCGCTGCAGGGCCTGGTCGGAGCCGATCACCACGGCCCGGCGCCGGCCCCGGTGGGCGAGCACCCGGTCGAGCTCGGACGGGCTCTCGGGCAGCGCGATCTTCACGTCGGCGCCGCCGCACAGCACGTCCTTGGCGATCCGCACCGACTCGCCGTCGGCCTCCCGCGCCGACGGGTCGAGCAGCACCAGCAGCGGCCCGGGGCCCCCGGCGGCGTCCGGGGACTGGGATGCGGGCGTGGACAGCGACGACACGACCGGTCCTTCCTCAGGTAATCTCTCGGTGCAAGAGCCCCTTGCGCCATTGCGCCAGGGGCTTCGTTCATCTCGGGCCAGACTGCGGTCTACGCAGGATGCCCCAACCGGAAGGGGTGTACGCCTGTGCCGGCACTCGTGCTCGTTGGTGCCCAGTGGGGAGACGAGGGCAAGGGGAAGGCGACCGACCTCCTCGGCGGCTCCGTCGACTACGTCGTCCGCTACCAGGGCGGCAACAACGCCGGTCACACGGTGGTCATCGGCGACCAGAAGTACGCCCTGCACCTGCTGCCCTCCGGCATCCTCAGCCCGAACGTCGTGCCGGTGATCGGCAACGGCGTCGTGATCGACCCGGGCGTGCTGCTCTCCGAACTCAAGGGCCTGGACGAGCGCGGCATCGACACCTCGAAGCTGCTGATCTCGGGCAACGCGCACCTGATCACCCCGTACCACCGGACGCTGGACAAGGTCACCGAGCGCTTCCTCGGCAAGCGCCGGATCGGCACCACCGGCCGGGGCATCGGCCCCGCCTACGCCGACAAGATCAACCGCGTCGGCATCCGGGTCCAGGACCTGTTCGACGAGTCGATCCTGCGCCAGAAGATCGAAGCCGCGCTGCACGACAAGAACCAGCTGCTGGTCAAGCTCTACAACCGGCGCGCGATCCCGGCCGAGCTGGTGCTCGAGGAGTACCTGGGCTACGCCGACAAGATCAAGCCGTACCTGGCCGACACCACCCTGGTCCTGGACGAGGCGCTGAAGGCGGACAAGGTCGTCCTGCTGGAGGGCGGCCAGGGCACCCTGCTGGACGTCGACCACGGCACGTACCCGTTCGTCACCTCGTCGAACCCGACCTCGGGCGGCGCCTGCACCGGCTCCGGCATCGGCCCGACCAAGATCGACCGGGTCATCGGCATCCTGAAGGCGTACACCACCCGCGTCGGCTCGGGCCCGTTCCCGACCGAGCTGCTGGACGCCGACGGCGACGCGCTGCGCCGGATCGGCGGCGAGCGCGGCGTCACCACCGGGCGCGACCGGCGCTGCGGCTGGTTCGACGCGGTGATCGCCCGCTACGCGACCCGGGTCAACGGCCTGACCGACTTCTTCCTCACCAAGCTGGACGTGCTGACCGGCTGGGAGCAGATCCCGGTCTGCGTCGCGTACGAGATCGACGGCAAGCGGGTCGAGGAACTCCCCTACAACCAGTCGGACTTCCACCACGCGAAGCCGATCTACGAGAACCTCCCCGGCTGGACCGAGGACATCTCGAAGGCCCAGACCTTCGCCGACCTGCCGAAGAACGCGCAGGCGTACGTGAAGGCGCTGGAGGAGATGTCGGGCGCCCCGATCTCGGCGATCGGCGTCGGCCCCGGCCGGACCGAGACCATCCAGGTCAACTCCTTCCTGTAAGGCGCGCGAAGAGGCCCGGCGCCCCCCGGTCGAGCGGGGTGCCGGGCCTCTCGCACGCCCGGACGCTTTTGCACTAGTGCAATTGAGACTTGCTACTGGTGCAATGTGCCCCTACGGTGGGGCGCATGACCGCGAAACTGCCCGCACCCGTCCTGCTGACCGGCCGGCACGTCCGGCTGGAGCCGCTGACCCGCGCCCACGTGCCCGACCTGTTCGCGGCCGGCGGCGGGGACGAGGAGGTGTGGCGGTGGATCCCGGTGCCCGTGCCGCGCACCGAGGCGGAGATGGCGGCGGTGGTCGACGCCCGGCTCGCCGACCGGACCAGCACGCCGTTCGCGGTGGTCGAGCGGGCCGGCGGCCGGGCGGTCGGGGTGAGCTGCTACTTCGACGCCAGCGCCGCCGAGGAGCAGCTGGAGATCGGCGGCACCTGGTACGGTCGCGCGGTGTGGCGGACGGCGGTCAACACCGAGGCGAAACTGCTGCTGCTCGGACACGCCTTCGAGGACCTCGGCATGGGCCGGGTCTACTGGAAGACCGACCACCTCAACGAGCGCTCGCAGAACGCGATCCGCCGCCTCGGCGCCTCCTACGAGGGCACCTTCCGGCGCGCCAAGCGGCGGGCCGACGGCAGCTGGCGGGACAGCGTGTACTTCTCGATGCTGGCCGACGAGTGGCCCGCCGCCCGGGCCCGGCTGACCGAGCGGCTGGCGGCCGGCTGAGCGGGCCGCCGGCAGCCGGCGGTCAGTAGATGGCGGCGGAGACGATCGCGGCGACCGCCAGGTTGGTGGAGGCGGTCACCCAGACCGCCGGGTGCGGCTCGTCGTCGACCAGCAGCTCGCCGAGCCGGCCGGGCGTGACCAGGTCGAGCACCCGGAACGACACCGCCATCAGCAGCAGGCCGAACAGGCCGAACACGGCGGCCGCGACCAGGCCCTTGACGAAGTCCTGGTAGGTCGACATCACGGCGGTGAACACGATCGCGCCGATCGCCAGCAGCGCCGAGCTGAGCACGACGGCGGCGTTCCGGTTGCGCTCGACCCAGATCTGCCGGCGCAGCTCGCCGGGCGTCAGCGCGTCGACCAGCAGCACCCCGAGCAGCAGCAGGACCAGGCCGACCGCGCCGTACGCCGCCGCGTACCCCAGCTGGTGAAGGATGTCGTTCATGCCCGCGGCTCCCGCCCCTCCGGCCCGTCCGCCCTCCGCCGCCGTGCCGAGGACCGGCACAACATAGCGCACGGGCCGGCCGGCGGGGCTCAGTCGTTGTGCTCGACCAGGCGGTCCAGGCAGACCGCGATCGCGATCATCAGCGGGACGTCGGCGCCGTCCTCGACCTCCACGCCGTAGGTGTCGCGGATCCGGAACCACTTGCGGGAGACCTCGGCGAGGCGGTGGCCGTCGCCCTTGACGGTGTACTCCTTGTCGAGCAGGTCGCCGTGCACCTCGTACTCGCCGCCGTCCGCCAGCTCCACGTGGTACTTGTCGTGGAACGGGGTGAACAGCTTCTTGCGGACGGTCGCGACCACGTCCCCGTCCGCGTTCTCGATCTTCATCGCGTCGCGGACGGTCAGCACCTTCTCCCGGATGGTGGCGACCGTGTTGCCCTCGGTGTCCCGCAGTTCGAAGGTGTCGCGCAGCCGCAGCACCTTGCCGTCCACCAGGAACGCCTTCTCGCCGTGCTCGTCCTCGACCCAGTAGTCGTCACCGACCGCGAAGAGGCGCTCCTTGACCACGAACTTCCGACCCATGTCCCCGACTCCTCGTCCGGTGGTGCCCGCCGGCCCGTCGTCGGGCGGCACCGGACATGGTGCCACCGGCGGCTACGACAAGTCCCACAACAGGCGGTAGTAGTCGAGCCGTTCGGCGTCCGGCTCGACGCCGTACGCCGCCAGCAGCGGGAGCTCCCAGCCGGGGCCGTAGTTCCACACCGTGCTCCAGGACGCCACCGCGAGGTCCGCCCAGCGGTCGGCGACGCCCAGCGCGCCCAGGTCGACGTGCCCGGACGGGCGGCCGTCGTCGCCGACCAGGGTGTTGGGCGCGCACGGGTCGCCGTGGCAGACCACCGCGCGGTCCACCGGCGGCGGGTCGGCCAGCACGGCCAGTGCCCGCTCCACCGTGCCGTGGTGGCGCAGCGCCGGGTACCACTCCTCCGGGGGGCGGCGCAGCTCGGCGGCCCGGGCGACACGCTCCGCGGTGGACCACTCGTACGGGCAGTCGGCGACCGGCAGCGCCTCGTGCAGGGCCCGCAGGCCCTCGCCGATCGCCCGGACCGCGGTCTCCGGGTCGGCCCGCAGCTCGGGCTCGACGGCGGAACGCCCCGGCAGCCCAGCCGTCAGCAGCCAGCTGCCGTGCTCGTCGCCGCCCAGCCCCAGCACCTCCGGGACGGCGGTGAACGGCCGGGCCCAGCGCGTCCGTTCCGCCTCGACCGCGAGGTCGACCCCGCTGCCGGCCGGCGCCCACTTCGCGAACCGGCGCCCCGGCCCGTCGCCGAGCCGGAAGGTCACGCCCTTCAGCTCGTTGCGCCACACCGCGGCGATCGGCTCGCCGACCGCCAACTCGACGACGGCGGCCGGGATCTCGGTGTCGCCCTCGGGGGCGTGTGCGATCATTCCGCCATTGTCACGCGGGCGCGGCTCGGCGGGCACCCGGTTTTCCGGGCGGCGCGGGCCGTCACCGCCGGGGAGCTCACCCCGGAGGCGGCCGGGCGGATGCTCGCCGACCTGCTGAACCGCCTGCACGCCGTGCCGCCGCGCGGCGCCGCCCGGCCCGGCCCTGCTCGTCCCGCTGCTGCGCGACCTGCCCCCGCTCGCCGCGCACCACCTCGCCGCCGCCCGGGCCCGCCGCGCCGCCGACCCGATGCTGGACGCCGCGGAGCACGCACGGCTGGACGCGGCCCTGGCGCTGGTCCGCGCCTGCGCGGCGGAGGCGGCGGGCTGAACGCTCAGGCCGTCGCCGGGGGCGCCGATCAGCCCGGTCAGGAACTCCAGCCGGGCGGTGGCCGGGCCGGCCTCGCGGGCCGCGGCCAGCGCGGCACGGGCCTCCTCGGGGCGGCCGGCCCGGTGCAGGGCCAGCGCCAGGGTCGCGTACGCCATGCCGCAGCGCAGCGGGAAGCTGCCGACGGCGGCCGCCGAGCGGGCCTCGTCGATCGCCAACCCGCCCTGGCCCAGGGCGAGTTCGCGCAGAGCCTCCAGGTCGCTGCCGGTCCGGTGCGCGCGCGGCAGCCGGCGGGCGGCGGCGTACCGGGCGTGGAAGGCCGCGCGGTCGGCGTCGTCGGCGGCGCCGGTCTCGTCCAGGTAGGCGAGCGCCCGGGCGTGGACCAGGACGGCGGTGCCGTCGCCGGCGGCGGCCACCTCAGCGGCGAGTTCGGCGGTCTCGCGGTACCGGCCCTCGGCGATCAGCACGGCCATCCGGACGTCCCGGCTGTCGAGCCCGGGCGGCAGCGCGTCCAGCAGCCGGCGGGCCTCGGCGACGTCGCGCTGCACCGCCTCGGTCACCTCCAGCAGCGCGGGGGCGGGCGCGGCGGCCGCGGGCGTCGCCTGGTGTCCGAGCAGCAGCACCACGTGGCCCGCCGCTGCCAGCAGGCAGACCATCGCGGCGGCCCGGCCGAAGTCCCCGCCCGTGAGTGCGAGCAGCCCCGCGCCGAGCAGGACGACCGCGCAGTACGCCGACAGGCCCGGCAGCAGGCCGCGCCCGTCCGCGGGTGCCTCCCGGCTGACGCCGAGCGGCCGCACCAGCGGCAGCGGGAAGCGGCGCAGCTGCCAGCCGCCGTGCACCCGCCGCGAGGAGCGCAGCGGGGCGCCGGCCCCGAACGTCCAGCCGCCGACCCGCAGTCCGGCCCGCCGTCCGGGCCCGAGCAGGTAGGCCGCCCAGAGCAGGCCCGCCGCGACCGGCCCGGCCAGCAACCCGGCGTTGAACCCCCAACCGATCCGCCCGTCCCGCGGGTCCCAGCAGGCCAGCCCCAGCACCGCCGCCGCCGCGACCGTCCCGTACCTCCGGCCGCTCCGTTGCCGGCGCCGTCTCAGTGCATCGTCCACGACGGGGGCTCGTGCCAGAACGACGCCCGCGCCGACAGCCCTTTCCGGCCCGGGGCCGGAGTCCGCGCCCTTCTCCCCGGCGATCAGCGCCCCGGAGCCGTAGCCGATCGCGTTCACCCGCTCTGCCCGGAATCCCGGTCCGGGTCGTGGGGTTGGATAGGACCATGACTTCTCGTGCACGCGTCCGGGCCCCCGAACTGGTCGGCAAGGGCGGATGGCTGAACACCGGCGGCAAGGACCTGTCGCTGGTGGACTTCCGCGGCAAGATCGTGATCGCGGACTTCTGGACTTTCTGCTGCGTCAACTGCCTTCACGTCCTGGACGAGCTCCGGGAGTTGGAGGAGAAGCACCGGGACACCGTGGTGATCGTCGGCGTGCACTCGCCGAAGTTCGTCCACGAGGCCGACCACCGGGCGGTGGTCGACGCGGTGGCCCGGTACGAGGTGCACCACCCGGTGCTGGACGATCCGGAGCTGGTGACGTGGAAGCAGTACGCGGTGCGGGCCTGGCCGACGCTGGTGGTGATCGACCCGGAGGGGTACGTGGTCGCGCAGCACGCCGGGGAGGGGCACGCGCACGCGATCGCGAAGCTGGTGGAGGAGCTGGAGGCCGAGCACGCGGCGAAGGGCACGCTGCGGCGCGGCGACGGGCCGTACGTGGCGCCCGAGCCGGCCGCGGGTGACCTGCGGTTCCCGGGGAAGGCGGTGCTGCTGCCGGACGGGCACTACCTGGTCGCGGACTCGGGGCACCACGCGCTGGTGGAGCTGGACGCGGACGGCGAGACGGTGCTGCGGCGGATCGGCGACGGCGTGCGCGGGCTGGTGGACGGCCCGGAGCCGCGGTTCAGCGAGCCGCAGGGCCTCGCGCTGGTCCCGGCCGGGCTGGCGCCGGAGCTGGGCTACGACGTGGTGGTGGCCGACACGGTGAACCACGCGCTGCGCGGGGTGCGGCTGGCGGACGGCTCGGTGACCACGCTGGCGGGCACCGGGAAGCAGTGGTGGCAGGGTTCGCCGACGGCCGGTCCGGCGCTCGGGGTGGACCTGTCCTCGCCGTGGGACGTCGCGTTCTTCGACGGCGAGGTGTGGATCGCGATGGCGGGCGTGCACCAGCTGTGGGCGTTCGACCCGGTGGCGGGCACCGTCCGGGTCGCGGCCGGCACCACCAACGAGGGCCTGGTCGACGGCCCGCCCGGCGAGGCGTGGTTCGCCCAGCCGTCCGGCCTGGCGGTGTCCGCGGACGGCGAGCGGCTGTGGGTGGCCGACTCGGAGACCTCCGCGCTGCGCTGGGTTTCACGTGGAACCCACGAGGTGCGCACCGCCGTCGGCACCGGCCTGTTCGACTTCGGGCACCGCGACGGCGCGGCCGGCCAGGCGCTGCTGCAGCACCCGCTGGGGGTGACCGTGCTGCCGGACGGCTCGGTGGCGGTCAGCGACACGTACAACCAGGCGCTGCGCCGCTACGACCCGGCGGCCGGCGAGGTCAGCACGCTGGCCACCGACCTGCGCGAGCCGTCCGGCGCGGTGGTGGTGGACGGCGACATCGTGGTGGTGGAGTCGGCCCGGCACCGGCTGACCCGGCTGCGGCTGCCCGAGGAGGCGGTCCGGGTGGAGGCGGTCGCGCACCGCACCCGGCGGGCCGCGACCGAGGTCGCGCCCGGCGCGCTCCGGCTGGACGTGGTGTTCTCCGCGCCGAACGGCCAGAAGCTGGACGAGCGCTACGGCCCGTCGACCCGGCTGCTGGTCAGCTCGACGCCGCCGGAGCTGCTGGTCTCCGGCGCGGGCGCGGACAGCGCGCTGAGCCGCGAGCTGGTGCTCTCCGGCGAGGTCGCCGAGGGCGTGCTGCACGTCTCGGCGATGGCGGCGTCCTGCGACGACGACCCGGCGGTCGAGTACCCGGCCTGCCACGTGCACCAGCAGGACTGGGGCGTGCCGGTGCGGCTGGTGCCGGGCGGCGCGAGCCGGCTGCCGCTGGTGCTGGCCGGGATGGAGTGACGGCGCGCGTACGGGGGCGGGCCCGCCCCCGTGCGCCCCGGCTCAGCCCTCCAGGAACGCCTTGATCGCGCTCGCCAGGTAGTGCGGGTCCTCGGCGCCGCACAGCTCGCGGGCGGAGTGCATGGACAGCGCGGCGATGCCGCAGTCGACGGTGGTGATGCCGAGCCGGGCCGCGGTGATCGGGCCGATCGTGGTGCCGCAGGGCATCGCGTTGTTGGAGACGAAGGTCTGCCACGGCACGCCGGCCTTCTCGCAGGCGGCGGCGAACACCGCCCGGCCGATGCCGTCGGTGGCGTACCGGTTGTTGACGTTGACCTTGAGGATCGGGCCGCCGTTGGGCATCGGGTGGTGGCCGGGCTCGTGCCGCTCGCTGTAGTTGGGGTGCACGGCGTGGCCCATGTCGGAGGAGAGGCAGACGGTGCCGGCCAGCGCGCGGGCGCGGTCCTCCAGGGTGCCGCCGCGGGCGTGGCAGGAGCGCTCCAGCACGTTGCCGAGCAGCGGGCTCTGCGCGCCGGTGTCGGACTCGCTGCCGGTCTCCTCGTGGTCGAACGCGGCCAGCACCGGGACGTACGGCAGCTCGCCGCCGGCCTCGGCGACGGCGGCCAGCGCGGCGGCGGCGGCGTGCACCGACAGCTGGTTGTCCAGCCGCGGGCCGGCCAGCAGCTCGCGGTCGCGGCCCAGGTAGGCGGGCGGCTGCACGTCGTGCGCCATCAGGTCCCAGCCCGTGACGTCGGCGGCGGCCAGCCCGGCCCGCTCGGCGACGTACTCCAGCAGCGCGCCCTCGGTGGTGCCGCCGATTCCCCAGATCGGCGTCAGGTGGCGCTGGCGGTCGAGCTTGAGGCCGTCGTTGACCCCGCGGTCGAGGTGGATGGCCAGCTGCGGGACGCGCAGCAGCGGCTCGTCCAGCCGCACCAGCCGGGTGGTGCCGTCGCGCAGCACGAGCCGGCCGGAGAGCCCGAGGTCCCGGTCCAGCCAGGTGTTGAGCGGGACGCCGCCGTAGATCTCCACCGCGACCTGCCGCCAGCCGGCCGAGCTGGTGTCGGGCACCGGCTTGACCCGCAGGTTCGGCGAGTCGGTGTGGGTGCCGACCACCCGGTACGGGGTCGCCGCGGTGGCGTTCTCCGGCACGTACCAGGCGATCAGGGCGCCGCCGCGCACCAGGTAGCGGCCGCCGCTGCCGCCGTCCCAGGCGTCCGTCTCGCTGACCCGCCGGAAGCCGACCCGTTCCAGCCGCTCGGCCGCGCTCGCCACCGCGTGGTACGGGGACGGGGAGGCGGCCAGGAAGGCGACGAGGTCGTCCGTGTGCTTCCGGTCGAAGTGGGCCGTTCGGGCGGCGGTCGACATTTTGCTCCTGGGTAGAGGGCGGGGCGGGCCTGGTGGGGTTGCGGGTCCGCACCACGAGCATATGCCCGTACACGGACAGGACCGCCGGAAGTCCGCAACGGTGACACAACAGTGAACGGAGCGCTACACAACGCCTCCGACCGGCCCCGGACGCTCCCGGACGACGCCCCGGACGGCACCCCTGGACGACGTCTCTGGACGACGTCCCGGCCGGCGCCCCGGAACGACGCCGCGGGGCCCGGTGCAGTACCGGGCCCCGCGGGGTGAGGGTGGGTCAGGCGGTCCGGTGGGGGCCGCGCCGGATCAGAACGCCTCCTCGGCCAGCTCCATCAGCTCGTTGTCGACGTTCTCGGCGATCTGGCGCTGCGCGGCGGTGGTCGGCAGCACGGTGCGGGCGAAGTGCTTCGCGGCGGCGACCTTGCCCCGGTAGAACGGGACGTCCTTATCGGAAGCGCCCGCCTCCAGCTTGGCCAGCGCGACGGCGGCCTGGCGCAGCAGCAGCCAGCCGACCACCACGTCGCCGGAGACCAGCAGCAGGCGGGTGGTGTTCTGGCCGACCTTGTACATGTTCTTCGGGTCCTGCTCGACCGCGGTCAGGTCGGCGATCAGGGTGCCGACGATGGCCTCCAGGTCGCCCGCGGCCTTGGCCAGCAGGTCGCGCTCGGCGGCCAGCGCGGCGCCGCCCTCGCCGGTGGCGAGGAACTTGCCGATCTGCTCGTTGACGGCGGTCAGCGCCTGGCCGCCGTCCTTGACGATCTTGCGGAAGAAGAAGTCCTGGCCCTGGATCGCGGTGGTGCCCTCGTACAGGGTGTCGATCTTGGCGTCCCGGATGTACTGCTCGATCGGGTACTCCTGCAGGTAGCCGGAGCCGCCGAAGGTCTGCAGCGACTGGGCGAGCTGCTCGTAGGAGCGCTCCGAGCCGTAACCCTTCACGATCGGCAGCAGCAGGTCGTTCAGGCGCTCGGCGGCGGCGTCGTGCTCGCCGCGCAGGCGGGCGGCCAGCATGTCGTCCTGCACCGAGGCGGTGTAGAGGACCAGGGCGCGCATGCCCTCGGCGTACGCCTTCTGGGTCAGCAGCGAGCGGCGCACGTCGGGGTGGTGGGTGATGGTGACGCGCGGCGCGGTCTTGTCCATGAACTGCGCGAGGTCGGCGCCCTGCACGCGCTCCTTGGCGTACTCCAGCGCGTTCAGGTAGCCGGTGGAGAGGGTGGCGATGGCCTTCGTGCCGACCATCATCCGGGCGAACTCGATGATCTTGAACATCTGGCGGATGCCGTCGACGGTCTCGCCGAGCAGCCAGCCCTTGGCCGGGTGCTTGGCGCCGAAGGTCATCTCGCAGGTGTTGGACGCCTTGAGGCCCATCTTGTGCTCGACGTTGGTGGCGTAGACGCCGTTGCGCTCGCCGAGCTCGCCGATCTCCCAGTCGAAGTCGTACTTCGGCACGATGTACAGGCCCAGGCCCTTGGTGCCCGGCTTGCCGCCCTCGGGGCGGGCCAGCACCAGGTGGACGATGTTCTCGGACATGTCGTGCTCGCCCGAGGTGATGAAGCGCTTGACGCCCTCGATGTGCCAGGAGCCGTCCTCCTGCTTGACCGCCTTGGTGCGGCCGGCGCCGACGTCGGAGCCCGCGTCCGGCTCGGTCAGCACCATGGTGGCGCCCCAGAGCCGCTCGACCATCCGCTGGGCGACCTTCTGCTGCTCCTCGGTGCCCTCGTCGAAGACGACGCCGGCGAAGGCCGGGCCGGAGGAGTACATCCAGATCGCCGGGTTCGAGCCGAGCACCTGCTCCGCGTACGCCCACACCAGCGAGTTCGGGGTGACCTGGCCGCCGATGCCCTCCGGGATGCCCAGGCGCCACCACTCGGCGTCCATGAAGGTCTGGTAGCTCTTCTTGAAGGTCTCCGGGATCGGAGCGGTGTTGGTCTCCGGGTCGAACACCGGCGGGTTGCGGTCGGCGTCGACGAACGAGGCGGCGAGGTCGTTCTCGGCCAGCCGGGAGATCTCGCTGAGGATGTTCTTCGCGGTGTCGACGTCCATCTCGGCGAACGGACCGGTGCCGTACACCTGGTCGCGGCCGAACACCTCGAAGAGGTTGAACTCCACGTCCCGCAGGTTGGACTTGTAGTGACCCATGACCGTTTCTCCGGTTCGTCTGCTCCACGGGCGGCCGCTTCCGGCGCACCGCTTACCCACCAGTACGCCCCATGATGCTACCCGTTGGTAACTTGTTCAAGCCCCCTGACGTGACAGGGGTATGAACGTGGTCACGTCCCACAATGGCGCCCCGCCCGGGATTGTGCGGATCACCCGCCCCCAAGCGGGTCGCGGCCCGATAGCCTTGTCCCCGTGTACGGCTACGAGCAGAGCGCCTACCAGGACCCCTACCAGCAGCAGCAGATGCAGCAGGGGATGTCCGGCATGCCCGGCCCCGGGTACGGCGACCCGCAGGCCGCCCAGCAGTCGCTCTACCCCGAACCCTCGCCGCCCTCGCTCGCCGACGCGGTGCGCGCCTTCACCACCGGCGCGATGCCGGTCGAGGACTTCCAGGCCATCTTCATCACCTCCAAGGTCTACTGCCCGCGCGGCGACCGCCCCGGCTTCCTGGCCCTGCACAACACCCCGACGCCGGTGATCCCGATGTTCAGCTCGCTCAAGGAGCTGAAGCGGTACGCCGGCAAGGAGTCCAAGCACTTCTCGGTGACCGGCGCCGAGATCCTCGACCTGCTGCCCACCGGCTACGGCTTCGCCCTGGACATGGAGGGCGAGCACCGGATGGTGTTCGACGCCCGCGCGGTCGAGCAGATGGTGGACTTCACCATGCGCCGCATGTACGGCTGACCCCTCCCTCCCCCTCCCCCCTTCCCTCCTCTCGGGCGGGAATGCACCCACATAGTTCAACGTTCAACCTTGCGAGTGGTTGATAGTTGAACTACTGTGGTGGACGTAGGCCACAGACCGCCGAAGGAGGCCGACATGCCCGCCGTGACCGTCGAGAACCCGCTGACCCTGCCCCGCGTCACCACCCCCGACGCGGTGCACAGCACCGCCCGCCCGGTCCTGACCGTGGCGACCGCACCCGAGGGCTACGAGGGCGAGGGCTTCCCCGTCCGCCGCGCCTTCGCCAAGATCAACCAGAAGTTCCTCGACCCGTTCATCATGATGGACCAGATGGGCGAGGTGGACTACGAGGCCGGCGAGCCCAAAAGCTAGCCCAGTTGGGGGACTACCCGCAACGAGGGTCTGACCTGCGGAAACGCAGCTGAACGTCCGAAACCGAACCCATCGAGGAGGCCGACATGCCTGCCGTGACCGTAGAGAACCCGCTGATCCTGCCGCGCGTGGCAGCCCCCGCCGAGGGCGCCAACGCCCGCCCGGTGCTGGCCGTCGCCACCGCCCCGGAGGGATTCGAGGGCGAGGGCTTCCCCGTCCGCCGCGCCTTCGCCAAGATCAACCAGAAGTTCCTCGACCCGTTCATCATGATGGACCAGATGGGCGAGGTGGACTATCAGGCGGGCGAGCCGAAGGGGACGCCTTGGCATCCGCACCGGGGCTTCGAGACGGTCACCTACATCATCGACGGCACGTTCATCCACCGGGACTCGCACGGTGGCGGCGGTACCATCACCGACGGTGACACCCAGTGGATGACGGCGGGCTCCGGCCTGCTGCACATCGAGACCCCGCCGGAGTCGCTGGTCATGTCGGGCGGCCTGTTCCACGGCCTGCAGCTCTGGGTGAACCTGCCCGCCTCGGACAAGATGATCGCCCCGAAGTACCAGGACATCCGCGGCGGCAGCGTCAAGCTCCTCGCCTCGGCCGACGGCGGCGGCCTGATCCGGGTCATCGCGGGCGAGATCGACGGCCACCAGGGCCCCGGTGCCACGCACACCCCCATCACGATGATTCACGCGTCCGTGAACCCCGGTGCGCAGGTCACCCTGCCCTGGCGCTCGGACTTCAACGCCCTCGCGTACGGCCTGGCCGGCAGCGGCTCGGCGGGCGAGGAACGGCGTCCATTCCGGATGGGCCAGGCGGTGGTCTTCGGCGACGGCGACAGCCTGACGATCCGCGCCGACGACAAGCAGGACTCGCGGTCGGCCAACTTCGAGGTGGTCCTGCTCGGCGGCCTCCCGATCCGTGAGCCCGTCGCCCACTACGGTCCGTTCGTGATGAACAGCCACCGCGAACTCCAGCAGGCCATGGAGGACTTCCAGGCCGGCCGCCTCGGCACTATCCCCGCCGACGCCCAGTAGGCGCCTATCTATGACGGTGCCTCCGCCGTCTGCACCACCTGTACCCGGGTGCAGACGGCGGAGGCACCGTCATACGTCTTACTGCTCTGCCCTGGAGAAGCTGCGGGCGGGAAGAATTTTTTGGCCGATTTATTCAGCCACCGATATTTTCTTGTACCTCACCCGATCGCGGGCCAGGAGGTCCCCATGTCGGCAGCTTGCCCGACCGTCGACCAGTGTTATAGGTCAACCGAATCACCTGGTCCACACCCTGGACTACAGTGCAGCTAGTTGCTTCCCGGAAACCTCGGCCCTTTCCAAGCAGACTGACGGGCCCACCCGCATGCCCGGCCAGCTTCTTGACCAAAACCGCCTCGTCGAGGTCTGGACAGGTCCTCAGAACAGATTCAAGCCCTTGCAGGATATGCGCGTTAACGGCATCTGGAATGTGCCCCCAAGCTCGCGTGACAATAGAAAGGCACCTTCGAAGAAGGTCGCCCGGGTTCCCAGGCACAGCTCGATAGATTGCCGTCATGGCAGCAACCGCATGGATCGTCTTAGCACCCGTCCCGTCTGCGATCTTCCAGCCAGCATCACCAGCGATTTTAACAATCGCCATCGCTTCTTCTCTGCCGGCAGTAACCTCTGCGAGGAACTTGTAGATGGGCTGGACTCGCCTATTGTCATTCAGCCCGAGAAATAGCTCCGCTTCCTCGGAAATTGTAAGTCCGTGGAAGACTTTCATGCCGATCTTGATATCGGCCCGATCTGCGGCCTTGCACAAAGCTCCACGATTCTGACCATCAACCCAGATATAGGTGCCGTCGATACGAGCCGAAACGGTGGGGACCCCCAGGCGTTTGACGTCAAATCCTTCGCGAAGCTTTCGCACGACCCATGTTTTGTCTACTGGCCTTGTATTAACCTGGGGGTCGGTAGTGATGGCCGAAGGGGCCAGTTCCTCAATGGTCGAAGTGTGGGAGGTTCTCAGCATCGGTATCTCCTAGAGCATGGACTGGATTCTGCTCAGAACTTTCTTGCTGCGTCGAATATCGGCACCCAACTGGGCCCTTTCGGCAGCCGTTAGCGGGCAGAGTTCACTGACTGCCGCCAATCCCGCACAAACTCCGGCAATACTGTCGATTCCGCGCCGAATATCGACCAATTGCCTTCTTGGTCCAGGAATTGACTCGGGGGATCGAGTTTCTTCTCGCGCAGGAAGATCCTTGACAGCATCACCGCCGGTGCCCTTCGGCTTATCCAGCTGATCCAAGCGATCGGGAATATCTCCCACTTGAAGCAAGGAGTGCAGATATTCGATTGCAGAGTAGCTCTTCCAGCCACTTGGCGGGCACTCGTAAGCTTCGACCATGAGGCGGAGAATTTTCCGCGCCCTATCAATATCCGCATCAGAAGAGATGGCCTCTTCCTGGGATTTGTGAATTACCGACCTGACTCGCCAGAGGGTGCTAGAAGAAAGGCCGACAGCCGGAGCCGTGTGCTTGTCGAACGGGAAGGAGCGAGACGACTCCCCATCTGGTCGCGGCACACCGTACAGAACGGCGGCGAGATCAACACGCTCGCGCAGGCTCATGGGGATCTCTGTAGCGGAATCGGAAGACTTAAGCTGCTCTTGCATGATTTCAGTTGCACACCGAAGGTCGTTCGCCACAAAAGCAGAAATCCGAGTGATCCCCGCCCGCTTACAGGCTGCCACCCTGCGGTATCCACTGAGAAGAGTCCTACCGTCAGAAAAAAGAACTACAGGCTGGACTAGCTTTTGCGAGGCAAGCGAAGCGACTAGGGCACGCAGATCTCCCAGTGATCCTCGAACCTGGGAGGTGGTTCTAATATCAGAAATAGAGATCTTAATATTTGCCTTCACGCTCCAGCTCCTCCGTGGCCTCATCGGGCAATTATCGGCCTCGGAGATATTTACGCAGAAGCACATGACGCAGGGCAAAAAAGTTCTCCGTCATGGGGCCATAGACCCGCAGAAATTACGCTGTTCGGGTGAACCAATCCAGGGGGTCGGGGCTAGGCAGGCACGTTGGTCTCGCTTCGTCGTAGTACTCGGCACAGCTCCGGCATGTGCCGAGCTGCACGCTTCCCACCACCGATGTATCCAGACTGCCCATGACGGAGGCCTTTACGACGTCGCCCGGCCTGTAGAAAATCGGCTCATCAGTACGGTTGGACGAGGCATAGCCAAAGGCAGATGAGACCAGCAACAGCCCTCCCCATTGCTGGAGCTGCCTGGAACCGGCCAGCTTGGCCGCGATGAACACTCCCATGTCGCCGAACGCTGGTGGAGGCACCGCATGGTCAAAACGGTCGTAGGGGGCGGCTGCCACTTGGGCAGCATGGCTAGGGCCGTCTCACCTGGGCGTCGTCAGTCCTCCAGGGCGGCCGCCATCTGCCCCGCCTCCATATTCGTCACTCTGACGCAAATTCGCCGGAGTGAGACCACCGCACTGCGTTGGTCTGACATGCTGAGGGTCCGTCGAGAGGGGCCGCAGCGATGCAGTGGAAGATCCACGGGGAACGTCCGATCTACGAGAACCCATGGGTGAACCTCTGGCTGGCTGACGTCGAGCAGCCTGATGGGCATCGTTGGGAACACCACGTGATCAAGTTGCGGCACCTGGCCGTCGCCGCCGTCGTGAACGGCGAACGGCAGGTGCTCATGATGTGGCGGCACCGCTTCATCACCAACACCTGGGCCTGGGAACTCCCGATGGGTCTGATCGAGCAGGGCGAGACCCCGGCGGACGCGGCGGTTCGGGAGGCGCTGGAAGAGACCGGCTGGAAGGTCGGCGAGGTCAAACCGCTGATCTACGCGCAACCGGCCAACGGGATCACCGACTCTGAGCACTTCGTCTTCCGCGCCGAGGCGGTGGAGTACATGGGCCCTCCGACGGAACGCAACGAGTCCGACCGGATCGAGTGGATTCCCTTGGCCGATCTGCGCGGCATGATCGACCGCCGCGAGATCGTCAGCAGTGGGACGCTGGTGGGCGTGCTCTACCTGCTGCTGGACGAGGCCGGGATCTGATCAGACGGTCACCTCGGCAATTCGTGTGACCACGTTTCGCACGGCCGTCGCGTCCGAGTAGGGCTCCAGAAGGTGCCGGAACTCCTGGAGGTGCGCGATCACCCTGGGGGATTCCACGATCGTTGCGAGGTCGAGTGCTTCCCCCACGGTGGCGCAAGCCAACTCGACCTTGTGGCGCTGGAGTTGGGTCCTGGCAAGCCAGAAGGTGTGGAAGGCGCGACCCCGGAGGTTCGTCGTGGGCCCGGCCGTCAGGGCGTCGGCGATCAGAGGTTCCGCCGCATCGGCGTCGCCGAGTTGGCCGAGGGCGATGCCGGTGTCCACGGTCAGCTTGGTCCGGTCGAAGTACTGGACCCACGCAGGATCGTCGTCCGCTTCGCTGATCCTCTCGAAGTAGTGGTGTGCCTCGCCGATCGCCTGATGGGTGGCCTCGTGGTCGCGGGCGCTGGCGTGGCCGAAGGCTTCACGAATGGACAGCATGGCCATCAGTCTCGGCGTACCGCCGTCAAGGCGTGCGCTGTCCTGCGCCGCCCGGACAAGTGCGATGGCGTCCCGAGGCTGGTCCTGGTAGGTCGCCTGGAGGCTGAGGCAGGCGAGCACGTTGGCGATGAACGGCCGGTCGTCGATCTCTCTCGCAAGGCGCAGGGACTGGGTGAAGTAGCTGCGAGCCGTGCTGTACTGCCGTGCGTCGAAGTACGTCCACCCGGTCAGGCGTGCGAGTTCGGCGGCAATGCCATGGAGACTGCGCCGGTAGTTGGGATCGGCCGTGTCCCGCAGTATGTCCGTGACGTACCTGAGCTGCCCGATGACCGCCGGGCGCAGAGCCTCCCCGCCGTGCTCGTCGTCGCGCCGCCAGTAGTCCTCAATCGATGCCTGAAGCGAGCGCAGCACCGTTGGCGTGACCTTGGTGCCGGCCGCGATGGCAAGGATGCTGTCCAGCTCGCTGCCGGGCAGCGCAGCATCAACCGGCCTGGTTTCCTTCGGAGTTCGGGCGGTCGGCACCGGGCGCTGGACGGGTACCGCCGGACGCTCCCAGCTTCGGACCGCAAGGCCGAGCATGTGCCCCGGAATCCGTAAGCCGTCCGCGATGCGCTCGATGACGGTCATGTTGGTGATCTTCCGCTTCCCCGAAATGACCTCACCCACCCTGCTTGGCGTCAGCTCGCAGGCGCGGGCGATCCGTGAAGGGTGGTAACCGCCTCTGCTCTTGGCCAGTTGGAAGATCCGAGCAAAGTCGCGCGCGGCGCACGCTGTGATCATCTCGGGTTCCGCCAGCAACCGGCCCGGCAGCCCGCGCGGCGCTCCGTACTCCGTCATGTCCGGCCTCCCCGGCGCCCTAAAGATCATCGCTCAGTGTTACGCGGGATAACTGACCGCGAGTTTACCCACGGTGGGTACACACGCTGGCCTTATCGGGAAAGGGGTCCTTTCTGGATTCTGGGACTCCTTCCGGGAAACCCCGGAGACCCGACCGAGACGGAGGCCGGCCCGTGCTGATCGGCCCGCTGGACACCACCCCCATCGACGTACCGATCGTGCAACCTACCGATTCGAGCTGCCTGCTGAGGCTCCCGTGCTGCCCCCAATCGGCCGGTTTCGCACGTAAGTTGGTGCGCTCTGCCCTGACGGCATGGTCCGCTCCGGAGTTGGACGACGTGGCCGCGCTGCTGGTCACCGAGCTGGTGGCCAATGCGGCGAAACACACGGGCTGTACGCGGATCGCGGTCGCCGTGCGGCGTCAGTCCTCCTCGGTGCGGGTGGGGGTCCGGGACTCCTCCGGTGAACTGCCTGCGCTGATGGCTCCCGCCCACGAAGCGGAGTCCGGTTACGGCCTGGGACTGGTCGCGGCACTCGCCCAGCGGTGGGGCGTGGAGTGCGCCCCGCGCGGCAAGTGGGTCTGGTTCGAGCTGAGGGTGGAAGCAACGTGAGTGATCTGTACGGAGCAGGCCGTCATCGCGGGAGCAGTGACGACCCGATCGAAGCGGTCGTGACCTTCCTGTGGCTGCTCGGGAACCTGGTCACCGTCCTGGTACTGGGGATGACGGCCTTCCTCCAAGTCGGTCACGGCCGCTTGGAACCGGTGGTGGCTCTCTCCGAGCCGGACCGCGAACCGGCGGCCTGATCGGCCCTGTGGCTCCCCGGGCCTCGTGAGTGTGGCCGGAGTCCGGGGCATCGATCCGCGGCGGGTTCTCCCGCCCCGAGTGGACCGGCAAAGGAGGTGATCAACATGCAGGAACTCACCCAGCTCGACGGAGAACCGGAGGAGGAGACCGTGCTCCTCGGTGACGCGGCGCTCCTGACTAAGGGCAGCTCGAACAACAGCGTGGAAGCCAAGCGCTCCCCGTACGACGCCTGACAGGTGATGGCGCGGCGGCACCGTCCGATTCCGGTGCCGCCGTGTCGTCGGTGGAGCACAGGTCACGGAGATGATCACATGAAGTGGTTCGGTGGGATGCTCGGCCGCCCCGTCGGCGCTCCGGTGCCGGTCGGCGCGCGGGTGCTGTGGCGCGGAGCGACGGTCTGGTCCGCCGGTGATGTGCCGGTGCGTCAGGCGCGGGGAGCCGGTGGGCTTCGGCTTGCGGTGTTCGGGCCGTGCGGTGCGACCGGCACCGAGTTGACCCGGCTTGTCGAGCGTGCCGAGTTCGGCCGGATCGACGCTGCGGCCGTCGCTTGGTCCGGCGCGTACACGTTGGTGCTGGACGACGGGCGCGGCACGGTGACGGTCTGGGCGGACCCCGCCGGTGCTGCTCCCGTCTACCTCTCCACTGCGGGCAACAACCCGGTATGGGCGTCGAGTTCGCTCGCACTCGCCTCCCTGGTCGGTGCCGGCCCCGATACTGCCTGGCTCGCCGCGCACCTTTCCGACCCCACTGCCTGGGTGCCCGGCCGCTCGGCCTGGACGGGGGTGGAACAGCTCCCGCCCGGGTATCGCTGGACGGCCACCGAACACGGGACCTGTGCGATCACGCCGTTCCGGCGGGAGCTGCGGTTGGCCTGGTCCGATGCTGTGCAGCGGCTCCGTGAAGACCTTACGGACGGCGTGGCGATCCGGGTCACGGACCGCATGGCCTCCTCTGACCTGTCGGGGGGCCTGGACTCCACCACCCTCGCCGTACTGGCCTCGAAGTGCGGCCCGGTGGTCGGCCTCACCTACCACCCCAAGGGCCGCGAGGAAGGCGGGGACCTCGACCACGCCCGTACCGTCGCCCACGCATTCCCCCGTATCCGCCACCGGTTGATGGCGCTCGGGCCGGAGCACCTGCCCTTCACCGACCTGGGCACCCTCCCCCTCACCGACGAACCCGCCCCGTCCGCGATCACTTCCGCTCAACTCCTCGCACAGTTCCGCCACTTGGCATCCGACGGGATCGCGGTACATCTGACCGGCGACGGCGGTGACTCGCTGTTCATGCCTCCTCCGGCCCATCTCGTGGACCTCGCGCGCTCCGGCCGACTGCTGCGGCTGGCCCGCGATGCCCAGACCTGGGCGCGGCTGTACCGCACGAGTCCGTGGAAAGCCGTGGCCTCCGTCGTGGGCGACCCCGGTGCGACGGCCGTCCCGATGCCATGGCTGACCACCAACACCCTCGACCTCGCCGCGTCCGCCACCATGCCGCACCCCGACACCAGCGGCCTCGGGCACGCCGATCGACTGCTGCTGCAAGAAGCCCGCTACGTCGGCCGTACCGCCGCGACGGAGAACCAGCTCGCCGCCGTGCACGGCATCACCATGCACAACCCCTTCACCGACACCCGCGTTGTGGAGTCGGTCCTCGCGGCCCCGGCCGCCGACCGCTGGTCGGCCCGCCGCTACAAGCCGATGCTGTCCGACGCCGTGGCCGGACTGCTTCCGCCGAGCGTCCTCGGCCGGGGTGCGAAAGGCATCTTCACCGCCGACCACCACCAGGGGCTACGGGCCAACCAGAGCGCGGTCCTGGACTTGGTAGACGGCCACCTCGCCGCCCTCGGCCTGCTCCGGCCGGCTGCTCTGCGCTCGCTGCTGCGCAATGCCGCCCTCGGGGCGGACGTCCCGTGGGGTCTGATCGAACCCGTCCTGGGCACCGAGCTGTGGCTCCGCGCCGCTGAGTCGGTCACCCGGACCGTCCGTTGGGAGATCCCGGCATGAGGCCGCCCCTCCCGACGGTGCACACCGTCACCGCCCTGACCCGCCGGGCGGGCGTGGTCGTCAACTACCGCAACGGGGAGACCGTCCTCCTCACCGGCGACGCGCTGAACCGGTGGCTCGCTGCTCTGGAGAACAGCCCCGCGCCCGCTCCGGTACTCGTCCACGACCCGGCCGTCTCCTGGGGCACCAGCGAAGTGCCGGTGCGCCTGCCCGCCGTCGGACGCCCGCCGCTGGCCTGGCGGATCGCTGCAACCGCCGTGCTGGCTACCACCCTTGCGGTTCGTACGGCCGGTCCCCGATCGGAGCGGTTCGGACGGCTGCGCCGCCTCGCCGAGACGGGCAGCGCGCTGCCGCCGCCCTCCGCCGCGCACGCGAGCCTCGCCGTCCGCTCGATCCGCTGGGCTGCCGGAAACGTTCCCGCCCGGGTCGCCTGCCTGGAAGAGTCGGCCGCGGCTGCCCTGCTGCTCACCCTCGGCGGGCGCGGCGGTGTCTGGCGCCACGGCATCGCCACCGACCCGATACGGCTGCACGCCTGGATATGCGACGGCGACGGCCGTCCGGTCGAAGAACCGGCGCACACCGACCACTACACCCCGATCAACCCCCGACCCTGAACGAGGCACCCATGTCCCGCACCCCGCTCGTCCTGCTCGACGGCACCCGCGTCAGCCTGGCCATGCCCAGCCGTGACCACCTGGAGGAGTACCACCGCTGGGAGAACGACCCCGGCACCATCCTCGGCTTCGGTACCCAGGTCGCCCAGTCCTGGGAGGTCCGCGCCGGTGGCTGGGAGGCGCAGGGCCGCAACCGCAACTATCCGCAGTTCGAGGTCATCGGCACCACCGACCACACCCCCCTCGGCCTGACGACCCTTCAGATTGACCCGGCCGTCCGCACCGCCGAGTTCGTCATCCTCCTCGCCCCCGAAGCCCGGGGTAAGGGCCTCGCCACCGAGGCGACCGCGCTCACGCTGCGCTGGGCCTTCCAGTACGCCGCCCTGCGCACGGTCTGGCTCAAGGTCCTCGAACCCAACGTGGCGGGCGTCGCCGCCTACCAGAAGGCCGGGTTCAAGCCCGCCGGCCGCCTGCGCCAGTCCGGATTCTGGCTCGGCCGCCTCTGCGACGAACTCCTGATGGACGCCACGGCGGAGGACAACCTCCTGATGCCCTGGACGGGTGTCTGACCCAACGCCTGACGGATCGACACAGGCTGCCCCTGGCGTTCGACAGGCGGGGGCAGCCGCATGAGGAAACCAGGGGATTTGATGGGTGAATTGCGTGCCCCGGGGCTGGTGGCCCTTGATGATCAGGTCCGCGCTGCGGGTGTTCATGCTTCGCTGTGGCTGACTGCGCAGGGCAGAAGAGAGTCCGCTCTCCCAGTGGCCCAGGCTCCGCGATGGCAGCGTGATGCCTTGGCCTTGATGATGGCCGTGAGCGAACGGGGCTCGCTCAGGTCGTGCGGACATCTGACAGACAGCCCGCAGCCGGTTGCTCTGCTGGTTGAAGAACCGGGGGTGCTGCTGTGCCTCGTCTGCTACAAGGCGAAGGAAGCGGATCGACGCTGCTCGGAGTGCGGCCAACCTTCCGGGAGGCTGTCGCTGGAGGGTGGTGTTGAGGATGCGATCCGTGGCCCGCTGGTGCTCTGGTCGCGGTGCAGGTGCATGCATTGCGTGCGGTCAACAACTTCTCCCGGCGGGACATTTGGCCACGAATAGGTATGCAGCGCAGGCATGTTGAACTCGCGCAGCCAGCACCAACAGAGGGCGTTCCCTTGTCGGGAAACCGACGATGGGGACCATTCCGGCCGGGCTCCCCGTAGCTGCCGAGAGTAGGGGTGGGCGGGTTCGGTCAAGCCCGCTTCCTGGAGCAGTAGTTGGCGATGGTGGCCAGCGTTGCGGGCTTGACGGGTTCCGTCCGCCCCGGATCATCGAGCAGCGGGGAGCCTGGACGAACGGCGCTCAGCCATCGGCTGTGACCTGCTCACGGTGCCGCCTGTGCCTGTCCGGGCTCCTGCCGGGCCCCGTGCCGCCTTCCGAACACGTTCTTGCGCCGCCAGTGGGGCCGCCCTTAGCGGGGCGCGAGACAGGAGCGGCGGGCGGAGACGCGGCGGCGCGCGGCCCGCCATCGGCGGGCCGCCCTTGATCCAGTAAAGAAAGTCTGAACACGCCCTTTCGGCTCCGCGTTCGCCTTCCCGGCCGTGTGTCCTCCGACCGTGCCCACTTGGCCGACAGCGGTTCCAAGATCCGACAGCGGCCCTGCCTCCGCCCTGCCCGCCCCCGCTGCCGTCGATCGCCTCACCGCTAGCCCGTGGGCGGTACTGCTCCGGGCTCTGCCTCGCCTTGCTCCCCGGCGTGTTCCGGAAGGCCGGTGCGGGCGGCTACCACGAGACCAGCCGGACGGGTTCGGCCGCCGGGGCCCGAGGGTGGGTCGTGCGGGGCTTCGGAGCGACCCGCGCAGACGCCTAGCACAAGATCAGCCCGATACGTCGGGCCGTCGGTGGCGGAGGGTGGGAACGCGGCCGGGTCGTCTACCAGCTTTCTCCGGCCGCACCAAGCCTGAAAACCGCAGCAAACTGCTCTCACGACGTGCCGCAGAGCCCCGAAAAGGCCATGTGGCACACACCACAAAGCAATTTGCTGCCGCCTTCAACTCGCTTGCAGCGAAAGAAGATTAACAAACTCGGAGGGTTCCAATGATGAGACAGGCAGGGGCCTGATAGCAGCAGGTGTGTCTCCCCGCCAAGTAGATGACACGGAGATACGGTCTGCGAAATTCTGTTGTCTGCGCCGCCGTCCGGAGCCACTGCCCAGCGAAAGGAAGCACCGGACCGGCGGCAGGGTGTGGGTTGCGCCACACTCCGGGTGGGCTGGTCGTTCTCGCCCGCTCGTGCCGTTTCTCATCGTCTCTCGCTTGCTCTCGGGCCGGTCGTGCGGGCTCCGAAACGCCCCTCGACAGCACCGGCAGGCGTCGGTTTCTCTTGTCCCGCACACCCCGCTCGACGGGGTGAACAAAGGGCCGGAGAAACGTTTCTCCACCTTCCCCCTCCCCTTTTCCCTTACCCCTTCCTGGAGTTTTCCATGGCTCGTATCACCATCCGTCCCGACCTGACCGGCACCGTCCACATGGTCGCCTCCCCGCCCGCCGTGAAGCTGGCGGACGCCTCGACCGGCCTGGTCGCCACCGACCGCGAGAGCGGCGCGACGCTCTACACCGTGCAGTTGGTGGAGACCTACGAGGGCACCGCACAGCTGATCAAGGTCACCGTCCCGGAGGGCGGTGTGGACACTTCCCTCGCCCCGGGTTCGGTCGTGCGCCCGGTCGGCCTGGTCGCCACCCCGTGGGCGAACGTCTTCAACGGCCAGGTGTCCAACGGCGTCGCCTACCGCGCCGAGTCGCTGTCTGTCCTCTCGGCCGTCGCGCTGCCCGCGAACGCCGCCGTGGCCGCGCCGAAGGCGGCCAAGTCGTGATCGGCAGAGCCGCCCCGGCCGGGCCGGTGGAGCCTCCCCTCCTCGGCCCGGCCGGGCCCTGCCCCCATGCTCTCTCCTGCCGGGCCCGCACACCCGGCACCGCGCCAACTCCCCTCAGGACACCCTCTTGTCGCTCACCCCAAGCCCCACCCTCGGGGCTGACTTTCTGCCCGCCCTGATCCGGGCCTTCCCCGCCCCGCTGCTCTACGGCCTCGCCGCCCTGCTGCTGGTGATGTTCGCCCGGGGGCTGTTCGTCGCCGGCCGCTACATCGCCTCGGACCGGGACACCCGGACCAGCCGTCGTCAGGCGTTCTGGATTCGCCGCCGCTGGGCCCGCCTGTCCAAGGCCCTCGGCCTGGTGACCGTCGACCGCCACCCCACCCTCGGACAGACCGTCGTCATCGACGGCCAGCGACGACGCGAACCCGCGATCCACGTCCCCAAAATCGCCACCAAGTGCGACCGCTACGGCGTGCGGATCACCGTCCGCACCACCCCCGGTGTCGGCCTCGCCGAATTCCAGCGCCACGCCGAGCACTTGGCGGAAGCCTGGAACTGCACCCGGGTCTCCGTCGCCGTGGACCGGCCCGGCTACCTGGTCCTGCGCGCCGTGCGCACCGAACCCCTCGCCGCCAAGCGCACCACCGCCCCGGACGGCTCCGCGCCCGCCGACCTGTCGGTGTGGGACCTCGGCCTCGATGAATACGCCGTGCCCGCCGTGCTGCGCATGGCCGAGGTGCCGGGAATGCTGGTCGGCGGCCTACCCGGCAAGGGCAAGAGTTCGCTGATCAACGGGCTGCTCTCCCAGCTCGCCCCATCCGGGGCCGTGCAGTTCGCCGTCGCCGACGGCAAGGTCTACAAGGCCGAGGAAGGCGACTACGCGGACGTGGCGGAGCGCCTGTTCGCCTTCGCCGGCGCGAACCTGGAGGAGGCGAACACCCTCTTCAAGCGCCTTGTCCAGCTCCGCCGCGACCGCGCCGAGCAGATCCGCCGCACCCTCGGTGTAACGAACATGTGGCACCTCGGCCCCACCCCGAAGTGGCCGCTGGTCGTCCTGGTCGTGGATGAGGCTCACACCTTCTTCCGGGACTTCCGGGGCAGTGACCCGGAGACCAAGCGTCTCGCGGCCCTCGCGCAGGAGAACGCCCGGCTGGTGGAGGAACTGGTCAAGATGGGCCGCGCGCCCGGCTTCCTGGTCATCCTGATCACCCAGAAGCCCACCGGCGACGCGATCCCCACTGCGATCCGCGACGTGTGCCCGGTCGCCCTCTCCTTCGCCCAGCGCAGCACCGAAGCCGCGGTGGCCACCCTCGGCGACAACATCCGGAAGTGGAAGGACATGGACCCCAGCACCATGCAGCACCCCGACTTCGTCGGCGTCGCCGTCATGGCCCGCGAAGGCCACGAAGGCTTCATCCGGGTCCGCACTCCCTACGTCGCCCCCGCCTACGTCGCCCGCATCGCCAAGGCCACCGCGCACCTCACCACCGACCCCGCCCACCTCCTCGCGGCCTGACGGAAGGAGAACCGCCGTGAAACCCGCCCTTCCGCTCCTCCGCCGCACAGTGGCCGCCCGACCGCCCATCCCGTCCCGCCGGACGCCCGACCGGCACCGCAACACCGCCCCCGTCCGGATCACCCGGAACCTGATCCGAGGCCCGCGCCGCATCTGTCTGCGCCTGCCGATCTGACCGCCACCGCCTGACCCACCCCTCACCCGCCTCGCGCCGACCGCGAGCACCGCAACCCCTCGCGGTCGGCGCGACGGCACCCCCATGCCCGAACCCCTCCCCAACTGCCCGGAAGGACAGCCCCGATGACCGAACCCGACCCCCGCACGGTCCCCTCCCTGTTCACCCGGGACCTGATCACCCTCGCCCAGCGCGACGACTTCGACCGCATCGAACACGCCGTCCAGCGCCTGGCCGGCTGCACCCAACCCGTCCAACTGACCGGCCGCACCACCACCCTCGACGCCACCACCCACGAAGTGCTCCGGCACTACACCACCGACACCGAACCCCTCGGCCGCCTCCTCGTCGCCTGCGGCAACCGCCGCGCGAGTCGCTGCCCGGCCTGCTCCCGCACCTACGCCGCCGACACCTACCACCTCATCCGCGCCGGACTCTCCGGCGGCAAGGGCACCCCCGAACAGGTCCGCACCCACCCGCGCGTCTTCGCCACCCTCACCGCCCCCACCTTCGGCCCCGTCCACAACCGCCCCACTACCCGCACCGGCAAGCCCTTCCCCTGCCGCTGCGGCACCCTCCACGGAGCCGACCACCCCACCCTCGGCACCCCGCTGGAGCCCACCGCCTACGACTACACCGGAGCCGTCCTCTTCAACGCCCACGCCGGAGCCCTCTGGGCCCGCTTCACCACCTACCTGCGCCGAGCCGTCGCCCACGCCGCCGGACTCACCACCACCGAACTGCGCGAGCACTGCCGCGTCTCCTTCGCCAAGGTCGCCGAGTTCCAAAAGCGCGGCCTGGTCCACTTCCACGCCATCGTCCGACTCGACGGCCCCGACGGCGGAACCACCGCCCCGCCCTCCTGGGCCACCCCCGACCTGCTGACCGGCGCCGTCCGCCAGGCCGCCGAACGCGCCGTCGTCACCGTCACCAGCGACGCCATCGGCGAACGCCAACTCCGCTGGGGCGCACAGATCGACGTCCGCGAGATCGCCCGCCCCGACCGCACCGCCGACCCCGCCGAACCGCTCACGGACGCCGCCGTCGCCGGCTACATCGCCAAGTACGCCACCAAGAGCGCAGAGGGCACCGGCACCATCGACCGCCCCCTGTACTGCGCCACCTGCAAGGGACGCGGCCGGACCCCCACCGTCCCCGGCCTCACCGCCGAATGCCGCACCTGCGACGGCACCGGCCTCGCCGACCCCCTCGCGGACCTCAAGGTCGCCGCCCACGTCCGGCAGATGATCCGCACCTGCTGGCACCTCGGCGCACTCCCCGACTTCGCCGGGCTCAACCTCACCAAGTGGGCCCACATGCTCGGCTTCCGGGGCCACTTCTCCACCAAGTCCCGCCGCTACTCCACCACCCTCGGCACCCTGCGCGGAGCCCGCCGCACCTGGCAGGCCGAACAGGCCCGCATCCGCGACGGACGGCCCGTCCTCGACCCCGCCACCACCCTCGTCCTGTCCGACTGGCGCTACCTCGCCACCGGCTACACCCCCGGCGAAGAACTCCTCGCCCAAACCGTCCGCGACAACCGCGCCGCCACCCGACGCCTCAAGCGGGAGGGGGACAGCAAGTGACCGTCCTCGCCCTACCGCTCACGGACGAACACCTTCCTCTGTGGCCGACGGCTCCGACCACGGGACGCTTCTACACCGGGCGTCGGAAGGAGAACCGCCCTGAGTCGCTGCCGAGTTGGCGGCTGTCCGACACCACTGCGGAAACGGCCTCGGCCGTCGCCCTGGTCCTCGGCGGCCTGCCGACGTTGGACGACGGACAAGCCGATCTGGTGACTCGCTCGGCCGTTCTTCCGGTTGTCCTCGACAGCCCCGCCGCCGTGTCCACCGAACTGCGGCTGTGGGGCCCGAAGGGGCTCGTCCACCACTGCGACGGAACGCTGTTCCTATCGCCTTCCGACCTGCGCGGTATGCCGTGCGGCTGCCCCGTCTCGGCCGGCGAACGCTCCGCGCTCGCCAAGCGGCTCCAAGCTCCGCAACCGGAGACCACAGTCTCCTTCCGGCTCGCCGGACACCCGGAGCTGGGCCGGTTCGAGTTCCGGTCGCCCTCCCGGCTGTTCGCCGACTCCGCCGCCGAGGTCCGTTCCCGGCTCGTCGGGGCCACGGGCGACACCATCTGCCGCCTCGCCCTCGAACTGGTCACCGTCCTCGTGTCCGGTGGCGCTGAACTGTCCTTCCGAGCACCACGGTTGGCCATCGACTGATCACTGCCCAACACAGAGAGCGTGCCCCGAACATCACCGTTCGGGGCACGCTCTTTCTGTTGCTCTTGCCGCTACAGGGCTCGTCCGGCGCTCTCCTCCGCCTGCTCGCTCCGCTTCGCAAAGTCGATCGTCACCCGCTCGTGAACGGGCGTCCGCCCACCGCGCTCCTTGGACTTGTAGACGGTGATGCGGTCCACGAAGAGCTTGATGAACTTCCGGCGCTCCGCGATGGTCGCACCCGCCCACCAGGAGCCCGGGCCGATCGGGTCGGCGGCCGGGTCTGCGGGCAGCCACTCCGCGATGGGGATCACCGGCGTGATGACCTCCTCCAACGTCGCTATCCGGGCCTCTGCGGCTTCGAGCAGGCTCAGCAGGGCAGTCTCCTCCGCAATGAACCGGCGTCGGCCGATGTCACCCCGGAAACCGCCCGCCTTGCGGTCGTCGTACAGATCTTCGAGGGCTCGCACGGCGTCAGCCCTCTCGGCCACCAGCATCGCGCGTTCACGGGCATGCTCGGGTGCCTCGTTGGCCACGCCGAAGCGACGAGTGGCCTCGGCGAGGACGGCCAGCGCTTCATGATCGTTCTCAACCTCGCGCAGCAGGGCGAAGACGCTCCGGGCCGTGTGGTCGTCAAGCGCTGGCTGGCTGATGGTGCACTCCCCGGCGTGCTGGCCCGGCAGCACCTTGCGGCGGCGGCACCGATATGACCGCTTGACCCTGCTGGCGTCGCCATGCGAGGTCTTCACCGCACCGCACTCGCAGAACAGCACGTCCATCGCACTGAGCAGCGCTTGGCCCCTCGACAGGCCCTTTCCTCGGCCCCGGCCGTCAAGCCACTCCTGGAGTTCGTACCACTCCTCGGGCGGGATGATCGGGTCGTAGATCTGGAGCGGCTTCATGGTCTCGGGGTCTCGCAGGATGCGGTAGCTCTCGATCTGGGTCGTCGTCTGGCCGTCCTCGGTGATCTTGTACACAGGTATGGCCGCGAACCCGGCTATCCGAGGATCGCGCAAGATGCGCTTGACGGTCTTCGTGTCCCACGCGCTGTCCTTGGTCTTCTTCCCGTAGGTCGCTCCGCGCGTGGGCACGATGACCTCGTTGTTCATACTGTTGACGATGCCACCCAGCGAGCCCGGGTGCCGTCGCTGCTTCGGGTCGTACGGCTCGTCCTTGTGCTTCTTGATCGTCGCCCACCAGCCCTGAATGACCTCGGGCTCTTTCTCCGTGTGCACCAGGATCTGGACGACGATGGGCTTGCCGTCCGCCGTGAACCTGGTCACTGCCTTGAGTTCGAACCCGTACGGAGCCTTGCCTCCGGTGTACCCGCCGAGGTCACGGGCGGTGTTCTTCGCCCCGGCGACGGCTTCGCTCTTGTTCTTGCTCTCGTTGTGGGACTGGTCGAGCCTCATGATCAGATGGATCAGGTCCACCAGGTTGCCCTTGCGGAACTCACCCTCGGTGACACTGACGATGGTCACGCCGAGGTTCAGCAGCTCGATCACGATCGGGATCGCATCGAGCGGGTCCAGCCGGGACAGGCGGCTGATGTAGTAGACGATCAGCAGGTTGATCCGGCCCGCGCGGCACGCCTGCAACAGCTTCTCGAAGTCCGGCCGCTCGACCCCCGTGAAGGCGGAGATGCCGAGGTCTTCGTAGTGGGTGATGGACGCGGCGTTGCGCTTCCTGGCCTCCTCAACGCCTTTTTCGCGCTGAGTGATGGTGGACGCCTCGCTCGCGTTCTCCCGCGCGTCGGACTGGCGGGAGTAGATGGCCGCATGGACGTCCATACCGGTGATGACGTTTGGTGTGGACACAAACGATGATGTTACTGGTCCCCTAACTGGCATAGGTCAAGGGCACCCCCTGGCACCCGCACCGCGGCTTCGAGACCGTCACCTACATCATCGACGGCACCTTCATCCACCGTGACTCGCACGGCGGCGGCGGCACCATCACCGACGGCGACACCCAGTGGATGACGGCCGGCTCCGGCCTGCTGCACATCGAGACCCCGCCGGAGTCGCTCGTCATGTCCGGCGGCCTCTTCCACGGCCTCCAGCTCTGGGTCAACCTGCCCGCCTCGGACAAGATGATCACCCCGAAGTACCAGGACATCCGCGGCGGCAGCGTCAAGCTCCTCACCTCGGCCGACGGCGGCGCGCTGATCCGCGTCATCGCCGGCGAGATCGACGGCCACCAGGGCCCCGGCGCCACCCACACCCCCATCACCATGGCGCACGTCTCCCTCACCCCCGGCGCCCAGCTCACCCTCCCCTGGCGCCCCGACTTCAACGCCCTCGCCTACGGCCTCGCCAGCAGCGGCTCCGCCGGCGCCGAACGCCGCCCCTTCCACACCGGCCAGGCCGTCGTCTTCGGCGACGGCGACACCCTCACCATCCGCGCCGACGAGAAGCAGGACTCCCGCTCGGCCACCTTCGAGTTCGTCCTCCTCGGCGGCCTCCCGATCCGCGAGCCCGTCGCCCACTACGGCCCGTTCGTGATGAACAGCCACCGCGAACTCCAGCAGGCCTTCGAGGACTTCCAGGCCGGCCGCCTCGGCACCATCCCGGCCGACGCCAACTGACCGACTGCTGGCAGCCGAAGAGGCTGAAACCCTTGGTGGCCCCGGGTGTTCACCCGGGGCCACCAAGGGATCGCGTCAGTGCCAGCCGGTGCGGAACCCGATCCAGGTCCGGCCGACGGCGGCCATGGCGGCCTGGTAGCCGCGCAGGTAGGGCACCCCGGGTGGGGCGGGGAGGCGGGAGCCGCGTTCCCAGTAGCCGGCCTGGGCGGCGGCGAAGGCGGTGATCGCGTCCGGTGGGGCGGCGGCCCAGGAGGCGACGTCCGCGATGAGGGCTTCGGCCTGGGCGGGGGTGTGGCCGGCGCGGATCAGTTGGGGGACCAGGAAGGCGGGGTCGATCCAGGCGGCGCCCTGGTGGAGGTAGGCCCAGTCGATGGCGAGGGCGTCGCCGTCGCGCATGAGCATGTTGTCGGCGCGCAGGTCCACGTGGAGGAGGCAGTCTCCGGCGGATTCGGCGAGCCAGTCGCGCTCGACGGCGGCGAGCCGGTCGAGGTGGCGCGCGGACCACGAGTCGAGCTCGGCCTGTTGGTCGGCGAGTGCCTGCCAGCCGTGGAAGCCGCCTTCGAGGACCGCGGCGACGGTCGGGGCGTCGGGGATCGGGGACGGGCTGACTGTCTTGGGGAGTTGGTCGAGCAGCCGGATGACGGCGGGGAGGTCGGCCGAGCCGGGGCTGAGGTCGGGGTGGCCGCCGTCGATGTCTTCGAAAGCCATCAACAGCCACCCGCCCGCCTCCCAGGAGTCGAGCATCCGCGGTACGGGGACTTGGTGGCTCAGGCTGCGGTTGATCGTCGCTTCGTCGGCGTACATCCCGTGGACGGGGTGGTCGGTGGCGACGCCCTTGAGGAACACCGCCCGGCCGTCGGCGAGGGTGGCACGGACTGCGAGGCCGGGGCTGAATCCGCCGGTCTGGGCCTGGGAGCCGGCGACGGGCGAGCCGAGGACCGCTTGCACGGACTCCCGCACGGGGAAGGGGAGTTCATCCCAGGAGGGCCTCACGGACGTGCGCGAGGAGAGATCGTTTGTGGGCACGGTACCTTCCTGATTCGGTCGGTCGGTCGAGCCTAGGGTGGCGGGAGGTGCGGGCTCCACCGAGTTCACTCTTCGGTGGTCCACCTGGCGAGGTTGTCGGTGACGCGGGCGGCCAGGAGGTCCATCAGGTACTCGGTGGCCGGCCCGCCGAGGGGAAGGGTCGGTATGACAGTCCTCGCGCGGTCGGCCAGGGCTTCGGCGCGGCGGCCGGTCGCGCGGAGCGCGCCACTGGAGACGAATGCGTCCCTGATCGCCGGGATGTCGTCGGCGGTGGCCGTCTGCCCGGAGAGCACGGCTTCGAGGACTTCAAGGCCGGCCGCCTCGGCACCATCCCGGCCGACGCCAACTGACCGACCCGCTGACGACGGCACGGAGCCCGCGCGCATCCTCTCCCCCGAGGGTGCGCGCGGGCTCCGGTCGTTCGGGCGGGTGCGGCAGGCCCCGCTCCGGTCAGCCGCTCCGGCGGGCCGCCCCGTCCGGCCACACCACCGTCACCGGCACTCCGGCCTCCCGCGCACCGGCCACGGTGTCCGCCGTACCGCCGCGCCCGCTGCCCGGCCGGCCGTCCCAGACCGCGAAGAGGTGGTCGGCGCGGCGGAGCAGTTCCCCGTTCGCGGCTTCGTACGCCTCGCGGTCGGCCTCGGCGTGCGGCATCACCACCACCTCGGCGGCGGCCCGGTGGAGGCGGTCGAACTCCTCGGCGTGGTCGGGCTTGACCTTGGCCTGCCGGTAGTCGGCCGACGGGACCACCACGACCAGTTCGCCGCCGAGCGACAGCACCGCGTCCGCGAAGATCGCGTCGGCGCCCTTCGCGATGCAGGAGACGCCGGTGAGCCCGTCGGCGGCGTGCTCGGCCAGTGCTGCCCCGAGGGCTTCGCGGACCAGGAGGACGCTCTCCTCGGTGAGGTCCATGTGGCCGGTGACGGCGATGACGGTCATGCCCGTTCCCCTTCGGTCAGTTCGCCAGTAGCTCGCGGATGCTACCGCGGGCCTCCCGCACGGCCGGGTTCGTCGAGTGGCCCACGGTGTACTGGTAGAGACCGCCGAGCTGGGTCCGGACGCGGTCGGACTTGGTGCGTGAAGCGGCGACCACGGCATGCCTGGTCCCCTCGACCGCGGCAGTGATGTCGCCGGCCAGGAACCGGGTCTCGGCGAGCCCGATCCAGTCGAGCGCGTGGGACCGCCCCGCCTCGGCTCCGCGTGCTGTCAGCGCGGCACGGATGTGTTCGGCCGCCGCTTCGGCATGGGTCCGCGGGTCGGTACGGGCGAGATCCAGCAGCCGGCCGCCGGTCACCCCGGAGATCTCGGCCTGGTCGAAGTAGGCGATCCAGTGGGGTTCGTCGTCCGTCGACCGGACGGAGGACAGTTCCTCCTCCGCCTGGCCCGTCGCACGGCGGAAGGCCGCCACCCGCCCCATCGCCGCGTAGGCCCATGCCTCGCGGGTCCGCAGCATGGCCCGGACGCGGGGGCCGGTGTGGCCCTGGCTCCCGTCCTGGGCGAGCCTGACCAGCTCGAGGGCATCGCCCGGTCGTTCGGTGTAGAGCATCTGCCGCGCCATGCCGGCGAGGACGTTCGCGCCGAATGCCCGGTCTCCTGCCTCGTGGGCGGAGCGGAGGGCGAGCCGGTAGTAGTCCTGGGCCCGGCGCTGGTACCCGGAGTCCCACATCATCGTGGCGACGGTGCCCGCCAGTTGTGCCATCACACCGTGCAGGCGCCGCTCGATCTCCGGGAGCTGGCGGTCTTCGAGCGCTGCGGCGGTGTCGTTGAGCTGACCGAGGACGGCCTTGGCCCGCAGGCCGCCGCCGTACCGGTGGTCCCACTGCCGGAAAGCGACGGCGGAGTGTTCGAGCTGGGCCACGTCGTGTCGACCGAGTCGTCCGGGACGGACACGTTCCGACGCGGCGGCGGGTGCGGCGAGCCACCCTTCGAGCGGGTCCAGGAGGGAGGTTCCGGTGATGGCGGTTGCGGCCAGCAGGCGGGCGGCGGTACGTCTGTCCGTAGCGAGATCAGTTCTCGTGAGGCGGGTGGCGAGTGCTGTTGTCATCTCCGGCCGCCACGGGAGGTCGCCGTCCGGAAGGCTGGCCCCGGCCGGTTGCTGCGGTTGTCCGGTATCGGATTCCCAGGGGCGCGATGCCAGTCCGAGGTAGTGGCCGGGAATCCCCATGCCGTCGGCGATTCGGGCGATCACCTCGTAGGAAGTGATCCGCTTCGCCGGGTCGGACATGATCGTGGAGACCTTGCCCGGAGTGAGCTGGCAGGCTGACGCGATCCTGTTCTGCGAGTACCCGCCGTACTTCTTGATCAACCCGAAGGCCGCGGCGAAGTCGTGCTCGGCGAGCGCCAGGCGGAGGTCTTCGCGCGCCAGTAACTCGGCAGACAGCAAGGGGCCTCGGGTCGGGCCTGAATGCGTCATCGAGCACTGCCTCCACTGGGGAGCATGGCGGGATACGGGTCGTCAAAAACCGCTCTGGTCACCAGTATTACCTCCTCGGTAACACCTCGCGGGCATCGTCTGGGATCTGTACCGGATCGATCCTTCTTGTACGCGCTTCACAGCGCGGTCCGAGATTTCGGACCCGAAAGGACGACATCGCCGCCGGTCGAAGGCACGTGCCGGCAGTGGCGCCGCCCGACCCGTTCGGGACAGGAGGTCAGATGTCCGCCAGCGTTGTGGCTCGGCTCGCCGGGCCTCCGAGCCGTCAGCCTTCCGAGCTGGTGGCCGTACAGCCGGGGGACGGCGGGTGCCAGATGCTGCTGCCGTGTGCTCCGGAGTCCGCTTCGGCCGCACGGTGGCTGATCGAGTCCGCGGTCGCGGTGCGGCGTCGCCCTTCGGTGCTGCGGGTCGGGGTGCGGGACTCGTCGTGCGAACTGCCTGTCCTGACGGCACTCGTCTTCGGTGCGGAGTCCGGTGACGGCATCGTGAGTGACCGGCACGCCGTCGGCGGCCGCGCTGTCCGTACCGGACCGCGATGTACCGCTGTGAGTGGCACCCGATGACTCCCCGGGCTCCGCGAGTGTGTCCGGAGCCCGGGGCCCCGATCCGCGGCGGGATCCTCCCGCCCCCGTGCTGCAAGGGAGGTGATCAGCATGCAGGAACTCACCCCGCTCGACGGCGAGCCGGAGGGGGAGACCGTGGTCCTCGGCGACGCGGCGCTCCTGACCAAGGGCAGCTCGAACAACAGCGTCGAAGGCAAGCGCTCCCCGTACGACGCCGGCTGACGGTCGGCGGGGCGGCGGCACCTCCCAACCCCGGTGCCGCCGCGCCGTTGGTGGAACACAGGTCACGGAGTTGATCACATGTGGTGGTTCGGAGGGACGCCCGGTCGGAGTACCGGTTCCCCGGTGGGTGCTCGGGGCGTGTGGCGCCGACCGGATCTCTGGTCGGCCGGGATGCCGGTACGTCAGGTGTGCGGTGCCGGCGGGCTGCGGCTGGCGGTGTTCGGGCCCTGCGGCGCGACCGACGCGGAACTGGCCCGTCTCGCCACGGTCGCCGACATCGACGCGGTGGCCACCGCCTGGTCCGGCGCGTACACGCTCGTGCTGGATGACGGACGCGGCGCGCTGACCGTGTGGGCGGACCCCGCCGGAGCGGCCCCTGTCTACGCCACCCGTACGGCCAACGGCCCTGTGTGGGCGTCGAGTTCACTCGCGCTGGCCTCGCTGACCGGTGCCGGCCCGGACACCGCGTGGCTGGCCGCGCGCTTGGCCGACCCCACCGCCTGGGCGTCCGACCGCTCGGCCTGGGTCGGGGTGGAGCAGATCCCGCCGGGACACCGCTGGACGGCCACCGAACGCGGAGCCTGCACGATCACGCCGTTCTGGCGCCGCCTCGAACTGGCCTGGCCCGACGCCGTGCGGCGACTCCGTGACGACCTGGCCGGTGCGGTGGCGGTCCGGGTCACGGACCGGGTGGTCTCCTCGGACCTGTCCGGCGGCCTGGACTCCAGCACCCTGGCCGTCCTGGCCGCGCGGCACGGGCCGGTGACCGGCTTCACCTACCACCCCAAGGGCCGCGATGAGGGCGGGGACCTCGACCACGCGCGTGCCGTCGCCCGTGCCGTCCCCCGCATCCGCCACCGGCTGATGGCGCTGGGGCCCGAACACCTCCCGTTCGCCGGCCCCGGCACGCTCCCGCCCACCGACGAACCCGCCCCGTCCGCGATGACCTTCGCCCAACTCGACGCGCAGCTGAGCGCCTTGGCATCGAACGGCGTCAGCGTGCACCTGACCGGCGACGGCGGCGACTCGCTGTTCATGCCGCCCCCGGCCCACCTGGCGGATCTCGCCCGCTCCGGCCGCCTGCTGCGCCTGGCCCGCGACGCCCAGACCTGGGCCCGGCTGTACCGGACGAGCCCGTGGACGGCCGTGGCCTCCGCCGTGGGCGACCCCGGCAAGCTCGGCACCACCGCGACGATGCCCTGGCTCACCGCCGACGCCCGCGACCTCGCCGCGTCCGTCACCACCCCGCACCGCGACACGGGCGGTCTCGGCCACGCGGACACCCTGCTGCTCCAAGAGGTCCGCCACGTCGGCCGCACCGCCGCGACGGAGAACCAACTCGCCGCCGCCCACGGCATCACCATGCACAATCCCTTCACCGACACCCGCGTCCTGGAGTCGGTCCTCGCCGCGCCCGCCGCCGACCGCTGGTCGGCCCGGCGCTACAAGCCGATGCTGTCCGACGCCGTGGCCGGACTGCTCCCGCCGAGCGTCCTCGATCGGGGCGCGAAAGGCGTCTTCACCGCCGACCACCACCACGGGCTACGCGCCAACCAGGCTGCCGTCCTGGACCTGGTGGACGGCCACCTCGCCGCCCTCGGCCTGCTCCGGCCCGCCGCGCTGCGCTCGCTGCTGCGCAATGCCGTCCTCGGGGCGGACATCCCGTGGGGCCTGATCGAACCCGTCCTCGGCACCGAACTTTGGCTCCGCACCGCCGAGTCGGCCGTCCGGGCGATCCGCTGGAAGAACACGGCATGAGGCCGCACCCGACCGCCGACACCGTCACCGCGCTGACCCGCCACGCGGGCGTGGTCGTCGACTACCGCACCGGCACGACCGTCCTGCTCACCGGCGACGCGCTGAGCCGCTGGCTCGCCGCCCTCGAAGGCAGCTCCGCGCCGGCCCCGGTGACGGTCCCCGACTCGTCCGTCTCCTGGGGCACCAGCGAAGTGCCCGTCCGGCTGCCGGCCCTCGACCGGCCCCCGCTTCCCTGGCGGCTGGCGGCAACCGCCGTACTGGCCGGCACCCTCTGCGTCCGTACCCTCGGCCCCCGCGCGGAGCGGTTCGGACGGCTGCGCCGCCTCGCCGAGACGGGCGACGCGCTGCCGCCCCCGTCCGCCCGGCACGCCCGCCTCGCGGTGCGCTCCGTCCGCTGGGCCGCGCGGAACGTCCCCGCGCGGGTGGCCTGCCTGGAAGAGTCGGTCGCCGTCGCGCTGCTGCTCGCGCTCGGCGGGCGCGGCGGTGCCTGGCGCCACGGCATCGCGGCCGATCCGATCCGGCTGCACGCCTGGGTCTGCGACGGCGACGGGCGACCGGTCGAGGAACCGGCGCCCACCGACCGCTACACCCCGATCAACCCCCGACCCCGAACGAGGCGCCCGTGACCCGCACCCCGCTCGTCCTGCTCGACGGCACCCGCGTCAGCCTGGCCGCCACCAGCCGCGACCACCTGGAGGACTACCACCGCTGGGAGAACGACCCCGGCACCATCCTCGGCTTCGGCACCCAGGTCGCCCAGTCGTGGGAGGTCCGCGCGGCCGGTTGGGAGGCGCAGGGCCGCAACCGGGACTACCCGCAGTTCGAGGTCGTCGACGCCGCCGACCGCGCCCCGCTCGGTGTCACCACGCTCTCGATCGATCCGGCCGTCCGGACCGCCGAGTTCGTGATCCTCCTCGCCCCCGAAGCCCGCGGAAAGGGCTTCGCCACCGAGGCGACCGTGCTCACCCTGCGCTGGGCCTTCGAGTACGCCGCGCTGCGCATGGTCTGGCTGAAGGTCCTGGAGCCGAACGCGGCGGGCCTCGCCGCCTACCGGAAGGCCGGGTTCCGGCCCGCCGGCCGCCTGCGCCGGGCCGGGTACTGGCGCGGGCGGGAGTGCGACGAGCTGCTGATGGACGCCACGGCGGAGGGCTTCCTGCCGGCGGCGGGCGCGGCCTGACCGCTCGCGGGTTCCGGGGGCGGTCGGTGTCCGGTTGGCGGACGCATGGCTTCCGTTTGGTCACGGCTTTGCCGAAGCCGCGCGCGGGGGCCGGGCGGGGCGAAAGGATGTTTACGCATCAACAACGTTCGATCGTCGGAGGAACCCGCCGTGCACCCGTACCAAGCCCCCGCGCCGCCGCCGCCGGATCAGCGGACGACGGGAAACCGCCTGGTGCGGATCGCGCTGCTGGTGTTCCTGCCGCCGGTGGCGGCCGTGCTGGTGTGGCGTTCGCGGCGGCTGCACGTCGGGGTGAAGGTGGCGCTGACGGCGTGGTGCCTGTTCATGTCGCTGTTCTGGCTGGCGGCGACCTTCGGGTCGGACCAGAAGAAGGACGACGCTCCCGTGCCCGCCGCCACCGTCACCGTTACCGCCTCGCCCTCGCCCTCGGCGAGCCCGACGCCGACGCCGACGCCGACGCCGACCCCGACGCCGGAACCGACCCCGACTCCCACGCCGGAGCCCACCCCGACGCCCACGCCCACGCCCACGGTGCCGGTGCCCGCCGTGACGACCAAGGCGGCGGAGCCCACCCCCGAGCCGGAGGAGCACACCACGGCGCCGGCCGCCGCGTACTACAAGAACTGCACGGAGGCGAAGGCCGCCGGCGCCGCGCCGCTGCACCGCGGGGAGCCCGGCTACCGCGCCGCGCTGGACGCGGACCACGACGGGGTCGCCTGCGAGCGCTAGCTGTTCTGACTCGTGAGGTTGGGGACGCGGCTGGCGGGTGGCAATCCCCTGAGTGCGGTGTGTCCGCGGTGGTGATTGTAGGTGTGGAGCCAGACGGGGAAGGCGTTCCGGCGTTCCTGTTCGGTGCGGTAGGGCCTGGCGTAGGCCCACTCGTCGAGCAGGGTGCGGTTGAAGCGTTCGACCTTGCCGTTGGTCTGCGGCCTGTAGGGGCGGGTGCGCTTGTGCGTGACGCCGCCGGCCGCGAGGGCTTCGCGCCACAGCCGGGAGCGGTAGCGGGAGCCGTTGTCGGTCAGTACGCGTTCGACGGTGATCCCGGCCCGGGCGAAGAACTCGTTCGCCCGAGCCCAGAACGCGGTCGCGGTCTCCTTGCGCTCGTCCGTGAGGATCTCGCTGTAGGCCAGGCGGGAGTGGTCGTCGACCGCGTTGTGCGGATAGCTGTAGCCGACGCCCGATCGGGACGGGCTGCCTCTGCGTCCGCGTACCTTGTGGCCGCCTCCGTCGGGGATGTTGCCGAGCTTCTTGATGTCGACGTGGACCAACTCTCCCGGTGTGGAACGCTCGTGGCGTCGTATCGGGCGTCCGGTGGCACGGTCGAGGTGGGCCAGGCGGGCGAGCTGGTAGCGGGCGAGGACCCGGTGCGCGGTGGCCGGGTTGAGTCGCAGCAGGTAGGCGATGCGGGCCGGTCCCCAGCGGCGGAGCACGCGGACCTTGATGATCCGGCGTTCGGTGCGGGTCGGGGTCCGGCGGGGGCCGCGGTGAGGTCGTGAGGATCGGTCGGTCATGCCGGCCTCGCCGAGCATGCGGTAGCGGTCGGCCCAGCGCTTGGCCGTGGTCGGGGAGACCTGGAAGCGCTCGGCGGCCCGCCTCAGCGGCCACCCGTCCTCGACCACGCAGCGGGCCAGGCGCAGGCGTCCGGTCTCGGTCAGCGGTGCGTTACGGTGTGGCATGAGGGCCTTTCTGGGAGCCGGTGCAGATGTCGCAATCCACACCGAGCCAGAAGGCCCTCACTCATTTCAAGATCGCACTGCCGTGAACCCCGTCACCAACCTCCGTGGTCAGTACAGCTAGCCGAGCGGGTGCCGGGAGCCCGGTCGTGCCGTCCTTCGACGGTGCGGCCGGGCTTCCGGCGGTTCGGGGCTCAACCTTCCGGGGGGCTCGCGCATTGGGAACGGTTGACAGGGGCGGACGGCCGGAGGGCGGGGGCGCGGATGCGCGGGCAGGACGAGTTGAGCTTCGAACGGTACGCGGCGGGGGCCGGACGGCGGCTCTACCGGACGGCGTACCTGCTGTGCGGGGACCGGCACCGGGCCGAGGACCTCGCCCAGACCACGCTGGCCAAGCTGTTCGCGCACTGGCGGCGGGCGTCCCGGATGGACCACCTGGACGCCTACGCCAGGACGGTGCTGACCCGGACCTTCCTCGGCGAGCAGCGCCGGCGGGCGGTGGCCCGGCGGCTCGGGGTGCTGGCGGCGGCGCCGCCCGAGGCGGCGCCGGGGCAGGACTCCGACCTGCGGGTGACGCTGCTGCTCGCGCTCGCCGAACTGCCCGCCCGGGCAAGGGCGATGGTCGTCCTGCGGTACTGGGAGGACCTGAGCGTCGAGACCGTCGCCGAGCTGCTGGGCTGCAGCACCGGCACCGTCAAGAGCCAGTGCTCGCGCGCCCTGGCCCGGCTGCGCGAGCAGTTGGGCGAGCCGCACCCGTACGCGTCGGCGTGAAGCCCGCGCCCGCGCCCGTACCCGTACGCGCCCCTGCCGGGCGGATGACCGTTGTAGCCGAGACCGTGATCGTGGAGGAGTGGGACATGCAGGAACAGGCCCCCGAGGGGTTCTTCGTCCGGGAGGCGATGGGCCGGGTCACCGACGACCTGGCCGAGCCGCCCGGCTTGGCGGCCGGGGCGGTCCGGGAGGGTCGGCGGCGGCGGTGGCGGTCGCGGCTGGCGGTCGGCGGGGCGGCGCTGGGCACGGCCGCGCTGGCGGCCGCCGGGCTGGCGGCCGTTCCCGGCACGGGCGGCAGCGGCGGCGGGGGGGTCGGCGGGGCGGGGGTGCTGCAGCCGGCCGGGCCGGGCGACCGGGTCTTCCCGACCGTCCGGATGACGACCATCCCGCCGCCGGAGCCGACCGGCACCCGGGCCCCGACCGGCCCCGCCGGGTCGCCGTCGCCCAGCCCGGACGCCGAGCAGCTGCGCTGGATCGAGACCTACCGGCAGGCGACGGCCGGCGCGCTGCAGGACCTGCTGCCGCCGGAGATCGGCGCCATCAGCGTGGTCGCCGACGGGGTCTACAGCTACCTCGGGCGGTCCGCGAACGGCGAGTACCCGCTGGTCTTCTCGGTCCGCCCGCACAGCGAGGGCGCGCCGCAGCGGAACTGCCCGCAGGAGGGGCAGCCGTCGAAGTACGGGGAGTGCCGGACGGTCCGACTGGTCGACGGCGCCTCGGCCACCGTCCGGGTCTCGCCGAGCGACGGCGGGCTGGACTCGACCGAGGCGTTCTTCCGACTGGAGCACAGCGACGTGCAGGTGATGGTCATCTCGGACGTGCCGAGGCGCCGCTCGTCGCCGGTGACGGTGGACCAGCTGATCGCCTTCCTGAACGCGCCGCGCGTCCAGGAGCTGCTGCACCAGGCCGACCTGCACCCGGTGGACAGCGCCCAGGAGATCCACTACGAGGGGGGAAACCCGTGACCCGCCGCCGCGGCGCCGCCACCACCCCCGCCGTCCCGGCCGTCCCGATCGTCCTGGCCGCGCTGGCCGCGCTGCTGCTGACCGGCACCCCGCCGGCCACCGCCGCGGACGCCCCGCCGCCCACCGCCGCGGACGCCCGCTCCGCGCCCGGCTGGACGGTGGACGCCTTCCCGGCCGGCAACGCCGCCCTGCAGGACGTGGGACGCGGCGGCGGCCGGAGCGCCTGGGCGGTCGGCCGGCGGGAGATCGGGCTGGAGCGGGGCCGCATCAGCTACCAGCCGGTCGCCTTCGTCCGCGACGAGCCGGGCGCCGCCTGGCGCCAGGTCGAGCTGCCGGCCGGCCTGGAGGCGTCCACCGTCGCCCCCGACGGCGCCGGCGGCACCTGGGTGACCGGCAGCCGGCAGGGCGACAGCGTCCCGCTCGGCCGGTACCGCGCCGGACGCTGGCAACTGCAGGAGGTGCCGCTGCCCGCGCACGTCACCGGCGGCGGCCTCACCGCCCTGGCCTCGGCGGGCGGCCCCCGGGACGAGTGGGCGGTGGGCTACTACCAGCCGGACGACCTGCTGACCTTCCACGGCCTGATCGAGCACGGGGACGGAACGTCCTGGCAGCCGGTGCCGGTCCCCGACCTCGGCACCGACTACTGGACGCTCACCGACGTCGCCGCCGCCGGCCCGTCCGACGTCTGGGCGGCCGGCTCGGTCGGCACCGCGGACGGCTGGACCAACCCGTTGCTGCTGCACTACGACGGCCGCGCCTGGAGCAAGGTCGCCGCCCCCGACCTGGACGCCCGCTACGGCGACCTCGTCCGGCTGGTCGTCGCCGGGCCCGGCGACGTCTGGGCGGTCGGCACCGAGACCGGCCCGACCCGCCAGGACCGGACGCTGGTCGCGCACTTCGACGGCCGCGCCTGGACCGTCCAGCCGACCGGCCTCGGCGACGGCAAGGCCACCGGCGCCGCCCGCACCCCCGACGGCGTCGCCGTCGTCGGCTACCGCCGCACCGGCGGCGGCTACCAGCCGATCGGCGCCCGGCTCACCCGGCACGGCTGGGAACCGCTCGGCCTCCCGGCGGGCCCCGGCCCCGAGGGCCGGATCCCCGGCGGCGTCCTCTCCGCCGGCGAGCACCTCACCGTCGTCGGCGTCGCCCCGACCGGCCGGGCCCCGGACGGCGCCCCGCTGCCGCCGCTGCCGTTCTCCCTCACCCGCTGACCGGCTCATCTCGATGACCGGCCGGTCCCGCTGACCGGCCGCCGCCCGGTGAACCCGCCGGCGCGGGCGGCGGCCTTCCACCGCGACCCTCCGGACGCCCCGCGCGTCCGGAGGGTCGCGGCGCGTCAACGGGATTGAGCGGACGACTGGTTGACGGTCAGTCCCGGGGCTGCCGCTGGGCGTGCAACTGCTCGAGTTCGGCGAGGGCGGCGGCGCCCACCTCGGCCTTGGTCGGCTCCGGGCCGATGCCGCCGGCGCTGCCGCCGGCGTCACCGTCGCCCTCGCCGGGCGCGAGCTCGGGCTCGGGCTCGCTGGCGCGCAGGCGGCGGAGGGCGTCGGTGAGGCGGTCGGTGGTGGCGCGGAGCCGGACGGCGCGTTCGGCGTGCAGGCCGGTCATCGGGTCCTCGACGACGGTGATCGGGATGCCGCGGGCGCGGGCGGTGGCGAGGATCGCCTCGCCCGCCTCCGGGATCAGGGTGAGCGCGGAGGCCGCGAACAGGCCGCCGGCCAGGTTCTTCGGACGGCCGATCAGGTTCTTGGCGACGATCTCGCAGGGCAGCGAGCGCTCCTGCCGCTCGGCAGCGGCGGTCGCGGCCATGGCGACCGTGAGCAGCGCCTCGGCGGCCCTGGTGACCAGCCACTTGCGGCCGGGGACGGGCGGCAGGAACTCGCGGATCCGGTCCACCTCGCGGTCGACGACCACGTCCGGCAGCAGGTCGAGGGTGCTGTGGCAGCGGATCTCCAGCACCTTGCCCCAGGGCGCCGACTCCCCGTCGAAGCCGACCTCGTCCGGTCCGACCGCGACCTGGCCGAGCCCGTCCAGCATGTGCAGCAGCCGCACCGCCGGGCCCGGGACGTGCGGCAGCCGGCCGACCAGGCCCGCGAGCGAGACCTCCCACTCGGCGGTCAGCGGCACCTCCGGCTTGGGGTGGGTCTCCAGCGCCCGGCGCGCCCAGTCCGAGCCCGCCTTGGCGCGCGCCGAGGCCACCGCCCCGGTCACCGCGCCGAGCGCCGCCCCGGCCCGCCGTCCGGCCCCTTCGCCGACCTGCCTGATCCCCACGCGTCCGTCCTCCCCCGTCGGCCTGTTGCGGCGCACCACGCTACCGGCCGCCCGCCGGGTTCGTAGGCTGGCGTACCGACAGCTACCGCGAGCGAGCACGGGAGAACGACGTGGCGACGATCCACCGCACCACCATGGAGCCGGGCAAGTTGGAGCTGCTGGCGGCCTGGCTGCCCGGACAGGAGTGGTTCCGGCCGGGCGGCGGCGAGTTGGTGCGGGCCGGGGGCTTCCGGCTGGACGACCCGGCGGGGGAGGTCGGGATCGAGCTGATGGTGGTCGCGGACGGCCGGGACGCCTACCTGGTGCCGATGGCCTACCGGGGCGCGCCGCTGGCGGACGCGCCGGAGGGCGCGCTGATCGGGACGGCGGAGCACGGCGTGCTGGGCACCCGCTGGTTCTACGACGGCGCCCAGGACCCGGTGGTGCGCGCCGAGTTGGCGCGGCTGCTGCGCGGGGAGGCGGTCCCGCAGCGGCAGAGCGAGAGCGACGCGGTGGACGAGGACGTGGCGGTCTCGCCGGCGTCCGGCCCGGTCGAGCCGGTGCTGCGCCGGGTGCTGGCCCCGCTCGGGGAGCCGGCCGGGGACCCGGCGCCGGGCGAGGCGGTCGCCGCCTACACCGCGCCGGACGGCTCGGTGCGGCGCGCGGTGTTCGTGGCGGACGGACGAGTCTGACGGACCGTCAAGTCGGCTGCTAAAGGCGGGCGTAGAGCGCGGCGGCGTCGTCGTGGGCCTTGCCGCGGGGCCAGCGCAGGCAGTCGGCGTCGGAGCGTTCGGCGGCCCGGACCTGGGCGATCAGCTCGGCCGGGCCGGCCTCCGCGAGCAGCCGCACCGCGTCGGCCCAACTGCCCAGCCCAAGGCGGTCGGTGTAGCGGGCGGCGCCGTCCGAGAGGGCGGCCACGCCGTACAGGTCGCCCCGGGCGACGGCGCCGGTCTCGGCGTGCTCGGCGGCGTGCGGGGTGGCGGCGGCGATCCACGGGCCGTGGCCGGTGTTCCGGGCGGCCCGGACCGCGACGGCGTACCGCATGTACAGCGCGGCCCGCTCGGCCGTGCCCTGGACGGTCGACCAGACCTGGCGGCGCAGCGCCTCGCCGCCGGGGAAGCGCTGGTTGTCGCCGATCACCCGGGGCGGGCCGTCCTTGAGGTGCAGCACGAGCAGCGAGTCGCCGAGCGCCAGGTACTCCAGGGCGTCCTCGCGCAGCCGGGCGGCGACCACCATGGCGGCGGGGGTGGCCGGGTTCGCCAGGTCGCAGTCGTCCGCGTGCAGGGCGGCGGTCTCGGCGATGGCGTCGGCCAGGCAGTCGGCGGCCGGCCGGTCGGTCCGGTCGGTGAGCCGGGCCAGCAGGTGGACGCCGAGCCGGCGCACGTACCAGGCGATGCCGTGGCGGCAGCCGGAGTCCAGCGAGTCCGGGGCGCTGGAGCCGTCCAGGAGGACGAGTGCCTCCGGGGTGGCGACCGCGAAGTCCTCGTTGGCCCGGTCGGGGCGGCGCGCGTCGACTGCCAGCTCTACCCGCATGCCCTCCAGTCTGCGTCCGCCGCCCGGTCTCGAACAGGGGGGCGACGTCGATCCGTCCCGGAAGTGGCGCGAGATTAATCGGACATAATGGTGCAAAGTCGAGCAATCGACTACGGCCCCCGGGCCCGCGGCCCCCCGCAGGCCCCGACCACTCCCCTCGCGACAGGAGCGACCCATGGTCTGGCAGTTCTTCGTACTGGTGATCGCCTCGATCGGCTTCCCGGTCCTCACCCTGCTCTTCATGATGGGCGGACTGGAGTACCACGACCGGCCGGCCCAGGCCCAGGGCGCGGCGCGCCAGGGCTGACGGAGGGCGATATCGACTGACAGCACCCCCGGTCGGCATGGCAGGGTGTGCTCCAGCACACCCGCTCCCGTCCAGGAGGTCCTCACATGAGCAGCGACACCGCCCCGACCGCCGAGCCCGCGCCGGAGACCCCCGCCGCCGAGGTCGACGCCGGCGAGGAGACCGCCGCCCCGGACGACCAGAAGGCCAAGTTCCTGGCCGCGCTGCAGCGCAAGGGCGGCAAGAACCCCGGCGCGACCGGCGGCCCCGGCGGCGACTCGAAGATCCACGGCACGCACGGCGCGGCCGGCGGCAAGCGCACCTTCCGCCGCAAGAGCGGCGGCTGACCGCCCGCCCCCGACCGGCCCCGGACGGCCGGCTCCGCGCCCCGCGCCCGGAGCCGGCCGTCCGGCGTTCCGGGAGCCGTCCGGCGTTCCGGGAGCCGTCCGGCGTTCTTCCTTCCGGCGTTCCGGCCCCGGGCCCCGCGCCCTCAGGCCGCGGCGGCGGACCGCGACTCGGCGAGGAAGGCGAGCACGTTGTCGACCACCGTCGGCTCGGACAGCACCCGGCGGTGCCCGAGGCCGCGGGTGGTGATCAGGCGCAGCCGCTCCTCCCCGTACGCCGCGAGCAGCAGGCGCGACTGGCGGTACGGGACGACGTCGTCGTCCTCGTCGTGCACCGCCAGGATCGGCGCGTCGACCAGCTCCGGGTGGCGGGTGGCGTCGAAGCGCCGCCAGACGTCGCCGGCGCCCGGCAGCAGGACCCGCTCGATCCGGCGCGCCAGATCCCGCTCCAGGCGCTCGTTCAGGCCCATGATGGCCGCGAACCCCTCGACCAGGTAACCGAATTCGGCGAGCCCCGCGATCGAGACGAACCGCCCGACCGGCACCCCCTCCGCCATCGCGAGCAGCGTGCAGCAGGCCCCGAAGGAGTGCGCCACGGCCGCCTCGAACGGGCCGTGCCGCTCGGCCAGCCGACCGATCAGCTCGCGGTACTCCAGGATCGTGGTCGCCCGCCCGCCGGAGTCGCCGTGCCCCGGCGCGTCGAAGGCGACCGGGCTCATCCCGAGGTCCAGCAGCCCCTGCACGTACGGCGCGAACCGGGACGCCCGGGACCGCCAGCCGTGCACGAGCAGCACCGGCCGCCGCCCGTCGCCCCAGCGGTAGACCCGCACCCGCTTCCCGTTCACCACCAGCTCCCCGGTCACCGCGCGCCCGTGCGCCTCCTGCTCGGCCGGGCGGACCCGGCTGCGCCGGATCGGGTGCCGGAACAGTTCGAAGGCCACCCGCCCCGGCGGGGCGACGGCGATCCGGGAGGTGGCGTTCAGGGCGGTGCGCACGAGAGCGGTAGCAGCCATGGGCGAGATATTAGCACGACCGTTCGTGCAGTTTTAGGGGTGCGGAAAGGGCGGCGAACCGTGGAACACGACCCGCCGCCCTGCCTCTGCCTGTGCCTGTGCCCCTGCCCCTGCCCGCGCCTCGCTCAGGCGACCGACGGGCACCCGAGCAGTCGGCGGATCGCCCGCATCGTGCGGTCGTAGCGGGACGGGTCGTCGTGCAGCACCGCGAGGCTGTTCGCGCTGTCCATCAGACCGGTCAGCAGCATCGCCAGCTCCTCCGGCTCGGCACCCGCCGGAAGCTCACCGGACGCCTCGGCCGCCCGGACCAGGCCGACCACCAAGCCCTCCCACTCCAGCGCCGCCTCGGCCAGCGCGTCCCGCACCGGACCGGGCTGGGCGTCGAACTCGGCCGTCACCGAGTAGAAGAAGCAGCCGCCGTCGAAGACCCGGCCCCGCGAGTACTCCAGCCAGTACTCGCACAGCGCCAGCAGCCGGGCCACCCCCTCGGGCCGCTCCAGCGCCGGGGTCACCACCCGGTCGTAGAAGATCCGCTTGGCCGCCCGGACGGTCGCCAGCTGCAGCTCCTCCTTCGACCCGAAGCCCGCGAACACCCCGCTCTTGCTCAGCCCCAGATCGCTCGCCAACCGCCCGATCGACAGCGCCCCCAGCCCCTCGACCGAAGCGATCTGCACCGCCCGCCCGAGCACCGCCCGCCGCGTCTCGTTCCCGCGCTGGACCCGGCCGTCCGTGCTGGAGTCGATGGCCACGGGAACACCTCCGGCGGAACGGTACGAGGACACCGCCAGGGTACGCCGGAGCCCCCCGCCCAAAGGGACCGCACCAGGCGGCCCAGCGGGCGGGCGGGCCGGCAGGCGGGCGGCCCGGCGGGCGGGCGGCCCGGCGGGCGGGCGGCCCGGCGGGCGGGCGGCCCGGCGGACGGGCGGGCGGGCGGACGGAGAAGCGGGGACGGCCGTCAGCCGGTGTGCTCGTCCGGGAGGTAGGGGGTCTCGCGCAGGAAGAGCGCCCCGCAGGTGTGGCAGTTGTGGTCGGGGTCGACCGTCCAGCGGGTGGCGTCCTGGAGGGGGGCGTCGGCGGCCAACTCCCGGCCGCACAGTGCAGTGAGGTCCGCGTCGCGGACGATGTGCCAGCTGACCACGGAGTCCGTGGCGCCGGTCGGGCCGGTCTCGGCGCGCATCTGGTGAATCATGATCACCATGGTCCGCCGCCCGGGCCGGACCGGCAATTCGCGCCGGGGGCGGGATCGAGGGTGGGGCCGGGGCGGGGTCCGTGCCTGAGCATCGATGCGACGGCATCAATGTCGCGACACCGATGACCCGCCATTCATGCTCCGCCACCGATGACACGACATCGATGCGCCATCACCAATGACACGACACTGATGTTGCGACACCGATGACACGACATCGATGCCGTGACACCGATGACTCGTCATTGGTGCCCCGTCATCAATGTCACGACACCGATGTGCCGTCACTGATGCCGCGACATTGATGCGACAACATCGATGACCCGTCATCAATCTGCCGCCGGGGGCTCCGACATCAGCTCCCGCACCTCGATCGGCATGTTCATCGGCCTCCCGTCATGACCCGGCGCGGCCGAGAGCAGGGCGGCGATCTCGACCACCCGGGCCTCGTCCGCGCTGTCGACCATCCACCAGCCGAACAGGAACTCCTTGCCGTCGGGGAACGGCCCGCCGGTGACGGTGGGCTCGCCGGCGGTGGCCCGGACGATCCGGGCGGTCTCGGGGAAGGCCAGACCGCGGGCCTCGACCAGTTCGCCGGTGGCGGTCAGTTCGGCCACCGACCGGCGCATGTGGGCGACGTGTGCGGCGACGGCGTCGGCGGGCCAGGTGGGGATCGGCGGGACGTCGGTGTCGTGCGCGCTGAAGTGCATCTGCAGCATGTAGGTCACGGCGGGGCTCCTCGCGGTACGGGCGCTACGGGCGGTACGGGCGGTACGGGCGGCGGCGGGGGCTCGTCCCTCCGCGCTGCTCCGTACCGGGGTCGGAGCCGGGACGCCGTTCTCGACATCTCGGCCCCGGCTCCGGCTCCAACCCCGACCCTGACGTCCGCCCCGACCCTGACGTCCGCCCCGCCCCGACCCGCCCCGCCCCGGTTCGGTTCGGGGGAGCCGGCCGCCGCCGTGGCTCAGATCGCCGGGCGCAGGGCCCGCCACGCGGTCAGGGTGGCCAGCAGGAGGGCGGCGCCGGAGATGGCGAAGCCGATGCGGGCGTCCACGTGCTGAGAGACGAAGGTGACGGCGAGGCCGGTGAAGGGGAGGGTGCCGGTCATCGCGCTGCCCCAGAGGGACATCACCCGGCCGCGCATCTCGGGGGCGGAGCGGAGCTGGGCGAGGGTGTTGGCCGTGGCGATGAACCGGATCGAGGTGAAGCCGACGGCGGCCATGCCGAGCACCGCGACGTGGATGGTCGGGGAGAGCGCGGTGAGCAGGATCGCGGCCGAGGTGGCCAGCGCCAGGGTGCGCACCCGGCGCGGGGTGGGCTCGGGCGCGGCGGCGGCGAACAGGGCGCCGGGCAGGCCGCCGATGCCGAAGGCGGCCATCAGCAGGCCGTACCCGCCGCCGCCGTAGTGCAGGGAGTAGCTGACCAGCGGCGGGAGGGTGAGGCCCATCGCGAAGATCAGGCCGCTGGCGGCGGACATCGGCAGCAGGCCGCGGATGAGCGGGGAGTGCCAGGCGTACGACAGCCCGGCCCGGGCGCCGGCCTTCGGGGCGTCGACGGGGGCCGGGGAGGCGGCGGCCGGGGGGACCGGGGAGGCGGCGGCCGGGGCGTCGACGGGGGCCGGGGAGGCGGCGGCCGGGGGGACCGGGGCGGCCGTCTCGGGGCGGGGGCCGCCGCTGGGCGGGCGGAGCTTGATCAGGGCGATCATCGGCGCGGTGTAGGCGAGCGCGTTGAAGGCGAAGCAGAACGCGGGGCCGTTGGTGGCGAGCAGGGCGCCGGCGATGCTGGGGCCGATCACCCGGGAGGCGTTGAGGGCGACCTCCCAGAGGCCGACGGCGCTGGCCACCGCCCCGGCGCCGACCAGGTCGACCACGAAGACCTGGCGGGCGGGCGAGTCGACGGTGGCGATCAGTCCGGCGCAGGTGGCGAGGGCCAGCAGGATCCAGAGGTGGATGCCGCCGAGGGAGACGAGCAGGGCCAGTGTCAGGCCGATGGCCATCATCAGGCCCTGGGTGATCAGCAGCAGGCGGCGCCGGTCCCAGCGGTCGACCAGGGCGCCGGCCCACGGGCCGAGGATCAGGGTGGGGCCCCAGGAGCAGGCCGTCAGGATGGTCAGCCAGACGGCGTCGTGGGTGAGTTCGAGGATCAGCCAGGACATCGCGACGCCCTGCGCGAGGGCGCCGGACGCGGACGTGAGCTGGCCGTAGAACCAGATGCGGAAGTCCCGCCCCTGCAGGGCCTGCCCCATCCGGGCCAGGGCGCGACGGGAGGCGGAGGCGGGCTCCGCGGTGGTGGTGGTCATGGTCCCTCCGATGGAAGGTCTAGACCTTAACCGGAGCCCCGGCGCGGCCCGCCAGCGAGTTTCGGAGCGTGAGATCGACCACGGAGGAGCGCCCGGGGAGCGGGCCGGCGAAGGGCCACCCGGCAATCAGCAGGCAGGCAGAGAGAAAGGCAGACAGGCAGGCCGGCTCAGGAGGCGGTGCGCAGCATGGCGGCGGCGGAGCCGGGGGTGAGCAGCTTGTCGAAGCTGACGGTGGCGCCGCGCAGCGGGTGGGTGCGGAGCTGGACGTGGTCGGCCAGGGCGTGGATCAGGAACAGGCCGCGGCCGCACTCGGCGTCCAGGTCGGGGACGGTGTCGGCGCAGGGCGCGGGGACGGCCGGGCGCAGCGGGGGGAGGACGTGGGTGTCGTAGGGGGCGGGGCGGTCCGCGGCGGGTCGGCGGGCGGTGAGCACCCGGGCCGGGACGGAGGCGCGGCCGCGGCGGGTGCGGCAGCGCGGCGCGGGCCGTTCGGCGGTGGGCCGGCGGGGCGCGGCCGGACGCGGCGCGGGCCGGTCGGCAGAAGCGGAAACGGAAGCGGAAGGGGAAGCGGGAGCGGGAGCGGGAGCGGCGGCCGGGAGGGCCGGGCTGGTGTTGGCGACCTCGATCCGCAGCAGGTCGCCGCTGCGCGAGGCGGTGACCTGGAAGGTGTCCCCGGCGTGGGCGGGGGCGGCGTGCTCGACGGCGTTGGCGCACGCCTCGGTGAGGGCGAGGCCGAGGTCGAAGGCGACCTGCGGGTCGACTCCGGCGGAGTCCATGGCGCCGAGCAGGATGCGGCGGGCGAGTGGCACGCTGGCCGGATCGCGCTTGAGGTGCAGAGTCCACCAGATTTCCACGGGATGTCCCTCCTGGCTGCGGCTCCACATACAACTAGCTATCTCCTCGGCGGCGCGCGGTGAATCGTCCGCCGGAGCCAAGCCCGCCCGTTCGGCGGATGGACTGGTCCTGTCGGGTGTGCCGATCAGCGCGCGGACGGGTGAGTGCGCCGGGCGGTTTCTCGCCATTCGGGGCGGGTTGCGGCCCCTGCCCCGGGGGCCGGTGTAGGCGGTGAGATGATGGCCCGGCCATGACTGAGCCCACCGCCGCCGCCCGCCGGGGCGCCGCCGTGCCCGCCGTGCGGATGCCGGTGGCCGCCTGGGACCTGCGGCTGTTGCGGGCGGTGCCGTTCGCGCTGGTGTGCACGCTGGTCGCGGCCTTCGGACACGCGCGGGCGGGTGGCGCGGTGGCGCCGGAGGTGCTGCTGCCGGGCTTCGCCGCGGTGTGCGCGGCGGCGGCGCTGGCCGGCGGGCGGGAGCGCTCGCTGGCGGCGATCGCGGCGGCGCTGGCCGGTGGGCAGGTGGGGCTTCACCTGCTGTTCCACTACCTGGGCGGCGGCCTGTTCGGGGCCGCTCCGATGGCGCACGCGGGAATGGCCGGAAACGGTTCCACGGCGTCCGTGGACCCGCTGGCGGTGGTCGCGGGCCGGCTGCTGTGCGACGACGCCCCGGGCAACGGGCTGACGGTCGTGCCGCTGGACACCACGCCGGAGCAGGTGGTGAGCGCCGCGGGCCTGGATCCGCAGGCGGTGGTGGCCGCCGCCGCGCCGCACGCCTCGGCCTGGCTGGGGCTGACTCCGGCGATGCTGCTGGGCCACTTGGCGGCGGCGCTGGTCGCGGGCTGGTGGCTGCGGCGCGGCGAGGCCGCGCTGTGGCGGCTGCTGCGGGCGGTCGCGCTGACCGCGCGGGAGTGGGCGGCGCCGGTGCGCACCGCGGTGGCGCTGCTGACGGCGCTGCTGCTGGGCACCGGGCGTCCGGTCGCCGCGGCGCGCCGGGCCGGGCGCCCGGAGGACTGGCCGCTGCCCGCCGCGGCGGCGCTGCGGCACAGCGTGCTGCGCCGGGGACCGCCGGTGGCGGCGTTCGCGCGCTGACCGGGTCCGGGGAGGAAGTGTCCGGGGCCGGGGCGCGCACCGCTGCCGCCGTGCCCGCGCCGTGAGCCTTCAGCCACCGGCGGGCCGGACGGGTCCTGTTCCTCCCCCGTGCCGACGCGCACCGCCGCGCGGCCCCCTTTCCTCAGGAGTCCCCTGATGCGTTCGCTTTCCGCCCGTCGTTCCCTCGGCACCCTGGTCGTCGCGGCCGGCGCCCTGCTGGTGTCCGCCGTCCCCGCCTTCGCGCACGTCACCGTCCAGCCGGGCAGTGTCCAGCAGGGCGGGTACAGCGCCGTGGCGTTCCGGGTGCCGAACGAGAGCGACACCGCCTCGACCGTGAAGGTCGAGGTCAACCTGCCGATGGACCACCCGATGGCCTCGGTGCGGACCCAGCCGATCCCGGGCTGGACGGCCGTGCTGGAGAAGTCGAAGCTCGACAAGCCGCTGGACTCGCACGGCCAGCAGATCACCGAGGCCGTCTCGAAGATCACCTGGACCGCGAACGACGGCACCAAGATCGGGCCCGGCCAGTACCAGGACTTCGCGGTCTCGCTCGGCGCGCTGCCGACCGACACCGACAAGCTGACCTTCAAGGCGCTGCAGACGTACGACAACGGCGACGTGGTGCGCTGGATCGAGGAGGCCAAGGACGGGCAGCCCGAGCCGTCCAAGCCCGCCCCGGCGCTGAAGCTGGCCAAGGCCGCGGACGCCGCCGCGGCCGCCGACCACCACTCGGCGGACTCCACCGGCAAGCAGGAGGCCGCGGCGCCCGCCGCGAAGTCCTCCGACTCGACGGCCCGCACGCTCGGCGTGGTCGGCATCGTGGTCGGCGTGCTCGGCGCGGCGCTCGGCGCGGCCGGGCTGCGCCGCCGTTCCGACCGGTCCTGACCCCCGGCCGGAGCGGGGCCGCGCACGCCCGGCGGCCCCGCCCCGGCCCCCTCGCCGCGACACCCGTCGCCCCGCCGTTCAGACCCGAAGCTCCCCGTACGAACAGGACAGTCCCTTGGCCTCCCTCCGTCGCCCCCGTCGCCCCCGTTCCCGGTTCCTGACCGCCGCCGCCCTCGTGCTGGGCGCCTCGCTCGCGCTGTCCGCCTGTTCCTCGTCCGGGGGCGGCGGGGAGAGCACGGGGGCGGCGAAGGTCAGCAAGAAGGCCTCGACCAGCCGGTACCAGGGCACGGTGCTGAGCAAGAACTTCGAGAAGCCGGACCTGGTGCTGGACGACACCTCCGGGCAGCCGTACGACCTGCGGGCCAGGACCGCGGGCAAGACGGTGCTGCTGTTCTTCGGGTACACCAGCTGCCCGGACGTGTGCCCGACCACGATGGGCGACATCGGGGTCGCGATGTCGAAGCTGACCGCCGAGCAGCGGGAGAAGCTGGCGATCGTGTTCGTCTCGACCGACCCGGAGCGGGACACCCCGCAGGTGCTGCGGACCTGGCTGGACTCGATGGGCAAGGACTTCGTCGGGATGACCGGCGACCTGGCGAAGGTGCGGGCCGCGGCCAGGCCGCTGGGCATCGCGGTCGAGGACCCGGTGGTCGACGCGAAGGGCGCGGTGACCTCCACGCACGGCGCGCAGGTGCTGGCGTTCCTGCCGACCGACGACAAGGCGCACCTGCTGTACATGGCGGGCACCTCGACCGACGTCTACAAGCACGACCTGGCGCTGCTGGCGGACGGGGTGGCGGTGTGAGCCGGGCCTTCCGGCGCGGCGCGCTGGGCGGGGCCGCGCTGGCGGCCGTGCTGGCGGCGGGCGCGCTCGCGGTGGCGTTCCAGTCGGACGGGGAGGGCGACGGGGTGCCGCGGCTGACCGTCGCGGACCCGTACATACCGCTGCCCGCCACCCCCGACGGGATGGGCGCGGGCTACCTGACCGTCCGCAACGACGGCGGCGCGGACACCCTGGTGAGCGTGAGCAGCCCGTCCGCCGGGTCGGTGACGATGCACCGCTCGACCGACACCTCGATGGAGGCGGTCGCGGCGATGGACGTCCCGGCCGGCGGCACCCTCGACCTGGCCCGCGGCGGCGCGCACCTGATGATCATGGACTGGGTGAAGCGGCCCGCGCTGGGCGACGAGCTGGAGCTGGACCTGCGGTTCGCCAAGGCGGGCACGGTCGTGGTGAAGGTTCCGGTGAAACCCCTGACGTACCGTCCGGGTACGGGCGACTGACCGGCGATGGCGAGAAGAGGCAGGCACGTGGTGACAGGGGCGAGGCGGCGGCTCGGCGCGCTGCTGGCGGTGCTGGTGGCGGCGCTCGGGCTGGTGCTCGGCGGGGCGACGGCGGCGTCCGCGCACGCCACCCTGGAGCAGACCGACCCGGAGCGGAACTCGGTGGTGGCGACCGCGCCCGCCGCCGTGACGCTGACCTTCAGCGAGGGCGTGTCGCTCTCCCCGGACTCGGTGCGGGTGCTCGACCCGCAGGGCAACGCCGTCGACGACGGCAAGCCCGGACACGTCGACGGCCGGGACACCACCGCCCGGGTCGGACTGCGGGCGAACCTCGGCAACGGCACCTACACGGTGGCCTGGCGGGCCGTCTCGGAGGACTCCCACCCGATCGGCGGCGCGTTCACCTTCTCGGTCGGCGCCCCGTCCGACACCTCGGTGAACGCCGCCGCCGTGCAGGGCGCCAAGGCCGACGGCGCGGTCGCCTTCGCCTACGGCACCGCCCGCACCGTCGCGTACACCGCGTTCGCGCTGCTGGCCGGCGCCGCCGCGTTCGTGATCGTGGTGTGGCCCGGCGGCGCGGCCGTGCGCGGCGTGCAGCGGCTGCTGATGTCCGCCTGGGTCGCGCTGCTGCTCTCCACCTGGGCGGTGCTGATGCTGCGCGGCCCGTACGAGCGCGGCACCGGCCTCGGGCAGACCTTCGACCTGTCGCTGGTGCGCGCCACCCTGGACGAGCGGATCGGCACCGCGCTCGCCGCCCGGATGCTGCTGCTCGCCGCCGCCGGCGTCTTCCTGTCGCTGCTGGTCGGCCAGTTGGGGCAGCAGCAGCCCGCACCCGCCCCGGTGGACGCCGCGCCGGACGAGGACGCCGACCCGGAGGAGGCCGAGCTGCGCCGGCTGGAGCGGGCCGCCGCCGAACGCCCGCAGCGCGACACCCGGCTCGGCCTCGGCCTGGCCGGACTGGCCCTGGCGCTCGCGCTCTCCGCGACCTGGGTCGGCGCCGACCACTCCGCGGTCGGCATCCAGGTCGCCCTCGCGCTGCCGCTGGCCGCCCTGCACCTGCTCGCGATGGCCGGCTGGCTCGGCGGCCTGGCCGTGCTCGCCCTCGGCCTGCGCCGCGGCCTGACCGCCGCCGCCGTCGACCGCTTCTCCCGGCTGGCGTTCTGGCTGGTCGCGGTGCTGGTGGTGACCGGCGCCTACCAGTCCTGGCGCGGCCTGGGCTCGTGGAGCGCGCTGGTCGACACCGAGTACGGGCGACTGCTGCTGATCAAGGTCGGCTGCGTGGCGGCGATGCTCGGCGTCGCCTGGATCTCCCGCGCCTGGACCGCCCGGCTGCGCACCGCCGACGAGCCGGCGCGGGCCGGGACCGCCACGGACACCCGCACGGACACGGACCTGGACGCGGACACGGACGCGGACGCGACGGGCGCCGCCGACACCGCCGACGCCGATCCGGAGCGGGCCGCCCAGCTCGCCCGGCAGCGGGCGCTGCGGGACCGCGCCCGGGGCGAGCGGGCCGCCGCCGGCTCGCCCGCGCGGGCCGGGCTGCGGCGCAGCGTGCTGGTGGAGACCGCGGTCGCGGTGCTGGTGCTGGTGGTCACCACCATGCTCACCAACTCGCCGCCCGGACGGGTCGCCCAGGCCGTCGCGGACGCCCCCGCCGCGTCGGCCCCGTCGGCGGGCGCCTCGGCGGTGCCGGGCCGGACCCAGGAGCTGAAGCTCCCGTACGACACCGGCGGCCGCACCCCGAACGCGAAGGGCACCGCCACCGTCACCGTCAACCCGGTCGCCACCGGGCCGAACGCGGTCACCCTGAAGCTGGTCGACGGCGCCGGGCAGCCCGTCGAGGTGCCGGAGGTCGAGCTGGCGTTCACCCTGCCCGACCGCGACCTCGGCCCGCTGCCGGTCACCCTGCGGGCGGAGGGCGCCGGGAGCTGGACCGGCACCGCGCAGCTGCCGCTGAACGGCGTGTGGGTGGTGTCGGTGACCGTCCGGTCCTCCGACATCGACCAGGTGACGGCGACCCAGCAGCTGAAGGTGGGGCCGTGAGCGGGCAGTCGACGACACCGGCCGGGTCCGGCGGGCTGTCCCGGCGGGCGGTGCTCGGCGGGGCCGGGGCCGGGCTCGCGGTGGGCGCGGCCGGCGGGGCGTGGGGCGGCCGGGCCTCGGCGCAGGCGCCGGCGGCCGCCGGGCCGGGCCTGGGCGCGGCCCGGGTGCCGTTCCACGGGGCCCGGCAGGGCGGGATCACCGAGCCCGCGCAGGCCCGGGTCGAGTGGGCGGCGTTCGACCTGCTGGCCAGCACCGGGCGGGACGGGCTGGCCGCGCTGCTGCGCGGCTGGTCCGCGGCCGCGGCCCGGATGGCGGCGGGCGAGCCCGCCGCCGAGGGCGAGAACCAGATCGCGCTGGACGCCGGACCGAGCTCGCTGACCGTCACCTTCGGCTTCGGCGCGGGCCTGTTCGACAAGGCCGGCCTGGCCGACCGCCGCCCCGCCGCGCTGGCCGCGCTGCCCGCCTTCCCCGGCGACGCGCTGGACCCGGCCCGTTCGGACGGCGACCTGTGGGTGCAGGTCGGCGCGGACGACGCGCTGGTCGCGGTGCACGCGCTGCGGGTGCTGCTGCGGCTGGCCACCGGGCTGGCCGCGCCGCGCTGGCTGATGTCCGGCTTCGCCCGGACGCCCGGCGCGACGCCGCACCCGATGACCGGCCGCAACCTGATGGGCCAGGTCGACGGCACCAACAACCCGCGGCCGTCCGACCCGGACTTCGAGGCCGCCGTGTTCGCGACCGGCCCCGACTGGATGGCGGGCGGCAGCTACGCCGTGCTGCGCCGGATCCGGATGCTGCTGGAGGGCTGGGACACCCTGCCGCTGGACAAGCAGGAGCGGATCATCGGCCGCCGCAAGAGCGACGGCGCCCCGCTCTCCGGCGGGCCGGGCGCGGTCGAGCGGACCCCGGTCGACCTGGCCGCCACCGACCCGGACGGCGTCCTGCGGATCGCCCCCGACGCGCACGTCCGGGTCGCCGCGGCGGCCTCCAACGGCGGGGCGGCGATGCTCCGGCGCGGCTTCTCCTTCCACGACGGCCTGCTGCCGGACGGCTCCCCCGACGCCGGGCTGCTGTTCGCCGCGTACCAGGCCGACCCGGCGCGCGGCTTCGTGCCGGTCCAGCAGCGGCTCGCCCGCGGCGACGGCCTCTCCCGCTACCTGCGGCACGAGGCGTCCGCGCTGTTCGCCGTCCCGCCGGGCGCCCCGGCGGGCGGGTACGTGGGGCAGCAGCTGCTGGAGGGCTGAGGGGCGTAGCACGCCGCCGCCCGGGCCGGTGCCCGTAGTGCGGAACGCGGGCGGGCCGGGGGGCGGGAGTGGCTATGGTGACGGGGTGGGCCGGGGCTGTCCACGCGTACGCGCTGTGAGTTTCGGAGGCGGTCATGTCGGCGACCCGTTACACCTATCTCGGACCCGCGGGCACCTTCACCGAGGCCGCGCTGCGGACGCTGCCGGAGGCGGCGACCCGGGAGCTGACGCCGGTGGCGTCGGTGTCGGCGGCGCTGGACGCGGTGCGGGCGGGCGAGGCCGCGGGCGCGATGGTGGCGATCGAGAACTCGGTGGACGGCGCGGTCACCACCACCAGCGACGAGCTGATCAACGGCAGCCCGCTGATGATCTACCGCGAGGTGCTGCTGCCGATCTCGTTCGCGGTGATGGTCCGGCCCGGGACGGCCGCGGGCGACGTGAAGACGGTCAGCGGCCACCCGGTGGCCCAGCCGCAGGTGCGGCACTGGCTGGCCGCGAACCTGCCGGACGCGCAGTGGGAGTCGGCGGCGTCCAACGCGGAGGCGGCCCGGCTGGTGCAGGAGGGCCGCTACGACGCGGCGGTGGCGGGCGCGTTCGCCGCCGAGCTGTACGGGCTGGAGGTGCTGTCGGACGCGATCAACCCCGCGACCTCGCCGACCACCCGGTTCGTGCTGGCGGGCCGGCCGGGGCGGGTCTCCTCGGCGACCGGCTGGGACAAGACCTCGATGGTGGCGTGGCTGCCGGACGACCACCCGGGCGCGCTGCTGGAGCTGCTGCAGGAGTTCGCGGTGCGCGGCATCAACCTGATGCGGATCGAGTCCCGGCCGACCGGCGAGGGCATGGGCAGCTACTGCTTCCTGTTCGACTGCGAGGGGCACCTGAGCGAGCGGCGGGTCAGCGAGGCGATGATGGGCCTGAAGCGGATCTGCCCGCAGGTGCGCTTCCTCGGCTCCTACCCGCGGGCCGACAAGGGCGCCGCCTCCCCGCTCCGCAACGGCACCTCGGACCTCGACTTCGCCAACGCCTCGGACTGGCTCTCGCGCTGCCTGGACGGGCGCGGGGAGCTCTGACCCGCGCCCCCGGCGCACCCCGCGCACCCGGGGGGCGCGAATCCGGCCGGGTCGGGACCGCACGCGGTTGCGACCCGTTCATTTTCGACACGCCCGGACGTCACCTGGCCGGCCGAACCCCGTTCACCAGCGGCGCGGCGGGCCGCGGGCCGGGCGGCGGCGGGCGGGGCGGTTCATCCACAGGGCGGCGGGCGGCGTCCACAGGCGCGGTTGTCCCCAGCTGACGGGCAGTTATCCACAGGGGCGGGTCCCGGTCGACAAAACGGTAAAGAAACCGTCGAGCCCGGTCAGATCATCAGCTAGGGGCGCGGAGTGGACTTATCGGACCAGAGTCGCCCTTGCGCCGACAAATCACCTGGGCGAGCGAGCGAATTCCCTCACTCGGGAAGCCGAATCGGGGTTTGAAACCTGGAATTCCCGGTTCGGACGTCTGCGGCCCTTCGGTTTCCCGCTGTCCACAGGCCCGCCCGGACGCCTGTGGATAACCCGCTCCCGGCGGAGTTGTCCACCGGGGTTATCCACAGGCGGAGCGGAGTTATCCCCAGGGTCGGGACGGCTTTCCCCAGGCCCCTTCCACACCCCCCGCCGACGGCCCGGCGCATCATGCCACATTCCCCGACAGAAACGGACACAACGCCCAAGTCGGCATCGGCCGGATTCCGCTCCCCGGACCGTCCGCCCGCCACCGGTAGGCTGGAGCCCGTGATCGACCTCCGCCTGCTCCGTGACGACCCCGAGCGCGTGCGCTCCTCGCAGCGCTCCCGTGGTGAGGACGTCGACCTGGTCGACGCCCTGCTCTCAGCCGACGAACGCCGCCGCGCGTCCGGCACCCGCTTCGACGAACTGCGCGCCGAGCAGAAGCAGCTCGGCAAGCTGGTGGCCGCCGCCAAGGGCGAGGAGAAGGCCGCGCTGCTGGCCCGCACCAAGGAGCTGGCCGCCGAGGTGAAGGCCGCCGACACCGCGCAGGGCGAGGCGAAGGAGGAGGCCGAGCGGCTGCAGCGCGCGCTGGCGAACCTGATCGACCCGGCCGCCCCGGTCGGCGGCGAGGAGGACTTCGTCACCCTGGAGGAGGTCGGCACCCCGCGCGACTTCGCCGCCGAGGGCTTCGAGCCCCGCGACCACGTCGAACTGGGCCGGCTGCTCGGCGCGATCGACACCGAGCGCGGCGCCAAGGTGGCCGGCGCCCGCTCCTACTACCTGACCGGCCCCGGCGCGCTGCTGGAGCTCGCCCTGGTCAACATGGCGATGGCCCAGGCCGGCGCCGCCGGCTTCACCCCGATGATCACCCCCGCGCTGGTGCGCCCCGCCGCGATGGACGGCACCGGCTTCCTCGGCCAGGCCGCCGAGAACGTGTACTACCTCGCGGACGACGACCGCTACCTGGTCGGCACCAGCGAAGTACCGCTCGCCGCCTACCACATGGACGAGATCCTGGACGCCGACAAGCTGCCGCTGCGGTACGCCGGCTTCTCCTCCTGCTTCCGCCGCGAGGCCGGCACCTACGGCAAGGACACCCGCGGCATCATCCGGGTCCACCAGTTCGAGAAGGTGGAGATGTTCGTCTTCACCACCCCCGAGGACGCCGAGGCCGAGCACCGCCGCCTGCTCCAGTGGGAGAAGGACTTCCTGAACGCCCTGGAGCTGCCCTACCGGGTGATCGACGTCGCCTCCGGCGACCTCGGCTCCTCCGCCGCCCGCAAGTTCGACATCGAGGCGTGGGTCCCGACCCAGGGCAGGTACCGCGAGGTCACCTCCACCTCCAACACCACCGAGTACCAGGCCCGCCGGCTCGCCATCCGGATGCGCGACGCCGACGGCGTCCGCCCGCTGGCCACCCTCAACGGCACCCTGGTCGCCGTCCCCCGGGTGATCGTCGCGCTGCTGGAGAACCACCAGCTCCCCGACGGCTCGGTCGCCCTGCCCGAGGCCCTGCGGCCCTTCCTCGGCGGGAAGTCCGTGCTGGAGCCCGTCGCCGCCCGGTAACACCCCTTCGTCCAGGAGCACCCGCGCCATGAGCACCCACGCCCTGCCCTACCGGCTGGTCGCCACCGACCTCGACGGGACGCTGCTCACCAGCGCCGAGAACGTCTCCGCCCGCACCCGGGAGTCCCTGGCCGCGGTCACCGCGCTCGGGGCCAAGCACATCATCGTCACCGGCCGCTCCGCGGGCTGGACCCGGCCGGTGCTCGACGAGATCGGCTACACCGGGATAGCGGTCTGCGGGCAGGGCGCCCAGGTCTACGACGCGGGCGCGCACAAGCTGCTCACCTCCGTCACCCTGGACCGGCAGCTGGCCGCGCTCGCCCTCGCCAAGATCGAGGCCGAGGTCGGCCCGCTGGCCGTCGCCGCCAACCAGGACGGCCTGGACGGCGAGGTGCTGGCCGGCCCCGGCTACAAGCTGCGGATCGGCACCGAACTGCCGCTGCGCCCGGTCGCCCCCGAGGAGCTGCTGGCCACCCCGGTCAGCAAGCTGTACATCCAGCACGCCGAGCTGACGGACGACCAACTCGCCTCCGCCGCCCAGTCGGTGGCCGGCCAGCTGGTCGGCATCACGATGGCCGGCGAGGGCATCGTCGAGCTCCTCCCGCTCGGCCTGACCAAGGCCACCGGCCTCACCCTGGCCGCCCGCCGGCTGGGCGCCACCGCCGCCGAGACCATCGCCTTCGGCGACATGCCCAACGACGTCCCGATGTTCCGCTGGGCCGGGTACGGCGTGGCGATGGGCAACGCGCACGAGCAGCTGCGCGCGGTCGCCGACGAGGTGACGGTCGGCAACGACGAGGACGGCGTGGCCGTCGTGCTGGACCGGGTGTTCGGCCTCGCCTGACACCGCGCCCCGCACGGCCCGCCGCCCCGGCCCTTCCCGGAGGGCCGGGGCAGCACGCGTCCTGGCGGGGCCGGTCAGCCGTAGCTGAGGTCGGAGCAGGCGTCCTGGTCCGCGGAGCGGGCGCCCTCGGCGACCGCCGAGGAGACCGGGCCCGGGTCCTTGCTCGCTGCGGTCGTCCCGCCGCCGGCGGTGCCCGCGTAGTCCTTGCCGAGGACCAGCGTGACGCCCGCGCCGCCGCCCGCCTCGACGGTCGCGCCGGGGAACAGCGCGGCGACGGCCTGCGCGTTCGCCTTCTGCCCGGCCGAGCCGTACTGGACCACCGTGGTGGCGTGGTTCTGGCTGGGCGCGTTGCCGGTCGTGGTGACGGTGTAGTTGGCGCCCTTCAGGGTCGCGGCCGCCTTGTTGCCGAGCCCGCCCGTGGTGGTGCCGTTCAGGACGGCGACCTTCACGCCGGCGCCGTTGACCGGCGCGGCCGGGGTAGCGGCCGGGGTCGCGGCCGGCGCCGGGTCGGCCGCCGGGGTCGGCGTCGGGCTGGCGCTGCCCGCGCTGGCGTCCTTGCCGTCCAGCGTGCGGTCGGCCCGCAGGGCGGCCCACAGCTGGTCGACCTCGGGGTGGTTGAGGCCGATCCGCTCGCCCTGGTAGTGCCAGGGTGTGGTGAGGAACTTGATGTTGGACAGGTCGATGCCCTTGAGCGTCATCGCCAGGTCGGTCAGCTTCTGGATGCTGTTCAGGCCCTCGTCCACCGTCATCGACCTGGTGGCGGCGTCAGCCAGCGGGTACAGGGCGGTCGGGCTCATCCCGTTCGACTTCACCTGCTTGATCAGCGCGGACAGGAACGCCTGCTGACGCTTCATCCGGCCGACGTCGGAGCCGTCGCCGATGCCGTGGCGCAGCCGGACGTAGTCCAGCGCGGACTGGCCCTCGACCTTCTGGACGCCCTTCTGGTAGACCACCTTGCCCTTGCGCGGCAGGTTCGGGTTGAGGTCACGCTCGTAGATGTCGTTGGGCAGGCAGACCTCGACGCCGCCGACCGCCTTGGTCATGTCGGCGAAGCCCTGGAAGTTGACCACGATGGTGTGGTCGACCCGCAGGTTGGTGAGCTTCTCGACGGTGTTCTGGGTGCAGGCCGGGTTGCCCGCGTCGGTGTCGCCCACCGAGAAGGCGCTGTTGAACATGGCGCTGGGCTGCGGCTTGGTCCACTTCTTGGTCGGCAGCATGCAGGCGGGTATCTCGACCAGCGCGTCGCGCGGGAACGAGATGCCGACGGCGTGCTTGTGGTCGGCGTAGACGTGCAACAGGATCGTGGTGTCGGAGCGGGCGCCGCCCTCGTCACCGCCGCCGAGGTCCTTGTTGGCGCCGTCGCGCGAGTCGGAGCCGATCAGCAGGATGTTCATCGGCTTGTTGCCGTCCGCGTCGGCCTGCGCCTCCGGCGGGCGGCTCTCGCTGACGCCCGCGCTGTCCCAGGAGCTCAGGTTGGAGTTCAGCTTCCAGTAGAGGAAGCCGCCGGTGCCGACCACGGCGAGGCTGGTGCCGACCAGGGCCCAGATCACGATCCGCTTGGTCCGGCGCGGCTTGCGGCGGCCCTGCGCGGCCCGGCGGGCCTCGGCCCGACCGCCGCCACCGCTGCCGCCGCCGCTGTTCCCGCCGCTTCCGCTTCCGTTGCCGCCGCCGCGCCCGCCCGCGCCGCCGCGGCCCTGGGCGGCCCGGCGGGCCTCGGCCCGGCCACCGGTCGCGGGCGCGGTCGCGGGCGCGGGGGCCGCGTCGTGGCCGCCGGAGCGGCGGCGCGGCAGGTTCGGCGCCGGGGCGTCGTCCCGCGGGGGTGCGTCCTGCCGGTAGGAATCGTCCTGCTGGGAGTGGTCCTCCCACCAGCCGGCGGCCTCACCCGACGACCCCGCCCTCTGGCCTGTCATACACCTGCACCCTTCACCGGAGGCCGCCCGCTGGGCCGCCTCTGCCACCGCTCCGTCTGCGCGGTGGACGTCGGCGGACGGATGAAGCTGGAGAGCGGAGCATACAAAGGGATCATTTCCGGGTCACTGCCCGGGGCACCACTCCGTGCAATGGAACGCCCGTGTGCGGACCGCCGGTTCCCGCCCCGGGGTGTGAGCCGCACAACGCGGCGGCTCCTCCCCCGGGTCGGGACGTCCCGGGAAGGGGGCTAGGAGATCGTGTGGGTCGCGCCGAACGCGGTGACGGTGAAGGGGCCGTCGAGGTTCCGGTTGCCGGTGCGGGCGATGCGGCGCAGTGCCTCGACCCGGTCGACGGACTGGCTCCACTCCGCCTGGGTCGCCGAGTTCGCGGGGTGGGTCAGGTCGTCGATCCGGACGTCGAAGAAGGCGTCCAGCCAGGCGTCCTCGCCCGCTGCGGCCGGGGTGCCCGCCTTGGCGCTGGTACGGGCGATCAGGGCGGGCAGCGCGTCGTACTCGGAGCCGTTGCCGTGCTGGACGGAGGCGTCGAACAGCTCCGCGCGGGCCAGCGCGGTGGTCAGGCCCAGGCGGTCGGCGTCCGCCATCGCCGGGGCGAAGTAGCGCTCGTCGACCTGCGCGTCCTGCACCCGCCGGAACGCCGGGTCGTCCGCCGCCCGCTTCCACGCCGTGACGTAGTCCGCCTCCGGCAGCCCGGAGGTGTCGCCGCTGCCCGCCGCGGCCAGCCGCTCCAGCTCGGGGACGAACGCGGCCAGCGGGTTGTCCGGCACCTGCTCGGTGTAGGCCCGCACCACCTTCAGCGCGTCGCCGTCGTTGGTGGTGAACCCGGCCCGGCCCGCCGTCACGCCGCGGCCGTCGTTGATGTTCTCCGCGTAGCCGTACTGGATCACCGTGGTGCCGTTCTCGAACACGCTGATCAGCTGGTCGGCGCGGCGCCGCTGGTCGGTGGTCAGGCCGCCGCCGGCCGCGGCCGAGGCCGGCACCAGGTTCAGGCCGAGCACGAGGGCGGCCGCGGCGGCGGCGCCGGCCAGCAGGGTGCGGCGGGCGAGGGGGCGGGCAGGGCGCATCGGGTTCTCCTTGCGAAAACGGTCGGGGGTCGTTCCTGGCGGTGGGTGGAACCGTGGACGCCGCCGGCGGGAGCGGTACGCGGCAGTGCGGTGCCTCGGACGCTCCCGCCGGCGGCGGGTCTCGGGGGGTGCGGCGCAGGAGGTCAGATCGCCGCGGGGGACGCGCTGGGGTAGGCGTCGCGCAGGCGCTGCTGGATCTCGGGTGCGGCGCCCAGGTGGTCCAGGCCGAGCAGGGCGGCGCCGAGGACGGGCGGGGCGACGACGACGCGGGGTTCGGCGAGGGGGGCGTCGGCGGCGAGGCGGGCGGTGAGGTTGTCGAGCAGCAGCGGCTGGCGGGAGGCGAGCACGCCGCCGCCGAGGACGACCGGGACCGGCCGGTCGAGCAGGTCGAGGCGGCCGAGGGTGATCACGGCGAGCCGGGCGATCTCGGCGGCCTGCCGGTCGATCACGGCGAGCGCGGTGGCGTCCCCGGCGTCGGCGGCGGCGAACAGCACCCGGGTGATCTCGTGCAGCCGGGTGCGGTCGATCCGGCCCAGGTGGATCGCCTCGGCGACGGCGTTGGCGCCGGCCAGGCCGAAGTGGGCGCCGATCATCGGGGAGAGCAGGGTGGGTGCGCCGCGGCCGTCCTCGGCCCGGGCGGCGTGCCACATGGACTCCTCGGCGAGTCCGCCGCCGCCGCCCCAGTCGCCGGTCAGCGTGCCGAGCGCGGGCCAGCGGGCGGTCTGCCCGTCGGGGCGCAGGCCGACGCAGTTGATGCCGGCGCCGCAGACCACGGCGACGCCGAGCGGTCCGTCGGTGCCGGCCCGCAGCAGGCCGAAGGTGTCGTTGGCGACGTGCGTGGACGGTGCCCAGCCGTGGCCGGTGATCGCGTCGTGCAGTTGCTGTTCCTCGATCGGCAGGTCGGCGTTGGCCAGACAGGCGCTGACGTGGGCCGCGACCGGGCCGTCGGGGGCCAGCCCGGCCTGCGCGGCGGCGGACCGGACCAGCGGGACGAGCGTGGCGACGGCGGCGGCCGGGCCGGTGTTCTGCGGTTGGAAGCCACCACCGCGGGCGGTGCCGAGGACCCGTCCGTCGGTGGAGACCAGGGCGACGTCGGTCTTGCTGTTGCCGGCGTCGACGGCGAGGACGCCGGGCAGGTGCTCCGGGTGCGGTCGGTTCATCGGTGCGTCCCCCCGTGGTGGTGCGTGCTGGCCATGTTCGGTGCTCACGCCCAGTTCAGGTGGTGGCGGTTGTGGGCGAGGAGGCGGTCGGTGAGGTGGTCGGCGAGGTCGATCTGGCCGATCAGGGGGTGGGCGAGGAGGGCGTCGAAGACGCGGTCGCGGCCGCCGTGGAGGGCGGCGTCGAGGGCGAGGTGTTCGTAGGCGGTGACGCTTGCGATCAGGCCGGCGTAGAGGGGTTCGAGGGGGCGTTGGGGCAGGGGGCGGACGCCGGTGGCGTCGACGGTGGCGGGGACCTCGATGACGGCGTCGTCGGGGAGGAAGGGCAGGATGCCGTCGTTGCGGGTGTTGACGACCTGGACGGTGGTGCGGTGGTCGGTGCCCAGCAGGGAGGCGATGAGCTGGACGGCGGCTTCGGAGTAGAAGGCGCCGCCGCGCTGGCCGAGGAGTTCGGGTTTGGTGTCGAGGGCGGGGTCGGCGTACAGCTCCAGGAGCTGCTTCTCGATGGCGGCGACCTCGGCGGCGCGGGAGCCCTTGTCCTGGAGTTCCTTGACGACCTGGTCGTGCTGGTAGAAGTAGCGCAGGTAGTAGGAGGGGACGACGCCCAGGCGCTGGATGACGGGCAGGGGGAGGTGGAGGTCGGCGGCGATGGCCTGGCCGTGTTCGGTGAGCAGTCGGGGCAGGACTTCGGTGCCGGTGGTGGCGTCGGGGGTGTCCAGGAGGGTGACGCCGCGTTCCCAGGTGAGGTGGTTGAGGCCGACGTGGTCGAGGCGGACGAGTTCGGGGTCGACGCCGAGGTGGGTGGCGAATTTGCGTTGGAAGCCGATGGCGACGTTGCACAGGCCGACGGCTTTGTGTCCGGCGCTCTGCAGGGCGCGGGTGACGATGCCGACGGGGTTGGTGAAGTCGACGATCCAGGCGTGGGGGTTGGCGGCGCGGACGCGTTCGGCGATGTCGAGGACGACGGGGACGGTGCGCAGGGCTTTGGCGAGGCCGCCGGCGCCGGTGGTCTCCTGGCCGACGCAGCCGCATTCCAGGGGCCAGGTCTCGTCCTTGTCGCGGGCGGCTTGTCCGCCGACGCGCAGTTGGAGCAGGACGGCGTCGGCGTCGTGGACGCCGGTGGTGGTGTCGGTGGTGGTGGTGACGGTGGCGTGGTGGCCTTGTCTGGCGAAGATACGGCGGGCGAGGGCGGCGATGAGTTCGAGGCGGTCGGCGGCCGGGTCGATGAGGACGAGTTCGCCGATGGGGAGGGTGTCGCGCAGGCGCGCGAAGCCGTCGATGAGTTCGGGCGTGTAGGTGGAGGCGCCGCCGACGATGGCGAGTTTGAGTGCGGACATCAGCCCTTGACCCCTGTCAGTGTGACGCCTTCGACGAAGGCGCGTTGTGCGAGGAAGAACAGGATCATCACGGGGGCCAGGACTAGGAGGGTCGCGGCCATGGTGAGGTTCCAGTTGGTGTGGTGGGCGCCTTTGAAGGATTCCAGGCCGTAGCTGAGGGTCCAGGCGCCCGGGTTCTCGGAGGCGTAGATCTGCGGTCCGAAGTAGTCGTTCCAGCAGGAGAAGAACTGGAAGAGCGCGACGGCGGCGATGGCGGGCCTCGCCATGGGGAGGATGACGCGCAGGAGGGTGCGCAGTTCGCCGCAGCCGTCGATGCGGGCGGCTTCGACGTATTCCTTGGGGATGGTGAGGAGGAACTGGCGGAGCAGGAAGATGGAGAAGGCGTCGCCGAAGGCCATCGGGATGATCAGGGGCCACAGGGTGCCGGACAGGTGCAGTTGTTTGGCCCAGAACAGGTACATCGGGATGACGGTGACCTGGGGTGGGAGCATCATCATGGAGACGACGGCCATCAGGGCCAGGTTGCGGCCGCGGAAGCGGAAGCGGGCCAGGGCGTAGGCGACGGGCAGGCTGGAGGCGATGGTCAGCGCGGTGCCCAGGGCGGCGTAGAGCAGGGTGTTGCGCCACCAGGTGAGGAAGCCGTCGGTGTTCCACACCTTGGTGTAGTTCGACCACTGCCAGTGGTGGGGCCACAGGTCGGAGGTCAGTGCCTGGCGGTCGGTCATCACCGAGGTCAGGAACACGAACACGAACGGCAGCAGGAAGAACAGCGCGGCGGCGATCGCCAGCGAGTGCACCGCGACCCAGTTCAACACCGCCTTGCGACGGGCCGCCCGGAGCGCGAGGGTGCGGGGCACGACCTTGGTGGGGAGCGAGGGTGCGAGGGTCATCGTGCTCAGTCCTCGGAGTTCAGGAAGCCGGCGCGGCGGCGCATCAGCAGCGAAGTGAAGGCCATCGAGATCGCGAACAGGATGATCGCGACCACGCAGGCCGAACCGGTGTCGAAGCGTTGGAAGCCGAGGTTGTAGACCATCTGCGGCAGCGTCCAGGTCGAGCCGTGCGGGTAGCCGGGCTCGAACTGCTGGCCGGAGCCGCCGATCACGCCGGAGGCGACCTTCCCGGCCACGATCGCCTGGGTGTAGTACTGCATCGCCTGGATCACCCCGGTGACCACGGCGAACACCACGATCGGCGCGATGTTCGGCAGCGTGACGAACCGGAACCGCTGCGGGGCGCTCGTGCCGTCCAGTTCGGCCGCCTCGTACTGCTCCCGGGGGACGTCCAGCAGCGCCGCCATGAAGATCACCATCAGGTCGCCGATGCCCCACATGGCCAGCATGGTCAGGGCCGGCTTCGACCAGGACGGGTCGGTGAACCAGCCGGGCTGCGGCAGGCCGATCTCGCCCAGCAGGTGGTTGACCGGGCCGGTGCCCGGGTTGAGCAGGAAGGCGAAGGCCATCGTGGCGGCCACCGGCGGCGCCAGGTAGGGCAGGTAGAAGGCGGTGCGGAAGAACCCGCTGCCGGTCTTGACCTTCGTCACCAGCAGGCCGACGCCCAGGCCGAACGCCACCCGCAGGGTGACCATCACCGCGACCAGCCAGAGCGTGTTGCCCATCCCCTGCCAGAACGAGGGGTACTTGGTGAAGACGAAGTCCCAGTTCCGCAGGCCCACGAAGGTCGGCGCGGCGAACCCGTCGTAGTTCATGAAGGAGAAGTAGACGGTGGACAGCAGCGGGTAGAGGAAGAAGAACCCGAACCCGATCAGCCACGGGGAGAGGAAGGCCGCCGTGCGGGCGGCCTCCCGCCGGCGCTTGCGGCGCAGCGCCGGCGGGAGGGTGGAGCTCACGTGTGCCATGGTGTGTACGTCACTTCGCCTGGGCGATGGCGTCGTCGATCTCCTTGGCGGTGGCCGTCAGGCCCGCCCTGAGGTCGTTCTGCTGGCCGGATTCGACGGCGTAGCTGAGGTTCTGGAGGGAGACCTGGTAGGCGCCGCCGTTGACGCTGGCCGGGGTGGTCGAGGAGTTCGGGTTCTTCGCGACGTCGACGAAGGTGCGGAAGTTGGGGTCGGCCTCCAGCTTCGGCGAGTCGAGGGCGGCCAGCGTGCTGGGGACGTTGTGGATGGCGTTGGCGAAGGAGACGACGGCGTCGGTGTCGGTGGTGAGGTACTTGACGAAGGTCCAGGCGGCGGTCTGCTTCCTGCTGCCGTTGGCGATGCCGACGATGGTGCCGGTCTGGTAGCCGCGCCCGTACGTGGAGGCCTGGTCGTCCGGCACCGGGAACGGGGCGGTGGCCCACTCGAAGTCGGGCTTGTCCTCGGCGAGGGAGGCGGTGCGCCACTCGCCGTCCAGGCTCATCGCGACCTGGCCGGTGGTGAAGGGGTTCTTGGCGCTGAACTCGTCGCCGAACGAGGTGCGGTACTTCTCCAGCTTGTCGAACCCGCCGAGCCGGTCGACGAGTTGCTTCTGCCAGCCGAGCGCGGCGGCGACGGTCGGGTCGGTGGCGATGTCGGACTTGCCGTCGGGGCCGAAGTAGGTGCTGCCGTACTGGCCGAGGTAGTGCGCGATCGCGGTCTCGTAGCCGTGGTAGTTCGGCATGAAGCCGAGCTGCTTGTAGGAGTCGCCGTCGGTGACGGTCAGCTTGGCGGCGTCCTCGGCGAACTCGCCGAAGGTCCTGGGCGGCGCGGTGATGCCGGCGGCGGCGAAGGCGGTCTTGTTGTAGAAGAGGCCGTAGGCGTCGCCGAGCAGCGGCAGCGAGCACTGGTTGCCCTGGTACTGGCTGTACTTGAGCATCGCGGCGGGGAAGGTCTTGGCGGGGTCGACGCCGTCCTTGGCCAGCATCGGGGCGAGGTCGGCCCACACGTGCGAGGAGCAGAACTTGCCGACGTTGTCGGTGGAGAACGAGGAGACCACGTCGGGGGCGTCGGGGCCGCCGGCGCGCAGGGCCTGCTGGGCCTTGTCGTCGGCGATGTTGCCGACCACCTTGACGTGGATGTTGGGGTGGAGCTTCTCGAAGGCGGCGACGTTGTCGTTGATCGCCTTCACCTCGTTGTCCTGGCTCCAGCCGTGCCAGAAGGTGATCGTCACGTCCTGGCCGGACGCCGAACCGTCCTGGCCGCCACCGGAGTTGGTGCCGGTGCAGGCCGAGGCCAGCAGGGTCGCGCAGACGGCGGCGGTGATCCCGGCCAGCGAGCGGCGGTGTCTACGGGTCAGATCCACGGTGGTGCTCTCCTTGCGAAGGTGGGGGCAGGGGGCGCAGGGCCCTGCTCGCGCGGGGGCGTGAGCGGGGGCGGGACGGGTCGGGGACGGGTCTGGACGGGACGGATCTGGACGGGACGGGGACGGGTCTGGACGGGTCGGGTCAGTGGGTGCTGAAGAGGGCGTCCCGGGCGGTGGTCAGCGCGCGTTGCAGGGCGCCGGTCAGGACGGGCGGCCCCGGCACGGCGGACAGCCGCACCTCCGGCCGCGGGATGGACGTCCGGCCCAGGGCGTCCTGGACCAGCTCCCGCAGGGGCTCGCCGCCCGCGGTCAGGGTGCCGCCGGAGAGGACGACCAGCTCCGGGTCGACCACCGAGGCGATCACCGCCAGCCCGACCGCCAGCCGCTCGGCCAGCTCCGCCAGGAAGCCCTCGCCGCCGGGGGCGGTCAGCGCCCCGGCGACCGCCTGCGCGGCGTCGGTGCCGGGCAGCCCGTGCTTGCGGGCCAGCGCCAGCACGGCCGGTCCGCCGGCCAGGTCCTGGAACCCGCCGGAGGGGGTCCGGCGGGCGGTCAACGACACCGGCGGGGCGTCCGGCACCGGCATGTAGCCGACCTCGCCCGCACCCCCGGTGAAACCCCGGTGGGGCCGGCCGGCCAGCACGACCGCCGCGCCGATGCCCTCCTCGGCCCACAGCAGCACGAAGTCCTCGCGGCCCGCCGCCGCCCCGCCGGCCTGCTCCGCCACGGCGGCCAGGTTCACGTCGTTCTCGAACGAGACCCCGGCGGCGACGGCCTCGGCGAGTTCCGCCGCCAGTCGCGGCGAGTGCCAGCCGGGCAGGTGCGAGGCGTAGCGGAGCTTCCCGGTCACCGGGTCCGGCGCGCCGCCGATCCCGACCACCACCTCGCGCAGCGCGCCCGGCGCCAGCCCGGCCCGGCGCACCGCCTCGGCGACCGCCTCCGCGGTCCGCGCCACGGTCTCCGCGGCCGGCCGGCCCCGGGTCGGCACGTGGTGCTCGGCCAGGACCGCGCCGGTGATGTCGGCCACCGCGACCCGGGTCCCGGTGCTGGTGACGTCCAGCCCCGCGACGTGTCCGGCCGCCGGGTCGACCTGGTAGAGCTGGGCGTTGGGCCCCGGCCGCCCGGCCATGGTGCCGACCGGCATCACCAGTCCGACCGCCTCCAGCCGGGCCAGCAGCAGCGAGGCGGTGGGCTTCGAGAGCCCGGTCAGGCTGCCGAGCTGGGCCCGGGAGAGCGGGCCGTTCGCCAGCAGCAGCTCCAGCGCCGCGCGGTCGTTGATGGCCCGCAGCAGGCTCGGCGTACCGGCCTGCGGGGGGCGGGGCGGCTTTCGGGTGGTCATGCGTCGGCCCTCCTCCGCGACTGCCGGGATCGAATGTTAGGAAAGTTTCCAAACAATGGATGGGACTGTCAACGGCGGAGACCCGTTCGTTACCGCGGGCCCCGCCCCGGGGCTCCCGGCGGCCGCCACCGGACGGCCGCCGGGAGCCGCCGGCTCAGGAGGTGATGCTGTAGGGCTCGCCGTAGACGCTCCAGGTCAGCGGCGTGTGCAGGTCGAAGTTGCCCTCGTTGAGGAACTTCCGCTGCTCGGTGCTGACCCGGGTGGTGTCGCTGTGCGCCGCCTCCTTGCGCATCTCCGCCTCGCGCGCGTCGAGGAAGGCGTTCAGCCAGGTGGTCTCGTTGCCGCCCTGCGCCGGGGGCTTGGCCTTGGCCAGGGCCGCCGACCGGATCGAGGCGAGCCCGTCCGGGCCGTGCATGACGGCCGCGTCGTAGTACGCGAACTGGCCGAGCGCGCGCAGCCCGTCCTTCTTCGCCTGGGCGACGGCCGGGTTGAAGTACACCCGGTCCCGCTCCGACTCCTGGGTCTGGGTGAAGACCGGGTCGGTGGCGGCCTGCTTCCAGGCCGCCGGGAAGCCCGGGTCGAGGCCCTGGTGCGAGTCGGTGCCGTTGACCGAGCGGAGCGCCGGCAGGTAGGAGGCCAGCACGTTGCCCGGCTTCTTGGCGGTGTACGCCTCGACCAGGTCGAGCATGTCGCCGGTGCCGGAGCAGAAGCCGATGATGCCGGCGGTGTAGCCGCGGCCGTCCTTGATGTCCTCGATGTAGGAGAACTGGGCGCGCCAGTCGAGCGAGGAGTTCTCCGCGCTGGAGACCAGCTTCATGGCGATCTCCTTCTTCGCCGGGTCGTCCAGGTTGACGCCGCCGGTCGGCGGCGTGGTCGACGACGAGGCGCTCGGCGAGGGGGAGGCCGTGGGCGACGCCGACGCGGAGGCGGAGGCGGTCGGCGAGGGCGAGGCGGTGCTACCCCCGCCGGTGCCGTACGCCTCGACCTCCCACAGCGAGTAGCCGTAGGCGGTGCCGCGCTGGGTGCCGTAGACCCGCAGGTAGCGGCCGGTGCCGCTGACCGCGAGGTCGTCGGTGCCGCCGTCGCCGCTGCTGGTGGAGTAGACCTGCCGCCAGGTGGAGCCGTCGTCGGAGAGCTCGACGCGGTACGCCTTGGCGTACGCGGCCTCCCACTTGAGCACGACCCGGTCGACGGCGGTGCCGGCGCCCAGGTCGATCCGGATCCACTGGTTGTCGACGCCCTCGGTGCTGGACCAGCGGGTGGTGCCGGAGCCGTCGACGGCCTTCGCGCCGCTGTAGCCGCTGGCCTCGGTGGAGGAGACGGTGACCGGCTTGTTCAGCGCGAGGTTGGTGCCGGCGGCGGTGGCCGGCGACAGGCCGCCGATCGCGACGGCGAGCAGACCGCCGGCGACGGCGACCGCGACGGCGGTGCCGCGCTTGCTTCCGATGAAGGACATGCCACTCCTCATGTGGGGGACGGGATGGGCGTGCACTCACTCCATTGATTAAGAAACTTTCCTAATCAATGGGGAGCGAGCGTAGGGCCAGGCCGCGACGTCCGCAATCCCCCCGCGCCAACCGGCCTGCGGCCGGGGCGAGTCGGCGCCCGGGTCGCTTGACAGGCCGTCCGGGCCCGCCCATGATGACCGACCATCAGGAAGCCTTCCTGTTAGTCGAGCCCGCCCCGAACGGAGCCCCCGCCGATGGCACCCCGCCGATGACACCCCGCCGATGACACACCGCCGATGACACACCGTCCGCCCAGGCTGGTCGCCACCGACCTCGACGGCACCGTCGTGCGCAGCGACCGCACCGTCTCGCCCCGGACCGTCGCCGCCTTCGCCCGGGTCGAACGGGCCGGCGGCCGCTTCGTCCTGGTGACCGGGCGGCCGCCCCGGCTGATGGGCCCGATCGCCGCGGCGTTCGGCGGCCGCGGCACCGCGATCTGCTCCAACGGCGCCTTCGGCTACGACCTGCGCACCGGCACCGTGACGGCCGAACGCGCCATCCCGGCACCGGCCCTCGCCGAGGCGGCGGCCCGGCTGCGCGCCGCCGCGCCGGGCATCGGCCTCGCGGTCGAGTACGCCCACGAGCTGGCCGCCGACCACGCGTACGAGCCGGGCGAGTGGGACGCCGACCTGACCGTCCGGCGGGTCCCCGACGCCGAACTGTTCGGCCGCCCCGCGCCGAAGCTGATCGGCCGCCACCCCGCACTGGACGCCGACGCGCTGCTGGCCCTGGCCCGCCCGGCGCTCGACGGGCTGGTGAGCGCCTACCACTCCAACGGGGACCGGCTGGTGGAGGCCGTCGCGGCGGGCGTCAGCAAGGCCGCCGCGCTGGACGAGCTGGCCGCCCGCGCGGGCATCGCCGCGGCGGAGGCGGTCGCCTTCGGGGACATGCCCAACGACCTCCCGATGCTGGCCTGGGCCGGCACCTCCTACGCGGTCGCCAACGCCCACCCCGCCGTCCTCGCCGCCGCGGACCGGGTGATCGGCGGCCACGACGAGGACGGCGTGGCGGAGGTCCTGGAACGGCTCTTCCCCGCCACGCCCTGAGCCCCGTCCGCCCGTTCTGCCACCCGCCGCGCCGCCCGCTCCGCCACCCGTTGTGGGCGGGCGCCGAAGATGACAGTTGACAAGCACCCTGACCTGGGCCCTGTCATCTTGCTTCCGTCAAGTGGCTCCCCTGATGAGCCGACCCAAATGACAGCCCCCCGGCCCTCGGTCCCTGGCCACCGACGTTGGACTCCGATTCGGAAGACGCGCTTCGCAAGCCGGCGGTCACGCTCTTGGCCATCTCCGCCTCGTTCGTCCTGGTTCCCGGCATCGGTCAGGGCCGGGTGGCGATGATCGCTTCGGTGCGGATGCGTTCGTCGAAGCGGCCCTCCGGGCTGAACGCGACGAGGGCCTCGCGCAGGTCGTACTCGAACGCGTCCTTCTGGTCGCCGAGTTGGGCCGGACTGCTGTAGCTGTAGGAGAACTGCAGGCCGACGACCTCGTCCAGTGTACGAGGGAGGGTGCGGTCCCAGTGGGCGGTCTCGATCTCGGAGAACGGGGAGCGGGCGACGACGTCCTGGTGGCGCTCCTTGGGGTGGCTGTAGGTGCTGGAGCCGGCCCGGCGTTCGGGACCGAGGTAGCGGGTGCGGACCTCGGCGATCACCTCCAGCCAGGGGGCGGGTTCGACGTCGCCGGGGGCCCCGCCGGAGGCCAGGACGACGGCCCCGCCGGGGGCGATGAGGTGGTCGAGGTCCTTGAGGAGCTGGTCGCGGTCGGTCCAGTGGAACGCGGCGCCCATCACGGTCAGCAGGACCTGGCCGAGGTCGAGGGTGTGCAGGGTGGTGGAGTCGCCCTGGAGCCAGGTGATGTTGGTGGTGTCCTCGGCGTCGGCAAGTTTGCGGCCTTCGGCGAGCATGCCGGGTTCGGGGTCGACGGCGACGACCTCGCCGACCAGGCGGGCGAGCGGGAGGGCGAGGACGCCGGTGCCGGTGCCCAGGTCCAGGACGCGCTGGGTGCCGTCGAGGGCGAACTTCTCCTTCAGCAGGCCGTAGAGCTCCGGGTCGTAGCCGGGCCGGAACTTCGCGTAGTAGGGGGCGGTGGAGGCGAACAGCTCGCTGGGCGTGTAGGCGGTCATGGTCACCAGTCTTTCGCGGACGCGGGTGCGGTTCGGGTGGTTTTCAGGAGGAATGCGCGGGTGTCTGGTTGACGCGGTCCCACCACTGCTGGACGGCCCGGGCGCCGGCGCCTTCGTGGGTGACCGAGCCGTCCTCGTTGCGGTCGGGGGCGCCCAGCAGCTGGCGCTCGACGTCGCCCAGATCGGTGCGTTCGCGCAGGTGCAGGGCGGGGTCGTCGAGGTCGGCGAGCCAGCGGTAGCCGTACTGCATCATCACCGCGAGGCGGGGGCGGCCGGAGGTGTTGAGGCCGCCGGCGTGCCAGGTGCGGTTCTCGAACAGGAGGACGTCCAGGGGGCCGAGGTCGGGGGTGATCGCGCGGGGCGGGTCGATGGCGCCCTGGGGGACGCTGACCGGGCCGGGGTCGTGGCTGCTGCCGGGCAGGACCATGGTCAGGCCGGCGTCGGGGGTGATGTCGCTGAGGTAGTAGGCGGCCTTGATCGCGAACCTCGGGATCTTCTCCCGGCCGAGGTCGCGGGTGGCGGCGGCCATGTCCCGGTGCCAGCCGTGCCGGGCGGGGACGCGGATGGTGCGCTTCCCGCCGGGCGGGATGGACGGCATGAAGATCAGGTTGCTGGACATCAGGTGCAGGTTCGGGCTGAGCAGGCCGACGATCGTGGGCAGGACGGCCGGATTGGCGACCAGCGGCAGGAAGACGTCGTCCATGGCGACGACGCCGCGGAAGCCGTCCTTGCCATCGGTGCTGCGGTCCCGGCCGGCGGTCCGGTCGCCGGCCAGCAGCCGCAGGCTCGCCTCGGCGAGCTTCTCCCGCAGTTCGGGGCTGATGGCGTCGCGCAGGATCAGGTAGCCGTCGCGATCGAACGCGGCGAGCCGGTCCGGGTCGGGCGGGGCCGGAAGGGGGCGGGTCATCGGCGGTTCTCCTCGATGAGTCGGGTCGCGCGGGCGGACAGCGCCGGGGCGGACAGGTCGGCGTGCTCCAGCAGCCGGTCGTTGCTGGCGGGGCGGCCGGGGTCGCGGTAGCCGACCACGTGGAAGCGCTCGGCCTCGCCGCGGGCCGCGAGCAGGGCCCGGACGGCGCCGGGGAAGGTGGGGACGGCCAGCAGGACCGGGCAGTTGTCGCCGAACAGCTCGGTGAACGCCTGCCGGGTCAGCGCGGCCGGCCAGGTTCCGGCCGGGCCGAGGACGGTGAGGTCGTTGATGTGCAGGTATCGAATCGTCGTGGCGGCCCGGGTGCGGCGGAGGGCGCTTGCGGCGTCGGCGAGTTGACGGGCCGGGATGTCCCCGGCGGAGGCCAGGACCAGGTCCGGTCGGCCTGGGCCGAAGGACAGGTGGGACCAGATCGCGGCCCCGCGGCTGAGCTCGTCGCGGAACGGGCCGGGCGGGAAGCTCACCCCGCCGTGCTTGTCGGTGATCAGGAAGTTGACGCGGTCGCGGCTGGCGAGCATCGCCGCGAGGACGGCGGCGGCCCGGGTGGCGTCGGCGGGGGTGTAGACGTGCACCGACGGGTCTTCGAGTTCGAGCATCGCCGAGGCCAGGCCGGGGTTCTGGTGAGTGTAGGTGTTGCGCCAGCCGAGCGAGGTGATCAGGTAGTTCACCGAGGGCAGGTTCGCGTGCCCGGCCGCGTAACGCAGGTTGCGGTGCTTGAGGTGCTGGACGAGCAGGCTGGTGTTGACTGGGGCGAACGCCTCGTAGGTCGCCAGCAGGGCGTCCCGGCCGGTCTCGGTGTAGCCCTGGAGCCAGGCATGGCAGATCTCCTCGTTGAGGATCTCCACCGCCCAGTCGGGAGTGCTGCCGTCCAGGTCGAGGCGGAGCCGGTTGGAGGCGATCTCGTCCGGGCTGAACAACCGGAACCCGGGATGCTCGGCCCGGGCCCGCAGGACCGCGCTGACGTCCGCCCGACTCCGCTGCGGCCCGGTCCCGAGCCGAACCGCCGGCTGGGCGACGGGCGGCTTGAGCGCGGGGCCCGGCAGTGCCTGGCGGACCAGGTCGGCCGGGCGGCCCTGGGCGGTCAGCAGCTCGGCCGGCCGGTAGGAGGCGAGCCAGTCGGCGAGGGCGGCGAACTCGGCGTCGTCCTCCAGCGGGCTGGCCAGCGGGGTCTTGTGGACGGCGGGTGTCCCGGCGATCTGCCGGCCCGCGACGTGCTCGGGGCCGGTGTGGCCCTTGGGCATGGTCAGCACCACCACCGGCTGCGGGCCCGCCTCGCCGAGCGGCCGGAGCATCGTGAACGCCTCGCCGAGCAGGCGCCGGAAGTCGGGCAGGTCGCTGCCGTCTGCGACCAGCGGCAGATAGCCGAGCCCGGTGAAGTAGGCGCCGATCTCCTCGCCGGTCAGGCCGACCAGCAGGGACGGGCCACCCATCCGCAAGCCGTTGGCCAGCACCACGGGCAGCACCGCCCCGTGCTCGCCGCTGCCCGCCAGGGCCCGGCGGGCGAGCCAGGCCGCCGCGGTGGCGCCGGTCTCCAGCTCGCCGTCGCCGATCAGCGGGACGACGAGGCGGTGCGGGGCGTCCAGGGCCATGCCCTGGGCGATGGCGAGCGCGGGGCCGAGCTGCCCGCCGGTGTGCCGGATGCCGGGGATCAGCGGGGTGATCTCGGAGCCGAACCGCTGGGCGTCGGGGAAGCTCGCGACCAGGGCCCGCAGGTCGGCCAGCGTCCAGGCGTCACTGCCGGCCTGGGGCAGGTTCTGGTTGAGGTAGGCGTGGGCGAGCGCGGACGGTCCGGCGTGTCCCGCGCCGTGCAGCACCAGCAGCTCGGAGTCGTCCGGCCGGTGGGCGGTGAGCGGGCCGAGGTGGGCGAGCAGGTAGTTCACCGGCGGGCAGACGCCCCAGTGGCCGCGCGGGGCGGCCTTGAGGTCCTCGTGCCGCAGCGGCCGGGCCAGGCGCGGGTTGTCCGCGAGATAGAGCTGGGCGGCGGACAGGTAGTTCAGGGCCCGCCAGTAGGCGTCGACGGCCTCATCCGGGACGGCGGCGCGGGCCTCGGCGGCGGCCCGTCCCCAGTCGGGCAGGCCGGCCCCGGCCTGGGCGGGACGGGGGTCGGTGGTGCTGAGGGCGGTGGTCACTTCGGGCTCCGGGTGCGGGCGGCGGCGACCGCGGCGGTGATGCGGTCGGTGCGGACCTGGGGGTCGGCGGACTCGGTGATCAGGTGGAGCATCTGGGCGCGTTCGTGGGCCGGAAGTGCCGACCAGTCGGCCCCGGCCTCCGTCAGGGCGGCGGCCAGGTCGTCGGGGACGCGGTGCGAGGTGGCCTCGCGGATTCCGCGCAGGACGAGGGGGACGCCCGCCCGGTCGGCCGGGCGCTCGACGGGAAGGGCGGCCTGGCCGGCGGCGGAGACGGCGACCAGGGTCCGGGCGCCGGTCTCGGGGAAGGTGACCCGAAGTCGGCGTCCGCGCAGGCCGGCCGGGCCCTGGCAGGGCAGCAGCAGGACGGGCCGGCCGCCCAGGCGGGAGGGTCGGGCTGTCACGTGCAGCACCCGGCCGGGCGCCGGCAGCGGCTGCAGCGTGCCGGCCGGGCCGGTGCCGGGGGCCTCTGTGACGGCGATGACGCCGCCTTCGGTCCCGGCGGTGCGGCGGGCGGCCTTGTGGGCGAACAGACAGCGGTCGACGGTGGCCAGCAGCCGGTCGGTGTAGGTGTGCTTCCAGGCGTTCCCCGCCCGGTCGGCGGGCAGGTGGCCGGGGCCTGCGACGGCGAGCGCGAAGGACACCCGGGTGGGCAGCACCTCGGCGAGCCGGTCGCGCAGGCCGCAGAGGGCCTGGTGGAAGGCCGCGGGGTCGTCGACGGCGGCGGCGATGATGACCTCGTCGCCGCCGAAGGTGGCCGCGCAGGCCGCCTCCCAGGGCTGGTCGCGGAACCAGGTGCGGGTGGTCGCCCCGAGGCGAGCCATGACCTGGTTCCCGGCCAGGTGCCCGAAGCTGGCCGCGTCCGTGGCGTTCGCCTGCTCGACGTGCTCCTTCAGCCCGTCGACGTCGCCGATCGCCAGGGCGACCAGGCCGCCCGACTCCAACTCGGCCGCGAGCGCGCGGGGGATGGAGCTGTGGAAGTCCGGGAAGGCGACCAGCCCGGTGAGCGGGTCCTCCCGGCTGCCGGTGCACCACTGGCGAAGCGGCATCGCCGACGGGTCGAAGTAGGGCACTGACGTGGCGAGCACGTCCGTGGTGGTGTTGGCGCTCTGGTCCATCGGTGGACCTCCCCCAAGGTGTGAGTGGGATCAGCTGCCGGCGGGCAGCAGGTGGCGGAGCGTGCGCAAGGTGCGGATCGTGACGGTCGGCGGCTCGGCCGGCTGCGGCAGCCGGGTGTCGCCTGGACGGTGCAGGTAGGCCGCGTGCCAGCCCGCCGCGACGGCCCCGGCGGCGTCCGCGAGGGCGGAGTCCCCGACGTGCAGCAGCTGGTGCGGATCCAGGCCGGAGATCGCCTCGACAGCGGCGAACGCGCCCGGCTCGGGCTTGCAGAAGCCGGTGTCGGCGGAGTGGACGACCGCGTCCAGCAGCGCGTGGAAGCCGGGCTCTGGGTCGGGGATCGAGCACCCGAGCGAGTTGGTCATCGCGAACAGAGCGAACCCGCGGGCCCGCAGCAGTTGCAGGGCCGCGAGTGCATCGGGGAACAGCTGCGGGGACGCCGCCCGGGTGCGGGCGCCCTCCAGCACCCGGTGCAGCGGCTCGAACGCCTCCGGGCGGCCGAAGTCGCGGGCGAGTTCTCCCGCGAGGTCGGCCGGGGTGACGCGGCGGCGCTTCGCGCGGCCCTTCATCACCTCCCGGGCCTCCTCCAGCGTGATTCCCAGGACGTGGGCGACCTGCCCGGTGGTCGGGTGGGTGTCGGTGACCAGCAGGGTGCCGCCCAGGTCGAAGCAGACCCCGCGGACCGGGGCCCAGAGCGCACTGCGCTCGGCCCCGGTCAAACGCGGCCGCGTCTGACGGCTGGTCATCGGCCCACCGACCAGACGGGATCGTCGCCGACGGTCAGCAGCCGTCCGGCCAGCCCCGGGCTGGTGCGGGCCGGGAGCCAACCGCCCTCAGCCGTCAGCGGCTGGTGGTGGATCTGCTGCCGCAGCGGCTCGACGGTCAGGTGGTATTCGACGGCCGGGATCTTGTCGCGGCAGCAGAGTGCGGCCAGCGCAAGCGCGGCGTCCAGGTGGGCCCCGTGCGGAAACACCGGGATGCCCAGGTCCGCGGCCGTCTCGACGGTGTGCAGAGCCCGCGCCAGGCCACCGCCCCAGCCCACGTCGACCTGCCAGACGTCCACCTGTCCGCCGGTCAGCAGCCTCGCCTGCTCGGCCTCGTCGACTGCGTGCTCGCCCGCCGCGAGCGGAACCCCGATGTGGACCGATCGCAGCCGCTGCCAGCCCCAGGAACTGGCCGGTACCAGTTCCTCCGCCCAGTGGACCCCGATGTCCGCGAGGACCGGCAGCAGGCGAAGCGCGTCGTCCAGGTGGCAGTGGCCAAGGCCGTCGACCATGAACGGCCCCTCCCCTGCGGCCTCCCGCAGCCGGCCCAGAACCTGGGCGACCGCGCGGGGCCCGGCGAGGATCAACTGCTTGGTCAGCGGCCACTTCTGGCCCCAGAACCCGGCCGCCGCGACCCAGGCCGCCGCCTCCGCCGCGTCCAGATGCGCGGGGTCCAGGCCGAGCGCGGACGCGTAGGCCGGGACGCGGGAGCGGACCTGCCCGCCGAGCAGGTCGACCACGCTCCGGCCGGCCGCGGCCGAGGCCAGGTCCCAGCAGGCCAGCTCGATCGCGGACGCGGCCTGCCGTGCGTGCGGGCCGCTCCGGTGGCGGCCGGTCGTCCTTCGGTAGGGCAGGCGGCGGTGCTCGGCGACGTCGTGACCGATCAGGCCGGCCGCGTGGTCGTCGCGAATCACCTGCAGCACCACTTCGCTGACCGGGCCGTGCCAGCCGAGCCCGCCGTCGGCGACCAGGCAGAGCGCGAACCGCTCGCGGTGCTCGGCCCACTGGGGCCCGGCCGGCTCGACCGCGACGGCCGCGATCTCCTTCGGCAGAGAGGCGGGCAGGCCCGGCGCCTGCGGGGGCAGGTGCCATGCCTGGACCTCCCGGATCACGGTGCCTGTCTCCCGGACCGGCCGGGCACCATTGCAGCGGGCCGCCTCGAGGGGGGTGGTGGCCATCAGATCCTCGCTCCGGTGAGCTCTTCCCCGGCGAAGGTGAAGCACCACGGGCTGCGGTAGTTCTGCCACCAGGCCGGCCGCAGCCCGGTGTCCACGAACAGCTCCTCGATGTTGCGACGCATCGTCAGGTGCCACTCGATCGTGTCGGAGCCGGGCGTGCGGTAGACGTCCATGAACGGGTTGTGGGCCTGGTAGGTCTGGAACCGGGGGAACGTCGTGGTGACGGGCACGAAGTGCTTGAGGTTCTCGACGGCCGGCTCGATCGGGTCCAGGCCGACGATGTAGGTGAAGTCGGTGGTGATCCTCCTGTCCTTCGCCGCCCCGAGGGCGGTGACCATCTGCCCGGGGGTGAGCTTGGCCTTGGACTCCTTGAGGATCTGGCGCCGCTCGGTGAAGCACTCGGCGGTCAGGGTCAGGTGGAACGGCCCCAGGTCGGCGGCGGCGTCCAGCCCGGCCTCGGCGGTCAGCACCGAGGACAGGAAGTGCAGGGTGCCGGTGCAGCCGTTAGCGCCCATCGCCGTACGGACTTCCGCCAGGTGCTCGAGCGCGAGGTGCTCATGGAGGAAGCAGCCGGTGCAGACCGTCACCGTCTCCACCGGTGTGAGGTCCTTCATGCCGGAGTTCGCGGCGAGCGCGCCGAGGTAGCCGGCCAGGTCGAGGGCTTTGATCTTCGGGTCGGAGGCGTCCTCGAGGGTGTTCGGGCAGAACACGCAACCGGTGCACTGGGAGCGGGCGTTGGAGTTGAGGGTGAGCATCTTCTTGCCGTTGCGCCAGTAGCCGAGCACGGCGTCGTCGTCCTCGATGCCGTCGACCTCGCCGACCTTCACCCCGCCCAGGCGGAGCTCGTGCTCGTCCAGCTCGAACGGGGAGTCCTGGCGGCCCAGGGACAGGATCAGGAACAGCGGGTCGGCGGGGCGGGAGTCCAGGCGGAGCCGGAAGCGCATGCGGGGCTTGGCCAGCGGCGAGCGGGCACCGCAGGCGTTCAGGGCGATCAGCAGCACGTCCTCGGTGTTGACGTTCCACTGCTTGGCCACCTTCTCCAGGTGGGCGACCGATTCGAGCATCTCTTGTCTCCGTCTCGCAGTCGTGTGCGGGCAGGACACGGCCAGGCCGGTCGGTGTCCGTGAGGAGCGGTCGTGCGAGGTGCGGCGGTACCGGAGTTCAGGCCGCGACTGCGGCCGCGGCCAGCGGCAGGCGGACCACGACCGCCTTGCCGCCGGTGGAGGCGTCGTCCACGACGTCGTGGCTGCCGTGGATCTCCTCGACCAGGCCCTTGACCAGGGCGAGCCCCCAGCCGCCCGCGCTGTGCGGGGCGGGCAGGGCCTTGGGCCGGCAGGGGTGGGCGTCCGCAACGGACACGGTCAACTCGCCCTCGTCCGCACTCAGTTCGATCGTCGCGGTCGGCGAGAGAAGAGCCGCATGCCGGACGACGTTCGTGACCAGCTCGCTGACGATCAGGCAGGACAGTTCCACCAGCTCGCCGTCCAGAGCCCAGCTCTCGAGGACGTTGCGGGTCTCCCTGCGGGCGAGCGGAACGTGCTCGGCGATCGGCAGGACCTGGAAGACGTGGCTCAACGCGTCGGCGGACATCGCAGTCCCTCCCTCCGGGCGACTCGGACGCCCTGTGATCACAGAAGGTAATGGACTGGACACGTTGCGGTGTTCACGGCTGTGAACACACTGCTCCGGGACAGCGGTCACGGGCCTTGTCGGCGAAGTCACCTGGTGAGACGTCAGAAGCAGGTGGCCGTCGAGCGCGATTGCGAGGGGTTCAGCGGCCGGTCAGAACTCACGGAGCGTCCAGGCGGGGTCGTAGTCGGGGTGGTTCTGGTAGGCCATGGCCAGTGCCCGGACGGCTTCCCGCAGGGCGGCCCAGCTCTCGGAGCCTGCCGGTGCCACCTCGGAGAGGTCGATGATCAGGCGGCGGGAGTCGATGTTGGTCCGGCCCCGGTTGGGGTGCCAGGTCTCAAGGTGGTCGGCGACGTGGCGCCAGGTCTGCACTACCTCGACGTCATGGTCATCGATGACCTTGCCGCTGCGGGGCGGGCGATGTCGCCAGGCGGTGCCGTCGCCCGAGGTGCCCTCCTCGTCCTCCTGGAGTCGGGCGTGCAGGAAGGCGGCGAGCGGGTCGTGCCGACGGTGCTCGTGGGGACGGGCTTCGAGTTCCGGTCCCAGTTGTGAGCGGTTGGGCGTGTGCTCGAGGCAGTAGGTCGGCCAGCCGGTCCGCCCGCGCATCAGCGTCCCTTCGCCCGGCTTCACCAGCCTGCGGCAGGTGGGTCAGAAGTCCTCGTACTTATTCGCCGCCATCGGATCATTGTGCGGTTCAGAGCTGCAGACCCATGCGGTGGGCCAGGCCGCGCAGGTCCCGGGCGGCGTGCGTGGGCAGCTGCCGGTCCAACAGGTCGGAGACGGTGTCGCGCACCAGCGCGTTGGCGTGGATGCGCTGGGGCGCGACGTGTTCGGCGGCCAGCAGCGAGGCGACCGCCTCGGCGTCCCGGCCGCGCAGGTGCGCGAGCGAGCGCCCCAGGTCCGCGCGGAAGGCGGCTTCCCGGCCCGGGGCGGACAGGATCTGCGGACGCACTACCCCGCCCGCGGTGACGGCCTGGCCGTGCCAGCCGAGGTCGGTGTTCAGGCTCACCTGGTGGATGCCGACGTTGGTGGGGCCGAAGTTCAGGTGCCATGCCTTGGTCTCGCCGGTGCGGGCGGCCAGGTCGGCGGCTTCCACCAGGTGCTGGTGGACCTCGTGGGTCCGCTCGGTGCCCGAGCGGCGGACGTCCTGGGTCAGGCAGGTCGCCTGGATCAGGTGCAGTTCGCCCAGCAGCGCGTGTGCGGCCGGGGTCACCAGGTGCCGCGCTACCTGATCCGCGGCCTGTTCGGCGCGGGCCAGGGCCTGGACTGGACTGCCGGCGGCCATGAGCACGTGGGTGTGGAAGAACCCCGACAGCGCGTGGTAGATCGGGTCGTCCAGCTCGGCGATCGCCTCGGCGGCCCGGGTGACAGCGATGAACGCCAGGTCGGTGTAGCCGAGGTTCTTCAGCAGCAGCGTGCAGGCCGGGTGGTAGGCGTCCGCCAGCAGCCGCAGCAGCACCTGCCGCCGGGGGCCGGTGGCCGCGTCGGCCGCCGCGTGCAGGTCCCCGAGCAGGCCGGGAAGCACGGCCGCGACCTGACCGTACTCGCAGGCGTGGTAGAGCCGGTTGGCCTCGGCGACCCGCTCGGCCAGCCCGCTGACCGGACCGATCGGCGGTCCCTGGTCCGGTGGCAGGCCCAGGTTGATGCCCATCAGCGCCAGGCGAAGCGCCGGAATGGCCTCGTGCGCGCTCGTCGCCGACGGATCGGCGGACGCGTAGGGCTGGCCGGTCAGCTCCGACGGCGCGATCCGCAGGCCCTCGGCCAGTGCGTTGATGTGACCGGTACGGTCCAAGTGGCGCTGGCCGTTCTCCACCATCGACAGGAAGCCGACTGACAGTCCGGACAGTCCCGCCAGCGTCCTCAGGCTCATCCCGCGCTGGCGGCGAGCCGACCGCAGCCGCTGGCCGATCTGCTGGGCCTGCTCTTCGCTCATCGTGTCCACCCTCGCGGTTTCCGGTGACCAAGCCGTAGCGTAAGGCGGCCGACGGACCGTCAGAACAGGTTCGCCCGAACCGGGTCACCGCATCCCGGCCCGCTCCGCGATCCAATGAACCTCTTCCGCTGCCGCCCGGTCGACGCGGGAAGGCAGGACGGCCAGCAGCTCACGGGCGAACGGGGCCAGGCGGACCCGCAGCGGCGCCTCGGCCTCCGCCTGGACCAGCAGGCGGACCGCGATCTCCTCCCGGCCGAGGCGTGTGTGCGCGGAGGCGGCGGTCACCAGCAGCCGGGCCCGCCCGGCCGCCTCCATCGTGCCCAGATCTGTCGCCCGGGCGTGTTCCACCACCTCGTCCGCGGCCCCTGCCTCCGCCGCGACCACGGCGTAGGCCGCCGACACCGCCGACCGCTCCCGGGCGTCCTGGGCCTGCGCGAGTGCCTGCCGCAGAAGCCGCTCGGCGACTGCCCGCCGCCCGGCCGCCGCGTTCGCCAGCGCTTCCAGCAGCGGCAGGTCCAGGCCGCCACCGACGCCTCGGGCCCGCTCGGTGCGGGCGAGCGCGAACTCCGGCATCCCCATGTCGATCAGCAGCCGGGCTTCCTCGGCCAGGACCGACACCGGCTCCGGCCCGCCGGGACGGGCCCGATGCAGCAGCGTCCAGGCCAGATCCCGGTATCCGAGGCGTCGCAGCAGCCCGGCCGCCGCGACGTGCCCGCGCACGCGCAGCTCGGCCGCCCGCTGCCGGGCGGCAACGGATGACGCTTCAACGAGAGCGTCACCCAGGCGGATCAGGCCCGGCAGGGCGAGGGCCAGTGCGTGTTCGTCCCCGGCTGCCTCGGCAGCCAGAACCCGCGCGGTTCGCTCGTCCAGGTCATCCACCGACCCGATCGGTGGGGCCGGGCTCGTGCCGGCGAGTTCTCTCCGCAGGTGGAACGCGACGGCCCGCACGGTGGTGTGCTCGTCTCCGGCGGGCGAGTAGGGCTGCCCGGTCAGTTCCCCGGCGTCCAGCCGCAGGGCTCCCGCCAGAGCGGCGAGCTCGCCGCGGCGGTCGACCCACTCCCGGCCGCCTTCGAGGTCCGCGAGGCGGTCCGGTGAGATCCCGGTCCGTACCGCGAGTTCCTCGACGCCGACCGCCCGGCGGGCCCGCCAGAGCGCCAGACGCCCGCCTATCGTGCCGCCGTCCGCTTGGTCGCCGTGCTCGTCGTGCCTCACGGGGCTTGCCCAATCCTCCGCCGTCGCAGCCGTGCCGTCCGCAGGCCGGCTCTCTCCGGTCCGCGGAATCCCCCGTACGAGCGCATGCGCCCTTCGCGTGCATCACAGTAGTGCCATGCCGCGGCGGCGCGAACGCCCGGCAAGGGGCGAGGGCCCGGGTCAGGGGCGCTGGCGGCGGTGGTCCTCGCGGGCGTTCGCGCAGCGGTGCGGGGCGGGGCCGTCGGCCACCTCCGGGGCCAGTTGTAGGATGACCGGGCAAGCGGTTGTAGGATGACTGGTGTCGGTCGGTCGGTGAGCGCGGAGAGGAGCCCGGGCGTGGAGGGATTGCAGGCTGCGGGGCGGCGGTCGCTGGTGGACGAGGCGATCGAGCAGTTGCGGGAGCAGCTGGCGTCCGGGGTGTGGCCGGTGGGGGCGCGGATTCCGACCGAGCACGAGTTGGCCGAGCGGTTGCGGGTGGGGCGCAACACGGTGCGGGAGGCGATCCGGGTGCTGGTGCACGCGGGGATGCTGGTCTCGCGGCAGGGGGAGGGCACGTTCGTCCGGTCGACCAGTGATCCGGCGGCGGTGCTGCGCGGGGTGCAGCGTTCGGGGGTGCGGGACGTGCTGGAGGTGCGGGCCGCGCTGGAGGCCGAGGCGGCCCGGCTGGCCGCCGTCCGGCACACCGCGGCGGACCTGGCCCGGATGCGGGCGGCGCTCGCCCGGGAGGCCGAGGTGATGGCCGCGCACCCCGAGCGGGCCGGGCGGGAGGCCACCGTCGAGCACGACCTGGAGTTCCACACGGCCGTGGTCGAGGCGGCGCACAATCCGGCGCTGACCGAGGTGTACCGGTACTTCGGGGCCTCGGTGCGGGAGTCGATGCGCACCGCGTTCGGCGACCGGGACATGCCGGAGGTGGTGATCGCCACCCACGAGGCGCTGGTCGACGCGATCGAGAGCCGGGACCCGGAGCGTGCCGAGGCGGCCTGCCGGGCGCTGCTGGCGGAGCCGACGGCGGCGGTGGAGCAGTTGCTCGCCGCGATCGCCGCGCGGAAGTGACGCGGACCCCGCGCCCGTAGCCCGCCCGTCCCGTACCACCCCGCACAGAGAGCCAGCCCAGCCATGTCCGCCGCCCGTGCCGTTCCGCCCGCCCTCGACCGTGAGGTCCGTACCCGAAGCGCCGCCCGTTTCGCGCACCCGGCCCTGCTGCTGGCCGGGATCGTGCTGGTCGCCCTGAACATGCGGGCCTGCCTGGCGGCGGTCTCCCCGATGGTCGCCGAGATCCAGCGGACCTTCGGCCTGTCGGCGACCGCGAGCGGCCTGATCACCACCGTGCCGGTGCTGTTCCAGGGCGTGGGCGCGCCGCTCACTCCCCGGCTGACCCGGCGCTTCGGCACCGAGCGGGTGGTGCTGGGCGCGGTGCTGGCGCTGGGCGCGGGCGTGCTGCTGCGGGTGCTGCCGTCGGTGGCGGCGCTGTACGCGGGCTGCGTGGTGATCGGCGTGGCGATCGCGGTGCTGAACGTGTCGATGCCGGGCCTGGTGAAGCGGGAGTTCCCGCACAAGGCCGCGATGATGACCGGCGTCTACTCGACCACCATGCTGGTCGGCGCGACCATGGCGGCCGCCCTGTCGGTGCCGTTGGAGCGGGCGCTGGGCGGCGGCTGGCGGGCCTCGCTGGGCGCCTGGTCGGTGCTGGCGCTGGTCGCCGCGGTGGCCTGGCTGCCGCAGGTGCTGCGGGCCCGGCAGGAGCGGACGGCGCCGGTGCGGGTGGCCGGGCCGGTCGCCCCGCCCAAGCCGGTGGGCAGCCCGTGGCGGTCGGCGCTGGCCTGGCAGATCAGCGTCTTCATGGGTGTCTCCTCGCTGCTGGTGTACACGCTGGTCGCCTGGATGCCGACGATCCTGGCCGACCACGGGATGCCGCGCGGCGAGGCGGGCCTGGTGTTCGCGTTCAGCAACCTGGTGCAGGTGGTCGGCGCGTTCCTGGTGCCGCTGCTGGCGGGCCGGATGACCCGGCAGCGCGGCCTGGCGCTGGCGATGGCCGGGTTGAACGGCGCGGGCGTGCTGTGGCTGCTGCTGGCGCCGGTCTCCGGGGCGTGGTTCTCGGCGGCGGTGCTGGGCCTGGCGCAGGGCGGCTCGCTGGGCCTGGGTCTGGCGTTCATCGTGCTGCGCACCGACAGCGTGCCGGGCGCGGCCCGGCTGGGCGGGATGAGCCAGGCGGTCGGCTACCTGGTCGCGGCGGCCGGCCCGGTCGGCGCGGGCGCGCTGCACCAGCTGACCGGCGGCTGGGACGTGACGCTGGTGGTGCTGCTGGCGCTGGCGGCGGTCGCGGCGGTGGCCGGCTGGGGCGCGGGGCGCGACCGGACGGTCTGAGCGGGGAGAGGCGGGGAGAGCGGAACGGCGGGGACGGTCGGTGACCGTCCCCGCCGTGTTGTCCGGGTGGCTACTCCTCGCCGCCCAGGGTGAGCCCGGCGAGCTTGACCGAGGCGAGCGCGGTGGCGCCGATCCCGACGATCGCCAGCAGCCAGATCGCGGTGGGCAGGCCGACCGGGGCGATCACGGTGCCGTCGGCGGCGACCGCCTTGGTCAGGGACAGGCCCCACTGCTGGATCGAGAAGGTCCGGGCGCCCTCGACGTAGTTGCCGATCAGGCTCTCCCAGATCAGCGCGTACGCCAGGCCGGCGATCACCGCGTGCCGGGTGACCACGCCCAGCAGCAGGAACAGCGCGCTGTACGCGGCGCCGGCGGCGAGCGCGCCGACGCCGTAGCCGAGCGCCACCCGGTCGCCGCCGCCGTACAGCACCAGGCCGGCGACGAAGGTGGGGACGGCGGCCAGCAGCCAGGTGCTGCCGATCGCGACGGCCAGCTTGGTGGTGACGATCTTCCAGCGGGGCAGCGGTTTGGCGAGCAGGTAGACGATCGAGCCGTCCTCGATCTCGGTGGCGATCACGCCGGTGCCGACGATCAGGCCGGTGATCGGCACCAGGGTGCCGAGCGCGAGGTTGCCCAGGAGGTTGTGCGCGAGGTCCAGCCGGTCCAGGTCGCTGTTGCGGGCGACCACGGAGATCGCCAGCAGCAGGACCGGGACGGCCAGCAGGATGAGGACCCGGCGGCGGCCGAACAGGCCGCGCGCGGTGAGCCGGGCGACGGTGGTGTTCATCGGGGGCCCTTCAGGACGAGACCAGGTACGAGAAGACGCTTTCCAGCGACTCGTCGGCCGGGGAGACGGTGTACAGGCGGATGCCGGCCGCCCTGGCGACCTTGGGCAGCAGGGTGGTGAAGCCCTGGAAGTCGACCGCCTGGACGCTCAGCGCCTTCTCGGCGTCGTCGAAGGCGATGCCGGAGGTGGAGCCGTCCGCGATCAGCGCCGCGGCGAGCCGGCGGTCGTCGCTGGAGCGCACCAGGTAGCGGTGCGGGCGGTCGGTCATCAGGCGGCGGATCTCCCGGAAGTCGCCGGACGCGGCGTGCCGGCCGGCCACCACCACCTCGATGTGGCGGGCGAGTTGCTCGACCTCCTCCAGGATGTGCGAGGAGAACAGCACGGTCCGCCCGTCGGCGCCGAACCGGCGCAGCAGCTCCATCAGGTGCAGGCGCTGGCGCGGGTCCATGCCGTTGAACGGCTCGTCGAGCAGCAGCACCTCGGGGTCGTGGACCAGCGCGGACGCCATCTTGACGCGCTGCTTCATGCCCTTGGAGTAGGTGCCGGTCTGCCGTTCCTGGGCGTACGCCATCTCGACCAGGGCGAGGGCCCGCTCGGCGGCGGCGCCCGGGTCGGCCAGGCCGTGCAGTTCGGCGTTGGCGAGGACGAACTCCCAGCCGGTCAGGTAGTCGTACATCGACTCCTTCTCCGGGACCAGGCCGACCTTCCGGTAGACCTGCTGGCTGCGCCAGATCGCCTGGCCGTCCAGCGCGACGGTGCCGGAGGACGGCCCCAGGAAGCCGCTCATCATGTGGATGAGGGTGGACTTGCCGGCGCCGTTGGGGCCGAGCAGGCCGGTGACGCCCGGCCCGATGGTCATCGTGACGTCGTTGACGGCGACCACGTTCCCGAACCAGCGGGAGACCTTGTCGATGGTGATGACGGCCATGGCTGCCTCTCAGACGTTCCGGTAGCGGCGCAGCACCAGCGCGTAGCCGCCGGCCGTGAGTGCGAGGAGGACGAGGGCGAACACCGCCGTGCCCGCGGCGCCCGGGGCGTGCAGGACGAACAGCTCGCCCTTCTGCAGGCCGAAGAGCTGGTTGACCAGGGCGTCGACCAGCTGCGACGGGGAGATCAGGTACGCCCAGGAGGCGGACTCCTGGCGCAGCGCGTCGAAGCCGCCGTTGATCGCGTAGACGATCGAGGCCAGCGCCCGGGTGATCATCAGCACGCCCATGATCGCGGCCACGCCGAAGCCCCGGCGCGGGGTCGCGGCGGCGATCAGCAGGCCCAGCGCGGAGTACACCAGCGCGTACAGCACCGCGGCGGCCAGGCCGTACAGCAGGTGCACCAGGTTGTCGCCGACCGGGAACTTCGCCAGCAGCGCGCCGACGAACAGCAGCAGCAGCGGCGCCGACAGCACGATCATCAGCGCGCTGAACATCGCGGCGAACTTGGCCGCCACGTAGTCGCCGCGGGTCGCCGGGCGGGAGAAGTACAGCGGGACGACGTGGTGCCGCAGGTCGCGCGACATCAGCACCGGCGCCTGCGCGGCCAGGAAGATCTGCGGCAGCACGGCGAGCGTCGACAGGTAGGCCGCGTAGTCCAGCGGCATCTTGTCCATGCCGACGAACAGCGCGATCGCCAGCATCGCCAGCGCGGGCGCGGTCATCGCGCCGAACAGCAGGAACGGCAGCACCTTGGACTTGCCGGAACGGCCCAGGCCGAACGCGGCCCGCAGGCTCTGCACGTACAGCGACCGGGTGGCGTACCGGCGGCCCAACCGCGGTCCGCCGTAAGGGCGGTAGCCGATGTCGTGGATGACGCCACCGTGGGCGTCGGCGGGAGTGGTCATGCCTGCTCGCCTCCTGCGGACGCGTCCTGGAGGGCGTCGTGGTCGGGGGTGCCGGGTGCGTCGGGGGTGCCGTCGGGCGCGCCGGGCTGGCCGGCGGGTTCGTCGGCGCGGGTGCTGAAGATCTCGGCGACCCGGTGGCGGCGCTGCTCCAGCCGCACCAGGCCCAGGCCGAGGTCGTCCACGGTGTCGCGGACGGTGTCGTACGTCTCCTCGCCGGCGATCTCCACCAGCAGGATCCGGCTGCCGTCCGGACGGACCGTCAGGCCGGCCGCGGTCAGCCGCTCGGTGAGGACGGCGTCGGCGTCGAAGGCGCGGTCCGTCGGGTGGTCGGTGACCTCGACGGCGAGCAGTCGGGTGCTGCCGGTGAACGAGGCGGTGGAGGAGGAGCGCAGCAGCTTGCCGCCGTCGATCACCACCAGGTGGTCGCAGGTCCGCTCCAGCTCGCCCAGCAGGTGGGTGGTGACCAGCACCGAGATGCCGAAGTCGCTGTGCACGCGGCGGATCAGCGCCAGCATCTCGTCCCGGCCGACCGGGTCGAGGCCGTTGGTCGGCTCGTCCAGCAGCACCAGCTTCGGGTCGTGGACGAGGGCCTGGGCCAGCTTCACCCGCTGCTTCATGCCGGTCGAGTAGCCGCCCATCGGGCGGTAGCGCTCCTCGTACAGGCCGACGTGGCGGAGGGTGTCGGCGGTGCGCTCGCGGGCCGCGGCGGCCGGCAGGCCGGACATCCGGGCCATGTGCACGACGAACTCGGTGGCGGACACGTCCGGCGGCAGGCAGTCGTGCTCCGGCATGTAGCCGACGTGCTCGCGGATCTCCGGACCCTGGGTGGCGATGTCCAGCCCGAGCACCTGGCCGGTGCCCTCGGTGGCCGGGGACAGCCCGAGGAGGATCTTGATGAGGGTGGACTTGCCCGCGCCGTTCGCCCCCACCAGGCCGACCACGCCCGGCTGCACCTCAACGGTGAGCCGGTCGAGCGCGGTGACCCGGGAGAACCTCTTGGTGAGGCCGTCCGTCTTGATGACTGTGGACACGGCATCAACGTAGCCCCGCGCCCCGGTCCGCGGAATGCGCTGGGAAGCCGGGCTTCCCTCACCCCACGGGATGACCCGCCCGGCCCGCCCCCTAGGGGAGGAGCGGACCGGACGGCTGAGTCGGCGTCAGTACAGCATGCCGCTCTGCAGCGCGAACACCTGCCGGAACGCCTGCGTCGGGACGCCCTTCGGGTTGGTCAGCTGGACCAGCGCGACCACGTCGCCGCTCTGCAGCCAGCCGATCCGGCCGGTCGCCAGGCCCGCCACCTGCTCGTCGGACACCCGGATGTCGGTCTCCCCCAGCGCCACCGGGTACTTGCTCTCGGCGTCCAGGTGGGTCGCCCCGATGTCCTTCGTCGAGGTCTGCTGGTAGGCGCGGGCGAAGAAGTCCGCCGCCTCGTCCTTCGACCCGAACCGGAACAGCCGCAGCTCGGTGCGCGTCCCGTCGGCCGCCGTCCAGCCCTGGGCGGCGGCGCCCCGGCAGGCGTCGGTGGTCAGCCGCAGCGCGTACGCGTCGTCCTTCGCCAGCATCGCGTCCCGGTCGCACGGGATCCAGCGGCCCGGCACCGACGGCAGGCCCGGGGACGGCGAGGCCGCACCCGAACCGGACGGCGAGACGGAGGCCGACGGGGACGCGGACGGCGACGCCGAGACGGACGCCGACCCGGACGCCGAGACGGACGCCGACGGCGCGGTGGCCACCGCGCCCTTCGGCAGCGGCAGCAGCAGGCCGCGCAGGTCCGCCGCGTGCGTCCGCATCTTGTACTCGTTCGGCGGCGAGGCACCGGCCGGCAGCGGCGGGAGCGCCAGCTCCGGGAACTCGTACCGGCCGTCGTTCGGCGTGGCCAGGCCCGGGATGTCGGTGCGCTCCGGCAGCGTCACCAGGACCGCCGCCGCCACCCCGGTCACCACCGCCAGCAGCGCCGCCGCGCCCAGCTGCCGGCGGCGGCGGCGCGCGGCGCGCTCCTCCGGCGTCCGCTCCGGCGCGGGCGCCGCGGCCGGCGGGGCCGGGAACAGCGGCTGCTCGGCCCCTGCGTCCGGGGTGACCGGGGCGGCCGGCTCGGGCGCGGCCTGGGCGGCCGGATCGGGTGAACTCGCCTGCTGGGCCGGGACGTTCGGCTCCGGCGGGAGGGAAGGGGTGTCGCTGCTCATACGGAGGCTCCCGGTCGGGCCAGTCGGTCCAGTTGCTGACGGAACAGGTCCACGACCTTGTTCTGGTCGAGGGGTGCTATCCCCGAGACCCGCATCTGCACCAGCAGATCGCCCTCGGCCGAGTAGCAGGTGACGTAGTCGAGCTGGTCGCCGGCCTCCAGCGTGGGCAGTCCGCAGCGGGCGTCCGGGTGGCCCGGCACCTGCGGGCCGCGCCGGAACAGGTCGCTGTCGTCGACCAGCGCGCCGAACAGCGCGTTCTGCCGCGACACCGTCTGCTGGTTGAACTGGCTGAGCTTCAGCACCGCCATCAGCCGGCTGTCCGAGCGCGCCAGGCTGCGCACCCCGACCCCGGTGAAGTGCAGGGTGGAGAGCGCGTCCTTCAGCTCGCCCCGGTACTTCTCCGGGACCTCGGAGACCATCTCCTCCTGCGCCCGGGCCAGTTCGTCGCCGACCAGCTCGTTGTCGTTGCCGAGGCCCTTGTAGTCCGGGCCGAGCCGGTAGCCGTCGGGCACCGGCAGCAGCAGGTCGCGCAGGCTGCCGAAGTGGTTGCCGTTCGACTTGGCGCCCCACGGCGCGGGCGTGCTCGCCGACGGCGCGGGCGCCGGGGCGGTGGCCGCGGCGACCGGCGCCGCGCCCCCGTCGTCGTAGCCGACCCGGATGACCACCTCGCCGATGCCGACGCCGAGCAGCGCCGCCGCGAGCACCGCGGCGACCGCCTTCGGGGCCCGCCGCGCACCGCGCCGCGGCTGCTGCGGGTCGAGGGCGGCGGGCTCGGACGCGGGCTCGGACGCGGTGGTGGGTTCGGGCGCGGTGGTGGGTTCGGGCGCGGGTTCGGGCGCGGTGGTGGGTTCGATGTCGGTCACGCGAGTCGCTCCCACTGCCGCTTGGCGATGTCTTCGAGTTGCGCGCGGTCCACCGCGTTCTTGGCGTACACCTGGACGGTCATCACCACGGTGCCCTTCCGGGCGGTGGCCTCGCCGTAGTAGTACTTCTCGGTGCTGCGCGCGTAGTTGAAGGTCTTCTTCGAGATCAGCAGGTAGCTCTCGTCGTTGCCCGGGAACTTCGAGACGTCCATGTCGACGGTGCTGTCCGGCGTGACCCCGGTGATCGCCTGGAGGGCGGAGTCCGGCGCGTACTGCACCAGCATCACCCGGTAGAGGTCCCCGTTGCTCTCCCAGCGCACCGTGGCGGCGCGGCGGAAGCCGTTGCTGAGCATCTCGCTGAACATGCGCTGGCTGTTGCCGAAGGTCTCCGCCCGGTCGGCCGGGGAGAGCCAGCCGTCGCCGTCGCCGTCGGTCCGGTCCTCGGTGCCGGACGGGCGGTCGACCAGCAGCTTGCGCAGGTCGCCGTCGATGTTCAGGGGCTGCGGCCCGGCGGCGGCCAGCGCCTTCGGGTCGACCCGCTCGGCGGGGTACGAGGGCTTGGGCGCGGTGATGGCCGGCAGCGGCGTCGGCGGCCGGGAGGACTGGATCGCGTAGCCGACCGCGGCGCCGATCACCGGCCCGGCCAGCACGGCCGTCAGGAACAGCGCGCCGGCGCCGATCCGCCGCTTCGGCCGGGCGGGCTCGCCGCCCGCTTCGAGCAGGTCGGTGGCGTCCGACGGCTCGGTGGCGTCCGGCACGGCGTGCGGGGCGGCGTACGGGACGAGCGGGGCGGGCGGGGCGAACGGGTTCGGGGGCGCGGCGGGTGCGGCGGGTGCGGCGGGTGCCGCCGGCGCGGCGGGTGGCGGCGCGGCGGCCGTCCCGGACTGCCCGGAGTCCGCGGGTTCGGTGCTCAACTGATGCTCCTGGGAAGAGAGTTCGGGACGTCCGTCAGCCGTTGGCGAGGCGGTCGTGGGCGCGCTTCATCGCGTCGGCGAGCAGCGCCTTGTCGGGGTCGCCCTGCACGTCGACGGTGACCTCGTAGACCACGTCGCCGACCACGCCGATGCCGATCAGGTGGCCGGTGTACGCCTGCTGCTCGGGCTTGAAGATGTAGCCCTTCGCGTTGGACACCCCGGCGATGTCGAAGGAGTCCTGGTCGAAGCTGCTGTTGTCGGCGAAGCCCTGGGCGCGGTCGGTCCGGCTGAACCGCTTGAGGTCGATCCGGACCTCGCTCTTCCCGTCCCGGGTGCGGTAGGTGCGGGTGGCCGCGTCCTTGAAGTTCCAGGAGTCGAGGACGCTCTTGATGTCGACGTTCTTGCTGTACTGCGCCTGCAGGTCCTCCATGCTCATCATCGCGCCGTCCGGGGAGCCGTACGGGTCCGCGTCGTCGGGCACGGGCAGCAGGAAGTACCGCAGGTCGCCGCTGTGCTTGCCGCCCGAGACGCTGCCCTGCAGGGTGCTGGACGGGCGCGGGGCCGGGGGCGGCGGCGGGGGCGTGCTGGGCGTCGGGCTCGGGGTGGGCGTCGGAGCCGCGCTCGCGCTCGCGCTCGCCGACGGGGAGGCGCCGGACCCCGACGGGGCCGGCGCGGCGGCCACCGCGCGGTCGGCGCGGTCGGGCTTGCCCACCGCGACGGTGACCACCGCGCTGGCGGCGGTCACCGCGAGCAGACCGGCCACCGACAGGGCCACACCGACCGCCCGGGGCAGCCGGCGCGGGGCGCCCGGAACCGGCGGGGCGCCAAAAGCCGTCGAGGCAAGAGAAGTTGACTGGACGTCAGAAAGCGTCGGCGCAGCGGGAGTCGGCGACTCCGGCGGGGCCGGCGCGGCGGGGTGGGGCCCGGCGTCCGGAGCTGCGGGGACGGCGGGCGGGGCTTCCGGAGCGGCCGGAGCCGGTGTCGGCTCAGCGGACGGTTCGGGAACGGACAAGGGTCTCCCCCCAGGGTTCACATGGCTGTCCGCGCGGCCGCGCGAGCCGTCCCCCCGGCCGGCCCGAACGCGGTCGTCATCACGCGGTGCACGAATTATGTGAGACCTGTGCGCCCCTCAACAACACGGTTCCGCGGTCCATTCGCCATAATCCACAGCCAAACGGACAGCCCGTGATGCAACCGCAACCAGGCGCGGTCAGCTCCCCTCCGGACCCTCTCCGGCGCCCGGCCCGGCCGGTGCGGCGGGCGGCGTCGCGGGCGGGGTCGCGGGCGGCGTCGGAACCGGCCCGGCGGGCGGGTACGAAGCGGGCGGGTACGAAGCGGGCGGGTACGAAGCGGGCTGGGCCGGGGCGGGCACGGTGGCCTGCGGGTAGCCGGAGGACTCGGCGAAGTGGATGCCCGCGGCCTCGGCCAGCGCGACGTCCAGGCGCTCGGTGCGGATCCGGCGGTCGATGTAGAGGACGCCGTTGGCCAGCGGCACCAGCGGGGAGGTCATCGTCGTGGTGAGCAGCCCCAGCAGCGCGGAGGCCAGCAGCAGGGTGGTCATCGAGCCGTGGCTGGTGGTGCCCAGGGTCGAGCCGTCCCCCGAGAAGTCCGCGCTGGCCGGCATCACGATCGCCAGGATGATCCGGAACGGGAAGCTGAGGATGCTGGTCGCGATCCCGCCGAGCACCGTGACCAGCAGGGTGAGGCCGAGGGTGCGCCACCAGTTGCCCCGGTTGAGCCGCCAGGCGCGGCGGACCGCCGCCACGGCGGTGCCCTCCTCCAGGACCGCCGCCGGGATCTGCAGCGACAGCCGGACCATGGTGTAGATCCCGCCCGCCACCAGCACCAGGAACAGCAGCACCAGCAGCAGCCAGACCGCGCCCGGGGCGTCCGTGCCGGCGAGCAGGATCAGCAGACCGGTCATCAGGACGTACGCCAGGACCACCGAGCCGAAGGTCAGCGCCAGCGCGGCGAAGGTCGTGGCCAGCCGGGGGCGGGCCTCCTTCCACGCCTGGGCGGCCTTCATCGGCCGGCCGAGCGTCGCGGCCCGCAGCACCACCGTGACCAGCGGCCCGGCGGTCGCGTACAGCAGGAACGACACCAGCGTGAGCATGCCCACCAGCAGCAGGATCGGCCGGAACACGTCCCACGCCTGGTCGGCCGTGACGTCGTCACCGGCGTTCACCAGGGCGTTGAACCCGTCGGCGAGCGGGCCCGCCAGCAGGACGCAGCCCACCGCCAACGGCACGGCGAGGACGCCGACGACCGCCAGCAGCGGCAGGTAGACCGCGGCGGTGTAGCGGCGCAGGGTGTCGAAGACCGCGCTGAACATGTCGCCGAAGGTGAGCGGGCGCAGCGGCAGCACGCCGGGCTTCGGCGCGATCGGGGGGAGGGCGCCCCAGGGGTTCTGCTGCCCCCAGCCGCCGGTGCCGCCGCCGGGCGGGCCGTAGCCCGGCCATCCGCCCGGCCCCTGCGGCTGGCCGCCACCGTACTGCTGCTGCCCCGGGCTGCCGCCGTCCCAGCTCATCCGTACCCCTCCAAGAGGCGCCTTGCCTGGCCCGTCCGTCGGGCTCCCCGCCGAGCCTAGGGCCCGGTCCGGACCACGGCCGAAGCGCCCCCTCGGACCGGACCGGGTCCCGCGCGGCCGGACCGCCCGGCCGCGCGGGCGCGGACCGGACGGGCCGTCACGAACGGTGCGCGGAGAAAGGGGACCGGCTCCGGGGAGGAACAGGGAGAAGGCGCCCGCCGCCGCGGCCGGAACGAGGGGGTTTCGGCATGCGGAGAAATCCCTTCCGGGGCGCTCCGGTTTTGTCGCGGCACCCGTGCCATTCCCGGCGCCATTCCCGGTGCCATTCCCCGTGCGCGCGATTCCGGGAACGGGTGCCGGTAATCGGGGACGCCGGGGGTGCGCTCGCGCCGTCGGCTCAGCGGGCGTTCTTGTAGAACGGGGCGTCCTCCGGCCCGGTGTACTCCGGGCGGTACCAGGTCGCCGGGCGGAGCGAGTCGGCGACCGCGTCGGCCACGCCGAGCACCGAGGCGAACAGCGCCATCCGCATCGGGATGCCGGCGTCGGTCTGCCGGAACACCGCCAGCCGCGGGTCGCCGTTGAGGTCGGTGGCCAGGTCGTTGGAGCCCGGGCGGCCGTCCCGCGGCAGCGGGTGCATGATCACCGTGTCCGGGCCGCCGACCTCGCTGAACAGGGCCTTGTCGATCCGGAAGTCGTCGCTGTACGGCACCGGCTTGTCCGCGAACCGCTCGGTCTGCAGCCGCGTCGTGTAGATCACGTCGGCGCCCTTCAGGCCGGTCCGCGGCTGGTCGCTCTGCTCGACCCGGTGGCCGCGGTTCTCGGCCAGCTCCATCAGCTCGACGGGCATCCCGAGCGAGTCGGGGGCGACGCAGACGATGGTCAGGCCCTCGTAGCGGGAGAGCAGCTTGATCAGCGAGTGCACCGTGCGGCCGTGCCGCAGGTCGCCGACCAGGGCGATCCGGCGGCCGTCCATCGGGAGGCCGATCCGGGCGAACTCCCGGTGCAGGGTGAACATGTCGAGCAGCGCCTGGGTCGGGTGCTCGCCGGCGCCGTTGCCGCAGTTGACCACCGGGATGTTGGTCGCCGCGGCGAACTCGTGCACGGCGCTCACCTCGGGGTGGCGCATCACCACCAGGTCGCAGTAGCCGGTGACCACGCGGCTGGTGTCGGCCAGCGACTCGCCCTTGGAGATCGACATGATCTCGGCGCCGGTGCTGCTGGTCACCCCGCCGCCCAGGCGCAGGAAGGCCGTCTCGCAGCTGAGCCGGGTCCGGGTGCTCGCCTCGAAGAAGAGGCTCGCCATCACCGCGCCCTCCAGCACCCGGGTGACCTGCCGGCCGCGGGCCACCGGTGCCAGCACGTCCGCCAGTTCGAAGAGCTCCTCCAGTTGGTCCCGGTCGAAGAGGTCGCTGGAGAGAATGTGCTTTCCGATGAGAGACATGGCGGTCCGACTTCCTCTGGTGACTCTGCTGCATTCGGGGCGCCCGCCAGTTTACGGGGCGGGCGATTCCGCGGTTATCCGGCTTCCCGCCGCCCCCCGGGAAACGGCGGCGCGGCGGGAAGCCGGAGCCGTCCGGATTCGGCGGCGGACGGACACCGCCGGCCGCGCCGCCGACCCGCAGCGCCGACCGCGCAGCCGGGATCCTCAGCCGAGCTGGGCGAGGCCCTCGGTGGCGATCTCCTCGAAGACCGCGAGGTCGTTGGCGAAGATCGAGTCCGGGACCGGCCAGTGGATCACCAGCTCGGTGACGCCCAGCTCCCGGTAGGTGCCCGCCCAGTCCACGAACGCGCCCACCGACCGCAGCGGCTGCTCCGCCGTCGACCCCTGCAGCAGCACCTTCTCCAGCTCGCCGACGTCCCGGCCGGCCGCCGCGCAGGCCGCCGCCAGCTTCTCCAGCTGCCTCGCGACCACCCCGGGCGCCTGCTCCACCGGCACGTCCGCCGGCCCGCGCGGGTCACCGTACGTCACCCAGCCCTGCCCGTGCTCCGCCGCCAGCCGCAGCCCGCGCGGCCCGGTCGCCGCCACGTAGAACGGCACCCGGGGCGTCTGCACGCAGCCCGGGATGTTCCGCGCCTCCACCGCCGAGTAGTACGTGCCCTCCCGGGTCACCGCGTCGTGCGTCAGCAACTCGTCCAGCAGCCCCACGAACTCCCCGAACCGGTCCGCCCGCTCCTTCGGCGACCACGCCTCCTGCCCTATCGCCGTCGCGTCGAACCCCGTCCCGCCCGCCCCGATCCCCAGCGTCAGCCGCCCCCCGGACACGTCGTCCAGCGTGATCAGCTCCTTCGCCAGCGTCACCGGATGCCGGAAGTTCGGCGAGGCCATTCCGCCTTCATACAATCGGTCCATGCGACGTAACGGGAAGCGGGAGCCGGAGATCATCCCGGGCGAGGCGGCAGCGATCTACTGCCGGATCTCCCAGGCGGACGACGAGGATCAGACCGGCGTGGACCGCCAGGAGCGGATCTGCCGGGAAATCGCCGAGCGCCGGGGCCTGGTGATCGACCCCCGCCATGTCTACGTCGACAACAGCCGGTCCGCGTGGCGCCGCAACCGGAAGCGTCCTGGCTGGGACGAGCTACTCGGGGCCGCGAGCGGCCGGGAGTTCCGCCACATCATCGCTTACCACCCCGACCGCCTGATGCGGCAGCCGAGGGACCTCGAAGAGTTGCTCACGGTCTCCGACGAGCACCAGATCCTCCTGCACGGGGAGGCGAACCGGCGGAACCTCTCGGACCCCGATGACCGGTTCATCCTGCGCATTGAGGTGGCCCACGCCTGTCGGTCGTCGGACGACACCTCGCGGCGGCTCAAGTCAGCGCTCCAGGACCGGGCGGATGCGGGCCTGCCCCACTCGGGCAAGCGTCGGTTCGGCTACGAGGTGGGCGGCATGAAGATCATCGAGGAGGAGGCGGAGATCGTCCGCGAGATCTTCGACCGCTACCTCAAGGGCGAGAACCCCTATGCCATCGCCCTCACGCTGCACAAGCGCGGCATCAAGACGGTGTACGGGAAGGCGTGGACTCAGGGCACCGTCCGCGCGCTGCTCGACTCCCGGCACGTCGCCGGAATCCGCATGCACCAGGGCGAGGAACTCGGGCCCGGCAACTGGCCCGCCATCATCGACGCCGGCACCTGGGAGGAGACACGCGCCCGGCGCGAGTTCCGATCACAGATCCACCAGACCAACCTGCAGCTGCGGAGGTTCTACCTGCTGCGCGGCCTGGTGATGTGCGGCCGGTGCGGCACCCTGATGTCCGGCACCAAGGTCGGCGGCTCCCCCTCGTACCTCTGCGTCCGAAGGACGCGCAACGACGACAAGAAGTGCGTCCGACGGATCGCGGCCATCAAGCTGGAGGACTTCGTCCGGGACGCAGCGATCGACCTCCTCGGCAAGCTCACGGTCTCGGGGCAGTTGGCCACCACCTCGCTCACGGACAGCGCCGCCGAGGCGGTCGAGGCGGACCAGCAGCAGCTCGCCGAGCTGAACGAGATGTGGACGGCCAAGGAGATCAGCACGGCCGAGTACCGGAAGATGAGGAAGGAGATCCAAGCACGCATCGCCAAGGCTCAGCGGCGGGTGGCAGTGCGGCCGATGAAGCTCCTCGAAGGGCTGACCGGACCCGGCGCGCGAGATGCCTGGTTCGCGGAGGAGATGACCGACGATAGGCGGAACGCGGTGCTGCGGTTCCTGTTCTCCGGGGTGATCATCGACGCCTCTACGAAGACCCCTGGCCTCTTCGACTGGGACCGGATCGGCATCGAGCAGAACCAGCTCTGACCGACATCCCCAAGAAGCGGCCAGCCCGCTAGCACAAGATCGGCCGAACGCATCCGGCCGAGAGTGGTCGATCGTGGTCTCGGGGGCCCGGTGGAGGGTCCGCCGTCCGAAGAGGGTGCCGTGGCCTTACCACATGATCGGCCCGATACGTCGGGCCGCGCGGGGGCGATCGTGGTGTTGCGGACCCGGTGCGGGCCCGGATAGCTCCGGGAGGAGGAAAGGCGTGAGTCGCATTTCGAGGAGGAGATCCAACGCCGCGATCAGGAGCGTCGCAGAGGAGCTTCGTCCCAGGTCGGAGGTGCTGTGGGAAATCCGGCAACGATCTCGCCGGACTCCTTGCCCGGTGGATTTCAGCGAAGTCCTTGCTCGGGAGATATCGCGGCTGCTTGAGTAATCGCATCCCCAGGTTCTTCGCCTGCGATCTCCCTTGTCCCTGCGACCTCCTGCCCGGCGCGGTCGCGCCGTCTATCACCGTCTTCCGGCCGGACCAAACCGGCCATCCCGTGGTCACTTGTGTGCGGCGACGGCCTTCGTGCCGTCGCCGGATGCCCCAGCCTGCCCTGAAACGAGGAGCTTCTGACATGACGTAGCCGCCGAGGAGCGTGCCGATACGCCTGCCAGCGTCCGGCCCGCAGCCCTGGTCCGGGCCTGGTGTTGGAGCACCAGGCCCATGGCCGCCGACTCCCTGACGACCGCCCACAACCCGCGCGACCCGGGTGCACCCCGAGGGGCCTGCCAGCCCCGTACCCGGCCGCGAGGAGGCTCAGTTGACCCTGCCCGCACACCCCGACCCCATGCACTCTCCCGGCGCCGACGGGAACGTGATCTTCCTGCGCCGACCCGGCGCCGTCCAGGCCAGTGCGGTCAGTGACCGTTCACTCTCGGGACAGCCGGCCGACGATCGCGCACGCGCCCTGGAGCGCGTCTGCTCCGGCTTCCGGACGACGATCAGCCCCCGCAGCGCGGCCCGCCTAGCCGACCTGATGGGGAGCGCCTCGGCCGGTGCCGTGGCTCGCGCGGCCTGACCGCGCCCACCCCGGGCCCCGCGCACGGCGCGGATTTCCCGGGGAAAAGGGGTCGGCCCCTGGTGTTGGAGCACCAAGGGCCGAGACGACTCCCTGACGACCGCCCACAAATAACGATCAACACGGGTGCCTTCGGCCTGCCAGCCGCAGGGCACCGCGCAAGGAGCTCCGTGTCCCAGCGTACGTTTCCCAACCCCCGGACCGCACCCCCCTTCCAGGACGACGATCCCGCCGCTCCGGCTCCGGCTCCGGCTCTGGGCGGGCTGGGCGGATTGCCGGTGCCGCCGCACGACCTGGACGCCGAGGCGATGGTGCTGGGCACCGGCATGTTCCAGGCGGAGGCGATCGACGTGATCCGCCCGATCCTGGAGCCGGGCGACTTCTACCGACCCGCCCACAGCGACATCTGGCGCGCACTGCTCGCGCTGCGCGACGAGGGCGCCCCGACCGACCCGACCGCGGTGGGAGCCCAGCTCGCCAAGGGCGGCAACCTCAGCCGCGTCGGCGGCCCCACCTACCTGCACCGCCTGTTCACCGCCTCCGTCCCGGTCTCGGGCGCGGACTACCACGCGCAGATCGTGCGGGAGAAGGCCGAGCTGCGGCGCTGGCAGGCCACCGCCGTTCGGCTGCTGCAGCAGTCCGGTGCCGAGGGCGCCGACCCGGAGCGGATCCGGGCCGCGCTCGACGCGGAGCTGACCTCGTCCGCCGACCGTGGCTTCGGCGTACGCGGGCAGCGGCTGACCAGGTTCGCGGTGGACGGCTGGTCCTTCGTCCAGGACCTCGGCGACCAGGTCGCCCCGATTTGGGGCAGCCGCGAGCAGACCGCCTGGGCGGACGGCGAGTCCCTGATGCTGGTCGGCCCGCCCGGGGTGGGAAAGACCACGATCGCCCACCAGGTCGTCCTGGCCCGCCTCGGCCTGCTGTCGGCCGTGCTCGACATGCCGGTCGCCGAGGGCGAGCGCGTCCTGTACCTGGCGATGGACCGCCCGCCGCAGATCGCCCGCGCCTTCGCCCGCCGTGTCATGCCCGCCGACCATCGCCACCTCGCGGAGCGGCTGGTGTTCTGGACCGGCCCGCTCCCCGCGTCGCTGGACCGGGAGCCGAACCTGCTCGCCGAGATGGCCGAGGCCCACCGCGCGGACACCGTGGTCATCGACAGCCTCAAGGACGTCGTCGGCAAGCTCACCGACGACGAGGCCGGCCTCGCCTACAACAACGCCCGCCAGCGGCTCCTGCGCTCCGGCACCCAGCTGCTGGAGCTGCACCACCAGCGCAAGTCCGGCGGGGACGCGAAGCGCGGCGAGCGGCCGGTCCTGGACCGGGTGTACGGGTCGGCGTGGTTCACCGCCGGAGCGGGCAGCGTGCTGTTCCTCGCGGGCGCGGCCGGGGATCCGATCGTGAAGCTGCACCAGCTCAAGACCGTCACCGGCGACGTCGGTCCGCTGTCGGTGGTCCACGACCACACCCGGGGCACCTCCACCGTCGAGGCAACCCTCGACCCGGCCGCCATCCTCACCGCCGCCCCGCAGGGCATGACCGCCCGTGAGCTGGCCTGCCGCCTGACCGGAGAGGCGGATCCCGACCGCTCCGACATCGAGAAGGCCCGCAGGCGCCTGGAAACCCTGGTCAAGACGGGCCGGGCCACCCGGCAGGACGGCGCCACCGGCGGGAGCGGTGGCGGCCAGCAGACCCGCTACCGCTCCACCGTCCGCCACATCGCCGCCGTCTCCTGACCGGCCCACCGCGCCGACGACTGTCTCGTCGGCGCGGTCCACGTCGCCGATCACGCGCCACCGGCCACGCCGGCCGCCACGCATCCCGCTCACCGCGCACGCAGCACGGTGAAACCGCAGGTCACAGACCCACGCGCTTCTGCATGCCGTTCACGCGGCCCCCGCTGCACGCGCGTTCCCCTCCTTAAGAGGGGGAACGCGTGCGCGCCCTGCGGCCTGGGCCTGCCACCACTCCCGACGATCTCGGAGCACCAGCCCTCTCATGCCCAACACCCCACCCCGCCGCACCACTCGGACCGAGCGGCGTGTCAGCGCCTGGGACCGCGTCGCGGTCGCCCTCCTCGGTGCCGCGGGCTTCGTCCTGTCCTACGACGCGCTGCAGCAGATGGCCGCCGCGATCCACGTCCGCGGGCCGCTGACCTACGTCTTCCCGATGGCCCTCGACGGGTTCATCGCGTACGGGGTGCGCGCCCTGCTCGTCCTGCGCGCCGCCCCGTGGCCGGCCCGCGCCTACACCTGGCTGCTGTTCGCCAGTGCCACCGCCGCCAGCGTCTGGGCCAACGCCCTCCACGCCGTTCGCCTCAACCACCTGCCCGACGACGGGGGCGGGCTGCGGCTGGGCGACAGCGTGGTCGGACTGCTGTCCACCCTCGCCCCGCTCGCCCTCGGTGGCGCGGTCCACCTCTTCATCCTCATCACCCGCCACGGTCCCCGTCCGGACCACTACCCCGTTCCGGACGCCGACGCAGCCCCGACCCGGACCGCGACGGCCAGGGTGTCCGGAACTCCCGGCGGTCACACCGGTGACCCGTCAGCCGCCCCGGACCACGGGGTGGCTGCGGAGCACGGCCACGAGTTCGGGCACCGGTCCGCGGCAACCCTCGGCAGCGTCCGGTTGGCTGAAGCCGGGACCGGTGGCCCGTCCGCAACTCCCGCAGGCCACCGGTCCGGGGACCGGACCGTCGAGGAGCCCGCGCGTCCCGTCGAGCTCACTGGCTGCGAAGTCGCAGGTCAGGGCCTGTCCGGAATTCCCGCCGACGAGCGGACGGGCGATGCTGCCATCGGTCCGGAGATGGCATCGGTGCCCGGCCCGGTGGGCGAGGAGCATACCGGGACTCCGGACGGCGTCGACGGTCGGACCGTCGGGGACGACCTGTCCGGAACTCTCCCGCCGGATCGGACGGGCAGGCCAGTCGGCCGTCCGCCGGGTGCGTCCGAGGAAGTGCTCGCCGACATCGGCCGCCAGGCGTGGCAGCGGACCGGACGGCTCAGCCGCGCCAGTGTCCGCAAGGCCGTCCGCTCCCAGGGCGTGACGATCTCCGGCGACCGCCTCACCGACGTCATGACCATCCTGCGCGCCGAGAAGCACGCCGCCGACCGCCGGGACCACCGCTGACCCGAGCCCCATCGGCCGTCAACCCGACCCCCACCCGCAGGCCCTGCCTCCATCCCCCCTCCACCATCAGCCCACTCCCGGAGCACCCACGTGACCGCCATCCGACAGACCCCGCCCGAGCACCCGACCAGTGCTGTAACCTCACTGGGCCGCAATGGAGTTGACTACCGGCAGGTCGACAGCGGAGCAAGCGAGTGCGTGCGGGGCCCCTACGGGGCCACGCACGCGGGCGCCCCCGCCCAGGGGGGCGTGGACGGGCCGGTGCTGCCGAGGGCGGCAGCACCGGGGCTTCACCGCGAGGGCGCGGCGAAGCAGGAAGAGACGCCCGCCGTCGAGCCGACCGTGCCCGCTCGCCCTGCCGACCGTGCTGAGGGCGCGAGCGTCCGCGGTCCCAAGCGCCGCCGCCGTGACAACGCGAACCCGAAGACGAAGAAGCTCGGCTTCCGCTGCACCGCGGAGCGCGCAGCGCAGATCAAGCGGCTCGCGCGGGAGACCGGCCTGAACGTGGCCGACTACCTGGAGCGCCAGGCGCTGACCCCGGGCGGCGCCGGCATGGTGTCCCGGGACGAGCAGTTGGACGAGGCTGTGCAGGCGCTGGATGCGGTGCGGTTCCAGGTCGCCCGGGTCGGCGTGAACGCCAACCAGATCGCCTTCCAGCTCAACGCCCAGCTCGGCATCGAGCACGGCCCTGCGCAGGCCACCCTGGACAAGGCCACGACGCTGTTGGTCGAGGCGCGCCGGGCCGTCGCGCAGGTCGACGTTGTGGCGATGCGTCTGGCGAAGGCCGTTCGCCGGTGATCACCACGGCCCGCTCCGGCACGAACACGCTCAAGGCGCTCAAGTACCTGTACGGTCCGGGCCGGCGCAACGAGCACACCGACCCGCACCTCGTCGCGTCCTGGGACGGCCTCGCGCCCGACCCGGGCCGCGACTGGGAGGCCACTCTCGCGCAGTTGCGGGACGCCCTCGACCTGCACGTCGTCCGCTACGGCAGGCCGGTCGCCAAGCACGTCTACCACCGCATGGTCCGCGCCGACCCCGGCGACCGGAACCTGAGCGACGAGGAGTGGGGCCAGGTCGCCCGCCGGGTCGTGGCCGCCGCCGGCATCGTCCCCGACGGCGACCCGGAAGGCTGCCGGTGGGTCGCCGTGCACCACGGGGACAACCACATCCACATCCTTGCCACCACGGTGCGCGCCGACCTGACCCAGGCCCGTCTGCGGGGCGACCAGTACCGGACGGAAGCCGAGCTCACCAGGATCGAGAGTGAGTTGGGGCTCAAGGACTGGTCCGGTACCCGCACCCGCGAGTACCGGGCCGGTATCCCCAAGCGCGCCAAGAGCCCGGAGCTGCGCAAGGCGGAGCGGCTGGGGCAGGGGGAGACCGGGCGGGAGCGGCTTCGGACCGGTGTTCGCCGGGCCCTGGCCGGTGCGGCCGACGAGGGAGAGTTCCTCGCCCGCCTCACCGCGCAGGGCATCGCCTTCGAGGTCCGCCGCCTTCCCTCCGGCGACGCCAAGGGCTACACGTTCGCCCTGCCCACCGGCGACCCGGGCCCTCCGGTGTGGTTCTCCGGCAGCCAGCTCGCCGCCGACCTCACCCTGCCCAAAATCCACGAGCGCTTCGCCGCCGGCCTCGACCAGCCCGCACCCAACCGCCCTGGCGACCAAGGGCGTCCGGCCGCGGTCCGCTACCGGGCCAGCACCACCGCCGACCGCGTAACCCGCAGCTTCGACGATGAGCCCCAAGCCGGGCAGGTCGCCGCGGTGGTCAGCGGCACGATCGAGACGCTCGATGCCCTCGCCCTCACCAGCCCCGTCCTGTCCAGGAAGGAGATCAACCAGGCCGCCCGCGCCCTTGAATACGCCGCCGTCGCCCGCACCCGCACCGCCCGCAGCGACCTGCGCACGATGCGCTCGGCCGCCCGCGAACTCCTCTACGCCGGCCCCACCGGCGGCCGAGGAGAGGAAGGCACGGCCGCCGCCACCATCCTGTCCAGCCTGATCCTGCTCGCGCTCGTCATCGCCAAGTGGCACGCCGCCCAAGGCCATCGGCACCAGGCCGACGCCGCCCGCACTGCGGCCGACCACCTGCGCACCGCCTACGGCAGGCACGCCGGACGACCGATCGCACTGCTCGACACCCGGGGCCGCCAGCTCCCGGAGCCGGTCCGCGAGCGGCAGACGGCGACGGTCCGGCAGGTGCTGCCCGCCGACCAGGCCGTCCGGGTACTCGCCGAGGACGACTGGGCGGCGCTCGCGGCCACATTGGCCGAAGCCGAAGCAGCAGGCCACGACCCCGCCGTCCTGCTCACCCACGCCGCCGGCCGCCGGGAACTCGCCAGCGCCGACTCGCCCGCCGCCGTCCTCACCTGGCGCATCCGCCGAGACGCCCGCCTCCCGGTACCCGCCCCGACCATCACGCCCGAAGACCACCGCACCGCGGCAGCGCTGTCCAGGAGCACCGCCGCCCGCCCCGCCCAGCCAACTCCCCAGCCCGGCATGTCCCGTGGCCCATCACTACCGGCCGCCCCAGTGCCGGGACCGCTGGCGACCACATCGCATCGACCCGTCCACCGCCCCTGAACCCGGCCTAGGAGCCCGGAGCACCCCCCCACCCCCGTCACGCCATCAGCACCCGCCTCTCTCCAGGAGATTCACCACCTTGTCCCAGCCCGACTGCCCCCTCGACATCCTCCGCCTGCTCATCGACGCCGACTTCACCATCCGCCCCGACACCGGCACCTGGTCCCACCGCGACGGCCGCCCCTTCACCGAGACCGAGCAGAACCTCGCTCACCAGGCCACCGACCTGGAGCTCGAAACCCTGATCTTCGCGTACAGGCTCGGCCTCGCCCAGGGCCTCTGCGACGACCCGGCCCGCGTTGCCCGCGTCCTCCTGCACCGGTATGCGCGCAACCTCCCCGACGGCACCGCCCGCGAGGACATCGTCGCCGCCATGACCGGCGAGGACCGCACCGAGTACGAACGCCTGAGCTACTGGGCCCGCACCGGCATCCGTCCCGAGGTCGTCGCGCTGCTGCTCGACGCCGACCTTCCCGCGTTGATCGCCACCAAGACCTTGACCCACCGCGACGGACGGCCCTTCACCCAGGCCGAACAGGCCCTGGCCGCCACTTGCACGGACCGGGAGACCGAAGCCGTCCTCGCACAGATCAAGCTCGAACTCGACTTCGACACCGAACAGGAAGCCGACGCACCCCGCGCCATGGAGGCCCTGCTCGCCAAGTACTACGGCCACGTCCCCGCCGGAACCCTGATCGGCGACCCCGGCGCCGCCATGACCGACGAGGACCGCGCCGAGTACGAAAGCCTCCTGTACGTCCTTGCGCCCGAACCCGGAGACCTCCTCGCCCACGGCGAGGACTGACCTCCAACGCCCTTGCGCAGGCGACGGCTTGGTCAAGGTGTCGATGTGATGTCTTCAGCGGCGGTCGGGAACTTGCCGGCCGCCGCACGTCTTGTGCTCCCTTGCACCACGCCACCGCGCTTGAAGGGACCGCATGACCGACTACGACCCCGACTTCCACACCCCCGCCCCCGAGCCCCACCGCCCGATCGTGCGAGCCGTCCCCCATCCCGCCGAACTCGATGCCCGCGGCATCCCCATCGTCTGCGCCCGCTGCCATGCCCGCCGCGACTGGCTCCTGCTCAACGTCCGCCACCACGTCTTCGTCCGCTGCCGCTGCGCACACGAGTGGGAGGAACCCGACCTCACCCGCGCCTACTTCGACCAGCACTTCACCGAACCCGAACACGAGTGGGAGGACTTCGACGAGGGCATGAGGGCGCTGGGCTTCGACGGCCTGCTCGCCGGAGTGGTGTGGCACGTGGCCTGAACATGGGGGAGGCCGCCGGACGGTGGTGGCCTCCCCGCGCCTGGTCAGCCGAGATAGACCTTCTGCCACTCCAGCGAGGTCATGTTGAGCGCGGCCTCGGCCAGGGTACGGGCGGAGTCGGTCTTGAGGCTGCCGAGGCTGCTGTCGATCCAGGGCTGGACGTTCTGGTAGCCCTGTTCGCGGTACTCCACGGCCTGGATCAGGCATTCGAGCTTGTCGGCGTCGTGGGCCACGGTGACTTCGAGGCTCTCGGCGTTCTCGTACTCCTCGACGATCGCCTGGACGCCGGCGAGGACGGACGGGTGCGCCGCGCTTACCTGATCGGCCGTCACCTTCTCGTTGGAGGAGGCGGTGAGATAGCGCCGACCGATGTGCGGGATGTCGCCGATCCGGGTCTCCTGCGTGTCGTGGAAGGTGCAGAGCAGCGCGACCTTCGCCGGGTCGGCGCCTTCCATCATCGCCAGCACGGCACCGACGACCGCGGTGCGGAAGCTGTGCTCGGCGATGGTCTCCGGGTCCTTGACGCCGGCGATCCACCAGCCGGACCGCTTGGCCCGCTTGAGCATCCCCATCTCCAGCAGGAAGCTCGCGGTGCCCTGCGACTGCTTGTCGTCCGTCATCGCCGTCCTTCGGTGCGTTGGATCAGTTACCGGTTGTGCCGAATCCGCCTATCCGAAGACCGTAGTGCACGGCCTCCAGCTCGCGGCGGGACTGCGTAGAAAGACTGTCCCCGTCGAGGAGGACTTGAACCCGCGAGTTCAGGTCCTGGGCGATGTGCGGGTCGGCTTCGAGCAGTCCCCGTCGTGCGATCAGCAGGGCCCAGATCGAGTGCACGTACAGGTCCGTGTATTCGACTGCCCGATCGAGTCGGACCGCGAGCTGCCGCAGCAGCGCGGAGCCGTCCCAGGCGGGGCGGTCGCGTTCGGCCATGAAGCTGTCGTCGGTCTGCGGGCGGGAGTCCAGGCCGAGCCAGTGGGCCCAGTAGTTGAGGTTCGCCGCTTCGGCTGCGTCGTTGTCGGTCAGGGAGCGGGCGATGAAGTCCCGCAGCAGGTCGGGATCGCCTTGGCGGGCGAGGGCTGCGGCGACCGATCGGGCCTCGGCCCAGCGGGGCGACCATCCGGATACGGAGGCCGTGAGCCGTCCTCGGCGCCGCATCGTGTCGAACCAGGCCGCCGCGTCCCAGTCGCGGTCGTAGGAGGACAGGTAGAACACCTGTCGTCGCAGCAGCGCGACATCGTCGCCATCACGGTCTGCCCGCTCCGCGTGCTGGCGGAGGATGTCGAAGAACCGGGCGCGGTCGGCGGTGTCGAGAAGCGGAGCGACAGCGACCGGGCCTCGTCGGGCTGCCGGGATGCTCAGCTTCGCGGACACCATGCCGGGGAGCACCCCGCTGACCGCCCACCCGATCATGTGGGTGGTGTCGCGCGTCAAGACCCAACTGGCGAGCGGGTGTTCGTCGAACGGCCGGTCGCCGGTGCCCCCGCTCAGGATCTCGGCGAGGATGAAGTCGGCATCCATAGCGATGTTGAGTGCGTCGACCAGAGCGGGTGGCGCGCCCAAGCGGATGAGCTTGCGGCGCATGGCAACGAGATTGCCGGCCCTCGTCGCTGACAGCGGACGGCGGCCGGACTCCCAGCCCTGCAGGGTGCTCTTGTCTACGCCGAGGTCAGCAGCCAACTCCTCCTGGGTACGCGGGATTTGCTCCCGGATGACCTTGAACAGGAAGCCGGCGACCAGGCCGTCCGGCCCACGTTCGGGCGTACTCCGACCGCCAGTCAGTGTTTCTCCACGCCGCGATGGCGTACGAGCAGGCATTCCGTGCGCCCCCTGGCCTCGATCGTCCGGGTAACTCGTACCGGCAGTCCGTCGAACCTCTGCATCACTGCCCGTAGTTTCATCGCTACGGCATCGCACGCGATGAGGGAAGCCTAGTTCCTGCACGGCTCCTCGGGTCTCGATCCGCGAGATGCCCGCCGCTCCGAAGGAAAGTGAAGCCGGAACCTCCGGCTCCTGGGGCCTTCGGAGCGGCCACCAGCCGGCGGTCCCGCCCAGTGAAAACCCCCGCCTGGGCGGGACCGCCTTCAAGCCACCGAGGGGAGCCGAGGGCACCAGTCATGGACGCAGCCGTGAACCAGCAACGGGGTCGCCATCGTGGCGAGCGCCGCGACCCCGTGGGAACCACACTCACCGCTCTGTGGGGGCTGGGGCACATCGTCGTGCTCACGCTGCTCGGGATCGCGATTCAGCACCAGCCCAGTGCGGGGCACGGGGCTGCGACACCGCCCGCGCGTTCCCTCCCCGACCACGAACCGGCCGCCTAGAGCGCGCCCAGCACCATCCGACCTCGCACGAGCGGAAGGAACGATGAATTGAGGTTCAACCTCCGCGCCAACATGCTCGACGAGTTCTTCCGGGCCTGGATCGGCCCGAAGGTGACGGCCCCGCTGTGGGTCGCCCACCAAGTCGAGAACACCGTGAAGACCTACCTGCCGATGTACCGGCAGACAGCCGATCGCAAGCCGATATCCCAGATCGGGTTCGAGTTGGCTGCCCTGACCGCCCAGTGGCGCTGTCTGCCGTTCCACTACTTCCGGTACGAGCTCTACCGGACCGGAGTGGACCTCACCTCGGCAGCGGCGTACGTGCCCGACACCGTCTTCTACAGCCGCCTGCTGCCCGCGGTGAACCGCTCCGCCCTCCTCCTGGACGACAAGATCGCGTGCAAGCGCATCCTCGGCGACGCGGGCGTCCCCCAGCCGCTACTCCTGATGACCGGCGAGCAGGGATCCTGGTTCGACCGGGCTGGGCGACCGGTGCCGGCCGACTCCCCCGCCGCACTGGACACTGCCCTTGGTGGCATCGCCGAGGTGGTGATCAAACCGGCCAGGCACACCAGCGGCGGCGCCGGCGTCCTCGTCCTCGACAACGAGGGCGGTGAACTGCTCCAGCAGGACGGCACGCCGTTCTCATTGGCCAGGTACGGCGCGAAGTGGGGAGGCTGGCTGATCGAGGCGTTCGTCCATCAGCACGACGAGCTGGCCGCGTTCAACCCCTACTCGCTAAACACCTTCCGGGTCATCACCCGCCTCCACCCGCTGGACGGCCCCCAGGTCCTGCACTGCCTGTTCAAGAGCAGCACGACCACGGACGCCGTCGACAACGCCTGCAACGGCGGCCTGTACGTGCGGGTCGACGCCACCACCGGCAGGGTCGACGACACCGCGCACACCACCGCCCTCACCCGCTACAGCCACCACCCCATCTCGGGCCTGGCCTTCGCCGACCAGAAGATCAGCACCATCCGCCAGGTCATCGAGGCAGCCGAGCGGGCCGCCGTCCACTTCCCCCGCACGCCCGTCATCGGCTGGGACATCGCCGTGGACAACGACGCCCAAGCGCTCATCGTCGAGGGCAACAGCAGCCCGAGCCTGATGAACCTCCAGCGCACCCACGGCGGCCTGGCCGGCACCCTCGGAAGGTCCTTGATCACCGACCACAGGAGGTCGTGAACATGCGCCGCACACCGAACAGCGCCCTCGAACTCGCGCGCGAGGCGATGACGCCACTGCTGACCGAGTGGATCGCCAAGCCCGAGGTCCAGGCCCTCTACATCCTGTCCTCCAGCGCCGACTGCCCGTCCAACCCGACCTGCTTCGACGAGGAGTCCGACTTCGATGTCGCCGTCGTCCTCGACATCCCGCTGCAGGCCGCCGAGTGGCGCCCCCACCTCGCCGACACCTGCGAGGTGATCGCCGACCGGATCCCCGACTGGGTGCCGAGGTTCCTCTTCCACGTCCCCGTCCCCTGGGGCTCGATGGAAGTCAACGTCCACCAGCTCATCTACCAGTACGAGTGCGACCCCAGGACCAACTGGCCCGGCGAGAAGTGTGACACCTACCTGCACAAGGCCCAGGTCCTCCACGACCGCAGCGGCTCGTTCCAGCAGCTCATCCACCACAAGGCCCACGCCGCCCGCACCCAGCTCGACCTGGAGCGCGAGCGGCTGGCCAACCGGATCACCTGGGACGTGCGGGAGATGTCCCTGCGCCAGGCCCGTCGGCTCGGCCCCGAGGCCGGCCACTACCTGCTCAACCTCGCGGTGGACGAGGTGATCGACTGCATCTACGCCGCCGCCGGTCAGTTCATCCCGAACAGGAAGTGGAAGCTCTCCCAGCTCGTCAGCCGCGACTTCATCACTGCGGACCAGTCCGAGATCCTCCACGAGGCGATCCGCTGCTACCCCGCCAGCCAGAGCGACCTGGAACGCCGGGTCGAGGCGCTGGAGAAGTTCTGCGCGAGCGTCGACGGCTTCGTCATCGGCGGGCCCGAGGCCCAGCAGCTCCGCAGCCACTACCAGCGCAGGCTGCAGCTGCGGGGGTCGCGGTGCGCGGATCCGGACGGAGCGGCCTGGTAGCAGCCGCGCGATAGGCTTCAAGGCCCTGTCGAAACCGGCCTGACGGTCAACCAAATCGGTTTATCGGAAAGGCTGTTGGGTCGGTTTCGGCGCACGACAGATCACCGACCGGGGAGAGGTCCGAGAGATGGCCATCAGGCTGCACAACACGCTGACCAAGCGCAAAGAGGAATTCGTCACCATGACGCCCGGCGTGGTCAGGATGTTCGTCTGCGGCCCGACCGTCTACGGGCTGAGCCACGTCGGCCACGCGAAGACCTACACCCAGTTCGACCTCGTCGCCCGCTACCTGAAGAAGCGCGGCTACCAGGTCACCTACGCCCAGAACCTCACCGACGTCGACGACAAGATCATCCGTCGCGCCAACGAGCTGGGCATGGACCCCCGCGACCTCGCCACCGAGTACGAGAAGCACTACCTCGACGACATGGCCGCCCTGCACAACACCAACGTCGACGTCTTCGGCCGCGCCCACGACCACATCGACGAGATCGTCGCCCAGGTCCAGCAGCTCATCGAGCGCGGCCACGCTTACCGGCTCGACGACGGCTGGTACTACGACCTGACCACCTTCCCTGGCTACGGCAAGCTCTCCGGCCGCACCGAGGTCAAGGCCGAGGACTCACTCGCCCGGGTGGACGAGAACGACCAGAAGCGCAACCCCGGCGACTTCGCTCTCTGGAAGGCCCGCAAGCCCGGCGAGCCCTACTGGGCCACCGCCCTCGGCGAAGGCCGGCCCGGCTGGCACATCGAGGACACCGCCATCACCGAAGCCCTCTTCGGCCCCCAGTACGACCTGCACGGCGGTGCCGTCGACCTGATCTTCCCGCACCACGAAGCCGAGATCGCCCAGATGGAGGCCGCCTCCGGCCTCGACCCGCTCGCCCGCTACTGGATGCACACCGGTCTGCTCCGCGTCGACGGCGCGAAGATGTCCAAGAGCACCGGCAACTTCCTGACCATCCGCGACATCCTCAAGACCGCGGACTTCCGCACCCTGCGCTACGCCTTCCTCAGCCAGCACTACCGCTCCTCCATGGAGCTGAACGACACCACCCTCGAACAGGCCCGGGCCGCCCGCCGGCGGGTGGAGAACTTCGCCCGCCTGATCGACCGCAACCACGAGGACAGCCCGGCGAGCGCAGCCCTGGCACGCAACGCCCGGGAGGCGATCTTCGAGCGCCTGGACGACGACCTCGACACCCCCGGCGCGCTCGCCGTCCTCTTCGACTACATCCGCGAGCAGAACCGGCGCGAGGAGCCTCCCGGCACTGCCGCCCTGGCGCTGCTCCGCGAACTCGACGAGCTCTTCGACGCCTTCGACCTCGACGACCGCACCACGGACGACGCCGAGATCGAGGCCCTGCTCGCCCGCCGGCGCGAACTGCGGCAGGCCCGCAGGTTCGAGGAAGCCGACGAGATCCGCAAGACCCTGCACCAGCGGGGGATCGTCATCGAGGACACCCCCGACACGACCCGATGGTGGTTCACAGAAGAGGTGACATCCGTATGACCTCAGCACCCTGGAACACGCTCGGCCCGCTCACCGTCGACAACGCCCTGCCCGCCGTCCTGTGCGAGGAACTGCTCCGGCACTTCGAGCACAGCACCCAGCGCCCCCGGAGTTACCAGGGCGTCGTCGACGAGGCGCTCCGCAAGTGCGAGTACGTCGAGGTGCCGGAACACCTCGCCGCTCTCGTCACGGCCGCCGTCACGCCGCACATCGACACCTTCTTCGGCGTCGAGAGCTACCCCGTCCCCGGCCAGCCGACCCTGATCTACCGCTACGGGGTCGGCGCCGGATTCGTCACCCACCACGACGAGGTGACCGCCGTCGAACTCGAACGGGCCGCCACCAACGGCCAGCCCGTCATCGGCGGTGACCTCACCACCGTGCTCTTCCTCAGCGGCCCCGACGAGTACGACGGCGGCGCCCTCTACTTCGAGCAGCCGCCGCTCGACCTCCGTCCCGCCAAGGGAGCGCTCGTCGCCTTCCCCGCCACCCGCGACTTCATGCACGGCGTCCGCCCCATAACGGCCGGAGCCCGGTACACCTTCCTGAGCCGCCGGTTCGTGAAGAGTTCGGTCCTGAGCGCCGCCTGACCTGCCCAGCCAGGCAACGGAAGGGGGCACGTCAGCTTCGGGACAAGGCCGTCTGGCCGCCCAGGAACTGCGGTACCCACACCGACCAGCACACATGGCTGGCCAGCGGCAGATGGTGAATGTGATCAAGGCCGCTAGCATCAACGTGCCTTGTGTGCCTGGTCGTTGTGGTACGTTCCGTGGTCCACCGAAAATAGGTGACCCCGGCGGTGCGCTAACACCCCGGGGTCCGGCAACAGGAGCGATCAACTCCCGATGCGTGTTCATCGTAGCGCCCACGCGCGCCATTACACCGTGCTGCCCAACGCGATGCTGCAGTACCGGTACCTGTCCTACACCGCCCGCGGCCTGCTTGCGGACCTTCTCTCCCGCCCCGACGGCTGGCGCGAGGACGGTCGGCACATGGCCGACACCAGCCCGCAGGGGCGCGGCGCGATCCGCAAGGCCCTGAAGGAGCTGACCGACGCCGGCTTCTACCGGGTCGAGAAGATCCGGATGCCCGACGGCAGAATCGTCAGCGAGATCCACGTCTACGACACCCCGCAGCTCCCGCCGCTGCCGGGTGCCACCCGTCCGGTCTCCGGTGGAGCGACCACCGGCGGTGCTGACGCCCTTCCAAAGGACCGGTACCAAGAAACCTCCCACCCCGCCGAGCCGGAGGCCGTTTCCGACGCTGCGCCGCAGGCGAAGGCGGGAGGGCGGGAGGAGAGCTGCCAGCAGGACAGCGAGGAGCCCACTGCGGTACCGGATGAACAACTCCGCGAGGCGGTCGCGGTGCTCTTCCGGGCGATCCGCCCCGAACCCCGCCTGCGCCTCGGTCAGGCCGAAGCCGAGGAACTCGCGCCCCTGGTCGCCCAGTGGCTGGAACGCGGCGCGACCCATGCCGACCTCGCCCATGCCCTGCTGCCGGGCCTGCCCGTCCCGATGCACTCACCGGCGGGGGTGCTCCGCGACCGCCTGACCCGCAAGATGCCGCCCGTCCAGGCCGCTGTACGACCCGCAGCCGCCCGGTACGCCGAGTGCGCCAAGTGCCACGACCCAGTGCCCCGCCCGGGTATCTGCCGCCCATGCGCGGGCCTCACAGCTCGAACTAGCGCGGTCGGAAAAGGATCGGATGTGGCGACTGCTGGTGCCGCGCGGGTCAGGGCCGCCCTGCAATCCGCGATGGCCAGTGGGCGACGCTCTCACGCCGCTGTGTGAGGCGCATCCGGCGCACGGCCAGTACGTCCGGCTAGGCTCGACGGCATGCGTCTGAGCACCGTGATCCTCCCCATCCACCGGTGGAGCGAGGGGCAGAAGATCTGGCGACGAGCCGAGGAACTCGGCTTCCACGCGGCCTACACCTACGACCACCTGTCGTGGCGGAGCTTCCGCGAGGAGCCCTGGTTCGGATCGGTCCCGACGCTGACGGCGGCAGCGGCGGCCACCGAGCGGCTCCGGTTGGGAACCCTGGTAACTTCGCCAAACTTTCGCCACCCCGTGACGCTCGCAAAGGAGTTGATCACTCTGGACGACGTGTCCGGCGGTCGCGTCACCCTGGGGATCGGGGCCGGGGGGACGGGGTTCGACGCGACGGCGATGGGACAGGAAGCGTGGTCGCCGAAGGAGCGGGCGGACCGGTTCGCGGAGTTCGTGCCGCTGCTGGACGAGTTGCTGCGGGAGGACGCCACCACGCGGGAGGGCACGTACTACTCGGCGGTGGAGGCGCGGAACATCCCCGGCTGCGTGCAGGTGCCACGAGTGCCGTTCTACGTGGCGGCGACCGGGCCGCGCGGGCTGAGGCTCGTCGCCGAGCACGGGCAGGGCTGGGTGACGTACGGCGACCCGAAGGGGCCCGCGGACGTGCCGGTCGAGCAGGCGCCGGCGGTGATCGCCCAGCAGATCGGGAAGTTGACGGCCGCCTGTGAGGCGACCGGGCGGGACGTGGCGACGCTGGAGAAGGTACTGCTCCAGGGTTCGACCGCGGAGAAGCCGCTCCAGTCGCTGGACGCCTTCGTCGACTGGGCCGGCCGCTACCAGGAGTTGGGCATCACCGAGTTGGTCGTCCACTGGCCGGTACCAGACTCGATCTTCGAGAACGACCTCGGCGTCTTCGAACGGATCGCCACCGAGGGCCTGGCCCAGCTCGGCTGAGAGTCACCGCCGGAGCGGGCCGTTCACCGTCCGAGCGCGCTCCGGCGGCTTCCGTGCGGGCCTTCATCGGCCGAATTCGGGCCGTTTCCGCAGGTCAGCATGTGATGCATGAAAAAGGATTGACTGACGTCACCAGCGTCCCCAACCGGATCCGCTCCGTCGCCCCGGCCGCCGCCGTCAGGGTCGGCACCGACCCGAACCACGGCTCCTCCCGGAAACTCCGCCAACTCAGGTGGTCGTACGTGTAGGCCGCGTGGAACCCCAGCTCCTCGGCCCGCCGCCACACCTGCCGCCCCTCGCTCCACCGGTGGATGGGGAGGATCACCGTGCTCAGTCGCATGGCCTGACACTATGCCGCCGAACACCCGCGAGCCGCATGCACACCGCAGTATGCTTGGCGTATGGCAGCCACTACGCGCATCACGGTTACTCTGCCGACGGAGCAGGTGGCCGAACTCAAGAAACTCACGGACAACGTGTCCGCCTACGTGGCGGAAGCCGTCGCACGACAGCTCCGACTGCAGCTGCTCGCCGAAGACCTCCGCCAGTACCAGGAGGAGCACGGCGCCTTCACCGAGGAGGAGAAAGCGAGGGCACACGAGGAGATCTTCGGGTCGGACGAGGCGACTCGGTCGGCGGAGGCCGCGTGAGCGAGCGCTTCGCGACGGTCGTTCTCGACTCCCAGGGGCTGTCCGCGTGGGTTGCGCAGGACCGCCGTCTCCTCGTCAAGCTGGACCTGTTCGTTTCCATGGGGGCCGAACTCGTGACCTGCGCGAACACCATCGTGGAGGTCATCAATGCCCGAGTGAACAGGGCACGACTGAACTGGGTGCTCTCCCGGGTCAGGGTCGAGTCCGTCACCGAGCCTGCGGCCAAAACAGCGGCGGACCTGCTCGTGGAAGCCGGCCTGCACGGTCACAAATACGCGATCGACGCCACTGTTGCCGAGATGGCACTCCGCCAACCAGGACCGGTGGCCATGCTCACCTCAGACGTCGACGACATGGCGAAACTCTGTGGCTCCCGGATCCGACTCATCGCGATCTGACTCCAAGCGGAGCCGAATGCTTCTGGTGGGCGTTCCCGCAGGTCAGTGCGTGATGGGCGAACGAGGATGGACCGACGTCACCAGCGTCCCCAGCCTGATCCGCTCCGTCGCCGTGGCCGCCGCCGTCAGCGTCGGCACCGACCCGAACCACGGCTCCTCCCGGAAACTCCGCCAGCTCAGGTGGTCGTACGCGTAGGCCGCGTGGCGCCATGCGTGCACTGGGCAGGGCCGAGCTTGAAGCCCTGATCGCTGAGGCCACCGTCGATGCCTACGGCGAGGACGAAGAGCTGACGGGCCTGTTCACCATGATCGAGGAGAGTCTGGCGGTGCCGTTCGGCACGACGGTTCTCGGTGTCGAGGTGATCGTGCGCGGGGTCGACCTCGCCCAGGACGGCCGGATCGTCGCGTTGTGCTCGCGCGGCACCGCTCGACAACGGATCGGAATCCTGGAGTTGCCGATGCCGACGCCTGCGCCGGACGGCGTCGAGTGGATCGAGGCGTACCGCCACTGGTCCCGTTGACACCACGCAACTCACGTATCGCCTCGGGAGGGCAGGGGATGGCAATCGCCGTTGGGGACGCAGGCCACGACACCGGTGAGTCCTCGCTCGAGGATCTCATCCACCGCGCCGCCGAGCTGAAGGGTGAGCTGGTCGCCTTCGGGCAGAGTGCGCGCTTCGACCGGTGGCTGACCCCGCTGCTGCTGGAAGCCGCCGGCCCCGAGCGGCGGCTGGACGAGACCGAGGCGATCCGGATCATCGACCATTTCATCCTGCTGTACCGCCTGCCGGACGGTTCGACCGTGGTGGACCGGTTCGTCACCGGACGGCGGGACTTGACCGAGGCCGAACGGGAGCTGCTGCTCGGCTGGCGTGACCCGGTCGAGGGAATCTTCGAGGTCCGACGCAAGGACGAGGATGCCGTAGTCCTGCTGAACCTGCTGGACGACCTGGAGTACCGCACGTACTCGAACGCCGGGCGGGCGGCGTTCCGCGGAGTGTCCCAGGGAGGATTCCTCCTCACCTGCCTGGTGCCCCTCCGCCCGGCCGACGGGACGTGGCTGATCTCCGGGGCGATGGAGTACCACCCCAAGTCCACCGCCACCGAGATCGCCCAGGCCGCGGTCCAACTGGTAGCCAGCCGACCTGAGTTGGTCTTCCACAACCCCGAGAAGATCGAACAGGGCTGGCAGCGGATGCGGGACGACCGGGCCGCCTTCGTCGAGTTCTGCGGCGGTGACGAACTGGTCCTCGCCCCCGCCGCAGTCGAGGAGCTGCTCAACGCCTACTACCGCCATCGGCAAGAGGCCGCCATCGCCGTACACCCCGACCGCGCACGGGGCGGACGGCTGCCCGGGCTGGACTTTCCGGCGTTCGAGCTACCGTCCGACCTCGCGGATGCGGAGTCCGTCGGTGTCATCTTCGACGACACCGACGGACTCAACTTCTACGCCGACTACGGGATGCTGCGCGACCTGTTCACCGACCCGGACCTGACGGGCCGCAGGAAGCACCAGGACCTGCTGCGCACGTACCTGCGCGAGGAGTCGATCGAGCCACTGCCGATCCGCCGCCTGGCCGCCGCCCACCCTGAGACGGCCGACACGGTCTTCCAGCGGCTGCTGCGAAGGCCCGGATTCACCTGGGCCGAGCACGGTGAGGAACTGCTGCGCAGGCGCAAGCCCTGGTACTACGCGCAGGCGCCGCGGCCCGGCGTCTCCGTGATCGGCGAGCGCCTCGGCGAACTCGCCGGCGGCGGGCGACCACGAAAGTTCGCGAAGGCACGACGTGGATCGCGACCGTGATCACCAGGGCTCGAGTGCTGGAACGAAGGCAGCACAGGGGACCGATCTTCACAAGTGATGTACTACACTTTTTCCATGGATACGCCTCGCTCCGGCAAGACCCGTGTCACCAGTGTCTCCTTGCGCGCCGAGACGCTGGAGGCGATTCGCGCGCGCGCCGGGAAGCAGGGCGTCTCCTCGTACATCGAGGAGGCCGTGCAGCGGCAGCTCCAGCGCGAAGCCATCGACGAGTACATCGCCACCGCCGAAGCGGAGCACGGCCCTGTCGACCCGGCCGAAGTGGCGGCCAGGGCCGAACGCATCCGAGCCCACCACGCCGCCCACCGCGACAACTCGGCTCCGGCGGACGCCGCGTGAGCGGAACGCTCGTTCTCGACAGCGAAGCACTCTCCAAGCTCTCCCGCCGCCACCGTGACATGACGGTCTGGCTGGACGTCGCCCGCAACCTCGACCTTCTGGTCGTCACCAGTGCGGCGACCCTGGTGGAGGCCCGCGATCCGAAAGTGCCGCAGGCAGCGTTCGACCACGCCGTCTCGCTGGCCAAGGTGCGCACCGTCACGGAGGAGATCGCACGCGCCGCGAGCAAGCTCCTCGCAGCCGAAGGGCTGCACGGTCGCAAGTACGCCATCGACGCGATGCTCGCGGCCACGGCCCACCTCGAACGCGGTGACGTCACCGTGGTCACGAGCGACACCGACGATCTCCGCCGACTCTGCCATCCGCGGGTGGCAGTCGAGCCGATCTGAGCGTCCCATCCGACGACCTGCCGCGTCTTCGCAAGTCAGACCGTGATGGGCGAACGAGGCTTGGCCGACGTCACCAGCGTCCCCAACCGGATCCGCTCCGTCGCGAACGCCACGGGACGCCGCGGGACGCCGCGGGTCAGGCTTCGAACGCACGCCGGAAGTCGTCGAGTACGCCCCGGGAAAAGCCGTCGTCTTCGGGGTTCGCCGGAGTAACGAGGGAGACCAGGAAGAACTTGGACAGCACCAGTTCGGTGCCTGCGGCCGACCGGCCCACTTCCTCGTTCTCCGTGTCCACGTTTTCCAGCCGCGCACCGATCCGGGCCCGGTGGAAGCTGTAGAAGAGCGAGAAGGGGCCCTCCCCCTTCTCGTCCAGGGCGTACCCGTGCTCTTCCCAGAACTCCTCCATCGGCGCCCCGCTGGAGAACGTCAGGATCTCCGGATACTCCTCGTCGGGGTCGACAGCCGGCCGCCATCCGGCATCCAGCGCATCGGCGGCGGGTGCGCCGCAGAAGTAGAGGGCCGGCCACCGCTCGCGCTGCGCCCGGGCGAAACGGATCACGCATTCCTCGAACGAGGAATCGATCACAAAATCCGTCGAGAATCCACTGATCTCCATCGAACCCCTCCTACTGCTCCGCTAGCTCTCCTTGTTGGTGAAGTGTCGGATGGTGACCAGTTCGGGCGGCTTGGGGGTCTCCGGCCGGCCGGAGCGACGGTCTCCCCGGTGCGGAGAGAGCCCGAGATGGCCGCTCCAGGTGTGCGGGTTGTGGACGTAGGTCTCGTTGTTGAGCACCGGAGCGAGACCGAGCGGGTCGGGGCTGGTGTACCGGGCCGTCTCAGGGTTGTAGTAGCGGTGGAGGTTGTCATGAGGCTGCCGGCGGCGTCGTAGGCGTAGCTCTCGTTCCGCTCGGGGACTGCACGGAGACGACCCGGCCGACGGGGTCGAGGCCGAAGGCGCGCGGGCCGTCCAGGGCGTCCCGACTCCTCGTCGGTGCGCGGACAGGAACCGCCGGAAGTCCGCCAGGGAAATCTCCGGGTCACGTCACCTCACGTCGTCCACCGGGATCCTGAGCGGTTCACGGGCCTCGCCGGGTATCACCCGATCACCTGCCCGGCTTCTACGGGGACGGGGGCGGAGCGCACCAGCCAGATGTCGTACTCCTCGGTCGTCACGCCGCAGGAGGTGCGGCCGTCGCGCGCCATGGTGACGAACTCGGGCTGCTGCGGGCCGTCGGTGAGGTGCGCTGCCAAGCGCGCGTCGTCGTCCCGGCGGACCAGGGCCCATCCGAGGCAGCCCATGCCGCGGCCGCCGACGTGGATGAGGAAGGTCCCGTCGGGGGCGAACAGTCCGGACTCCCGCGAGAGCCGCAGCCAGTGCTCGTCGACCCGTGCGGCCCAGTCGGGGGCGCTGAGCGCGACGGTGGCGTCGGGTTCGACGAGGAAACCGGAGACCGACGGCCAGACCTCGCCCGGGGAGGGCAGGCCGGTGGCGTCCGGCGTGCCGAGGACGGTGAGGCCGGCCGCTTCCAGGAGCAGCCTTCTCGAATCCTCCGGGGAGGCTGGCATCATTTCCTCCGATGGAAAAAGTGGTGACCTCCGCCGGGCTTGTCGATCTTATCGTAGCGCTCCATCTTCGCGTAAGCCTAGAGCGAATTTTCTCATCCGGAATTGACCAGTTCCCGACTGTCCTCACCCTTGGGTTTTCCGACTTGAAAGCTCAGGCCGGCGAGATCTTCGACGTGTTCCACGACCACGCGGGAAACTTCTTCTGTCCCTAATTGACGGAAATTTCCCCAGTAGGTGAGATCGTTGGAATGGAGGCGTCGACGCTCGGGATTGTCGGGCGGGAAATCCTGCTCGTACTCGGGCTTCATCCGGTACTCCCAGAAGCCGTCCTCGAAACCCGTCCTGCCGGCGCCGACGTCGGCGCCGGCCCTGCGCGTGAGCCGCCGGCGGGGGAGGTTCCGGCAAGGCCGAGGGGTGGTGGCCGTGTGCCCGCTAGCGTGGTGCCGTGGACATGGATACGCGCTTGCTCGCCGATCTCGTCGAACGCTCGGCCGAGTTGAAGGGTGAGCTGGTCGCCTTCGGGCAGAGTGCGCGCTTCGACCGGTGGCTGACGCCGCTGCTGCTGGAGGCGGCCGGCCCGGGGCGGGAGTTGGACGAGACCGAGGCGATCCGGATCATCGACCGCTTCCTGCTGCGGTACCGCCTGCCGGACGGTTCGACCGTGGTGGACCGGTTCGTCACCGGACGGCGGGACTTGACCGAGGCCGAACGGGAGCTGCTGCTCGGCTGGCGTGACCCGGTCGAGGGAATCTTCGAGGTCCGACGCAAGGACGAGGATGCCGTAGTCCTGCTGAACCTGCTGGACGACCTGGAGTACCGCACGTACTCGAACGTCGGGCGGGCCGCCTTTCGCGGGGTCTCCAAGGGAGGATTCCTGCTCACCTGCCTGGTGCCCCTCCTCCCCGCCGGCGGGGCGTGGCTGGTCTCCGGGGCCATGGAGCACTACCCCAGGGCGTACGCCGCCGAGATCGCCGAGGCCGCGCTGCGGTTGGCGGTCAGCGAGCCCCGGCTGGTCTTCCGCAATCCCGAGAAGGTCGAGCAGGGCTGGCAGCAGATGCGGGAGGACCGGGCCGCCTTCGTCGAGTTCTGCGGCGGCGACGAACTCGTCCTGTCCCCCGCCGCGGCCGAGGAGCTGCTCAACGCCTACTACCGGCACCGGTGGGAGGCCGCCCCCGCCGCGCGCCCCGGCCGTGGACGGGGCGGGCGGCTTCCCGGGGGCGGACTTCCCGGGGCGGACTTCCCGGTCTTCGAGCTGCCGCCCGGGCCGGCGGCGGCGAACACCGTCGGCGTCATCTACGACGAGGTCGACGGGCTCAACTTCTACGCCGACTACGGGATGCTGCGGGACCTGTTCGCCGACCCGCACCTGACCGGCCGGCGGAAGCACCAGGACCTGCTGCGCGTGTACCTGCGCGAGGAGTCGATCGCGCCGCTGCCGATCCGCCGCCTGGCCGCCGCCCACCCGGGGACGGCCGACACGGTCTTCCGGAAGCTGCTGCGGCAGCCCGGATTCACCTGGGCCGAGCACGGTGAGGAACTGCTGCGCCGGCGCAAGCCCTGGTACTACGCGGACGAGCCCCGCCCGGGCGTCTCGGTGATCGGCGAGCGCCTCGGCGAGCTCGCCGCGGGCGGCCGGCGGTGAGAGAGCCCGCGGGAGCAGCGCGCGTCCCGACGGCCTCGTCCGGGTGAAACGCCGGCGGGGCCGGTGGCGGCGGTGAGGTCCAGGTGGTCCGGCATTCCGTGCGGCCGGGGTGGCGGATCGTCCGCCCGCGTTCTCCGGGAGTCCACGGCGGCGTCCCCGGGTGTTGGCCGGTCGCTGGGACGCTCACGGCCCGGATCAAGCCATCTCGCAGGGAGTGCCATGCGTCTTCGAGTCCCGTCCGCCGTGCCGCTGTTGGCGGTCGGCGCGGCCCTGGCCACCGTCGCCGCCACCGCCCCGGCCGCGTTCGCCGCGCCGGGTGCGCCGGGTGAGCGCCCGTCGTTCTGCGGGCACGACAACCGCAAGACGCCGTTCGCCGGGTACCTGTGCGCCCAGCCGGGCCAGTTGCTGGACGTCCGGATCGGCGACGTGCACCCGACCCAGCCCGCGCTCGGCTACGACGAGGTGTACTACAAGCTGGGCCGCTACACGCTGGGCAAGGACGCGATCAACAAGAAGTTCAGCGACTGGTGCGAGGCCGACGGCCGGGTCGAGGCGGTCGCCGCGCAGCCGGGCGCGCGGCTGGACGACCCGTCCTCGTTCACCTGCGCGCTGCCGGTGGGCGCCGAGACCGCGAGCAGCACCGCCGCGATGAAGACCGTGGTGATCGGCCCGGGCGGCGAGCCGTTCCTGACCGACGGCCACCACACGCTGACCTCGTTCTACGAGACCCCGGACGGCGGCGCGGACCTGCACGTGCGGCTGCGGGTGCTGGCCAACCTGAGCACGCTGACCCAGAAGGACTTCTGGGCCCGGATGCGGGCCGAGAAGTGGGTCTACCTGAGCGACCCCGAGGGCCGCCCGGTCAAGACCAACAAGCTGCCGACCTCGGTCGGCCTGGCGAACTTCCAGGACGACACCTACCGCAGCCTGCTCTACTTCGGCCGCGACATCGGCTACACCCAGAACTCGGTGCCGTTCCAGGAGTTCTACTGGGGCAGCTGGATCCGCGACGCCGCGCCGGTCGACCTCTCCACCTGGGACCGGAACGACCTGGCGAGCTACCTGGCCGCCGTGAAGAGCACCACCCAGGCGATGACCGCGCTCCCGAAGACCGCCCCGGTCGACAGCGGTTTCACGGCCGGCGACCTGTCCGCGCTGGACCAGTGGAACGCCGGGAAGCCCGCCAACAAGGGCGAGTTCGACAAGCTGAGCAAGCCGTACACCGACGCCAAGCCGGGCAAGCTGGCCTACGCGCTGGAGTACAAGAAGGTCAACAACCTCGGCTGACAGGCTGGTTGACACCGCGACGGCACCCGCCCCCACGCCCTCGGGGACGGGTGCCGTCCGCTGGGCCCACCGAATGGACTCAGCGCTCAGGGCTCAGGGGGCGGCGGACGCCCCGGGGGCCAGGAAGCGCTCGAACGGGGTCGGCGGGCCGGGCTTCGCGTCCTTGAGCGCGCCGACCTGCTCGGCGGTCAGCGCCCGCTTCCAGAGCCGGACGTCGGCGATCGCGCCGTTCCAGGGCTTCACCCACATGCCGCTGGAGCGGATCCGGCCGAACTCCAGCGGGCCGGTGCTGGGGATGATCCGCGGCGCCGGCGAGGTCTGGGCCAGGACGCCGTCGACGTACAGCGCGATGGTGGCGTCCTGCTTGCTGTAGACGCCGGTGAGCAGCGTCCAGCGGCCCGCCACGGTGTCGGCGGCGGAGACCGCGGCGACGCTCCTGCCGACCTCGGCGTCGGTCTGGACCTTGAAGACCCAGCGGTTGCGGACCGTGTCGGTGGCGTCGTCCCGGCCGAGGAAGAAGGACGAGAACGCCGCGGCGTTCTGCGAGACGGCGGCCTTCGGGCCGCTGTCGGTGTCGACCCGGACCAGCGCGGAGACGGTGAAGTCGGCGCCGGTGTCGAGCGCCGCGCCCTCCGCCTCGGCGTAGCCGTCGGCGTTGCCGGTGACCAGCAGGGCCTGGCCGTCGTACCCGCCGGTGGTGCCGAGCGACGCGGTCGGGCCAAGGGTCAGCCTGGGCGTGGCGGCCGACGGCTCGGGCGGCGGCGCGCTGCTCGCGGCCCGCACGCTCGGCCCGCTCGGCCGGTCCGGCCCGTCCGGCCCGCCGCCCGGCAGGACCAGGACCAGCACCAGGGCGCCCGCGCCGAGCACCGCCGCGGCGGCGACGGCCGCGCCGAGCAGCAGCTTCCGCCTGCGGCGGGCCTCCCGCTCCGCGGCGTCGGCCATCGCCTGCCAGTACTCCGTGCTCCCGGAGCCCGGCCCTCCGCCCATGCCTGTGTTCGCCACGTCCCCCGCCCGTCCCCATCGGTCCGTGGCCGGTCCGCGCCCGGCCTGCTCCGTGGACGAAACTCTAGGCGCCCGGGTCGGGTTCGGGGGCCGGAACCGGGACCGGAACCGGAACCGCGGCGGACCCGGACCTGCCCCGGTGCGGCCCGGGCCGGTGGGCCGATCTCGCCCTTTCGCATACCGGGCAGGGGTATGGTGAGCGGAATGGAGCGGACAGCGCGGACCACGGGCCCCGCACCGGCCGGCCGGACGGCCGCCCGGTGGGCGGTGCTGTGCGCCCTGCTGCTCGGACTGTTCCTGATGCACGGCAGCCCGGCGAGCGCCACCGGCTGCCACCCCGCCGCCCCCGTCCCCGCGCCGCACCACGCGCCGGCGGCCGACCCCACGATGGCGGCCGCCCCCGCCCCGCACCACGCGCCGGCGGTCGGCAGCGCCCGGCCCGGGGCCGACCCGGCGAGCGCCACCGTGCCCGTGCGGCACGGGAGTTCGGCGTCCGGCTGCGTCTCCACCCAGGCCCGTGACCGCGCGCCGGTGCCCGCCCCGGGCGCGGCCCTGCCGCCGCACCCGCCGCTGCCGCCGCTCGCCGCCCCCGGCGGGGCCGGGGCCGAGCGGGGCGGGCGGGCCCCGCCGGACGACGGGCGGGACGTCCTGCTCCGGGTCTGCGTCGCCCGCAGGTGAGGGCGCCACCCGGCCGGTTCCGCGCGTCCGCGGCCGGCCGGGCGCCGCGTCCTGTCCGCGACCGCGCACCCGCGCGCGCACCCTGGAGCGAACCCCCGATGACCCGCACCCGTACGACCACCCCCCTGACCACCCCCCTGACCACCTCCCACCGGACCCGCCGCGCCCTGCTCGCCGCCGCCGCGGCCGGCGTGCTCGCCCTGACCCTGGCCGCCTGCGGCAGCGGCGGCATGGGCGGCATGGACCACGGCACCGCCCCGACCACCCCCGCCCCCGCGTCCGCGTCCGCCACCGGCCACGACATGGCCGCGATGGGCGGCATGGAGGGCATGGACCACGGCACCGCCCCGGCCGGTGCCGCCGGGGCCGACGGCCTGGCCGCCGAGCGCGGCGGCTACCGGCTGGACGGCGCGCTGGCCGGCTCCGAGTACCGGTTCACCGTGACCGGGCCGGACGGCCGGGTGCTCACCTCGTACCGGCCCGACACCACCAAGGAGATGCACTTCTACGCGATCCGCGCCGACCTGTCCGGCTTCCAGCACCTGCACCCGGTGCGGGCGGCGGACGGCGGCTGGACCGCCCCGCTGGCCGCGCTGGCCCCCGGCGACTGGCGGATGTACGCCTCGTTCGTGCCGGGCGCGGGCAGCGGCGCGGGCACCGGCCTGGTGCTCAGCCGGACGGTGACGGTGCCGGGGCAGGCCGAGCCGGTGCCGCTGCCCGCGGCGGCCGGCAGCACCACGGCGGACGGCTACACGGTGACCGTCGCGGGCGCACCGAGGGCCGGGACGGCCGGGGAGCTGACCGTCACCGTCAGCAGGGACGGGCAGCCGGTCACCGACCTGCAGCCGTACCTGGAGACGTACGCGCACCTGACCGCCTTCCACGCCGGCGACCGGGCGTTCGCGCACCTGCACCCGGAGGCGAAGGCCGTCGAGGGCGCGGGCGGCGGCCCGACCCTGGCGTTCCACGCCGAGCTGCCGAAGCCGGGTGACTGGAGGCTGTTCCTGCAGTTCCAGACCGGCGGCACGCTGCACACCGCCGCGGTCACCCTGAACGTCGCGGCCTGAGCCCGTCCCCGGGGAACCGGTCCCGTCCGCACGAACGGGACCGGTTCCCCGGGGAGTGCGCGAAGATGGACGGATGACCGCCTCCCCGCGCCCCCGCCTGATCGCCACCGACCTCGACGGCACCCTGCTGTGCTCCGGCGGCACGGTGACCGCCCGGACGGCCGCCGCGCTGGCCGCCGCGGAGGCCGCCGGGGTGCAGGTGGTGTTCGTCACCGGGCGGCCGCCGCGCTGGATGCGGCACCTCGGCCCGCACATCGGCGGCCACGGCGTGGCGATCTGCTCCAACGGCGGCGCGGTGGTCGACGTCCGGCGCGGCGAACTGCTGGAGACCTGTCCGCTCGACCCGGCCGGCGCGCTCGCCGTGGTGGAGCTGCTGCGGGCCGAACTGCCGGGCACCGCCTTCGCGTTCGAGTTCCCCGGCGGCTTCGCCCGGGAGCCGGAGTACAACGTGGCGATGTGGGAGTCCGACAAGGAGCACGCGGTCGGCCCGGCGGCCGAGCTGCTCGCCGCCGGGCTGGTGGACGGCCTGTTCAAGGTGCTCGGCAAGCACCCGGACCTCTCCCCCGACGCCTTCCTGGACCGGGCCAGGGCGGTGGTCGGCCCGCGCGCCGAGGTCACCCGCTCCAGCCCGATCCCGCTGATCGAGATCAGCGCCCCCGGCGTCACCAAGGCCAGCAGCCTGGCCCGCTGGTGCGCCCAGCAGGGCATCGGCCCGGCCGAGGTGGTGGCCTTCGGCGACATGCCCAACGACCTGGAGATGCTGGCCTGGGCCGGCCAGTCCTACGCCGTCGCCAACGCCCACCCGCTGGTGCTGGCCGCGGTCGCCCGGCACACCGTCAGCAACGAGCAGGACGGCGTCGCCGCGGTCATCGAGACCCTGCTGGGCTGACCACCGTCCCCAGCGGAGCCAGCAGGCCGGCCATCGTCTCGGCGGCCCGGACGGCGGCGTCGCCGCAGCAGTTGTTGAACAGGACGTGCGTCTCCCGGGCCCGGTCGGCCAGCGCCCGGATCCGCTCCACCCAGGGGGCGAGCTCGGCCGGCGCGTAGTCGTGCCGGTAGCGGTCCTCCTTGGAGCCGGTGCCCCAGGCCGGGCTGCGGCCGTGGAAGCGGACCACCGCGAGGTCCCGGGAGGTGACCTCGGCGACCGGCGGGACGGAGCCGGGCAGGCCCTGCGCGGTGTCCACCGCCACCGCGGCCGCGTCCAGCCCGGCCAGCAGGGCGCGGGTGGCGTCGGCCTGCTCCGGCCGCCACCAGCCGGGGTGGCGGAACTCCACCGCCAGCGGCCACCCGGCGGTGCGCTCCCGGCAGGCCCGCAGCACCGCCCGGGCCGGGGCGCCCGGGGCCAGCCCGGGCGGGAACTGGAAGAGCAGGGTGCCGAGCCGTCCGGCCGCGCGCAGCGGTTCGAGCGCGCCGCTGAACCGGGCCCACACCTCGTCCAGCAGCCCCGGGTCGTCCCGCCGGACCGGGCGCAGGTCGGCGGGCAGCGCGGCGGCCCGGGTGGGGTGGCCGGTGAGCAGCGAGAACGCCTTGACGTCGAAGCGGAAGCCGGCGGGGGTGCGCTCGGCCCACAGGGCGCTGTTGCGGGTGCTGGGCAGCGCGTAGTAGGTGGCGTCGACCTCGACCAGCGGGAACCTCGTCGCGTAGTGGCGCAGCCTGCCCTCGGCGTCCCGCCGCCCCGGCGGGTACCAGCCGCCGGCGACGAGTGCGCGGTCCGTCCAGGAGCAGGCGCCGACCCTGATCTCTCCCATGCGCCGCGCCTTCCCGGTCCGGACGGATCGATGCCCGCCGGCCCGGACGGATCGATGCCCGCAGGCCCGGGCTCGGAGCCGGGCGGTCCCGGTCAGAGCCGGGCGGTCCAGCGGACCCGGGTGCCCCGGTCGCCCGGTCCGGGCTCGTGCCAGGCGTCGCCGCCGAGCGCCTCGGCCCGGCGGGTGAGGTTGCGCAGGCCGGAGCGGCGGCCGCCGGGCGGGATGCCGACGCCGTCGTCGGTGACGGTGAGCAGCACGCCGGGCGGGCCGGTGCGGGAGGGCGAGAGCGGGCGGCCCTCCGGACCGAGGTGGACGGTGGCGTCCAGCTCGACGGCGACCCGGGAGGCGCGCGCGTGCCGGGCCGTGTTGGAGAGCATCTCCCGTAGCGCGGCCAGCAGTTGGCGGGAGGTCTTCTCGCCGACCAGGCTCTCCACCGGGCCGGTGAAGGTGATGGTGGGCTTGAACCCGAGCGCGGCGGCGGCCTGGCTGCCCTCGCGCAGCACCCGGGTGCGCAGGGTGTCCGGCTGGTCGTCGGTGTCGCCGTGCTGGAGGGCGTAGATGGTGGTGCGGACCTCCTGGATGGTGGCGTCCAGCTCGTCGACGGCCTGGCCGATCCGCTCCTGCACCTCGGGGACGGCGGCCCGGCGGGCGGCCGACTCCAGCATCATGCCGGTGGCGAACAGCCGCTGGATGACCAGGTCGTGCAGGTCGCGGGCGATCCGGTCGCGGTCCTGGAAGACCGCCAGCCGCTGCTGGTTGCGCTGGTACTCGGCCAGCCGGAGGGCGAGCGCCGCCTGCGCGGCGAAGGTCTGCGAGAGCTGCCGCTCGGTCTCGGTGAACGGCGCCGTCCCGGCCCGCCGCCACACGCACAGCGCGCCCAGCACCCGGCCAGCGGAGACCATCGGAACCGCCATCGCCGGGCCGAACTCCCTTGCCAGCCGGTCGAACTGGGCGTCGGACGAGGTCTCCGGGGCGGTCGCCAGGTCGTCCAGGTAGACCGCCTCGCCGGCCAGCACCCGGGGGGCGAAGCCGTGCTCGGGCAGCAGTTCGCCGGTCAGGTGCCCGGCCTGCTCGCCGGAGGCGTGCGCGACCCGCATCCGGTCCTCGCCGGCCGGCAGCAGGATCATCCCGAGGGCGCCGTCGGCGAGTTCGCGGACCTGCTCGGCGGCGACGGTGAGCGCGATCTGCGCCTCGTCGGTGGAGAGCAGCGCGGTGGTCACGGCGGCCGCGCCGGTGATCCAGCGCTCGCGGCGGCGGCCCTGCTCGTACAGCCGGGAGTTCTCGATCGCCACGCCCGCCGCCGCGCCGAGCGCCAGCACCACCTGCTCGTCCTCGGGCGTGAACGCGCCGCCGCCCTTCTTGCCGGTCAGGTAGAGGTTGCCGAACACCTCGCCGCGGACCCGGATCGGCACCCCGAGGAAGGACACCATCGGCGGGTGGTGCGGCGGGAAGCCGACCGAGCGCGGGTCGGTGGACAGGTCGGTGAGCCGCAGCGGGCGCGGGTCGTCGATCAGCGCGCCCAGGATGCCGCGGCCGGTCGGCAGGTGGCCGATCTCGGCGGCGGTCGCGTCGTCGATGCCGATGTGGATGAAGTCCGACAGGCCGCTGCCGTTCGGGTTCACCACGCCCATCGCGGCGTAGTCGGCGTCGACCAGCTCGGCCGCGCCGGCCGCGATCCGCTGCAGCGTGGCGTGCGGGTCCAGGCCCGCGCCGACCGACACCACCGCCTCCAGCAGGCGCTGCATCCGGTCGGTCACCGCGGCGGCCGACTGCAGCCGCTCGGAGACCTCGGTGACCAGGGTGTCGAGCCCGAGCGAGGAGATCTCGGGGATGCGCGGCCGTTCGCCCTCGGCGTCCGGCTGGTCCGGCGTCTGCATGTCACCAGTGTGCACGTCTGTCATGGTTTGCCCCATTCCCCGTGGCGTCCTGTCCCGACCGACCCGATCAGGCCGCGACCCGACCGACCCGGTCAGACCGCGACCCGCTCGCCCGCGGCCACCCGCTCGCCCGCCCGCTCCCGTTCGACCAGTTCCGCCAGCCGCCCGCCCGGCCGCCCCGCCAGCTCGGACCAGCGGCCGCGCTCGACCACCCGGCCGGCGTCCAGCACCAGCACCTCGTCGACCGCGTCGTCGTCCAGCCCGGCCAGCCGGTGGGTGATCAGCAGCGTGGTGCGGCCCGCGGTGGCGGCGAGCAGGTCGGCGGTCAGCGCGTCGGCGGTCGGGACGTCCAGGTGCTCGGCGGGCTCGTCCAGCACCAGCACCGGGAAGTCCGCGAGCAGGGCCCGGGCCAGTGCGAGGCGCTGGCGCTGGCCGCCGGAGAGCCGGGCGCCGTGCTCGCCGACCATGGTGTCGAGGCCGGCGGGCAGGCCGTCGACCCACTCCAGCAGCCGGGCCCGGTCGAGGGCCGCCCGGAGCGCGGCCTCGTCGGCGTCCGGCCGGGCGAGGCGCAGGTTCTCCCGCACCGAGCTGTCGAAGACGTGCGCGTCCTGGGCGCACAGCCCGACCACCCGGCGGACGTCCTCGCCCGCCAGCTCCCGGGTGTCGGTGCCGTCCGCCAGCCGGACCGCCCCGGCGGCGGGCTCGACGAACCGCAGCAGCGCCTGCGCCAGCGTGCTCTTGCCCGAGCCGGACGCGCCGACCACCGCGATCCGCCGCCCGGCGGCCAGCTCCAGGTCGACGCCGCGCAGCGCGTCCCGTCCGGCGCCCGGCCAGCGCACCGTCAGGCCGTCGACGGTGATCGGCAGCGCGGCGGCCGGCAGCGGCTTCGGCGCGTCCGGCTCGCGGACCGGCAGCGGGGCCGCCAGCACCTGCTCCAGCCGTTCCCGGGCGGCCCGGGCCCGCTCCCGGTACCGGACGGCGAGCGGCATCCCGGCCACCGCCTCGAACGCCGCCAGCGGGGTCAGCACCACCACCGCCAGGCACACTCCCGGCAGCGCCCCCGACGCCACCCCGCGCACCCCGACCGCCGCCGCCGCGACCACCGTCAGGCCGGACACCAGCGCCACCAGCCCGGCCGAGAGGCCGCCCGCGGCGGCCGAGCGGGCCGCCAGCCGGGTCAGCGCGCCGTCCGCGGCGGCCGCCGCGCCGAGCCGGGCCGGCAGCGCGCCCGCGACGGTCAGCTCGGCCGTGCCGGTCAGGGTGTCGACCACCGCGGTGGCCAGTTCGCCCCGGGCGGGCGCGTGCCGGCGCTCGGTCCGGCCGGAGATCCGGCGCTCCAGCGCCGGGACGCCCGCGCCCGCCAGCAGCAGGCCGAGCGCCAGCAGCAGGCCGGCCGCCGGCAGGAAGAGGGCCAGCGCCGCGGCCGCGCCCAGCGAGACCGTCGCGGCGACGGCGGCGGGCAGCCGCCAGCGCAGGTGGAAGTCCTGCACCGCGTCGACGTCCGCGACCAGCCGGGAGAGCAGGTCGCCGCGCCGGAACTGCGGCAGCCCGGCCGGGGCGAGGCGCTCCAGCCGCCGGTAGACGGCCGTCCGCACCCCGCCGAGCGCCTTCAGCACCGCGTCGTGCGCGACCAGCCGCTCCGCGTACCGGAAGACGCTCCGGCCGATCCCGAAGGCCCGCACCGAGGTCACCGCGACCATCAGGTACAGCACCGGCGGCATCTGCGAGGCCCGCGAGATCAGCCAGCCGGAGGTGCCCATCAGCGCGACGGCGCAGCCCAGCGCGAGGGCGCCGAGCAGGACGGCGAGCCGGAACCGGGGGACGCGCTGCCGGACGGCCCGCTCGGGGAGCGGCTCCTCTTCGGGCCGGGGCAGCGGGACGGTGCCTTCCGCTTCGCGCGGTTCCGGGCGCTCCTGGTGGTGCGTCCGCTCGCGCGCCCGCGGCGGAGCCGCCGGGCCGGGCAGGTGGACGTGGTGGTCGGCGAGGGCGGTGAGGGCCGGGCGGTGGGTGATCAGCAGGACGGTGCGGTCGAGGGCGCGCAGGGTGTCGAGGAGGGCGGCCTCGGTGACGGGGTCGAGGTGGGCGGTGGGTTCGTCGAGGATCAGCACGGGGCGGTCGGCGAGCAGGGCGCGGGCCAGCGCGAGGCGCTGGCGCTGGCCGGCCGAGAGGCCGTGGCCGTTCTCGGCGAGCCGGGTGTCGGGGGTGGTGAAGTCGGCGTGCGCGGCGGCGAGGGCGGCGGCGAGTTCGGCGTCGGTGGCGTCGGGGCGGGCGAGCCGGACGTTCTCGGCGACCGTCCCGGCGAACAGGTGCGGGTGCTGCGGGAGCCAGGCGATCCGGGCGTGCCAGCTCGCCGGGTCGGTGTCGGCGAGGTCCTGCCCGTCGATCAGGATCCGGCCGCCGTCGGGGCGGACGAAGCCGAGCAGGGCGTCGACCAGGGTGGTCTTGCCGGCGCCGCTGGGGCCGGTGAGGACGGTGGTGCGCCCGGCGGGGACCTCCAGCGAGACGCCGGCCAGGGTGTCGCCGGGGCGGCCGGGGCGGCGGACGGTGAGGTCCTCGACCCGGATGCCGGTGCCGGCCGGCGCGGGCCGGGTGCCGGCGGCCGGCAGCGGGGTCTCCAGCACCTCGAAGATCCTCCCGGCGGCGGCCAGGCCCTCGGCGCTGGAGTGGTAGAGCGCGCCGACCTGGCGGATCGGCAGGTAGACCTCGGGGGCGAGGACGAGCACCAGCAGGCCGGTCTCCAGGTCGAGGGTGCCGCGCACCAGCCGGAAGCCGATCGAGACGGCGACCAGGGCGACCGACAGGGTGGAGAGCAGTTCCAGCGCGAAGGAGGAGACGAAGGCGAGCCGCAGGGTGCGCAGGGTGGCCCGCCGGTAGTCCTCGGTGATCCGGCCGATCGCGGCGGCCTGGGCGCGGGCCCGGCCGAAGACCTTGAGGGTGGGCAGGCCGGCGACCACGTCGAGGAAGTGGTGGGAGAGCCGGGAGAGTCCGGCGAACTGGCGGTCGGTGCGGGCCTGGGTGGCGTACCCGATCAGGATCATGAACAGCGGGATCAGCGGCAGCGTGACGCAGACGATCGCGGCGGACTCCCAGTCCGCGCCGAGGATCCGGAGCAGCACGACCACCGGGACGACCACGGCGAGGGCGAGCTGCGGCAGGTAGCGGGCGAAGTAGTCGTCGAGGGCGTCGACGCCGCGGGTGGCGAGGGTGGCGAGGTCGCCGGTGCGGCGGCCGGTGAGGTAGCCGGGGCCGAGCGCGGTGGCGCGGTCGAGCAGCCGGCGGCGCAGCGCGGACTTCACGGTGGCGACCGAGCGGTGCGCGGTCAGTTCGGTCAGCCAGGCGACCAGCGCCCGGCCGAGGGTGACCGCGGCCAGGCCGAGCAGCTGCCCCCAGAGCGTGGAGCGGCCGTCCTGGAAGGCGCCGACCACCAACGAGGCGATCAGCGCGGCCTGCGCCACCAGCAGGAGCGCGCCCGCCCCGCCGAGCACGACGGTGCCGGCGAGGAAGGCGCGGGTGGTGCGGGCGTGCGCCAGCAGCCGGGGGTCGATCGGACGCGTCCGCTGCCGGCGTTCCATCGGGTTCTGCTCCTGGGTCAGTGGTGGGCGGCGGGGATGTGCTGGACGCCGATCCGGCGCCGGAAGACCCAGTAGGTCCAGCTCTGGTAGAGCAGCACCAGCGGGGTGAAGACCGCCGCGACGACGGTCATCACCTTGAGGGTGTAGCCGGAGGACGCGGCGTTGGAGACGGTCAGCGACCAGTCGGGGTTCAGCGTCGAGGGCATCACGTCGGGGAACAGCGACAGGAAGAGCATCCCGACGGCGGCCACCACGGTCAGGCCGCTGAGCGCGAACGCCCAGCCCTCGCGGGCCAGCCGGTTGGCGCCGAGCGCGCCGAGCAGGGCGAGGACGGCGACCACCAGGGCGGCCAGGCTCCAGCCGTTGCCGGAGTGCGCCTGCGTCCAGACCAGGAAGACCAGGGCGAGCACGGCGGTGGCCAGGCCGAGGCCGGTGGCCTGGGCGCGGGCCCGGACCCGGATCTCGCCGGCGGTCTTGAGCGAGGCGAACACCGCGCCGTGGAAGGTGAACAGCACCAGGGTGGTGAGGCCGCCGAGCAGCGCGTACGGGTTGAGCAGGTCCCAGAGCGTGCCGACGTAGTTCTTGTCCCGGTCGATGTCGACGCCGTGCACGATGTTGGCGAAGGCGACGCCCCACAGGAAGGCGGGCAGCAGCGAGGTCCAGAAGATCGCCAGCTCCCAGTTGCGCTGCCAGCGCTCGCCGTCGCGCTGGTGCCGGTACTCGAAGGAGACGCCGCGGACGATCAGGCAGACCAGGATCAGCAGCAGCGGGATGAAGAAGCCGCTGAACAGGGTGGCGTACCAGTCGGGGAAGGCCGCGAAGGTGGCGCCGCCGGCGGTCAGCAGCCACACCTCGTTGCCGTCCCAGACCGGGCCGATGGTGTTGATCAGGACGCGGCGCTCGGCGGTGTTCCGGGCCAGCGTCCGGGTCAGGATGCCGACGCCGAAGTCGAAGCCCTCCAGGAAGAAGTAGCCGATCCACAGGACGGCGATCAGGATGAACCAGAGGTCGTGCAGGTGCATGTGATCCGTCCTCAGTACGCGAAGGCGAGGGGCTGGTCGGCGTCCTCGTCGTCGGAGGGACCGCGCAGGGTCGGGTCCTTCGCGGGCGGCCGCTCGGACGTGTCGGGGCCGGCCGCGGCGTACTTGGCGAGCAGCCTGACCTCGATCACGGCGAGGATCGCGTAGAGCGCGGTCAGCGTGGCCAGGCCGACCACCTGGGTGCCGACGGTGACGTTGGGGGAGACCGCGTCGCGGGTGCGCATCAGGCCGAAGACCACCCAGGGCTGGCGGCCCATCTCGGTGAAGATCCAGCCGAAGCTGTTGGCGAGCAGCGGGAAGCCCATGGTGAGGATGCCGATCCGCCAGCTCCACCGGGTGAGGAAGACGTTCATCTCGCGCTTCTTCGTGAGCATCAGCTTCGGCGGCTCGTCCTCGCCGGTGCGGTGCTCGGGGGCGAGCCAGAACGTCCGGCGGGTGGTCCACAGGCCGATCAGCGCGGCGACGAAGGACGTCATGCCGAAGCCGATCATCAGCCGGAAGCCCCAGTAGGTGACGAAGATGTTCGGGATGTAGTCCTCGGGCTGCCCGCCGTACTTGGCGGCCTCGGCGGCGGCGGTGTCGTTGATGCCGGGCACCGAGGAGGAGAAGTCGTTGTGGGCGAGGAAGGACAGTATCCCGGGGATCTCCAGCTCGACCGAGTTGTGGCCCTGGGTGACGTCGCCGATCGCGAACACCGAGAACGGGGCGGGCGCCTGGGTGTCCCAGAGCGCCTCGGCGGCGGCCATCTTCATCGGCTGCTGCTCGAACATCACCTTGCCGAGGGTGTCGCCGCTGATCGCGGTGCCCAGGCCGGCCACCACGGCGATGGCCAGGCCGACCCGCAGCGAGGTGCGCATCGCGGCGGTCTTCCGCCGGTCGGCCTCCTTGCCGCGCTTGGCCCGCCACAGGTGGTAGCTGGCGATGCCGACCACGAAGGCGGCGCCGGTGAGGAAGGCGGCGGTCAGGGTGTGGAAGACCTGGACGACGGTGGTGTTCTGGGTCAGCACCCGGACGATGTCGGTGAGCTGGGCCTTGCCGGTGGCCGGGTCGATCTTGTACCCGACGGGGTGCTGCATCCAGGAGTTGGCGGCCAGGATGAAGTAGGCGGACAGCGCGGTGCCGATCGCCACCAGCCAGATGCAGGCCAGGTGGACCTTCTTCGGGAGCCGGTCCCAGCCGAAGATCCACAGGCCGATGAAGGTGGACTCGAAGAAGAAGGCGATCAGCGCCTCCATCGCCAGCGGGGCGCCGAACACGTCGCCGACGAAGCGGGAGTAGTCGGACCAGTTCATGCCGAACTGGAACTCCTGGACGATGCCGGTGACCACGCCCATCGCGATGTTGATCAGGAAGAGCCGGCCCCAGAACTTGGTGGCGTGGAAGTACTTCTCCTTGCCCGTGCGGACCCAGGCGGTCTGCAGTCCGGCCACGATCGAGGCCAGGCTGATCGTGAGGGGCACGAACAGGAAGTGGTAGACGGTGGTGATGCCGAACTGCCATCGCGAGATGGTCTCGTGAGCGACTGCTAGGTCCACTGCGCCCTCTCTCGGTTGTGCGCATAACGGGATACAAGGCACATGTAGCACCCAGGCGTGCCATACCCGCCCAAGCTTGTCCGCTTGTGAACGTGAACACGTTCACAAAGGCAGTATCCACGATGCTTATCGGAGTGGACGCGCGGGGGTGGGTGTTTTCGGACAAGCAGATGATCCGCTCCCCGTTCGGCCCTTCACAAGCAGCGGCCGGGCCGTCCCGCTGTACCGAACGGCGCTTGACGCCGACCCCGCTGACGGGACGTCAGCGCTGGTGGGGCAGCGAGAGTCGGAAGGCCGCGCCGTCGCCCGGCGCGGTGCGCAGGGTCAGCTCGCCGCCGTGCGCCGAGACCAGGGCGCTGGCGATCGCCAGGCCGAGCCCCGATCCCCCGGACTGGCCGGCCCGGCGGCTGCGCGAGGCGTCCGCCCGGTAGAAGCGCTCGAACACCAGGGCGGCCTGCTCCTCGGTCAGCCCCGGCCCCCGGTCGGCGACCTCCAGCAGGCAGCCGCCGTCGGAGCGGCCCACGCCGATCCGCACCGCGGTGCCGGGCGGGGTGTGCTTGACCGCGTTGCCGACCAGGTTGGTCACCACCTGGCGCAGCCGGGCCTCGTCGCCCAGCACCGGGGCGGGCTGCGGGGCGCCCAGGCCGTTCGGGCCGGTCAGCGCGACCGGGCGGCCGGGGTCGAGCGCGGTCAGGTCGTGCAGCGCGTCGGCGGCCAGCGTGCGCAGGTCCATCGGGGCCAGGTCGAGCGGGCGCTCCTCGTCGATCCGGGCCAGCATCAGCAGGTCCTCGACCAGCGCGCCGAGCCGGACCGCCTCCGACTCGATCCGGTCCATCGCCCGGTCGACGTCCCGCAGCGCGCCCATCCGGTGCAGCTCGGCGAAGCCGCGGATGCCCGCCAGCGGGGTGCGCAGCTCGTGCGAGGCGTCGGCGACGAAGCGCCGCATCCGCTCCTCGGAGGCGGCCCGGGCGGCGAACGCGGTCTCGATGTGGGTGAGCATCCCGTTCAGCGCGGCGGACAGCCGGCCCGCCTCGGTGCGGGCGGGCAGCTCCGGCATCCGGTACGACAGGTCGCCGTCGGCGATCCGCTGGGCGCCCGCCTCCAGCTGGCGCAGCGGCCGCAGCCCGGCCCGGACCGCGAACGCGCCCAGCACGGCCAGGCCGGCCAGCACCGCGGCGCCGATGCTCAGGAAGGTGGTGCGCAGGTGCGAGATGGTCGACTGGACCTCCGCCAGCGGCACCGCGACCTGCACGTACTTCGGCCCGGCCGGGTCGGCCGCGGCGGCGGACCGCTGCAGCGGCAGCACCATCGAGCGCCACTCGCTGGAGCGCGGCCCGGAGGCGGTGAACGGGTCGGCCAGCCGCTCGGTCAGCCCCTTGCGGTCCAGCGCGGGCAGCTGCGGCGGCGGGTCGGACTCGCTCAGCGGCTGCCGGATCACCGACTGCACCGCGCCGTCCTCGCCCAGGTAGCGCACCACGTACTCGCTGGGCAGGCTCTGCCCGGTCCGGCGGACCCCGCCCTGGGCGCTGCTGAACACCGAGCCGCCGGTCTGCTTGGACGGCGCCCGGCGGGAGAGCGGCTCGGCGAACCGGTCGAGCTGCTCGTCGACCCGGTCCACCAGTTGGCCGCGGACGGTGCCCAGCACCAGGGTGTCGCTCACCACCAGGCCGGTGGTGACCAGCAGCAGCGCCAGCACCAGCAGCCGCACCCGGAGCGAGAAGCGGGCCATCTCAGCCGTTCGGCGGGCGGCGCAGCGCGTAGCCGATGCCGCGCACCGTGTGGATCAGCTTGGGGCCGTGGCCCGGCCCGGAGTCGAGCTTGCGGCGCAGGTAGGAGATGTACGACTCGACGATGGAGAGGTCGCCGCCGAAGTCGTAGGCCCACACGTGGTCGAGGATCTGCGCCTTGGAGACCACCCGGCCGACGTTGGCCATCAGGTAGTGCAGCAGCTTGAACTCGGTGGGGGAGAGCGAGACCGGGACGCCGCCGCGGGTGACCTCGTGCGCGGCCGGGTCCAGGGTGAGGTCGGCGACCACCAGGCGGCCGTCGTCGGCCGGGCCGCCGGCCCGGCGCAGGATCGCCCGGATCCGGGCGATCAGCTCCTCCAGGCTGAACGGCTTGGTGACGTAGTCGTCGGCGCCGACCGCCAGGCCCTGCACCTTGTCGCCGGTGCCGTCCTTGGCGGTCAGGAACAGCACCGGGACGTGCTCGGGGCTCTGCGGCCACTGGGTCTGGTCGCGCAGCCGGCGCACCACGGTGAAGCCGTCCAGGTCGGGCAGCATCACGTCCAGCACCACCAGGTCGGGGCGCTCGGCGGCGACCGCGTCCAGCGCCTCCTGGCCGGTCGCGGCGGAGGCCACCCGGAAACCGGAGAAGCGCAGGCTGGCGGAGAGCAGCTCGCGGATGTTCGGTTCGTCGTCGACCACCAGCAGGAAGGGCTCGCCCCCGGCCTGGACCGTCGGGACCGGGTTCGACTGCACTGCGCCTGACACGATTGCTCCGCCTCCCGGCCGGACGAATGGGCCACCCCGGACACCACGGGGTCTGTCCGCGGCGTCCGCCGGACCCGTCCGGCCGAACACCGTCAGACAGACCCTAGCCCGGTCAGGCTACGCAAAGCGGATGAAGATTGGATTAGTCATCCGCTCGTGCCCGAACCGGTACCGGAATCAGCGGTTCCCGCTACCGCCGGTGGTGCCGGTCCCACCGCCGCGGTTGCCGCCGAAGCCGCCCGCCGCGCCGCCCTCGGTGAGCTGGGTGGCGCTGTAGGAGCCGTCCGCGGCCTTGCTGCCCAGCACCGTGACGGTCTGGCCGGGCTGCAGGTCGCCGACCTTGCCCTCCTTGGTGGTGGTGACCTTGGTGGAGTCCTGGGTGGTGACCTTGACGGTGTTGCCGTTGGCGTCGGTCAGGTAGACGGTGTCGCCCTCCACCGACTTCACGGTGCCCCGGGTGAAGCCGCCCGCCGCGCCGCCGCCACCGCCGTTGCCGCCGCCGGGGAACTGGCCGCCGCCGTTGCCGCCGCCGTAGCCGCCGCGGCCGGTGCCGGGGGCGCGGTCGGATCCGGCGCCCGCCCGGGTGCCGCTCCCGGTGCTGCCGCTGTCCTTCTGGTACCAGGCGCCGCCGGCGAAGGAGAGCACGGCGATGACGCAGCCGGCCAGCGCCAGGGTGGGCCAGGGGAGCTTGCGGCGCGGGGGCGCGGCCAGCTCGGCGGTGATGTCGCGGGCGTCCGGCGCGGTGGCCAGCAGCTCCTGGTCGTCTGACATGGGGCGTTCCTTCTACTCGTGCCGGAGGGCGTCGATCGGGCGCAGCGAGGCGGCCCGGTTGGCGGGGTAGCTGCCGAAGAACAGGCCGATGGCGACGGCGATGGCGAACGCGCCGAGCACCGACTCGGGGATCACCACGGGCTTGATGCCGACCACCGGGAAGTGCGAGCCGGCGATCCCGGCGGCCACGCCGAGGCCGGCGCCGATCACCGACAGCAGGGTCGACTCGGCGAGGAACTGGCCGAGGATGACCGCGCGGGGCGCGCCGAGCGCCTTGCGGATGCCGATCTCCCTGGTCCGCTCGGTGACCGTCACCAGCATGATGTTGGTGATGCCGATGCCGCCGACCAGCAGCGAGATCGCGGCGACCGCGCCGAGCAGGACGGTGAAGGTCCTGGTGGTGGACTCGCGGGCGGTCAGCAGCGAGGTCTGGTTGCTGATCCGGAAGTCGGCCTTGGCGGCGTCCTTGACGGCGTGGGTGCCCATCAGGATCCGGGTGATGTCGGACTGTGCCTCGGTGGTGGTCTCGGCCGAGGCGGCCTGCACCAGGATCTGGTTGACCGAGCCGAAGCCGGTGAACGCGTTCTGCACGGTCGGCAGCGGCGCGACCAGCACGTCGTCGGGGTCGTTGAAGCCGGTGGAGCCCTTGGTCTTCAGCACCCCGACCACGGTGAACGGGGTGCCGCCGACGGTGATCTTCTTGCCGACCGGGTCCTCGGCGGCGAACAGCTCCTTGGCGGTGGTCGAGCCGAGCACCGCGACCTTGCGGGAGTTCAGCACGTCGTCGGCGGAGAAGTAGTCGCCCTTGTCGACCTTCAGGTTGGCGGTCTCGAAGTAGGCGGGGTAGGTGCCGACGATCTGGCCGGGCTGGTACGAGATGTTCCCGTACAGCGCGGTGCCGCTGGTGGTGACCACCGGGGCGACCGACTTGATGGACGGGGTGTCGGCGGCGGTGGCGAGCGCCTTGGCGTCCTCCACGGTGAGCTTCTTGGCGGCGGTGGCCGAGCCGCGCGAGGCGGCGGAGGAGACGGTCAGCGCGTTGGTGCCGAGCGAGGTGATCGACTCCTTGACCGCCACCGAGGAGCCGTTGCCGACCGCCAGCAGCAGGATCACCGAGGCCACGCCGATCAGCACGCCGAGCATGGTCAGCGCGGAGCGGACCTTGTTGGCGGCCAGGCCGCCGACCGCGAAGCGGAGCATCTGCCAGGCGATCACGCGACCACCCCCGCGGTCGCGGCCAGGGCCGGCGGCGGTCCGTCGACCGGGGCCTGCCGGACGTCCGAGACGACCGCGCCGTCGACCAGCCGGACGACCCGCTTGGCGTGCAGCGCGACCTCGTCCTCGTGGGTGATCACCACCACGGTGCGGCCGCGCGCGTTGAGCGCGTCGATGACGGCCAGCACCTCCTCGGTGGAGCGGCTGTCGAGGTTGCCGGTGGGCTCGTCGGCGAGCAGCATCGCGGGCGCGGTGACCAGCGCCCGGGCGACCGCGACGCGCTGCTGCTGGCCGCCGGAGAGCTGGTTGGGCTTGTGCCCGGCCCGGTCGGCCAGGCCGACCAGGCCGAGCGCGGCCAGCGCCCGGCGGCGCCGCTCGGCGGCCCGGACGCCCGCGTAGGCGAGCGGCAGCTCGACCTGGGCGAGCGCGGTGGTGCGGGGCACCAGGTTGAAGGACTGGAACACGAAGCCGATCTTGCGGTTGCGGACCAGCGCGAGCTGGCCCTCGTCCAGGTGGCCGACGTCGGTGCCGTCCAGCAGGTAGCGGCCGGTGCTGGGCACGTCGAGGCAGCCGAGGATGTTCATCAGGGTGGACTTGCCCGAGCCGGAGGAGCCCATCACCGCGACGTAGTCGCCCTCGGCGATGTCCAGGTCGACGCCGAGCGGCTCACCGCCGCCGGTCATCGGCCCGCGCAGGGCGTGCACGACGGCGTCGCCGTGCCCGTACGACTTGGTGACCCGGCGGATCTGGATCACCGGGGGCTTGCCGGCGCGCATCAGCGGGTGCCCCCGCCGCCGCCGCGGGTGCCGCCGCCGAAGCCGCCGGACGCGCCGCCGAGGCCGCCCGCCGCGCCGCCGGCGCCCGGGAACTGGCCGGACGGGAAGCCGTTGCCGGTGCCCGCGGTGGTGGAGGTCAGCTCGACCTTCTCGCCCTCGGTGAGGCCCTCGGTGACCTGCACGGTGCTGTCGCCCTCGATGCCGACGGTGACCTGCACCCGCTCGGTGGAGCCGTCGTCGTGCACGACGGTCGCGGTGCGGGTGGCGCCGGTGCCCTGGAGGGCCGCGGTGGGCACCGACAGGGCGTTGTCGGCGGAGCCGGTGGTGACCGAGATGGTGGCGCTCAGGCCGGTGCGCAGCGCCGAGGTGTCGGAGCCGATCCGCAGCGTCGCGCCGTACTGCACGGCCCCGTTGGTGGAGCTGGAGGGCAGCGAGGAGACCGACAGCACGGTGGCCTGGAGCTTGGTGTCGGACTGCGCGTTCAGGGTGACGGTCGCCGGCTGGCCCTTCTTCAGCTTGAGCGAGTCCAGCTCGGAGAAGTTCGCGGTGACCTCCATCCCGGACGGGTTGGTCAGCACGATGAAGCCGGCCGGGGTGGTGCTCGAAGCGCCGCCGCCGGTCGAGGTCTTGGCGCCGGACGAGGTGCCGCCGGAGGAGGACGAGCCGCCGGAGGAGCCGGTGCCGGAGACGTTCTCGCCGACCTTGCCGGAGATCGAGGCGACGGTGCCGTCGGTGGTCGCGGTGAGGGTGGTGCCGGCCAGCGCGTCCTTGGCGTTGGCGAGCGTCGTCTCGGCGTTGTCGACCTGCTGCTGGGCGGAGGCCACCTGGGCCTGGTCGACCTTGACGGTGGTCGTGGTGGTCGGCTGCGGGGTGCTGCTCGCCCCCGCGCCGCTCGCCCCCGCGCCGCCGGTGCCGCCGGTGCGGTTGGAGCCGGACGTGCCGGGCACCGTGGTGGTGACCGTCTCGCCGGCCTCGGCCTTGGCCAGGTTGGCCTCGGCGGTGTTCAGCGCGGCCTGCGCCTGGTCGACCTGCTGCTGGACGGCGGCGGTGTCGACGGTGGCGAGCACCTGGCCCTTCTTCACCGCGTCGCCGACCGCGACCTTCACCGAGGTGAGCCTGCCCCCGGTGGTGAAGTCCTGCCCGGCGTCGGACGGGGAGAACAGCGTGCCCGATCCGGACACGGTGGCCTGGACCGTCCCCTTGGCGACCGTGGCGGTCCTGACCTTGGAGCCGGTGGCGGCCTTGCTCGTGCCGCTGTCCAGGGTGGTGTACGCCAGCGCGGCCCCGCCGAGCAGGGCCACGCCGAGCGCGGAGTTGACGAGGACGGCCCCACGCCGTCGCGGAAGCACCTTCATGGCGCAGAAGCATCGCCCCGCGCTCTTGCGCCGTTCTGTGCGGATCCTGGGCGCCGGCTGGGAGCGCCGATCCGGACAGACCGGTGCGCACCGACCGCCCGGGGGGCGGTGGCCTACCGGCGGACCACCAGCCCTTGACCCGACTCCCAGCGACCTCCCAGCGAAGTCCCGTCAGCGCTTCACCCGGGCGTCCGGCGGGCGATCCGCAGGACAGGGACGGCCCCGACCGCGCCGTCCCGGCTCTTGGGAATTCCGGTGGTCCGGCCCGACAGGACGGCCGTCGCGGCGGCGGGGGCATCGATCGGGTCGGATTTGCCCTTCGTGCGCCGGGTCTCGCGGTCGGGCCGGTCAACGTCGACGACCGTGACGCCGGCGGCGATCAGCACGCGCGCCAACTCGGCCCCGTAGGCGCCGGTGCCCTCCACGCCGACTGCGCTCAGGGCGCCGTGCGAGCGCATCCAGTCCAGGAGGTCCCGGTAGCCGCGGACGGTGGTGGGGAGCTCCCGGTCGGCCAGGTGCCGGCCGATGGGGTCGACCACCGCCGCATGGTGGGTCAGGCCGTGGGTGTCGACTCCGCCGGTGATCTCCCGGCCGCCAGGCGTCATGCTGGTCGTGCCCGTCCTTGCCGCTTGTCCGAGCCGGGGGCGGCACGCGCCGGTCGGGCGGGTGGACAAGGCAGTGGTGGGGCCTCTGGCCAGGCTCCCATGAAGTCACAAGCGCCCGTGCGGCCGCGTGCGTGGTGACGCCCGGCAGGCCGACAAATCCCAAACAGGACAGTCGAGACGTCAGTCAGTCGGCGAGTCAGACCCACCCGCAGCGTCACCACGGACATCATCACTGTCAGTCGACGACGTTGCCGGGGTCGTTCAGCCAGACGGTCTGTTGGCCGTCTGGGGTGAGGGTGAGGCCGAACTGGGACAGCGACGGCTTGCCCTCTTCCAGCCACCAGAGGCGGGCTGCGGTGATCTCGTCCCAGAGCCGGCGGGGACCGGCTTGGAGAAGAGCGTCCTCGGCGTCCCACTCGTGGTAGTGGACTGACGCCCACGAGCCTGCTCCGTCCGACATGTGCATCCGGTAGGTGCTGGTGCGGTCGGCGGTGTCCCAGCGGTGTTCGAAGCGGACTCCGGGCACCCGGAGTCCGATGGTGAACGCGGCGTCCACGTCCTCCAACGCCATTCTGGGATCCATCGGGGATGCGCTGAGGACGCTGGGGATCTCGGCGAGATCGGTTACCCGATGCGGCCGTTGGGCGCGCATCCACATGAAGGTGACGTTGTCGACGAACCGGCCGTAGGTCGGTTGGCCGTGTTCGCCGATGACGAGGCGCAGCAGCCCGGCGTTGGCGAACGGGGTGCCCCAGGGGGTGACGATGATGCCGCCGGGGGTGGTCTGGTCGATCCAGGCGCGGGGGACGGTCTGGACGGCCGCGGTGGAGTGGATGCGATCGTATGGAGCGTTGGGCAGCCAACCGGCGAGGCCGTCGCCGATGATGCGGGTTGGGTCGAAGCCGGCCTTGGCGAGCGCGGACGTGGCTCCAGCAGCCATTGCCTGATCGACTTCGATGGTGGTGACTCGTTGCTCTCCGAGCCGGGCGGACAGTAGGGCACTGGTCCAGCCGGTGCCGGTGCCGATGTCGAGGACGGTGTGTCCGTCGGCGGCGTCGAGGTGTCGGAGCATGGTGGCGACGAGGGACGGCATCGACGCGGAGGACGTTGCGGTCCCTGGCCCGTCCTCGGCCCCGTCGTCGAGCTGGGTGACGACGACGTCGTTCGCGTTGACCAGCGCCCACCAGTCGGTGGGGTCGTTGCTGCGGGTGATCCGGCGGTAGCCGGTGGGGTGGTCGGTGTCGGGGGCCCAGACGGTGTCCGGCACGAAGGCAGAGCGCGGGGCGCGCTCGAACGCGCCCCGCCACTCCTCGCCCAGGACACCAGCCGAAGTTAGTTCGGCGAGCAACTGCGCGTATTTGTCCATCAGTTGAAACTCACTTCTTCGGGGGCCACTGGCCGTCGGACTCCTTGGGGGTCTGCTTCTTGTCCCCTTCGGATCCGCCCTTGCCGTCACCGTGCTTACCCGCCATGGCTGGTTCTCCTGTCGCTCAGTTGGTCCGCTTGGTGGGGTGGGTGCAGCTTCGCGTCGGCCTGCTGCCGGGGCCGGTGTCGCCGGGCGGGCGCTCGGTGGGAGTGGGGGTTGTCATACTGGTCCCTCCTTCACGACGTGCGGATTCTGAGGGCTGGTTGGCGTTCGGATTGCGCGGTGTTGCCGGCCCGCCCCGGCCGGGTTCTTGGCAGAGCGGCGGCCGGGGCGGGAGTTCAGGGGCGTTGCGTGGCGCTGGCGTCGCCGAGGTAGGGCTCGCCGGCGTTCAGGAGGGGGAGTCCCTGGCCGGATTCGCGGGCGGCGAGGATCTCGCTGCGGGCGGCGCGGGCGCCGTTGAAGTAGCCGCCGATGCCGAAGATGCTGGTGGCGAACGAGTCCACGGGGTGCCCGTCAGGCGACGTCGTCCTGCGTGGACCGGCTGTGGTGGGCTGGGATCGGCTCGTCGGACGAGGTCGCCGACCGGAGGGCGCGGGTGCCGTCGGTCGGGTCGACCGCGTAGGTCTTGATCACGAGGCTGGGCTGCGAGGCCGGTACTTCGGTTCCTGTCCCGAGGCCGCCATGGGGTTGCTCCCGTTCGCCGGTCGAGTGTTCCTGCTTGACACGACGTTAGGAGCAGGGCGAGGGGCGTCTCCAGGAACTTGCTCGAACTTGCATGGATTCACCTGAGCGCGTCGATGGCCCCCGTGATGAGGGCGCGAGCTTTCGCGCCGTAGACGGCGATGGTGGCGAGGGTGGTGAAGGTCCGCGCGTAGAGTTCGATCTCGCGCGGCTGTGTGACGGTCACCTCGGCGGTGACGAGTTCGACGAGGACGCGTTCCTCGTCGAAGATCCAGAACCCTTCGACCGGCCACATCGCCCGGTGAGCCGACGTCGGTACGATCCCGATGCTGACGGACGGCAGTGTGGTCGCGTGCAGTAGGTAGCCGAGCTGTCCGGCCATGGTCTCGTCGTCGGCCACCCGCGCACGGAGGACTGATTCCTCCAGGAGGAAGGCGAAGGTGCCACCCTGGTGCAGCACCTGCTGGCGTTCGATGCGGGCGGCCACCGCGGCGTCGGTGTCGTCGGGGATGTGCTGAAACGCGATGATCGCGCCCATGAGCGCTGACGCGTATGCGGGTGTTTGGAGTAGGCCGGGGCAGACGCCGGGCTCGTAGATTCGGAAGTGTCGAGTGCGCTGGTAGAGCGGCACGGCGGCCTGCTGGACATGTCGTAGACCGGCCCGTGTTCGGCGGCGCCACTCGACGTACATGCCTTCGACGCTGTGCGCTGTGGCAATCAGATCATCCGCCTGCTCGGGGACGCCACAGAGTACCGTCCACAAGCGAATGTCCGACTCCGTAGGGGACGTTCGGCCGCTTTGCAGCCGTGAAGCCTTGGACTCGTGCCAGCCTGCGAGGGAGGCCAACTCCCGCGCTGTCAGGCCGGCGCCTTTCCGGATGTCCTTCAGCCTCTTGCCGAGGTCGAATCGGGCTTGTCGGGCGCTGGAGGACGGCGACTGCTGTGGATGGTCCATCGATCGATCAGGCGGGGTGGTAGTCCTCGTGCGGCACGGCACGTTCCCAGACCGCTGCGAACGCGTCGGAGCAGAGCTTGACCACAGCCGGATCGGTGACGGTCTCCGTGTCGGCCCAGTCGCCGTCTCCAGAGAAGTGGTTGATCAGTGCCAGACGGTCGTCGAAGATCCAGAAGTCGTTGCCGGGCAACGCCAGATCGGTAGCGAGCCTCCGGGGTAGCCAGCGGACCTGTTCGCCCGCCTTGACGTTGTGCGGGGCAGTGATCTCGTGTTCGAAGCGGATGTAGTCGCTCACCGGCTCGGAGACGATCCGGGCGCGGCGGACCTCTACGCCTCGGTCTACGGCCGAGCGGACCAGCGTCCGCCACTCCTGACTTTCCGGGTCGTCGAGGTCGAGCCGACGATCTTCCAGCCACGCCAGGTACGACGGGTCGTCCAGCATGTAGCCGTCCCGCATCTCCAAGTGGACTGCGGAGCTGCTACTTGCTTCGAACAGTTCCTCAAACGTCCTCTCCGAAGCCACCGTTCACCTCCGGGAAGAACTGCACCATGCGCTGCGGGAATTCGATCACGGTTTCGTGGTCGGGGATGTCCATCTGGGCGAGCCGTTCCGCGTCGAGGACCTTCCAGCCCTGCAACAGGTAGTTGCCGGTCTCCTCGTCCAGGTAGACGGTCGGTGATCCGCTGTTCTTGCTGTCGGGGTCCGTGCCGAGCTTGCGTAGGGCCATGATGTCGCTCCCAGGCAGTTGCGGACGATCGTTGTGCTAGAGCCTGCCCCATCCGCCGGCTGGGCGCGCCCAGCTTTCTCGAACTTGCTGCTGTGTGTGCGATTCGAAGTTCCGCCACGCCATCGGGAAGAGGTGGACGCCGTGGCGACGAACCAGAACCTGAGGGACCCCGACGTGGCGCTGGAGTGGATCTGGGAGTGGCGCGCCAGCGGCGAGAAGATCGCGACGTCGACCGGCCACACCGACGGCCGGTCGATCACGGTCCGGGTGATCGACCGGTGAGCCGCGACGGCGGCGACGTCACCTTCGACGGCCCTCTCCAGCGTGCTGGCGGTGCTGTGGCCGCCGTGCACCTGCTCGGCCGGGGTGTGCGGCCGGCGGATCCCGGTGTTCCGCTGGGAGGACGGCGAGGAGCCGACCGCCGACGACATGGAGGAACTGGCCAACGACATCGCCGACCATCTGCTGCCCGGCGGCGTGTAGTCGGCTCTTGCCCTGCTTACTGCCCGCCGTCCTCCGGAACTGGTGGGTGTTTTGACGCGCCCGGGTGCCCGGGCCGGACCCGGATGGAGCTGTCCTGCGGGCCGCGATCTCCTCGCGGACAGCGTCACCACGAACATCATCACTGTCAGTCGGTGAGCCGGCCGGCGAAGTGGTCCAGGTACGCCTGCATGTCGAAGTGCCCGTGTCCGGAGAGCGCGAACACGATCGCCTTCGACTCGCCGGACTCCCGGCAGGCCAGCGCCTCGTCGACCGCCGCCCGCACCGCGTGGGTGGACTCCGGCGCGGGGACCACGCCCTCGGCCCGGGCGAAGGCCACGCCCGCCTCGAAGCAGGCGGTCTGCGGCACGGCGACGGCCTCGATCAGCCCGAGCTCCTTGAGGTGGCTGACGATCGGCGACATGCCGTGGTAGCGCAGCCCGCCGGCGTGGATCGCGGGCGGGGTGAAGCCGTGCCCGAGGGTGTGCATCTTCATCAGCGGGGTGGTGCCGGCGCTGTCGCCGAAGTCGTAGTCGTAGCGGCCGCGGGTCAGCGAGGGGCAGGACGCGGGCTCGACCGCGACCGCCCGCACCGGGCGGCGGCCCGCCAACTGCTCGCCCAGGAACGGGAAGGCCAGGCCGCCGAAGTTGGAGCCGCCGCCGGCCGCGCCGATCACCACGTCCGGGTAGTCGCCGATCCGGGCGAACTGGGCCAGCGCCTCCTGGCCGATCACGGTCTGGTGCAGCAGCACGTGGTTGAGCACCGAGCCGAGCGCGTACTTGGCCCGGCCGCCGGCCGCCGCGACCCGCTCGACCGCCTCGGAGATCGCCAGGCCGAGGCTGCCGGTGGCCGCCGGGTCGGCCGCCAGCGCGGCCCGCCCGGCGGCGGTCAGCTCGGACGGCGAGGCGTGCACCGCGGCGCCGTAGGTCTCCATCAGGGCCCGCCGGTACGGCTTCTGGTCGTAGGAGACCCGGACCATGAAGACCTCGCAGTCCAGCTCCAGGAAGGAGCAGGCCAGGCCGAGCGCGCTGCCCCACTGCCCGGCGCCGGTCTCGGTGACCAGGCCGGTCACCCCGGCCGCCTTGTTGTAGTACGCCTGCGCCAGCGCGGTGTTGAGCTTGTGCGAGCCGGTCGGGTTGCCGCCCTCGTACTTGTAGTAGATCCGGGCGGGGGTGCGCAGCGCGCGTTCCAGCCGCTCGGCGCGGACCAGCGGCGCGGGGCGGAAGCGGCGGTACAGGTCGAGGACGGCGCCGGGGATGTCGACCTCGCGCGGGCCGCCGAGCTCCTGGGCGGCCAGTTCGGCGGGGAACAGCGGGGCCAGGTCGTCGGCGGTGACCGGTTCCTTGGTGCCGGGGTGCAGCATCGGCGGGACCGGCGCGGGCAGGTCCGGTCGGATGTCGTACCAGGCGGTGGGGGTCGGGTCGGTGTCGTGCCGGGTCATCCGGGCTCTCCCTGCGGTGCGTCGGGCGCTTGCCGCAGGGAGTCCTTCCCCTCCGGACCGTGCGGGCAACCCCGTTGCCCGCACGGTGGGGTGACGACCACTCAGAGCTCCTTGCGGAACGCCTCCGCGGCGCCCAGGAACAGGTCGTTGCCCTTGACCTCGCCGATCGAGACCCGGACGCCCTCGCCGGCGAACGGGCGGACCACCACGCCGGCCTCGGCGCAGGCGGCGGCGAAGTCGAGGGTGCGCTCGCCCAGCCGCAGCCAGACGAAGTTGGCCTCGGAGTCGACGACCGTCCAGCCCTGGGCGCGCAGCGCGGCGGTGACCCGGGCGCGCTCGGCGACCAGCGCGTCGACCCGCTCCAGCAGGGCGTCCTCGGCGCGCAGCGAGGCGACCGCGGCGTCCTGGGCGAGCTGGCTGACGCCGAACGGGACGGCGGTCTTGCGCAGCGCGTCGGCGACCGGCTCGTGCGCGATCGCGAAGCCGACCCGCAGGCCGGCCAGGCCGTACGCCTTGGAGAAGGTGCGCAGCACGCAGACGTTGGGGCGGTCGCGGTAGAGCTCGACGCCGTCGGGGACGTCGGCGTCGCGGATGAACTCGCGGTACGCCTCGTCCAGCACCACCAGGACGTCGGCGGGGACGGCGTCCAGGAAGCGGACCAGCTCGTCGCGGTGGAGGGCCGCGCCGGTCGGGTTGTTCGGGTTGCAGACGAAGACCAGCCGGGTGCGGTCGGTGATCGCGGCCAGCATCGCGTCCAGGTCGTGCGCCTCGTCGGCGGTCAGCGGGACCGGGACGGGGGTGGCGCCCGCGACCTGGGTGATGATCGGGTACGCCTCGAAGGAGCGCCAGGCGAAGACCACCTCGTCGCCGGGGCCGGCCGCGGAGAGGATCAGCGACTGGGCGACGCCGACCGAGCCGGTGCCGGTGGCGACGTGCTCGGCGGGGACGCCGAAGCGCTCGGCCAGCTCGGCGACCAGGCCGCTGACCGCCATGTCCGGGTAGCGGTTGAAGGAGCCGGCGGCGGCGACCGCGGCCTCCAGCACGCCGGGCAGCGGCGGGTAGGGGTTCTCGTTGGAGGAGAGCTTGAAGGCGTCGGCGCCGGCCGGCTTGCCCGGCTTGTAGCTGGGGATGCCGCCGAGGCTGGGGCGCAGGCGGGGGCCGTGTTCGGGCTGGACCACGGGTTTCTCCGTTTCTCGTTTCTCGGCGGTGGCGCCGTTCCGCCCCCGGTCGGGTGCCGTGAACGATACCGACCGCCCTCACCCGTGCGGGTGAGATGCTCGTCCGGGTTACGGGCGCGGTTCAGCCATTCTGCCCGGTTCCTTTGGCACATGTCAGAGGTATCCGGGCCGGAAAAGGGCCGTGATCGAAGGGCCGGTGTCGCTGGTGCCCGAGGAGAAACGTATCTCCGACGTCCTGTAGCGAACCGGTCACGGAACGCCGTCACGCGCCATACGATCGGTCCGCCATGACAGCAGCAGCCAACCAGAACGGTCGACGGGCCACCGCGTCCCGGCGCCTGGAGCGGGCCGGCATCCGGGACGTCGCGGCGGCCGCCGGCGTGTCCATCACCACCGTCTCGGACGCCCTGAACGGCAAGGGACGCCTCCCGGACGAGACCCGCAGCCGGGTCCGCGAAGTCGCCGAGCGACTCGGGTACCGGCCGTCCGCGGCCGCCCGCACCCTGCGCACCGGGCGGTCCGGGCTGATCGGCCTGACCGTCACCACGTACGGCGAAGAGCCGTTCACCTTCACCGAGTTCGCCTACTTCGCGGAGATGGCCCGGGCCGCCACCAGCGCCGCGCTCGGGCGCGGCTACGCCCTGGTGGTGCTGCCCGCCTCGTCCCGGCACGACGTGTGGAGCAACATCGCGCTCGACGGCACGGTGGTGATCGACCCGCCCGACCAGGACCCGCTGGTCACCGAGCTGTACCGGTCCGGCGTCCCGGTGGTCTCCGACGGCAAACCCGGCAACTGCCCGGTCACCGCCTGGGTCGACAACGACCACGAGGCCGCCGTGCTGGGCATCCTGGAGCACCTGAGCGAGGCCGGCGCCCGCCGGATCGGCCTGCTCACCGGCACCTCCACCGACACGTACACCCGGCTCTCCACCGAGGCGTACCTCGGCTGGTGCGACCGGGTCGGCCAGGAGCCGGTGTACGAGGCGTACCCGGCCCACGACCCGGCGGCCGGCGCGGTCGCCGCCGACCGGCTGCTGGCCCGCCCGGACCGCCCGGACGCGGTCTACGGCCTGTTCGACCCGAACGGCACCGACCTGCTGGCCGCCGCCCGCCGCTACGGGCTGCGGGTGCCGGACGACCTGCTGCTGGTGTGCTGCAGCGAGTCCGACGTGTACGCCAACACCGAACCGCCCATCACCACGCTGTCCCTGAAACCCCGTCGGATCGGCACCACCGTGGTCAACCTGCTGATCGACGCGATCGAGGGCGTCGACGCGGGGACCGGCGCCGCCACCGGCCGGCTCTTCCCGCCGCGCTACCGGACCGCCGGGACCGGGCCGCCGCCCGGCACCCTGATGCCCACCGAGCTGATCGTCCGGGCCTCCTCGCAGCGCCGCACCACCCGCACCACGGTCAGCCCGCCCCGTCCGCCCGGCGAGGTGTAGCCGGGCCGCCCGCCGGACCGCCCGGCCGCTCCCGGCCGCGCCCGCCCGCACCGCCCCGCCCAGACCACCGCAGACCGGTGCAGACCGGACGGCGGGCGGCCCGGCCCGGGACGGAGCGGGCGGGCCGACAGAAATCGGATACCGACCAGGTGAGGACGACGGGAGAGTGCGCTTCCTATGATGGGCGAATGACACCCGAGGACCTTTTCCGCGAGCCCGAGCACCCGCACTCGGGCCCCCGCCCCCGCCAGGACCTCGACGTGCTCCCGCAGGGCTCCTACTTCGAGCCGGCCGCACCGGCCGGCTACCCGTACGAGGAGACGCACAGCACCTACGGCGGCGCCCGCTACCTCGAACAGCACTGGGCCCCCGCAAGCCAGTTCGGCACCGAGTTCGGCTCCGAGTTCGGCACCGGCCCCGGCGCCGGCGAGCAGCCCGCCCCCGGCCACTACGCGCCCACCGGGCGGCCCCCGCACGAGGACCCGCCGACCATCGAACTCGGCCCGCCGATCGACAACCCGCCGGTCGAGGTGCACTTCCCGTACCCGCAGCCCGAGCCCGGCGAGGGGCCCGGCCCGCTGTTCGTCATCGGCGACGTGCACGGCTACCTCGACGAGCTGCTCGCCGCCCTGCACCAGCAGGGCCTGATCGACACCGAGGGCCACTGGTCGGCCGGCCGCTCCCGGATCTGGTTCCTCGGCGACTTCACCGACCGCGGCCCCGACGGCATCGGCGTCATCGACCTGGTCATGCAGCTCGCCGCCGAGGCCGCCGCCGCCGGCGGCTACTGCCGGGCCCTGATGGGCAACCACGAACTGCTCTTCCTCGGCGCCTCCCGCTACGGCGACGAGGCCGTCCAGTCGACCGCCGGCACCGCCTCCTTCCTCGCCGCCTGGCGGCTCAACGGCGGCCAGCAGCACGACCTGGAGCGCCTGCAACCGCACCACATCAGCTGGCTGTCCCGGCTGCCCGCGATGGCCCTGGAGGACGGCCACCTGCTGCTGCACTCCGACACCACCGCGTACCTGGAGTACGGCGAGACCATCGCCGACGTCAACGACGCCGTGCACGCCCTGCTCGCCGACGAGGGCATCGACGAGTGGTGGGACGCCTTCCGCAAGTTCACCAAGCGCTTCGCCTTCCGCGGCCAGGCCGGCACCATGGCCGCCCAGGAACTGCTCGCCGTCTACGGCGGCTACCGGGTCGTCCACGGCCACAGCCCGATCCCGTACCTCACCGGCGACCAGCCCGAGGACGGCACCCCGCCGCACGTGCCCGGCCCCTACATCTACGCCGACGAGCTGGCCATCGCGATGGACGGCGGCGTCACCATGGACGGACGCCTGCTGGTCGCCCGGCTGCCACTGAACTGACCCCCGCCGAAGCCCCCCGGAACTGAACACCTGAACGGCAACCGACCGGCCGCACAAGGGAACTGAGTACACGGAAGTTCCGGAAAGAGGCTGTCGGCCCGCTCCCGCGCGCCCCTACCATCGAGGCCACCGACCTCCGTCGACCTCGCGGAGTCGCCCTCGCGGAACGGGGTACCCATGAGCAACCCCCCGCGCCTGCTCGCCGAGGACCGCGCCGACTTCGCGCGGCTGCTCGACGAAGCACTGCGCGACACCGGCGTCCGACAGGCCCTCGCCGAACCCGGACGCCACCTCACCGCCGAACAACTGCACACCAAGGCGCTCGCCGACGCCGACACCGTCGCCGCCCCGGCCGCACCCGAGTACGCGCACTACCTGGCGCTGCGCACCGCCCTCGCCGAACACCCCGGCAGCGCGCCGCCCGCCGGCGCCGGACTGTTCCCCGTCCTCACCGTGCTCACCCCCGTGCTGGCCGGCACCGCCGGACTCGTCCTGCTGCTGGTCGGCTGGCTGCTGCGGACCGCCAGCCCCACCCTCGCACTCGGCCGCTCCACCGTCACCGCCGGCGTCATCGCCCTCGCCATCGCCGCCGCCGCCCTGCTCATCGGCGGCGCCGGACTCGTCCTCACCGCCCTGCGCGACGGCTCCACCGCCCCCGGCCAGGCCGACCCCCAGCAACACGCCGACCTCGCCGAAGCCCGCGACGCCTGGCGGCGGGCCCTGCGCGAACGCGCCCTGCTCCCCTGGCTGCACGCCAACCTCGCCACCACCCCCGCCACCGGCCCGCTCCCCCCGCCCCGCACCGCCCCGCCCGACCTGCACAGCCCCGGCTACAGCTCCGCCGCCTACAGCAGCCCCGGCTTCACCAGCCCCGGCGTCGAGGGCCTCACCGACGACCGGGGCCGCCCCCGCGACCACCCCGCCGAATTCACCGGCCCCGGCTACTCCTCCCCCGACTTCACCAGCCCCGGCCCCGAGGGCCTCACCGACGAACACGGCCACCTCCGCCCCGACGGACCGGGCTTCACCGGCCCCAACGAGGTCTGAGCGGTTCCCCGAGAGAGCGGTTCACGCCGTCACCTCGGCCCAGACCGCCTTCCCGCAGCGCCCCCGGACCTCGACGCCCCAGCCGACCGAGAGGTCCGCCACCAACCCGAGCCCCCGTCCGCCCTCCCGCTGCCCCTCTCCGGCGCTGCGCCGACGGGGCAGCGCGGCGGAGGTGTCGGCGACCTCGATCAGCAGCCGGTCCGCCCGCAGCGCCATCAGCACCGTCGGCCGGCCCCCGTGACGCACCGCGTTGGTCAACAGCTCGGACAGGACCAGACAGGCCGCCCAGTCGTCCCGGCCGAGCGCCCGCAAGGTGTCGCGCAACAGCCGCCGGGCGATCGGGACACCGGCCGGCGCCGCCGGCGGGCGCAGGTCGAACCGGAAGAGCTCGGGCGGCGAGGTGTCCCCCTGGGCAGGCGGTACAGGCGTTTCGAGCATGGCAGGCTCCAGTTCCCGGTATCCGTACGCTCGCCGACCGCGCTCCGTGGCCTGCCCGTCGACCACCGTCCGTGGCGAGGGCGGGATCGGGGGTGCGCTTCGGAGCCGCGCTGACCGGTCGTCAGCGGGCGATGCAGGGCCACCGTAGGGCAAGAAGGGCCAATCTTGCTACCGATACGGGATTTCATCACCCGGGCGGGGAAATCCGCCCGCCCCGCCCCCGCCCCCGCCGATCGAGATGGACCCGCTCCGACGCCGTACGGCACACTGGCGACACCTGCCAGGAGAGGGACGCATGCCACCCCGAACGTCACCCACCGTGCGCCAGCAGCGGTTGGGCATCGAACTGCGGAAGATGCGCGTCCAGGCCGACATGACCCCGCAGGCCATGGCCGCGGCCCTGGGCACCGACCCGCCCAAGATCGCGCAGATGGAGTCCGGCAAGGCAGGCATCAGCGCCGACCGGCTCCGCTCCTGGGCGGCCGCCGGCAAGTGCGACAACACCCGGCTGATCGACGCCCTGACCGCCATGACGCAGGACCGCGGCAGGCACTGGTGGGACGAGTACCGGGGCAAGCTCTCGGCGGGGTTCCTCGACACCGCCGAGATGGAGTGGCACTCCAGCGGCTCGGTCTCCTGGGCGATCACGTACATCCCCGGGCTGCTGCAGACCGTCGCCTACGCCGGCGCCATCTTCGCCCGGGTCAGGCCGCCGCTCCCGCGCCACGAGGTCGACCTGCGCACGGCGTTCCGGATCCAGCGGCAGAGCATGAGCGTGGGCGGGGAGAAACCCCACACTCCTTCATCCACGAAGCCGCACTGCGCATGCGATTCGGCGGCCCCGCGATCCTCCGGGCGCAGCTCGACAGCCTGCTGGAGGACTCCGAGCGGCCCAACGTCGTGATCCGGGTGGTGCCCTTCGAGGTGAACACCTTTCCCGGGCAGGCGGAGAACCTGCGCCTGATCGCCGGTGTCGTCCCCGAACTCGACACGGTACAGGTCGACCTCACCCACGGGACCCAGTTCGTGCATTCCGAGGCCGAACTGCACACCTACCGCAATATGATGGTCGAGGTGGAGGAGGTCGCGCTCTCCCCGCAGGAGTCGCGAGACTTCATCCACCGCGTCGGCAAGGAACTGAAAGGCAAGGCACGATGAGCAGCTGGCAGAAGTCCACCTTCAGCGGTGACTCCCACGAGTGCGTCGAGGTGCGGACCCTGGACGGGATGGTCGAGGTCCGCGAGTCGGACACCGGCGAGGTCGTCATCCGCACCACCCCGAGGAAGTTCGCCGCCTTCCTCAAGGGCGCCCGGGCCGGCGAGTTCGACCACCACGGCGACTTCTCCGCGTAGCGCCCGTACCGCTGCTCCGGCAGCGATCGCCGTCGCCCCCGCCCTCGCGGCGGGGGCTTCTCCAGTTTTCGGAGCAGCCTTGCTCCTCGACGGAGAGTAGGTCTACGGTTACGGCGAGCGCAGCCAGTCGGGCGGCCGTTGAGTCGGAGCGCAGCCATGTCTTCGGTGGATTCCCCCTCCGGCCGGTCCGGGAGCAGCACCCGTCCTCCCGTTCCGCCGGGATCAAGTCCCTTACCGCACAACGGCGTTTCCGCCGAAGCCCGCGTCCGGTGGATCACCGACGCGCTGCACCGGCTGACCGGCCGGCCGGCCGCCGCCGTGCGCCTGCGCGGAGGTGTCGTCCGGGTGACCGTCCGGATCGAAGCGCCCGGGGCGTCGGGCGAGCTGACGCTGGCGGTGATCCGGGTGCTCGCCCGGGGCGATCGGTTCGGGCACACCAGCAAGGCCGGCTGGGAACGGCTGTGGGCCGAGGTCGACCAGGCCCCCGAGAGCAAGGCGCCGCTGCTGTGAGACTCGTCGACCACTACGCGGCCGACCATCCGACCCTGCTGTGGTACGCGGTCGGGGAGGATCCCCGGGGTCTGCTGCTGGCCCAGTCGGGCGACGGCGTCTTCCTGACCGTCGCGGCCGATCACCACCGCCGCTTCCTGGTCCTCCCGCCCGACGAGTGGGCTGACCTGTGCGACGCCGTCAAGTCCGGTGAACTGGACGGGGTGTTGGGCGGACGCGTCCTGTGCGCGGATCCGCACCGCCCGCTGGATCCCCTACCGGTCGAGCAGCGGTCGACCGCCTGACCCGCGCGCCGCCCGCAGGGCCAGCGCGACCGGCACGCCCAGTCCGCAGGCCGCCGCGCAGCCCGCCCAGATCAGCGTGTAGGCGCCCTCGGCGGGGGTGCCCGGGTGTAGGAGCAGGTGGTCGAGGACGGCGGCGGCGAGGACGCCCGCCGCCGCGCCGGCCAGGGACTTCAGGGTGTTGTAGACGCCCGTTCCGATGCCGGTCTGGTCGGCGGGCAGCCGGCGCATCAGCAGGGCCGGGAGCAGGCTGAGGCCGAGGCCCGCGCCGTAGCCAGCCAGGGCGCCGCCGAGGACGAACTGCCAGGCGGCGGCGTGTCCGAGGGCGATCGCGCCGTAGCCCGCGGCGCACAGCGCGAAGCCCGCGGCGAGGACGGCGGAGGCGTCGTGGCGACGGGTCAGCCGGTGGGCGGTGAGCGCGCCCAGGGTGGCGGCCGCCGTCTGCGGGAGCACCAGCAGGCCGAGCAGCAGCGGCACCGCGGCGAGGCCGTAGCCGGTGGTGGCCGGGTCGGCGGCCTCGAAGGCGAGCGTCGGGCCCTGTGCCCCGTACAGCGCGCAGCCGAGCAGGAAGCTCAGGCCGAACACCGGGGCGGTGGCCCGGCGGGCCAGCAGCCGGACGTCCACCATCGGTTCGGCGGAGCGCAGTTCCTGCCGGACGAACAGCGCCAGCAGCAGCGCCCCGGCGCCCAGCAGCGGCAGCACCGCCGCGGCCGGCAGTGCCCCGCTCGCGCCCAGGGCGGAGAGCAGCAGGGTCAGGCCGAGCGAGAGCAGGGCCGTGCCGGCCCAGTCGATCCGGCCGGCCGCCCGGGTCGCCGACTCGGGGACGAGCCGCCAGACCACCGGCAGCGCCAGTACCGGCAGCACCGCCAGCGCCCACAGCAGCGGACGGGTCGCCGCCGGGTCCGCGCCCAGCGCGCCGACCGCGATCGCGCCCAGCGTCGAGCCGACGGTCAGCGCGCCGACCAGCGGGCCGACAGCCCGGCCGCCGCGCTCCTCGCCGAGCCGGTCGCGCAGGATCGCGAACTCCAGCGGCAGCCAGCACGCCAGGAACCCGGAGAGCGCCCGCCCGGCCAGCAGCACCGGCAGGTCCGGTGCCAGCGCCGTCACCGCGAAGCCCAGCAGGGTCAGCAGCACGGTGGCCCGCAGCAGCCGGCGGTGCCCGTACAGGTCGCCCAGCCGGGAGGTCAGCGGCACCGCGACGCCCGACACCAGGAACTCCACCCCCAGTGCCAGGCTCAGGTCGGAGGCGCGCAGGCCGAGGTGCTCGCCCAGCCGGGGCAGCAGGATCGGGAAGCCGCCCTGCAGCACGCCGCTGGCGAACTCCACCAGTGCCAGCAGCGGGACGACGGCGGACAGCGCGGGCCGGGTGGGGGGAGGTGCGACGGCGACGGTCATCGGCGGTTCCGTGGGGGGTGCGGAGGGTGGTGGGGGTGGCGGCAAGGATGGCTAACCTGGAGGCCACCGCACCGCCCACGCACGAATCCGTTCCTGCGGCCGACCCCGCGCAAGGATCAGCCATGATCGACGAACTCGACCTGGCGCTCGTCGACGCCCTCCGGGTCGACCCGCGAGCCCCCTGGTCCCGGCTGGCCGCCCCGCTCGGCGTCGACCCGGCCACCCTCTCCCGGCGCTGGGCCCGGCTCGCCGCGAACGGCGACGCCTGGGTGACCTGCTACCCCTCCGCCGACCGGATCGGCCGCGGCCTGACCGCGCTCGTCCAGGTCGACTGCCCCGCCGACCGGGTCGGCGCCGTCGCCGCGGCGCTGGCCCGGCACCCGCAGACCGCCAGCATCGAACTGGTCACCGGCGACGCCGACCTGCTGCTGACCGTCGCCGCGTACGACCACGCCGCCCTCACCGGGTACCTGGTCGACCGGCTCGGCACCGTCCCCGGCGTGCTGCGCACCCGCACCACGCTGGTCGAACGGACCCTGGTCGAGGGCAGCCGGTTCTCCAACGGCGCCCTCGACGCCGAGCAGCGCCGCGCCATCGCCGCGCCCCCGCCCGGCGCCGCCCGGCCGGGCGCCGACCGGCGGGTCGAGGAGGACCTCGCGCTGATCCGGGCCCTCGGCGCGGACGGCCGGATGCCCTACGCCGCGCTCGCCGCCCGCACCGGCCTGCCCGCCAGCACCGTCCGCCGCCGGCTCGCCGAACTCCGGGCCGGCGGCCGGGCGGTGCTGCGCTGCGACGCGTCGCCCCGGGTCACCGGCCACCCCGTCGGCGCGATGCTCTGGCTGGACGTCCCGCCCGCCGCCCTCCCCGACGCCGCCCGCCGGCTCGCCGCCCTGCCGCAGACCCGGATGTGCGCGGTCACCGTCGGCCCCGCCAACCTCGCCCTCTACCTGATCGCCCCGCAGCTCCCCGACCTCCGCCGGATCGAGCAGGACCTGGTCCAGCACCACCCGGCGATCCGGGTCCGCGACCGGCACGTCACGCTGCGCACGCCCAAGCTCGTCGGCCACCTCCTCACCCCGGACGGCCGCCGCACCGACTACGTCCCGATCGAGCCCTGACCCCTCAGGGCGGCTCAGCCGCGCCCGAGGGCCAGCGCGGCCAGCAGCGCGGCCGCGTCCCCGAGCACCCCGTCGTCGAAGCGGGCCTCCGCGGAGTGGTTGTACGGGGCGGTGAACGGGTCGGTGTCCGCCGGGCAGGCGCCGAACATCACGTACGCGCCGGGCACCTGTGCCGCCAGCACCCCGAAGTCCTCGGAGCCGGCCAGCGGCCTGGGCATCTCGACGTAGCGGTCGTCGCCGAGCAGCGCGCGCGCCGTCCGCTCGGCGTACGCGGCCTCGGCGGGGTCGTTGACCGTCACCGGGTAGCCGTGCTCGACGACCGCGTCGACCTCGCAGCCGTGCGCCGCGCCGATGCCCCGGACCACCCGGACCGCCTCGGCCAGGACCAGTTCGCGGGCCGCCGGGGAGAACGAGCGGACGGTCGCGCCGAAGGCCGCCTCGTCCGGGATGACGTTCTCGGCGGTGCCCGCGTGGAAGGTGCCGACCGTCAGCACCACCGGGTCGAAGGCGTCGAAGCGCCGGGTCACCATGGTCTGCAGGGCCAGCACCGCCTCGCAGGCGACCGGGACGGGATCGAGGGCCAGGTGCGGGCTGGAACCGTGGCCGCCGCGGCCCCGGACGACGACCCGCAGGGTGTCGGAAGCGGCCATGATCGGCCCGGGCCGCCCGGCCACGTACCCGGCGGGCAGCAGCGCGGCGCCGACGTGCAGGGCGTACGCGGCGGAGACCCGTTCGCCGGCCGCGTCCAGGACGCCGTCCTCGACCATCAGCGCCGCGCCGCCCCCGCCCTCCTCGCCCGGCTGGAACATGAACACCACGCTGCCGGCCAGCTGTTCGCGCCGCTCGGCGAGCAGCCGGGCCGCGCCGACCAGCGCGGCGGTGTGCAGGTCGTGCCCGCAGGCGTGCATCGCGTCGGGAAGCTCCGAGGCGTACGGGAGGCCGGTGTTCTCCCGGACCGGCAGCGCGTCGAGGTCGGCGCGGAGCAGCACGTTCGGGCCGGGACGGCCGCCGCGCAGCACCGCGGTGACCGAGGAGAGCCGCTCGCCGAGGGTGACCTCCAGCGGGAGGCCGTCGAGCGCGGCGAGCACCCTGGCCCGGGTGCGCGGCAGGTCGAGCCCGATCTCGGGCTCGCGGTGCAGGGCGCGGCGCAGTGCGACGAGTTCGGGCCGGAGCGCGGCGGCGTCGCGGCGCAGTCCGTCGAGCGGGGAGTGAACGTCGGCCGGCATGGGGGCGCCTCCAAGGTGGACGGGGAACGGACGGTTCCCCCGCATCCTCACCCCGGCCCGCGCCGCCGGGCCGCAGGCGCACGGATCCCCCGCGAGCGGCGGGCGCCGCGCACGGATCTTCCAGCCCGGCCCGCACCCCGACCGGCCGGAACAGCTGGTAGCCGTACGTCGTGCACGGGGTCCCCCTTCGCCACTCGCGGCCCTCGCGAACGCCCCAGGTCAACAGCGGCACCGGACGCTACTGGCCGTTCCCCGCCCCGGGCCTCAGTACGGGAGCAGGACGGCGGTGTCGAGGACGAAGCCGAAGGGCTCCGGGATGTGGACGCTCTCCCCGAAGTCGGCGTCCTCCCGCATCCGGTAGCGCCCGGCCTCGGGCTCCCCGAAGAGGGTGACGGTCTTCCGGGAGGCGTCGACCAGCAGGTAGAGCGGGATCCGCATCAGCGGATAGTCGCGGAGCTTGCCGACCCAGTCGTTCTCCGGGTTCGACGGCGAGACGATCTCGACGGCGATGAGCGCCGGTTCGGCCGGAACCTCGTTGGCCGTGGTGACCATGGCGTCCTCCGGGAGGTACGTCAGGTCGGGGTTGCGCAGCTTGGCGACCTGGGGGGACACCAGGTCCATGTTCCCGGTGGAGAGGTAGCCGTCCGGCGCGTGCGCCTCGAACTGCCGGCGGACGACCGAGAGGTTCCGCTCGTGGATGGCCGACGGCGACGCCTGCACGATGATGACGTCACCGGAGAACTCGATCTTGAAGTTCGACGGTGCGGACCTGCGGAATTCCTCGATCAGGGCGAGGTGCTCCGGGTTCATCTCTCCTCCGTGGCAGCGGCCGCCCCCACGTTACCGGCGCCGCGCGCTCAGCGCGGGACGTCGCGCACGCTGTGCCGGAGGACGTCGGGCAGGACGCCGGCGGCGGTGACGAGGGCCGCCTCGCGGGCGGCCCCCCTGGCCGCCCGGCCCACAGTCGACTGACGGGCCGTCCGGTTGACGGCCCGTCCGGTCGGGGTCGGGCGGCGGTGCGGCGTGACGATCCGTCAGTCGGCCAGCGGGAGGTAGACCTTGTTGCCCTGGGCGGCGAACTCGGCGGACTTCTCGGCCATGCCGGCGAGGGCGACGCGTTCGGCCTGTTCGGCCTCGCCGCCGTGTTCGTCGCGGATCTGGCGGCTGATCTTCATGGAGCAGAACTTCGGTCCGCACATGGAGCAGAAGTGCGCGGTCTTGGCGGGTTCGGCGGGGAGGGTCTCGTCGTGGAAGGCGCGGGCGGTCTCCGGGTCGAGGGCCAGGTTGAACTGGTCCTCCCAGCGGAACTCGAAGCGGGCGTCGGAGAGGGCGTCGTCCCAGAGCTGGGCGCCGGGGTGGCCCTTGGCGAGGTCGGCGGCGTGGGCGGCGATCTTGTAGGTGATGACGCCGGTCTTGACGTCGTCGCGGTCGGGGAGGCCGAGGTGTTCCTTGGGGGTGACGTAGCAGAGCATCGCGGTGCCCCACCAAGCGATCATCGCGGCGCCGATGCCGGAGGTGATGTGGTCGTAGCCGGGTGCGACGTCGGTGGTCAGCGGGCCGAGGGTGTAGAACGGGGCCTCGTCGCAGATCTCCTTCTGCAGGTCCATGTTCTCGCGGATCTTGTGCATCGGGACGTGTCCGGGGCCCTCGATCATCACCTGGACGTCCTTGGCGCGGGCGATCCGGCCGAGTTCGCCGAGGGTGGTGAGTTCGGCGAACTGGGCCTCGTCGTTGGCGTCGGCGATCGAGCCGGGGCGCAGGCCGTCGCCGAGCGAGAAGGTGACGTCGTAGGCGCGCAGCAGGTCGCAGAGTTCCTCGAAGTGCGTGTAGAGGAAGTTCTCCTGGTGGTGCGCCAGGCACCAGGCGGCCATGATCGAGCCGCCGCGCGAGACGATGCCGGTCTTGCGGCGGGCGGTCATCGGGACGTAGCGCAGCAGCACGCCGGCGTGCACGGTCATGTAGTCGACGCCCTGCTCGCACTGTTCGACGACGGTGTCCCGGTAGACCTCCCAGCTGAGTTCCTCGGCCCGGCCGTCGACCTTCTCCAGCGCCTGGTAGAGCGGGACGGTGCCGATCGGGACGGGGGAGTTGCGCAGGATCCACTCGCGGGTGGTGTGGATGTTGCGGCCGGTGGAGAGGTCCATGACGGTGTCGGCGCCCCAGCGGGTGGCCCAGGTCATCTTCTCGACCTCCTCCTCGATCGAGGAGGTGACGGCGGAGTTGCCGATGTTGGCGTTGATCTTCACCAGGAAGTCGGTGCCGATGATGGCCGGTTCGACCTCGGGGTGGTTCACGTTGACCGGGATGACGGCCCGGCCGCAGGCCACCTGGTCGCGGACGAACTCCGGCTCCAGGCCCTCCCGCAGCGCGACGAACTCCATCTCGGGGGTGATCAACCCACGCTTGGCGTAGGCGAGTTGGGTGACGGCCACGCCGTCGCGGGCGCGCAGCGGGCGGCGCGGGCGGCCCGGGAAGACGGCGTCCAGGTTGCGCAGGTCGCCGCCGCGCGGGGAGGTGTGCCGGACGCCGTCGTCCTCCGGCCGGGCCTCCCGGCCCTCGTACTCCTCGACGTCGCCGCGCCGGCGGATCCAGCCGTCGCGCAGCGGGGCCAGGCCGCGCCGGACGTCGGTGGGCTGCTCCGGGTCGGTGTACGGGCCGGAGGTGTCGTACAGCGGGACGGTGCGGCCGTCGGTCAGCCGCACCTCCCGGTAGGGGACCCGCAGGTCGGGGCTGCTGCCCTGGCGGTACGCCTTGTGCCAGGCCGGGGTCGGGTAGCCGGTGGTGGTCGGCTGCTGCTGGGCAGGCTTGTCTTCGGCGAATGCGGTCATGCGGTACTCCACTCCCTACGCCGGCATTACCCGGTCAGGTTCCTGCGGTCGGCGCAGCGGGTGGCACGCGTGCCGCGTGCCGTCAGCGCCCTCTCAGCCCGGTGCTCCGAGCTCCCGTTCCGCGCAGGGGCGTTCGCCGCCTGCGTTCGCCGTTCACCGTAGGGCACCCGGCACGGCTGGTCCAGCACGCCCGGGGTCCGGACGCTGTTCAGGCCACCGTCGGGCGGGGGAGAATCCGAGGATGATCGGACTGGTGGGACGGGTGTCGGGGCGGATCGGCGCGGGCCTGGTCGGCGAGGTGATGGTGCACGTTCCCGAACGCCTGGGCACCGAGGCGTTCCTGGCCTACCGGGCGGTGCCGGGCGAACCGCTGGAGCCCGGGACGATGGTGGTCGTGGTCGAGTACCAGCCACCGCGGACGGTCTACGTCGAGCCCTTCTGAAACCGCTCTCTTCCTGCGCTTCCGACGGCCTCCGCAAACCTGCGGCGGCCGTTTCCGGACAGTGAGAGTTCCCACCCGCCCGCCCCCTTCCTCCCCGGGCGGCGGCGGGCGGAGAATGCCGCTGCCACCGGCTTCCGCGCCCACTACTGCACCACCCAGCGCAGCCACGGACCGGTGTGCCATGAAGGGGGAGATCGCGATGCTGATCGGCATCGTCGGAGCGGTCGTGGCAGGTCTGGTCCTGCTGGTGCTGCTCTTCAAAATGATGTGGCGGGTCGCCGAACCGAACGAGGCGCTCGTCATCTCCGGTTCCAGGCACGGCGAGGGACTCGGCTTCCGCGTGGTCACCGGACGGGGCACCCTGGTGATCCCCGGCGTCCAGGCGGTCCGGCGGCTCTCGCTGGACCTCAACGAGGCCGCGCTGGACGTCGAGTGCGTGACCTCGCAGGGCATCCCGGTGCACGTCAAGGGCGTCGTCATCTTCAAGGTCGGCGACGACCCGGCGTCGATCGCGAACGCCGCGCGCCGCTTCCTGGACCAGCAGAAGATGATGGGCCAGCGGGTGCACAACGTGTTCGCCGGCCACCTGCGCTCGATCGTCGGCGGGCTGACCGTCGAGGACATGATCCGCGACCGCGAGCGGCTCACCGGCGAGACCCGCTCCGCCTCGGGCATCGAGATGGAGAAGCTCGGCCTGATCATCGACTCGCTGCAGATCCAGGAGATCCTGGACCCGACCGGCTACATCACCAACCTGGCCGCGCCGCACGCCGCCGCCGTCCAGCGGGACGCCCGGATCGCGGCCGCCGAGGCCGACCGCCGGGCCACCGAGGCCGAGCAGGAGGCGTTCGCCCGCAAGGCCGAGGCGACGCGCAACTCGGGGATCCAGCAGGCCGGTTACCAGGCCGAGATGGACACCGCGGCGGCCCGCGCGCTGCAGGCCGGGCCGCTCGCCCAGGCCGCCGCCCGGCAGGAGGTCGTCGTCCAGGAGACCAAGGTCGCCGAGCTGGAGGCGCACCGCAAGGAGCAGCAGCTGCAGGCCGACGTCCGCAAGCCGGCCGACGCCCGCGCGTACGAGACCCGCACCAAGGCCGAGGCCGACCGCGACGCCCGGATCTCCGCCGCCGAGGCGCTGTCCCGGGAGACCGAGCTGAAGACCGCCGCCGAGGCCAACCGGGTCAAGGTCGCCGCGGCCGCCGAGGCCGAGGCCACCCGGGCCCGCGGCCTGGCCGCCGCCGAGGCCACCCGGGCCACCGGCGAGGCGCAGGCCGCCGCCGAGGCCGCGAAGGGCCTGGCCGAGGCCGAGGCGGCCCGCGCCAAGGGCCTCGCCGAGGCGGAGGCCACCCGGGCCCAGGGCCTGGCCGAGGCGGAGGGCATCAAGGCCCGGGCCGCGGCCCTGGCCGAGAACCAGGAGGCCGTGGTCGCCCAGCAGTTGGCCGAGAACTGGCCCGCCATCGTCCGGGCCGGCGCGGACGCCTTCGGCAACGTCGAGCACATGGTGCTGCTGAACGGTGCCGAGGGCATGTCCGAGCTGTTCGCCAAGGCGCTCACCATGGGCGGCACCGGCCTCGGTCTGGCCCGCCAGCTGCTCGGCTCGATGAACGCCGCACCCGCCACCGCTCCCACCAGCGAGGCCCCGGCCGCCCAGGCCATTCCGGTGCAGGTGGACAGCGACAACTGACGCTCCGGCCGGGGGCGTTCGGCCCGGACGGCGGCACCACCGCCGTCCGGGCCGTCTCCGCATTCCCCGGCCGCGGCTGAGTACCCGTACTCACGCCCCGCCGGCCGCCCCGGCGCGAGCATCGGGGCATGGACCCGCTGCCCCGCGTCGGAATCACCGCCGTCGGCTCCCACCTCCCGCGACAGGCCGTCAGTTCACGGCAGTTGCAGGACGAGGTGGCCGCCGGCGCCCGCCTCCCGCTGCCCGACGGCATGTTCGAGAAGGCCACCGGCATCCGCACCCGCCGCTTCGCCGGGCCGGACGAACACCCCTCCACGCTCGCCCTCGGCGCGGCCCGCCGCGCCCTCGCCCGGCGCGGCCTGGAGCCCGCCGACCTCGACCTGCTGCTGTTCGCCTCCGCCTCCCGGGACGTCTGCGAACCCGCCACCGCCCACCTCGTCCAGGCCGAACTCGGCTCCCGCGCCCACGCGTTGGACGTCTCCAACGCCTGCAACAGCTTCCTCAACGGGATCGACACCGCCCGCGCGATGATCCTGGCCGGCCGGGCCCGGCGCGCCCTGGTGGTCACCGGCGAGACGCCCAGCCGGGCGATGCGCCGCGACCCGTCCGGGCTGGCCGAGTTCCGGGCGGGCTTCGCCGGCTACACCTTCGGCGACGGCGCCGCCGCCGTCCTGGTCGAACGGGTCGAGCGCGGCGGCATCCTGGACGTCGAGACCCAGACCGCCTCCGAGCACTGGGAGGTCGGCGGCATCCCCGGCGGCGGCTCGCGCCACCCGCGCGGCGACGAGTGGAGCTACTTCCGGGGCGGCGGCAAGGAGTTGCGCGGCGTCTTCGAGGAGATCGGCGCCGACATCCTGACCCGGGTCGCCGCCCGCACCGGCCTCGGCTGGGACGCCTACGCCCGCGTGCTGGTCCACCAGGTCACCCTGCCGTACCTGGAGCGCTTCGTGGAGCTGACCGGCGTCCCCGCGGAGAAGCTGGTCGTCACCGTCCCCGAGCTCGGCAACCTCGCCTCCGCCACCATCGGCGTCCAACTCGATCTCGTGATGGACGAGTTGGAGCCCGGCGAACGCGTCCTGATGGTCGGCCTGGGCGGCGGCGTCAGCCTGATGACGATGGTCTGGGAGAAGTCGTGACCGCGCCCCGGAGGGCCGAGCCCCCGACGACCGAGCCGCCGACGGCCGAGCCGCGCGGCACCGAACCACGCGGCACCGAACCACGCGGCACCGAGCCGACGACGACCGAGCTGTGGGTCGTCGTCCCCGCCTACCAGGAGGCCGACCGGATCGGCGGCACCCTGCGCGCCCTCGCCGCCCAGCGCGACCGCGACTTCACCCTGCTGGTCGTCGACAACGGCTCCACCGACTCCACCGCCGAGCAGGTCCTCGCCTTCGCCCGCACCGCGCCGTTCCCGGTCCACCTGATCACCGAGCCCGAGAAGGGCGTCGGCTGCGCCGTCGACACCGCCTTCCGGCACGCCATCGGCCGCGGCGCGACCCTGCTCGCCCGCACCGACGCCGACTGCCTGCCCGAACCCGGCTGGGCGGGCGCCGCCCGGGCCGCGCTGCGCGCCTCCGGCGGGCTGGTCTGCGGGCGGGTCACCGCCCGCCGCGACGAGCACGGCCCGGCCGGACGCGCCGTCTTCCGCGTCCTGGTCGCCCTCGGCGCGCTCTTCGGCCGGATCCGCCCCGCCCACCGCCGCCGGCACGGCTACCTCACCCCGTACCGGATGCACGCCGGCAACAACATGGCGATCACCGCCGCCCTCTACCTCGCCACCGGGGGCATGCCCCGCCGCCCCTCCCCCACCGACCGCGCCTTCATCAACCTGGTCCGCCGCCGCACCACCGCGATCGTCCACCGGCCCGACATGGTGGTCCAGAACTCCACCCGCCGGATCCGCGCCTACGGCCTGCGCGGCACCGCCCGCTGGTACCTCGAACGCGGCGCGGGCCGGCGCGACGCCGACGTCCGGTAGTCCGGTAGTCCGGCCCCCACCCACCGAAAGGACCCCGCCGTGCTCGACCAGCTCGCCCGCACCCTGCGCGAAGGCGCCTCGCGCCCCGCGCTGCTCGCCGCCACCCGCACCGGCAGCCCGCGGGTGCTGGCCCGCTGCGGCGACCTCGCCGACCTCGCCGAGCGGTACGCCGCCGCGCTGCACCACGGCCACGGGCTGCGGGCGGGGGACACCCTGGGGCTGGCGGTCCGGCCCGGGCCGGGGGCCCTCGCGCTGCTGCTGGCCGCGGACCGGCTGGGCCTGCGGTGCGCGGTGTTCGACCCGGGCGCGGGGCCCGAGGTGCTGCGGGCCCGGCTGGCGCTGGCGCCGCCCGCGCTGGTGGTGGCGGACGCGGCCGCGCAGGCCGTCGCGGGGTGGGCCCGGCCGCTGGCCCGGCGGCTGCGGCTGGAGCTGCCGCCGCTGGCGGCGTTCGGCCCGGTGGCGACGGTCGGCCCGCGCCGGCCGTGGTGCGCCCGGCCGCTCGCCGAGCCGACCGGGCCGGCCCCGGCCCGGTACGAGGGCGACGGGGACGCGGTGGTCGTGTTCACCTCCGGGACGACGTCGGCGCCGCGCGCGGTGGTGCACTCGCGGGCCTCGCTGGCGGCCGGGATGCGGGCGGTCGACGCGCTGGTGCGCCCCCGCCCGGGGCGGACGGTGCTGGGCGGGACGACGTTCGTGCTGGTCCCGGCGCTGGCCGCGGGCGCGGTCGTCGCGCTGCCGGCCGTCCGCACCGCCGTGCTGCAACGGCAGGTCGACCGGCTCGCCCCGGACGAGACCTACCTGACGCCGCCCCGGCTGCGGCCGCTGACCCGGCTGACCGGCCGGGTCTGGACCGGCTCCGCGCCCGCCGACGCCGGCCTGCTGCGCCGGGCGAAGCGGGCCGGCGCCCGGGAGGCGTGGGGGGTGTACGCGCTGACCGAGCTGTTCCCGGCCGCGGCCGTCGAGGAGCGCGACAAGAGCGCCCACGACGGCCCGGGCGACCTGCTCGGCCACCCGCTGCCGGGCGTCCGCACCCGGCTCGCGGACGACGGCGAACTGCTGCTCGCCGCCCCGGCGGCCCGCGACCGCTACCTCGGCGAGGACCCCGACCCGTGGGTCCGCACCGGTGACCGGGCCCGGCTCGACCCGGACGGGCGGATCGTGCTGGCCGGGCGGCTCAAGGACATGGTGCTGCGCCGCGCCGAGAACATCTACCCCGGGCTGTACGAGCCGTCCCTGCACCTGCCGGAGGTCGAACTCGCCGTCCTGGTGGGCGTGCCCGACCCGGACGGCGACGAGCGGCTGGTCGCCCTGGTGCAGCCCCGGCCCGGCGCGGACCCCCGCCGGCTGCGCGCCGCCCTGCACGCCCCGCTGGCCCGGATGGGCACCGCCCGCCCGGACGCCGTGCTGCTCGGCCCCGTCCCGCTGACCGGCCGCTCCCGCAAGCCCGACCGGCCGGCGGCCGCCCGCTACTGCGCCGCGCACCTCGCCCGCGCGAAGCCCCGCCGGGCCCGCTGACCGCGCCGGACCGCCGCCGTCCCGAGCCGCCGTCCCGAACCACCGAACCGAACCACCGAACCGAACCGCCGAGCCGAACCAGCCACCCCGGAGCCCCCGTTGACCGCAGCCCGGCGCGCCGACCGCGCCGTCTACCTGTTCAGCCACCCACTGCTGTTCGCCCTGCTCGGCGCGACCAGGCACCGCCCGGTGCTCCGGCTCGGCCGGACCGTGCTGGTGCACCACCCGGACGCCTACCGCGAGGTGCTGACCCGCGTCCCGCTGGACCGGACCGCCGAGCGCACCACCGGCGGCACCGCCGCCGCGCTCACCGGCGGCGGGCTGCTCTTCGACCAGCAGGGCGACGAACACCGCTCCGCCCGGGGGGAGTTGGCGCGGCTGCTGGGCCCGGCGGGGGTGGCCGCGCTGCGGCCCGAGTGGCAGCGGATCCTCGATCGGTACCTCGGCGGCCTGGAGGCACCGGTCGACCTCGTCCCGGCCGTCCGCGAGCTGGCCGGCGCGACCGCCGCCGCGCTCACCGGCAGCGCCGCCGACCCGGTCCGGCTCGCGCTGGCCGCCGAACGGGCCGCCGCCGCCACCGCCCGCGCCCACCTGCCCGCGCTGCTGCCCCGCCCGGGCGGCGAGCGCCGCGCCCGGGCGGCCGCGCTGCGGCTGAGCCGGCTGCTGCCCGACCCGCGCGACGCGATGCTCGCCACCGCCGCCGTCAACACCACCCTCGCCGCGCTGCCCCGCGCCGCCGCCTGGTGCGCCCGCGAGCGGCTCTGGGACCGGGCCCGCGCGGACGCGCCCGGGCTGGCCGCCGAACTGCTCCGCCGCACCGCCGCCTCCCCCGTCCTGCCGCGCGCCGCGGCCGCCGACGCGACCGTGCTGGGCCACCGGATCCGCCGCGGCGACCGGCTGCTGCTGGTCGCCCGGCACGCCGCCGAGGCCCAGCACGACGCCCCCGCCCACCCGTACGCCACCCGCGCGCCGTTCGGCCTCGGCCCGCACAGCTGCCCGGGCGCCGCGCTGGCCCGCGCCCAACTCGCCCTGCTGCTCACCACCCTGGCCCCGCACCGCCCCCGGGCCGTGCGCACCGTCCCGCACCCGACCAGCGCCCTGCCGTCCTACCGGTCCTGCCTGCTGCGCTCCACGGCGGGGCCGAGCTACTGACCGGGCCCGTCCCGAAAGCCCGTCCCCAGAGCCCGACCCGAAAGGTCCCGCCCGTGCCCCCGCTGACCATCGCGCTGACCGGCGCCACCGGCTTCTGCGGCTCGCACCTCGCCGCGCTGGCGACCGCCCGGGGCCACCGGGTGCTGGCGCTCGGCCGCCGTCCGGCCCGGCACGGCACGCACCTGCCGTGGGACGCCGCGTCCGGGGCGGTCCCGCCGGAGCTGCGGGCGGCGGACCTGGTGGTGCACTGCGCGGCGGCGGTCGGCGACCACCCGCCGGGGTCGCCCGCCGAGCGCGAGCAGTACGCGGTGAACGTGCGGGCGACCGAGCGGCTGCTGGCGGCGGCGGCCGGCCGCCCGTTCGTGTTCGTGAGCAGCGCCAGCGTCTACGACCCGCGCCCGGACCGCTCGCTGGTCGGCGAGGAGCACCCGACCGCGGGCGGCCACCTGAACGCGTACGGCCGGACGAAGTCGCTCGCGGACGCGCTCGCGCTGGCGGCCGGCGCCGTGGTGCTGCGCCCGCGCGCGGTGTACGGGCCGGGGGACCCGCACCTGGTGCCGCGGCTGCTGGCGGCCGTCCGGTACGGGGTGCTGCCGCTGCCGGGCGGGGACGTGCCGCTCAGCCTGACGGCGGTGGAGAACCTCGCCGAGGCGTGCCTGCTGGCGGCCGGCTGGCCGCCGGGGGCGTACAACGTCGCCGACCGCGCCCCGTACGCCCGGGACGCCGCGCTGCGCGCCGTGCTGGCCGCGCACCGCCGCCGGGCCCGGCTGCTGCACGTGCCGCCGCGGCTGGCGGCGCTGGCGGCCGGCCGCCGGCCCGGGGTGACGGCGTACGCGCTGGACCAGCTCGCGCACCCGGTGGTGCTGGACACGCGGAAGTCCCGGTCCCGGGGCTTCACCCCGGGCCGGGACCTCGGCGACTACCTGGCGGCGGGCGCCGGCGTCAGCTCTTCGCGGCCTTCTTGAGCAGGATCACCACGACCGCCGCGATGCCGACCAGCACCAGCACGTTGATCGCGAAGCCGACGATGCCGGCCACCACGCCCACGATGGTCCAGAAGACCTTCCAGGCGACGATCAGCAGCAGGATCGGGACCACGATGTTGCGCACCCACGAGGGCAGCGACTTCCAGAACCCGGCCATGTCCGTACCTTCTCCCCTCGGGGTCGGTGCCGGTGTTTCCGGCTGCGTTCCCGCTCCCTCGATCTCGACACTTCGATCGTAGGCGGGCCGGGGAGCCGAAATCGAGGGGGGACGGCCCGGAGAGAACCCGGAGATCCTCCCCTGAGACCGGGGCCGGTCCGACCTGGGGGAGACCCCCGGGGTGGAGCCTCAGACCGGCCACCGCTCGCCGCGCCAGGCGGCGTCCCAGAACATCCACTCGTAGCGCGAGGTGGTGGTGAAGTGCTCGACCACCCGCCGCCGTTCGGCCGCCGAGAGCTCGTCGCCGACCCGGTCGGTGAGCTCCAGGACGCGGCGCACCACGCTCTGGAAGCCCTCGTCGCCGTACGCGGCGATCCACTTGGCGTACAGCGGGTCGGGGGAGGAGCGGCGGGCCAGCTCCTCGCCGACCCGGGCGTAGATCCAGTAGCAGGGCAGGACGGCGCCGAGCGCCTCCGCGAACGAGCCGCCGTACGCGGTGGCCAGCAGGTAGGAGGTGTAGGCGCGGGTGGTGGGCAGCACGGTGTCGTCGCCGTCGGCGGGCCCGCCGAGCGCGGCCGTGAACTCGCCGTGCATGTCCTGCTCGGCGGCGATCGCGCCGACCGCGTCGTTGGCGAAGGCCAGCACGTCGTCCTCGCCGGGGGCCTTGGCGGCGCAGACGGCCAGCGCGCGGGCGTAGTCGCGCAGGTAGTGCGAGTCCTGGACGACGAAGTGCCGGAACGCGGCGCGCGGCAGGGTGCCGTCGGCGAGGCCGAGCAGGAAGGGGTGGTCCAGGATCCGGCGGTAGGTCGGCTCGGCGGCCGCCCACAGTTCGTCGGTGAGCTTCACGGGTCGGTCCTCCTGCGCGGGCGCGGGCCCGGTGGTCGCGGGCCCGGTGGTCGCGGGCCCAGTCGTCGCGGGCCTGGTGGTCACGGGTCAGTCCTCCGGCGGGGAGAAGACCACGAGCACCCGCAGTTCCTCGGTGATGTGGTGGAAGCGGTGCTCCGTCCCGGCGGGGACGAACACCACGCTGCCGCGCCCGACCGTGGCGGTCTCCCGGCCGACGGTCAGCTCGGCCCGGCCGCTGACCACCAGGTAGATCTCGTCCTGGGCGTGCGGGGTCTGCGGGTCGGTGTCGCCGGGGGAGAGCGCGTACAGGCCGGCGGACATCGTCGGCTGCTTCAGGAAGCGCAGGTACGCGCCGCCGCTCTCGGCGCGCTCGGCGTCGAGTCGGTCCAACCGGAACAGCTTCATCGGGCCCGGCTCCTCTCCCTGGTCGGGGCCCATTCAACCGCACGGCCGCCGGGCCGCCGCGAGAACACCCACCCGGGGAGCTTCCGCCCGGGCGGCCGGGCCTGCCACCATCCGCAGCATGAAGAATTTCGTGATCAAAACGCTCATCAACGCGGCGGCGATCTGGGTCGCCGCCTGGATCGTCACCGGGATCACGCTCACCGGCGACGACTGGCAGCACAAGACGCTCACCGTGCTCGGCGTCGCGCTGGTCTTCGGCGTGATCAACTTCCTGATCAAGCCGCTGGTGAAGCTGTTCTCGCTGCCGCTGTTCTTCCTCACCCTGGGGTTGATCACCTTCGTGATCAACGCCCTGATGCTCTGGCTGACCTCGTGGGCCTCGGACAAGCTCAGCCTGGACTTCCACGTGGACGGCTTCTGGTCGGCGCTGCTCGGCGCGCTGATCATCAGCCTGGTGTCCTGGGGCCTCAACCTGGCGCTGAAGGACGACTGACCGGCCGACGGACGGCGGTGTCGCGCCGTCTGACAGCCGGTCAGCCGCGCGGGCGGGCCCCGGAACGCACCCGGGGTCAGCCCGCGTTCTCGTGCCCGGTGGTGGAGAGGATCGAGGCGAGCTCCTCGTCCAGCTCCCCGCCGGACAGCTCCTGGCCCATCGGGACCAGCCGGTCGGTGCGGGCCAGGAAGGCCAGCAGCGGCGGGGCCGCGGCCCGCATCAGCGCGTCGCCCTCGGGGGAGCGCAGCACCAGGCAGACCTCGGCCAGGTCGTCGCCGACCGGGTGGATGTGCACGTCGCCCTCGCCGGTGGGGCGGCTGAGTCCGTCGACGAGCAACTCGCGGGCGAAGACCCAGGTGACGGGCTCGTCACCGGGCAGGTGGAAGGTGAAGCGGACGGCGAACGGGTCGTCGCCGTCGTAGTCCAGGTCGACCACGATGCGGAAGGACAGCTCGCTCGACACCACGAGGTGCATCGCCATCTGGGCTTGGACCGTGCTGTGCATGCGCCAGTACCTCTCGTTCTGCCCGCCCGGTGCGCCGCGGTGCGCGCGGTGGGTGCGGCATATCGGTTCGATCTTGTTCGCTGTGCTGGAACGGCACCCCGCTGGGGCTGGTCCGTCAGGTCGTGCGGGTACCTGCGGACGGGTGGCTGCGTCTGTGCGTCTTTGTCCCCTGTTTCCCCGTTCGAACCCCATCGTCCCTGTTTGGCGGCGATGCCGACAAGGTTCGCTTTTTCAAATGGTGAACGAACGCCTCACGGAATCACCTCACCAGCCCACCCCCGTCCCCACGGACGAACGCCGGGAACATCGCCCCGACCAGCGACCGCAGCCGGGCCGCGGCGGGGCCGAGCCGCTCGGCCTGTTCCAGCGGCAGCGAGATCGCCATGGTGGCGACCACCGAGCCGACCGTGATCGGGACGGCCGCGCAGACCGTGCCGAGCGCGTACTCCTGACGCTCCAGCACCGGCATGGTCGGCCGGACCCGCTCCAGCCGGCGCAGCACCGAGCGGACGTCGCCGGAGGTGGACGGGGTCAGCGCGGCGGGCCGGTGCCGGGAGAGGTGGTCGAGCCGCTCCTCGGTGCCCAGTTGGGAGAGCAGGCAGAGGCCGATGGCGTGCGCGTGCGCGGTGGCCCGGAAGTCGGCCCACTCCTCGACCTGGGGCTGCGCGGCGCCGGAGACCGCGTCGACCAGCAGCACCTCGCCGTCCTCGTAGACCGCGTAGTAGACGGCGGCGCCGAGCTCGTCGCGCAGCTCCTCCATCCGGCCGCGCAGGTCGACGTGCTCGGCCTGCCGGGTGTCGGCGCGGCTGATCCCGTCGACCGAGGCGCCGTAGTAGAACCGGCCGCCCTCGCGGCGCAGGTAGCCCTCGTGGGTGAGGGTCCGCAGCAGGTGGTAGGTGGTGCCGAGGGGGAGCCCGGCGCAGCGGGCGAGCTGCTTGGCGGTGGCGCCGTGGACGTGCGAGCCGACCGCCTCCAGCAGGCGCAGGGCGCGCTGCACCGAGGTGATCAGGGTGGGCGCCCGCGGCGCGCGTATGTCGCCTTCGGCGGCCGTGGCCGCCCCCGGGCCCGCGGGTTGCCCGATCCGGTGCATGCTCATCCCCATCCCCCGGGTATCGAATGGCACTCGGAGGAGACTGCTCCGAATCCGCCCGGCAGGCGGACATTTGAGCACAGGGCGGGCATCCCCGCAATGACAATGACGTACACATGGGGCAATTCACCTTCAATGCGAAGGTTTTCAGCCAAACCACCCCGAAGATTACGAGGCGTCAGCTCGTCCCGTGGCGCGAATCGAAGATCCATAGCCGATGTGTCCATCGCCACGGCCTGACACCCCCGGGCATGCCGCTCCCCCCGTACGGCGCAACAGGTTCCGCCCTTTCGCCCCCTTGTGCGAGTTTCGCGCCCGCCGCCGCGCGGGAGACTCCCGCACAACGCTCGCGCCCCGGAGGTGGCCGCCATGTCGGGCCCGGTCCGTCCAGTCGTCAAACGCACCGCCCGCGCGATCCTGCTGGAGGTCGACCCGGACGACCCGCACGCGCCCGCCTCGCTGGTGCTGATCCGCCGGGTCCGCCCCGGTTCCCCGCACCCGTACTGGATCACCCCCGGCGGCGGCGTCGAACCCACCGACCGGACGGTCGTCGCGGCCCTGCACCGGGAGGTGGACGAGGAGTTGGGCGGCAAGGTGACCGACGTGGTGCCCGCCTTCGTCGACACCGTCGCGCAGTCCCACCACGACGACGGCACCCCCGCCCACCCGCACGGCGTCAAGGTGCAGCACTTCTTCGTCTGCCGGCTCGCCGCGCTCGACGAGACCCGCCGGCACGGGCCCGAAGTCGACCGGCCCAACGGCGAGTACGCGATCGTCCGGGTCCCGTTCACCCGCGAGGGCGTCACCTCGGTCAACGTCGTCCCTCCCAGCCTCCGCGCCTACCTCGCCGCCAACATCGAGGGCGTCCGCGCCCTGCTCGCGCCGGACTTGGGCTGACCCGCCGTCAACCCCCTTCAGCCCTACCGGTCCACCGGGTCGTGCCGGACGCTCCCGTCCGGCACCCCGCAGCGCCGCAGCGCCGCCGCCCCCGAACGCACCATCGCCGCCGGGCCGCTCAGGTACGCCGCGAAGCCGTGCCACGGCGCGTACCGGGCCACCACCTCCGGCAGGTCGCCGACCAGCACCCCGGCGGGCGCCCCGGCCGGCTCCGAGACCACCGGACGGACGGTCAGCCAGGCGTTCCGGGCGGCCAGTTCGCGCAGCTCCTCCAACCGGTACAGCCCGTCCGCCCGCCGCGCCCCGTAGAACACCTCCACCCGGCGCCCGGCCGCGCCCCGCTCGGCGACCTCCTCGACCAGCGCCGCGACCGGCCCGATCCCGGTGCCGCCACCCAGGCAGAGCAGGTCCCCGCCCGCCGCGTGGTCCACCGTCATCGCGCCCTCCGCCGCGCCGAGCCGCAGCACGTCGCCCGGCCGGGCCCGGTGCACCAGCGCGTTGCTCACCCAGCCCGCCTGCACCGCCTTCACGTGCAGCGTCAGCAGCCCGTCCGGCCGCGGCGCCGAGCCGAACGAGTACGGCCGCCACACCCGCGGCCACCACGGCGTCTCCACCGCCGCCCACTGCCCGGCCCGGAACGGGTACGCCTGGTCGGGGCGGAGCGTCAGCACCGCGACGTCCCGGGTGGCCTGGCGGTGCTCCACCACCTCGGCCTGCCACCACGGCGGGGCCGTCCGGGCCTCCTCCTCCGCGCCCTCCACCATCAGCCGGGAGGCCAGCGCCAGCAGCCGCCGGCAGGCCGCCTCGGTGCGCCCGTCCCAGCCGCTGCCGCCGTACCGGGCCAGCGCCGCCACCAGGCAGTCCGCCACCGAGGCGTAGTGCCGGGTCAGCGCCCCGTACTTGCGGTGCCGACGCCCCAACGGGCCCAGGTAGTCGCGCAGCGCCTCCGGGTCGCCCGCCCGGACCGCGCACAGCCGCAGCGCCTGGAACAGCCGGGTCCGCTGCTCGTCCATCGCGGCCGGGAACATCGCCCGCAGCTCCGGGTGGCGCAGGAACATCAGCGCGTGGAAGTGCGCCATCGCCCGGTCCGCCTCCGGCGCCACCGCGGCCAGGCTCGCCCGCACCAGCACCAGGTCCTCGGCGCTCGGCGGCAGCGGCTCCACCGGGTCGGCCGGCTCCAGCACGGGCGGCGGCTCGACGGCCGACTGCACGACGCCCCACGCCCGGCTCCACCGGTCGTCCGGGCCCACCCAGTTCAGCGCCGGCGCCCGCCGGAACAGCGGCTCGAACCCGGCCGGGGCGGACGACGCGGCCTGGGCGACGGGCACCGGCGCGGGCGCGGCCGGCCGGAAGGCGGGCAGCGGCGGCACCGACACCGCCGAGGGCACCGCCGGCGCCCAGGTCGGCTTCGCCGGAACGGCCGGCACCGGGGTCAGCCCGAGCGGCCCCGGCGGCGGTACCGAGGGGACGGCCGGGGACGGCTCCGGCCGCTCCACGGCGGTCGGGGGTTCGTCGGCCGGCTCGGCCGGACCGGCCGGGGCGGGGGCGGGCGCGAGCTCGGCACCGGGCGCCACGGGGCCGGGCGTGGTGCCCCGGCCGGCCCCGGCCTTCGACGACCTGCTCTGCAGGACGAGTTGACGAGTGCTCAAGGGTTCGTTCCGCCTCCGGTCGACCTGTCTGCTGACGCCCCAGCACCCTGGCACCGCCCGCACAGTTCATCCGAAGAATCCGGCGAACCCCGGACACCCGGCCGGTCCACCCGCTACTCTTCCCGGCCGCACGCCCGGCCGGGCCCCGGGCGCGCCCCCGAAGCCCGGTCTCAGAGCGCCCGCAGCAGCAGCCCCGGCCGCTCCACGCAGTCCGCGACGAACCGCAGGAACCCGCCCGCCGTGCCGCCGTCGCAGACCCGGTGGTCGAAGGTGAAGGACAGCTGGACGACCTGGCGGACCGCCAACTCGCCCTCGTGCACCCACGGTTTGGCGGTGATCCGGCCGACCCCGAGCATCGCCGCCTCCGGGTGGTTCAGGAGCGGCGTCGACCCGTCCACCCCGAAGACGCCGTAGTTGTTCAGGGTGAACGTCCCGCCGGTCAGCTCGGCCGGGCCGAGGCTGCCCGCCCGGGCCCCCTCGGTCAGCCGGGCCAGTTCGGCGGAGAGCCGCTCGGTGCCCAGCCGCCCGGCGTCCCGGAGCACCGGCACCAGCAGGCCGCGCGGGCCCTGCGCGGCGAAGCCCAGGTGCACGGCGGGGTGGCGGCGCAGCGCCTCGCCCTCGACGCTCGCGTTCAGCTCGGGGAAGCGCTCCAGGCCGGCCAGGCAGATCCGGGCCAGCAGGGCCAGCACGCTCACCTTCGGGCCCGGCACCCGGTTCAACTCGGCGCGCAGCTCCGTCAGTCCGGTCGCGTCGGCGTCCACCCAGCAGGTCGCGGCGGGGATCTCCCGGTGGCTGCGGGTCAGCTTCTCGGCGACCGCCCGGCGCAGCCCGCGCAGCGGCACCAGCTCGCCGTCCGGGCCCGCGGCCGCCCCGGCCGCCCCGGCCGCCGGGCCGGTTCCACGTGGAACAGCGGTCTTCTCCGGGACGGCGGTCGCCAGGATCGCCCGCTCCACGTCCCGCCGGGTGACCAGCCCGTCCGGCCCGCTGCCGGCCACCGCGGCCAGGTCGAGGCCGTGCTCGCGGGCCAGCCGGCGCACCAGCGGCGAGATCACCGCGACCACCGCCGGAGCCGCGGCGGGGACGGGGACGGCGGCAGGGGCCGGCCCGGCGCCCCCCGGCAGCACCCGCCGCCGGCCGGGCCGCCGGGTCTCGGCGACCCCGTAGCCGACCAGCGGCCGCTCCACCGCCGGCTCGTCCGCGCCGCCCGGGGCGCCGCCGGGCGCGGGCGGGACGGCGACGGTCACCAGCGGGGCGCCGACCGGCACCTCCTGCCCGACCTCGCCGTACCGCGCGGTGACCACCCCGCCGTACGGGCAGGGCACCTCGACGACCGCCTTGGCGGTCTCCACCTCCACCACCGGCTGGTCGACGGCGATCACCTCGCCGACCTCGACCATCCAGCGCACCACCTCCGCCCCGGTGAGGCCCTCACCGAGGTCGGGCAGCCTGAACTCGCGGACCACCGGCACCGCCATCACTCCTCCCATTGGAGCCGGGCGACGGCGTCCAGGATCCGGTCCACCCCGGGCAGGTGGTGGTGCTCCAGCATCGGCGGCGGGTACGGGATGTCGAAGCCGGTGACCCGCAGCACCGGCGCGGCCAGGTGGTGGAAGCACTTCTCGGTCAGCCGGGCGGCGATCTCCGCCCCGGCGCCGCCGAACCCGGCCGACTCGTGCACCACCACGGCCCGGCCGAGCGAGCGGACCACCGCGCAGGCGGTCTCCTCGTCGAACGGCACCAGCGAGCGCAGGTCGAGCACCGCCAGGTCCCACCCCTCGGCCTTCGCGGCCTCGGCGGCCTCCAGGCAGACCGGCAGCGAGGGCCCGTAGCTGACCAGCACCGCCGAGGTGCCGGGGCGGCGCAGCACGGCCCGGCCGACCGGCTCGACGGCGGCCGCCGGGTCCCACTCCGCCTTGCCCCAGTAGAGCCGCTTGGGCTCCAGGAAGACCACCGGGTCGTCGGAGGCGATCGACTCGCGGAGCAGCCCGTACGCGTCGGCGACGGTGGCGGGGGTGACCACGTGCAGGCCGGGGGTGTGCGCGTAGTACGCCTCGGAGGCGTCGCTGTGGTGCTCGACGCCGCCGATGCCGCCGCCGTACGGGATCCGGACGGTGATCGGCAGCGGGAGCTTCCCGGCGGTGCGGTTGCGCATCTTGGCGACGTGCGAGAACAGCTGCTCCAGCGCCGGGTAGGCGAAGGCGTCGAACTGCATCTCGACGACCGGGCGCAGCCCGTACATGGCCATGCCGACGGCGGTGCCGAGGATGCCGGCCTCGGCCAGCGGGGTGTCCAGGCAGCGGTCCGGGCCGAACTCGGCGGTCAGGCCGTCGGTGATCCGGAAGACGCCGCCGAGCGCGCCGACGTCCTCGCCGAGGACGTGCACGGTCCGGTCGGCGCGCATCGCGTCGCGCAGCGCGAGGTTGAGGGCCTGCGCCATGGTGCCGGTGCGCAGGCCGTGCTGTTCGGTGACGGCGGTGCTCATCGGCCGGGCACCCCGCTCCCGGTGCCGTCCTCGGCCTCGGCCTCGGCGGCGAGTTCGGCGGCCAGCCGGTCGGCCTGTTCGCGCAGTTGCTGGGTGGGTTCGGCGTAGACGTGCGCGAACAGCGACATCGGGTCGGGCGCGGGGTCGGTGTGGAACTCGGCGCGCATCCGGGCGGCCAGCCGCTCGGCCTGTTCGGCGGCGTCGGCGACCAGCCGCTCGTCGAGCAGGCCGCGCTCGCGCAGGGCGTCCTCCAGCAGCCGGACCGGGTCGTGCGCCCGCCAGGCGTCGACCTCCTCGGGCTGCCGGTAGCGGGTGGCGTCGTCGGCGTTGGTGTGCGCCTCGATCCGGTAGGTGAGCGCCTCGACCAGGGTGGGGCCGCCGCCGGCCCGGGCCCGCTCGACGGCCTCGGTGAGCACGGCGTGCACGGCCGCCGCGTCGTTGCCGTCGACCAGCCGGCCGGGCACGCCGTAGCCGACGGCCTTGTGGGCGAGGGTCGGCGCGGCGGACTGCCGGGTCAGCGGGACGGATATCGCGTAGCCGTTGTTCTGCACCAGGAACACCACGGGGGCGTGCAGCACGGCCGCGAAGTTCAGGCCCTCGTGGAAGTCGCCCTCGCTGGTGCCGCCGTCGCCGAGCAGGGCGAGCGCCACGGTGTCGTCGCCGGCCAGCCGGGCGGCGTGCGCCAGGCCGACGGCGTGCGGGACCTGCGTCGCCAGCGGGGTGCACAGCGGGGCGGTGCGGGTGGCGCGCGGGTCGTAGCCGGTGTGGGCGTCACCGCGCAGCAGGGTGAGCGCCTGCAGCGGGTCGACGCCGCGGGCGACCACGGCGAGGGTGTCCCGGTAGGACGGGAACAGCCAGTCGGCGGGGCGCAGCGCGAGCGCGGCGGCGACCTGGCAGGCCTCCTGGCCGGTGGAGGCCGGGTAGACGGCGAGCCGGCCCTGCTTGGTGAGGGTGGTGGCCTGCTGGTTGTAGCGGCGGCCGGCGACCAGCCGCCGGTACAGCTCGCGCAGCAGCTCCGGGTCGGTGCCGGCGGCCGCGGGGGTGCCCAGCACCCGGTACGGCTCGGCGTCGGGCAGCAGCGGGGCGGGGTCGGTGCGGGGCGCGGTGGCACCGGGCCGCCAGCCGGGGACGGGGGCGGCCTCGGCGGGCTGGTTCCTGTGGTCCAGGACGGTCATCTCGGGCACCTCCGGGGTGGTGGGGGCTCCCTACCGATTGTTCGGTCGTCTGTTCATCTTGACCATATCCCCGTCAAGACGGTGGACAGTCGGCCGAAAGGGGGGTCTGCTGGGGCCAGCACGTCCAATCGCGAGGGGTGGGGGGCCATGTCGGCTGAACAGGTGTCCAGGCTCGACCGGGTCGACCGCTCGATCCTGCGGCTGCTGCGGCAGGACGGCCGCGCCTCGATCCGCTCGGTGGCCGAGCGGGTGCACGTCTCCCGGGCGAACGCGTACGCCCGGATCTCCAGGATGGTCGACGACGGCGTGATCCGCGGCTTCACCGCCCGGGTCGACCACGAGAAGGCCGGGCAGGGCGCGTCCGCGTACGTCACGCTGCGGATCGTGCAGAACTCCTGGCGCACCGTGCGCGAGCAACTGCTGCGGCTGCCGGGGGTCGCGCACATCGCGCTGGTCGGCGGCGACTACGACGTGCTGATGCTGGTCCACACGGCGGACAACCGGGCGCTGCGCGAGCTGGTGCTGGGCAGCATCCAGTCGATCCCGGAGGTGCTGGGGACCCGCACCATGCTGGTCTTCGAGGAGACCGACCAGATCCCGGCGGACGGGCTGTAGGCCCTGCCCGGCTCAGTCCTCGCCGGTGGAGACGGCCACCACGGTGTACCCGTTCCCGATGCCGACCAGCGCGGCGTCGAAGGTCCAGACGGTGACCGGGCTCCAGCTCGCGTTGCGCCCGGCGGGCGGGGGGTGGGCGGCGTGGCCGTTGGCCCGCCAGTCGGCGTCCGGGCCGAGCAGTTCGGCCAGCGGTCCGGCCAGCACCCGGGCCTCCCGGACGGCGCTGAGCGAGCCGTACACCAGGTTCTGTCCGAGCGTGAAGGCCATCCAGTCCGCCGCGTCCGCCGCCGGGACGCGCACCTTGAGCCGTTCGTGCAGGTCCCGGGCGCTCGCGGGGCCGTGGTGCCGGCGGCGGCACCGGCAGGCGGCGAGCGGGTGCACCGTGCCGTCGGGCTCCAGCGCGTCCCAGCAGAGCCGGCCGTGGTCGAGGCCGCGGTCCTCGCCGATCACCACCCGCAGGTCCTCGGTGCGGCCGGTCCACTCGTCCAGCAGTGCGCGCAGCGCCGCCAGCTCGCCCGGCAGGTGGACGCTCACCGGGCGCGCAGGCCCTCGAAGGCGAACCGGGCGACCGCGTCGGGCAGCGCGTCGGCGCCGCGCTGGCCGGGGCGGTACCACTCGACCAGCGAGTTGACCGTGCCGAACAGCAGCCGGGTGGCCAGCCGGGGCTCGACGTCGGCGCGCAGCTGCCCGGCGGCGACGGCGGCCTGGACGAGTTCGGCGACCCGGTGGTCGAAGTCGCGGCGCCGCTCCAGCGCCCACAGCTCGGTGGCGGTGTTGCCGCGCACCCGCAGCAGCAGCGTCACGTACGGCAGTTCGGCGATCAGCACCTCGGCGGTGCGGCGCACCACGTGCTCCAGCCGGTCCACCGGGCGGCCCGCGGCGGCGGCCGGCTCGTCGAGGATCGCGAACAGCGCGTCCAGCGCCCGGCCGACGGCGAGCCGCAGCAGTTCCTCCTTGCCGCGCACGTGGTGGTAGATCGAGGACTTCGAGATCCCGGCGGCCCTGGACAGGTCCTCCATCGAAGTGCCGTCGTAGCCGCGTTCGTTGAAGACCCGCACGGTGACGGCGAGCAGCGAGTCGACGGTGTAGGCGGCGCGCGTGGAGTGGTCGGCCATGCTGACGAGTATCCCCGGGCCGGGCGCGCCGCGCCCCGGGGGGTGGCCTCAGCCGCCGAGCCCGGCTCCGGGCCCGCTACCGCTCCCGGCGCCGAGCCCGGCGCCGGTCTCCCCGGCGGTGTCCCGGGCGGTGTCCCGGGCGGTGTCCCGGGCGGTGTCCTCGGCGATGAAGTAGGCGGGGCGGCGCTGCACCGCGGTGTAGATCCGGGCCACGTACTCGCCGAGCAGGCCGACGCAGATCAGCTGGATGCCGCCGATGAACAGCAGGCCGACGAAGAGCGAGGTCCAGCCGGGCACGGTGGCGCCGAACAGGTAGACGGTGAGCGAGAAGCCGAGCAGCAGCAGGCAGGTGAAGAAGGCGACGGTGCCGAGCCAGGTGGCCAGCCGCAGCGGGGCGGCGGAGAAGCCGGTGACGCTGTCCAGGGCGAGCCGGACCATCTTGGCCAGCGGGTACTTGGTGCTGCCGGCCACCCGCTCCTCGCGGACGTAGCGCACCTCGCCGCTGGGGAAGCCCAGCCAGGGCACCAGCAGCCGGTAGACCCGCTGCTGGTCGGGGAGTTCCTTGAGCGCCTCGACGGCCTCCCGGCTGAGCAGCCGGAAGTCGCCCGCGTTGGCCGGGACCTGGCGGCCGACCAGGCGGCGCATCAGCCAGTAGTAGCCGCCGGCCGTCCAGCGCTTGAAGCCGGTGTCGGTGGAGCGGTCCTCGCGCACCCCGTAGACGATGTCCAGGCCCTCGGCGCGGGCGAGTTCCAGCATCTCGGGGATCTTCTCCGGCGGGTCCTGGAGGTCGGCGTCGATGCTGGCCACGTAGTCGCCGACGGCGTGGTCGAGGCCGGCGGTGAGCGCCGCCTGGTGGCCGCTGTTGCGGCGCAGCCGGACCATCCGCAGCTCGGGCCAGTCGGCGGCCAGGTCGCGCAGCAGGGCGGCGGTCTTGTCGGCGCTGCCGTCGTCCACCGCGACCACCTCGTAGCGGACGCCCAGGCCGTCCAGGACGGGCCGCATCCGGGCGGCGAAGGAGGGGAGCGCGTCCTCCTCGTTGTACATCGGGACGACCACCGACAGCAGGGTGCCCGCTCGCGCCGCCGCGCTCATCTGTCTCTCCCGCCGGGTGGTGACGTCCGTCTGTTGCTGGGGAGTGTAGCCACGTGCCCTCCCATCAGGTACAGACCAGAGGTATGTGCCGTAGGCTCGCCCGAGCATCCGGGCGGCCCGGCGGGGCCCGAGACCCAGACAGGACCTGATGGCGATGGCAGCGAGCCCCGACACCGAAGTGGTCGAGCGACCGGACCCGCCCGCGGACGCCGGCACGGCGCAGGAGGGTCCGCGCGCCTGGCTGCGCCGGGCGGCGGCCGAGTACGGGCCGGCCCTGGCGGTGTTCGCGGCGGTCCGGCTGATCGCCTTCACCAGCTTCATGTGGCTGCTGTCCTGGTCGGGCGAGTACCTGACGAAGAACCCGAGGTTCGGCGGCGGCAAGCACGTCTGGGACGTGCTCGGCGGCTGGGACGGCTGGTGGTACCAGCAGGTCGCGCTGAACGGCTACGACCCGAAGCTGGTGCCGACCACCTCCGGGCCGTGGACGCTGGAGCAGAACTCGGTCGCGTTCTTCCCGCTGTACCCCGGCATGATCAAGATGGTCTCGACGGTGACCGGCCTGGGCCCGCAGGGCGCGGGCATCGCGGTGTCGGTGCTGTCCTCGTTCGTCGCGGCGGCCGGCGTCTACGCGGTGGCCAAGCTGCTGGCCGGGCGGCGGGCGGCGGTGATCGCGGCCGGCGTGTGGGGCGTCTTCCCGGGCTCGGGCGTGGAGTGGGCGGTCTACTCGGACTCGCTGTTCGTCGCGCTGGCCGCCTGGGCCTGCTACTTCGTGCTGACCCGCAACTGGCTGGCCGCGGGCGTCACCTCGTTCGTCGCCGGCCTGAACCGCCCGACCTCGGCCGCGCTGGCCGCCGCGGTCGGCGTGGCCGCGCTGATCGCGCTGTGGAAGCGGAAGGACGGCGTGCTCGGCCCGCTGTCCGCGCTGGTGATCGCCCCGCTCGGGTTCGTCGGCTACATCGCCTGGGCCAGCTGGCGGATGGGCAGTTGGAGCGCCTACTTCGAGCTGCAGCGCGGCGCCTGGCTGCACTACTTCGACTGGGGCAAGCACACCGGCAACGTGATCGAGAACCTGCTCTTCGGTCACCACGACTACATCTTCGGCTACCCCACCGAGGACCTGATCGCGCTGTTCCTGGTGTTCAGCCTGCCGATCCTGATCTTCCTGCTGGTCCGGATGCGCCCGCCGGTCTTCCTGCTCGTCTACACCGGCATCACCATCGTGCTGGTCCTCGGCAGCCAGCAGATCTTCGGCAACACCTCGCGCTACCTGCTGCCCTGCTTCCCGCTCTTCCTGCCGATCGCGGTCGCCCTCAAGCGGCTCTCCCGCGCGTCGCTGGCGGTGACCCTGGGCACGATCGCGGCGGCCTCCGGCTGGTACGCCGGCTACGTCCTGTTCGAGCTGGGCATCCCGTAACCGGCGGTCAAGCCGGGGTGAAGAACCGCCGCCCGGTGCGCGGGGCCCACTCCGCGCACCGGCATGCTCACGCATCCGCTCCCGGTACGAACGAACCACGGACGCACCGCATGCGCACCACCCGGCCGTCGGGCCGCCCGCGCCCTCGCCGCCCTCGCCCTGGGCGGGCCGGCCGCCTGCGGCCCGACGACCGCCCCGGGAGCCGCGGCCCCGTCCCCGCCTCCCCGACGCCGACCGGTCAGCCCGCGGCCGAGGTCGCCGCGAACGCCAGGGCCGCGGGCGCCCGGCTGCACAGCGCCACCATGGCCATCAGCCTCCCGGGCCACGACGGCGGCCCGCTGGAGGGCACCTTCTCCGCCGACACCGACGGCGGCCGCACCGGGCACGTCGCCATCACCGGCATGGGCGCGGCCGGCACCTGGTTCCCGGACACCCCCGGCGACCCGTTGGACTCCTCCTCCTGCTGCGAGCCGGACCTGCGGATCCAGCGGCAGGCCGGCCTGAACGAGGACGGCACCCCCGGCCGGAACCTGGCCGCCGCCGCCCCCCGGCGGGTCGACGGGGTGCCGACCGGCACCGTCACGCCGACCGACCCCCGGGGCCTGCTAGTCCGCTACGACATCGCCGCCGAGGGCGAGCCGCGGGTGCTGTCGACGGAGAGCGGCGCCGGGAACACGACCGCGCGGTTCAACGGCTTCGACCAGCCGGTGCGGGCCGCCGCGCCGGCCGCCCCCCGGCGCGGCTGAGGCCCGCGCCCGGCCGGAAAGCCCGGCAGGGCCCTTGCACCGACCGATCGTTCGGTTACCCTGAGGAGCGTCCCGCCCCGCCCCCGTGAGGAGCGCACCATGGCCGCTGCGACCCCCGCCCTGCCGGTCGCCGAACTGCTCGCCCGCCACCAGGACACCCTCGACCGCGCGCTGACCGCGATCGCCGAACGCGACTACTGGTCGCCGTACCCGGAGTTCCCCAAGGCGTACGGCGAGAGCGCCGCCGCCGACGGCAAGGCCGCCTTCGAGGCGCTGCTGGGGCGGGAGTTCGAGCTGCCCGGCCACCCCGGCGGCGGCACCCCGGTGACCGGCGAGAGCTCCCCGTACGGCCTCGAACTCGGCGTCTCCTACCCGCACGCCGAGCCGGACGCGCTGCTGGCCGCGCTGGCGGCGGCCCGGCCCGGCTGGGCGCGGGCGACGCCGGCCGAGCGGGCCGCGGTCTGCCTGGAGGTGCTGGCCCGGATCAACGCCCGCTCGCACGAGTTCGCGCAGGCCGTGACGCACACCACCGGCCAGGCGTACGGCATGGCCTTCCAGGCCGGCGGCCCGCACGCGCAGGACCGCGGCCTGGAGGCGGTGGCGTACGCGTACGCCGAGCAGACCCGGCTGCCCCGCTCGGCGCGCTGGACGAAGCCGCAGGGCAAGCGCGAACCCCTGGTGCTGACCAAGGAGTTCACCGTCGTCCCGCGCGGCACCGCGCTGCTGGTCGGCTGCAACACCTTCCCGACCTGGAACGGCTACCCGGGCCTGTTCGCCTCGCTGGCCACCGGCAACGGCGTGCTGGTCAAGCCGCACCCGCGCGCGGTGCTGCCGCTGGCGCTGACCGTCCGGATCGCCCGCGAGGTGCTCGCCGAGGCCGGCTTCGACCCGAACCTGGTCTGCCTGGCCGCCGAGCACGAGGGCTCGGCGATCGCCAGGACGCTGGCGCTGCGGCCGGAGGTGAAGCTGATCGACTACACCGGCTCCACCGGCTTCGGCGACTGGCTGGAGGACAACGCCCGGCAGGCGCGGGTCTACACCGAGAAGGCCGGCGTCAACACCGTCGTCATCGACTCCACCGACGACTACCGCGGCATGCTGGACAACCTGGCGTTCGCGCTCAGCCTGTACAGCGGCCAGATGTGCACCACCCCGCAGAACCTGCTGATCCCGCGCACCGGCATCCGCACCGAGGGCGGCGAGCGCTCCTACGAGCAGGTGGTCGCCGACCTCGCCGCCGCGATCGAGGGCCTGCTCGGCGACGACGCCCGGGCCGCCGCGATCCTCGGCGCCGTGGTCAACCCGGCCGTGCTGGCCCGCAGCGCCGCCGCCGCCAGCGGCGAACTGGGCGAACCCGCCCTCGCGCCGAGGGTGGTGGCCTCCGCCGAGTTCCCCGGCGCGACCATCCGCACCCCCGCCCTGCTGAAGGCCGACGCCGACAAGCCGGACGACCGCGCCCGCTTCCTGACCGAGTGCTTCGGCCCGGTCTCCTTCGCGGTCGCCGTCGAGTCCACCGCCGCCGCCGTCGACCTGCTGCGCCGCACCACCACCGAGCACGGCGCGATGACCGCCGGCGCCTACACCACCGACCCGGCCGTCGAGTCGGCCCTGGTCGACGCCTGCCTGGAGGCCGGCGTCTCGCTCTCGCTCAACCTGACCGGCGGCGTCTACGTCAACCAGACCGCCGCCTTCTCCGACCTGCACGGCACCGGCGCCAACCCGGCCGCCAACTCGGCGTACTGCGACGCCGCGTTCGTCGCCGACCGGTTCCGGGTCGTCGAGGTCCGCAAGTAGCCCGGGCCGTCCCCGCGGGTCCCGCCCGGTGAAGGCCACGGGCGGGGCCGGCGGGGGCGGTCGCCGAACCGGCCGGCCCCCGCCGACCCCCGACCACCCGGCAGAATGTGCGTGGCCGTCACCACCCGGGTGGGCCGGAACAGGGGGCGGCAGTGCGGGAACTCGGTTCCGCGGTGATCCTGGTCACCGGGGTCATGGCGTCCGGCAAGTCCACCGTCGCCCACCTGCTGGCCGAGCGGCTCCCGCGCTCCGTGCACCTGCGCGGCGACGGCTTCCGCCGGATGATCGTGTCCGGCCGCGAGGACTTCACCCCCCGGCCGTCCGCCGAGGCCACCGCGCAGCTGCACCTGCGCTACCGGGCGGCCGCGGCGGTCGCCGACCTGTACGCGGGAGCGGGCTGGACCGTCGTCACCCAGGACGTCGTCCTGGGCGAACACCTCGACGCCTACCTCGACCTGGTGACGACCAGACCGCTCTACCTGGTCGTCCTCGCCCCGACCCCCGCCGAGGTCGCCCGCCGGGAGGCCGGCCGCCCCAAGCACGGCTACCGCGGCCCCTGGACGGTCGAACTCCTCGACGAGGCCCTGCGCCGCACCCCGCGCAAGGGCCTCTGGCTGGACACCTCCCACCAGACCCCCGCCCAGACCGCGGACCGGATCCTCGCCGACCTCCCCGCCGCCCGCGTCGACACCGGGCCGGAGGTGGGCGACGGCACGTGACCGACGGGCAGCGGGCCCGGTCCGGAGAGGAGGAGGGGCGGAGGGGTCGGGGTGCGTCCGCTCAGGCGCGCCGCGGGTTGAAGACCCACACCCGCAGCAGGACGAACCGCGCCAGCGTCGCGGCCGCGTTGGCCGCGACCAGCACCGCGAGTTCGACGCCGTGCCCGGCGTCCGGCGAGGCGAGGTGCAGTGCGGTGACGGCGCCGCTGGTCAGGGCCAGGCCGACCAGGAAGGCCAGTCCGCCCTCCAGTTGGTGTCTGAGGGCGTCCCGGCGGCCGGTCACGCCGAAGGTGAAGCGCCGGTTGGCGGCGGTGTTGAAGACGGCGGTGACGGCCAGCGCCAGCGCGTTGGCGGCCAGCGCGGGGACGAGCTGCCGCAGTCCCAGGTAGAGCAGCAGGTAGGCGAGCGTGCACAGGCCGCCGATCGCCGCGAAGCTGACGGACTGCCAGCCCAGGCCGGGCGGCACCCTGGCCTGCCGGACCAGGTCGGGCAGGTCGACGCTGCCGCGCCCGGCCAGGGTGCGCCGGGCGACCCGGGCCATGCCCCTGAGGTCGTCGATCACCGTGCGGACGATGTCCACCCGGCTGTCCGGGTCGTCCACCCAGTCGACCGGCACCTCGTGGATCCGCAGTCCGGAGGCTTCGGCGAGCAGCAGCAGCTCGGTGTCGAAGAACCAGGCGTCGTCCTCGACCTGGTCGAGCAGCCGCTTGACCACCTCGGTGCGGCCGGCCTTGAACCCGCACTGGGCGTCGGAGAACTTGGCCGCCATGGTGGCCCGCAGCAGGAAGTTGTAGGTCCGCGAGATGAACTCCCGCTTGGGGCCGCGGACCACCGCCGAGCCCCGGTGCAGCCGGCTGCCGATCGCCAGGTCGCTGTGGCCGGAGAGCAGCGGCGCGACCAGGGGCAGGAACGCCTCCAGGCCGGTCGACAGGTCGACGTCCATGTAGGCCACCACGTCGGCCTCGCTGGCGCCCCACGCCTGGCGCAGCGCCCGGCCGCGGCCCTTGAGGTCGAGGTGCACGGCGCGCACCGGCCCGAGCTCGGCGGCGAGCGCGGTGGCGACCTCCCAGGTGGCGTCCACCGAGGCGTTGTCCGCCACCGTGATCAGGTAGTCGTACGGGAACGTCTCCGCGAGGTAGGCGTGCAGCTCACGGACGCAGCGCTCCAGCGAGTGCTGCTCGTTGTACACGGGTACGACGATCTCCACGAGCCTGGTCCTGACCACGGTGTCGGCCGGGTCCCGGCCGTCGACCGCCGGAACGGACCGCGGGGTCTGGCGCATCGCTGGCTGTGTCATGGAAAGGAGGTTCACAGCCCCTGATGGGCCCGCGATGATGGCAGTCTGAGAGCCCGCTGAGAACCCGGCGCCGCGGGACGGCGGCCCGGGGCCCGGCCGGCCGCGCGGCAAGACGAACGGGAGTGACGGATGTCCGAGACGGAGTTCACCGCCGACGTGCTGGTGGTCGGCGCCGGCCCGACCGGCCTGCTGCTGGCCGGCGACCTGGCCGCGGCCGGGCTGCGCGTGACGGTGCTGGAGAAGCGGGCCGAGGAGTCCGGCCTGACCAGGGCGTTCGCCGTGCACGCCCGCAGCCTGGAGCTGCTGGACGCCCGCGGCCTGGCCGACGAGCTGATCGCCACCGGCCGGGCGGTGCCCTCGCTGCGGCTGTTCGGCCGGATCCGGGTCGACCTGGCGAACCTGCCCACCCGCTTCCCGTTCGTGCTGGTCACCCCGCAGTACAACACCGAGCGGGTGCTGCGCGAGCGGGCCGTCAAGGCCGGTGCCGACCTGCGCCGCGGCGCCGAGGTGACCGGCCTGCGGCAGGACGCCGGCGGTGTCGTGCTGACCGCCCGGACCGCCGACGGCGAGCGGGAGTTCCGGGCCCGGTACGCGGTCGGCGCGGACGGCGCGCACTCGGCGGTGCGCGACCTGCTGGGCATCCCGTTCCCCGGCGAGTCCGTGGTGCGCTCGGTGATGCTGGCCGACGTCCGGCTGGCGGACGAGCCCGAGGAGCCGCTGACGGCGGGCGCGGGCGAGGCCGGGTTCGCCTTCCTGGCGCCGTTCGGCGACGGCTGGTACCGGGCGATCGGCTGGAGCCGCGAGGACCAGGCGGCGGACTCCGACCCGGTGGTGCTGGGCGAACTCGCCGACCTGCTGCGCGAGGTGACCGGCCGTGACCTGGGGGTGGGGGAGGCCCGCTGGACCTCGCGCTTCCACAGCGACGAGCGGCAGGCCGCCAGTTACCGCTCCGGCCGGGTCTTCCTGGCCGGCGACGCCGCGCACTGCCACTCCCCGGCCGGCGGCCAGGGCCTGAACACCGGCCTGCAGGACGCCGCCAACCTGGGCTGGAAGCTGGTCGCCGCCGTCCGCGGCTGGGCCCCGGACGCCCTGCTGGACACCTACCAGACCGAGCGGCACCCGGTCGGCCGGGCCGTGCTGCGCTCCTCCGGCGCGCTGGTCCGGCTCGCCCTGGGCCGGCACGCCCCGACCCGGGCGCTGCGCTCGGCGCTCGGCGCGGCCGGCGGCCACCTCGGCCCGCTGGCCGAGCTGGGCGCCAAGCAGGTCTCCGGCATCGGCTACGCCTACCCGGCCGAGAAGGGCGCCCACCCGCTGGTCGGCCGCCGGGTCCCCGACCTGCGGCTGGCGGTGGACGTGCCGGGCGGCCCGGCCCGGCTGCACGAGGCGCTGCGCTCCGGCAAGGCGGTGCTGGTCAGCAACGACGAGCTGTCGGTGGCCGACTCCTGGGCGGAGCGGGTGGTCACCGCCGCCCCGGCCGACCCGCACGGCAAGCTGCGCGACACCGTGCTGCTGGTCCGTCCGGACGGGCACGCGGCCTGGGCCTGCGCCGACCCGACCCGGGGCGAGCTGCGGGCGGCGCTGAGCCAGTGGCTGGGGCGCCCCTGACATTCAGTTCCGCCGGCCCGCGAATTGAACCAATTCACTGAATTGTCCGACACTTTCACAGTTGACTGTTTTTTAGTAAGCAATTGCCCGGCCATGGGCCCATTCCTGTGAGCTCTCTGAGAGATTCTGGCGAGCGTTTTCGAAACCCGGAACGCCGCCAGATTTCCGGAGGAGCCCGTGCGACCCCGCTCGCTCGCCCTTGCCGCCGCCCTCGCGGTCCTTCCCCTCGCCGCGATCAGCCTGGGAGCCGTCCCCGCCCAGGCCGCGCCGTCCCCGAACGCCACCGCCCGGGTGGCCCTGCCGCAGACCGTCACCCCGGCCGTCGCCCGCTCGCACCGGCAGGGCGACGTGCCGGCCGACCGCGAGATATCCGTGGCGGTCTCGCTGAAATTGCGGAACACCGCCGAACTGGACCGTTTCCTGACCGCGGTCGCCACCCCCGGCACCGCCGAGTACGGGCACTACCTGACGCCCGCGCAATTCACCGACCGATTCGGACCGACCGCGGCCGACGTCGAACGGGTCCGGGCGTTCCTCACCGCCCAGGGCCTGCGGGTCGACTCGGTCAGCGCCAACCGCCAGGTGGTGAACGCCACCGGCACCAGCGCCCGGCTGTCCGCCGCGTTCGGCACCCACGAGTCGACGTACACCGACCCGCAGCAGGGCGGCCGGGCGTTCTTCGCCAACGACGCCGCCGCCTCGGTCCCGGCCGAGCTGGCCGGCCTGGTCGAGGGCGTCAGCGGCCTGAACGACCACACCGTGCGCACCAGCCGGATCGCCAAGCCCGGCGCGGCCGCCCCGCAGGCCACCCCGCTGGCCACCCCGTCCGGCTTCGGCCCGGCCGCCTACGACGGCGCGTACCGGCTGAACCAGCTGGGCGCGGACGGCACCGGCTCGACCGTCGCGCTCTGGGAGTTCGACGGCTACAAGTCCGACAACCTGACCGCCTACGACAGCCAGTTCGGCCTGTCCGGCCCGGCGGTGAGCACCGTGTCGGTGGACGGCGCGAACTACGACTCGGCGCCCGGCGGCGGCCAGGGCGAGGTGGAGCTGGACTCCGAGATCGTCCGCGGCGTCGCCCCGAAGGCCACCCAGCTGGTGTACGAGGCGCCCAACAGCGACCAGGGCGAGATCGACATGGCGGCGAAGATCGTCGCGGACAACCGGGTCTCGGTCATCTCGATCTCCTGGGGCTCCTGCGAGCCGGACACCACGGCCGCCTCGATGACGGCGGTGAACAACTCCTTCAAGCAGGCCGCCGCCCAGGGCATCTCGATCTTCTCGGCCTCCGGCGACGACGGCTCCCGGGACTGCACCCGCTCGACCTCGGGCTCCACCGTGAAGGCCGTGGACTTCCCCGCCTCCAGCCCGTACAACACCGGGGTCGGCGGCACCAACCTGAAGGTCTCCGGCACCGCCTACGCCTCGGAGAGCGCCTGGTCGACGGCGGGCGGCGGCGTCTCCACCCAGTTCGCCAAGCCGAGCTGGCAGACCGGCACCAACGTCACCGGCACCCTGCGCACCGTCCCGGACGTCTCCTCGAACGCCGACCCGAACAGCGGCTTCGCGATCTACACCCAGGGCAGCACCAGCCCCGGCTGGCAGGTCTACGGCGGCACCTCGGCGGCCGCCCCGCTGTGGTCCGGCTTCGCCGCGCTGTACAACCAGAAGGCGCTGGCCGCCGCCAAGCCGGTGCTCGGCGAGGCCAACCCGAAGATCTACGCCGTCGCCAACTCCGCCTCGTACGGCGGCGCCTTCCACGACGTCACCACCGGCGCCAACCAGGACTTCCCGGCCAAGGCCGGCTACGACCAGGTCACCGGCTGGGGCACCCCGGTCGCCGACGGCCTGGCCGCAGCGCTGCTCGGCTCCGGCGGCACCACCCCGCCGCCCACCGGCTGCACCGCCGCCCAGCTGCTCGGCAACCCGGGCTTCGAGACCGGCACCGCCGCACCGTGGACCTCCTCCACCGGCGTGGTCGACAACAGCGCCTCCGAGGCCGCGCACGGCGGCTCCTGGAAGGCGTGGCTGAACGGCTACGGCTCGGCCCACACCGACACCCTGAGCCAGTCGGTGGCGGTCCCGGCCGGCTGCGCCGCCAAGCTGACCTTCTGGCTGCACGTCGACACCGCCGAGACCAGCACCACCACCGCGTACGACAAGCTGACCGTCTCGGTCAACGGCACCACCGCCGCGACCTACTCCAACCTGGACCACAACACCGGCTACGCGCAGCGGACGGTCGACCTGTCCGGGTACGCCGGGCAGACCGTCACGGTGAAGTTCACCGGCGTCGAGGACGCCTCGCTGCAGACCTCGTTCGTGGTCGACGACACCGCGCTCACGGTGTCCTGACCCCTCGTCCGCACCGCTGCCGGAGGCCCTGGGCAGAGCCTCCGGCAGCGGTGTGTCCGGAGTGTTTCCGGTTCGATCCGCGCGCGAAATAGTTGTCGTGACCACTGTCATATGTCCGGATTGATGACGTAGCCTCTCAACCCTCAATAGGGTTCCCACACGCTCGGCGGCGCACCACCGAAGCCCCGTCGACGCACCGTGGAGCCGGGGGGCGATCCCGCCGAACCCGCCGGGTGGGGAAGGTGTCGCATGGGTTCACAACAACCGCAGCACTCCGGCCGGCTCCGCCTGGTCGGCCAGCGCGAGCACAGCGGCGAGCACGGCGGTGAGCGCAACGGCGAGCGCAACGGCGGGCACAGCGGCGAGCAGCCGCCGTCCGAAGCCCGGATATCCGCCCCGGGCGGGCCCGCCGCCGCGCCCGCGGGGATGTCCGCGGCCGCGGCGCCGGCCGCCCGGGGCGGCTTCGCCGAGGTGCTGAACGCCGCGATCGAGAGCAGCGGCCTGAGCCTGGACCGGATCCGGGCGGCGCTCGCCAAACAGGGCGTCAGGGTCAGCGTCACCACCCTCAGTTACTGGCGGCGCGGCCGCAGCCAGCCCGAGCGCGCCACCTCGCTGCGCGCGGTCCACCTGCTGGAGGAGCTGCTCGGCCTGCGGCACAGCGCGCTCACCGCGCTGCTCGGCCCGCCCCGCCCGCGCGGCCGCTGGGTCACCCAGGGCCCGGCCCCCGACGGCCTGCGGCTGGAGCAGGTCTGGCCGGGCCAGGACGAGCTGGTCGAGGTCTTCGCCGAGCTGGACGCCCCGCCGGCCGGCCAGCTGGAGCGCCAGTCCATCCACGACGCCTACTACGTCGACGCCTCCCGGCGCGGCTACCTGCTGCGGATGCGCCAGGTGGTCCGGGCCACCGTGGACGGCGTCACCCGGCACGTGGTGGTGCACAAGGCGGACGAGGGCGTCGAGAGCTGCCCCGAGGTCACCGCCGTCCGGCACGCCCGGCTCGGCCGGGTCCGCCGCCGCCCGCTGAGCGGCCTGCTGGTCGCCGAGCTGCTGCTGGACCGGCCGCTGGCCCTCGGGGACACCACCGTCCTGGAGTACGAGGTGCACATCCCCGACTCCGGGCCCACCATCGACTACGGGCGGTTCTTCCCCGCGCCGGTGCGGGAGTACGTCCTCCAGGTCCACTTCGACCCCGGCACCGTTCCCGTCCAGTGCGAGCGCTTCGACCGCGCCCCCGGCACCGAGGTCGACCGGCACCGCGAGCCGCTGTGGATCGGCGCCTCGGCCAGCGCGCACGTGCTCACCGCCGACCAGCAGCCGGGCCAGGTGGGCATCCGCTGGCAGTGGGAGTAGCGCCGCACTCCTCCGCTTCCCTCCCCATTCTTCCCCATCCTTCCCTTTCGGGACCATTCCTTCCCTTTTGCTCCCTTTCCTTCCACTTTGTCACCTTTCGCACCATTGGCGTGCTTTGTCCACCCGTCAGCACCGGATCCGCCGCTCCCCCGCGCCACGCCCGACCCCGCGGGGCGCGCGTTCACCCGAACCGCCCTGCCCGGGAGCCGACCGGCTGGTCCGCACCGCCCCCGCCGAGGAACGTGAGTCCCACTCACCGCGCTCACCGAGGAAAGGCGGGTCCCACCCGTGCTGATGGAGTTCAGCGACGTCGAACCGGACGACTCCTGCGCCTGCGGCGGCTGCGCCGACCGCCGCCGCTCCCGGCTGCTGGCCGCCCGCTCCGGCCCGCGCACCGCCCCGCGCCGGGCCCGCCGGGCGGCCGTCCTGCTGGCCGCCGCCGGCAGCGTGCTGGGCGGCGCCGCGGCCTCGGTGGCCGCCGCGGCCGCGCCGCGCACCGACAGCAGCCCGCTGATACCCGACTCCCCGCAGGGCGGGGTGGCCGGCCCGTACGGCGCGGACGCCGCCCGCCGCTCGATAGCCCCGCAGCCCGCCACCACCCGGGCCGAGATCATGCGGCGGGCGCAGACCTGGGTCGACCAGAAGGTGCCGTACAGCATGAGCAGGTACTGGTCGGACGGCTACCGCCAGGACTGCTCGGGCTTCGTCTCGATGGCCTGGGGCCTGGGCAGCAGCCAGACCACCTGGACGCTGCCGGACTTCGCCGAGCGGATCGGCAAGGACGACCTGCAGCCGGGCGACGCGCTGGTCTACAACAACCCGAAGGACCCGGAGGGCGGCTCGCACACCGTCCTGTTCGGCGGCTGGCTGGACGCCGCGCACACCCGCTACACCGCCCTGGAGCAGACCCGCCCGGGCACCACCAGGCGCAGCACCCCGTACGCGTACTGGAGCAACGCGGGCGGCTACCTCCCGTACCGCTACAAGGGGCTGAGCCAGCCGATGCCGGCCCCCGAGGACGCGGACGCCTTCCCGGGGGCGGACAAGTTCGGCCCGGGGAAGGTCAACCCGTACGTGACCCGGCTGGGAAGGATGCTGGTCGAGCGCGGCGGCGGCCGGTTCTACCGGGAGGGGCCCAGCCCGGACTGGGGCGAGGCCGACCGGCAGGCCACCGAGGCGTTCCAGCTGGCCCAGGGCTGGCGCGGCGCCGAGGCCGACGGCTACCCGGGCAAGGACACCTGGGACTTCCTGGTCCACCACAAGGGCAAGGACATCGCGCCCGCCGCCACCCCGGGCACCCCGAGCACCCCGAGCACGCCGACGACCCCGACGACGCCCCCGCCGCCGGCCCCCAAGCCCCCGCCGCCCGCCGCCGTCCCGCCCTTCCCGGGCGCCGACCGGTTCGGCCCCGGCCGGGTCAACGACGACGTGCTGCTGCTCGGCCGGCAGCTGGTGGCCAAGGGCCACGGCGCCGCCTACCGGGAGGGCCCGAGCCGGGACTGGGGCGAGGCCGACCGGGCCTGCGTCCGGTCCTTCCAGCTCGCCCAGGGCTGGACCGGCGCCGAGGCCGACGGCTACCCGGGCCCGCACACCTGGCGGCTGCTGTTCTCCTGAGCCCGGCCGGCGGGAGCGCGCGCAGGACGGCGGGAGCGCGCTCAGGCCGGCCCGGCGCGCTCAGGCCGGCCCGGCGTGCTCCCGCACCCAGGCGTGCATGGCGATCGCGGCGGCCGCGCCCGCGTTGATCGAGCGGGTGGAGCCGAACTGCGCGATCGAGCAGACCGCCGTCGCGTGCCGCCACGCCTCCTCGGTCAGCCCGGGGCCCTCCTGCCCGAACAGCAGCACGCAGCGCTCCGGCAGCCGGAAGGTCTCCAGCGGCACCGCGCCCGGCAGGTTGTCGATGCCGATCACCGGCATCCCCAGCCCGGCGGCGTAGGCCGCCAGCGAGGCCACCGAGTCGTGGTGGCGGACGTGCTGGTAGCGGTCGGTGACCATGGCGCCGCGCCGGTTCCAGCGCCGCCGCCCGACGATGTGCACCCCGCCGGCCAGGAAGGCGTTCGCGGTGCGCACCACCGAGCCGATGTTGAAGTCGTGCTGCCAGTTCTCCACGGCGACGTGGAAACCGTGCCGCCGGGTGTCCAGGTCGGCGACGATCGCCTCGTGCCGCCAGTACCGGTAGCCGTCGACCACGTTGCGCCGGTCGCCCGCGGCCAGCAGCTCCGGGTCGTAGCGGGGGTCGTCGGGCCACGGCTCGGGGTGCGGGCCGACGCCGATCTCGCGGTCGTCGGCGAGGTGGTCGTACTGCTCGCCCAGCTGGGGCACCGAGGTGTCGCTCACGCCCCCAACGGTACGGGCTCGGGCCTGGCCTCCCGCGGCCGCGTCCGGACCGCGCGCTCCAGCTCGGTGAGGGCCTGCACGGCGAGCCGGGCGCCGGCCCGGGTGACGTCGGTGCGGTCGTCCGGCGGCAGCTTGGCGAGCTGGTGGTCCCAGGTCCGGTGGGCGTCCCGGAGCGCGGTGAAGTCGACGTCCTGGCCGAGCAGGATCGCGGCGGCGGCCAGCGCGGTGGCGTCCCGCAGCTCCTCGCCGAACGCGCCGGCGCCGGGCACCGGCGGGGAGTCCTCGCCGGGCAGGTGGGCCTCCAGCAGCACGGTGCAGCGGTCCAGCATGCCGACCGCCGAGCGGGCCCTGTCGAACTGCTTGCGGCTCAGCTCCGGCACCTGGTCGGAGTGCCGCACCGGCTCCACCTCGGCCCGGTCCAGCGCCGCCAGCATCTCGCTGCGGGCCTCCCGCACGTCCAGCAGCGCCGGCCGCACGTCCCGCTCGGCGTGCCCGCCCGCCGGGTCCCCGTACGCGGTGAACACCGCCGCCGCGTACCGCCCCGCCGAGGCCAGCCACTCGGCGAGGCGCTCCGGCAGCCGGGCGGTCTGCCAGGTCGGGAACAGCGCGTACGCGGCGAGCGCGACGAAACCGCCGAGCAGCGTCATCGACACCCGGTCGAACGCCAGCTTCACCGGGTCGCCGGGCTGCAGGCCGAGCAGGAACACCACGTACGAGGAGATCGCCACCGTCATCACCGCGTACCCGGTGCGCATGGTCAGGTAGGCCAGGCCCATGCAGGACACCGCCAGCACCGCCAGCACCCAGTTCCCCGGGTCGAAGAGCTGCACCACGGTGGTGGACAGCAGCACCCCGGCCGCGGTGCCCGCCACCCGGGCCACGCCCCGGCTGAAGGTCTGCGCGAAGTCCGGGCGCATCACCATCGCCGAGGTCATCGGCGCCCAGTAGCCGTGCTCGATCCGCAGCAGCCGGGCCGCCAGGTACGCGGAGGTCACCACCACGGCCATCCGCACCGCGTGGTGGAAGATCGCCGAGTGCCGGTGCAGCTGCCGCCCGACGGTGGCCAGCGCGGCGGGCGCCACCTTCACCAGCGGCGGACGGCGCAGCCCGGTGGCGGGCGGCGCGCCGCGGGTCGGGACGGTGGTGCGGTCCTGCCGGTCGAGCCGGTCGGCGGCCCGGCCCAGCAGGCCGGAGAGCCGGCGGGCCGAGCGGCGGGCGCCGCCGCGCAGCAGGTCCTCGCCGGTGCCGGGGCGGGCCAGCGCCAGCGCCGGGGTGTCCTTCGGCAGCCGGACCGGGTCGCCGCTGCGGATCGCCCGGGCCAGCGCGTCCAGCACGTCGGCGGCGGCGGCCAGCACCTCGCGGGCCCGGTCCCGCTCGGCGCCCTCCTCGGCGGCGCCGACCCGCGGGTCGGCCAGCGCGGCCAGCGCCGGGCGGATCCGCTCGGCGATGGTCCGCAGGCCGCGCAGCTCGGGCGGGCGGCGCTTGGCCTGCCAGGCGGTCAGCCGGGCGGCCTGCCGGCCGACGATGAACGGCTCCGGGTCGACCTGTGCGACCGGGTCGTGCCGCAGCCGCCGGGCGTAGTCGCCCAGGCCCGCGTAGATGTCGGCGAGCGCGTCGCGCTGGGCCCGCCAGCTGTCGATCGGCCAGACGGTGACCACCAGCGCCTGCACGGCGCCGCCGACCGAGCAGAGCAGCCCGTGCTCGATCGCGGTCGGCACCGACACCGGCAGCTGCACCACCACCATCATCACGGCCAGCGTGTTCGCGGCGACCACGCCCGCGGTCGGCCCGATCGCCCAGGCCAGCCCGGCGCCGAACGCCCACAGCGCCAGCAGCACCGGGAACGCCCCCGGGACGCCGACCGCGACGTACCCCAGGAACGTCGACAGGCCCAGCCCGGCCGCCGCCGCCAGCGCCAGCGAGGCGCGCGGCCGGAACGAGCGCTGGAAGGTCGCGGTGCCCGCGATGAACGCGCCCATCGCCGCCGAGGTGGCCTGGGCGGGCCCGTAGAGGAACAGCACCGGGAAGACCACCAGCGCGGCGGCCACCGCCCCGCGCAGCGCCCGCCGGGGGTTGGTCAGCGAGCGGTCCACGGTCAGCCCGGCCTTCGCGGTGTCGCGCAGGGCCGTGAACCAGGACATACCGCGAGCTTAACGACTTTTCGCCCACCGGCTCGTCGTCAGTCGCGCTGCTCGCCCACCGGCTCCGCGACGACGGGCGGCTCGTCGACAGCCGGGTCGGCCGCGGCAACCGGGTCGGCCGGGTCGGCCGTGGCAACCGGGGCGGCCGGCTCGGGCCCGACCGGCGGAGCCGCCCGCCGCCGCAGGCCGGTCAGCCGCGCCTGCACCGCCAGCAGGAAGGCCGTCGGCAGGAACACCGCGTCCGCCGCGACCATCGCCAGCGAGAAGAACGGCAGCCCGAGCAGCAGCGCGATCGCCAGGTGCTCGCACACCATCACCGCCAGCAGCACGTTCTTCAGCCGCCGGGCGGCCAGCGAGAACGGGAAGCCGACCTGCATGACCACGGTGCCGTAGGTGAGCGCGAAGGTGACCAGCAGGCTGCCGCCGAGCAGTCCGGACAGCTCCGGCCAGGGCGTGAAGTAGCCGAGCTTGAGCGGGTAGAAGACGGCGGTGCCGTCCTGCCAGCGGGCGCCCTGGACCTTGTACCAGCCGGCCGTGGCGTACACCAGCACCACCTGGGCGGCGACCACCAGCATCGCGCAGTTGTGCAGCATCGCGGCCAGCGCGTCGGCCAGCGCCCGCGGCTCGCCCCACTCGGCCGGGTCCTTGCCCGGCCGGCGGGCCCGGCGGCGGGCGTCCAGCGACCAGACCGTGCCGCAGCGGGTGAACACCAGGTAGATCGCCATCAGGTGGACGAGGTTGTCGCCGCCGTCGCCCAGGAAGACGTTCCGGTTCTGCAGCGACAGCACGGTCAGCGCGAACAGCACGGCGGAGGCCCTGGTCCGCCAGCCCAGCGCGAGCGCGCCGGCCGAGAGCAGCGCCAGCAGGTAGACCGCCTCGAACCACCAGCGGCCGTCGCTCCAGGAGAGCGCGGTGAAGGCGTGGGTGTCGGCCAGCAGCCGGGCGTTCAGCTCGGCCGACCAGGGCGAGCGGTCGCCGTACAGCACCCGCCGGTCGGGCCACTCGCGGAGCAGGAAGGCGCCCCAGGTGCCGGCCACGCCGATCCGCAGCACGGCGGCCTGGTAGGGGGCGAGGGTGGTCAGCAGCCGGGGCAGCGCGGCCTTCGCGGCGGCGGTCGTCCGGGTCGCGGCGGGGATCACGTCAGGCCCTTCCAGTCCGCTTCCCCGACCGGCCACCAGGGCAGCTCGCGGCTGTGCGGGGCGGTGTCGGTCTGCTGCCGGCTCCAGGCGGGCGGGGCGACCGCGGTGACGGTGACCCGCAGCTGGACCTGGATCGCCCGGTCGCCGCCGCGGCCGATCCGCTGCAGCGCGATCCGCTCCAGGTAGCGCTCGGCCAGCTGCCCGCGCGAGCCGTCCGCGGCCTTCGCGTCGTTCTCGCCGTGGGTGGACTCGTAGAAGTCCCAGGCCCGGCGCAGCAGGTTCTGGTCGAGGTGGCTGGGCGCCGGGTCGTGCCGGATCGCCGCCCAGTCCTCGGCGGTCAGGCCGTGCCAGTCGCCGGTGGCGACGGCCCCGTCCGCGCCGATGGTCTGCACCCGGGCGTCCACCGCGACGTTGCGCTGCAGCGGGTCCGGCGCGAACAGCTTCCAGTTCTGCTCGAACTCGGGGTACACCACCCAGTCGACCTGGGTCCGGTACTCCTGGGAGACCGAGTTGGCGGGCGCCACGTGCAGGAAGAGCGCGCCGAGGAACGCCAGGACCGCGGACCCCAGGCCCACCCCGGCGAGCACCAGCACCACCCGGGCGGGCTTGGACCAGACGCGCACGGCGGACATCCTGCCGTACCGACCAGCCGTTCGAACAGGGGTCCGCCCCCTTGCGACCGCTCCTACAGGACGAAGGGCTGCTGACCGGTGCCGCTGACCATCGGGCGGCCCGCCGCCTCCCAGGCGAACATCCCGCCGTCCACGTTGACCGCGTCCCGGCCGTTGCCCACCAGGTACTGCACGACCTGCGCGGACCGGCCGCCGACCCGGCACATCACGTACAGCCGGCCGTCGGGCAGCTCGTCGAGGCGGGCCACCACCTGGCCGATCGGGATGTGCAGCGCGCCCTCCACGTGACCGGCGTCCCACTCGTCCTGTTCGCGGACGTCGAGCAGGACGGCGTCGGCGGGCACCGAGGCGGCGTCGGCGGTGGGCAGCTGAGCGAACATCGGGGGCGTCTCCTGAGGGGTGTCGGACGGTTCTTTCGCGCCATTGTCGGGCAGCAGCGCCGCCAGTCTCGCCTGCCGTTCGGCGGCGGTGGCCAGCAGCCGCTCGGCGAGGTCCTCCAGCAGCCGCTCCGGCTCGTCCGGGCGCAGCAGCAGGACCTCGCCCATCGGGGTGCGCTCCAGCCGGACCCGCTCCACGGCCAGCGCGGTGATCCGGCCGGTCAGCCACTCCAGCCGCTGGCGCAGCCAGGCCAGCCGGTCGGGGGAGTCGGCGGCGGGCGCGGAGTCCGGCGAGGAGGACCACTCCTCGGCCAGCCGCTCCAGCTCCTCGGCGTCGGCCAGCGCGTACGCCTCGTTGACCCGGGCGATGAACGCCGAGCGGCGCTCCCGCTCGTCCGGGTCGGTGGTCAGGTCGGGGTGCGCCCGGCGGGCCAGCTCGCGGTAGACCCGCTGGGCCTCCTTGGCGGGCCGCACCCGGCGGGCCTCCGGCTCGCCCTCGCGCGGGCCGCGCTCCTCGGGCGGCTCGACCCGCTCCCGGGCCTCGCGGGCCCGCCGCAGGTCCTCCGGGTCGCCGCTGAGCGCCGCCACCGTCTCGGCGATCAGCGCGTCCAGCTCGTCCAGCTCGGCGTAGAGCGGGCCGAGCAGCTGGTGGTGGGCCAGCGCGAAGTTGTCGATCTCCACCCGCAGGGTGGCCACGTCGACGTCCAGGGTCAGCCAGGCCAGCTCGGCCGCCGCGACCCGCTCCTCCAGGTCCTGCCGCTCCGGATCGGCCCACACCTCGACGCTCGGTACGCTCACCCTGGCCACCCTACCGGGGCACGGCGCACCGCCGATCGGGTGGCGCCGGGGCACCCCGGGGGCGCGCGGCCGACGACACGCAACTGATACGGACGAATCTGCCCGATTAGCTACCTCACGTCGGCATCTCCGTGCTTCATTGGAGGGCGCGCGCAAGGACGCGCGCACCGGCCAGGAGGAGCAGCGAGCACAAAAAGGGGCAGACCGATACCCATGGTGGACCAGCCCGATTCCCCACCCCCCGCCGGAGTGGTCGCCCTGCTCCGGGTCGCCGCCGTGCTGGTCGACCCCGACGGCCGGATCGCGCTGTGGAACCGCACCGCGGAGGAGTTGTTCGGCCACCGCGCCGAGGTCGCCCTCGGCCGCGCCGCGCACGGCCTGCTGCCCGCCGTCGACCCCCGGTCGGACGGCCCCGCCCACCAGTGCGACGCCTTCGACACCCTCGACGACCTGGCCCTGACCGGCCCCTGGGCCGGCCCGATGACCGTGCAGGACCGCGAGGAGCGGCCGCGCGACGTCCTGTGGTGGGCCTACCCGCTGGTCGAGCCGACCGGCCGCTCGCTGCTGGTGCTGGCCGCCGACGCCCGCCCGCTGCGCTCCGCCGGGCCGAGGATCGCGCTCGGCGAGCGCCTCGTCCCGTACGCCGCCGCGCCCGCCGCGGCCCGCCCGCGGCAGGTCGCCGCCGCGTTCGCGCCGCCCGGCCCGGCCGCCGCCGCCGGGGCGCTGGCCGCGCTGCTGCCGCCGGGTGCCGAGGAGCGCCGCCGCCGGGTGGCCGAGGCGCTGGCCGAGGCCGGCCCGCCCGCCCTGCGGGTGGACGGCGCGATCCGGCTGCCGGTGGTGCCCTACCAGACCTCCCCCGAGGGCGCCGGCACCGCCCGGCTGGCCGCCGGGATCGGCCGCCGCTACCCGACCGCCCAGCAGCGGGCCGCCCGCCGCGCGGACGGGCCGCCGCCGGGCACGGGTGCCGCGGGCCCCGCCGGGGTACGGATACCGCCGGCCGGGCCGGCCGTCCGGCGGCCCGGCAGCACCGTCCCTGGACCACGCGAAGCCGCCGCCCACGGCCCGAACCCGGGAGGCCCCGCCATCGACCCCGCCGCAGCCGCCGTCCCCGAACCGACCTCCGCCCCCGCCGCCGCCGTCCCACCGAGCCGGACCGCCGACCCCGGCACCGGCGTGGAGGTGGTCCGCGGCCTGCCCGACGACGGCGACCTCGCGCTGCTCGCCTCGGTCGGCAGCCAGGTCGGCACCACCCTCGACCTGGACACCACCGCCCGCGAGCTGTGCGAGGTGCTGGTCCCCCGGGTCGCCGACTTCGCCTGCGTCGACCTGCTCGACAGCCTGATCTCGGACGGCGAGCTGCCCGTCGACCCGCCCGGCGACACGACGATGCTGCGCCGGGTCGCCCGCACCTTCAACCCGTCCCCGCAGCGCTGGGACCACGTCCTGGACGAGGGCGCGCTGCTCGCCATGCCGCGCTCCACCCCGCCCGGCCTGGCCCTGCAGGAGAACCAGCCGGTGCTGGTGCCGCTGATCTCGGCGGACGTCGCGGTCGACTACGCGGCCTCGCTCGGCGGCCCCGAGCTGGAGCCGGCCGTGGTCGGCCGCTCGATGCTGGTGCTGCCGCTGTCCGCCCGCGGCGCGGTGCTCGGCATCCTGAAGCTGCTGCGGCTCTCCGACCGGACGCCGTTCAGCCGCTCCGACGCCGACACCCTCAAGGAGATCGCCGCCCGGGCCGCGCTCTCGCTGGACAACGCCCGGCTGCACCGGGCCGAGTCCAAGGTCGCCACCACCCTGCAGCGCTCGATGATCCCGACCCGCCCGCCGCGGATCCCCGGCGTCCAGGTCGCCCACCGCTACATGCCGGGCGACCGCAAGGCCGAGGTCGGCGGCGACTGGTTCGACGCCATCCAGCTGCCCGGCAGCCGGGTCGCCCTGGTGGTCGGCGACGTGATGGGCCACGGCCTGCACTCGGCCGCCGCGATGGGCCGCTTCCGCACCGCCATGCAGACCCTGGCCGCCCTCGACCTGCCACCGGGCCAGCTGCTGCGACACCTCGACAACCTGGCCCACAAACTCGGCGACGACCACCTGGCGACCTGCCTGTACGCCGTCTACGACCCGATCAACCGGACCTGCGAACTCGCCTCGGCCGGCCACGTCCCGCCGGTCCTGGTCCACCCCGACGGCCGCGGCGAACTGCTGGAACTGCCCTCGGGCGCGCCGATCGGCGTCGGCGGGGTGCCGTTCCAGACCAAGAAGATCGACGTCTCGGACGGCTCGATGCTGGTGATGTGCACCGACGGCCTGGTCGAGGTCCGCGGCGGCGACATAGGAGAGGGCCTGGCCGCGCTCTGCGGCAACCTGATCGACCCCAAGCAGACCCCGGACGAGGCCTGCGACACCGTGCTGAACACCCTGCACTCCGAGGACCGGCAGGACGACATCGCGCTGCTGGTGGCCCGCTTCGACGGCGTCCCGCCGACCGAGGTCGCCACCTGGCAGCTCGGCGTCACCGAACTGGAGGTCGGCCGGGCCCGCCGGCTGGTCCGCGACCAGCTCGCCGCCTGGCAGCTGACCGCGCTCACCGAGACGGTCGAACTGCTGGTCTCCGAGCTGGTCACCAACGCCGTCCGGGTGGCCCGCGCCGAGGTGCAGCTGCAGCTGATCCGGGTCGACAAGCTGCTGGTCGAGGTCAGCGACGACAACCACAACCTGCCCTCGCTGGAGCCCGCCGACGCCGACGCCGAGCACGGCCGCGGCCTCAACCTGGTCAGCAAGCTGGCCGAGAAGTGGGGCACCTCCCGCAAGGCGGTCGGCAAGGTCGTCTACTTCGAGATGCCGCTGCCGCGGAGCTGAACCGGAGCCGGACCGGAGCCGGACCGGGAGACCCGCCGCCGAGGGCCGGGTCAGGGCGTGATGACGGCCCTGGTCCGGCCCTGGGCGGCCACCGAGGCGGCCGCGCCGACCCCGGTCAGCACCCGCGGCCAGTAGTCGCCGAACACCTCCACCCAGATCGCGATCAGCACCGCCGCGCTGATCGCCACCAGGTGCTCCATCCCGGCCAGGTTCGGCAGCAGCACCGCCTCCACCGCCATCGACACCACCACCGCGCCGCCCGTCCACCACGCCCGGCAGCGGAACGCCACCACCACGGCCAGCGCCACCACCGCCGCCGACGGGCCGGTGTCCCGCACGTGCGCCACCCACCGCGGGAAGCCCAGCGCGTGCTGCGGCCCGAGCGCCACCCCGACCCGGGCGAACAGCGTGCCCGCCAGGGTGCAGGCGTACGCGACCACCAGGGTCAGCCGGCGGCCCAGCACGATCTCGGCCACCCCGAACACCAGGAACACCTGCGCCAGCGCCCCCCACACCGGCAGGTCCAGGGCCGGCACGTACAGCGACAGCGGGGTGCGCAGCAGCGAGACGTCCAGCGGCAGCGCCGCCTTCACCACTCCGATGTCGGCGACGAACCGGTCCCCGCCCGGCAGGTGCTGCACGATCGAGAACAGCAGCACCAGCAGGGTCGCCGCGCTCGCCAGCGGCACGGCGGCGAATTTCCGCCGCACCAGCTGGTCCTTCACGGAGGCGAAAAGCTCCCCCCACTCAGCGACCGCGGCGCGGCGGAATACCGCCCACCACTTCGGTCGCACGCCCCCCGCGTGGGTGATCTTCTGCACGTCCCGGTTCTCCCGTCCGACTTATCCGCCGACCTTCGCCGTCGATTACCGCGCCTCGTACCCGACACTACGCAGCGGACCGGCCCCCGGCATCAGCTCGGAGGCCATTCCCCCGTCATCCCGGAGAATGACTCCGGGCCCGCTCCGCCCCCCGGCGGAGGGACCTCCCCCCTCCCGTGCCGAACCGGCCGGGAGCCTCCGCTCAGCGGTGCCGGCGGCGGAACAGCACCGGCATGCTCGGCACCGTGATGAAACCCTCCGCGCGGGCCGAGGCGATGCCGATCCGGGGAATCTCACTGCTCTTCTCGAAGAGCAGATAACGCGGTTCCCAGATCGGCCGGTATTTCGCGTTCGCCCGGTAGAGCGACTCGATCTGCCACCAGCGCGAGAAGAAACCCAGCACCGCGCGCCACAGCCGCAGGACCGGGCCGGCGCCCAGCTTGGAACCGCGCTCGAAAACCGACCGGAACATCGCGAAGTTCAGCGAGACCCGTTCCAGTTCGACCTCCCGCGCGCGCTGCAGCAGCTCGATGACCATGAACTCCATCAGGCCGTTCTCGCTGTCCCGGTCCCGGCGCATCAGGTCCAGCGACAGGCCGTTCGCGCCCCACGGGACGAAGCTGAGCAGCGCCCGCAGCTCGCCCTCGCCGTCGAAGCACTCCAGCATCACGCAGCGCCCGTCGCCCGCGTCGCCGAGCCGGCCCAGCGCCATCGAGAAGCCGCGCTCGGTCGCGCCGTCCCGCCACTGGTCGGCCTTGGCCACCAGCTCCGCCATGTCGCACTCGGGGATGTCGCCGTGCCGGCGGATCCGCACCGTGTACCCGGCCCGCTTGACCCGGTTGTAGGCCTGCCGGACCACCCGCATCGCCCGGCCGTCCAGCGAGAACTCGTCCAGCTCGACGATCGCCTCGTCGCCCAGCTCCAGCGCGTCCAGGCCGTGCCGGGCGTAGATCACCCCGGCCTCCTCGGAGGCGCCCATCACGGCCGGCACCCAGGCGTGCTCGCGGGCCTCGGCCAGCCAGGCGTCGATCGCCCCCGGCCAGGCCTCCGGGTCGCCGATCGGGTCGCCCGAGGCCAGCGTGACCCCGCCGACCACCCGGTACGCCACCGCCGCCTTCCCGGACGGCGAGAACACCACCGCCTTGTCCCGGCGCAGCGCGAAGTAGCCCAGCGAGTCCCGCTCGCCCTGCTTCTCCAGCAGGGCCCGCAGCCGGTCCTGGTCCTCGTCGGTCTGCAGCTCCTCGCCGCGCGGCGAGCGAAACGCCACCCACAGCACGAACAGGAACAGCACCGCGCTCATCGCGTTGATCGCCGCGTTCACCCAGGTCGGCACCAGCACCACGTCGCGGATCCGCTCGGCGGGCTCCAGCGTGATCATCCGGTGCACCGCGTAGCTGAACCGGGTGCCGAAGCCCGCGCCGGAGACCTCGTTGGTCAGCTGCACCAGCACCGAACCGACCAGCCCGCCCAGCGCCAGCCCGCCCACCGCGGCGGCCGCCGCGGTCTTCGGGTTGGAGCGGTCGCCCTTCGAGGTGAACTCCCTGCGGGAGACCAGCAGCGCCGCCAGGAACAGCCCGGTCAGGACCACCGAGAAGTAGTTCCAGACGTGGTCCTTGTAGTGGTCGCCCCAGGCCAGCAGCACCAGGAAACCGAGGAAGGTCGCCCCGGACAGGCCGGTGTTGAAGATCCACGCCGCCCGCTTGCGGCGGCGCATCGCCACCGCCAGGAACAGCGCCAGCAGCACCGAGGTCAGGCCCGCGGTCATCAGGTAGGGGGTGAAGAACTCACCCGTGTTGTGCCGCCTGACCTCGTCCCGGAACGGCACCGAGAGCACCGCCACCAGGTTCAGCAGCGCCAGCAGCCGCAGGTACCAGACGGTCGACGCGGCGGCCCGCGGCCGCCACCGCTCCAGCGGACCTGGGCCTTCGCCCCCGGTCGGGGACACGGCGGGGGAATCCGTCTTCACAGTGGACACAGCAACCATTCCAGACGATCGATCACAGGGGCGCATCCGCTCGCGGTTCGGCGCACTCGACCCCGATTTCCATGGTTGCCCAGCGGAGATGAGAATTGCGTGAATCCGGTAGCGGATTCCCACCCCCGCCGATCGGCGGGGGTCCGGGAACCGCGCCGGGACCGAACCCGCCCCCACCGGGGAGAGACAGGGAGAGACATGACGCCGACCCGGGTCCTGATCGTGGACGACGAGGTGCTGGTCCGCTCCGGACTCGGACTGATCGTCGGCACCGCGCCCGACCTGGAGGTGGTCGGCGGCTGCTCGGGCGGCCAGGCCGAGCGGATGGTCCGCGAGCTCGCCCCGCGGGTCGTCCTGCTCGACGTCCGGATGCCCGACCTGGACGGCATCAGCGTGCTGCGCCGGCTGCGCGCGCTGCCCGAGCCGCCCGCCGTCGCGATGCTCACCACCTTCGACACCGACGAGCACATCGGCACCGCGCTGCGGGCCGGCGCCGCCGGGTTCCTGCTCAAGGACACCGCCCCCGAGCAGCTGGTGCACGCCGTCCGGGTGCTCGCGGCCGGCGGCAGCGTGCTCTCCCCCAGCGTCGCCCGCACCGTGATCAGCGGCTACGTCGAGGGCGGCGCCGCCGACACCACCGCCGCCACCCTCACCGGCCGGCTCACCGGCCGCGAGCTCGACGTGCTGGCGCTGCTCGGCGAGGGCCTGTCCAACGCCGAGATAGCCGACCGGCTGTTCCTCGGCACCGGCACCGTCAAGGACCACATCAGCGCCATCCTGGGCAAGCTCGGCGCCGCCAACCGCGTCCAGGCCGCCGTCATCGCGCACCGCGCCGGACTGGTCCGCGACCGGCGGGACGGCGAGTGACCCCCGAGGAGCCCGCGGAGCCCGCCGCCCCGCGCCACCTCGCCTGGCTGCGCTCCCCGCGCACCGCCCTGCTCGCCCCGGTGCTGCTCGCCGCGATGGACTCCGCGCTGGTCGCCAAGGGCTCCGAGCCCTGGCAGCTGGCCCTCTCCGCGCTCTCCGTGATCGCCCTGCTCTGGCGCCGCCGCCGCCCGCTGCTGGTCGCCCTGCTCACCCTGCCCGGGGCGTTCTTCAACGAGATCTGGCTGGCCCCGGTCACCGCCGTCTACTCGGTCGCCGCGGTCCACCCCAGGCCGCCCGTCCCGGTCGCCTGCGCCACCGCCTTCGCCCTGGTCGAGTTCTTCCACTGGCCGCTCGCCCCCGACCTGTTCGAACTCAGCCGGGACAACGCCCTGTACGCCATCCAGTCGGTGATGCTCGGCGCCGGCCCGGCCGCCCTCGGCATGCTCGCCCGCACCCGCGGCGAACTCGCCGAACGGGTCACCGAACTCACCGCCGGCCGCCGGCGCGAGAGCCGGCTGCTCGCCGAGCGGGTGCTCGCCGCCGAACGCGCCCGGCTGGCCCGCGAGATGCACGACGTGGTCTCCCACCAGGTCAGCCTGATCTCGATCCAGGCCGGGGCGATCCAGGTCGCCAGCACCGACCCCGCCTCCCGGGACGGCGCCCGCACCATCCGCGAGCTCTCCGTCCGCACCCTGGACGAGCTGCGCCAGATGGTCGGCGTGCTGCGCGCCGCCGGCGGCCCCGGCACCCCGCTCGCCCCGCAGCCCACCCTGGCCGACCTGCCCCGGCTGATCGAGGGCAGCGGCCTGTGCGTCACCAGCCGCCTCGACCCCGGCCGCCGCGCCTGGCCCGAAGCCGTCGAACGGGCCGCCTACCGCACCGTCCAGGAGGGCCTGACCAACATCAGCAAGCACGCCCCCGGCGCCCCCGTCACCGTCCGGGTCACCGGCCGCGGCGGCCGGCTGCACGTCGAGGTCCGCAACGGCCCCCCGCCGGCCCGCCCCGCCGACCCCGCCGCCGACCGGCCCGGCCTCCCCCTCCCCGGCGGCGGCCACGGCCTGATCGGCCTGCGCGAACGCGCCGCCCTGCTCGGCGGCACCTTCACCGCCGCCCCCACCCCGGACGGCGGCTTCCTGCTGCACGCGGTGCTGCCCGCCACGGCCTAGGAGGGCCCGCCCTCCTCCCCCGCCAGCCCGAGCCGGGCCGCCAGCACGCCCGCCTGGAAGCGGCTCTCGACGCCCCACTCGCGCATCAGCTCGGCGATGTGCCGGCGGCAGGTGCGCACCGACATGTTGGTGCGGTGCGCGATCGCCTCGTCCTTGTGGCCCGCCGCCAGCAGGCGGACGATGGCGCGCTTGACGCCGTCCGCCGCGTCCCCGTAGCCGAGCGGGGTGCGGGCGAACGGGCGGGCGTGGTCCCAGTCCCGCTCCAGCACCCGGTGCAGGTAGTCGACGGCGGCCGGCTCGCGGACCACCAAGGCGCCCGGCGGGCCGGGGCGGGAGCGGTCGGGCAGGAAGGCGATCCGGCGGTCGAAGACGATCAGCCGGTCGACCACCTCGCCGGTGGTGCGGATCTCCGCGCCGGCCTCCGTCATCAGCGCGAAGTGCCGCTGCACCACCGGGGAGGCCAGCACCACGTGCGGGTAGAGCGTGCGGATCCGGACGCCGCGGGCCAGCAGGTCCAGGTCGCGCGGGCGGCTGTCCAGCAGCGTCGCCCCCTCCAGCGCCTCCGGCTGGCTGACCAGCACCTCCCGGGCGCACGACCGGGAGACCTCGTCCAGCAGCGCCCGGACCTGCCCGACCTCCGGCAGCAGTTCGACGGCGGCGCTGCGGCCGCGCTCCCGGTGGGCCTCGGCGTACAGCGAGCGCAGCGGCCGGAGCAGCGTCCTGGTCCGCTCGGCCTCCAGCCGGCGGCGGCGGATCTCCAGTTCCAGCGGCCCGACCAGTTCGGCGGCGGCCGCCTCCGGGCTGGCCGGGACCCAGCGGCCCGGCCCGGACGGGCGCAGCAGCCGCAGCCCGGCCAGTTGCCCGCGGGCGGCGGCGATCCGCTCCGGCGCCCAGTCCAGCCCCTCCCGGCCGGCCAGCAGGACGCCCTCGCCGAGCGCCCTGGCGTACAGCGCGGTGGCGTCGGGGGTGAGTTCGGCGGGCGGGTCGGCCGCGGGGTCGGACATCGGGTCGCTCTCCTCCGGCCCGGCCGGAACGGCGCTCGGGGCCGCTGCGGGAGCCCGACGGCCTCCGGTGTGATTTTGCTGCCGCGCAAGTTTATGTCAGCGCCGGGCCCTCGCCCGGGCCCCGCGCGCTGCGCCAGGCTGCGGGGGAACCGCCCACCACCCTCCGAGGAGAACGCGTGACCCCGCACGACCGCACCACCGGGCCGATCCCGGCCGGCCCCGTCCAGCTGCGCGAACTGCTGCCCGCCGAGGCCGAGCTGCTCAAGGACGGCGACCCGGCCGGCCGGCACTGGCTCGGCGGAGCGCCCGGCGACGGCAGCCGGGTGGCCGCCCGGATGCTGGCCGGCGCCGCCGCCGCTGGCCTGCACCGGCCCGGCTGGGGCATGTACCTGGTGCTCCGGGCCGAGGACGGCGCCGCGGTCGGCGGCATCGGCTTCCACGGCCCGCCGCACGACGGCCTGGTCGAGATCGGCTTCGACCTGGTCGAGCCCGCCCGCGGCCGCGGCTACGCCACCTCCGCGCTGACCGCGCTCGCCCGCTGGGCGCTCGCCCGCCCCGGCGTGGACCGGGTGCTCGCCACCACCACCCCCGACAACACCGCCTCCCAGCGCGTGATGGAACGCGCCGGATTCACCCGGCAGCCCGACGCCGACGGCCTGTTCGCGTACCTGCTGACCGGGGAGCCCACCGGAAAGCCCTGAGACGACGAGAAAGCCCCCCAGATCCGAAGATCTGGGGGGCTTCGCTGTGCGCGAGGGGGGAGTTGAACCCCCACGCCCTTTCGGGCACTGGAACCTGAATCCAGCGCGTCTGCCTATTCCGCCACCCGCGCATGGGTGTTGTCTTCAGTTGCTTACCGCTTCTTCCGACCTGTCGAGAAGCTTACCGCATCTCTCGGGGTCTTCCGTTCGGCTCCCTTGCGGGCGCCCCTTCCGACATGGAAAACATTAGCACGCCCCGAGCCGGACCTGCGAATCCATTCCGGACCGGCCCCCGGCACGACCTCCGGCGACCCGCAACCGGAGGCGGGGCGAACGAGTGAGCGGGCCGCCCGGCGGGTACCCCTCCGGGCGCGACCTAGGCGGGGAACCGTACGGAAGGGCCGGGCGTGGATACGATCAGTACGGAAGTACCGCTTTCCAGCCGACGAGCCGGCCCGTCCGACGCCCTGAGAGGGGGTGCCCCGTGGGAGTCCTGAAGAAGTTCGAACAGCGACTTGAGGGTCTCGTGAACGGCACCTTCGCGAAGGTGTTCAAGTCGGAGGTCCAGCCGGTGGAGATCGCCGGCGCCCTCCAGCGCGAGTGCGACAACAACGCCACCATCTGGAACCGGGACCGCACGGTCGTACCGAACGACTTCATCGTCGAGCTCAGCCCGCACGACCACGAGCGGCTCAGCCCGTACGCCTCCCAGCTCGGCACCGAGCTGGCCGGGATGGTGCGCGAGTACGCCGAGGCCCAGCGGTACACCTTCATGGGGCCGCTGAACGTCGCCCTGGAGAAGGCCGACGACCTGGACACCGGCCTCTACCGGGTGCGCAGCCGGACGCTGACCGCCGAGGAGCCGCAGCGCGCGCCCGCGCAGCCGCCGGCCGCCCCGCCCGGCTACGGCCGCCCGCCGACCCCGCCCGCGCCCGGCGCCCCCTGGCACCAGGGCGCGGCCGCCGCCCCCTACGGCGCCCCGCCGCCGCCGGCCGCCCCGCCGGCGATGCCGTCCGCCCCGCCCGCCGCCGCCCCGCCCGCCGGGAACGTGCGGCCCTTCCCCGGCGCGGGCCACGGCGGCGCCGGCACCCGGCGCTGGATCGAGGTGAACGGCGCCCGGCACCAGATCAGCCAGAACGCGGTGGTGCTGGGCCGCTCCACCGAGGCGGACATCCGGATCGACGACCCCGGGGTGTCCCGCAAGCACGCGGAGATCCGTCCCGGTACGCCCGCGATGGTCCTGGATCTGGGGTCCACCAACGGCATCGTGGTGGACGGGCAGCACACCCAGCGCGCTACGCTCCGCGACGGCTCCCGGATCGTCCTGGGGTCGACCACCATCGTCTACCGACAGGTCGAAGGGTAGAAGCGGGCCGGTATGTCTGATCTGACCCTGACGGTCATGCGGCTGGGTTTCCTGGCCGTGCTGTGGCTGTTCGTCATCGTCGCGGTGCAGGTGATCCGCAGCGACCTGTTCAACACCAAGGGCGCGGCGCGCACCGCCCAGCGGGCCGCCGCCCCCGCCCCGGCCGGGGCGGGCCGCCCGCCGCAGGGACAGCCCGCCCCCGCGGCCGCCCAGCAGGCGCAGGCCCGGCAGCGCCGCGGCCAGCCCACCCACCTGGTGGTGACCCAGGGCTCGCTGGCCGGGACCACGGTCGCGCTGCAGGGCCAGACCATCACGCTGGGCCGCGCGCACGACTCGACCATCGTGCTCGACGACGACTACGCGTCCTCGCGTCATGCCAGGATCTACCCCGATCAGGCTGGGCAGTGGACGGTGGAGGATCTAGGCTCCACCAACGGCACCTATCTGGAGCGGCAGCGGCTCACCACGCCGACACCGCTCCAGATCGGCACGCCGATCCGAATCGGCAGGACCGTCATCGAGCTGCGGAAGTAGTCAGCGCATGAGGACCAGCTCCACCCGAAGGAGGGCCCGGACAGCATGAGTCTCGTGCTGCGCTTCGCCGCCGGCTCGCACAAGGGCCTGATCCGCGAAGGGAACGAGGATTCCGGCTACGCCGGGCCCCGGCTGCTCGCGGTGTCCGACGGCATGGGCGGGGCGGCGGCCGGCGAGGTCGCCTCCTCCGAGGTCCTCGGCTCGATCGTCCGGCTCGACGAGCCGCACCCCGGCGCCGACCTGCTGACCCTGCTCAACGACGCGGTGCAGGCCGGCAACGACCGGCTGCGGCAGATGGTCGAGCAGGACCCGCAGCTGGAGGGCATGGGCTGCACCCTGACCGCGCTGCTCTGGGACGGCCAGCGGATGGGCCAGGTGCACATCGGCGACTCCCGCGCCTACCTGCTGCGGGACGGCCGGCTCGACCAGATCACCCAGGACCACACCTGGGTGCAGCGGCTGGTCGACGAGGGCCGGATCACCGCCGAGGAGGCCGAGACCCACCCGCAGCGCTCGCTGCTGATGCGCGCCCTGGACGGCCGCGGCCAGGTCGAGCCCGACCTGTCGATCCGCGAGGTCCGGGCCGGCGACCGGTACCTGATCTGCTCCGACGGCCTGTCCGGGCCGGTCAGCCACCAGACCCTGGAGGAGACGCTCGGCAGCTACTACGCGCCCGAGCAGACCGTCCAGGAGCTGATCCAGCTGGCGCTGCGCGGCGGCGGCCCGGACAACATCACCTGCGTCGTCGCCGACGTGATCGACGTCGGCGCCACCGACCCGCTCAGCGGCCAGGCCGCCGAGGCGCCGGTCGTGGTCGGCGCCGTCGCCGACAACCAGGCGCACCACTACAACGACCCGCAGCTGCTGGACACCCCGGCCGGCCGGGCGGCCGGCCTCGGCCGCGGCCCGCAGCCCCCGCAGGGCGCCTTCGGCCCCGCGCAGGGCTACGGCGCCCCGGAGGGCGGCTACGACCCGCAGCAGCCCGGCTACGGCGCCCCCGCGGGCGACTTCGGCCCCGCCGAGGGCTACGGCGCCCCGGAGGGCGGCTTCCCGCCCGCCGAGGGGTACGGCGAGGGCGGCTACGGCGCGGCCGGCGAGGAGTACGGCCAGGACGCCCCGGTCGACCGCCGGAAGAAGAAGCGCGGCCTGAAGCTGACCCTGATCGGCGTGCTGGTGCTGGCGCTGCTCGGCGCCGGCGGCTTCTTCGCCTGGCAGTGGAGCCAGGACCAGTACTACGTCGGCGCCCAGGACGGCCACGTCGCGGTCTACCGCGGCCTGGACCAGAACCTGGCCGGCCTCGACCTCAGCTCGGTCTACCAGCCGTACGCCGACGTCGAGCTCAAGTACCTGCCCGCCTACCAGCGCGACCAGGTGGCCAAGAACATCCAGGCCGACGGCCTGGCCGACGCCCAGCGGCAGGTGGAGGCGCTGCGCGCGCAGGCCGCCGTCTGCAAGAAGGTCGCCGAGTCCAAGACCGCCCCGGCCGCCGGGGAGGGCACCCAGCCGTCCGCACCGCCGCTGACCGAACAGGAGCAGCAGCTCGCCGCGTCCTGCCAGGCCCAGTAGGGCCGCGGGCGAACCCGGGGGGTTTCACACAGGCCTATGAGCACCTTCGACGTGAGCGGCGGACGCCCGCCCGCCACCGGGCGGCGGCGCGCCGCCTCCGGGTCCTCCGGCCCGGAGGCCGTCCCGACCCGCCGCAACACCGAGCTGCTGATGCTGCTCTTCGCGGTGGCCGTCCCGATCCTCGGGTACGCCAACGTGGGGCTGGCGATGGACGGCACGCTGCCCGCCAACATCCTGGCGTACGGCCTGGGCCTGGCCGTGCTGGCCGCCGTCGCGCACCTCGCGGTGCGCCGGTTCGCGCCGTACGCCGACCCGCTGCTGCTGCCGCTGGCGACGCTGCTGAACGGGCTCGGCCTGGTGATGATCTGGCGGCTCGACAAGGCCGGCAAGCTGCTGAAGAACAACTTCCCGGCGACCACCAACCAGCTGATGTGGTCGGGGCTCGGGGTCGGCCTGTTCATCGGCGTGATGTGGCTGCTCAAGGACCACCGGATCCTGCAGCGCTACACCTACATCTCGATGGTGGCGGCGCTGGTGCTGCTGGCCGCGCCGGCCTTCTTCCCGTCCCGGAAGGAGGACTTCGGCGCGAAGATCTGGATCCGCTTCGGGAGCTTCTCGATCCAGCCCGGCGAGTTCGCCAAGATCATCCTGACCATCTTCTTCGCCGGCTTCCTGATGGTGAAGAAGGACGCCCTGGCGCTGGCCAGCCGCAAGTTCATGGGCCTGTACCTGCCGCGCGGGCGCGACCTCGGCCCGATCGTGGTGGTCTGGCTGCTGTCGATCCTGATCCTGGTGTTCGAGACCGACCTCGGCACGTCCTTCCTGTTCTTCGGCCTGTTCGTGGTGATGCTGTACGTCGCCACCGAGCGGACCAGCTGGATCGTCTTCGGTCTGCTGATGTCCTTCGGCGGCGCCGCCGTGGTGGCCAGCACCGAGTCGCACGTGAAGACCCGGATCAACGCCTGGCTTGACCCGATGGCCGCGTTCGCGCCCAACCACAGCCAGGACAGCTCGGAGCAGATCGGCCAGACCCTGATGTCGCTGGGCTCCGGCGGCACCGTCGGCACCGGCCTCGGCCAGGGCCGCAGCTGGCTGATCCAGTTCGCCGCGAAGAGCGACTTCATCCTCGGCTCGTTCGGCGAGGAGCTGGGCCTGACCGGCCTGATGGCGATCTTCCTGCTGTACGGGCTGGTCGTGCAGCGCGGCCTGCGCACCGCGCTGGCGGCCCGCGACCCGTTCGGCAAGCTGCTCGCGGTCGGCCTGAGCTCGGCGTTCGCGCTGCAGGTCTTCGTGGTCGCGGGCGGCGTGACCGGCCTGATCCCGCTGACCGGCATGACGATGCCGTTCCTGGCCCAGGGCGGTTCCTCGGTGGTCGCCAACTGGGCGCTGATCGCCGTCCTGATGAAGATCAGCGACACCGCCCGCCGCCCGGCCGCCGAACCCGCCGCCGAACCCGCCCCGGCCGCCATCCCCGAACCGGCCGCCGCCCCCGACCGGCACGCCCAGCAGCCGGAGCACGGGCAGCAGCCGGGCCACGGGCAGCCCCAGGGCCACGGCCGGCAACCGGGTCACGGCCAGCCGCCCGGCTACGGGCAGCCCCAGGGCTACGGCCAGCCGCCCGGCTACGGGCAGCCCCAGGGCTACGGGCAGTCGGACCAGAGCAGGGGAGCGTCCTCGTGAACAAGCCGATCCGCCGGGTCTCGATCTTCTGCCTGGTGCTGATCCTGGCGCTGATGGTCCGGGTCAACTGGGTGCAGGGCGTGCAGGCCGCGGCCTGGGCGAACAACACCCACAACGAGCGGGTGAAGTACGACCGGTACGCCTACCCGCGCGGCAACATCATCGTCGGCGGGCAGCCCGTCACCAAGTCCGACTTCGTCAACGGCCTGCGCTACAAGTACAAGCGGTCCTGGGTGGAGGGGCCGCTGTACGCCCCGGTGACCGGCTACTCCTCGCAGATCTTCGACGCCAGCCAGCTGGAGAAGCTGGAGGACGGCGTGCTCTCCGGCACCGACTCCCGGCTGTTCTTCCGCAACACCCTGGACATGCTGACCGGCAAGCCCAAGCAGGGCGGCGACGTGGTCACCACCATCGACCCGAAGGTGCAGAAGGCCGGCTTCGAGGGCCTCGGCAACCGGAAGGGCGCCGCGGTGGCGATCGACCCGCGCACCGGGGCGATCCTGGCGGTGGTCTCCACCCCGTCGTACGACCCGGGCACCTTCTCCGGCGGCACCGACGCGGACTCCGCCGCCTACAAGGCGCTGCAGGACGACCCGAACCGCCCGCTGGTGAACCGCGCGCTGCGCGAGACCTACCCGCCCGGCTCGACGTTCAAGCTGATCACCGCGGCGACCGCGTTCGAGACCGGCAAGTACCAGAACCCGAACGACACCACCCAGACCCCGAACCCGTACGTCCTGCCCGGCACCAACACGCCGCTGCGCAACGCCAGCGCCACCGAGCCCTGCGAGGACGCCACCGTCATGGTGGCGATGGACTACTCCTGCAACACGGTGTTCGGCAAGATGGGCGCCGAGCTGGGCCGCGACCAACTGCGCGCGCAGGCCGAGAAGTTCGGCTTCAACAACGACAAGGTGGACATCCCGATCCGGGCCACCGCCAGCTACTACCCGAGCGGCTCCTCCCCCGACGGCACCGCGATGGACGCCATCGGCCAGCACGACACCCGGGCCACCCCGCTGCAGATGGCGATGGTCGCGGCGGCGATCGCCAACAACGGCTCGCTGATGCAGCCGTACCTGGTCGCCCAGGAGGGCGCGGCGGGCAACGCCATCTCCACCCACTCCGAGCACCAGATGAGCCAGGCCGTCTCGCCGGCCACCGCGCAGAAGCTGCAGCAGCTGATGGAGTCGGTGGTGCAGAACGGCACCGGCAAGAAGGCCGCGATCCCGGGCCTGACCGTCGGCGGCAAGACCGGCACCGCGCAGCACGGCCAGGACAACTCGGGCCTGCCGTTCGCCTGGTTCGTCTCCTACGCCAAGGACGCGTCCGGCAAGCAGGTCGCGGTCGCGGTGGTGGTCGAGGACGGCGCGGCGGAGAGCGCGGAGATCTCCGGCGGCTCGCTGGCCGCGCCGATCGCCAAGTCGATGATGCAGGCGGCGCTGGGCAAGTAGGGCCGGTCGCATGCGTCACATTCCGGCCGCCGGTCCTCGATCGGCGGCCGGAGTTGTCACAATGGGACGGTCCCGGTCGGTACCGGTCTGGTCTCAGCTGACGGCCTGCCCGGGGCCGCTCGGGTTCGCCCGGTAGCGTATCCGCCAGCAGCGGGTGTACCCGCGGCCGGATTCCGTGGCCCGACCGTGAAACCGCGGCGGCGGGCGGCGCGTCCGAAGAGAGCGTGCGGGGACACCTACGTCACATCCTCACCTGCCGGTGGGGGAGAGGGTCGGAGATATGGAAGAGCCTCGTCGCCTCGGCGGCAGGTACGAGCTCGGCGGCGTCCTGGGACGCGGTGGCATGGCCGAGGTGTACCTCGGCCACGACACCAGGCTCGGCCGCACGGTCGCCGTGAAGACCCTCCGTACCGACATGGCCCGCGACCCGTCCTTCCAGGCCCGGTTCCGCCGCGAGGCGCAGTCCGCGGCCTCGCTCAACCACCCGGCGATCGTCGCGGTCTACGACACCGGCGAGGACTACATCGACGGGATCTCCATCCCGTACATCGTCATGGAGTACGTCGAGGGCTCCACCCTGCGCGAGCTGCTGCACACCGGGCGGCGGCTGCTGCCCGAGCGGGCGCTGGAGATGACCATCGGCATCCTGCAGGCCCTGGAGTACTCGCACCGGGCCGGCATCGTGCACCGCGACATCAAGCCCGCCAACGTGATGCTGACCCGGCAGGGCAACGTCAAGGTGATGGACTTCGGCATCGCGCGCGCGATGGGCGACGCCGGCATGACGATGACCCAGACCTCCGCGGTCATCGGCACCGCCCAGTACCTCTCCCCCGAGCAGGCCAAGGGCGAGACCGTCGACGCCCGCTCCGACCTGTACTCCACCGGCTGCCTGCTGTACGAACTGCTGACCGTCCGGCCGCCGTTCGTCGGCGACTCGCCGGTCGCGGTGGCCTACCAGCACGTCCGCGAGGAGCCGGCGCCGCCGTCCTCGTACGACCCCGAGGTGCGCCCCGAGATCGACGCGATCGTGCTCAAGGCGCTGGCCAAGGAGCGCGACTACCGCTACCAGTCGGCCGACGAGATGCGCGACGACATCGAGCGCTTCCTCGACGGCCTGCCGGTGAACGCCGCCCAGCAGGCGGCCTACGGCATGGGCGCGGCCGGCTACGGCTACGACCAGGGCGGCAACCAGTACGACCCGTACGGCCAGACCAACGTGCTGCCCCAGCAGGGCGGCGGCCCGACCACCATGCTGCCGCAGGCCGGCAACCAGCAGCCCGCCCCCTACGGCGGCTACCAGGACAACGGCTACAACGGCGGCGGCGGGGACGGCTACGACAACGGCTACGAGGGCCGGTCCGGGCGCCGCCGCGAGGAGCCGTCGAAGAAGAACAACACCTCCTGGATCGTGCTCGCCGTCGCGGCGGTGCTGGTCCTGGTCGGCGCGTTCTTCGTGGTGCAGTCGATGATGAAGACCAACAAGGGCGCCGGGAAGACCAGCGTCCCGAGCCTGTCCGGGCTGAGCCTGGCCGACGCCACCAGCGCCGCGAAGGCGCAGAGCCCCAACCTCAAGGTGCAGGCCGGCGACCCGGCCGCCAGCTGCCCGGACACCAAGGTCCAGAAGGACCAGGTCTGCACCCAGTCGCCGGCGGCCGGCGGGCAGATGGACGACAACGGCACCATCGTCGTGCACCTGGCCGCCGCGGCGGCCCAGGTCGACGTGCCCGACGTGGCCGGCCAGGGCAAGGACGCCGCGTCCAAGGCGCTCAAGGACAAGGGCTTCGACGTCAAGGTCACCTACGCCAACGACGACAAGGTCGAGCAGGACAAGGTGGTCTCGCAGGACGTCAAGGGCAAGGCCGCCCCGGGCGCCACGGTGACCCTGACGGTCTCCTCCGGCCAGCAGAAGATCGCGGTGCAGAGCATGGTCGGCAAGTCCCAGGACGTGGCCACCCAGACCCTCAGCGACGCCGGCCTCACCGTCACGGTGACCACCAAGCAGGTCACCGACAGCTCGCAGATCGGCCAGGTCGTCGACCAGAGCCCGAAGACCGGCCAGGTCAAGCAGGGCACCCCGGTCACCATCGTGGTCGGCAAGCAGGCCGACAAGGTGCTGGTGCCGATCACCGTCGGGCACACCTACAAGCAGGCGTTCGCCGACCTGCAGAAGGCCGGCCTGATCCCGCAGGTGGTGGCCGGCCCGCAGGACGACAACGCGATCGTCATGAACAGCAACCCGGGCTCCGGCCAGGTCGAGCCGAACACCGTGGTCCAGCTCTGGACCCGGCCGGGCGACAAGCAGCAGCCGACCACCCCCGGCGGCAACAACTGACGCCCCGAGCGGCACCGCACGACGGCCGGGGGGCCGTACCGTCCGTCGACGGTACGGCCCCCCGGCCGTTCGTTCGCGCCGGGCGCCCGGCCGGTCAGCGCAGTTCGGGCGGCGGGGTGCGCTTCGCGTCCACCGGGTCGACCCGGACCAGCTCGGCCCAGACCGCCATCCGGTAGCGGGAGGTGTACACCGGCGTGCAGGTGGTCAGCGTCAGGTAGCGGCCCGGGCCGGTGAACGGCGAGCCCTCGGGGACCGGTGCGACCACGCCCACGTCGTACTTGGAGGTCTGCGGCAGCGTCCCGGCGACCTTGTAGACGTACCAGGAGTCCCGGGTCTCCACCACCACCGGGTCGCCCGGCGCCAGCCGGTCCAGGTCGTGGAACTTCGCGCCGTGCCCGTCCCGGTGCGCCGCCAGCGCGAAGTTGCCCTCGGCGTCCCAGGGCATCGCCGAGCGGTACGGCTCCTCGTAGACCCCGGCCACGCCCTCGTTCAGCACCTCCGCGGTGGTGCCCATCCGGATCAGCGTCTGGTCGCCCCGGCCGAAGGCGGGCACGTGCAGGAAGCCCACGCCGTCCCCCGCCGCGTACTGCGGCACCGGCTCGGCGGCCGCCGGGCCGCCCGGGGGCGCCGCCGGGACGGTCCAGGTCTGCCGCAGCCGGTCCCCGGCCCGGCCGGCGGCCCGGTCGGCCACCACGTCGGTCCACCACAGCGAGTACCCGACGAACAGCGCCAGCACCAGCCCCAGGGTGATCAGCAGCTCCCCCGCGAGGCCCAGGGCCACCGCCAGCCGTCCGCGCCGTCCCCGCCCGCCCCGAATGGCTGTGCCCATGGTGCCGTGCCTCGCTAGCTCATCAGCTCATCGCCCGGTCAGCGCCTCCGGCTGGCCCTGGCTCCTCGGCCGTTCCTCGACCATCTTGCCAAAGACGATCAGTCTTCCCCGGGCACTGAACTCCGGCGTGCATGTCGTCATGGTCAGGTAGCGGCCCGGCGCGGTGAACGGCGAGCCCTTCGGGATCTTCTGCAGCACCGTCACGTTGGTCGGCGGCGTCTCCGGGATGCCGCCCGCCACCTCGTACGTGTAGTAGGAGGTCGCGGTCTCCACCACGATCTTGTCGCCCGGCACCAGCTGGCCGATCTTCCGGAACGGCTGGCCGTGCGTGGTGCGGTGCGCGGCGACCGAGAAGTTGCCCTCCGGGTCGGACGGCATCGCGGTGCCCGCGTAGTGGCCCACCAGGCCGTGGTCGAGCACCTTCTGCTTGTCGGTGCCCTCGGCGATCGGGTAGTCCAGTCCCAGCTTCGGGATGTGGATGATGGCGAAGCCCTGACCGGGCTCGAACGCGGTCGGCGGCGCCGCCGTGGCCCCGCCGCCCCCGCCGCCGGACGGCACCGGCTGCTGGGCCCACTGCTGCTCCAGCTTGTCGCTGGCGGCCCCGGCGTCCCGGTCGGCCAGCACGTTGGTCCACCACAGCTGGTACGAGACGAACAGCAGCATCAGGGCGCCGAGCGTGATGAACAGCTCGCCCACCAGCCGGGCGAACACCACCCGCTTGCGCTCCTTGGGACGCGGCGGCCGCGGCCCGGTGCGCTTCCCGCTGGCCCGGCGGCGGCCGCTGCCCGCGCCGCGGCGCCGGTCGGGCGGGGGGCCGGCCGACCGGCCGTGCCCGGGTATCGGACCGGGTACCGGCCCGGCCGCGGCGGCCGCGGTGTCGGACAGCCGCAGCTTCAGGGTCTGCTCGGCCGGGGCCTCCTCGTACACGCCCCAGTCGTCCGGCTCCCCCAGCTCCTCGGGAACGCCCCCCTCCGGGCGCACGGCGGTCACCGCGTCAGCCCCGGCCGATGACCGGGGCGAGGCCCGCCGAGCGGTCCACCGCTTCCGGGTATCCGCACTCGGCGAGCCAGTTGGCGAGCATCCGGTGGCCGCCCTCGGTGAGCACCGACTCCGGGTGGAACTGGACGCCCTCGATCGGCAGCTCGCGGTGCCGCAGGCCCATGATCACGCCGCTGTCGGTCCGCGAGGTCACCACCAGCTCGGCCGGCACGGTGGCCGGGTCGACCGCCAGCGAGTGGTAGCGGGTCGCGGTCAGCGGCGAGGGCAGGCCGGCGAAGACGCCGCCGTCCTCGTGCACCACCGGCGAGGTCTTGCCGTGCAGCAGCTCGGGCGCCCGCCCGACCACCGCGCCGTGCGCCACCGCGATCGACTGCAGGCCCAGGCAGACCCCGAACAGCGGCAGCCCGGCCGCCGCGCAGTGGCGCACCATCTCCACGCACACGCCGGCCTCCTCGGGCGTCCCGGGCCCGGGGGAGAGCAGCACCCCGTCGTAGCCCTCCTCGCCCGAGCGCGGCCGGGCGTCGGCCACGGTCAGCTCGTCGTTGCGGACCACCTCGCAGACCGCGCCCAGCTGGTACAGGTACTGGACGATGTTGAAGACGAAGCTGTCGTAGTTGTCGACCACGAGGATCCGGGGCGGTCTGCCGGCGGAGGTCATCGCTACTCCTGGGGTACGGGTGCGTCGGGGATCGGGCGGAGGCGGAGCGGTGCCGGGCTCAGCCGCCGGCGCCCTGGTCCACCGTCACGTTCCCGAAGGGGAGCAGCGGCTCGGCCCACGGGAAGACGTACTGGAACAGGACGTAGACCACCCCGAGGACGAGCAGCAGCGCGATCAGCGCGCGGACCGGCGCGGGGCCCGGGAGATGCCGCCAGATCCAGCCGTACATGGTGCTCCTCGGTGTTTCGGGTCTGCACAAGCGTAGACGCCCACCGGCCCGGCCCAGGAAGGTATCCGGGCAACAGCCCTGTCACAGCGGGTCGGACGGCCGGCGGCGGGGGCCGGAAGGGCCCGGAGGGGTTCTCCGGCGGGGTTCTCTCAGGGGGCGCCGGCGGACCGGAGGTCGGCGGAGCCGGTGTAGCCGGGCAGGGTCAGCTCGCCGCTCTCCTGGACCTTCCAGCCCAGCCCGTAGGCGGTCACGTAGCCCAGGTAGTTGCGGATGGTCGGGTCGGCGTCCACCGCGGCGCGCAGCGCGTCGGTCCGGCCGACCGCGCGGATCACGTACGGCGGCGAGTAGACCCGGCCCTGCAGCAGCAGGGTGTTGCCGACGCAGCGCACCGCGCTGGTCGAGATCAGCCGCTGGTCCATCACCTGGATCCCCTCGGCGCCGCCCCGCCACAGGGCGTTCACCACGGCCTGGATGTCCTGCTGGTGGATCACCAGGTCGTTGACGCCGGGCGCGGGGACGCCCGGGATCCGCGCGGTGGCGTCCGGCGGGGCGTCGTCCAGGGTGACGGTCAGCCCGGGCCCGCGCAGCGGGTCGAGG